>CAVVEO010000032.1:0-482886 GCA_963747245.1 uncultured Acidobacteriota bacterium
GGCCGATCGGACCGTTACGACAAGCTGTTCGCGGCGGCGGGGCGGGAGCGACCGGCCGTGCTCTTCCTCGGGGGCGATCTCCTCCCGCACCCGTTCGCGGACGGCGCTCCCGGCGACTTCTTCTCCGAAGTCTTGGGCCCGCGCCTCGCGGCTCTCCGCGGCGCCCTCGGCGACGACTATCCGTCCGTCCTCGCGATCCTCGGCAACGACGACCCCAGGGCGCAGCAGGCGGGACTCGAGGTGCTGGAGCGCGACGGCCTTCTCGAACACGTGCACATGCGCCGCGTCGCCATCGGAGCCGCCGTCGTCTTCGGCTACGCGTGCGTGCCGCCGACGCCGTTCGTGCTCAAAGACTGGGAACGATGGGACGTCTCGCGCCACCTCGAGCCCGGGTGCGTAGCGCTGGAGGAGGGGTTCCGGACGGTGCCGGCGGACCCCTCCGAGGTGCGGTACGGCACGATCGCCCGCGACTTGGCCGCGCTCGCCGGTGAGGAGGACCTTGCCGCCGCGGTGATGCTGTTCCACGCGCCGCCGTACCGGACGGACCTGGACCGCGCCGCTCTGGACGGGCGCACGTTCGAACACGTGCCGCTCGACGTGCACATCGGCAGCATCGCGATCCGCCGGTTCATCGACGAACGCCAGCCGCTCGTCACCCTGCACGGCCACGTCCACGAGTCGGCGCGCATCACCGGGCGCTGGCGCCAGCGGATCGGCCGCACCTGGTGCTTCTCCGCCGCGCACCACGGCCCCGAGCTCGCTCTGGTCAGGTTCGACCTCGAAGACCCCGCCTCAGCAACGCGCGAGCTGATCTGAAGGACCGTGACCCGGGCTCTGGCCATTGGGGTTCGGGGTTCGGGGTTCGGGGTTCGGGGTTCGGGGTTCGGGGTTCGGGGTTCGAGGTTCGGGGTTCGAGGAGCGACGAGTCAAGGTTCGCTCAGGTCGCATTTCCAAGGGGCAGGGCCGAGGAGAACGGCGAGTCGCCCGGCGCCTTCCGTTGCGGCCCTGTAGCAAGGCGTGTAGCCGCGAACGCCGCCGTTGGCCTACGCGGCGCGCGAACCCTAGCCGCACCGGAGCTATGCCGAGGCGATGCGAGGATCGGGGGCGAGCGCAACGCAGCGAGAGGTCCGACGCCGGCGGCGCCTTTAGCGGTGCAACGGCAACTCCCAAGCGGCGTCCGTGACGTTCCCTATCTTCACCGCATAACTCGACCGCGCCGCGATGTCCTCGTCGGTGATCAGGTGCACGTCCAGCAGGCCGGCGCTGCGAAGGCCGGTGCGAAGGAAGTTCATCTCGTCCAGGCAGAGGCTCCAACCCTCGAGCCAGGTGGTGAGCGCCCCGCGCTGTTCTTCCGTCCCGCGGACGTGGACGAGGAGGTCGATGTCGCTCCCCGGCCCCGCCGACGCGTTCTTGGCGCTGCCGAACACGTACATCGCCACGACGCCGAACCTCGCGGCGTCTACCTGGCCGGCGATCCGCTCGGCCATCCGCAGGCGCCACCGCCAGTGCCCTTCCCGCGGTGCCTCGCCGAGCCGCGCTTCCTCGGACGGCATGTCGGGCGGGCGGCCGGCCGGCACCAGGATGCCCACGGCGCGGTCCTCGTCGGCGTTCATGAGAACCCGCAGGACCATGCCGGAACACACCTTGGGCACGTCGATGACGCGCACGACGTCGCCGAGGTGCGCGAACTCCGGCGCGAGGCTCGCCAGCTCGTTCTCCGATTCCCGCAGGAAGCGTTCGTTGAAGACGGCGCCCGGGTCGTCGGGGTAGAGCGGGAGGTAACGGATCCCGGCCTCGACGAGGTCCTGGAAAAAGTGCGTCCCGAACGAGAGGTCGGGCACGTAGTTCCCGCGCTTCCGCGCGATCTCGGCGAGCATGGCCGTGTTGTTGATGTCCGAGTAGGTCACGTTCACGCCGAGCCTGATGTCGCCGCGGCTCCCCCACCGCCCAGGCCCGATCAGGACGAACTGCCGCTTCGGCAGCAGGGCGTTGAGGCGGCTGACGGCGCACCCCACCGCTTGCAGGTCGGCGTGGTCCGCGAGCTCGTTGTAGCGGTCGGGGTCGACGTAGACGATGTGCGTGATGTCGGGGATCCTGCCGTTGGACACGTAGCGGTTGGCCGTGAAGAGAACGCTCCCGTCGGGCACGTCGTGCGGGATGGCGGCCGCGACGTTCTCGCGGTTGAAGCTCTGCGGCCGGCACTGGAGCAGGTAGAAGTCGGACCCGTCCGAGGCGAACTCCATGTCAACCGGGTGGCCGAGCGCTCCCTCGAGCAGCGCCAGCATCGCCCCCACCCGCCTCACGAGGCCCGTGTCCGAGATCAAGCCGTCGAACGTCACGACCGCCTCGCCGTGTTCGAGGTCCACGAACTTGCCGAGCGGCTTGACGATCCTCCCCTCCTGCAGCAGCGAGACGACACGGTGGAGTTCCGGGTACTCCCGGCCGCACTGGGCGAGCAACGTCCGGACCGGCATCGTCTTCAGACTGCGCGCCTCGAGGTCCACGACCTCGATCTGCTGCGGGGAGTACTTCACCACCTCGTCGGGCGTGACGTTGACGCGCAAACCCGGCTGCCCCGGCGCGACGAGCACCGGGTAGTCCTCGCGAACGCGGTCAACGGCGCGCGTGCCGAGACCCGGTACCATGCGGATCAGGCCGTCCTCGCGGCGGATCCGCTGCGACCAGCGGAACTCGTTGCGCGAGAGGGCGACCCCGGCGAAGGCGGGGAAGAAGTAGCGGCACACCCTCGCCCCGACGACCTCCTGGATCATGATTCCCATCTCCTCCTGGAAGTCCAGCAGTCCCCGCTCCGCCCGGTACTGGATGGGGTCGGGGCCGTGGATCGAGGCGTACACCTCGGCGATGGCGTCCATCAGCGCGTTGAGGCGCTCGCGCTTGGTCCCCTGGTTGGCGAGGAACAGACTCTTGTACTTCCCCGAGAACACCGCGCCGAAGCGGTCCTCGAGCAGGCTCGAGGAGCGCACGATGATCGGCGTGTCGTGGAGGTCGTCGAGCACCAGCGACAACCCCTTGACCAACTCCGGGGGGAACTCCGAGTTCTTGAAGACCTGCACGAGCTGGGGGTACTCGAGGCGGACCTGGTCGATCGGCTTGTACTTCTGCTCGTAGACCTCCTCGAGGTTGTTGTGGCGCACGAAACCGCGCACGGCGTCCGACGCGACGTACCAGGCGCGCGGCACCCGCACCTCGCCGATCTCCGGGTGGCTCTTGCCCATCCGGCGGAGAGCCTGCTCCGCCAGGAACACGCCGGCCAGCTTCCCGCCCAGCATGCCGCGGCTGCCGGGCAGACAGACCAGGTGATCGAGCAGGAGGAGGATGTCCTCGAGGTCGACGAACTGCTTCGCGACCCGCAGGTAGGCGGGTTCGCTCGAGAGGAAGCGGCGGAGCAGCGAGACCCGCGCGATGCTCAGGGTCGGTGCCGCGAGGCCGGCGCCCTCGGGAACCAGGTGCAGGTAGCGGCGGATGGCGTTCGCGACCTCCTCCGGCGACGCCTGCACGTTCGCCACCGTCTGGACCAGGAACGCCGAGCGGTCCTCGTGGATCCAGCGCTCGATCCGCTCGAGCAGTTCGCCGCCCGAGAGCCGCGCTTGCGCGAGCGCGACCACCTGGTCCGCAAGCTGCAGCGGGTTGCCGAGCGGCAGGCGATGGCTCGGCTCGTTGCTTTCGCCGACGCCGCCGTCGTCGCCCCCCCGGTCCTGGCCGAACCCCTGCAGCAGCGCCTGTGCCTCCCCGACTCCGCTCCAGGCAAGGTGCGTGGCCATCTTCCGCGAGATGCGCACGAATAGGTCCTGGTCGGTGCGGCGGAGCAGGTTGAGGACGACGCGCCACTCCTCGGGCCGTTTCTCCGCGAGCGAGGCCCGGGCGTTCCGCCACTCCTGGACGACGCCGCGCAGCTCCCGGTGCAGGATGAAGTGCCCGACGCGGTCCGCGATGGTGCGGATGAGCTTCCCCTCCTCCTTGAGGAACGGCCCCTCGTCGGCGTCCGGCATCCCCTCCGTGTAGAAGACGCGGATCGTGCCCACCCTCTTTTCCTGCACGACGATGTCGGCGCTCTGCGACCACGGCGTAGCGACCAGCCGGGGGGGCCCGAACGTGCGGCCCTGGAACTCGATGGTCGCCACGCAGATGTCCGGGTATTGCCAACCGGGGGGAATGGCCTCGACGATGCCCGAGAAGACCTCTTCGAGCGCCTTCTCGGCGTCGCCGAGCAGTTCCTCGACCTCGTAGAGGCAGGCGAGCTCCTTGGCGCGCTCCTGCAACGCCCACAACAACCTTTCGTTGCTCTTGGCGGGATCAGTCATGGCGCTTGATCACCCCCCTTCCGGACCGGCCGTCGACCCTGATGGAGAGGGGCGCGTCGAGTCGCACGTGGCGCAGGTACCGGGTCTCCGCGACGGGCTTCTGGGCGTCGAGCCAGCCCCAGTCGACACTCCGGCTCTCGGCGCCGTCGAGCGAGAAGTACAGCACCGAGAAGCTCGTCAGGTTGTGGAAGAAGTGCGAGCCCTGCGACAGGTCCGCGTGCAGCCGCGAGGTCGATGCCTCGAGGATCGCCCGGGCGCCGCAGATCTGCGCCCACTGCACCGGCACCCCCCCCCACTTGTCGGAGGTTCCCCAGCGGCCGAACCCGGCGAGCAGGTAGGGCCGCCCGTCGCGCATCAGAGAGTCGTTGACCGCCTCGACCTCTCCGGCGATTGCGGGCGTGACCGCCGGGTCGAACGGCGCGGCCTTGAGGTAGACGACGTCCCGGATCGAGGCGTCCGCGCCGTTGCCGAGGGCGCGCCGCGAGGCGGCCAGGACGCCCGGTCCCTCGAGATCGGCGTCATCCACAACGACCGCCTCACGCGCCACCACCAGCGGCCTCACCTGCAAGAACCCCAGCCGGGCCGCGCCGCCGGGCTCGGCGGCGAGGGCGAACTCGATCTCCACCGGCTCGCCGGCCGCGTCCTCGCACACCTCGAGGAGCTGCCGCACCGAGTCGTTGAGGGGAAGTTGGTTGTAGGACAGGAGCGGGGCGAAGTTGACGAGGCGCGGTCCCCTGCCCGCGATCCCGGGGACGATCCGCTGCGCGTTCGGGTCGAAGGTCGACGCCGCCAGGCGCAGGGTTCCGTCGGCTTCCGCGTCGGCCAGAGCGCAGCGCACGAGGTGCTCGGCTTCCCGCCCGGGGTCGTACGGCGCCGTACCCATGTTCACGGCCCAGAACTCACGCTGCGTCGCGTCGAGCAGCTCGCCGATCGAGTTGTACGGCGGCGGCGCCTTGGGGTACGCGGGCGAGTAGCTCCAGCAGGGCTCGCCGTCGACGACGGTCTTGCCGAGCCCGAGCGCGAGGCTCGCCACCCCATCCGCGGGCTTGGCGTTGCCGGACGGGTAGTAGTTGTACGACCGCGCCACGCCCGAGACGTCGGGGTAGAAACGATCCCCGTGCCGGAGGCCGACGACCTCCTGGACGATGACGGCCATTCTCTCGTCGCCGGCCGTCTTGCTCACGGTCTTCAGGTACGCCTTGGCCTCCCGGAAGAACGTCGAGGCCCACACAAGCTTGACCGCCTCGACGAGACGGACGAAGCGGGTATCGGCGTCGAGCTGGTTGTTGGGGGTCATTTTGGTCGCGTAGACGCCGGCGAACGGGCGTCCGATCGCGTCCTCGAGGAGACTCGACGAGCGCACCGCAAGGGGCCTCCGGACCGCCGCGACGAGCGCCCGGAGGTCGCCGAGGAGCTGGGTGGGCAGCGCACCGTGCAGGAAACGGAGGGCCAGGCGGTCGTCCGGCATGTCCGACGACGCGTCCTCCTCGAGGCCGTTGAGCCTCACGAACGCCTCGAAGTGCTCGGTGGTGATCACCGTGAGCTGCGGGATGGCGACAGCGATCTCAGCCCCACCCGTGAAGCGCTCGGCCAGGGTGCGCTGGATGAACGCCAACCCCTGCGCCTTCCCGCCCAGCTCGCCGCCGCCGATCGCGGTGAACGGGGCCGAGGCGTCGAAGAATTCGCGATCGAACCGCGCAACGGTGTCAGGCGCCGCCTTCATGCGTTTCCCCGCACTCCCTGCCTTCCGTGCCCCACTCGGACCCCGGACCACCGACCGCGGACCGCCGTCCTCACAGCCACCCTCTCGCCTTGCATGCACCCGCGACCCGGGTGACGGCGATCACGTACGCCGCGTCGCGCATCGAGAGCTTGCGGCTGCGGGCGAGGTCGCTCACCGCGACGTACGCGTTGGTCATCCTCACGTCCAGCTTGCCGAGGACTTCGTCGCGCTCCCAGAAGTAGTTCATGTTGGACTGAACCTGCTCGAAGTACGAACAGGTGACGCCTCCGGCGCCGGCGAGCAGGTCGGGGATCACGAGCACCCCCCGCCCCGCCAACGCCTGCTCGGCCTCCGCCCTCGTGGGGCCGTTGGCCCCCTCGGCCACGATTCGCACCCTTGGTCGCACCGACCCAACGTTCTCGACCGTGATCTGGTTTTCGAGGGCCGCGGGCACGAGGACGTCGACGTCCTGCTCGAGCCACGCGCCGCCGGGGAGGATCTCGTACCCGGCACGGGCTGCCTCCTCGCGATCGATCCCCCCGAAGCCGTCGGTGGCCGCGAGGAGCTCGTCCACGCTGACGCCGTCCTCCTTCCGCACGGTGACAGGCTGGCGCTCCCGGCGGTCGAGGGCCGCCACCGCCACGACCTTCACCCCGAGCTCCGCGAAAAGCCTCACGGCGTGCTGACCGACGTTGCCGAACCCCTGCACGCTCGCGAGCGCGTTCGCCGGCTTCAAACCGATCTCCTTGAGCGCCTCGCGGACGCAGATCACGGCGCCGAACCCGGTGGCCTCCTTGCGCCCAAGCGACCCTCCCAGACCGACCGGCTTGCCGGTGAGGGCGCCGGGGACGTGCCGCCGCGCGATCACCTCGTACTCGTCGAGCATCCAGAGCATCTGCTGCGGGGTGGCCGCGAGGTCGGGTTCCGGAACGTCCACCTCGGCCCCGAGGTCGCGCGCGGCAAAGCGCATGAACCCGCGGCACAAGCGCTCGAGCTCGGCCGAGCTCAGGTCGTGGGGGTCCACGACGACGCCGCCGCCGCTGCCGCCGAGCGGGATGTCCACGACCGCGGTCTTCCACGTCATCCACATCGCGAGGGCGCGGACCACGTCCAGGGTGCTCGCCGGGTGAAACCGCAGGCCGCCTTTGCCCGGACCGCGCGCATCGTTGTGCTGGATGCGGAAACCCTTGAACACCCGCACGCCGCCGTCGTCCATCCGCACCGGAATCGAGAACACGATCTCGCGCATCGGCTCACGGAGGAAACGCGCCGTCGCGGCATCGAGCTCGAGCAGCTCGACGACCCGGTCGTACTGCGACTGCGCCATGGCGAACGGGTTGAATGATGAGCCGGTCACGGGCCTGGTCCCTCCCCGATGTGAAACGAGTGTGTCCCCGCCTGCATCGCGGTGTCAAGGAAACGCCGGGGCGTTCGGCCCGATCCGGCCGTCCCCGTTGGACCCCGCCCGTGCCTCCCGTTGCCGAGGGAACCCGGAAACGGCAAGGAGTACGGCTCGGACGGAGGACCCTGGCGCTCCAGACCCGGCGTCCGGCGCCCGCGGCGCGTCCGGCCGGCTGCTATTCTGAAACGATGGCAACCAAGTCGGAAACGGCGCCCGCCGCTGCGGCCAGGCGACCTGGGAACGCAGTGCGCGGACGTCCCGACGATCTCAGCGCGGAACGCGTGAGCGCCCTCTCCTGCCGTCTCCTCCACGACGCCGACAACGGGCTGCCGAGGAGCGACTACATCACCCGCGCGCTCGCGACGATCGTCGAGTTCTCGGGGGCGAGCGCTGCCTTCCTCTGGCTCCGCGAAGGGCCGACGGTCGTGCGTTTCAGCGCTGCCGCCACCCGGTCCGCCATCATCCGCGTCGCGATTGGAGACGACGGCCAGCAGGCGGAACGGCTCGTCGGCACGCCGGCCGGGCCGGAGCGGCTCGCACGCACCCTCCTCCTTCACCCCGACGGGAAGGCGCTCCCCGACCTCACACCCGGCGGGAGCCTGGTTACCGACGACCCGAAGCTGCTCGGACCCGCGTCGGGCCGGTGCCGGGCGCTCGTCCTCGTCCAGATCCGCGTCGGCAGCGAAAAGGTCGGGATCATGGAGCTGCGGGGCACGCGAAAGGGGGCGTTCGCCCCCACGGCCGTTGAGGCGTACGAGCGGCTCGCGCCGATCCTCGGTTGTGCGATCGTCAGCCAGCGGGCGCAGGCCGCCGCACATGAGCGGGTCAAGGAGCTCACCTGCCTCTACGGGATCACGCAGCTCACCCAGCGCCCGGAGATGCGGCTCGAACGGGTCGTCGGCGGGATCGTGCAGCTCCTCCCGCCGGCGTGGCAGTACCCGGAGGTCGCCGTCGCCCGGGTGGTCCTCGACGGCAGGAGGTTCTCCACGCCCTCGTTCCGGCCCGGGGCGCAGCGGCAGTCGGCCGAGATCGTGGTCGGTGGGGCTCGTCGCGGTTCCGTCGAGGTGTCGTACACGCGGCGGCGCCCGGAGGCCGACGAGGGGCCGTTCCTCAAGGAGGAACGCAGTCTAATCGATGCCGTGGCGAGACAACTCGCGGCGGTCGTCGAGCGTCGCGAGGCTGCGGCCGAGAGCGCCAGGCTCCAGGAGCAGCTACGCCACGCCGATCGCCTCGCCACGATCGGCCAGCTCGCGGCCGGCGTCGCCCACGAGCTCAACGAGCCGCTCGGCAACGTCCTCGGATTCGCGCAACTCGCCAAGAAGGGCGGCGGCGGCGGCGCCGGGATCGCGAGCGATCTGGACAAGATCGTGGCGGCGGCGATGCACGCGCGGGAGATCGTCCGGAAGCTGATGCTCTTCGCCCGCCAGACGCCGCCCGCCAAGACGAAGGTCAACCTCAACACCGTCATCACCGAGGGGCTGTACCTCGTCGAAGCGCGCTGCGCGAAGGAGGGTGTCGAGGTCGTGCGCCGCCTCGAGCCCGACCTCCCGGACATCGTCGCCGACCCCTCCCAGCTCCATCAGGTGCTGGTCAACCTCGTGGTCAACGCTGTCCAGGCGATGCCGGGAGGAGGGACCCTCACGATCCGGACCGGCCGTTCCGACGGCCACGTCGCGCTCGTCGTCGAGGATACCGGTTGCGGGATGACCGAAGACGTCCGGCGTCAGATCTTCATCCCGTTCTTCACGACAAAGGACGTGAACGAGGGAACCGGCCTGGGCCTTGCGGTGGTTCACGGCATCGTTTCGGCGCACGGCGGCACGATCACGGTCGCGAGCGAGCCGGGCGGCGGCGCCCGCTTCGAGATCCTGCTTCCCCTCGCCGGTCTCGCGACGTTCAAGGAGGCAGACCCCGATGCCGTCTTCTGGTGAGAGAGAGCGCATCCTCGTCGTCGACGACTCGGCGGCGACCCTCGAGGTGCTGGAACGGAATTTGCGCGCCCAGGGCTACCGGGTGATGACTGCGGCCACCGTCGCCGACGCGCGCGGCATCCTGGACGCCACCCCGACGGATCTCGTGATCACCGACTTCAAGATGCCGCGCGCCTCCGGGATCGAGCTCGTGCGCCATGTGCGCGAGTCCCTCCCCGACACCGAAGTGATGATGATCACCGGGTACGCCTCGGTGCAAGGCGCGGTGGACGCCGTGAAGTCCGGCGCCGAGGAGTACCTGGCCAAACCGTTCACCGACGAGGAACTGTCGGCCGCGGTCCGCCGTGCGCTCGGCAAGCTCGCCGCGCGGCGAACGGTCCGCGCACGCGGCCCCTCGACGCCATGCGCCCCGCTGGGGTTGCTCGGCGAGTCCGACGCGATGCAGCCGGTGTTCACCGCGATAGCCAAGGCGGCGCTGACGCCCGCGACCGTCCTCATCTCCGGCGAGAGCGGCACGGGCAAGGGGCTCGCGGCGCGAGCCATTCACTATGCGGGCCCTCGCGCTTCCGCGCCGTTCGTTCCGGCGAACTGCGGGGCGATCCCGGAACGATTACTGGAGAGCGCGCTGTTCGGGCACGGCAAAGGCGCCGGCAGCCGCGAGGCGCGCGCCGGTTTCTTCCAGATGGCGGACGGGGGCACGATCTTGCTCGAGGAGATCGGCGAGACCTCCATGGCGATGCAAGCCAGGCTCCTCCGGGTCCTCCAGGGCCGGGAGGTCTGCATGGCCGGGGCCTCTCGCGCCCGCACCGTCGACGTTCGCGTGATCGCGGCCAGCAGCAGGGACCTCCTTTCCCTCGTCCGCAAGGGCTTGTTCCGCGACGACCTCTACGAGCGCCTCAACGGGATCGCGATCGGGCTCCCTCCGTTGCGGGACCGGGGCGGCGACGTGCTGCTCCTGGCCCGGCACTTTCTCGGGAAGTCCGCCGCCGACCTCGGCCGGGCGACCCCGCGGCTGTCCGCCGACGCCGAGCGGGCGCTGCGCAGCCACGACTGGCCGGGAAACGTGCGCGAGCTCGAGAACGTCGTGCAACGGACGATGGCCACGACCGACTCGGAGGTCTTCGACGTATCCGACCTCCCATCGCTCACGCGCCTTGCCCCCGCCCGCAGCGGCCGCTCATATTCGCTGGCCGCCGTGGAAACCGAGCACATCCGGCGCGTGTTGGCACTGGCCGGCGGCAACAAGACCCGTGCCGCCGCGATGCTCGGGGTCGACCGCAAGACGCTCCGGGAGAGGCTCAAGGCTTCGACGCCCGACGAATGAAGGGGCGGGGGTCACGCGCCCCCGCCCCTCGCGCCTTGCACCCTTCGCCCTGCGGCTAAACCAGACCCTGGTCGATCATCGAGGTCGCGACTTTGATGAACCCGGCGATGTTGGCGCCGAGCACGTAGTTCCCCGGATCGCCGTACTCGACGCTGGTCTCGAGCGACGCCTTGTGGATGCTCGTCATGATCCCGTGGAGCCGCTCGTCCACCTCGTCCCTGGTCCACGAGAGGCGCAAGCTGTTCTGCGACATCTCGAGGCCCGAGGTCGCAACGCCGCCGGCGTTCGCCGCCTTGCCGGGGCCGTAGAGGATCTTCTTCTTGAGGAACACCTCGACACCCTCGAGGGTGGTCGGCATGTTGGCGCCCTCGGACACGCAGGTGCAGCCGTTCGCCACGAGCGTCTTGGCGTCTTCGCCGCTCACCTCGTTCTGCGTTGCGCATGGCAGCGCCACGTCGCACTTCACGAACCACGGCCGCTTGCCTTCGAAGTACTCGCCGTGGAACTTGTCGGCGTACTCCTTGATGCGGCCTCGCTTGACGTTCTTGAGCTCCATCAGGAACTCCCACTTCTCGCCCTTGATCCCCTGCTTGTCGACGACCGTCCCGTTGGAATCGGAAATGGTGACGACCTTGCCCCCGAGTTGATTGACCTTCTCGATGGCGTACTGCGCGACGTTGCCGGAGCCCGATACCGCCACCGTCAACCCCTCGAACGACCTGCCCTTGGTCTTGAGCATCTCTTCGGCGAAGTACACGCAACCGTAGCCGGTCGCCTCGGGACGGATGAGAGAGCCGCCCCAGTTGAGGCCCTTGCCGGTGAGTACGCCCTCGAAGGAGTGGGTGAGCTTTTTGTACTGGCCGAACAGGTAGCCGATCTCGCGGCCGCCGACGCCGATGTCGCCGGCGGGGACATCGATGTTGCCGCCGATGTGGCGGTACAGCTCGTTCATGAAGCTCTGACAGAAGCGCATCACTTCCCAGTCCGACTTCCCCTTCGGATCGAAGTCGCTGCCGCCCTTTCCGCCGCCCATCGGCAGCGTGGTCAGGCTGTTCTTGAGGATCTGCTCGAAGCCGAGGAACTTCAGGATGCCGAGGTTGACGGTCGGGTGGAAACGGAGGCCGCCCTTGTACGGGCCGATCGCGTTGGAGAACTCGACCCGGAAGCCGCGGTTCACCTGGATCCGCCCCGCGTCGTCGAGCCACGGCACCCGGAAGATGAAGATCCTGTCCGGCTCCGTCATGCGCTCGAGGATCTTGTGCTCGACGTACTCTGGGTGCTTCTCGATGCAGGGGACGAGTGACTCCACTACTTCCTTCACGGCCTGGTGGAACTCGGGTTCGGCGGGGTTCTTGGCGACGATGCGGTCCATGAACCCAGCCACGTACTGGTTCACACTCATGCCTGCCTCCCTTTTGTCCGGGCCCCTTGGGGGACGCCTTGACATGAGGACATTTTCCTCACATTGCCCACCCTTTTGCAAGCATGCGAACGTGCTCACAAGTACCAGCCGCAATCATTCCACCCCAACTAATTGACGATCATTAATTTACATCTCATGTCGGATCTGTTCCGCTTGGGCGCCCCCCGCCACAGCGCATCCGGCACGGTGGGGAGAAATTCCCCGCCTCATGTCACTTGCAGCGTGTCTCAGCGCGCGACCGACGCTGGTGCCGCCTCGATCCTATGCGCCCGGAGCGTCAGTGCCCGGTTGCGTCGTCCGGCGTCGAATCCAGGTGGAATCGCTGCAGGACGTGGTGGATCACCGGGGCGAGCATGACGCCCGCGAGGACGAGGAAGACGACGCCGGCGAAGAGGGCGTACAGGCCCGCCAGCCACTTCCCCGCCGTCGTGTGCAACGGGTCCACGGGACCCATCCCGCCGAGCAGCATCGCCGCGTTCAGGAACGAGTCCGGCCAAGCGAGGCCCTCGACCCAGTGGTAGATCGCCATGCCGAGCCCGAGGGTTCCGACGGTCAGCGGCAGCAGCGCGAACACGCCTGAGGCCATGTGCCGGGCAAGGTGCCATGGCCGCTGGTGGAAGTGAGTTTCGGTCGGCTTCATCAGACCTCCCCGGGCGCCGAGGCCGCGGCCCGAGCCCCGGCGGCGCGGCACCCCCCATCGATCCGGATTGCGACACGGAAGGGTGCTCCGACGACCGGGTTGCGGCCGGCGGACGCTATTCCCACAGCAGGCCCAGCGCCCGGGCTTGCGCCCGCAACCGCGCATGAAGAGCGCCAAGGGCGGCCCAGACCTCGTCCGCCATCCGCCGTCCGGTCGGGTAGAGCCCCCAGGTCAGGCGAGCCGGCGAACCGAAGTAGATTCCGTCCACGAACACGCTCGCGAGCGCCTCGCGGCCGGCGAGCAGCGGCGGCAGCATCAGCCCGACCGATGAGACCCCCGGTCCGACGTACGGCAGGTGCCCGAGATCGCGCACCTTGACGTTGCACTCCCGCGCCGCGCGGCTGAGCCGCTCCGAGCGCGCCCGGTCCGGCCTCGCGACGTCGTCAAACGCGACGACCTCTTTGCTGTGCGGCCCGTACGCCGCTCCGGCCCGTGCAACCGTATCGCTCCAGCCCCGGCGGCGGGCGGCCGCGAGCGCCCGCGCCCACATCACGCCGAGGCCCAGCCCCGCGATCCGCTCGGGCGCGATCCCCTCGCCCGCAAAGCGCCCCTCGTGGTCCGAGTTGCTGTCGAGGAACGCCGCCTGGGCGAGCCACTCCACCGGGTCGGAGACGATGAGGAACAGTCCGGCGAACGCCGCGCGCCGCGCCTCGGCGAGGAAGCCGCGCAGGATTACGCGGTTGGGTGCGAGCTGGACCATGCGCACCTCGCCCTGGGTGCCCAACGGCGGCACGCCGTCCGTAGCCGCGAAGAGGAAGGCGTCGCACCGCTCGAACATCTCGCCCGGCGCAGCGGCGCGCACGACCGGCAACTCGCCCCGCCCGCGCCAGCGCGCGATCGACCCGAGCTCGAGCAGCCAGCGCTGCTGGTTCGCGGCGTCGACGTCATGGATCACCAGTTCGCGAATGCCCGACAGTCGGCTCGGCGCCGCCGCCAGGATCGTCGCGGCGACCCCCCCGACCCTCCCGAGGCCGGCGAGCCCGACCGACCACCCCCGCGCCGCGGGCTGCTCGGCGAGCCTGGCGAGGTCCCGCACCACGCCTGGGGCTGCGGGCAGGTACGTCCACTGCGGCCGGCGCACCGACCGGCGCCTCAGCGCCTCGAGACCGAGCGCCGGCCGGTACCACGGCGGCGCGACCCACGGCTCGCGGCGGGGATCCCCCTCCCTGGGCGCCATGATCAGATCGGGGTCGGGGCGCGAGCGCCGGCGCACCCCCCAGCCGAGCCGCTCCGCGGTGGCGGCGTCGTCCGCCACGGCGGCTCTCCCCTGGCCGAACAGCTTCACCGCTCCCTCCAGCGCCCGCGGTGCGCCGCGTGCGTCTCCGGGTGCAACCGCGCCAGCGCCTCGATGTCCTCCGCGACCAGGTCGCTGGGAAAGCGGTCCCGGGGCGGCAGGAACCCCTGCGGCATCGGCGGGCACCTCGGCGTGCGCACGACGGCACTCAGGTCCTGCACCGCCAGCAGCCGCCCCTCGCGTTCGCGAAACGTCTCCTCGAGCGCAAGGAGGAGCGCGCGGGCCTGGTGAAGCGCCAGGCGCGAGAAGTCGAGTGCGTCGGAACCCGCGAGGCCGAGGTGGTGCGGGTAGTGATACGGCAGGCAGTCGTTGAGCGAGGGCAGCAGCGACCCTGTCTCCAGCGGGTCGCGCCCCACGATGCTCCAGCCTCCGACGTACGGCGCCATCGCGCTTTCGCGCAGCACTCCCTGCCAACCGGGTACGACCGCGCCGCAGCGGTGGGGGATGCCGCGCAGCTCGAGCGTCGCGCGCACCGAGGCGCTGGTCACCCCGATCAGCACCTCCCGCACCGGAAGACCGACGGCGTGCGCCGCCTCGCTCACCTGCACCACCGCGTCGGCGCTGTCGAGGAACGGGGCGAGCACGATGGCGTTGCGGGCCAACTCCCGCGCGACTGCGAGCTGGAGTTCCAGCGACGGGCTGCCGACGAGAGGGAACGTCCCCCCCTCGTACCCTTGCCAGGTCAGGAAGCGCTCGAGGTCAACCGCGAGCGTCGGGCAGTTCCCGACGATATCGCGCGAGAACTGGCGCCCGAGGCCGAGCGTCACCCAGTGTCTCCCGGCGGGCTGGTCCCCCAGCACTTCGATCGCCCATTGCACGACCCGCCGCTTGAGTTGCTCCTCGTGCAGGTGGAGCAGCGCGTTGCCAGGCGCCAGGGCCGCGAAGAACTCGGCCATCGCCGTCCGGGACGCGGCGAGGGCTCGCCGCACCGCGGGAGCCGCCGCGTAGGGGGGTTGCAGCACGCTTTCGACGTCCCACACCAGCACGAGCGGGTCTTCGAGGCGAAGGACCGCGAGTTCACCGGCCGGCGGCGTCCCGCCCCTGGCCGGAAGGGCCGCCCCGAGACGCCGCAGCGCGTCCACGAGCGGCCCCCTCTCGCCGTCGACCGGCACCAGGCCGAAAAGCAACCCGGCGTCGAGCCAGCGGCCGAGCGCTTCCGAGAACAACCGTTGGAGCGCCGCGCCGTCGCCGGTCGTGCCGGCGACCTCCACCGCCTCGACGAGCGCCCCCTCGCCGAGCAGTCGGCCGCTCCCGGCGAGCGTCAGATTCTCATCTCCCAGGACGACGGGCAGCGCGGCCGCCGACACGCTGCGCCACGTGACCGACGCCATCGGCTGCGGCTCGGCGCCGCCCCCGTCGAGCGTGCACACGGTCGCACCGCCGCCGGCGGACGCGGACGGGTGCCCGGGAGAGAGCCCCGCCGCCAGGCGCAACCCTCCGGGTCGGACCGCCGCTTCGTCTCCGTACTGGATTCGGTCGTCCGGCGGCGGCACCTGCTGCTTGTACGCCGGGTAGTTGACGTACAACCGCCGGTCGAGGAGCGTGCGCGCCACCAGCGGATGGCAGAGCGCCTCCAGGTCGCCGCGCCGGTCGAGCGCCGAACGGAGCGCCGTGGACGACACCCCGCCCACCTGGCCCGCCACCGGCACGACCGCCACCCCGCCGCGGAAGCCGCCGACCCGGTCCAGCAGCCCTTCGGGCTGAGCGTCGCCGCGCATCACCACGACGTGCGGGATGTCCCAGATCTCGCTGGCGGCGTCGGCGTACGCGCTGGCGCCGACGAGCACGTCGGAGCCGACGACGAGGAGCAACTTGCGCCCGCCGAACGCGTGACGAAGCTGGCGCACCCCGGAAGGGCGCGCCAGGTTGACGGGCGGTCGGAACGGCGCCAGGTACGCGTCGGGCATCGCGGCGAGCGCCATCCACGCCAACTCTTCCCTGAGCTGACGCGGCAAGGCGTGCTTGCGCCACGAGTAGTCGTCCATCTGCACCACCGCCTCCGTCGCGCTTTCGAGCGCTTTGACGACGACGGCCTGGTGCGCGCTCGTGAACGGGTCGAAGGTGCCGGGGATGAACGCCACGGTCTGGTGCTCGGGGAAGTGTAGCGTCGGATGCAGGCTCGCGATCGCGCGGTCGAGGTGGTTGAGCGCCGACCCTGCGAGGAAGAAGCGAACCCTGTCCCCGGGTCGATGGGTGATCAGCGAGAAGAACTTCTTGCTGGCGAGGAGGAGGAACGCGCGCAGGCGGCCGTCGTCCCGCCGCTCCGCGAGCCGCGCGAACACCATCGCAATCTGGGCGAACCCCTCGACCGCCGTCGAGGAGCGCGACTCGGCGAGCGAGCCGAGCAACATCCCGGCGAGGCGGCGCAGCACCTCCCCCTTGAGGCGACCGGCATCGAGCGACAGCAGGAGCCATCCTGCGGTCTGGAGCAGGAGGCGTTGCAGCGCCTCGTTGCCGCGCCGCACGTTGACCTCGATGTCGTCGAGCCCCTCGAAGAACTCCTGGTCGGGGAGGCTCGCGAGCACCGACGCCAAGAACCGCGGGATGTAGCGCGTGACCGCTTCGAGGTCGAGCTCGAGCGAGCGCAGCAGCTCGACCATGAGGTCGTTGCGCTGCGGCACTCTCAGCAGCGGCAACAACTCCAGCAGGCAACGGCCGGCGTGGAAGCGCGTCCCCTCGACCCGGCTCACCTTCAGCAGGTTCGCGAAGTGCGACGCGACCTCGTTGGCGAAGTAGGAGCCGGGGTCGCGGTTCTCGGCGTGGCGCGCGGCCGCGGACGAGGCGAGGTAATCGCAGTTGACCTTCTTCTCGACCCAGTCCACGCGGCTCTTGAGGTTGCGCAGGAACACCTCGCGGACGGGGTCTCGCCCCTCGAGTCTCAGCCTGCGGCTCAGCTCCGCGATGTGCGGCAACGCGCACACCTCGGCCAGCTCCTGGAGCAGGAAGAGCTCGGCCACCGAGTACTTGCCCCCGACGCGCTCGGCGAGGGCCTCGACGCGCCCCGCAAGGTCGGCCAGCGCTTGCGGCCGGCCTTCGGCGTCGCGGGCCAGCGCGAGCAGCAGCCGCCACGCCATCAGCCGCGTCGCGGCCACCGGGTGGTCGCACCACGCTTCCGCGAACGCGACGAGCCCGGCGCGGTCCTCCACCGGGACCGCCTTCAGGCTGACCTCCAGCGCCTCGCAGACGTAAAGCCCGACGAGCGGCCGCCGGTCGCCGAGGCGACGCTCGAAGCTGGCCTTGACCCGCTCCCACGCCTGGCGGCGGAGGTCGGGTTCGGCCCGGTGGAGGAGACGTCGCAGAACGATCGGCACGGCGTAAAGCACGCGCTCGGTCGCCGCCATGTCGTCTTCTGGCTCCGGTTTCGCCCGGTCGAGCAGGGCGAGGACCCGATCGAGCTCGTCCAGCATCACGCGCTCGGGGCGCAGCACGATGCCGTCGGGGAGGTCCTTGCGCCAGAAGTCTTCGCGCCCGGCGATCAGGTCGCCGATCCCGTTCGCGGCGTGGTAGCGGATGTCGTCGTCGCGGTGCCCGAGCAGCTCGATGAAGAAGTCGAGGGCGAGCGCCTTCTGCTCCCGCGACAGCGCCGGCGCGTATTCGCCCAGGATCGTGAGGTAGGTGCGCAGGTCGCGCCAGCTCTCGAACGAGCGCGCCTCCTCGAGCAGGGCGCGCAGCGCCGGGAGGTCGCGCAGGCGCTCCATCACCCCGAGGTTGTGAGCGGTGACGAGCAGGCGGCGCAACGTCGCCAGGTTGCGGCCGGTTGCGAGCGCCACGGCGTCGGGCCGCTCCCGGCCCGCCAGCACCGCCACGATGTCGAGCTCCTTCGGGCACGACGGCCGCGGCGGCGTCGGGCACTCGAAGCCGGGCGGGTTGAGCTCGACCCCGAGGAACTGCAGGTACTCCTCGAGGTCGCGCAGCTTGCGGTAGACGCCGCGGTAGCGCCGGATCTTCTCCCGATCCAGGTTCTCGAGCTTGTCGCGGATCGTCGCGAACGACTCGCCGAGCGAGATGATCCCCATCCCCTCGCCCGGGCCGGCCGATTCCTTGACGCGGAAGTCGGCGTAGATCAGCAGCAGCGTCTCGACCGGCAACCGCACCAGCTCCAGGTCCCAGACCGAGTGCGTCGTGGCGATGTGGCCGATGCTCAGGAGGTTGCGGTCCTGGTACCAGGTGTGGGTGTAGTAGTAGTGCAGCCGTGGGATTCTGCGCACCTCGTCGCCGACGCAGCCGAACTTGCCGATGTCGTGGCCGACCGCCGCGCCGTGCAGCAGCGGCAGGTCCACCGGCACCACCTTCGCAAGCTGGCGGCCGATCCAGAGCGCGAGTCCGGCGACGCCGAGGACGTGCTGGTAGGTGGAGAACCCCTGCCACGCCTCCACCATCGCGAGGCAGACGAGGACCCCGTCGTCCTCGATGTGGCGGAGCATCCGGCGGTACTCCTCGCCCGACGGCCAGCGCGCGATCTCCTCGTCGGCGAGGGGCTCGAACGGCAGGCGCGCGACGATGCCTTGGCCGCGACGCGCCTGCTCGCCGAGCACCGCCTTCGCGAGCGGGACGAAGAACCCCGCGACCGCCGCGACCGCGGGGCTCGGCGAGGGGAACGTCTCCGGGTACAGCCGGCGCTTCGCCTCCGCGATGAGCGGCTCGTGCCACCGGCCGAGGTCGCGTTCGCTACACGCCTCGCCGGCGAGGTCGAGCGCCAGGCGCAACGCGGTGTCGAGATCGCACGGCGGCAGCGAGGCCGCCGACCCCGCCAGCCGCGCCAGCCGCCACCCTCTGGCGACCACCTCGTCGAGAATGGCGGACGTTTCCCCGCGCATCGCTTCCATCGGGAAAAAGTATACAGCCCGGCGGGACCGCGCCTTCCGAGCCGGCGCGCTACCCGATGCCCAACCGGCTCCAGAGCGCGTCGATCCTCGCCTTGACCTCGGGGCTCATGAGGATGTCGCCGGGCCACTGGCGGTTGAACCCTTCGGTCGGCCACTTGCGCGTCGCGTCGATCCCCACCTTGCTCCCCCACCACGGCATCGCGGAGGCGTGGTCGAGCGTCTCGGCCGGACCGGTCACGAACTCCAGGTCGCGGCTGGGGTCGATGTTCCCGAGGGCGCGCCACGCCACCTCGGCGGGGTCCTGGACGTTCACCTCGGCGTCCACCACCACGATCACCTTGGTGAACGTCGCCTGGCCGAGGCCCCAGATCCCGTGCATCACCTTGCGGGCGTGCTGCGGGTACCGCTTGTCGATCGCAACGATCATGAGGTTGTGGAACACCCCTTCGAACGGCATGTGGTAGTCCACCACCTCGGGGAGCATCTTGCGCATCAGCGGCAGGAACATGCGCTCGATCGCGTACCCCATGTAGCAGTCCTCCATCGGCGGGCGGCCGACGATGGTCGTGGGGTAGATCGCGTCGGCGCGGTGCGTGACCGCGGTGACGTGGAAGACCGGGTAGTCGTCGGCGAGCGAGTAGAAGCCGGTGTGGTCGCCGAACGGCCCCTCGCGCCGGCGCTCGGCGGGGTCCACCCACCCCTCGAGCACCAGCTCGGCGCGCGCCGGGACCTCGAGGTCCACGGAGACGCAGCGCACCATCTCGACCGGCTCGCGGCGCACGAACCCCGCGAACAGCATCTCGTCGATCCCCGGGGGCAGCGGCACCGCCGGCGCGAACATCGTCGCCGGGTCGCCCCCGAACGCGACCGCGACCTCGGTGCGCCGGCCCGCAACGCTCGTGTCGCGGAAGATGCGCGCCGAGTCGTGGTGCAGGTGCCAGTGCATCCCGGTCGTGTTGCGGTCGAACAGCTGCAGCCGGTACATCCCGCAGTTGCGGCCGCCGGTCGCGGGGTCCTTCGTGATCACGTTCGTCAGCGTGAAGAAGCGGCCGCCGTCCTCCGGCCAGCACTGCAGCACGGGGAATTCGTTCAGGTCCACCTGGTCGCCGGTCTTCACGACCTCGTGCGCCGGCCCGTCCTTCACCACCTTGGGGAAGATCCCGGCGACCTCGGCGAGCTTCGGCAGCGTCCTGACCTTGTCCAGCAACGACGTCGGCGCCTTGGGCTCGAGGAAGAAATCGAGGCGGTCCGCCCACTCCTGCCATGACGAGACTTCGAGCGCCCGCATCACCCGCGGGATCGAGCCGAACAGGTTGACCGCGACCGGCATCGAGGCGCCCTGCACGCGCTCGAAGAGCAGGGCCGGGCCCTGTTTCTTGACCACGCGGTCGGCGATCTCGGCGATCTCGAGGACCGGCGAAACCTCGGCCGCGATGCGCCGCAGCTCGCCGCAGCTCTCGAGCGCCTTCAGGTAGTCGCGCAGGTCGCGGAACGCCATGGCCGCCTCCGTGCGGGCGATTGTCTCACGGGTGGGCCGAGGCAACAGGAGAGGCGTGGTCCGTGGTCCGAAGAGCGCGACGGCTCAGCGTCGCGAGGGCCGCCTCGACCGTCCGGGATCATTCCGACACGAGGCGGTAACCGACGCCGGGCTCGGTCCGCAGGTAGCGCGGGCGCGCCGGGTCCTCTTCGATCTTGTGGCGGATTTGGGCGACGTAGACGCGCACGTAGTGGTTCTCGTCGCCGTACTCGGGGCCCCAGACCTGGTGCAGGAGCTGGCGGTGGGTGAGGACCCTGCCCGCGTTCTTCACCAGGACGGCGAGCAGTCTGTACTCCATCGGCGTGAGCCGCACCTCCCGCGCCCCCACGAACACCTGCCGGCGGGCCAGGTCCACCCGGAGGTCGCCGCTCGTGAAGCCCGGCGCCTCGGCACCGCCCCCAACCGCCGACGCATGCCGCAGCGCCACCCGCAGACGGGCCATCAACTCCCCCACCCCGAACGGTTTCGTGAGGTAATCGTCGGCGCCGGCTTCAAGGGCCGCCACCTTGTCGTTCTCCCGGTCGCGCACCGAGAGCACGACGATCGGAACCGGCGACCACTCGCGCACCTCGCGGATCACCGCGACGCCGTCTCGATCGGGCAGGCCGAGGTCGAGGACGACGACATCGGGTCGCTGCGCCGCGATCTTCTCGAGCGCCTCCGACGCCGTCGCGGCCTCGACGACACGGCAGCCTTCGCCGGCGAGGCTCACCCGAAGGAAGCGCCGGATCGGCGCCTCGTCGTCGACGATCAGGACGAGCGGTTCGGCTGAGACCATGTGTGTGGCCTTTCTGCGACGCGGGCCTAGGTGATCGTAGCATCGCGCCGCGCCTCGGCGGGCAGCTCGGGCGGCGGCCCTCCGAGCGGCAGCGCGAGCGAGAACACCGCGCCCCCGTCGGGACGGTTGGCGGCGGCGATCCTGCCCCCGTGCGCCGCCGCGACCGCCTTGGCGATGGCGAGGCCGAGTCCGGCCCCGGGCTGAGAGTTCTCCGAGGCGCGCCGGTAGAACTTCTCGAAGACCTGCAGTTCCTCGCCGGCGGCGAGGCCGGGGCCCCGGTCGCCCACCTCGATGACCAACCACTCGCCCTCGACCCGCGCCGAAACCTCGATCGGCGTGGCGGCGGGCGTGTACTTGAGGGCGTTCTCGAGGACGTTGACCAACGCCTGGACGACCAGCGTCGTGTCGAGCGGGACGAGGGGCAGCGAGTCCGGGAGCCGGGTGCGGACCTCGCGTCCGGCCAGGCGTCCTTCGAGCTGTCCGAGCGCGGCGCCGATGACCTCCTCCACCGGCTGCCACTCCTTGCGGATGTTTATGACCCCGGCTTCCAGCCGCGTCATGTCGAGCAGGTTGCCGATGAACCGGTTCAGGCGCTCGGCCTGGTCGTTGATCGACTGCACGAGCTCGCGGCGGGTCTCCGCCGGAAGCGATTCGGGGTTCCGCAGAATCGCGCTCGAGGCCCCGGCGATCGCCGCCAACGGCGTGCGGAGGTCGTGCGACACCGAGGCCAGCAGCGCGCTCCGGGTCCGTTCGGTCTCCGCCTGCAGCAGGGCCGCCTGCGCCTCGGCGGCGAGGTTCGTCCGCTCGACCGCGAGGGCGATCTGGCTCGCGAACGCCTCCAGGAGGTGCAGGCGTTCGGAGTCGAGCGGCCCCCGGCCCGGACTGATGCCGATCACGCCGACGGCGCCGCGGGCGACCAGGAGCGGGAGGAAGAGCGCGACGCTGCCGGGGAGGGTCGCGGTACCGAGACCCGCCCGCTCACCGTGGTCCAGGCACCACTGCGCGACCGAGAGTTCCTTCGGGTCGAGGGCGAACGTCGCTTCCCCGGAAAACGCCGCTTTCAACCTCCCGTCCCGGTGCGGGAGGAAGATCGCGACCTGCGCCTCGAAGACCTCGGCGAGGTGGCGGCCCGCCACCCGCACCACCTCGTACGTCTCCCCGGCGCTGGCGCAGGCGCGACTGACGGCGTACAGCGCCGCCGTCCGCCGCTCCTGCGCCCGCGCGGCCTCGGCCTGATCCCGCACGCGAGCGGCGAGGTTCGAGATGACGAGCGCAACCACGAGCATCACCCCGAAGGTGAGAACGTACTGGGTGTCGCCGACGGCGAACGTGTACCGGGGGGGGACGAAGAAGAAGTCGAACGCCGCGACGCTCAGGACGGACGAGAGTGCCGCGGGTCCCCGGCCGGCCCGCAACGCCACGACCAGCACGCCGAGCAGGTACACCATGATGATGTTGGCGAGCGCGAGCCGCTCGGCGAGGAGCGACGCGAGGAGCGTGCACAGCGCGACCGCCACGGCCGCTGAGCCGTACGCCGGCCACCGGCTGTGGGTGCGGCGCGCGACCGGCTCGCGCACCGCGTCCTCCTCGGGCTTGCCGCTGATGACGAAGACGTCGATGTCGCCGCTGCCCCGCACCAGGCGTTCCACGAACGACCCGTGCAGGAGCGTCCGCCAGCGCGGCTCCGCCGGCTTCCCGACCACCAGCTTCGTGACGTTGCGGCGGCGCGCGTAGGCGAGGATCTCCTCGACGTCGTCCCCGCCGGTCAACCTGGCGGTTTCGGCGCCGAGTTGATCCGCCAGCCGCATCGTCCGTTCGAGCTGTTCGCGGTCCGCGTCGGCGAGGTGTAGGTGGGACGGGGTTTCGACGTACACCGCCACCCACTCGGCCTGGAGGCGCGCCGCCATGCGCCGGGCCGCCCTGACCAGCCGAACCGCGTACGGGCTCGGACCGACGCAGACGAGCACCCGCTCCGCCGCCGGCCACGTTGCCCGGACCGCGTGCTCGTGCCGGTAGCGCTGCATCTGGGCGTCCACCCGCTCCGCCGTGCGGCGCAGCGCCAGCTCGCGGAGGGCGATCAGGTTGCCTTCGCGGAAGAAGCTCTCGGCCGCGCGTCCGGCGATCTCGGGGATGTAGACCTTGCCCTCGGCGAGACGTTTGCGCAGCTCCTCGGCGGGCAGGTCCACCAGCTCGATCTCGGCGGCCCTGTCCAGGATCGCGTCGGGCACCGTCTCCCTCACCGTCACGCCCGTGATCTGCGCCACGACGTCGTTGAGGCTCTCCAGGTGCTGCACGTTGAGCGTCGTGTAGACGTCGATCCCGGCGCGCAGCAGCTCCTCGACGTCGCGGAAGCGCTTGGCGTGGCGGGAGCCTGGGGCGTTGGTGTGCGCGAGTTCGTCGACCACGATGAGGGTCGGGCGGCGCTCGAGCGCCAGGTCGATGTCGAACTCTTCGAGACGCGTGCCCCGGTAGGAGAGTTGGCGGCGGGGCAGGATCTCGAGGCCCTCGAGCAACGCCTCGGTCTCGCGCCGCCCGTGGGTCTCGACCCAGCCGACCGCGACGTCGACGCCGTCGCCACGCAGCGCCCGAGCCGCCTCCAGCATCGTGTAGGTCTTCCCGACCCCCGGGGCGGCGCCGAAGAAGACCTTGAGCCGGCCCTGGGCCTTCCGGACCTCGTCCTCCTGCACGCGAGCGAGCAGCTCGTCGGGATCGGGTCGCCGTGGCTCGCTCATGTCGTTGGCCGTACCCCAATTCTAGACGCCTCGCGGTCGAACCCCAATCAGCCCCCGGTCCCCGTCCCATCCAGCGCGAGGTTGAGGAGCAGCACGTTGACCCGCGGCTCGCCGAGGAAACCCAGGGTGCGTCCGGCCGCGTGAGCCAGGACGAGCTCGCGGACCGCCTCTTCGGCCAGGCCACGCGCCCTCGCGACCCTCGGGACCTGCACGAGCGCGCCGGCAAGGCTGATGTCCGGATCGAGCCCGCTCGCGGAGGCTGTCACCAGGTCGGCTGGGATCGGTCCGGTCAGAGCCGGGTCCGCCGCCCGCAGCGCCGCGATCCGGTCGCGGACGAGGTCCAGCAACGCCGGGTTCGTCGGGCCCAGGTTTGACCCGGAGGACGCCGAGGCGTCGTACGGCACGGGGGACGTCGCGGAGGGCCGGCCCCAGAAGTAGCCGGGCGCGGAGAACGGCTGGCCGATCAGGCGCGAGCCGCGGGGCTGGCCGTTTACGACGACGAGCGAGCCGTCGGCCTTACCGGGCCAGACGACCTGGGCGATGCCGGTGATGGCGAGCGGGTAGACCAGGCCCGTCAGCACGTGCAGCGCGACGAGCAGGATCAGGGCGGGACGGAGCTGGGAGCCCATGAGTTTCCTCCTCACACCAGGTGCAGCGCGGTGAGCAGCAGGTCGATCGCCTTGATCCCCACGAACGGCGCCACCAGCCCGCCGAGCCCGTAGACCAGCAGGTTGCGGCGCAGGAGCGCCGCCGCCCCGACCGGCCGGTACGCGACCCCGCGCAGCGCCAGCGGGATGAGGGCGATGATGATGAGAGCGTTGAAGATCACCGCCGACATCACGGCGGAGGCCGGGGTCGCCAGGCGCATGACGTTGAGCGCCCCGAGCTGCGGGTACGTGGCGACGAACATCGCCGGGATGATCGCGAAGTACTTGGCGACGTCGTTGGCGATCGAAAACGTCGTCAGCGATCCGCGCGTCATCAGGAGTTGCTTGCCGATCTCGACGACCTCGAGGAGCTTGGTGGGGTTGGAGTCGAGGTCCACCATGTTGCCGGCTTCCTTGGCCGCCTGCGTACCGCTGTTCATGGCGACGGCGACGTCGGCCTGCGCCAGCGCCGGGGCGTCGTTGGTGCCGTCGCCGGTCATGGCGACGAGGCGCCCGCCGGTCTGCAGCTCCCGGATCAGGCGTAGTTTCGCCTCCGGCGTGGCCTCGGCCAGGAAGTCGTCGACGCCGGCTTCGGCCGCGATCGCCGCCGCAGTCAGGGGGTTGTCGCCGGTGATCATCACGGTCTTGATCCCCATCTTGCGCAGCTCGGCGAAACGCTCGTGGATGCCGCCCTTGACGATGTCCTTGAGCTGGATCACGCCCAAGACCCGAGGCCCGTCGGCCACGACCAGAGGCGTGCCACCGGCCTTGGCCACACTGTCCACCGCAGCGCGGACGTCCTCGCCGATGCTCCCGCCGCGCTCGCGGACGAACTCGGCGACCGCGTCGGCCGCCCCTTTGCGGACCTGGCGCCCGTCGAGGTTGACGCCGCTCATCCGCGTCTGTGCGGAGAACGGCACGAAGGTCGCCCCGAGGCCGTGGACCTCGCGCCCGCGCAGGCCGTACTTCTCCTTCGCGAGCACCACGATGCTGCGTCCCTCCGGAGTCTCGTCGGCGAGCGAAGCGAGCTGGGCGGCGTCGCCAAGTTCCTCCTCGCGCACCCCGCGGGCGGGGATGAACGCGGTCGCCTGCCGGTTGCCGAGCGTGATCGTGCCGGTCTTGTCGAGCAGCAGGACGTCGACGTCGCCGGCCGCCTCGACCGCCCGCCCGGAAGTCGCGATCACGTTGGCCTGGACCATGCGGTCCATGCCGGCGATCCCGATCGCCGAGAGCAATCCGCCGATCGTCGTCGGGATCAGGCAGACGAGCAACGCCGCCAGCACCGTGACGGTGACCGGCTGGCCCTGACCGGCGGCCTTGACGGAGTAGAGCGAGAACGGCAGCAGTGTCGCGACCGCGAGCAGGAAGACGATGGTGAGCGCGGCGAGCAGGATGGAGAGCGCGATCTCGTTGGGCGTCCGCTGGCGCTTCGCGCCCTCGACCATCGCGATCATCCTGTCGAGGAACGTCTCCCCCGGCTCGGCGCTGATGCGCACCACCAGCCAATCCGAGAGTAACCGCGTGCCGCCGGTGACCGCGCTGCGGTCGCCGCCGGATTCGCGAATCACGGGGGCGCTCTCGCCGGTGATGACGCTTTCGTCCACCGAGGCGATCCCCTCGATGATCTCGCCGTCGCCGGGGATGATGTCCCCCGCCTCGACCAGCACCGCATCGCCGGCATGGAGCATCCTCGACGGCACCGGCGCCCACCCGGACCCGTGGCGCGGCTCGGCGAGAAACTTGGCGACCAGTTCCTGCCGCGAGCGGCGCAGGGCGTCGGCCTGGGCCTTGCCGCGCCCCTCGGCCATCGCTTCCGCGAAGTTGGCGAACAGCACGGTGAACCACAGCCACACCGACACCGCGAGGATGAACCCCGCAGGGGCCTCGCCGTGGCCGCGCAGCGCCTGTACCCAGAGACCAGTCGTGAGAACGCTGACGACCTCGGTGACGAACATCACCGGGTTTCGCACCATGTGGCGGGGGTTGAGCTTCCTGAACGATTCCGCGATCGCCCGCCTCACGATTCCGGACTCGAAGAGCTTGAGGGCCTGCACTCTGCTTGGCATCGGCGGCCTCCTTATCGCGCCATCGCGAGCATCTGCAGGTGCTCGACGATGGGTCCGAGGGCAAGCCCCGGGAGAAACGTCAGGGCGGCGACGAGGAGCACCGTTCCGACGAGCAGCACGACGAACAGCGGCGTGTGCGTCGCGAGCGTCCCGGCGCCGACCGGTGTGGCCTTTTTCGCGGCCAACGAGCCGGCGATCGCCAGGATCGGGATCTTGGTCCAGAAGCGGCCGAAGAACATCGCCAGACCGAGGGTGAAGTTGTAGAACGGCGTGTTCGCGGAGATCCCCGCGAACGCCGACCCGTTGTTGTTGCTGGCCGAGGAGAACGCGTATAGGATCTGGGAGAAGCCATGGGCGCCCGGGTTGGACGGCCCGGCCTGCCCGGCGGCCGTGGCCACCGCGACGGCGGTACCCAGCAGCACCGCACTGGGCGGGATGAGGATGACGAGCGAGGCCATCTTCATCTCGAACGAGCCGATCTTCTTGCCGAGGTACTCGGGCGTTCGCCCAACCATCAGGCCGGCGATGAACACCGCCACGACAACGAACGCCAGCATCCCGTACAGCCCTGAGCCGACCCCGCCGAACACCACCTCGCCGATCTGCATGAGCGCCATCGGGACGAGCCCGCCGAGCGGCGTGAACGAGTCGTGCATCGAGTTGACTGCGCCGCACGAGGTTGCGGTCGTCTCCGTCGCAAACAATCCGCTCGCAGCCGGGCCGAAGCGAACCTCCTTGCCCTCCATGTTGCCGCCGGACTGGGTCGCGGAAACGCGCTGATCCACGCCGAGCTTGGTCAGCAGAGGGTTCCCGGCCTGCTCGCTGGAGATCGCCACGACCGCGGCTGCGAGGAAGATCGCCGACATCGCTGCCAGGATCGCCCAACCCTGGCGGCGGTCTCGCACCATCTCTCCAAGCGTCAGGCACAGGGCGGCGGGGATCAGGAAGGTCGCGATCATCTCGAGGAAGTTGGACAGCGGCGTCGGGTTCTCGAACGGATGGGCGGAGTTGACGTTGAAGAACCCGCCCCCGTTCGTGCCGAGCTGCTTGATCGCGATCTGCGAGGCGGCCGGGCCGACAGCGAGCGTCTGCTGGCTCACCTTGACTTTCTCGTTTACGGGGTTGCCCTTAACATCCTTGACCGGCGCGCCGGCCGGGTCGAGCTTGGGCTGTTCCACCACGACAGGCTGCACCAGCGCGACCTTTCGATACGGGGAGAGGGTCTGCACAACCCCCTGCGAGACCAGCCCGAGCGCGACGATCAGGGCGAGCGGCAAAAGGATGTAGAGCGTGCCGCGGACGGTATCCACCCAGAAGTTGCCGACCGTGGAGGTGGTTCGCCGCGCGAACCCGCGGATCAGGGCCATTAGCACCGCCATCCCCGAGGCCGCGGAGAGGAAGTTCTGCACCGCGAGGCCGAACATCTGGGTGAGGTAGCTCATCGTCTGCTCGCCCGAATAGTTCTGCCAGTTGGTGTTGGTCACGAACGAGATCGCCGTGTTGAACGAGAGGTCGGGGGCGACCCCCGGAAAGTGGGCGGGGTCCGCGGGGAGCACGCCCTGGGACCGCTGCAGCGCGTAGAGAAGGAGGAAGCCCAGGAAGTTGAACAACAGCATGGCGAGGGCGTACCGCTTCCAATCCATCTCGTCATCGGCTTTCACGCCCGCGATGCGGTACAGGAAGCGCTCGACGGGTCCGAGCGCGCGGCCGAGCAGCATGGGCCGGCCCTCGTAGACCCTGGCCATGTAGATCCCCAGCGGCTTGGCCAGCGCAAGGATTACACCAAGGTAGATCAGCAGCTGAACGACGGCGAGTGCGGTCATCCGAGTTCCTCCGGCTTCAGGAGCGCCACCAGGAGGTAGATCAGCAACGCGAGAGCGACGAGGGCCGAGACGACGTAGAGCCAGTTCACTTCGTCCTCCCTTCCGCCAAGCGGTCGATCGCGTCCACGAGCCACACCGACACTCCGGCGAGCGCGAGCATCAGCAACACGATCAGAACGTCCACCTCACACCTCCCGTCCTCGGGATCCCACCACCGGCGACGACAAGAGCGCATAAACGCGACCCGGCTCCACATCAAGAAGGTGTCAAGGCGTCCGGATGCGTTGTTACGAGGCCCGCCGCCACGGCGGCACGGTTCGGTCAGCCGTCCGCATCTCCCAGTCGCACGTTCTACCCCTCGACTACCGTGGCCAGCGCCGCAACGGCCTGCTCCGCGTCTTCTCCATCCGCCGCGATCGTCACGGTCGACATGCTGTCGATGCCCAACGTCATCAACTCCACGATGGATTTGCCATCCGCGCTCCCGTTGTTGGAGATGACGGTGACCCGGCACCCGAACTTCTTTGCCGTCTTCGCGAATGCCGCCGCCGGACGGGCGTGCAGGCCGTGCTTTCCCCCCACCGAGACGACCCTCACCACCCACATCGACCCGGACCTCCGGCGATGGTAGCGGAGTTCCGGAGACCGCCGCCGCGCTCCCCAGCGTGTTCCATCAGAGCTTCACCAGGAGCGCCATGTTGATGCGGCTTTCCGCCTTTCGGAGGTCGGGGGTCCAGCCCTGCACCAGCGACCCGGCAGAGCCCTGGTTGCCGCCGGGCGGCGTCACGCCGCCGACCCCCGCGAAGTACGGCACACTCGCCGCCCGGTGGTCGAACTCCCACCGGAACGTCACGAACTGACTCGGCATGTAGTCGAACGTGAGCGACGCGTCCCAGGCGCGGAACTGGTCGCCGGGGTTCTCGGTGAAGTACGGAGTCCCCGAGGCGGCGGTCGCGCCGTTGATCGGCGGCATGAGCACGAGGTAGCGTCCGGGGTTCGTGATCTGGCCGCCGCCGACCGTCACGCCGAACGTGTCGTTGCGGAACCAGAGACGGTTGTAGAGCATCCAGCCCAGGAAGTACTGCGCCGGACGGGCCGCAGAGCCTCCAGTGCAGCTCACGCCACCGCCGCTCTCGCAACCGGCGTCCACGGTGAGCGAGAACGCGGCCTTGTCGAGCAGGCGCGACGGCCGGTCAAGGTACTTGACCTGGATGCTGTTGTCGCTGTGCCAGCGCGTCCGCCGGCCGTTGCCGAGCGTGTCCGTGCCCACGCCGTAGCTGTTGGAAAGGATCGAAATGGACCCGTTCGGCCGCCACAGGACCTGCAACCCGAGACCCGGTTTGCTGTTGAACCTGCCGTACGACTGCCAGCCGTTGATCAGCCAGGGCTCGATCTTGAGCTTGTCCGACGGGAAGATCTGCACCCGCACGCCGTTGAAGAACCACGGCGTGTTGGAGGAGACGTACGACGGCTGGTACGCCCAGTTGTCGAAGTTGTAGTAGCTGAACAGACCGACGTACGACATGAAGATCCCGGCATCGACGTTGATCCCGTTCCATTTGTCGATGTGGTACCCGCCGTAGGCTTCGGAGACGTAGCGGTAGGCGTTGTCGAGGCTCCACTGGCCGCGGGTCGGACTCGCGTCGTTGCGCGGCGTCATCGTCGAGTACATCCCGAACTGCGTCATCAGCCTGCCGCGGACGTTGTCATAGTGGAAGTCGCCGCCGATCCCCAACTGCTGCACCTGGAACTCGCCGGTGCGGCCGCTCTCGGAGCTGCCGACCAACGTGTCGTCCTGGGGGTGGTTGAGGTCATAGATGTAGCTCGTGTCCAATCGGAACTCGCCGGTGAAGACCTTGGTGCTCATCGGTGAGTCCGTGGTGCGGGGGTTCCCGTTGAGCCAGGTGAAGTCCGCGAAGGCGAACGGCTCGGCCGCGGCTTCCGCGGCCGGCTCCGGCGCTGCCGGGGGGAGCTGCGTGTCCTCCGCTTGTGGCCGGGCCTTCGCCGCAGCGGCGTCATGCCGAGCGGTCGCCGCCAGGGGCCCTTCCTGCGCTGCGGACCCCGGCCCCGGCGCCACCTCCGCGACGGCACCGGGCGTGCTCGACGGTTGCGCCGTTTGCGGCCCCGCCGACGCCAGTCTCGATTCGAGCGCCGAGAGCCTCTTCTCGAGGTCGCGGACGTGCGCGAGGAGCTCGCGCTCCCTCTCGGTCAGGGGCGGCTCGACCCGACTGGATTTGGTCGACACCGCTCCCGCCTTCTCTCCAGCGGCCGGGACCTCCCCGCCACCCGCCGGCGTTGCCTGCGCCCCGGCCGTCTGCGGCGGCAGCGACGCCAGCGCCGCCATCACGGCAAAAGCTCCCGTGAACCTTACGTATCCGGACATCGTGTCCTCCTTCCGCGCCTCGCCCGGGGCGGTCGCCGCCTGGACGAAAGCGCCGCGGTTGCGGTCTTCGCGCGCCGGGCTCGGCGAGCCTCGGCACCATCGGCATCGGATTCGACCGCGTAGGAGATCAAGGCCGCATAAGCCGAAGCCCCATCCGCATCAAGAAATGCTCAAGGGGTGCGACGCCCGGGGAACCCGCCCGGGCCCCACCACCGCGACTGGCCGCCACAGCAAAGCCAGAGGCGGCAGCGGCCATTGGGCGAGCACCGGTGACGCGGAGTGTTGATCTCCGCGCCTTCACTGGGGTCGATTCGGTGGGCGCCAGCTTCTTCCTCGGGCGGGAGACGCTGTTGACCACCGGTCGGGCGCGCATGTGGCGGTGGCGCAAGGCGCTGTTCTCGTTCCTCTCGCGCAACGCCCGCCCGGCGACCGCGTTCTTCGGCATCCCGCCCAACCGGGTGCTGGAACTCGGGATCCAGATCGAGCTGTAGGGCGCTCGCGCGGGCCGGCGGGGTTCCACCTCTACTGTCGCATGGGCAGGTGACGTCGCGCCCGACGGGTCGCCGAAACCGGCTGGGTGATGACCTTCTTGATCACGACGTTGTCGACGTACGCCCCTTCCTTCTGGGTCGTCGCATCCGACATGAACAGGAACGCGAAGTACACCTTCGGCTTGCCCACCGCGCTCGTGACGCCGTCGCTCGTCGTCATATCCGACATCTTGACCGTCTCGTGCCCCCACCCTCCGCCGTTGCCGGACGTGCCGCTACCGAAGTAGCTCTTGCCGTCGAGCGACCACATCCAGTACACGACATCGGGCGGGTCGTTCGGGTTGCCGCCGTCGTCGATGTCGGTCCACAGGTCGAAGTCCCAGGTGGCGTCCACGGCGTCCGTGAGGTCGAACGGCCCGGCGATCAGGAACGTTCCCTCGCCGGGCGCGTACCGGGTGCACGCCGGTTGCGCCGCCGCCCCACCCCCCGCGCACCAGGCGGCGCCGTTGCCGTCCTTCGTCTTGCAGCTCACGACCCCCCACGCCGTCGCGCCGGCGCCCGAGGTGTTGCCCAGCTTCCACTTGGAGAGACCACCCTCGAAGTCGTCGGAGAAAATCGTGATCCCGCCGCTCGACGCACCCGCCGTGAACGCCCACGTCCCCGAGGCGGGCGCGAACACCTGGGCGCAGGCGTTCCTCGCCGCCACCCGCCAGAAGTAGGTCGTGCCGCCCGCCACGTTGACCGGCAGGCTCGTGCCGCTCTGGTTGCCGAGGAGAGGCGGGGCCTGGTCGGTCCCGAAGTAGACGTCATAGGACGTCGCGCCGGCCGAGGCGCCCCACGTCAGCGTCGCCGTGCTCGACCCGGCGACGTTGCTGCCGTTGGCGGGGGACGCGAGCGCGAACGCCGTCGGCTTCGCGCACGCAGCGACGGCATCCACCGTGAAGGTCATCGTGGCGGCGGCGGCGCCGATGTCGTGGATCGAGAGCCCACCCGGGAAACCGTCCGAGAGGACCGAGGGCGGGTCGGTGGTGTCGGTGATCGCGGTGCGCGGCGGCAGCGCGTCGGAGGTGAAGAACGCCTGCTTCGGGAAGCCGTCGCTGGTCGAAGTGCCTCCCGGCCGGAAGACGTAGACCTCGTCCGGCGGCCCGCAGCGGTCCCCCTGACCATCGGCGGCGGTGTCGATCCGGTAGACGAGGAGCCCCGAGCCGGGCACCGAGTTCTCGAAGGGGAACGACCTCTTCCGGTACTCGACGACGAAGTACTCGCTCGGCGAGTTGGGCGAGGCGATCCGGAGGCAGTTGTTGGTCGCGAACGTGAGCGGGTTGAGCGCGTAGCTCCCCGCCGTGACGAACGGGATGTCCGGAATGAACCCCAGGTAGCGCCACTTCAGGTACGCCGTGGTGTGCTGCGGCGGGTCCTTGTCGATCGCCATGAGGTCCCACTCGCCAACCGGGTCCAGGTTCGAGCTCTTCGAACAGTCGTTGTAACGGTAGAGGTCAGGCGCCCCGAGCAGGTGCGTCATCTCGTGGCAGAGCACGCCGACCTGGAGGTTGCCGTCGAGCTGCAGGTTGTAGTCGCCGAGCAGCTTGCCGTTGACGCGCGCGGGGTAGTGCAGGTCGTCGATCGCCCAGCGGTGCGGCCAGAGGAGGTTGCTCCAGTCGGCGTTGCTCGCGGAGCCGCTGACGACGAATACGACGCTGTCGATGTAGCCGTCGCGGTTGGTGTCGAGGTCGAGCGCGGGAGGCACCTGCGAGGGGATCGACTCGACCGCCGACTGCAGCAGCGTCCACTCGCGAGCGTTCCGCTGGTTGTCCTGGTAACCGTTCGGGTTCGTCGTGGCGTCGTACGGCTCGTAGTACGAGCGGTCGTTCGGGTCGCGGTACGACACCACGGTCGAGCCGCTCGCCGTCGGGTAGAACGTGCTGTCGATCGTCACCGCGCCGTACGACGCTTCCAGGAAGTAGCGCTTCATCGAGGCGTCGGGGCTCGCGGTCGAATTGAACCATGTCGCGTAGGTGGCGAGGGCGCCGAATCCGGGACCGGGCTCATCCGCGAAGCTGATGAACACCGCCAGGTTGTTGACCGTCGTGAACGCCGGGGCGTTGGCGAGGCCCATCGTGCGCACCCGGGCGTGGTGCCGCGCAGTCGGGAACAGTTCGTCCGGCGAGGGCAGCGTGCGCGGGTCGGGAATCAGGCCGGGCGCGAGACCGGCCGCGGCGGGATCGTCGGTCCCGGCGAGGAACCCGGTGGGCCGCAGGCGCCCGTCGATCTTCATCGCGTAGACGAGGTACCCGGTGTCCGGGTCGCGCACCACCGTGAAGCCGTTCCCGTCGTGCAGCCGGTTGTAGTACTCGTCGCCCGTCGCGAACAGGTGCACCACGGTTCCGTCCGGCTGGGTGAGCGTCTGCGGCACGTTGCGCAACGGCGCCGCCGGCGCCGCGACGGCCGCCAGCACGACGGCCGCGATCGCCGAGAACAAGCCTCCCCGATTGATCGAACGAGCCGCAGGCATGAACCCCCTCTAAGGTGCCGCCTCAATCACCGGAGCCGCGCCGGAAAGACTAAGCCACGGGCGGCCGATTGCCAAGCGGCCGGGCCCCTACATGCCGTAGTACAGCTCGATCTCGTACGGGTGCGGGCGGTTGCGGACCTCGCGGTCCTCCCACCGCTTGCGGGCGATCCAGCGCTCGATCAGGTCGGCGGAGAAGACGCCGCCCTCCAGCAGGAACGCGTGGTCGTTCTCGAGGGCGCTCATCGCCTCGTCGAGCGAGGTGGGCAGCGCCTTGATGCCGGCGCGCCGCTCGGCGGGCAGGGCGAAGATGTCCTCGTCCACCGGGCCGAAGCCGAGCGCGGTCGGGTCGAGGCCCCGCCGGATACCGTCGATCCCGGCCATGAGCTGGGCGGCGATCGCGAGGTACGGGTTGCAGGTCGCGTCGGGGGGCCGGAACTCGAACCGCGCGCTCTCCGGGCGGTTCGCGTACTTGGGGATGCGGATCGCCGCGGAGCGGTTGCCGAGCGAGAACACCGCCGAGACCGGCGCCTCGTACCCCGGGATGAGGCGGCGGTACGAGTTGGTCGAGGGGTTGGTGAACGCCATCACCGCGCCGCCGTGGAGCAGCACCCCCGCGACGAACGAGCGCCCGGCGGCGGAGAGGGTGCCGTAGCCCTCGGCGTCGTAGAACAGGTTAATCCCGCCCTTCCAGAGCTGCTGGTGGAAGTGCAGGCCGGACCCCGCCTCGCCGTACAGCGGCTTCGGCATGAACGTCGCGGTCATCCCCATCGCCGCAGCGGTCATGCGCGTGACGTACTTCACCAGCATCGTGGTGTCGGCGGCGACCAGCGCCGGCATGAAGCGGGTCTCGATCTCGCACTGGCCCGGACCGCCGACCTCGTGGTGGTGGTACTTGACCTCCACCCCCATGCCCTGCAGGTTCATCGTAATGCGGGTGCGGGCGTTGTGCAGGTGGTCCTGAGGCGGGATGGCGTGGTAGCCGCCGTGGCGCGGGATGTTGTAGCCGCTGCCGAGCTTCGGCGAGCACCAGTCGGCCTCGGCCGACTCGACGCGGTACGACGCGACGTTCATGCCGTTCTCGTAGGCCACGCCGTCGAACAGGTAGAACTCGAACTCGGGCCCCCACCGGCTCCAGTCGGCGATGCCGCTCGACTGCAGGTGCTTCTCGGCGTTGCGGGCGATGTTCCGCGGGTCGTACGGGAAGAGCTGGCGGGTGTCCGCCTCGAGCGTGGTGCAGACGAACGAAAGCGTCGGCACCTCCCAGAACGGGTCGACGAAGCCGGTCGCGAGGTCCGGGACCATCACCATGTCGCCCGCGCTCACGGTCTTGAAGCCGACGCTGGAGCCGTCGAACCCGACCCCCTTCTCCATCGTGCCCGGGCTGAAGCGCGCCGCCGGGATCGTGACGTGGTGCCAGCGCCCCCACAGGTCGCAGAACTTGAGGTCCACCATCTGGATCCCGCGCTCGCGCACGAACGCCTGCGCCGACTCGAAGTCCTTGAACATGTCGCTGCCCTCCGGGCGCCGCCGCCCCCGCCTCTCCTGCCCCGCGGCGCGAACACCCCGCCGCGGCGGGGTGCGATCGCGAGCATTGTACTCGACCTTCACAAGCTCGGAGGCGGTGGGTCGTGGGCCGTGGATCGTGGGTCGAAAAGACAAAGGCGTGGCAGGGGGCCGGTGGTCCGTGGTCCGTGGTCCGAGCCGGCCGCGCCGGCCGCAGGCCATGCGGCCTTTCGCGCCTTCCTCGAAGAAGAAGCGCGCCCGGCGGGCGCGACCCACATTAGAAGCCACCACGCCGACAGGCAGGGCGTCCGAGCTTGGGGCGTGTAGCCGCGCCGCCGAGAGTGGGCCAGCCGCAAGGCGCCCGAGGCGGACGCGGCGGAGCGTAGCCGGAGGCTACGTGAGCACGCGAGCCGCCGAAGGGCAACGCCGCGGATGGTCCGCTATCGGCGGCGCCACTACCGGTAGGCGAAGAGCATCGCGTAGATGATCCACAGCACGATCGAGAACCCCGTGATCAGCGCCGCCCACCCGAACAGCCGCACCGCCCTGATCACGACCGGCTGGTACGGCTCGCCCAGGTGTTCCTCGAGGGTGCCGGACGCGACGAGCTTCTCGTACTCCGCCGGCTTGTCGCGCTTGAGCTCGTCCACGGGCATGCGGCCGGTGAACACGACGATGTCCATCGGGAACTTCTCCGGCCGCAGGTGGGTGTTGAAGAAGTGGACCGTGAAGATGAACCCCACCGCGAGCAACGCCTCGTCGCTGTGGATGATCGTGGCGATGTTGATCAGCCATCCCGGGAGCAGCCGCGTGAACAGCTCGGGGAACCAGAGCATGAGCCCGGTCGAGCCGATGACGAAGATCCCCCAGAACACCGCGAAGTAGTCGAACTTCTCCCAGTACGTCCAGCGCCCGTAGTCGGGCCGCACCCCGAAGCCGAGGAACCACTTGATCGACCGCCACGCGTCCTTGGCGTCCTTGAGCGTCGGCAGCATCGTGTCGGGGCCGGTCAGCATCCCCTTCCACGTGAGGCCTTCGCGCTTCTTCCGCCGCGTCAGGTCGGTCAGGTGCGTCACGAAGATGGCCACCATCAGCAGCGCCGCGGCGCGGTGGATGTACCCCGTCGTCTCGAACCCGCCGAGGATGTGCGACAGCGTCGAGGCCCAGGCCGTGTACGAGAACTTCAGCGTCAGGCCGGTCAGGGCGAGGGTCATGAAGCTCACGATCATCGCGATGTGCAGCGCCCGGTTGAGGCGCGAGAAGCGGACGTACTGCATCGCCTTCGGGTCTTCCGCCACCTCGTCGCGCCGGTGCTGGCGCCGCATCTGCACCGCCCGCGGCAGCCACAGCAGCGTGTGCAGCCCGCCGATGACGAAGGTGCCGATCAGCAGCCCCGTCATCCCCCAGAACGTCCAGAACAGCAACGGGTACTTGACCGGGTCGTGGTGCGTGGCGTGGGTGAGGTACCCCGCGAAGCGCCGCGTCGCACCCGGGTGGCACTTCTGGCAGGTGGCCACCACGTGCTCGCGCGACAGGTGCGAGCGCGGGTCGGACGGCGGCAGGATGTCGTGGGCGCCGTGGCAGTCGTAGCATTTGGCGGTCTTGCCGTAGCCGAGCTGCGAGACCTTGCCGTGGTAGGTGGCGAAGTACGACTTGGTCACGTCCGCGTGGCACTTGCCGCAGGTGTTGATGATCCCCAGCTCGAACCCGAGCGTGTCCGTCCTTCGGATCGAGTGGGCCGTGTGGCAGCTGTTGCACACCGGCAGCGGCTTGGTCGAGTGCGAGACCTTGACCGAATGGATGCTCTGTTCGAACTGCCGCTCGACGCCGTAGTGGCAGTGGCCGCACGTCGTCGGCAGATTGCGGGGGTTCACGGTCGATGCCGGGTCGGCGGCCGGCAGGATCGAGTGGGCCGTGTGGCAGCTGGTGCACATCGCGGTCACCAGCAACCCGCTCTGCACCAGGCCCTGGCCGTGGATGCTCTCGGAGTAACGCCCCGGGATGTTGTGCTCCGTGCCCTTGTACCGCACGGCGGCCTTCTCGCCCTCCCGGTGGCAACCGCCGCACAGGTCCGGCACGTTGCGGGAGAAGGTCGGCGAGGCGGGGTCCTTCTTTCCCTTGATGCCGTGCGTTCCGTGGCAGTCGCGGCAGGCGGGGGCGTTGGGGTCGCCCTTGGCGTGGAGCTGGCCGTGGATGCTCTTGCCGTACTGCGTGACGGTTTCGGCGTGGCACGCGGCGCAGTCCACCTTGTGGGTGATCGAGGCGCACGGCCGGTCCAAGGACGGCCGCACCTCGCTGTGGCACTGGCTGCAGGCGCGGCTGGCGTGGACCGACTGCGCGAGCTCGGTGGCGTCGACGTACAGCGAGCGCCCGTCGGAAGCTGCCTTGATCCCCGGCCGCTCGTGGCACGAAAGGCAGTCCTTGTCCGCCATCCCCTGTTCGTAGAAGACCTTGCGGATCTTGTGCGGCTGGTGGCAATCGGGGCACGCGGGGAGCGTGTTGGGCGCCTTCTCCCACAGCTCGCCGCGGATGATCTTGCGGTGCACCTGTTCGATCGCGCTGTGGCACTTCGCGCAGGTCGCGGCGATGTTCTTGCGCGCGATCGAGGAGCGCGGGTCGGTGTGCGGCAGGACAAGGTGCGGGGTGTGGCACGACACGCAGCTCGGCGCGACCGTCAGGCCCTTCTTGAGCAGCGCCTGCCCGTGGATCGATTCGGAGTAGTTCTCGAAGATGTTGGACTCGGGGATGTTGAACTCGAGGCTTACCGGCGAGCCCTCGTGGTGGCACTTGCCGCACAGGAACGGGATCCTGATCGGGGCCACCGGCGAGCGCGGGTCGCGTACCGGCACGATGTAGTGGGGGATGCCGTGGCAGTCGAGGCACTTTGGGGCGACCGCCTTGCCCCGCGCCTCGGCGCGGCCGTGCATGCTCGCGGCGTTGTCCGCGACTTCCTTCTCGTGACATGGGGTGCACGTGGGCGGCTTCAGGGTCTCGGCGTGCGGGAAGTCCGATCCCTTGAGGTCGGTGTGGCAACCGATGCAAGCCAACTTCCCGTGGACGGCGGCGGTGAACCTCTTCGCGTCGACGAACAGCGAGACGGTGCTGCCATCGCGCTTCTCGCTGAGGTCCTTGTCCTCGTGGCAGGTGAGGCAGTCGCCGTTCTCCTGCGCGACCGCCCGCGAGGGCACGGCAGCGAGCGCCAGCCCCGCCAAGAGGCACGCAACGGCGAAACGAAGACGCGGCGCGAGCTTCCCGTGGCGCGGAGCCACACATCGAAGCCAGCCGGATGCAGAAATCCCTGACATACCCCCCCAAACTGCAACGGGAGGGTAGGGATTTGTCGCAGATATGTCAAGACCACTAACTTGGTTTGCACAGGGGCGGAGGCCGTCGGGACGGGCCGCGCCCGCGGCGGCCTAACGGTCCGGCGTAGCCATGTCCGGCCGGCCCGAACGCGCTACTTGATGAAGTACCCCGTCACCCGCCAGGCGCCATCGCCCTCGAGCACCGTCGTGACGGTCTCCACTGCCTGCGCCTTGTGCTCGAACGCCGTCTTGAACTGGACCACGACGTACTGGCCGTCGGGCGCCCCGGGCAGGCTCGTCACCGCCTTGCTCGCCGCGAGGTCGCGGGAGAGGAGCTTGCCGAACGGGACGCGCGCGCTTGCGGCCATCCGCTCCCAGTCCGTCCTGGTCACCGCGCTCTTGAACGTTGCCGCGGCGGCGTCCCAGCTCGGGCCGTACTTGCCGGCGTCGACCAGCGCCAGCCACGATTTCGCGACCGCGACGGCCTTCGCCTCGGCCTCGTCGGCCGCCCGAACGACCGTCGCCGCCAGGAGCAACGCCAGCGCTCCGCACGCCACCACACTCGTCATCGCTCGCATGCAACACCTCCGGTGCCTCACGATAGCGCAATCCGCCGCCCCGGGCGCCGGCCCGAAGACCCGCCCTCGAATCTCTCTCCTGCAAAACCGGGGGCGCCCTGCACGCCGGACCGACAAACCCGGCAGACCTCGACGCCGTGGACGAGGAAGGCCGCCACCGGCGGCGGCCGACTGGAATGAACGTTCTCAAGTAAAATAGGCGAAGTGCGCACTGCCTCTGCAAGCCGACCCGGCAGTTGCGCGCGCCGGAGGTCGCGATGGCCCACGATCACGACGACAGCGACGTCGAGTGTCCCAAGGGCGTCAGCCGGCGGGGGTTCTTCACCGCCGTGGGGGCCGGCGCCATCGGGGCGGCGACGCTCGCGAAGGCGCAACCTGGCGCGACCTCGCCGCCCGCCCCCAAGGATGAACCCGCCACGATCACGCTCCTCGTCAACGGGCGCCGGCGGCGCCTCCTGGTCGAGCCGCGCTGGACGCTGCTGTTCGTCCTGCGCGAGAAGCTCGGCCTGACCGGGACCAAGGTCGGGTGCGAGCGCGGCGAGTGCGGCGCGTGCACCGTGCTGATCGACGGCACCCCCCGCTACGCCTGCATGACGCTCGCGCTCGAGGCCGTCGGCCACGAGGTCACGACCCTGGAAGGCCTCATGCGCGGCGAGGAGCTGGGACCGGTCCAGCAGGCGTTCCTTTCCGAGGACGGGCTGCAGTGCGGGTACTGCACGCCGGGCCAGGTGATGGCGGCGGAGGGGCTGCTTCGCGCCAACCCCGAGCCGACACTCGAGGAAATCCGCCTCGGCATGAGCGGCAATCTCTGCCGCTGCGGCGCCTACGCGCACATCTTCAAGGCGGTGGAGAAGGCCGCCACGCTGAAGAAAGCCGCGGGGAGGTGAGCCGTGAAGACGCCCGAGCTCTACTTCGTTGACGGTTCGCTGCCCGAGACGCCGGCCCCGGATCAACACCCGGAGCCATGGCGCACGACCCGCGTCGTCGGCAAGCCGCTGGCGCGGGTCGACGGCTACGAGCGCCTGAGCGGCGCGGCCGTCTACCCTTCCGACGTGGTCCTCCCCGACATGCTCTACGGCGCAATCCTGCGCTGCCCCCACGCCAACGCCACGGTCACCAAGGTGGACGCCGGCGCGGCGGCGAAGATGCCCGGCGTCCGCGCCGTGATCACCGGGGCCACGCCCGCGGCCGACCTGCGCTGGTACTACAGCCGCACCGTGTTCACCAAGCTGTTCGACCCCCGCTGCCGCTTCGCCGGCGAGGCGGTGGCCGCCGTCGCCGCCGAGACGCCGCAGCAGGCGTGGGATGCCGTTCGCGCCATCGCCGTCGAGTACGACGTCCTTCCGTTCGTGGTGGACGAGCACAAGGCGATGGAGCCCGGGGCCGTCGCCGTCCAGACCGGCGGCAACCGGGTCGGCGAACCGGAGGTGTACGCCCGCGGCGACGTCGGCAGGGGGTTCGCCGAGGCGGACACCGTGCTCGAGGCGACGTACACCACCGCCGCCGAGGTCCACACGCCGATGGAGCTGCACGGGTGCGTCGCGAGCTGGGACGGCCCCCGCCTCACGATCTGGGAGTCCACCCAGGGCGTCTACCCGGTGCAGCAACGGGTGGCGATGCTGCTCGAGATGCCGCTCGCCAACGTGCGGGTGATCGGCCGCTACATGGGCGGCGGGTTCGGGTCGAAGCTCCAGGCCGACAAGTACGACCTCGTCGCCGCCGTTCTCGCCAAGCTCGCCGCCCGCCCCGTCAAGCTGTTCCTCACGCGCGAGGAGACGTTCGTGTGCGTCGGCAACCGTCCGCCCTCGACGATGCGCTTGAAGGCCGGCGTCAAGAAGGACGGCACGCTCACGGCGCTCGAGATGAGCGTGCTCGGCACCGGCGGCGCCTACCCGGCGGGGGGGACGTCGCTCGTGGACTGGCTCGTGCGCGACCTCTACCTCTGCCCCAACGTCCGCACCGAGATGACCGACGTCTTCATCAACGGCGGCCCGTCGCGCGCGTTCCGGGCGCCCGGCCACCCGCAGGGCGCGTGGGCGCTCGAGCAGATGATGGACGCCCTCGCCGCGGCGATCGGGATGGACCCGGTCGAGCTGCGCCTCAAGAACGTCCCCAGGGTCAGCCAGACGCGCGGCGGCCAGCCGTACACGACCACGGGCCTGGATCGCTGCCTGGCGGAGGGCGCCGCCGCGTTCGGCTGGCGGGAGGCGCGCCGGCGCTCGAAGGGCGACGGGGCGCTCAGGCGCGGCGTCGGGGTGGCGGCGGGCCTGTGGATCGCGGGCGGGGGCGGCCCGCCGTCCACCGTCGTCGTCAAGCTCTTCGCCGACGGCAGCGCCAACCTCAACATGGGGGCGTCCGACCTCGGCACCGGCACCAAGACCGTGATGGCGATGGTGGTGTCCGAGGAGCTGGGGGTGCCGCTCGAGAAGATCCAGATCGAGAACGCCGACACCGGCACCACCCAGTACGCCACCGCCTCCGGCGGCAGCAAGACGGTGCCGACCGAGGCGCCCGCCGTGCGCGACGCCGCGCTCGCCGTCAAGCGCCAGCTCTTCGAGATCGCGGGCGCCGAGCTCAAGGTCGGCGCCGGCGAGCTGCGGATCGAAGGCGACGAGGTCGTGTCGGCGAGCGACCCGAAGGTGCGCCGGAGGATCGCGGAGCTGGAGGGGGTGCAGCGGCGCGGCCTGCTGATCGGCGTGGGGACGCGGGGCCCCAACCCCGAGGGCAAGGTCGTCAACCCGTTCGTCGCGCAGTTCTGCGAGGTCGAGGTGGACACCCGCACGGGACAGGTCCGGGTGATCAGGTTCCTGTCGGCCAACGACAGCGGCCGGGTCATGGACCGGCTCACGTACGACAGCCAGGTGATCGGCGGGATCACGATGGGGATCGGCTTCGGCCTGACGGAACAGCGCGTGTTCGACCGCCAGACCGGCACGATGCTGAACGCCAACTGGCACGACTACAAGATCCCGACCGCCATGGACGTCCCGGCGGACATCGTCGCGCTCCCGATCGAGATCCCCGACGACGAGGCCAACACGGCCGGCGCCAAGGGGCTCGGCGAGCCGGTCACGATCCCGACGGCCGCGGCGATCGCCAACGCCGTCCACGACGCCACCGGCGTGCGCGTCACCGACACGCCGATCAGCCCGATGCGCCTGGTCGCCCTGCTCGCGGCGCACGGGCGGGGGGGTGAGCGATGATCCCGGCCTTCGACTACGTCAGGCCCGCAAGCCTCGCCGAGGCCTGCGCGAAGCTCGCCTCGCCGGGGGCGCGCGCCCACGCCGGCGGGACGGACCTCCTCGGCTGCCTCCGCGACGGCGTGTTCGCGGCCGACACCGTCGTCAGCCTCTCGGGCATCCCGGACCTGCGGGGCGTCAGGAAAGGCCTCGACGGCGGCCTGCTCATCGGTGCGATGACCACCCTCGCCGAGGTCGCGGCCGATCCCGTCATCGCGAAGACCTATGCGGCGCTGGCCGAGGCCGCCCTCTCGGCGGCCAGCCCGCAGCTCCGCAACCAGGGGACGCTCGGCGGCAACCTCTGCCAGCGCCCGCGCTGCTGGTACTACCGCGGCGACTTCCGTTGCGCCCGCAAGGGCGGCGACAAGTGCTACGCGGTCGAGGGAGAGAACCAGTTCCACTGCATCTTCGGCGGCAACGTGTGCTTCTACGTCCACCCCTCCGACCCGGCCCCGGCGCTGGTGGCGCTCGAGGCCTCGGTGCGCGTGACCGGCAAGGGCGGCAGCCGCTCGGTCCCCGCGGCGCAGTTCTTCGTCGGCCCCGAAACCGACTACACACGCGAGACGGTGCTCGCTCCCGGGCGAGATCGTCACCGAGATCGTCGTGCCGCCGCTGCCGCCGGGCACACGGAGCACCTACCGCAAGGTCCGCGCGCGCGGCTCGTGGGACTTCGCGCTCGCCGGCGCCGCGGCCGTGGCGACGGTCGCCGCCGGCCGCGTGACGCGAGCCCGGATCGTGCTCGCGGGCGCGGCGCCGGTCCCCTGGCGGGTCCCGGCGGCGGAACGCGAGATCACGGGCCAGCGACTCACGAAGCAGGTCGCGCGCCAGGCCTCGGCGGCCGCGGTCAGGGGCGCCGAGCCGCTCGCCGAGAACGGCTACAAGGTGGAGCTGGTGCGCGGCGCGGTCGAGGAGGCGCTGCTGCGGCTCGCCTGACGCGTGCCCCGCCGCGGTACCATAGCGCGAGACGTTTCGAGCAGCGCCGCGGCGGTGGGTTGGCCGGGCGGCCACACGGCGGCTTTGCTTGCCCGCGTCGACCGACCCGGTCGGAAACCGCGCGCACACCTGGGGGGCACCGATGCGTATTCTGCTGGTCGAGGACGATGAGCGGATCGCCGACTTCCTCAGGAGAGGACTGATCGAGCCGGGCCACACGGTGGATCACGCCAAGTCCGCCGAAGATGCTCTGGAGCTCGTCTCGGAGGGGATTCACGACGCCCTGATCGTGGATGTCGTCCTGCCGGGCATGGACGGCCTGGACTTCATCGGGGAGTGCCGTGGACGGGGCGTGAGCGCCCCGGTGCTCATCCTCTCCGCGCGCCGAACCGTGGATGATCGTGTCCGAGGGCTGCAGCGCGGCGGTGACGACTACCTCACGAAGCCGTTCGCCTTCGCCGAGCTGCTCGCCCGCCTGGAGGCGTTGCTGCGGCGCGCTTCGCCCCAGTCGGCCGAGCCGAGTCGTCTGGTTACAGGAGACCTCGAGATCGACCTGCTCCGCCACGAGGCGCGGCGGGCAACCCGAACGCTCGCTCTCTCGCAGCGGGAGTTCACGCTGCTCGAGTACCTGTGCCGCAACGCGGGCCGCGTCGTCACCCGAACGATGATCCTCGATCACGTCTGGCAGATGCGCTTCGATCCGGCCACCAACGTCGTCGACGTCCACATCCACCGCTTGCGCGAGAAGGTCGACGGCGACGGTGAGACCAAGCTCATTCACACGATCCGCGGCGTCGGGTATGTTCTCAAGGCTTAGGGCCCGCGTTCGCCGCACGGCGGCGTGGCGGCTCTCAGCCGTCGCCACGGTGGTGTTTGCGCTCGGGACGGCCGCCGTCTTCGCCGCGGCGTACCTGATGCTGGCGGCCGGTATCCAGCGGCGCGGCGACGACTGGCTCGACGGCGAGACGGCCGCGCTCGCTGACGTCGCGGCCACGGCCCCCCGCGAGGTGCTCAAGCAGGAGTTCGCACGCGAAGCCCGCGAGCTGGCCAACCACCGGCTCTCCGCCCCGGCCGAGGCGGAGGACGCCGCACAGAGCGTCGTCTTCTTCGCCCTCCTCGACCGCAACGGGACGCCCGTACTCGTGGACGCCCCGTCCGCGTGGGGCGAGATCCTCCCCGCGCTCGACACGCCCCACTTCCGCTTTGGACCGCCACGGTCGGTTGCGATCCCGGGCTGGGAGTACCCGATGCGCGTCGCGTCCCGGGCGCTCGCAAACGGGTCCGCGCTGCTGGTCGGGGAGTCCCTGCGCGGCGACCAGCGACTCCTCGACGAGACGATCCAGAACCTGGCGTGGATTTGGGCGGCGGTGACCGCCTGCGGCTTCGCCGTGTCGTGGTTCAGCATCCGCCGCGTCCTCGCTCGCGTTGACGCGGTCACCGAGGTGGTGGCGGCGATCGGACCCGAGCAGCTCGGCCTCCGCCTGCCTGAGGAGAGACACGGCGACGAGATCGCTCGCCTGATCGCGACGTTCAACGTCATGCTCGACCGCATCGAGGCCTCGATCACCCAGATGCGGGCGATCGGCGACGCGATCGCCCACGACCTCCGCAGTCCGGTGACGGCGGTCCGCGGCTCGCTCGAGATCGCGCTTACGACCTCCGGACCGGCCGAGGCGCGCGAACGAATCGCCGGGGCGCTCGAAGGACTCGACCACCTCTCGGCGTTGCTCGACGCCACACTCGATGCCACCGAGGCCGAAGCGGGGGCGCTGCCGCTCCGCCGCAAGCCGGTCGATCTGCACGCGCTCGCCGATGGCCTGGTCGAGCTCTACCTGCCGGCGGCCCAGGAACATGGGGTCGCCCTGGCCATGCGCGCCGGCCCACCCGTCGAGGTGCTGGCCGACGAGACGTTGCTCCGCCGCGCCCTCACCAACCTCCTGGACAACGCTCTCGCCCACCTGCCTGCAGGCTGCCACGTCGAGGTTTCCGTTGGCAGCGGCGCACTGGGGGCAGTCATCATGGTGGCGGACGACGGCCCCGGGTTCCCGCCCGAGATCCGCGACCGCGCGTTCGACCGGTTCGTGCGCGGCCGCCGGTCCGCCGGCACCGGCCTCGGGTTGGCGCTGGTGCGCGCCGCGGCGCTCGTGCACGGAGGCACCGCCCGGCTCCTCCAGCCTCCAGGTGGCGGTAGCTTGATCGAGATCGAGATCCCGACGGCGATCGCTGATCGGCAGGGCCAGGCATGACCGCCCAGCGACGCACGCACGGCGCTAAGGCCTTCGGGCCGCCGCCGGTGGTGGGCCTGGTGACGCACGACCCATCGATGCCCTCGTTCCGCCTGCGCCTCGCCGCGCTGCGCGCTTCCCTGGCGGCGGCGGGTCTCGAGCCCCGCGTGGTCGCGCTTGGCCGCGGCCGCGAGTGGCTTCGCGTCCTGCGTCTGTCCTCGGCGTGGCGCGCGAGCGACGCGCTGCTGTTCCAACAGGTCAAACTGCTCGCCGGCGAGCGGGCGTTCGTCGCCCGGCTGTGCGACCGATGGATCCTCGACGTGGACGACGCGATCATGTTCCGCCGGCCGCGACGCGAGGGTGATCCCCGTTCCACGGCGCGGTGGCGCCGGCGGCGTTTTCACGCGATGGCGCGGCGCTGTCGTGCCGTGGTTGCCGGCTCGCGCTCGCTCGCCGAAATCATCGGCGACACCGGCGGCCCGGTCACCGTACTGCCGACTCCGGTCGATCTCGCCGCGTACCCGCAGGCGAGCCTCCCCGAGCGCGGCACGGTCCGCCTGGGGTGGATCGGGCTCGGCAGCAACCTCCGCTACCTCGAGCGGCTCGCCCCCGTCTTCGCCCGCTTGCACGCCGAGGGGACGGCGTTCGAGGTGCGTGTCATCTCCGACCGACTTCCCGGGATGGCGGATGTCCCTTGCACCCTGGCCCCGTGGTCGGAGGCGACCGAGGGACGCGACCTCGCCGAGTGCGACGTGGGCCTCGCGCCGCTTGCCGACGACCACTGGACACGCGGCAAAGCCGGCTACCGCTGCATCCAGTACGCGGCGGCGGGGTTGCCGGCCGTCGCGACGCCGGTCGGCGGCCAGCGCGAGATCGTCGGCGACGGCGAGACCGGCATGTGGGCCGGTGATCCGGAGGCGTGGGCGGGCGCGCTCCGCCGCCTGTGCGGTGACGTCGCCCTGCGCCGCCGCCTCGGCGCCGCCGCGCGCGCCGCCGCGGCGCGCTACGACCTGCCGGTATTCGCCGAGCGCTACCTCGAGCTGTTGCGGCCGCTCGTTGTCTGACAGAATCGTCACGTTGCCGCCAGGCACCGTTCAGGATCCGGCCTCACCATGTCGGCGTCGAAGAGTCTACGACTCTCATCGTAGAAGGAGACCGCTCGATGCCAGGTTCACGCTCATGGTTGGGTACGGCTACGATCACCGCGTCAGCTCTGCTGACCGCCGGCTCCACGCTCGGCTTGTCGCTGACCCGCGGGCCGTACCTCGGGCGGCCATCGGACAACTCGGTGGCCGTGATCTGGAACACCGACACGGCGACGGACTCGCGAGTGGACTTCGCGGCCCAGGACGGTGTCTGGCGCACCGCCACGTCGCCCGATGTGGGCACGCGCCACGTGGTCGCCATCGCAGGGTTGCCATCCGGCGCCGAGATCAACTACCGCGTCTTCTCGGCCGGCGTCGAACTCGCACCGGAGAGCTCGTTCCGCGCCCCCCGGGACGGCACGGAGACGCGCTTCCGCTTCGCCGTCATCGGCGACACGGCCGAGGGCGGATCCGTGCTCACCGAGATCGCGGACCGGCTCGTCGAGAACGGCGCCGATTTCGCGGTGCACACCGGCGATGTCGTCTACCCGACGGGTGCGCAGCAGAATTACGACAAGACCTTCTTCCTCCCTCTGGCGCGCTGGTTGCTCCGCGGCCCGGTCCTCCCCGCCCTCGGCAACCATGACGTCATGACGGGCCGAGGTGCGGCCTACCTCACCAACTTCGTCGTACCGCCGAACGGAGTCACGCGCAACTCGCGCTTCTACGCCATCCGGCAGGCGAACGCGCTCTTCGTCTGCCTCGACGTCGAAAGCTCGGACTACGGCGCCGACTCGCTGCAGTACGACTGGCTCGTGCGCACGCTCGCCGCCTCGACCGCGGCGTGGAAGTTCGTGTACTTCCACGAGCCGCCATACAGCTCCGGCCACCCCAACCACCTCGTGCGCCTGATCCTCTGCCCCCTGTTCGAGCACTTCGGCGTGGACATCGTGTTCTCCGGTCACGTCCACCTCTACGAGCGAACCTGGCCGATCCGCGACTTCGTGCCCTCGGGCCGCGGCGTGGTCTACATCACGGAGGGCGGTGGAGGCTCCCCCCTCAGCAGCTTCCACCAGGAGGACTACACCGCCTTCGTCGCGGCGCGCTTCGGCTACACCGAAGTCCAGATCGACGGCGGCACGCTCAACCTCACGGCGCACGACCCCAGCGGAGCGGTGTTCGACTCGCTCGTGCTCGACAAGCCGCAACCGGCGCCGAACGCCGCAGTCCGGATCCACAAAATGCAGGCGCGCCGGCGCCTGGGGCGGCGATGACGACGCCCGTGCGCCGTCGCTGCCTGGCAACGGTGGTCGCGTTCTTGGCCGGCGCCGGCGTGGGCCGGGCCCAGCTATTCACCCCCAACAGTTCGATCGTCGTGCCTTCCGTCGGTCACGCCAGATTGGAGGTCGAGTACTCCCTGTTCACCGCCGACTCGTTCGTGGGCCTCGAGGGGTACGAGCAGCGGTTTCCGGGGTCGCTCGATTTCGCCCTTGCCGTCCTCCGCGTCTCCTACTCGCCGCTGCGGAACCTCGCGATCGGCGTGGAACAACCGTACCGGAGGTCCACGTTCGACGAGCCCGGGATCGAAGCGTCGTTCTCGTCCAAGGGGATCCCCGGGATCGGCTTCTTCGTCGACTGGGCGCCCGGCGGCGACCGGCCGCACCGTTGGCGCCCAGCGCTGCGGTTCGGGTACTTCCGGGCGCGCAATGAGACCGACCGGGTCCTGACGATCAGCGATGGCGCCAACCGCTACTCGGCCACGTTCGGCCTCGATTCGCCCGAGGCCAACCCAGGCCAGGGCTGGCGCGGCGGCGGTACGTTCCAGATCCTGTACGGACCGCCGCTCGAGGCCGAGCCCCGGTTTCTCGAGTCGCGGCTCCAGGTCGAGGCCGGCCGGCCGGTCCTCCACGTCTTCGGCTCCGAGGTCTGTGCGTTCGGGCTCCTCGGCTATCGGTCATCCACATCGGCGCGCCAGGAGGGGATGTTCTTCCACGACCGCACCTCCCAGGGCGCCTTCGCCGGCCTGCGTCTCGACTTGCGGCCGCCGGCGCGGACGATGATCCCGAGCGTGCGCCTGTCGGTCGTCAAGGACCTGCGCCCGCGCAACGCCCTCTCCGGCTGGAGGACCACGATCTCCCTCGCAACCACCTTCTGAGCGGCCGGGTCCATGGAAGGAACTGACCTCGTGCGCCATCCGCCCGAGCTTCCCAGATGACAGGTTCGTCATTCACGATCCACGTTCGCTTCACCTCCCGTTGCTATCAATGGTGAAGAGATGTGCGCCGGACAAGGCGCACCGGAGGACAGATGAACCGTTTGGCTCGGATACTTCCCATCGTCATGTTGGCCGCGACCGGCGCGGCGCTGGCGGCCACGATGCCGTGCTCGGTGCACCCGCCCAAGAACGCAACGAGGGCGGAGCGCGCCAAGCTCGCCAAGGTGAGCCAGGCCGACGCGGAGCGCACCGCCAAGGCGGTTTTCAAGAACCCATCTGATGTCGCTGTCGCCGATTCCGAGCTGGAGGCCGAGCACGGCTGCCTGATCTGGTCGTTCGACCTCACGGTGAAGGGCAGCGAGGGCGTCCACGAGGTCCAGATCGACGCCGGCAACGGCAATGTCCTGTCGTCAACCCACGAGAGCCCGGCCAAAGAAGCCGCCGAGAAGAAGAACGACCAGGCAAAGACCGGAACGCCGAAGCACTGACCACGGCCGCAGGGCGGCGGATCCACTGCAGCGGATCCGCCGCCACTCATCCGCGGCCGGCATCTGAGTTACCATCACGAGCGTGCGAATGGTTCCCCTTCTCTGCGCCCCGATCGGAGGGCTCCTGCTGGCGGCGTGCGCCACGTACCATGCCGCGCCGCTGCCTGGGGGGGACGCGCTCGCGCACCCCGCGCCGCTCGACCTTCCCCGGCTGCGCGTCGCCGCCGCCGAGTTGCACCACCCTCTCCTCGCACCGATCAGTCTCGATCTCTCGCACGGCCTCGACCCCGATCAGGCCGCGGTGCTGGCGGTGCTGCTCAACCCCGAGCTGCGCGCCGAGCGCGGCGCCCACGGCGAGGCCGAGGCGCAACTCGTCGTCGCCGGCCTCCTGCGCAACCCCGACTTCACCGTCGAGGCCACGCACCCGTCCAGTTCCGACCCGGTGCCGCTCGTCAACACCGTCAACGCCAGCCTCGCGTTCGACCTGCAGTCGTTGCGCACACGCGGGACCAAGCGCGCGGCGGCGCAGGCGGAACTCGCGCAGGTGGACCTCGGCATCGCCTGGCACGAGTGGACGGTCGCGCAGGACGCCCGCCTGCTTACGGTGCGCCTCGCCTGGCTCCAGCGCCGCCTCGAGATCGTCCGCCAGGAGATTTCCTTCCAGGGGGATACCGAGAGGTTCCTCGAGAGGGCGGTGGCAGCCGGCGACGCGACCCTGCCGCAGCTCGGTGTTCAGCGCGCCTCGGTCGAGGCCGTCCGTCGCGAAGCCAACAACCTCGAACAGGCGCAGACCGAGAGCGAGAACGCCCTTCTCGCGCTGCTCGGGCGACCCGGCGGTCTGGCCCTCGATGTCGCTCCGGTGCCGGCCGGTGCCGCCAACGCGCCGATCGCTCCCGTTCCCACGCCGGACGTGGCGGCGTGCTTCGACCATCGGCTCGACCTCGACGCGCTGCGCCGCGGCTATGACGCGCAGGAGGCGCGGCTGCGGTTGGCCGTGCTCGAGCAGTTCCCCGCCCTCACCATCGGCATCTCGCGGCAGCGCAACGAGAGTTCGGTCCGCTTCCTCGGCGGCTTCGTTTCGCTCGCCCTCCCGATCTTCGACAGCGGCCGCTCGGGCGTCGCACTCGCCGACGCCACCCGCACCCGCCTGCGGCACGAGTTCGAATCGCGCGCGGCCGCGGCGCGGGATGAGATCGAGGGAACCGGGGCGATGATCACCCTTCTCGAACGTCAAATCCCCACCGTCCGGGCCTCACTGGCGCCGCTCGCTTCGATCGAGGAGCGGGAGCGCGTGGCCGCGACGCGCGGCGACGTCGACAGGCTCTCGTACCAGACCGTCCGCTCGTCGCTGCTCGACCAGCGGCTGCAGGATGCGGCGCTCTCGCAGGCCCTCGCCGAAGCCCACGTCGCGCTCGACACCGCATGCCCGGGAGCCGTTCGGTCGGCGGCGACCAAGGGAGGTTCAGCGCAGTGATCACGATTCCGAACTGGGTAAGGAGAACCCGGCGGCTCGCGCGGCTCGCCGCGGCGGTGGCTTTCGTCCTCGTCCCGGCATGCTCCGGACCGCAGCCCTCCGACGCGCCCAAGGCGGATCCGAGCGCGGCGGTCGCCACCGCAGAGGTCACGCGCGGCCCGGTGGAGGAAACCCTCGAGGCGTTCGGCACCGTCGAGTTCGACCCGGCCAAGGTGCGCACCGTGACGCTGCTCAAGGCGGGTCAGGTCGTGGACGTTCCGGTCGTGGCCGGCGAGGTCGTGCGGCGCGGCCAGCCGCTGCTCACGCTGGGGCCGGTGCCGCAGGACTCGCTCGACATGCAGCGGGCGCGCATCGACGTCGATTTCGCCGCGCGCGAGGTGGAGCGCACCCGCCGCCTGCTCGGCGAGAAGCTCGCGACGAACCAGGATCTCCTCAACGCCGAGAAGCAGCTCGACACCGACCGCGCTGTCCTCGCCAGCCTCGGCGACGGCCGCGGACCGGCCCCGGCTGTCGTCGCCGCCCCGCAGGACGGTATCGTGGCCCAGGTGCTGGTCACCCGCGGCCAGGTGCTCGCCGCCGGCCATGAGGCCGCGCTGCTCGCGGCCGAGAACGCGGTCGCGGTGCGGGTCGGGTTCGAGGTCGCCGACGCCCCGCGCCTCGCGGTCGGTCTCCCGGTGCTCCTCGACCCGGTGTACGCGGAAGCCGGCGCGGCGCCGGTGCGCGCCGTGCTCTCGCGCTTGCACCGGATGGTCGATCCGACCACGCAGCTCGTCGAGGGGCTGATCCAGCTCCCGGGCCCGCCGGCGTGGATGGCGGCGGGGATGAAAGTCCGCGTCCGCGTGGTCGTGCGCTCGGCCCGAGCCGCAGTGCTCATTCCACGCAACGCGTTGCTCGAGCGCGAAGGGCAACCCGGCGTCTTCGTGGTCGCGCAGGGGCGCGCGAGCTGGAGGCCCGTCGCGCTCGGGATCGAGGGCGGCGGCGTCGTCGAGGTCGCCCAGGGCCTCGCTCCCGGTGAGACGGTCGCAACGACTGGTCGCACGAGCCTCGCCGACGGGATGGCCGTCCGGCCCGAGCCTGCCCCGGAGCCCACCCGCCCATGAGCCTCGTCGCCTGGCTGCAGGAGCACCGGCGCTCGGTCCTCTTCCTGCTCTTCGTCCTCGCCGTCGGCGGCGCCGCGTCGGTCGGCCGCCTGCCGGTCGGGCTGTTCCCGCACGTTTCGTTCCCCCGCATCGTCGTCAACGTGGACGCCGGCGACCGTCCGGCCGATCGCATGGTGATCGAGGTGACGCGGCCGCTCGAGGGCGCCGTCCGCAGCGTCCCGGCGGTGCGCAGCATCCGATCCAACACGAGCCGCGGGAGCGCCGACATCTCCGTCAACTTCGAATGGGGCACCGACATGGTCGCCGCGACGCTGCAGGTGGAGTCGGCGATCGTCCAGGAGTTGCCGTCGCTGCCCGCCGGGGTGTCGTACAAGGTGCGGCGGATGGATCCGACCGTCTTTCCGGTCATCGGCCTCTCGATCACATCGCGGACCCGTTCCTCCGTCGCCATCCGCGACCTGGCGCTCTACGACCTGGAGCCGCTGCTCTCCACCGTCACGGGCGTGGCGAGGATCGCCGTCCTCGGCGGCGACACCGAGGAGTACCAGGTGCTCCTCGACCCCGCCCGCCTCGCCGCGGTAGGCCTCACCGTGGACGACCTCGTGAAGACGGTCTCCGCGGCCAACGTCGTGCAGGCGGTCGGGCGGCTGCAGGAGAACGAGAAGCTCTACCTGATCCTTTCCGACACCCAGTTCCGCGACCTCGCCGAGCTCGGCCGCGTGGTGGTGCGCCGCAGCCCGGAGGGAGTCGTCCTGTTGAGCGACGTCGCGGACATCCAGGATAGCGTCGAACCGCGCTGGAACCGGGTGGTCGCCGACGGGCGCGACGCCGTCGTGGTCAACGTCTACCAGCAGCCGGACAGCAACACGGTGCAAATCGCGTCCGACCTCAAGACGCGGCTGGCCGAGTTCCGCGCCCGCGCCGGGTCCGACCTCGACATCCGCACCTGGTACGACCAGGCCGACCTCATCCTCGCCTCCGCCAAGTCGGTGCGCGACTCGATCCTGATCGGCATCGGCCTCGCGGTGCTCGTGCTCTTCCTATTCCTGCGCAACTTCCGCGTGACGCTGGTCGCCTCGCTCACCGTGCCGGTCGTCCTCGCGATCACGCTGCTGATCCTCCAGGCGCTCGGCAAGAGCCTCAACATCATGACGCTCGGCGGCATGGCGGCCGCCGTCGGGCTCATCATCGACGACGCCATCGTCATGGTCGAGCACGGCATCAGGCGCCTGCGCGAGCAACCCGACCAGCACGAGACGATGCTTCTGCGCGCCGGGCGCGAGATGGCGTCGCCGCTGACCGGGTCGTCCCTCGTCACGATCGTGATCTTCGCGCCGCTCGCCTACCTCGGCGGCGTCACCGGCGCGTTCTTCCGTGCCCTGTCCCTCACCATGGCGATCGCGCTGATCGTCTCCTACGTGGTGGCGTTTCTCGGCGTGCCGATCTTCGCCCACCTGTTGCTGCGCCGGCGCGACGCCGAGGGGGAAGACGTGCGGCCGTGGCTGGCCAGGGTGCTTGCCGGCTACGAGTGGGGGCTGCGGCGCATCCTCGCCCGGCCGGTCTGGGTCCTCGCGGGAGTCATCCCGTTGCTGATCCTGGGCTGGTTCGCCTACCGCCACGTCGGCACCGGATTCATGCCGGCGATGGACGAGGGGGGCTTCGTGCTCGACTACCGCGCCCCCGCCGGCACCTCCCTCGCGGAGACCGACCGGCGCCTGCGCCTGGTCGAGAGCATCCTGGCGCAGACGCCGGAGGTGGCCTCGTACTCGCGCCGCACCGGCCTCCAGCTCGGCGGCGGCATCACCGAGGCGAACGAGGGCGACTACTTCATCCGCCTGCGGCCACAGCCGCGCGCCCCGATCGACGAGGTGATGAACTCGGTGCGGCAGCGCGTGGAGCGCGAGGTCCCCGGCCTCGAGATCGAGTTCGCCCAGCTGATGGAGGACCTGATCGGCGACCTCACCGCGGTGCCTCAGCCGATCGAGGTCAAGCTCTTCGGGCCCGACGCCGCGGTCCTGCGCGAGCAGGCGGTCCGCGTGGCGGCGGCCATCGATCCGCTTCCGGGCGTCGTGGATGTGAAGAGCGGGGTGGTCCTCGCCGGCGACGCGGTGCGGATCCGGGTCGAGCGGCTCAAGGCCGAAATGCTCGGCCTCGACCCTGAAACCGTCACGCGGCTGGGGCTGATCGCCCTGGAAGGCGACGTGACGACCACCGTGCAGCGCGGGGAGAAGACCGTCGGCATCCGCGTGTGGACCGCGCCGAACGTGCGCTCGCGTTTCGACCGCATCCGCGACCTGCGCCTGTTCACCCCGGGAGGCACCCTGGTGCGGCTCGGCCAGGTCGCGACGCTGGAGACCGAGGTAGGGCAACCTCAGCTCACCCGCGAGGATCTCAAGAGCATGGTCGCGGTCACCGGCCGCATCTTCGGCCGCGACCTCGGCTCGGTGATGCGCGACGTGCGCAAGGCGGTTTCCGGCGTTGCCCTCCCCGCCGGCGTCTACGTCGAGTACGGCGGGCTCTACCGCGAACAGCAGTCGTCGTTCCGCGGCCTGCTGACGGTGCTCGTCGCCGCCGCGCTGCTCGTGTTCCTCGTCCTGCTCTACCAGTACGAGTCGTTCGCCGCCCCCGTCGCCATCCTCGTCATGGACCTGTTCGCCGCCACCGCCGTGTTCTCCGGCCTGTGGTGGACCGGCACCGAGCTGAACATCTCCTCGCTGATGGGCCTGACGATGATCCTCGGCATCTCGTCGGAGGCGGCGGTGTTCTTCATGACGCAGTGGAAGGACTCGCTCGCGCGGGTGCCGTTCGCCGAGGCGCTGGTCGAGGCGGGGCGGCTGCGTTTCCGGCCGATCGTGATGACGGCGCTGGCGGCGATCCTCGCGCTGCTGCCGCTCGCCCTCGGCATCGGCCAGGGCGCCGCGATGCTGCAACCGCTCGCGATCGCGATCATCGCCGGGCTCGTCCTTACGCTGCCGGCGGTGCTCCTCCTGCTGCCGGTGCTGTTCAGCCTGCTCCGTGGCGAACGGCACGCGGCCGAAGGCTAGGGCGGGCGCTCGACCGGCTCGATCCCGGCTTCGGAGAAGCGGCATCACCGGCGGGCACCCTGAGACGCTCTCTTCCATCAACAACGGAGGTTGACACGGCCTCCAGAGGGCCTATCCTGAGTTCAAGTCGGAGACGATGATTCAATTCGCAATTCTTTCAGGATGAGTGCTTTCTTTACGAGGGAGGACCGAAGATGAACGCAGGAGTATCGGTGTCGAGTTGCCTCGGCTTGGTTCTGCTCGCGCTGCCGGCTGCCGGAGCTCCGCCGGATCATGGCAAGCCCCCGGGAGGCGCGCCGCCGCCTGCGGTCGTCACGCCGACGCCGATGATCAGGGCGGTGCGCACGCCGTTCAGTCTGGCGCCGTGCACCGCAGTGGGGACGGTGACCTTCGACGCGGCGTACAACGCGAAATACCCGGGGGCCGTACGGTACGTGGGACCGATGACGTTCACCGCCAACACCGACATGCGGGCCGTGCTGATGTACACGATGAACTACGACGGGCACGGTGGATTCCTCGGCGGTTGCACCTGCCCCGAGTTCCCGAAAGGCGGCGACAACCCGGCGACCGCCCCGCCCACCAGCAACTTCAAGCGGCTCGAAAGTCGGACGTACCAGGTCTCGTGCGCGTGGCCGACCGGGGGCGTTCCGCAAGACGGACCTTTCCGCTTCGATGTCGATATCATCTTCTTCAAGAACACGGGGAGCGCCGGCTGGCAGAAGACCGGGGCGAAGTGCGGTAACTTGACCGTCGTGAAATAGAAGCGGCCGCCCGGGAGCGCCGCTCGGAAGCCGCGACGCCGACGTGCGGAGAGAGTGCGGCGCGCGAGATGGAGGGGAAATTCCCCCGCCATCATCCGCATGCCGCGACGGCGGGGGCGGTCAAACTCCGCTCCGCGACGGAGGAAGGAAATCATGAGACGCTCTGCGGTGGGCGTGCTGGTTGTCGCAGCGGCCCCGGTCGTGAGCATCGCGTGGGCGGTTGCCGCTACCGAACAGCCGGCGGGCGGTGAGACACGCGGGCAGGTCAGGCTGATCCTGGTCTTCGAGAAGGCGCTTGTCGGCCCCGAGAAGACGCCCGTGGAGGTCACGGGGGACGTCTGTCGCGGCAAGGCAGCCTCGAAAGGCCCGCTTGAGTACCCGCCCGACGTGCTGGCCGAGGGAATCGGCGGCACGGTCGAGGTTGCCCTCCTCGTTGACCAACTCGGCAGGGTCACCGAGGCAAAGCTCCTTGAAGGGGTGGACCCACGCCTCGACGCCCTCAGCCTCGAGGCCGCACGGGGGATTTCGTTCGAGCCCAGCACCCTGAAGGACGGCCGGCCGGTGGGCCTGGCGGTGGTCGCCGCGTACACGTTCCTGCCCGGCGGCGCGGCGAAGAAGGAACCCAGCGTGGGGGTGACACCGGGCTGGGAGACGGAGTTCCGGAAGGTGTATGCCCTCGGCGAGGGCGAGCCTCTCAAACTCGTACGGCCGCCGTTTGTCCGGTCGAGAATGGACTTCTACCGCACCTCGCACCCCAGACAGGCCCAGGCGGTTCCAGAGGGACCAAGCCACATGACGGTGTGGTGGGACCCTGAGGACAGCCGGTTCGGGTACTTGACCTTTGGCTTCGGACGGTCCGACCTGGAGGGCCTGCTTCTCGACCTGGGTATCGCCCGCTACGCGATTTCCGGGGATCCCGGGCTTCTCGGGACCGGGGTGCGTTGCGACCTGGTGTTGCGCAAGGGCGCCACGGTGGACGCGTATCTGCCCGCGCTGGAGGGAGCCCTCCGCGACGAGTTCAACCTGTCGGTCCGCATGACCTTCAAGGACGAGGAGCGGGAGGCGTTCGTCGCCAAGGGGAGCTACGCGCTTCGCCCCCTCCAGCAGACCGGAGGCGGGGATCACGTCGATATCTTCCACCGAGACCTCGACACCGGCCCGGGCAGGTCGGGATGTGGGACCACATCGGTCGCCGGCCTCCTCGAGGTCCTGGCGACGACCTTGCGGTGCCCCGTCCTGAGCGAGGTGGAGCCTTCGAATGCCATAGTGCACTACGCGATCCACAGCGACGCCTGGCGGACCGCGTATGTGGACGACGTGCTGCGCAACGTCAGCGCCCAGACCGGCCTGGTCTTCATGCGCCAGACCCGGTCGATTCGTGTCCTCTACCTGAAGAGGGGCGAGTGACCCCGGCGGCGCGGTCGCGTCCGTGAAGACGGGGTGGAAGGGCTGGCTCGCTCGGGTGCGGCTCGGCGCAGCTTTCGTCGAGTCGGGGCGGCGACGAGTCCGTCCGATCGTGATGACGGCGCTCGCCGCGATGGTTCCGTTCGCCGCCTGTCCGGTGGCCGCCCAAGAGGCGCCGATCGAGGTGAACCCCAACCGGCCGACGTTCGCCACGCCGGCCCTCACCACGCAGTTCGGCGTGGCCGAGTTGGAGTTCGGTGTCCAACAGTCGTTCTTGCGCGACGAGAGCACTGCGTTCAGCTCCCCGACGCTGCTCAAGCTCGGCGTGGCGGGGGACTTCGAGGTGCGCCTTTCGAGCAACGGGTTCCTCGCCTACGGGTATCCCCAAGCGCCCTCGGTCTCCGGCCTCGCGGACCTGGCGCTGGGCGTCCAGTGGTGCTACCTCCACGACGGGCTCTTCGGAATGGACCAGGCCATCCAGATCACCCACAAGTTCGCGACTGCCGACGCCCGGAAGGGCCTGGGCAGCGGCGCCGCGGACAACACGGTGGGGCTCTTCTTCAGCCGGGACATCGGGTCCAACCACCTGGATGTCAACGTTCTGAACACCTGGCTGGGACGCCGTCCGTCCGAGCGCGGCTTCGCGCGCCAGCCCGCCGCGGCGGTTTCCGTAAGCCACACCCTCACCGATCGCTGGTCGTTCGGGGGCGAGGTGTACGGCATCGGCCGGTCGCCGGACTCCCCCCGCGTCGTGTCCAACCTCTGGTACATCGCGTACAAGCCTTCCTCGCGCCTGGTCCTGGACGGCGGCGTGGACATCGGCCTCAACCGCGGCGCCCAGAGGCTCTCGGCTTTCGCGGGGCTCACGTACGGGATCGGGCGGTTCCGAAGGGCCCCGAAACCCTGAGTCCGCCCCGGTCATGCCTTCAGGGCCGAGTTGCGGGCGTGGCCCTCGCGCCGTAGGGCCAGTCGTCGGGACCGACGCGGCGCGTGGCCGGGACGAACGTGCGCAACTCTTCGAGCTGTGCCCTCTCTGCCGGATCATGCGTGGCGCGGGCGAGCGCCCCGAGGCGGTCCGCCGGCCTGAAGTAGGAATCGAGGAACAAGGCCCGGGTCGCCCGCTCCACCGGGGTGTCCTGGACCGGGGCGAAGACCACAGCGGCGGCCAGCGCGACCCCGACCAGGGTCGCGGCGAACGTGCGGCGTGGCGCCCCCGCGCCGCCGATCGCCAGCGCCGCGCCCGCCGCGAGCACCACGGGGAGCAGCGACGCGAGCCCCGGCGTCGCGAACGACCCCAGGTTCGGGGTGGCGAACCCCGCCGCCAGCAGCGGCCGCGAGAACCCCGCGTGGACGAAACGGAAGAGCTCCGGCACGAGCGGAAATGTGAGAGCCGGCACGACGCACAGCACGACCGAGAAGGCGAGCAGCAGAGTGCTCACGAAGCCCGGCACCACTCCCCGGTCGTGGGCGGCTTCGACGATGAAGGGGAGAACGAGGATGAGGTAGCGGGCGCTCACGCCCCAGCCTCCGTGGTTCATCGGGTAGCCCCCCATCGCGACCACCAGGAGAACCACGAACAGGAAACGAAACCAGGCGTCGGGCGCCCGCACCGACCGCGGGACCAGGGCGACGACGCCGAGGACCAGGACCGGCGAGAAGAACAGGAGACCCCGCGAAGGCGATGTCAGGATCGTGGACAGCCCGGACAGGGTCGGCCATACGACGCCGAAGATCCCGTGGGATGCCTGCGCGGCGAGGTTCGCGGCCGCCTCGTTGGCCGTCGAGATCGAAACCAACGAGCCGAACAGGGCGCGGTTGTAGAGCGCCAGGGCGACCGCCCAGGGCAGTCCGCCGGCTCCGTAGGCGGCAAGCCTCCTCCCCCGGTCGGGACCGAAGAGCAGCACGACGCCGAGGATCACCACGCCCAGCGCGGCGGGATACTCGGTGACCACCGCGAGGCCGGCCAGGAAACCCGCGAGGGCGACGCGCCCGAACGTGTGGGGCCCCGAGGGCCCTCGGAGCGCGAGGAGATACGCGCCGTAGAGCAGGGCCGTCGCCGTGACGTGGGAGAAGTACACGGTCCCGAAGACGAAGACCGGAGTCGCGAAGAGGAGGGACACGACCGCGAAGCTGTCGTCGCGGGTGGAACGAGCCATCAGCAGACCGAGCAGGAGGCCCGGCAGGGTCACGGTCACGACGCGCATCACCGTCAGCGACCAGCGCAGGTTTCCCGTCGTCGGGGGACCGAGGAACGGCCGGGCGGCGAGGTACGCCGGGATCGAGAGGAACGTCAGGCCGGGCGCCTTGTTGGAGTAGAGGTGTGCGCCGTGCCGGGCCACGTCCATCGGCGGGCCGATCAGAGGCGTGGCCCAGGCAACGTCGAAGCTGCCTCGGTCGACGAACCCGGCCACGGCGGCCCAGCGCGTGAGCTCGTTGGCCGAGAGAAAGTGGGGAAAGACCGGCAGCAGGTACAGCGAACAGAAGGCGTAGAGGAGGAGGGTGACCCGCGTACGTCGACTCGACGTCATAGGTTGATCTTAGCAATCGGGAGCGACCCTGCCGGGGCGACGCCCGCCGGCCGCCGCCGGCTGATCCGCGCGGTCCGGACCTCCCCCTGTCCTGCAACGTGGACACCGGAGGTCACTCGGGGACGCGAGGGCCCGGACGGGTGATCCCCGAACGATGCCGCACACAAAGACAAACGCCAGCCGTTACAGCCGGATCCTACCGAAGGCGCGGGGCGCGACGGGCGGGAATTGTCAAGACTGAGTCCCACTGGCATCACTTGTGCAGGCACCCTGACAGGACGGCGCTCCCGACGCGGTCCGGGGTCGTGCCGGCCCTCTCGACCAGCCCGAACGGAGGCGAACATGAGAACGAACCTTCTGCGCGGCGCGGGGGTGGCCGTTGCGGCGCTCGGCGCGCTGTCCGGCACCGCCGCCCGGGCGGGGACCCCTCCTTCGCAGATCACGGATGCCGGCGCCACGACCTCCGTCTACCGGGAGCCCCGGATTCAGGTGGCCATTTCCGACCAGTACGCGAGGTACTACCCCGAGGGGCGGTGGCTCCTGCTCGACACCGAGATGAGCGCCAGCGGGGGGCCGATCAGCATTCCCAGGAGCGCGATCGCGGTTCGGACCCCGAGCGGGGAGGTCGTTCCTCTCGCCACCCAGGAGGAGTTCGAGAAGGCCTGCCCGGAGCTGGCCTCCCCTATCCGGCAGGCGAACTTCTTCAAGGAACATCTCGGGTACTTCCTGCCGGAGCGCCCCCGCGCGCTGAATCTGTTCCGCCTGCACGGCGTCGGGTGGGTGTGGCCGTCGGCGGTGCTGGACCCGTTCCACAACTGTTACGGCGTCTCTACTTCCATCTTCCAGGCGGCGTCCAGAAGGGCCGGTACGAGCTGCTGATCGCCCTGCCCAAGACCGAGGTCGTCATCCCCTTCAACGTGTGAGCTCCTGCTCTCACGATTGCGTCTCAGTGGCACGATTTATGCTACGTTTCGACAGGGCGGCGCGTCCACGACCGCCCTGAGCCGGGCAGGCTGACCGGCCGGCCCGGCGGGAGGGATTCATGAAAACGAACCTTTTGCGTCGCACAGGAGTGGTCGTGGCGGCGTTCGGTGCGCTGTTCGGTACGGCCGCCGTCGCGGACCCTGCCCCGGCATCGCAGCTCACACAGGTCGGCGCCACTGCGATCGTCTACAAGGGACCCCAGATCAACGTCGTGGTCTCCGACCGGTTTGCCCGGTACAACCCCGAGGGGAAGTGGCTGCTCCTCGACACCGCCATGACCGCGACGAGTGACCCGGTCGAGATCCCGAGGGGCGCGATCGCCGTGCGTACGCCGGACGGCACCGTAGTTCCTCTGGCCACGCAGGCGGAGTTCGAACTGCACTACCCGCAGCTGGCTTCGACCCTCATGCGGGCCCGCGTGGCCGCCGAGCCGCTCGCGTACCTGATACCCGCGCGCTTCCGTCCCTTACGCCTGTTCGCGCCGCGCGGCATCGGGATCGCCTGGGACTCGGCGTGGCTGGACCAGTTCCACAATTCCTACGGATGGCTCTACTTCGATCTTCCCAATGGCGTGCAGAAGGGCCGGTACGAGCTGCTGATCCACCTGCCCAAGGACGAGGTCGTCATCCCGTTCACCGTCTGACCTCCAAGCCGCACGACGAACAGACCGGAGGCGCCGTCGACGGCCTCCGGTCTGCGTGTGTCCGCCCTGCCGTCGGAGGAATAGAATCTCGCAGCGGCTTGGATGACCACTCCGGAGGTGCGGTGACATGCCAGCGATGACGCCTGACGCGATCCTCGGTCTTGCCAGGGCCTTCATGGAGTCGCGGGTGCTCCTCACCGCGGTGGAGCTCGACGTCTTCACTCCACTGGCGAAGCGGGCGATGACGGCCGCCCAGGCCGCGAGCGCGCTCGGGAACGACCTGCGCGGCACGACGACCCTGCTCGACGCGCTCGTCGGAATCGGCCTGCTCGAGAAGGAGCACGGCTTGTTTCACTGCCCTCCCGGCACGGCCGAGCTGCTGTCGCGCGGGTCGTCGGCCTCGCTGGCGCCGATGCTCATGCACTCCGTCGCCCTGTGGCGGCGCTGGTCGGCGCTCACGGACGTGGTCCGAGACGGCGAGCCGGCCCAGCCGCCGGAGCCGGAACAGCGGGAGAGGGACCGAGAGGCGTTCATCGGCGCGATGCACACCGTCGGGGCGCGGATGGCCGCCGAGGTGGTGGCCGCGATCGAGCCGGGCGACGCCGCCCGACTGCTCGACGTGGGCGGCGCCTCCGGGACGTACACGCAAGCGTTCCTCGAGGCCTGTCCAGACATGCGGGCGACGCTGTTCGACCTGCCGCCCGTCGTCGAGATCGCGCGCAGACGGCTGGGTCCCACCGCCGTGATCGACCGCGTCGCCTTCGTTGCCGGCGACTTCTACCGGGACGAACTGCCGCGCGGGCACGATCTCGCTCTGCTCTCCGCCATCATCCATCAGAACAGCGCTGAGCAGAACGTCGAGCTGTTCCGCAAGATCCGCCGGGCGCTGACCCCTGGCGGGCGCCTCATCATCCGCGATCACGTGATGAGTCCGGACCACACGCGGCCGGCGCGGGGCGCGCTCTTCGCAGTCAACATGCTGGTCGGGACGCATGGCGGCGGCACGTACTCGTACGAGGAGATCCGCGATGGCCTCTCCTCCGCGGGTTTCACGGCCGTTCGTCTCCTGCAGGCTGACGAACGGATGAACGGCTTGGTCGAGGGGTTCACGCCGGCCTAGCGATGGGCTTGTTCTTCCTGGTCCGGGCATGGGGCAGACCGTTCGCTCGCTGGCGCGTCTTTCTTCCGATCGCCGGACCGCCGACCCTCGCTGGCGCGCTGTCGCTCCTCAACCGGCGCGGCCGCGCGCAGCTGCGGCCCGGTCCCGGAGCCGAGACCGGCCCGCAGCGGCCGGCGGTATCATCCGCACAACGAGAGAGGGGCGCTTCGGCCCCTCTCCCACCCGGGAGGGATCGCATGAGCCGGATCGACCGTGCTGGCCGGAGAATGCCGTTCGGGTTCGTCCTCGGGGCGATGTTGTCCGCTGGGGTGGCGGCGGCCCAACCGGCGCCGCCGACGCCGGTGACCTACCCCGGACTTCCGACCGAGATCCCCGCCAGCTTCACGCCGGTCACCGATGCGTTCGACTACGTCCGGCGCGACGTGATGATCCCCATGCGCGACGGGGTGCGGCTGCACACCGTCATCCTGGTGCCGAAGGGCGCGACGCGCGCGCCCATGCTCCTCACGCGCACGCCGTACGACGCCACGGCGATGACCACCCGCGAGCGGAGTCCGCACCTCGGCCCGACCCTCGCGGGCTACGACAACGCCACCGACGTGATCGTCGAAGGCGGGTACATCCGCGTCGTCCAGGACATCAGGGGCAAGCACGGCTCCGAGGGCGACTACGTCATGAACCGGCCGATGCGCGGCCCTCTTAACCCGACGCCGGTCGACGAGGCCACCGACACATACGACACCATCGACTGGCTGGTCAAGAACGTGCCCGAGAGCAACGGCCGGGTCGGCATCCTGGGCATCTCCTACGACGGCTTCCTGGCGCTGACCGCGCTCGTCAACCCGCACCCCGCGCTCAAGGTGGCGGTGCCGATGAACCCGATGGTGGACGGCTGGATGGGCGACGACTGGTTCCACAACGGCGCGTTCCGCCAGCAGAACCTGCCCTACATCTACGACCAGGAGGCGACCCGCGACTCGAAGACCCAGTGGTGGACTGGCTGCTACGACGACTACGACACCTTCATGCGGGCCGGATCGGCGGGCGAGCTCGGTCGCCTCCGCGGGCTCGAGCAGGTCGGGTTCTGGCGCAAGCTGCTCGCACACCCGAGCTACGATGCGTTCTGGCGCGACCAGGCGATGGACCGCGTCCTGGCGGACCAGCCGCTCGAGGTCCCGGTGATGCTCGTCGCCAGCCTGTGGGACCAGGAGGACATCTACGGCGCGATCGCCGTCTACCGGGCGATCGCGGCGAAGGACACCGGCCACGACAAGGTGTTCCTCGTCCTCGGCCCGTGGCACCACGGCCAGGAGATCCGCGACGGCAGCACGCTGGGCCCGCTGCGGTTCGGGAGCGACACCGGGCTCTACTTCAGGCAGCACATCCTGCGGCCGTTCCTCGACCACTACCTCAAGGACGGGGCGCCGGCCGACGGCGTGGCGCCGGTCGAGGCGTTCGAGACGGGGAGCAACGTGTGGCGGCGGCTGCCGGCGTGGCCGGCCGGGTGTGCGAGCGGCTGCTCGATCAAGGCGACGCCGCTCTACCTCGCCGCCGGAGGCACGCTCGAATTCGCTCCGCCGAAGCCGGGCGAGGCGCCGTTCGACGAGTACGTCTCCGACCCCGCCAAGCCCGTGCCGTTCATCCCGCGGCCGGTGCGGGCGAGCGGCAGCACCTGGGCGGATTGGTTGGTGACGGACCAGCGGGAGGCGTCGGGGCGGCCCGACGTGCTCGCGTTCGTCTCGGACGTCCTCCAGGAACCCGTGAAGATCGCCGGACAGCCGGTGGCCAACCTCGTCGCCTCGACCAGCGGCACGGACTCCGACTGGGTGGTCAAGGTGATCGACGTCTACCCCGACGAGGTGGCGGACCAGCCGGCGATGGGCGGCTACCAGCTCATGGTCTCGGCCGACATCTTCCGCGGCCGGTACCGCGAGAGCCTGGAGAAGCCGACGCCGATCGCCGCGGGCGAGCCGCTGCTCTACCGCTTCGCCCTGCCCACGGCGAACCACGTCTTCCTCCCCGGCCACCGGATCATGGTCCAGGTCCAGTCGAGCTGGTTCCCGCTCTACGACCGCAACCCGCAGACGTTCGTGCCCAACATCTTCTGGGCCAAGCCGGCGGACTATCGCAAGGCGGTCCAGCGGATCTACCACGCGCCCGGCCGGGCGAGCTTCGTCGATCTGCCGCTTCTCGTGCGGCCCTGACGCCGGCCGCTGCCGGGCCGGCGATGGCGCCCTCAGGGGCCGGCAGCCTGGACCTTGGTGTCGGTCCGGGTATCCGGTCCCGCGCGGCTGACGGTGGTTGACAAGGGAGGTTCCGTCCATCACCTTGCCTCCGTGCTGGTCCGCCCCGATTTCAACCCCATCGCCCTGAAGCTCGGGCCCGTCGCGGTCCACTGGTACGGCATCATGTACCTGCTGGGCTTCGTGACGTTCTGGCTGCTGGCCGGCAAGCGCCTGAGGGATCAGCCCTACGCCCGCGATGGTTGGACCTCGCGCGACATCGAAAACCTGCTCCTCGCCGGCGTGCTGGGCGTCATCCTCGGAGGGCGCACGGGCTATGTGCTGTTCTACCAGCCGGGCTACTACTTCGCCCACCCGGCGGAGATCGTCGCGATGTGGGACGGCGGGATGTCCTTCCACGGCGGCCTGGTCGGCGTGATGGCCGCGATGTGGGTCTTCGCCCGGACGCGCAAGGTGTCATGGTTGGACGTGATGGATTTCGTCTCTCCCTTGGTGCCGCCCGGCCTCGCGTTCGGGCGTATCGGCAACTTCATCAACGGCGAGTTGTGGGGCCGGCAGGCGCCCGCATGGTGGCCGGGCGCGATGATCTACCCGGAATCGGGAAGCATGGTCCCGCGGTTCCCGTCCGAGCTGTATGAGATGGTACTGGAAGGCATCGTGCTGTTCGCGGTGCTGTGGCGGCTGTCGCGCAGGGAGCGCGCGCGCGGCTTCATCGCCGGGTGCTTTTCGCTGGGCTATGGACTGGCGCGTTTCATCGTCGAATTCTCCCGCCAGCCCGACGCCTTCCTCGGCTATCTCTGGTTCGGGCTGAGCATGGGGCAGTTGCTCTCGCTCCCGCTCATCGTTTTGGGCATCGCGATGATCTGGTGGTCCAGGCGTCGCGCCGCCCATTCGGGCAAGGCCGTTTCCGCCTGAGGGGTTGCACGCGGCTCGGCGCACCGGCGGGGTGATGCGCGGGCATCGAGTCGGGCCCGTCAGTTCCACTGCGCCGGGTCGTCCTTAGGCTGTCGCGAACCGTCGCCCGTGATGCGCGCTCGTTCCTCCAGCGCCCACCCCTCGCGCAGCAACGCGTCGCGTTCCCTCCTGCGTTTGATCGCGAGCAGGGCCAGCACCGTGATCGCCATCCACAGCACCGTCGAGCTGGTGAGGACCGGCACCCACGTCGTCCAGAACGTCTCTCTCCGGAAGTAGCCCCGTGCGAACCGGCTGACGCTCTCTCCGGTGGCGGCCTCGAAGGCGTCGTCGAAACCGGCGCCGCGCGAGACTCCGGCGAGGATCCTCCCCACCACGTCGTCGCCGTGCTGCCTCAACAGGTACCGCACGAGCGCGGCCGAAACCGCGTACGAGCGGGCAACGGCCGCCGCGTCGGCGGAGAACCCCGCGTTCAGGTCCGCAAGGGAGCGCGGCCCGCGCCCGATCGTGGCCAGGACGACGCGCGCGCCGTCCTCGATCCCCCACTCGCGGGCCGCCACCGTCGCCGTGCCCTCGTTGAACCAGCGCGGAACGGTCCCGCCACCCGCGGCACGCGCGAGAAGCATGTGGGCGACCTCGTGGTGAAGGAGCGCCTCGAGGTTTCCGTCGGGGTACGAGGGGACGCGGCCGGGGAAAAGCACGACGGTGTCGAGCTCCGGGACCGCATAGCCGCTCACCCACGACGCCACGTTCGCCGCGAGCCTCGAGCCCTCGGGCGCCAGCACGACTCGGATCGGCGGTCCCGGCCGGCGGACCCCGACGAGCTCCATGACCGGACCCCAGTCCCCTCCCGCGAGTGCGCGCACGGCGGACGCCTGGCGCGCCAGCGCGGGCGGCGCCTCGACCCGCAGCACCGGCGCGTCGCCGGCCCGCGTGCCGGACGTCGAGGCCGCGAGGGAGGGGCCGAGCGCAAGCGCTCCCGCGACCAAACCGCCCCTCAGCCACCATCCGCCTCCCACGTGCGCCTCCCGTTCCAGCCTACCAAATGCGCGAACAGCCCCTGGCCAGGGGAGGACTTCCGGTCAGCCGAGCAGCTCGTGAGCCTCGCGGAGGACGTCCCGGATGGGGATCGACTGCGGGCACTTCGGCTCGCAGTCGCCGCACTCGATGCAGGCGTCGGCGGCCTGGCCGCGCGAGACCAGGATCGCCTTGTAGAGCCCCGACGTGGCCGCGCGCGAGTCGAACATCGCGGCCGTGTTGACCATCGAGAACACGTCCGGAATGAGCACGCCGTTCGGGCAGGGCAGACAGTAACCGCAGGTGGTGCACGGGACCTTGATGCGTCCCAGGTAGTAGCGGCGGACCTCGGCGGCGAGGGCCAGCGCGGCCTCGCTCAGGGCCCCGGGCGATGCGAGGTCGGCCAGGGCCAGGTTCTCGCGGAGCTGTTCTTCCGCGTTCATCCCCGAGAGGGCCGTCACGACCCCGGCGTGGTCCCACACCCATCGCCACGCCCACTCGGCGGGCGGCCAAGCCGTCCCGCCCCGGGCCCAGATGCGCCGGACCGGCTCCGGCGGGTTCGCGGCCAGGAGGCCGCCGCGCAGCGGCTCCATCGCGATCACACCGACTCCTCTGGAGGTCGCCAGACGCAGACCGGCCAGTCCCGCCTGGAAGTCCACGTCGAGCAGGTTGAACTGGATCTGGCAAGACTCCCAGTCGTACCCCTCGAGGACCTCGGCGAACGTGTCGGGCGAACCGTGGAAGGAAAAGCCGGCGTGGGCGATCCGCCCGTCGCCCCTGGCGCGGTCGAGTGCTCGAAGGCCCCCGAGGCGCTTCACGGTTTCCCAGCGTTCGCCGTTGAGCGCGTGGAGGAGGTAGAACTCCACCCTGTCCGTGTCCAGGCGCCGGAGCTGCTCGTCCAGGAAACGCTCCCAGTCGCCCTCGGCCTCGACGAGGAACGTCGGGCACTTGGTGGCGAGTTGGACCCGCCGGCGGTAGCCGTCCTTGAGGGCGCGGCCCAGGAACGGCTCGCTCTGTCCGCCGTGGTAGGGGTACGCCGTGTCCAGGTAGTTGACGCCGGCGTCGATCGCGTCGCGCAGGAGCCGGGTGGCCCGGGCCTCGTCGATGCGGGCGGGGTCGCCGTCCTGGACGGGCAAGCGCATGCAGCCGAACCCCAGGATCGAGATCGGCAAACCGGGGATCTTGGGGAAGCACCTGTATCGCACCGTTGACCTCCGTCGGGGGGAGACGTCCCAACGGGTGGGCATACTACCGCGCCCACCGGCTCAACCCGGCGGTCCGATCGCGGGAACCCAGTTCTCGTCACACTCCTCAGCTGGCGCGGTCCGCCTCCTGAGCCGCCGACGGCGTCACGCGGCGGCGCTGCCACGCCTCGCGATGGCACCCGGAGCCGTCCGAGGCCGCGGCAGACGCCGCGGATCCTGCCGGCTGGGTGACCCCGGCTTCCCGACCGCCGACACGCCTGCGTGGCCGGGGGCCGGGCGGGACGGGAGGCGACTGGCCGGGAGGGGCGTCGCCCCTCAGGTCAGGGACGCGACCGCGACGGTCCGGAGGTTGAGCTGGACCGCCCGCACGCCTTCCACGGCCTCCACGACCGAGGCCAGCTCCCGCCTGAACACGTCCGTCATCCCGGCCGGCATCGCCGCCTCCGGTGCGACCCCGGTGACGGTGACGACTCCGCGCTGCGCGCTCACCTCGAGCGGCAGCCCGCGAGTCGCCGGGTGGTGCTCCAGAGCCAACTTCACTTTGCATGCGAGGGCAAAGTCTTGGTGCTGCTCCTGCGTTTGCGGCGTGGCGGCGAACCTCGGCTGGCGAGCCACCTGGAGGATGCTGGCGCACGCATCCGCGACGCTCAGCTGCTCGAGGTTGATGACCATGTCGTAGAGCGCCGGATCCGCCCAGTCCACGCCGTACATGATCCGGGTCCAGCGCGCGCGGGCTTCGTCGTTTCTCCGCACCACCGCCTCGGCTGCGTCGGAATCGAGCCCTTCCTCCTCCATCACCTCGCGGACGCGGGAATCGAGAGGGGCGATGATCCTCACCCTGAGCACCGCGGGCACGCCCCGCAGGAGCAGGTGGCCCGCGTAGCTGTGGTAGACCAGGTCGCCTTTGGCCACGTGCTCCGACAGAGCCGCCTGCAGGGCGACCAGGTAGCCGCGGCGCTGGGCCGTCACGCGATCCCAAACGCCGGGGACCCGGTCGAGCGCCGTTCCGAGGAGTTCCGGCGACACCCCGAGCTTCACGGCGGCGTCGGTGAGGATCTCGCGTCCGATGCACGGGTAGCCAAGCGAGGCGGCCACGGCCTCCGCGACCATACGGCCGCCGGACATCGAGCCTCGCGCAATCGTGACGATGGGCACGGTGCACCTCCGTTCCTCTCAAGATGGACCTTGTGAAGGAAAGATGCAAGCTCCCTTGGAGATCGGCGGGCATCGCCGCCCGCCTGGCCACACCTCAGGCGCCAAACCGGACTCGTCCTCGCGCGCCCGTGTAACCCACGCCCCGAGTCCCGCGTCTAGCATCTGTGCAGGGACCACTCGCTCATGGTCAAGCCCTGGGGGTGTCGGTTTGGGGGGGCGGGACGGTGGAGCTTGGCCACTGCAGGAGCGGGAGTTCGAGACCATGACCATGTTGACGCGAATCGGCGTGGCGGTGGCGGTCGCTTCGGCCCTCTGGTCCGCGGCCGCCGGAGCGCAGTTCACTCAGCAGGGCGGCAAGCTCACCGGTAACGACGCGACGGGCGCGGCGTGGCAGGCCTCGGCGGTCGCCGTCTCGGCGGACGGCAACACGGCCATCGTCGGCGGGTACCTCGACAACGCCGACGCCGGAGCGGCCTGGGTGTTCACGCGCACGGCCGGGGTGTGGACGCAACAGGGTCCGAAACTGGTCGGCAGCGGTGCGATCGGGGACGCCGGCCAGGCCTGGTCGGTGGCCCTTTCCGCGGACGGCAACACGGCGATCTTCGGCGGGCCCGGCGACAACACCGGCGCCGGCGCCGCCTGGGTGTTCACCCGCTCTGGCGGCCAGTGGACGCAGACGGGCGCCAAGTTGGTCGGCACGGGGGCCGTTGCCAAGGCAAACCAGGGCTGGGCGGTGGCGCTGTCCTCGGACGGCAACACGGCGGCCGTCGGCGGGCCGGGCGACAACAACGGCGTCGGTGCGGTCTGGCTGTTCACGCGCGCGGCGGGCGCCTGGAAGCAGCAAGGGCTCAAGCTCGTCGGGACGGGCGCGGCCGGACTTCCGGGGCTGGGCTCCTCGGTGGCTCTGTCGGGGGACGCGAGCACTCTCGTCGCGGGCGGCCCCCAGGACAACCACGGCAGCGGCGCCGTGTGGGTTTTCGCCCAGTCGGCCGGGACCTGGACGCAACAGGGCAACAAGCTGGCCGGCTTGACGCCGACCTCGACCTTCTCGATCCAGGGCAACGCCCAGGTGACGGCCAACTTCACCCAGCAGCCGCAGCCCTGCGTCGCCCTCACCACCGCCGTGGCGCCCGCGGCGGATGGCACCATCACCGTGAACACGCCGCCGACCTGTACCGGCGGGTACCTGCCGGGAACGCGGGTGTCCCTTTCCGTGTTGCCAACGATCGGATGGACGCTGGCCGGGTGGCGGGGCAGCGACGGGTCGTTTTCGAACGTCGCCGCGTACGACACGACGTTCACGATCGCCGGCGCCGCCACCGTCACCGCAAACCTCCTGGAGCAGTCGACCGCGTGCGATACGCTGGCGCTCGACGTCAGCCCGGCCGGCGCCGGGAGCGTGACGGCGGAAACGTTGCAAAACTGCACCGGCGGGTACGCGCAGGGCTCGCAGGCCGTGCTCGCGGCGACCCCCGCGTTCGGGTGGGCGTTCGTGGGGTGGAGCAGCAGCGGGGGCTGGTTCTCCACGACGTCGTCGCCGACGACGACGTTCACGATCGCCGGCAGCACGACCGTGACCGCGAACTTCGCCCAGTCCCCGGTTGGTTGCGGCTCGCTCGCGGTGGGCGCGAACCCAAGCGGCGCCGGCAGCGTCACGAGCGGTGCCGCGCCCAACTGCAGCCTCGGGTTCACGCTGGGAACGCCGATCCCGCTCACCGCGAACCCGGCGCCGGGCTGGACGTTCGCGGGGTGGAGCGGGACCGGAGGCGTGTTCGACGACCCCACCGGCCTGGCGACAGGCGTCAGGCAGGGTGTGTCCGTTGCCACTTCCACAGACGGAAACACCGCGGTCGTCGGGGGCTATACCACCGGCGGCGCCTCGACGGTCTGGGTCTTCGCGCGGTCCGGCGGAACCTGGGTCCAGCAGGGCAACCCACTCCCCGCCGGGGGCGAGGCGTCCCTGGCGCAGCAGGCGTGGTCGGTGGCGATCTCCGGCGACGGCACCACCATCCTGGCAAGCGAACCGGGGGACGACGGCGGCACGGGCGCGGCCTGGGTCTTTACCCGTTCGGGCGGCGTGTGGACACAGCAGGGCGGCAAGCTGGTCGGTACCGGGGCCGCCGGGAGGGCGGAGCAGGGGTCGGCAGCGGCGCTCTCGGCGGACGGGTCCACCGCCGTGGTGGGCGGGCCCGCCGATAACGCCGGCGCCGGCGCGGCGTGGGTGTTCGCCGCCGGCGGGGCCGGCGCCGCCTGCACGTTTGCGCTCGCGCCTGCGCTGCAGCGCTTCACACCCTCGGGCGGGACGGGCACGCTCGCGGTTGAGGTGGCCTCCGGGACCGGTTGTTCCTGGGTCGCGTTCAGCAACGATCCGTGGATCACGGTGGCCAGCGGCGAAGCTGGTACCGGGGACGGCCAGGTGAGCTACGGGGTGAGCACCAACGTCGGCACGACCCGCATCGGCACGCTCACCGTCGGCGGGCAGACGTTCGAAGTGGACGAGGCCGGGACCGAGTGCTCGTACACGCTGACCCCGGGCGGCGCGGACTTCCCCGAGAGCGGCGGCGCCGGCTCGTTCGGGGTCGGCACGCCGGCGGGGTGTCCCTGGGCCGCCGCGACGACCGCGGGCTGGCTGCACCTGACGAGCGACACCGGTCAGGGACAGGGACAGGTCGCCTTCACCGTGGACGCGAACACCGGCCCCGCGCGCGCCGGCACGATCGCGATCGGAAGCGCATCGTTCACCGTCACCCAGGCGGCGCACGTCGCCCCTCCTGAGGCGGCGTTCTCGGTCGCGCCGGGGCAAGCGGTCGCCGGCGAGGTGCTGCAGTTCTCGGACACCTCCGCGGGCGCGCCGGTCTCCTGGACGTGGGCGTTCGGCGACGGGACCGCCAGCCTCGCGCAGAACCCGACTCACACCTACGCCGCCGCCGGCACCTACACGGTGGCCCTGACGGTCGCCAACGCAGTCGGGCAGAGCAGCGTGTCCCGCCAACTCGTCGTGGGCTCCGGGTCGGAGGCATGGGTCCCCGTGGTGAGCCACGTGTCCGGCGTCGGGGGCTCGGCGTGGCGCTCGGACGTCGGCCTGCTGAACCCCGGCGGCGCCGACGCCACCGTCCAGGGGTTGTTCACCGGCCCGGGGGGACTGGTGACGGGGACGGTGGTGGTCCCGGCGGGCGGTCAGATGGTCGTCGGGGACGTCGTAGCGGAGCTCGGGTCGGGCGGCTCCGGGGCGCTGGAGATCCTCTCCGACCAGCCCCTGGTCGTGACCTCGCGGACGTACGACCAGCTGGCGAGCGGGACGGTCGGCGGAGGGTACGCCTCGTACGGCACCGCCTCGGGCCTCGCGGCCGGCACGTCGGCCTGGCTGCCGCAGCTGGCCGAGAACGCGGCCTACCGGACCAACATCTCGCTCACCAACACCGGGTCCGTCGCGGCCGCCGTCACGGTGGCGCTGTTCGACGGGGCCGGCAACCCGCTGGGGAGCTACGACGTCGCGCTCGCTCCCGGAGCGTGGGCCCAGGAGGACCGGCCGTTCTTCTCCCACGCCGGGCAATCCTCGATGGACGCGGGTTACGCCAAGGTCACGGTGACGGACGGCGCAGGGGTCGTCGCCTCCGCCTCGGTGATCGACAACCTCACCGACGACCCCACGACCGTCGAGATGGTGCCGGCCTCGAGCGCTGCCGCAGGCGGCAGCGACTGGCTCCCCGTCGTGAGCCATGCACCCGGCATCGGGGGCGCCGCGTGGCGCTCGGACGTGGGGCTGCTGAACCCGGGCAATACCGCGGCGAGCGTCCAGGAACGGTTCTACGGCCCGGCGGGACTGGTGACGGGGACGGTGGTGGTCCCGGCGGGCAGTCAGCTGGTCGTCGGGGACGTCGTCGCCACGCTCGGGTCGGGCGGCTCCGGGGCGCTGGAGATCCTCTCCGACCAGCCCCTGGTCGTGACCTCGCGGACGTACGACCAGCTGGCGAGCGGGACGGTCGGCGGAGGGTACGCCTCGTACGGCACCGCCTCGGGCCTCGCAGCCGGCATGTCGGCCTGGCTGCCGCAGCTGGCCGAGAACGCGGCCTACCGGACCAACATCTCGCTCACCAACACCGGGTCCGTCGCGGCTGCCGTCACGGTGGCGCTGTTCGACGGGGCCGGCAACCCGCTGGGGAGCTACGACGTCGCGCTCGCTCCCGGGGCGTGGGCCCAGGAGGACCGGCCGTTCTTCTCCCACGCCGGGCAATCCTCGATGGACGCGGGTTACGCCAAGGTCACGGTGACGTACGGCGCCGGAGTCATCGCGACCGCCTCGGTGATCGACAACGTCACCGACGACCCCACGACGGTGGAAATGGCCCGCTGAGATTCCATGTCGCCTGCCCGACGCGTGGCCGAACCGCGTGGCCACCCGCCGGCGGCCGCCCCGTCGGGCGTTGACATCGGCGCGAGCGCCTCTACACTCGGCGCGCGTGAAACGGAACATCCAGGTGCTCCCGGCCCGGGGGTCGAAGAATGGACGAGCTTGAGGATCTCTTCGAGAGAAACCGCGCGTGGGCCCGGTGGACGCGCACGGAGGACCCGGTCTTCTTCGACCGGCTCGCCGGCGGGCAAACGCCGCGCTTCTTCTGGATCGGCTGCAGCGACAGCCGGGTGACGCCCGACCGGGTGCTGGGCCTCAAGCCGGGCCGGGTCTTCGTCCACCGCAACGTCGCCAACCTCATCGGGGCGCACGACCCCAACAGCCACGCGGCGCTGCATTTCGCCGTGGACAGGTTGAAGGTGCCGCACGTCATCGTCTGCGGACATACCTGCTGCGGCGGCATAAAGGCCGTACTCGGGGGCGAGGACCGCGGCGCCGTCGCGCAGTGGCTGAAGCCCGTGCACGACCTGGCGGCGGCGCACTCCGCCGAGCTCTCCCCCCTGGCCGAGGAAGGCGAGGGTGGACCGCCTGGCGGAGCTCAACGTCATGGCTCAGATCGAGAACATCGCGCGCACGGACGTCGTCCAGGAGGCGTGGCGCGCGGGGCAACCGCTCACCCTGCACGGCTGGATCTTCTGCGTGCGCGACGGCCTGCTTCGCGACCTGCTCGTCAGCCGCAGCGGCGCCGGCGACAGGCCCTGACCAGGGGTGCCCAGCCCCGGCGTGCAGCGCGTCGGACCGGAGGTCAGCGCCGCCGTACGACGAGCTCGATCCCGGCCTCCGAGTAGCGGCGGGCGACCACGATCTCGTCGCGCAGCGCCCGCTGCAGCGCCTCCCCGCCCTCGGCGGGGAAGCGCAGCACCTCGAGGCCGGGCTGCGCCAGCACCGCGGCCGACAACGCCGAGCGCAGCGCGTCGAGGCCCTGCCCGGTCAGCGCCGAGATGGCGACGACCTCGCGGCCGACCGGGGCGGGCGGCAGCCCGCCGCCCAGCCGGTCGATCTTGTTGAGCGCGACGATGCAGCCCTTCGGGTCGATGCCGAGCGACTCGAGCACCTCCTCGCCGACCGCGAGCTGCTCGGGCCAGTCGGGGTGCGAGCCGTCCACCAGGTGCACGACCACCTGCGCGAGCGCCGCCTCGGCGAGCGTCGCGCGGAACGACGCCACCAGGTGGTGGGGCAGCTTGCGAATGAACCCGACGGTGTCCGCCACCGCCACGGCGAGACCGTCGCCGAGCTCGGCGCGCCGGGTGCGCGGGTCGAGCGTGGCGAACAACCGGTCCTCGACCAAGGTCGAGGAACCGGTCAGCTTCTCGAACAGCGTGCTCTTGCCCGCGTTCGTGTAGCCGACGAGGGCGACGGCCGGGAGCAGCGCGCGCCGCTTGCGCTGCACCTCGCGCTCGCGTTCCACCTCGTCGAGACGCTCGCCCAGCAACCCGAGGCGGCGGCGGATCACGCGCCGGTCGCTCTCGAGCTGGGTCTCGCCCACCCCGCGGGTGCCGATCCCGCCGGCCTGCCGCGAGAGGTGCGCCCAGCGCCTGGTCAGCCGCGACATCTGGTAGTTGAGTTGCGCCAGCTCGACCTGGATCTGCGCCTCGCGGGTGCGCGCCCGCAGCGCGAAGATGTCGAGGATGACGCCCGCCCGGTCGATGACCTTGACGTCCGCGGGCAACGCCTCGTCGAGGTGGCGGGCCTGCGACGACGAGAGGTCGTCGTCGAAGACAACCAGCTTGGCGCCGTGCTCCTCGGCGAGGCTCGCGAGCTCCGCGACCTTCCCCTTGCCGATGAACGTCGCGGGGTCGGGGGATTTGCGCTCCTGCACCATGCGGGCGACGACGACCCCGCCGGCCGTGTCCACCAACTGCGCCAGCTCGTCGAGGTGCGACTCCACCGCCATCCGCGACACCTTGCTCGTCACCACCGCCACGAGCACCGCGCGCTCGCGGCCGCGCACCGGGACCGGCGCGCGCGCCGCGGCCGGCGGCGCCTCGGCTCCGCCGGCCGCGTCCCCCGCTTCCTTCCGTGCATCCGGGCGCGGCGCGTGGCGCGGCCCGCGGTCCCGGCCGTGTCCGCTCCCCGCCCCCTGCCGCGGGGCCCGTTGCGATCCGTTCCTCGCCATTCGCCGTATCCTACGAAGATACGGGGACACGGTCAACGACCCCATGGGAACGGGTGAAACGGAAAACGCCGAACGAGGACACCGGGAGCGAATCGCCGCTCAGCTGTCCTCGTCTGCCGTTTCCGGTTTACCCTTCGCCGTGCACCGCGTCCCCAGTCCTCTTCCCGTGGGATCCGGGCGCATCCGGGGGGTGACATGATCTGCGATGAACTCAGGGCCTGGCTCAACGACGGGACGCGGGTGCTCGACGGGGCGACCGGCGCCGAGTTGTTGCGCCGGGGCGTTGCGGCGGCGGGCCGGCTGTGGGGCGCCGGCGCGCTCATCGAGGATCCCGAGGCCGTCAAGGCGTTGCACCGCGACTACGCCGCCGCCGGCGTCGAGGCGCTCACCGCCGCCACGTTCCGCGTCGCGCCGTACGCGCTGCGTGGCGCCGGGCTCGGGGACCGTGCGGGCGAGCTTGCGGCGCTGGCGGTGCGCCTCGCGCGCGAGGGCGCCGCCGAGGCCGGCCGCGACGCGCTCGTGTTCGCCTCGCAGACGACCCTGGAGGACTGTTACCGGCCCGACCTCGTCCCCGACGATGACACGCTCGCCCGCGCGCACGCGGCGACCGCGGGCATCCTGGCGCAGGCGCGGCCCGACGCGCTCCTGCTGGAGACATTCAACACGGCGCGGGAGGCTCGCATCGCCGCCGGGGCCGCCGCCGCGACCGGAATGCCGGTGATCGTGAGCTTCGCCTGCCGCTACGGCCTGCTGCTCTCGGGGGAGGACCCTGGTGACGCGGCCGCCGCCTTGGAGATCCCCGGCGTCGTGGGGGTTGGCGTCAACTGCACCGCCGTCGAGGACATGTTGCCGGCCCTGATCCGGGTCGCTGCCTCGACCTCGCTCCCCCTCGTCGCCTACGCCAACAACGCCTGGCACGCCGCGGACTCGCCGTGGCTGGCAGCCGAGCCGGTGCCGCCCGAGGGGTTCGCACACGCCGCCGCAACGTGGGCCGCGGCCGGAGCCAGGCTCGTCGGCGGCTGCTGCGGCACCGGCCCTGATCACATCGCCGCGATCGCGGCCCGCCTCGACGGCGCGCGGCGCTAGAATGCCGGTGTGCGCGACCTTCCCGAGCCGTACGCGAGCCATCTGCCGCCGCTGCTCGCGGCCGCTCTGGCCGAGGACCTCCCCGACCTGACCGCGACCGCGGTGTTCGGCCCCGACGAGACGGTCACGGCGGCGCTCGTCGTCAAGGCGCCCGGCGTGCTCGCCGGCGCGCCCGCGTTCGCCGCTGCGTTCGAGTTCCTCGACGCACGCTGCCGGGTCGAGGCGCGGCGCGGCGATGGCGATGCCGTCGTCGGGGGCGACGAGGCCGCGCGAGTCCACGGCCCGGCGCGCGCGGTCCTGGCCGCCGAGCGCACCGCCCTCAACTTCGTCACGCGGCTGTCGGGCGTCGCGACGCTCACCCGCCGCTTCGTGGACGCGGTGGCCGGGACGGCGTGCGCGATCCTCGACACCCGCAAGACGACCCCCGGCTGGCGCGCCCTCGAGAAGCACGCCGTCCGCTGCGGCGGCGGCAGCAACCACCGCATGGGTCTGTACGATGCGGCGATGCTCAAGGACACACACCTCGCCGCCGCCGGCTCGATCACCGCCGCGGTGTCCCGCGTGCGCGAGCGCTGGGGCAGCGGTGTCCCGCTGGTGGTGGAGTGCGCCGATCTCGCGATGGTCGAGGAGGCGCTGGCCTGCAAGGTGGGACACATCATGCTCGACAACATGGATCTCGCGGGAGTGCGCGGCGCCGTCGCTCTCGTTGCCGGACGCGCGCGGCTCGAGGTCTCGGGGGGTGTCACCCTCGCGACAGTGCGCGCGTTCGCCGAGACCGGCGTCGACTTCGCGTCCGTCGGCGCCCTCACCCATTCCGCGCCGGCGCTCGACCTCTCCCTCAAGGTGCGCCCGTGACGCTCGCCGACCGCGAACGGTGCGACGTCCTGATCCTGGGGACCGGCGTGGCCGGACTGGCGGCGGCGCTCACGGCCGCGAGAGCCGGCGCCGACGTGCTGTTGGTCTGCCGCACCTCCGACCCGGCGGCGACCAACACCTGGCGGGCCCAGGGCGGCATCATCTTCCGCGGGGAGAACGACTCGCCCGAGCTCCTGGCCAACGACATCCTCGTCGCGGGCGCCGACTACGGGCTTGCCGAGGCCGCCCGCTTCCTCGCCGAGGAGGGCCCGCGCTGCGTGCAGCAGTTGCTGATCGAGCGCCTGGCCGTGCCGTTCGACCGGACCCCGGGCGGCCAGCTCGACCTCGCGCTCGAGGGCGCCCACTCGGTGCCGCGGATCCTCCACGCGGCCGACAAGACCGGCGCCGTGATCGAGCGGGCGCTCCTCGCCGAGGTGCGCGGGACCCAAGGGATCCGCATCGCGGCGGGCGTCCAGGCCGTGGACCTGCTGACGACGCACCACCAGTCGCGGCGGGCCGAGGACCGGTACGCACTCGACAACCGCTGCGTCGGGGCGTACGTCATCGACGTCGCCACCAGCCGGGTCTGCACCGTCCTCGCCTCCGCCACGGTCCTCGCGACGGGCGGCGCCGGCGCCCTCTACATCCACACCTCCAACCATCCGGGCTCGATCGGGTCCGGCTTCGCGATGGCCTCGCGCGCCGGCGCGCGCCTCCTCAACCTGGAGTTCATTCAGTTCCATCCGACCTGCCTGTTCGTGCCCGGCGCGCCGCGCTTCCTGATCACCGAGGCGCTCCGCGGCGCCGGTGCCCGCCTGGTCAACCGCGAGGGCGAGCGCTTCATGGCGAAGCGCCACCCCCTCGGGGAGCTGGCGCCGCGCGACGTGGTGGCGCGCGGGATCGTGGACGAGCTGCACCGCACCGACTCCGAGTGCGTCTTCCTCGACCTCGGCGAGAACGGAAACGAGCTCGCCAAGCACTTCCCCAACGTCAGCGAGAACTGCCTCGAGTACGGCATCGACATCCGGCGCGAACGCATCCCGGTGGTGCCGGCGGCGCACTACACCTGCGGCGGCATCGTCTCCGACCTCTCGGGCTGCACCACGATCCCCGGCCTGTACGTCGCCGGCGAGGCCGCGTGCACGGGCGTGCACGGGGCCAACCGCCTGGCCTCCACGTCCCTGCTCGAAGGCCTCACGTTCGGCCTCGCCGCCGGCGAGCACGCCGCCGACCGCGCGCGCCATACCCCGCTCCAAGGGAGCCTCGCGGACGTGATCCCCGACTGGGAACCGGTCCCCGGGCCGTCCAACGAAGACCCTGCGCTGATCGCCCAGGACTGGTCCTCGCTGCGCCACACGATGTGGAACTACGTCGGGATCGTGCGCACGCCCGAGCGCCTCGCGCGGGCGGTCGCCGACCTGCGTCACCAGCAGGGCAGGCTCACGGAGTTCTACCGTTCGACGCCGATCTCGGCGGCGCTCGTCGACCTCGTGCACGGGTGCACCGCCGCCGGCCTGATCGCGGCCGCCGCCCAGCGCAACCCCACGTCGGTCGGCTGCCACTACGTGATCGGAGCCCCGGCGCGGCCCGGCTCCGAGGTCTGAAGCCGGGCTGCCGGTCCGGGCACGTTTTGCATCGCGCCGGCGGTACGGTAGGCTGTCTGCATGACGTACGACCGCGATGCCGCGTGGGAGCTGCTCTGCGAGTGGACCGCAAACGCCAACCTGCGCAAGCACGCTCTCGCCGTCGAGGCTGCGATGCGCGCGCACGCGCGGCGGCTCGGCGCCGACGAGCAGGCGTTCGGGATCGTAGGCCTGCTGCACGACTTCGACTACGAGAGGAACCCCACCGCCGAGACGCACGTCTACGCCGGCGCGAAGGTGCTGCGCGGACAGGGTTGGCCGGAAGCCTGGGTGCGCGCCATCGAGGGCCACGCGGACTACACCGGCGTGCCGCGCGACACGGACATGGCGCGCTGCCTGTTCGCCGTGGACGAGATGACGGGCTTCCTCACCGCCGCCGCGCTGGTGCGCCCCGACAAGACGATCGGCAACGTGCTCGTGGAGTCCGTGCTCAAGAAGATGAAGGACAAGGCGTTCGCGCGCTCCGTCAACCGCGACGACATCCGCCGCGGCGCCGAGGAGATCGGCATGGAGCTGCCGGCGCACATCGAGTTCGTGCGCGGCGCGATGGCTTCGATCGCCGCAGACCTGGGACTCGCCGGTGCGCCGTAGCCTCGCCGCCCTGTTCGCCGCCGGCGTCCTGCTGGCCGCGTGCGGGCGGACCGCGGTTCCGGTGCGGCTGGCGGGGTTGCACCGCGTCCGCGTCTGGACCGGCGCCGGCGCGGCCCGCCTGGTCGCCGAGCTGCACGGCGCCGAGGTCGCCCCGCGCGACTCCACGGTCGCCGACTACGGCGCCCCCGGCCAGCTCCGGATCTGGATCTCGCGCTACCCGGACGAGGTTCACGCCATGGAGGTACTCGCGCGGATGGTCGAGGGGATGCGCACGGGCCGCTCGCCGTTCTCGACGCCGCAGCAGCTGCCGGGGTCGCCCGGCCGCTGGCTGACCGTCGGCCCGGGCGGCCACAACGTGCTGTGGACGAGCGGTGCCGCTGTGTACTGGCTGCAGGGGGAGCCGGACGCCGTCCTGCGCGCGGCCGACGAACTCCCGCGGCCGACGCGCGGCCAGCTCGCCTGAGCTCACCTGGAAGGCGCGCGCCTGGCGTGCCGGATCCTCAGGCGCTCGGTTTCGGCCATCGCGTCGGAATCGCCGGAAACGGTCCGTCCCAGATCCTGCCGGCCGAGCCCGCGTCGCCAACCCCGGGTCGACTGCGACGGGACCCTAAGGCTTCGAGAGCTCCACCTCGGCGGGCGGCGAAGGCTCGCCCTGCGATTCGTCGGGCGCCTGGTAGACAATGCGATACGTCGCCTTGCCGGCGCGCGGCGGCGTCGGGTCGATCGCCTCGCTCCCGCCGACAGGACCGGTGACGTGCGTCCAGGAGTCCCCGTTCCCCACCCGGCGCTGGACGACCACGCCGGCTCCCGACGGCGGCGGCGAGAACGTGATCCTCACGTGCCGGAACGGCGACTCGACGAGGGCCGCTCCGGGGAGCGGAGGCTGCGGGAGAGCCGGGCTGCCAACGCGCACCGGGAGCGGGCGGCTGGGTTCGCTCCGGTTGCCCGCGGCATCGACGGCGACGAGGCTGTACCAGTAGGACTCCCCGACGGCCACCAGCGTGTCGGTGAACGAGCCTGCGCCGGCCGGCAGCGGCCCCGCGATCACCAGGCCCGGATCAGTGGCGGACCCAGAGCGCAGCACCAGGATGCCGGTCGTGTCGCCGGCCGGCGGCGCGGGCGCGAATTGAACGGTGACCGACCCGCCCTTCCCGGACAGGTCGAGCGTCCGCGGCGGCGGGGGGGGGATCGTGTCCGGGAGCGTGGCCTCGACCGCTTCACTCGGTGCGCTTTCCTGATTGTCGAAAGCGACGGCGATGACGCGGTACTTCAGCGAGACGCCGGGCGAGAAGCCGAGGTAGTCGTCCAGAAGCGGCTCCGGCACGACCCGGGCGTTCATCCTCACCCAGTCGCGCCCACCCCTCTCCTGGCGCTCGACGAAGTAGCCCGCCACCCGCACGAGCGAGGGTTGCCAGCTGACCCGCACCCGGCTGACGCCCGCCTCCGCCTTGACGCCGGTCACGACCGGAGGCGCGGCGGCGTTGCGCGGGCGGACCATGACCGGGTCGCACGGGTCCCCGGCGTTGCCGCGAGGCCCAACCGCGTGGACCCGGTAGTAGTACGCGGCCCCCCCTGTCAGGCCTCCCTCCTCGAAGCGGCCTGCCGCGCCCGGCACGGGTTGCGTTGCGACAACCGTGTATGGTCCCTCGGCGAGCGGCGCGCGCGACACGACGTACCCCGCCGTGTGGGGGTTCTTCGACACGGTCCACAGCAGCGTCGCGGCGTTGGCTCCCGCTTCTGCCCGCAGGTCGGCCGGCGGGTCGAGCGCCACGATGTCCTCGACGTACACGGCAAGCTCCACGGGCGAGCTGCGACGGCCGAACATGTCCACGCTCGCCACCCGGTACGTCGCGTCCGCCTCCCGCGGAGCCAGCGGGTCGAGGAACGCCGGCTGTCCGGGTTCGTGTTGGTCGGAGAGCAGGATCGGACCGGGCGTCCGCAGGGCGAGCTTGCCGCCCGGACCGAAGCGCTCGACCACGAAGCCGACGACCGGCGTCACCGGGTCCTGGGCCGGAGGGTTCCAGAACAGCGCCACCGCGTCGCGGCGGCTCAACGCCCGCAACTCGCTTGGCGGGGCCGGAGGCGGCGGGGCGTGGCCGGCATCGACGGGCGCCGAGCGCGCCTCGCTGACGGGCCGCCCGGCACCGTCGAGCCCGGTGACGCGGTACGCCACTTGCCCTACACCCGGCTCGTGGTCGGTGATCCGCACGCCCAGGGCGCGCCCGAAGGTAAGGTCCGTCGCCGCCCGCAGCGAGGCCACGAGGTTCGCCTCGTCGCGCTGCGCTTGGGTCGCCGCTTCCCCGGTCAGCACCGGCTTCAGACGTCCGAGCAGTTCCGCGTCCGCCGGGTCGAGGGCGGCGAGCGCAGCCGGGTCGCCCCCTACCGTGACCCTGTCGGCGACAATCGACGTGCGGCCCCCCGCCAGACGCTCGACCCGCCAGCCGCCCGCCGGCCACGTGGCGGACCTGGGCAACCAGAGGATCTCGACTCCACCCGTGCCGTCCGGCGACGCGAGGACCCCTGGCGGTTCGCCCGCCGTCCCGAGGCTCGCCGCCAGCGTGGCGAAGAGGACGGCGACGATGAGTTTGTGTGGTCGTCTCATAGCGTGAAGTCCCCGCACTTCTCCGGGTGGCCCAGCGGCCCCAGGTCGAACCCGATGCATGCGTTGCAGGTCATCGAGACGGGCGGCGCCGAGATCTGAACGGAGACGTCGATCGAGGGACCGATGCAGACGTCGAACGCGCACACCTCGGCCTTGACGTTGCCGCTCGCGTAGCCGGAAATCTTCGGCCCCGGCGTGATGCCACACCCTGCCTCGACGTTGCCGCTGATGTGCCCGAGACTGCAGCCGAGGTAGATCCCGACGCCCGCGCCAACCTGGAGGCCGTCCTCGCTCCCCAGCATGAGGTAGCCGGTGCAGTCGTAGTTGCAGAACTTCGTCGCGATCCTGGCGCCGTTGCGCTCGCCGGCGTGGACGTACCACGAGCCGTTGCCGGCGTGGAGCGCCACGGCCGCGTTCCCCTCGCTGTCGCCCAGGTCGAACTCGAACGCCATCGGGATGGCGATCTTGCCCCACAGCTTGCCGTCGAAGCTCCCGCCCGCGAACTGGAAGAACCCGGTGAAGTCCGGTTTTCCGGAGTGGTCGAGCGAGAGCAGCCAAGCCCCGAAATCCATCCTCTGCTTGCTCGCGCTGATCGTGAGGTCGCCCTGCATCGTGAGCGCGAAGCCGCCGTCGGGGGAGCCCACAACGGTGCCGACGAGCAGCTTGACGGTCTTCGACCAGTCGGGCTGGACGTTCGAGATGTCCTTGTTCTTCAGATCCTCATCCGAGATGTTGTAGCCGAAGGCGCCGTGCATCTCGTAGAGGTTGAGGAACGGGGGAACCAGGGGCACACCGTTTGGGCTGGGCGAGTACGAGAGGCGGGTGAGCCAGTAGCTCTTGCCCTGCTCGTAGCCGATCAGGAGTTGGGCCTGAATCGCTGGGCCGCCGAACATCGCAACGTCCACCGGGCCGTAGAAGCGCGTGTCCTGGCTGCCGTCGTAGACCGGATGGAGAGCGACCTCCAGGACCGGCTGTCCGGCCGGAAAGCCGAACTGCACGTCGAACTTCGAGTACGTCGGCGGGCCGCCGCCCACGTAGTCCGCGCCCGGCCGCTGGATCGCGTAGTTGACCTGCACCTCCTTGGCGGGCAGCGTCTCCGAAAGGTGGGCCGTGGTCTTGAAGGCGAAGGCGAGGCGCTCCGCGCCGCTCTTGGCCGCCGAGAGCTGCACCGAAAGGAGGTCCAGCGGGGTGTCGCCGAGCGTCGTGGTCCCTGAGAGCGCCACGGTCCGCGACGGGCCACCCTTGTCGAAGGCCGCCCGTCCGTCGAAGGTGAAGAACATCTCCTGGGTCGGAATGGCCGCGAACGGCTTGCCCTCCGCCTTGAAGGCGAAGTCGGCGTCGGCCCGCACCGTCCAGCTCAGACCCTCCTCGCTGGTGAAGAACAGGTTTCGAGCCGTCATCGTGATGCGGTCGGCCGGGTCGTTGTACTCGAGCGCGGGCGCGTCGACGGTGAACGGGAAGTGGATTCCCGAGGGCCTCCCGTCGCCGGCCTGCAGGACGCCATCGCCCTGGATCACCTTCCCCGGCCACGGGACCCAGACGCGCATGTTGGTGTAGGTGGCGTCGACGGCGCCGCCGCCGACGCTCCCCTTGATGGCGTCGAACTTCAGCCAACCCTCGCCCCTCTTCGCCGAGAAGGGCCCGGTGTCGATGACGCCGCACATGCCGCCGTCGACGATCGCCCAGTCGCTCACCTGTTTGCTGTACGTCCCTCCACCCTCCTGAACGAGCTCGAGGACGTACGGGCGCAACGTGGCGGCTCCGAGGTGGACGCCAACCCACGCAGGCCCCGAGCCCGGGCCGCACTTCGGCGAGGCGCCCGAGCCCTGCGAGCGGCTCCAGTCGAGACGCACGTCGCTCGACTGGATCTTGAATGCGCTCCAGTAGATGAGGATCCCCTCGGGGTTGTCCGGGGCGAGCGTCTGGCCGTCGGAGTACCAGTCCCCCGCAGCGGTGATCGGCGCCGTGGCCGTCCAGGAGGGGGGTTTCTCGACCTGTCCCGGGATGCGCAGCTGGTCGTCCTTGAGGGTCAGCGTGAACGTGGCTTCGAGGGGGACGGTCGCGCCCGCGGCGCCCTCGAGACGGTCGAGCGTGCCGGCGAGCGCCGGCCCGGAGAGTTGGGTCGAGGGCTTGACGTCCAGCGTGCCTTTGGTGACGTGCCAGAGGTCCGCCGCCTCCCACCCGGAGAAGCTCACCTGGACGGGCCACCCCGCGGCGTCGCTCGCCGATTTCGTGAGCGAGAGGAGCATCGTTCCATGCCCGCTGAACGAGTTGCCGGTCTTCGTGGTGTTCCCCTGCAGGTTGGAGATGCGGAACTCGCCGAACTTGGTCGGGAAAAGGAAGACGCAGGGCTGGTTCGGGTCGTGCAGCACGACCTTGTAGTTCGAGGGATCGGACACGACGTATCGCGGAGGGTCGTTCTTCAACGTCAAGCCGGTGTGGCTCGACCAACCGGTCATGAAGCTTTCGACCGCGCTTTGCGCGCTCGCCCAGGCGGGAGCGCCGGGAGCCCCCACGGTCGTCGGGCGCAGGACGCCGAGTCCAGCCGAGCCCGGCGCGGCCTTCCGGGCCTCGCCGAGGATCCCCGCGGCGACCGCCTTGTCCGCCGCGCTCACGACGGCCCCCGAGGCGGCGGCGATGGCGGTCTCGTTGGCAAACTCCAGCGCCGCCGTCGTCAGCTCGGGTACCACCTCGACGTCGACCCTGACCACGTGGAACTGGATGCTCTCGACCGACAACGGGGGGGACTGGAGCGTCGTCTCCCCGGTGATCTCCGGCGGCCAGGACGTCTGGTCCCGCGGAAGGTCCTTGCGGCCCGGCGACGGCCCGACAGCCACGACGTCGGCGCTGATGACCTCCCCGTCGAGCAGCCAGCGAACCCTCGCCCTTCCGCGCCCGACGTAGAGCACGCGCGCCTGGGCGGTGAAGGCCTCGTCGCAGTCGGTCACCGTCACCGTGCCCTGCGGGCCTGCCGCGAACGCGGGGATGACCGCCGGGGCCGTCTGCAGGGAACCGGACGTCCCGGGTTTGACGGTGTGCGCCGCCGCGGCCGACGCCCCCTGGACCCGGGCGGGGTTCGCGGCGGCACCCGACCCGGGCGCCTCCGCCGTCGCGCCGATCTTCGCGGTGTCCGCGGCCGGCCCCACGATCGCCTTCGCGCCGGAGAGGCCGGCACGCTCGGCCGCATGTTCGCCGTAGCCGGGGAACCCCGTGACGGCCGCGCTCACGAGGCGCAGGGGACCGCTCGCGGCCGGGTCCTCGCGCTGCGTGATCGTGACGGTCTTGCAGAACAGCACGTACGCGCGATTGACGGCCTCGCGGGCCCTGGCCATCGCCGACTTGTTGGGCAGGACGACGAGGCCGGGGTACTCGCCGATCGTGCCGTCCGCCGCGAGGCCGAGGAAGACGGGCGAGACCGCCTGCGCGTCCGACTCCGGCAGCTGCACGAAGCGGACGACGAAATCGCCCTTCTCCTGGTACTGGTGGGTGAGGACCCCCTCCACCGGCACCGGAGCCTTGAGCTCCTCGAGCTCCCCGGTGACAGGATTGGTCCACGTCGCCACAGTCTCTTCGGTCAGCTCCCCGAGTCCCGGCAGACGCAAGTGAAGGCCGCGCCGCCACTCCATCGCGAGATTCTGCCCGGCCTCCGGGTAGACCGTGTGGGCGCGCTCCACCGTCCCGTCGCCCCAGTCCACGAAGAGGCTGTCGAAATCGAGGTTGACGATGTCGCCGACCTTCTGGTGCCCTGCGGGTGGCGCGTTGTAGGCCTTCGGGTGGGCCGCGTACGGCGAGCGCGACAGGTCGAAGTTGCCCGAGAGCAGGAAGAGGTCGCCCGGGTAGTTGTTGACGTCGGTGAGGTAGACCGGTTGGCCGTTCACCACGGCCTTGACCACGGCGCTGCCGTTCTTGTCGTAGACCTTCTTGTCGGATCGGTTGTCCACCACAAGGCTGCCGTGGGTTTGCGCGCCTCCGGCGCACTCGAGCCCCGAGGGCGCCTCGGGCAGCATCAGGGGCCATCGCTCGGAAATCTCGACCTCCGCGAAGGCGAAGCTCGCGGCGGCGGCCGCCGTCGCGGGCATCGCTTGAGCCGGGGGAGGCGCGGCCTTCTCTCCCTGCTCCTCCGGCTTCCCGGCGGCGAACCACGAAACGCTCGGGCTCAGGAGGTGAGCCTCCTGTCCCTGGGGAACCTCGACACACTCCTTCTTGTAGGCCTTGATGCCGGCCACCTCCCAGAGCAGGTCGGCGCCGGCCGTCGGGTCCGGCGCGGCCGCCAGCCCGGCGGCGGCGAGTCCGGTTTCGGCATGGACGAGCGGAGTCCCTGCCCCCGGCGCGACCCCAGCCACGCTCTTCGAGACGGAGGGGGCGTGCCCGCCTTGGACGATCGCCGGCGAGGCCGTCGCCGTCACCACACCCCCGGCCGGCGCCGCGTGGTACGCCTGCCCGTGCGGACCGGCCGGGGGGGCGAGGACGGCATAGAGCGCCGCAAGGAACGCCGGATCCGGCCGGAAGTAGGTCGGCGGACCCGCCTCACTGTTGGCTGAGAGAATCTTGCGGACGAGGACCTTCCCGCTCGCCTTCTCGATCAGTCTCAGCTCGAAGAAGTCGGCGGCGCCCGGGTTCTGCTCGCGCCACTCGAACACGGTGTCGTCGTCGAGCACTGGGATCGCGTCCACGGACCAGGAGTGGTCCACGCTCAACTTCCAGATGGGGTGCTCGAGCGTGATCGTCCCCTGCTTGAACCGCAGGACGGTCGCCTCGGCGCAGACCGGCTTCCGCACCGTCGGGGGCTGGATCTTGCCCGCAAGGCCGATGCGGACGCCGCCGGGCCCCTGGTTGCTGCCGTCGCGGTTGCTCGCCTCGGCGACACGGACCCCCGGAAGCGCCGCGGGCCCGACCTGAACTTTCACCGTGGCCCTGGTGGGGAGCGTGAAGATCGGCGGCCCGATGAACATGACGTCCCGGCCCAGCGAGATGGCGGTGTCGAGCGTGAGGTTCTTGCCGGTCATGACGAGGTCGTACTGCGTCCCCGGCTCGAGGGTGTCGGGCTTGACGATGTCGATCCGCGGCCCCTCGACTCTCTCCGTGGGCCTGGGAGGCAGGATCACGAGGTCGAGCGTCGCCGCGTGCGGCCCCGGCGCCGACGGCGAGTCGCCCGTGAACGTCGCCTGGATCGGGCCGGGAGACTTCTTCCGGCTCACGCTGACCGTCACGGGTTGCGTGACCCCGGCACCGTCCCCCGCGACTGCGCCGGCGCCGCCCGCGCGACCGACCTGGAGCGGGAAGGTCGGTGGCGAGAACGAGAGGCCGGGAATCTGCGGCGCGGTCACGTAGACCGTTCCCGAGAAGCCGTTGAAGGGTCTGGCCCCGACCGCGACGTCGATCGTCTCTCCCGCCGCCGCCGACGCACGGGCCGGGATGACTGTGAGTTGGTAGTCCGGTGCGGCCACCACCGAGAGGGTGACCGGCACGGTCTTGGGTGAACCGGCCGCCGGCTGGAACGTGAACGTGAGCGTGAACGCCTTGCCCGCCTGCGCCTGGCGGCCGACGTCGATCGCAAACGGCGCGGGCCCGTACGCGGGGGCCGTCACGTCCACGCTGGCCGGCGTCACGCTCACGCCCGCGGGCGCCCCGGACACGCTGATGGTCATTCTGCGGGCCGCGAAGCACGGGTTGGCTTCCAGGCTCGCCGCCAGGGTGCGGGCGCCGCCCGCCTGCAGGGTCATCGAACCCGGCGTCACGGATGGCGTGAAGTCCGGTCCCCCGACCTCAACCGTGAGGGCAGCGCTCGATTCCACTCCGGCGCCGGGATCCGAGGCCCTCAGCGTCAACGTGTACGTTCCGGCGGGCGCCGCATCGGCTCGAACCGTGAACGGCAACGTTTGCGCCGGCGGAAGCGTCCCCGGCGTCAGTTCCCCGGGGGTGACGGTGATCCCCGGCGGCGCCGCTTCCCACCGCAGCCGGGGCCCGCCCTGGTACCCTCCGATCGGGGTGACCGTGACCACGTTGTCCGCGGACTCTCCCCCGGCGCACAGCGAAACCGACGGCTTCCTGAACGCGATCCCCACGTCGCCGCAGCCGCCGACCCTCACTTCGAGCTCGACGTTCTTGCTGATTCCGAAGTACCGGTCGGCGACGGTGAGCACCAGAACGTGGCGGCCGGGCGCCGCCCCGGTCGCTTGAACGGTGAACGCCACGGTCTGCACGGGCGGGAGGGTGGACACGCCGAACTCCCGCGGGGTCACGGTGATTCCGGCCGGCACCGTGCTCCAGTGCGCCGACGGCCTCCCTTGGTAGCCGGCCAGCGGCGTGAAGGTGACGGCGTCCTCGACGGCGGCTGCCCCGCACAGGGGGAGGGGCGCCCTCTGGAACCCGACTCCGATATCGCCGGCGCTCACAACCGTGAGCGTGATCCTCGCGCTGCCCACGGCAAACGTCCCGTCCGCGATCGTAATGCCGTACTGTCCAGGCACGGCCTGAGCGCCCGCCACGAACCTGAAGCTGGTTTCGACCGCCATCGGCCCAGCCACCAACGCCGCGACCGACCCCTGGTAGTGGTACGTGACGGGGCTCGGCGAGGTCGTGACCCCGGCCGGCAAGGTCCGAAAGAGAAGCGTCCCAGTCCCCCCAGACGGCTGTTGCGGCAGGCGGAGGTTGACGGTGACCGGGTCGCTCTCGTGCCCGACGACGACCGAGAGCTGCGCCGGAGTGACCGTCAACGCCGGCGGCGGAGGCGCGGCGGCCTGCTGCGCGCGCGCCGTCCCCGCGCCGGCCGTCAGCGCCGCAACGGAGACGCCGAGCGCGAGGGCGCAGCACGCGGTCGCTCCAACCTGGTGGAGCTGCTCGGCGAACCGATGGGAAGCGGTCACGTCCTCCTCCGTGCCAATGGGGAAAGCAGGTTCATCGCGGACGGGGTGCCCACCGGCGCCCCGGGCGGCGGCGCCATCGGCTCGGCCATCGGTTGGCTCATGGCGCCTGCGGCGCCGCTCGCCGAACCTCCGCCCCACTGGATGTTCACCACCAGGCCGAGCCGCCGCTGGAACCCCGGGACCGGTTGGCCGGTGATCTGCGTCCGGTTCCAGGAGCCCGTGAACTGCAGCGAGGCGTACGAGCCGACGGCGGGCGGGATCCAGTTGATCGCGACCTGGTACTGCCACGTCTTCGTGGCCGTGGAGGTGAGGCTGCTCTCGCTCTTGTTGAACGCGACCTGCGGTTGGACCGAGAGCTTCAGGGCGATGATCGTCAAGTTCGGCTGGATGGAGAGGAGCGTCTGGTCGTTGGTACCCACGGCCGCGCTCCCCTGGCTGCGCGTGAACGCGGCCGTGCCGGACAGGCCGAACGGAGGCACGATCTGGCCTCCCGCCGTGAGCGTCGCGCCTTTGGTCGTCATGTCGGCGTCGGGCATCACCGCGTTGGCGACGCTCTGGTAGATGAGCGCCTGGGACACGCTGAGCGTTCCGAGCGTCTCCGAGAACGAGGCGTTGGCGCCCCACATCCGGTTGTCGGTCTTCGGGAGCTGATGAACCGTGTCCGCGTCGCCGGTGTTCGTGGTGACGTTGCCGCCGAGCTGGAACATCACCTTCTGGCTGAACGCCGTGTTGAGCTGCACGACGGCGCCGCTCTCCCGGGCCGAGGGGCTCACCGATCCCGAGGTGTTGCCGCCACGGATGTGACGGAGCTGGACGGAGACCGTCGTCAGCCCGAAACCCTTCGTGAGTGTCAGGTCCGCGCCTTCACGGTCGGCGACGCCCCCGACGGTGAACCCGCGGTTTGCCGGGTTGACGAAGTTCGCCTCGGTCCGGCGGAGGTTGAACGTATAGCTGAACGTGCCCCTGGTGCCGGTGAGGCCGAGCCGGTACGCGTTGCCCTCCTGCTCACTTTCCGTACTGCCGGGGTTGGGGGTGTACTTCCCTCTCGCCGCCTCGAACAGCACGCCGAACGCCGGGGAGGCCCCGATGCGGCCGAAGATGCCGAACAGCTTGCCCTCCCCGCCCGCCGAGTTGAACCCCGGTTCGTCCTCGGTCTGCAGCCCGATGGCGCGGATCTGGACCGCCTGCAGGGAGGCCGGGGTCTCGAGGGCCACGCCGGTGATCTTCTGCTTCGGCCCGAAGCTCCCGGCCGACACCCCGACGGGTTGGTTGCTCGGGGAGTAGTAGACCGAGGCCACCGGGCCGGGCGTGGAGAAGACCGCCTCGGCGCCGCCGCGCGCCGCCCCGGTGGTCATCAGCTCCGAGCCCTCGATGAACTTGGGGGCCGCGTAGCCCACGGCGAGCTGCTCCTGGTAGCCGCCCTCCTGGGCGCCGAAGTTGGTGAGCCAGTTGCGGCTCTGCTGGACGGTCCGGTCGGGCGCCTGGAGGTCGTGGCTGACCGCGACGTCCCCGGCCGCCTTCGCCGACAGCGCTCCGTTCGAGAGGTCCCCCTGCGCGGAGAACTGCGCCAGCGCGTTGTCGGGCTGCGTCTTCGGGTCCTCCTTGACAAACGTGATTCCGCCTTGGAGGCCGACCTGCCAGTCGCCCCGCACCGTTGCGGGTGAGGGTGCCGGTGAGGGTGCCGGCGCGGGCGCCGCGACGGGAGCCTCCCCGGACCCTTGGACCGCCACGGGCGTCTGGGGTTGGCCTTCGAGCGCCACGTTGAAGCTCCAGCTGGTGGTCTGCCCTGAGAGGGTCAGCCGCGCGGTGTGGCTCCCCGAGTCCAGAGGCAACAGGCACCCGTACGTGACCGAGCCGGCCGTGATCGCGCTCACGGGCGTGACGTCGGTCCCGTCCACCAGCAGCACCACCTCGTTCGGCTTGACGACGCCGCTCCACTGCGCCGCGATCCTCGGCTGAGAGGTCGTCACCGTGGCCCCGTCCGCGGGCGTCACGCCCTGGACCTGTGGCGGAGCGGCCGCCAGCATGAGCCCATCGGGGAACATGCCGCGGGCGGCGCCCGAGTCCGGCCCGGCGCCGGTTTCCGACCGCCCGAGAACCCGGCCGCCCGGACCGTACGCGGTGACCCGGACGCGGAACGCGAAACCTCCGATCAGAGCGTTCGGCAAGACGTACTCCTCCCGTGCGGTGAGCGCCGAGAAGGCCGGCGCCGGCGGACCGCCGACCGGGAAGAGCTCCACCTTGTAGAGCACGCCCGGGGAGCCGCCGCTCCACCGGAAGCGGAAACGGTGCTCCGGCCCGCCCTGGTCCGGCGGCATCAGCGAGAGGTGCACGGCCTTTGGGAGCAGCGCGAAACGCCGGCTCTCGGTAGGCTCGCCACGCACCCCCCCCACGAACACGGCGCGAACGCGCCAGCGCCGGATGCCGGGGCCGATGTCGGCGAGCTGGGCGGGCGTCGGGTGCCACTCGGCGTCGGCGACGTTGAAGAACAGCGGGAGCTCGGGGAGCCCCCTTTCGACCTCGACCTCGTATCCGAACGCGCCCGGCACCAGCGACCAACGGAACACCGGCGGCTCGACGTCCACGACCGCGCCGTCGCGAGGGGCGTACAGACGCAGGCCGGAGGCCTTCCGCTCGCTGCGGATCACCGTGACCTCGGCCCTCAGTTCCGTGGCCGGGTTCTCGATCGCGAGCGCCAGCGTGTGGCTGCCGGTGAACGAGGAGGGAACCGGGAGTTGGGCGTGGATCTCGACCGGCAACCCGCCGGCCGCGGGGATGACGAAGTGGTCGAACGCCACCCCGTCCAGCTGCCACGTTCCCATCACGGTGCCTGTGCCGGCGATGGCCAGCACCCCGCGCGGGTACACCGCGTCGTCGGGCCCGACGAACGTGCCCGGCAGCGGGAACGTGATCGCCACCGCGGTGACCGAGAGCGGCGCGCCCAACGAGTTGGCCGGGTAGATCAGCACCGTCCCCGCCGGAACCGAGACCCCGCCGTCCGGGTTGCGCATTTCGATCATCGCGGGTCCGATCAGGCTCTGCTCCGTGCGGACGGAGACCTGCACCCTGGCGAGCGTCGAGTTGATCCGGGTCGTCCCCTCCACGGTGATGGCGGCGGAGCGCGCCACGGCCGTCACACCCTCCCTGAAGTTGTCGCCGGCCATGTTCAGCACCTGGTGCAGCGAGCCGAGCACGAGGGCCGATGGCGTCACCGAGAGGACGGCAGGCGGCCGCGGGAGCACCTGGAACACGCCGGCGTTGGAGCTCTGGCCGTCCCGGTTGGCGACGACCACGGCGCGGGGACCGGCCGGGGCGTTGGGGTCGATCGTGATGACGAATTGGATCTGGCTCGGCGCGACCACGGTCACCGGTCCCACGCCGATGCCGGTTGCCGGGGTGACGCTTACCGTCGCTCCTGCGAGGTAATTGCCTCCGGTCAACGTCACGAGCTGGCTCGCCGCCCCCTGCGGGAGGGCGCTCGGGGAGACGGCCGCGATCACCGGCGGGGGCCTGTGGACCACCTGCAGCGAAACCGGCCCCGAGGACTGCTTGTCCGGGTTGGTCACGATCAGGGTGCGGGCTCCGATCGGCGCGGCTTCGGAGGCGGTCGCTCCGAACTGTATCTGGGTGGCGGAAACCACCGTCGTCGAGTCCACCGACACGTCGCCGCCGCCGATCGAAAGCGAGGCGCCCGGGAGGAAGTTCTGGCCGGTGAGGGTGAATTGGCCTGAGGTGCCTTGCTGGATGCTCGACGGCACCAGGGCGATCGCCACGGGCGGGGGCGGAGAGATGACGACTACCGAGAAGGGAACGGTGACGACCGCCGGCCCGGCGCCTTCGGTTCCGACGAGGCTCCCGGTGTACGTGCCCGGAGTGGCGCCGTTGCCGAGCGTGAACGGGAACGTGAGCGGCGGGAACGCGGGCGCGGTCGTGGTCTGGGTTCCGCCGCTGGCGATGAACGCCGGCAGGCCGGTGAACGCGTAGCTCACCGGACTCGTGAACCCGGGACCGGCCAGCGTCGTGACGGTGACGCTCTGCCCCGGCCCGGATATCACCAACGTGAGCGGGTTGGGAGTCACCGTGGCGCTGATGGTCGGCGCCTGGACGACGAGGGTCACGACGGTGGAGCCCGCGCTCGGCTTGATCACGGCGCTGAGCGACGATACCGTCGGGTCGGTCACGACGATCGGATACGTCCCGGGCGGCGTGTTCGCGCTCGTGGCCAACTGGAAGATCACCGGGCCCAGCGGGCCCGGCGCACCCACCGCGAAGGCGTAGGAAACGGGGGAAGGCAGCGTCGTGACCCCGGCCGGCAACCCCGTGAACTGGAGCGACGCGGTGCCGCCGGCAATCACCCCGGCAAGCGTCAACGTCACCGTGATCGGCACGCCGGTTTGGCCGGGAAGCACGGTCACCGCCGCCGGTGTGGCCGTGACCGCCGCCAGCGCCTGGCCGCCAACGCCGGACGCCACCAACAAGGCCAACCCGAACCGTCGCGAGAGCCTCATCGCACCCCTCCTCGCGTCGCAGAATCGCCGATGCACTCGAGAGCGCCCGGACCCGAACGAGCGGCGAGAGTCGGCTGCACCTGGGCGCGCTCGCGCCTCCGCGGCCTCCCCCCGGCAGCTGCGCTCGAGGAACCCCCTTCGCTCTCGAACGGGCAAACCGATCTCCCTGGCTTTGCTGTACGGTCTCGATTGAACCACCGCCGGACGGACCGTGTCAAGCGAACGTGCAACAAGGGCCGCGCGGACGTTGAGAAGGCTCGATGCGAGGAGGGCGCCTTTGACGCTGCGGCCGCGTCCGTCCGCGCGTCCACGCGAATCGCCTGCCGACGACGGTGCCGGCGAGTCGCCCCCTCAGGCGAAACCCGGGGGAGGGCACGTCGCGGGAGAGGGAGCAGGCCGCGGCCGGGTGCATCGCTGCCGGAGCGCTCAGCGGTGGGCCGCTGGAGCCACGTAACCCGGGGCCCGCAGCTGCATCGGCCCGGTCACCGTCACCACCGCCGCGGCCTGCCCTTGGCAGCCGTTCTCGCCGGCGACCATGACCGTCTCCGCGCCCAGTTTCCGATAGACGTGCTGGATCGGCCGCTGCATCCCGCGTCCGTTGGGGTTGAGCGACTCCACGCTTCCGTCTCCCCAGGCGATGTGAACGCCCATGCAGCCCTGATCAGTGGTCAAGGCCAGCTGAACCGGGGCCCCCTCCAGCGCCAGAGCCGGCGACAGGGCCGCCGCACGGACCCGCGGCGCCGGCGTCCCCGCGACGGCCAGCGTCCCGCCCGCTGTCATTGGACCGCGGCCGGTCTGCAGCGACTCCGTGTGGCTGCCCGGCGGGAGCGGTTGCGGGTTGAGTGTCACGGCGGTCCCCGGGCTGCAGCATCGTCGTCTCGACCGGACCCGGACCGGGCTTGCTCGGCCCGCTGGCCCCCTCCGGAGGAGGCGGCACGTGAAGCGCGCTGCGGTGCGCGGGCTCATGGTACGGGTCCCACACCGTAATCGTGGCCGTCGCCGTCCCCTGGCACGGCGTCACGCCCTTGGCTATCAGAGAATCGTCATACTCCCGCAGTGCTGCAGGCGGATCCTCCCCGCCTTCCGTGGGCCCGTTTCTCGGGGTCACGGTCACGGTGAACGTGCCGGCCTTCGAGTAGCTGAACGCGGCTCAGCGTCGCGCTCCCGCCGACGAACCCCTGAGTTGACATGTCGTTCGGACCCGACGAGCCCCCTCCACTTCCGTCCGCCAGCATGAAGAAGCAGAGTGGCGTTCCCTGCCGGGGGCACGCCGGTCGCCGTCAACGTCAGCGTGACCGGCTGCCCCACCTTCACCTTCAGTGTGTTCGGCGTCAGGCCGGTGAGCGTGATCGCCGACGCACTTCCGGCGGTCAGCGCCGCAGCCAGCAGCACGATTTTCGTTCCGCCCTGTCTCATCGCACTCTCCTTTCCGGATTCGGAAGCAGGAACCGCCCTGCAGGCACGCCCATTCCCCGGTCGTCGGCCATTCCGACACCGCGTGTCCCAGCCGTGCCCGGTTGGCGGCCTGGCCTGGAGACGCCCTGGCGACGGTCTCCGCCCGGACGACCCGGCCGCCGCGACGCCCGGCCCCAACCGCGCGCTAGAATGAGCCGCGAGGAAGGCTTGCCCATGGGGGGAACGACCACGCCGCAGCACAAGGTCCGGTTCGTGACGGCGGCCGCGCTGTTCGACGGCCACGACGCCGCCATCAACATCATCCGCCGCCTGCTGCAGGCGCACGGCGCGGAGGTGATCCACCTCGGCCACAACCGGTCGGTGGCCGAGATCGTGGACGCGGCGATCCAGGAGGACGCGCAGGGGATCGCGGTCTCCTCCTACCAGGGCGGCCACATGGAGTTCTTCACCTACATGGTGGACCTGCTCCGGCAGCGGGGCGCGGGCCACGTCAAGGTGTTCGGCGGCGGCGGCGGCGTGATCGTCCCCGAGGAGATCGCCGAGCTGCAGGCGTACGGCGTCACGCGCATCTTCTCCCCCGACGACGGCCGCACCCTCGGCCTCGACGGCATGATCGACGCCATGCTCGACGCCTGCAGAGACGACGACGGGCACCGGGCACCGGTGCGCCGGGGCCAGTGGCCGTGAAAACCGGCCACGCTCGATCCGCAACGATTTCTGGGGTCGCGGCCGCCTGATCACCCTTGCCGAGGAGGGGAACCTCGCGACATCCTCGATCGAGCGCGCCGCTGACCGGCACCGGCACCGACCACGGGCCACGGTGCCCGGTGGTCGGCATTACGGGCACCGGCGGCGCCGGAAAGTCGTCGCTGACCGACGAGCTGGTGCGCCGCTTCCTCGCCGACTTCCCCGACCTCACGATCGCGGTCCTCGCCGTGGACCCGACGAAGCGGCGCACCGGCGGCGCGCTGCTCGGCGACCGGATCCGGATGAACTCGCTCGGCTCGGAGCGCGTCTACATGCGCTCCCTCGCGACGCGGCAGGCGCACCACACGCTGTCGGCGGCCACCCGGGCGGCGATCGACGTCTGCGTCGCCGCCGGCTTCGGCCTCGTGCTGGTGGAGTCGGCGGGCGCCGGGCAGGCGCGACAGCGAGATCGCCGACCTCGCCGACCAGTCGGTGTACGTCATGACCCCCGAGTACGGCGCCTCGATGCAGCTCGAGAAGATCGACATGCTCGACTTCGCCGACCTCGTCGCGATCAACAAGTTCGACCGCCCGGGCGCGCTCGACGCGCTGCGCGACGTGCGCAAGCAGCTGCGCCGCAACCGCGCCGAGTTCACCATGCCGGACGAGGGGCTGCCGGCGTTCCCGACCTGCGCCCACCAGTTCCACGACCGCGGCGTCAACGCGCTCTACCTCGCCCTGGTCTCGCATCTCGAGCGCGAGTTCGGCGGCGCCTGGCACCTGGACGCCACTCACGCGCAACCGGCCGGGGACCCCGAGCGCCACCCGCTCATCCCGGGCGAGCGCGTCGGCTACCTGCGCGAGATCGCCGCCGCCTGCCGGTCCGCGCGCTCGAGCGCCGAGGCGCAGGCGCGCATCGCCCGCACGCTCTACCAGCTCGTCGGCGCGCGTGCTTGCGTGTCCGCTCGCCACGGCGCCGGCGATCATGCCGACCTTTGGCGGTTGTTCGAAGAGATCGAAGCTGGTAAGGCCGCCAATGTAGGGGCGGGGCTTCCCGAAAGCGGATGTAGGGGCGGGGCTTGCCCCCGCCCGCGAGCAGCAGGCTGCCGCCGGCGGGCGGCCGCAAGGGCCGCCCCTGCACTCGACGATGGAAACCCTCGATGCCGAGATCCGCCGGCTCGCGCTCGACCTCGAAGACGGCACCCGCGAGCGGCTCGCGACCTGGCCGAAACTGCGCGCCGACTACGGGGGCGACACCTTCACCTACACGGTGCGCGATCGGGACATCACGGTCCCGCTCACCGCCGTGTCGCTCTCCGGCACCCACGTCCCGAAGGTCGCCATTCCCGATCTCGACGACTGGGGCGACATCGTCCGCTTCCTCGCGCTCGAGAACGTCCCCGGCGCCTACCCGTACACCGCCGGCGTCTTCCCGTTCAAGCGCGTCGAGGAGCTCCCCACCCGCATGTTCGCGGGCGAGGGCGGGCCGGAGCGCACCAACGCCCGCTTCCACTACGTCTCGCGCGGCCAGTCGTACGCGCGGCTGTCCACCGCGTTCGACTCCGTGACGCTGTACGGCGAGGACCCCGCCGAGCGCCCCGACATCTACGGCAAGGTCGGCGAGTCGGGGGTTTCGATCTGCACCGTCGAGGACATGGAGCGCCTGTACGCCGGCTTCGACCTGTGCGACCCCAACACCAGCGTCTCGATGACGATCAACGGGCCGGCCCCGATGATCCTGGCGATGTTCTTCAACGTCGCCGGACGGCAGGAAGCCAAGCGCCGCCTGATCGCGGACGGCCGCCTGCTAGCCAAACCCGAGGACGCGCTGCAGCCGGTGGTGGACGGGAAGCCTTGGGACGAGATCGCCGACCTGCTCGCGCCCGGCGAGTGGGACGCGGCTCTCGCCTGCGCCGTCGCGCAGGCCCGCGGCACGGTGCAGGCCGACATCCTCAAGGAGGACCAGGCCCAGAACACTTGCATCTTCTCCACCGAGTTCGCGCTGCGCATGATGGGCGACATCCAGCAGTGGTTCGGCGCCCACGACGTCCGCAACTTCTACTCCGTGTCGATCTCCGGCTACCACATCGCCGAGGCCGGCGCCAACCCGATCAGCCAGCTCGCCTTCACGCTCGCCAACGGCTTCACCTACGTCGAGGTCTACCTCGCCCGCGGGATGGCGATCGACGAGTTCGCCCCCAACCTCTCGTTCTTCTTCTCGAACGGGATGGACCCGGAGTACGCCGTGATCGGCCGCGTCGCCCGCCGCATCTGGGCGGCCGCGATGCGCGAGCGCTATCACGGCAACGAGCGTTCGCAGAAGCTCAAGTACCACATCCAGACCTCGGGCCGGTCCCTGCACGCGCAGGAGATTTCGTTCAACGACATCCGCACCACGCTGCAGGCGCTCCTGGCCATGGCGGACAACTGCAACTCGCTGCACACGAACGCCTACGACGAGGCGATCACGACGCCGACCGAGGAGTCGGTGCGGCGCGCCCTGGCGATCCAGATGATCAACGCCAAGGAGTTCGGCCTGCTCGCCAACGAGAACCCGTGGCAGGGCTCGGCGTTCCTCGAGTGGCTCACCGACAGGGTCGAGGCGGCGGTGCTCGAGGAGTTCGAGCGCATCTCCGAGCGCGGCGGCGTGCTCGGGGCGATGGAGACCGGCTACCAGCGCTCGCGCATCCAGGAGGAGTCGCTGCACTACGAGCGGCTCAAGCACTCCGGCGAGTTCCCGATCGTCGGCGTCAACACCTTCCTCGACCCGAGCCGGGACGCCAACGTCCTCGAAGCGACCGCCCTGACGCGCGCCACCAAGGACGAGAAGGACGCCCGCCTCGCCCACGTGCGCGATTTCCAGTCGCACGACGTTCGGGGCTCGGGGCTCGGGGCTCGGGGCTCGTGACGGATGCGGCGCCCAGACGGACACGGGGATTCGAACCGCAGGCGAGAGCGCGGCGAACCCCGGAACCCCGGCCTCGACGGCGCTCCCTGGCAGCGCCCGTCCTCCGAGGCTCTCGCCCGCTTGCAGCGGACCGCGCGCTCCGGCGGCAACGTCTTCGCCGAGCTGCTGCAGGCGGTCTGCTCCTGCTCCCTCGGCCAGATCACCTACGCCCTCTACGAGGTCGGCGGGCAGTACCGAAGGAGCATGTAGGGGCGGGGCTCGTCCCCGCCCGCCGCAGCCAATATCTTGTCCCCCACCCTCCCACGCGGGCGGCCGCAAAGGCCGCCCCGACCTAGACAATCATCAGGCGCGCCCCCGGCGGTCGCGCCCCACATTCGGTTTCTCGTGGGGCGGGCACCATTCCCGCCCTGCGGCCGTGTCGCATACCGGCGTGTCCTGTGCCGCGGTTGATCCGCGCATTGGCCGACCGGCTGGGTTCCGTCCGCCAGAGACCGGCGTTTGCGAGCAAACGCCGCTACGGCTGCACCAACCGCGCGCCCGGCGGGCGCGCCCCACACGGGCACAGGGGGCTTTCTAGGCGGTGCGGGCAGACGCGCCACGCCGCCGATCTCTCGCACCCCAAGACGCGACCGCTCCGGGAAGAACCGCTCCCCTCCTCGCGTTTGCCTGAGAGGTTGGAGCGTGCGTCCATGCGGTAGGCCATGACCCATGGAGGCAGTCATGCGAAGAGCACAGTTCCTCTCCATCAGCACCCTCCTGTCACTCATTTTCGCCGCCGCCCCGGCGTGGGCGGTCGGGACCTCGGGCAACGCACGGGTGCCGGCTGAGTTCACCGGCGTGCTGCTCGACCTCTCCGGGAAGGCCACCGTCCGGGTCACGCTGCATGTGGACAACTTCGCGACCGCCGCCGACGTCGGCACGGTCGCTCGCATCCTCGGCGACAAGGGCCAGCGCGCGGTCGCCGCGGGCCTCGCCGAGATGAAGCCGCGGGGGTGGATCAGGGTCGGCGGCCTCCTCGGGTTCGAGGTGCCGATCATCCGCGAGTTCGCCACTCCCAAGGGCCAGCGGATCTTCGCAGTGCTCGACCGTCCCTTCCCGCTCTGGGAACAGCTGCAGGGCACCCGGTCCCCCGACTACCCGTTCGGCATGATCGAGCTCAAGCTCGACCTCAACGGCAACGGCTCCGGCACGCTCGTCCCCGCCGGACGGGCGATGTTCACCCGCGACGGCAAGGTCGAGATGGTGGACTACGGCACCAAGCCCTACAAGATAATCGGCGTGACGCAGCAGCCCGCCGGATAGCCCGGTCCGCGCGGCGCGCCCCACATCGCAGCCGGAGTGAAGACGTGGGGCGCGACCGCCGGGCGCGCTGCCTTCCGCTGCAGAGGGCAAGAGGAAGTGCGCGCGGCGCGCACCCCACACGGACGCACGACATGACCCTACTCCATCGCGGGGCGCGACCTTCGGACGCACCGCCCGAGGCGCTACCGCAGCAGCTCGTGGATCGCGGCCAGGTGGTGATCGTCGTGCTCGGCGGCGAACAACGTCAAGTCCACAAGGCGCATCGGGCGGTCGAGCCGCGGGTGGTGCGCGACCCGGGCCGCGCCCTCGAGATCGAGGCCGTCGAGGAGCCTCACGGTCGCGGTGCGCGCGAGGCGGAACTCCTCGAGGATGGCGGCGATCGGCCGCTCGTCGTAGCCGCTCGCTTTCGTCGCCCGGTTCTCCATGTCGGCCGCCGTGAGCGTCGCCGCGCCGCGCGCGTACTCGCCGAGGCGGACGTGCCAGAGGTTCTCGACGCTGACGAGGTGCCCGGCGTGCTCCTGCGCCGACCAGCCGTGGTCGGGCCGCCGGGTCAGGCGGTCCGGGGCGGCGCCGCGCACGGCCTCCTCGAGGCGGGCCGCGGTTCCGCGCAGGCGCTCCACGATCGCCCGGAACATGCCGGCGGGGAAGTCGAAGCTCCACCGGTACTCGAGCCACGGCAGGACGTCCGACACGTGCGTGCCCTCCGAGGCGGATACGCACGGCGCGGGCCTTGGGTTGCGCCCCAGTGGGCGCCCCGGCCGGTGTGAGCCGGCCCACGATCTCGCGTTGACACGCCGTCTCATCAGACTCACAATCGTGCCATGGAGGACAGGCCATGAAGCGCACCGCTCTCGTCCTGATCGCAGCGTTGTCCGTGTGCGCCGCCGCCGGCGCGCAGGACCACGACATGCACGTTTCCAAGGTCACCAGCACGCCGCAGTGGGAGAGCCTCAAGTCGCTCGTCGGGGAGTGGGACGGCTCTACCGTCAAGGCCGGGCGGAAGATGGCGACGCACGTCTCGGTCCGCATGACCGGCGACGGCTCGGCGATCATGCACGTGATCGACGCCGGCACGCCGCACGAGATGGTCACGATGTTCTACATGGACAAGGACAGGCTGATGGCGACGCACTTCTGCTCGGCCCACAACCAGCCGCGCTTCGAGGCGGTGGCCTCCCCGAACCCGAAGGAGATCGCCTTCGCGTTCAAGGACGGCACGAACATCCGCCCCGGCGACGCGTACATGTCTCGCCTGGCGATCACGCTGGTGGACGCCGACCACCACGACGAAGCCTGGGGCTACGACCTCGCCGGAAAGGTCTCGACCGCCACGTTCCACCTGACGCGGGTCAAGCCCGCGCGGCAGAGCTAGGGCGCACCTAGGCCCGACAGAAGCCGGCTCCAGCGTGGGGCGCGACCGCCGGCCGCGCTGTCGTTTCCGTCTGTTGTTGTCATTGCGAGGTTCCCGAGCGCAGCGAGGGAACCGTGGCAATCTCGAGGCCGACAAGTCAGGCGGCCCAAGCAGAAGAATCGGGATTGCTTCGCCCCGCCTGCGGCGGGGCTCGCAATGACAGCGGATGCTGGGATCGAAACGCGGAGCTCGATCGCCGGGCGGGCGAGGCGCCCGCCCCACGGGTTCCTCGATGTGGGGCGCGCCCGCCGGGCGCGCTTCCGTTGCCTCCGTAGCGGCGTTTGCTCGCAAAGGCCGGCCTCCTCCGGGCCGACGACGCCTCGCCGGCCGACGCGAGCATCGGCCGCTCCACGGACCGCGCGCATGCGGGCCGCCGGCCCGCCCCCTTCCTGGACAGAACGCCGGAATCACGGCAAACTCGCCCAATGGCGAAGCAGGACGAACCCAACAAGGTGATCTACTCGATGGTGGGCGTGGGCAAGGTCCACGGCACCAAGCAGGTCCTCAAGGACATCTACCTCGGCTACTTCTACGGCGCCAAGATCGGCGTCATCGGCCTCAACGGCGCGGGCAAGAGCACGCTGCTGCGCATCATGGCCGGCGTCGAGAAGGAGTTCATCGGCGAGGTCGCCGCCTCTCCCGGCTACACCGTCGGCTTCCTCGAGCAGGAGCCGAAGCTCGACCCCGGCAAGACCGTCCTCGACGTGGTCAGGGAAGCGGTTCAGGGCACAGTGGACCTGCTCGCGGAGTTCGAGGCGATCTCCGACAAGTTCGCCGAGCCGATGGAGGCCGACGAGATGGACAGGCTCCTCGCCCGCCAGGGCGAGGTGCAGGAGTCACTCGACGCCGCCGACGCCTGGGACCTCGACTCCCGCCTCGAGCTGGCGATGGACGCGCTGCGCTGCCCGCCCGGCGACACGCCCATCAAGGTGCTCTCCGGCGGCGAGCTGCGCCGCGTCGCGCTCTGCCGCCTGCTGCTGCAAAAGCCCGACATCCTCCTCCTCGACGAGCCCACGAACCACCTCGACGCCGAGACCGTGGCGTGGCTCGAGCAGCACCTGCAGAAGTACGAGGGCACCGTCATCGCGGTCACCCACGACCGCTACTTCCTCGACAACGTCGCCGGCTGGATCCTCGAGCTCGACCGCGGCGCGGGGATTCCGTGGAAGGGCAACTACTCCTCGTGGCTGCAGCAGAAGCAGGAGAAGCTGCGGCAGGAGCAGAAGCAGGAGTCCGAGCGGCAGAAGACGCTGGCGCGCGAGCTGGAATGGATCCACATGGCGCCGAAGGCGCGCCGCGCCAAGGGCAAGGCCCGCATCAACGCCTACCAGCAGCTGCTCACCGCCAGACAGGAGGAGGTCGCGCGCGACCTCGAGATCTACATCCCGCCCGGCGAGCGCCTCGGCGACCTGGTGATCGAGGCCAAGGGCCTGACCAAGGGGTTCGGCGACAAGCTCCTGATGGAGAACGTCGAGTTCGCGCTGCCGCCGGGCGCGATCGTCGGCGTCATCGGCCCCAACGGCGCCGGCAAGACGACGCTCGCCCGCATGATCGTCGGCCAGGAGACGCCCGACGCCGGCACGCTGCGCAAGGGCGACACCGTGCAGGTCGCCTACGTGGACCAGTCGCGCACCCTCGACCCCGAGAAGACCGTCTTCGAGGTGATCTCCGAAGGGCTCGACGAGGTAACGCTCGGCAAGGTCAAGATGAACTCCCGCGCCTACTGCTCGCGCTTCAACCTCTCGGGCGCCGACCAGCAGAAGAAGGTCAGCCAGCTCTCCGGCGGCGAGCGCAACCGCGTGCACCTGGCGCGCATGCTCAAGGAGGGCGCCAACGTCCTCCTCCTCGACGAGCCCACGAACGACCTCGACGTCAACACCCTGCGCGCCCTCGAGGACGCGATCGAGCAGTTCGCCGGCTGCGCCATCGTCATCTCCCACGACCGCTGGTTCCTCGACCGCGTCGCCACCCACATCCTCGCCTTCGAGGGCGAGTCCAAGGTCACGTTCTTCGACGGCAACTTCTCCGAGTACGAGGAGTGGCGCAAGCAGCAGCTCGGCGACGCCGCGACGCGGCCGCACAGGATCACCTACAGGAAGCTGACCCGGTGAGGATGGTGAGATGGTGAATACCGGCGAGGATCAGAATCGCGTCGGGATGTGCAACGGTCGAGAGCGTGGAGGTAGTTGACCGACGTGCCTCATCGCAGCTGCGCGCCCGAGAAAGCGAAGCGCGTCACTGTTCGGCTTGAGCAGGTCGAGAGCACACCGTCGAGCGACGACACGTTACGACGGCCGTTGCTGTCTTCGCCCCATTGATGGTCGCTATCAGCCTCGCGTCCGTGGGCGCGCCGCCCGCCGCCGGCGCCGGAGCTACTGGCCAAGGCGCGCGAGCGGGTGCTCGACCGTTCGAGCGGGGCCGATCACGCTCCGGAACAGCGCTGCACTTCCCGACGGTCGCATCCGCCCGAGGCGATCAACTGCCCGGCGCGGTGGGTGTTCGACCGCACTCCAGGAGCTGCCGGGCAGCCGAGGCGTGAAGCGGATCGCCTACGTCTCGCATCCAGTTTGCGGACGCCGTCGATCAGGAGAACTGAGCGGGAGGACATTCAGGTCGGTGCTCTGCCGCGGCCTCGCGGAAGCACAACGGACGGGAACCGTGGCATGATCCCCAGCATCCGGAAACGAGGGCGCTCAAGAACTTCGGTAGGGCTCAGTCGACACACTGCTTGACCTCAAGCGCAGGCTGAGGCGGACGCCGGCGCTGCGTACTCATCGGTACCTGTTACCTATCGTCATCGGTACCTGATTGTATGAGTAGGTCGGTCTCCCGATTTGCGGCGTAGCGTAGAGCTCGCCAGTCGAATCGAACGGGCTCGAGGCCCAAGGACGAAGGGAGACCGACCGTGGACAATTGTGGCATTGACCTGCACCTGAAGTCGAGCGAGGTCTGCGTGGTGGACGAGGCTGGCGAGGTCAGCGAGCGAGCCCAGATTCCGACCACCGAGAAGTCGTCGGCGGTGGTTCGGGGATCGGGCGCCGATGCGGATCTGCATCGAGACGTCGGGGCTGTCGACGTGGGTGGCGCGGGTGCTGCGAGGGCTCGGCCACGAGGTCATCGTGGCGAACGCAAGCGGGTGCGGCTGATCGCGGAGAGCACCTTGAAGAACGACCAGGTGGACGCGGAGACGCTGGCCCGGCTGGTGCGGATGGACCCGGCGCTCTCTGCCGGATCTACCATCGCGGCAGGAGACGTCGCCTCGGGGATGCTGCGGGTGCGCCGGAGCCTGGTCAACAGCCGGACCGCGTGCCTGAACACCGCCAGGGGGCTGCTGCGCTCGTTCGGGCTACCGCGTGCCGGGTCAACGGCCGGAGCGCCTGGCACGGGCCCTGACCACAGGGAAGGTGCCAGAGGAGCTGTGCGGGCTGGTGGCGCCGCTGGTCGCCACCGCCCTGGAGCTCGACGAGAAGGTCCAGGCGCTCGACGGCGAGGTGGCGGACGTGGGGCGGTCGCTTTCCGGAGGTGGCGCGCTTCCAGGAGGTGCCGGGGATCGGACCGCTGGTCGCCCTCTCCTACGTCCTGTGCATCGAGGACCCGAGGCGATTCCGGCAGCAGCCGGGACATCGCGGGCTTCCTCGGCCTGCGGCCGCGGATGCGCGAGTCGGCCGAGCGCTCGCACTTCGGATCGATCACCCGGCACGGGCGACGCCGAGATGCGCCGGTGCTCGTCCAGGCTGCGCACGGCTGCCTGCGCAGCCGCCAGGATGCGGACCTCAAGCGCTGGGCGGAGCAGCTGGCCGGACGGATCGGGAAGAAGAAGGCGGTCGTGGCGCTGGCCCGCAAGCTCGCCGTGCTGCTGCACCGGCTCTGGGTGAGAGGTGAGGACTACCAGGCGCGGCGACCGGAGATGGCTGCAGCGGCATGAAGATGCCAAGGACGAAGGAAGAGGCCGACCTCGGAGGGTGAGCGACGGCCGCACGCATCGGTGGGGCGACTCCGTGTGATACCTGGGGCAGCGAGCCGAGCATCGCTCGGGAGCCCGCGTACCTGATGGGAGCGCCCCCCGCTACACCGAACCCAAGCATGCACCGGCGGCCGAAGAAGCCATCACGAGTGCGAATAGACGGCTGAAGCGCGGCACGTGCACAGACGGCGACGACGACGAAGACGACAGAATCACCGATCGGTAGACGCCAGGCTTGACTCGACCGACCTACTCATAGAAGGTATCACCATCTCACCTTCTGGACGTGAATGAGCCCCCGGACCGGCCCCCGCGACACGTGGCCCCGCACCGCTTGGCCAGCATCGAAACAGCGCATCGATCGGTACCTGATTGTATGAGTAGGTCGGTCTCCCGATTTGCGGCGTAGCGTAGAGCTCGCCAGTCGAATCGAACGGGCTCGAACCCCAAGGACGAGGAGAGGCCGCCCGTGGAGAATCGTGGCATCGACCTGCACCTGAAGCCGGGCGAGCTCTGCGTCGTGTATGAGCCCGGGGTAACCACGAGCGCGCCAAGATCCCAACCACCGAGAGGTCGTTCGTGCGGTGGTCGTGGGCCGGTACCAGGTGTCAAGTACGCATATGACCCAGCGCCGCGTCGTGCGCCCCCGCGTCTCGCACGAGGCCCTATCCGGTCTTTCTCCTCGGTTGCTTGTCCTGCTTGACCTTGGCCTCATGCTGCTTCTGGTCGGTCTTCTGCTTCTGCTCCTTCTGCTTGTCCTTCTTGCCGCCCTTGTCTCCCATCGTCACCCCTCCCACCAGTTGGCCGCAAAATTCGAGAGATTGGACTTCTAGCGTAGCAGATCGGATTCGTGGATGATCGGTACCTGATCGGATGGGAAGCACGGTCTCCCGGCTTGCAGTAGGTGCCCGGTACGCATCCACCGCAGGCAGCAACTCGGCGACACCGCCACCCAGCCGCGCAGGGTCACGTACCGGAAGCTGACGCGGTGATAGGCGGCACCCATGAGGAGGCTCGTGCGGCGCGGGGGCCGGCTCGGTCGGAACCGAACGGCGTTGAGGCGCTCGCGCCACTTCAACGGCGGCGCCGTGTCCGGGTAGCCAGGGGCAGGAGACCGGGATGGCCGAGAACGCTGCGAGACTTCCAGGGCACAACGAGCCGTGCCATTGCGGCTCAGGGAAGAGGTACAAGGACTGCGGTCTGGCCAAGGACGAAGAGGAAGACTGGGCCGCGCCGGAGCACCGGGCCAGCGCCGGAGCCCTGCCGGGCCGCGACGACTCGGAGTGGAATGCCACCGGCCGTCCAGGTGTTACGTCTGGAGCAAGCACCAGGAAAGTCGAGGGATCACAGTGCATACGACTCGATCCATCAGTGCCGGTCTGGGCCCAGCGATCCTCTTGGCCTGCGCGGCCACCGCGGGCATCACGGGCATCGCGACCGCCCAGGACCAGGTGAGCGGCAGGTTCACGGTCAACGGCACCAGCACCGCGTTCGCCTATGCCTACGCGTACTGGAAGCCCAACTTCTTCGACGAGACCAAGAAGGACCTCTTCGTGCTGTTCAGCGACGTCGCGCTGCCGGCGAACGCGATCCCAAAGGACGACGACGGGATCTCCGCGATCGCCGGCCTCGTGCGCGACGACAAGGTGCACGCGCTCGAGCTACACCTCGATCCCAGGAGCGGGCAGCTCGACGCCGCCGAGAACGCCGCCGTCTACCACCGGGCGCTGTCGCCGGGCCGCCACGGGATGTCGGGGATGCACGCGTTCACGGCGACGACGTTCACGACGTCGCTCCTCGAAGGCGCCGCGCACACCGACGGCCCGCAAGAGAGCGACGGCGTGAAGTGGCAGTACGACGTCCGCTTCAAGGTCGCGCTGCCGCCCCAATAGGGACCGGATCAGTACCAGGCATCGCCTTCTCACCTTCGTGGGGGCATCAATCGCCTCGCCCCCGGCGAGGCGCTCCTCGAGGGCGAGCCGGCGCTCGCGGATCATCCACCCGGTTTTGGGGTCAGGCTTGCGTTGTGATAGATACCAGGGCCGGCATCGTTGACAAGTACGGCGGCGGACGGCTGATTCGTGATCGTCGCGCGAGAGGCTCCTCGACGGAATAGTCATAGGCACCGATCCGCACCCGACACCACCACCTCACGTTCTCGAAGCAGGGGTCGGGAGAGCACGTAGCCCTTCATAGTGTGACCGCCCCAGCGCCGGGACGACGTGCAGACCGGGCGGCGAAGGGCCAGGCCCCTGCGTCGGCTCCTTGCGCGCCCGGAAGCCGTCCGCGGCGTCTTCCACGCCGGGGCGGGGCGTGGGAGGATGGCGGCATGACGAGGCGATTCGAGTCGCGGCATGGCGTGGGCTGGCAGTCGGGTTCGGGGCGACGGCGGCGGCGGCCGCCCTCCTGCTGGTCGCCGGGTGCGGGCGCGGCGGCGGAGCGGTCGCGCCCGGCGCGGCGGCGTCGTGGGAGGCGAAGCTCGTCGCCGAGCGCGCCGAGAAGGACCGCGAGTTCAAGACATCGCCGACCTCGCCGATGGCGGGCATCGCCCGCACCGTGGTCAAGGCGCCGGGCGGCGGCTGGGTCGCGGCGGGCGCCGACGGCCTCGTCGTCACGCCGGAGGCCCCGGCCGGGAGCGCGCTCTCGTTTGCGTTCGCCTCCGGCTGGCGCTGGCGGGGGAAGCCGGCGCGGGCGTGGCTCGAGGCCGGCGGCACGGCGATCGAGCCCGGCGCGCTTCCCGAGGGCGCGCTGTTCCGGCTCGGCCGCTTCACGCTCGCCACGTACGCCGCCCCTGAGCAGCTCGTGGTGATCGAGTTCGACCCCGAGCGCGCGGCGGTGCGCGCGTTCGAGCGCCTGCTCTACTTCGCGCCCGACCCGGCGTTCGTCGTGCAGGCGAAGGTCGAGAAGGTGACGCCGCCCGAGCCCGTGACGCTGGCGACGAGCCGCAACCTCGAGAAGAGGTACGTCCGCTGGGCCCGCCTGCGCTTCGACCTCGCCGGGACGCCGTGCGTGCTCACCGCGTTCAAGATGCGGCCCGACGACCCGGCGGACACGAGCCTGTTCGTGCCGTTCGCCGACCGCACCTCGGGGGCCGAGACGTACGGGGCCGGGCGGTTCATGGACCTGGAGCAGCCGGCCGGCGCGACGGTGGAGCTCGACTTCAACCGCGCCTACAACCCGCTGTGCAACTACTCGCCCGCCTACAACTGCCCGCTCCCGCCGTCCGAGAACCGGCTCGCGGTCGCGGTGCGCGCCGGCGAGAAGACGTACCCGCACTGAGCGGACGCGCCGCCTCGCGCCGGGCGCCGACCAGCACCAGCGCCTTCTCGACAAGGTGAGATGGTGATACCTGGTACCGGTGACACTTCACCTACTTGCGAACCTGACACCTATCCCCCTCCCTCAGACTGGAAGGCCGGCTCGGCGTCGGGTCGTGGGTCCGTTGTCGAACGCCGACAGCGGCACCGACGACACGTTCTCAGGGCGGCGCGCCATCCAGAACCTCACCCGTGCCCGCGCGTATGACGGGTGGCGGCGCTCAACCCTTCCTCCATGGCGGGCGCCCAGGGAGCTCCGATGAAGACACGTCCTGGTCTCGTGGCGGTCCTCGTGGCACCTGTCGTTCTGGGGTGGGCCGCGAAGGCGTGCGGGGGTACGTGGACGGCCGATCTCGGCACGACGCGCGCGGTCGAGTCGAAGGCCCTGGGGCGTGCGATGACGGTCCGAGTTCATCTCCCGTCCGGATACGAACGGGGCAGCGCCGGTACCCGGTGTCCTAGCGAGGGGTCGGAGATAGAGCCGCGAACGACGGCCGTCGTCGCGACGCTCGACGCCCTGGCGGACGCCGGGCAGATCCCGCCGATGCTCTTCGTCGGCGTCGACCTGCCCGAGGGCAACGGCGTGTTCGTACCGCGCCCACCCGAGCTCGACGTCTCCGGCATGGACCGGCACCTCGCGTTTCTCGTCGACGAGCTCCTGCCGATGCTCGACCGCGAGTACCGCACGGCGCCGTTCCGGGTGCTCTCCGGCGCGTCGAACAGCGGCCTGTTCGCGGTGTGGTCGTTCCTCTCCCGCCCGGACGCCTTCAATGCCACGATCGCCACGAGCCCCATGCTCGGGTGGTGCCCCGAGCTGGTGAGCGAGAAGGCGAAGAAGCTCAAAGGCCCCGGCGGCGAGAAGGCGAGACGCTGGCTGGCCCTGGTGTGGTCGGACAACGATTACGAGGAAGCCCGCGTACCGCTTCCGGCGTTCGTCGCGCTGCTCGGCCACGGGCGGGCGCCTGGCTCGATGTTACGACGCTGCAGCGCGTCGGCGAGGGCCACGTGCCGGTGGTGGACGTCCCGCTCGCGCTTGGCGCGATCTTCCCCGACTACGCTCCCCGCAGCACGCCGGCGACGCTTTCCGACCTGCTCGGCATCTTCGCGCCGGTGATCAGCGGTACCGCACATCGAGGGCCCTGCACCATGTCGAGGCTTCACGCTGGTGATGATCGTTTCGAGGACCTTGTTCAGCATCCGAGAAGATGCATCCCGTCAACGCAAGGGGGTACGTGAGGATGGGCCTGTCGCGAAGGTGGGCGAAGACCCTTCGCGAAGGCCCGAGAGTGGTTCGAGAAGGCACTCGAGGTCGACCCCTCCAGCGGGATGGCGAAGCGGCAGCTCGACCGACTGGTGCCCCGACCGGCCCAGCCTCCGGCCGGACGAGCTCTGAGGGCGGCACGTTGTCGAGCACGCAGGCCGCTGAACCGTCACCGCCGAGAAGAGCCGCTCGGTGAGCGACGTACTCGGCACCTGTAACCTGACCTGCGAGGAACCTACAGTGAAGACAAACCGTCGTCTCGCGCTCGCAAGCCTGTCGTTGCTTGCACTCTGCCTGCCCGCAGCTGCTCAGGAGCCCTGGTCGTCCGGACGGCGATGAGCCGCGACCAGATCCAGAAGGTGCCATGAGACCGAGCTCTGGTGGGCGCCCGTCCTGAAGCGAGAGCTTTAACTGCTCGGTCTGGCGTCGCCTCGTAGTCGTGACAAGGTGCGTGGGCCAGGGCTTGCGGTACGAAGGAGGCGGCGGGAGAAGGCCGACGCGAACATGTACGGCCTTCTGTCCGTTTCCAAGACGTACGTGACGGGCCTCAGGCGCGTCATGAAGGCCTCCTCGACCTATGTCCCGATCGGGAACTACATGCCCGGGTTTCGCCTCGACTCAGGTCCCGAGGACCCGATAGCGACCATCGTCACCATCTCCTGAGCATGACATCCGGCCTGACCCACGACGCGCCGGTCGGAAACAACGCCGACCCGTACACCCCCTCGTACGAGGACCACATCCGGAGCATCTCTCGAACCTGGGTGCGTTTCCGGGCCGGCGAGCGCGCGGAGTACTCGAATCTCGGGATCGAGCTGGCCGCGTACATCCTGGAGACGGTCACGCACCGGCCCTTTACGGAGTACATCCAGAAGAAGGTTCTGGATCCCCTCCAGATGCACCGGACCACCTACGACATCGACCGGATCAGGACGGACGACAACCGGGCGGTCGGCAACAACAGGAACTTCGACCGCGTCCCGCTGGAGAACCCCATGCTCGCTCCAGGGGGCGCGTACGCGAGCATCGGAGACATGGCCACGTTCCTCAGGTTCCAGATGAACGACGGCCGGGTCGACGGGCGAGCGGTGATCCCCGAGCGGGCGCTCCGGCGGATGCGGACGATTCCCTTCCCCGTGAAGGACCAGGTGGCCGGCTACGGCATGGGCCTGTGGGTGGGGTACTACCACCTCGGTGGGCAGGACGTGCGCTGGCTCGCACACGGCGGCGGCGGCTTCGGTTTCCGCTGCCAGATGAAGTGGCTGCCGGACCTGGGGTACGGGGTCGTCGTGCTGACCAACGCCCAGGATCACGACAACGTCAGCGACGGCCTCGCCGAGGACGTCCTGCTGAAGATCGTCGAGCTTCTCACCGGCAAGAAGGACCTGGGACCGTCGGACTGGCTCGCCCGGCACACGCCATCCCGGACGGCCGATCCGGCCTGGGTGCCGGTCGAGCTCGCCGGAAGGTACTGCGGCACGAACGACGACATGTGGTTCCTGGTCAAGGACGGCACGTTCGGGTACGCGTCCGGCACCGGCTTCGTGCCGATCACTCCGGTCTCCCGGTACGAGTACGCGACGAAGCGCTACCTGTACCGGTTCGTCTGCGACGCGGGAGGCAAGGCGGTCTCCGTCGTCCGACCGTACGACGGGACGGTGTGGACGTTGGGATCGGGCGCCGACGAGAGGCAGGGTCCCGGCAAGAAGGAGTGGGCGAGCTACGCCGGCGCGTACGTCCGGAAGCGGTTCGGCGTCGGCGAGAAGTTCTACAACGTCTCCGCTGAAGAACGGGTGGCTTCACTTCCAGGGGGACGGCCAGGACTTTCGCCTGTCGGAGCACCTGCCCGGCCTGTTCTTCACGCCCGATGGCGAGGCGGTCGACCTGCGCGGCCCCGTGTGCACGTTCCGCAACATCAGGCTGTACAAGACCTGCAGTTGATGTGCCCGGCCGCCCGGGCGCCTCCATGTGATCGGAGGGTAAAGTCCGATGGAACGGATCCACGCTTACGTTGCCGGCCAGCACTTACCGCTTGCATCACCCCATTCGGCCGCTGCCCGACGCTTGACTACCCCTTCCAGGCTGCTACGATCGCCCAAGGTGAGAAGGAAACTCGTTATCCATCTTTGGCCCCGAATCGGCTTCGCCAGACATGCCGGGAGGCGTCACACATGACAGAATTCGACAAGCGGCGTCAGGTCTTCCGCGATCTTCATCGAGAGGGTTGCTTCGCCCTGCCAAACCCGTGGGACGTCGGCACCGCGCGCTATCTACGACACCTCTCCTTCGCGGCCATCGCCACCACATCGGCCGGGTACGCGTTTTCCCGCGGCGTTGCAGACGGCAGCGTGGGCCGCGACGAGATGCTCGGCCACATCGAGGAGCTGGTGGACGCGACCGACCTTCCCGTGAACGCCGATTTCGAGAACGGCTATGCCAACGATCCCGACGACGTCGCCGCGAACGTCCGCCTGTGCGTCGCCACGGGAGTTGCCGGGCTCTCGATCGAGGATGCGGCCGACCGGCGGGACAACGCGATCTACGAGCTGCCGCTCGCCGTCGAGCGGATTCAGGCCGCGCGGGAGGCGATCGGCGACAGTGGTGTGCTGCTCGTGGGCCGCGCCGAGGGCTTCTGGGTACGGCGCGAAGGGATCGATCAGGTGGTGGACCGGCTTCGAGCGTACGCCGCGGCCGGCGCCGACTGCCTCTACGCGCCCGGCGTCTGCGACCCGGAGCACATCCGCGCGATCGTGGAGGCGGTTGCGCCGAAGCCCGTGAACGTGCTCCTGAGCGGGCCGGCGGGACTGACGGGCCGAGTGGACTTGACCATGGCCGATGCCGCGGCTTTGGGCGTGCGGCGGGTCAGCGTCGGCGGCGCGCTCGCTCGCGCCGCGTGGGGCGGCTTCATTCGGGCGGCGACCGAGTTGGCGACGCTCGGCAGGTTCGACGGGTTCGCCGGCGCCGCCCCACACGCGCAACTGCAGAACCTCTTCGCAGCGACCGGCGACTGAATCGTCGCCGGATGGTCGGTACCAAGGATCAACATCTCGCCTTCTTCAGCGATTCGACGGCCTCGACCGCCGAGAGGTGCCGGCTACGCAAGCAGCTGAAGTGTGACCCCCGCTGCGGCGAGTGATCGACGTGCCGCGACAGCTTTGCCTGGCCCACCAACCACCCTCCAGGTGGGTCAGGAATTCTCTCGCCAGGGGGGGTCAATAATCCTGTCGCTTGACCCGGACGGGCGCACTGGACCGCATCGCCGCCGGGTTCGCTCCATCGAAGAACGAGAGGTAAGCCGGTCCACCGTCCGGATCGACAAACGCGGGGTCGCGTGGCTTGATCTTCCTCTACCAGCCCAGTCTCACCATCTCGAGCGACGTTGATACGCGAATGTCGGGTCGCCGCGTCGGGGACCGTTCGGGATTGACCGCCGGCGTGACCACCGGTGAAAGGGGCGGAAGATGAACAGGGCCCGAGGGGTTTCCATGGGCAATGATCGTTCGATTCAGCGGGGCGCCCCACTCACGTGGCCTCGGTCAAGCCGCGGACGAAGGCGAGCACTGCCCAGGTGGTCGACGGGAGTGCCAACTCCAACGCCCCCGGTCCCGGTTGGCGTGCAGGGAGACCAGGCGAGTCTGACGCAGGAGGAATGGTGACCCCGAATCAAGGTAGCCGGTTGGGCCACTACCAGATCGTCGAGCCGCTCGGCTCCGGCGGCATGGGACAGGTCTTCCGGGCGCACGATTCGCGACTGGGGCGGGACGTTGCCCTCAAGATGCTGCCCGAGGAGTTCGCGCGCGACGCCGACCGTCTCGCCCGTTTCGAGCGGGAGGCGCGCCTGCTGGCGGCACTGAGCCACCCGCATATCGGGGCCATCTACGGTGTCGAGGACGGGGACGGCAGACCCGCACTCGTGCTCGAGTTGGTGGCAGGCAAAACGCTGGCCGAGCTCATCCAGGAGTCCAGGGCGGCACAGCTCTTGCCGGTGCCCGAGGCGCTCGCCATCGCCCGGCAGATCGTGGACGCCCTCGAGGCGGCGCACGAGAAGGGCATCGTTCATCGGGACCTGAAGCCGGAGAACGTCAAGATCACTCCCGAGGGGGTCGTCAAGGTTCTCGACTTCGGCCTGGGGCGGGCGTCACCGGTGCCGGGGGGTACCGCATCGTCGCCCGCTCCGACGATCACGCACGAGGAGACGATACCGGGCGCCGTGCTCGGCACCCCCGCGTACATGAGCCCCGAGCAGGCCCGCGGGCTCGCCGTGGACAGGCGAGCGGACATCTGGGCGTTCGGGTGCGTGCTCTTCGAGATGCTCACGGGAGCGAAGGTCTTCGACGGCGACACGGCATCCGACACCCTCGCTCAGGTGCTCACCCGCGACCCGGAATGGAGCCGTCTCCCCGGGGGAACGCCGCCCGCCATCCGGCGTCTGCTGCGACGCTGCCTGGAAAAGGATGCCCGCCGCCGGCTCCGCGACCTCGGGGACGCACGCCTCGAGCTGGAAGAAGCGGCAACGGAAGACGAGCAGCTCCCGGCCGAACCGGCGACGCGCGCCGCGGCGGACGTGCGTCTGGCGCGGCTCACGGACTCGGTCGGGATGGTGGGCTCGCCGGCGGTTTCGCCCGACGGCAAGATGGTCGCTTTCGTGGCCGTGGCGGGTGAGCGGCGTCAGATCTGGGTCCGGATGTTGGCCGGCGGAGCGCCGCTCCAGGTGACGCGCGACGACTCCGACCATGACGCGCCGCGCTGGATGCCGGACTCCAGCGCCTTCGTCTACTACGTTCCCATCCCCGGTCGCGAAGCGGGACACCTGTGGCAGGTGTCCGCCCTGGGCGGCCGGCCGCGCCGCCTGGCCGCATCGCTCGGGGGTGGGGACGTCAGCCACGACGGCCGGCGGCTGGCGTTCTTCCAGCAATGCGGCGACGGCATCGCACTGGCCGTCGCTGCCGTCGACGGCTCGACAACCGAGACGATTCTCGACATCCCGCCGGGGTTCCTGTGCGACCGCCCGCGCTGGTCCCCTGACGATCGCCTCCTCGCCTTCCAGCGCATCGGCGTGTTCTTCAACAGCTACATTGACGTCGTCGCCGTCGCGGAACGGCGTTGCTGGACGGCGGTCCGCGCCGGTTGGATGCGCGGACATTCGTGGCTGCCCGACGGATCGGGCCTCGTCTACAGCAGCTCGATCGGCAGCACGCTGGCCTATCCGCCGACCCACAACCTGCGGCTCGTGAGGCAGGACGGTTCCGCCGACCGGCAGCTCACGTTCGGGGATGTCTCGTACTTCGAACCCGACGTGCACGCCTCGGGGCGACTGCTTGCGAGCCGCATGCGGAGTCGGTCGGAGGTCTGGAGGTTCCCGATCGACGGCGAACCCGCCGACAACGTCCGCAACGCCGTGCGGATCACGCACCAGACGGGCCAGATTCAGGTGCCCTCGGTGAGCCCCGACGGGCGAGAGATGGTCTACGTCTCCGACAGCGGCGGCCACAGCAACCTCTGGTTGGCCGCCGCAGACGGGACGTCGGTCCGCCAGCTCACGTTCGAGGACGACCCCAACGTCATGGTCGCCGTGCCGATATGGGCGCCTGCCGGCGACCGGATCCTCTTCGTGCGCGCACACGACGTACACATCGACGTCTGCCTCATCAACTGCGACGGCACCGGCCTTACAACGCCCCTGACAGACGCCTTTGCGCCGTGCTGGTCGGGGGACGGCCGCTCGGTGTACTGCAGCCGGTCGTCGGGGCGAATCGAGCGGATCGATCTGGCGACCGGCACCGTCGTTCCAGTGCGCGACGACCGCTCCGTCGGTCCGGCGGCGGCGCGCGACGGCGGTGCGCTCTTCTTCATCCACCCGCCGCGGCTGCCGCTCGGGGACCGGGGCGACACCGAGGTGTGCCGCGCGGCCCCTGAAGACGGACCGGCCGAGGTCCTTGCCCGGGTCGCCACCGTCAGAGTACCGCTCGCGCCGACGCTCCATCTCTGCGTCAGCGCTTCGCCGGACGGCCGCTGGCTCGGGGTCCCCCTGCTCGACAGCGCGACTGCCAACATCTGGCTCATCCCAACGGAGGGCGGGCCGATGCGGGCGGTCACCGACTTCGGCGAGCGCTCGGTCTTCATCGCGCGCTCGGTGTCGTGGTCGCCCGACAGCCGGCACGTGTACGCGGCGGTCGCAGAGACCGACGCCGACATCGTCATGCTTGACGGCGTGCTGGCGTGACCAAGTCGATCGGTCCGGCAAAGTTGACAAGTACCGCGCCGGACGGCTGATTCGTGATCGTCGCCCGAGGGTTTCATCGACGGAATCATTTGCACCTATCGGCACTTGACATCGCTACCTCACCTTCTCGAGGCAGGGGCCGGGAGAGTACGTGGCCCCTCATAGTGACCGCCACAGCGCCGGGACGGCGTGCAGACCGGGCCGCGATGGGTCAAGCCCCTGCGTCGGCTCCTTGCGCGCCCGAAGCCCGTCAGCGGCGCTTTCCACTTCTGGCCGGACATGGGAGGATGGCGCCATGACGAGGCGATCCGAGTCGCGGCCTGGCGTGGGCGTGGCAGTCCGGTTCGGGGCGACGGTGGCGGCGCGAGCTGCCGGGTACGCCAGTGGTGGAACTGCGCGACCGGGCCGGCGGTAGGCAGCAGATGCCCTGTTCGCCCCCGCTTGACATGCAAGTATTCACTTGCCTAACATGACTCCATGAGCGACGTGGACCTGCTCTTCAAGGCCCTTGCCGACCCCGGGCGGCGCACGCTCCTCGACCGCTTGCACGCCAACGACGGCCAGACGCTCGGCGAGCTGTGCCGACACCTGGACATGACGCGCCAGGGTGTGACGCAGCACCTCGCCATCCTCGAGGCGGCGAACCTGGTGACGGTGCAGCGGCGCGGGCGCGACAAGCTGCACTTCCTCAACCCCGTGCCGCTGCAGGAGATCTACAACCGTTGGATCTGCAAGTTCGAGAGGTCCCGCCTGGCGGCCCTCCACGACCTGAAACGCCGCCTGGAGGGCGGCGGCAAGGGAACGACCCGAACGAAAGGGGGACGCGATGAACGCCACAGACCGTAGCACTTTCGTTTACGTCATCTTCATCCGCACCACGCCTGAGAGACTGTGGGCGGCCCTCACCGACCCGCAGTTCGTCCGCCAGTACTGGTTCGACACGACCGTCGAGTGCGCCTGGACGAGGGCTCGCCTTGGAAGCTGGTCCGCCCGGACGGGAGCTTGACCGATACGGGCGAGATCATAGAGGTCGACCCGCCGCGCCGCGTGGTCATCCGTTGGTTAAACGAGTGGAAGCCGGAGCTCAAGGCCGAAGGCCCGAGCCGCTGCACCATCGAGCTCGAGCCCGTGGACGCCGCGGTGAAGTTGACCATCACGCACGAAATCGACCGGCGGGAGTCAAGGTTCATCACCGCCGTGTCCAGCGGGTGGCCGCGCATCCTGTCGAACCTGAAGTCGCTGCTGGAGACGGGGTCGATCACCATCACGTCCCATCCAGGGCATTGATCCTGACTTGCCGCTTGACGTAGGGGGGTAGCGCTCATTGCGAGCGGCGCCGCAGGCGACGCGAAGCAATCTCGCAGGATCTCGCATCGGTACCGGCTATCACTATCTCGGCTTCCAGGCGCGAGTGATCCCCAGGGCCGCCCGCGGCGCCGCCTCCGCGCGGCCGCATCGGCCCTTCCGCGGGGATCGGGCCGCGCACGACAGGGAACCTCGCCCGCAGGCCGCTCGCCGCCGCATCCCGCGGGTGCACCCCCGCCTGGTTCGACCGGCTCGCATGGCCATGATCGGGAGATCCGGTTTGCTCCGGCGGTGGCGGGACGCGAGAGTCTGGGGCCCGGCTCATCGCATCACCCGACCGGCGCCGGCGGCCCAGGAATGACGCTCCGGCCACGCCTGTTGGAGGAGGCTGCGGCCGCGAGGCCGGGATCCGGGGAGCGTAGAAATGAGCATCGTGATCACGACAGCCACAGGTCACATCGGTTCGGAGCTGACCCGCCGCCTGCTCGAAGCGGGAGAGAAGCCGACAATCATCGTCCGCGATCCGGGGAAGGTGGCCGCGGCGACGGCGCGAGGAGCGAAGGTCGCGCAGGGCTCGCTCGAGGACGAGGCGTTCGTCCTCGAGGCCACGAAGGGCGCCACGGCGCTGTTCTGGCTGACGCCGCCGAAGATGGACGCGCCCGCCTTCCGCGAGTACCAGCGGCGCCTCGGAGCGATCGCCGCAAAGGCCGTCGCGACCAACAAGATCCCCCGTGTGGTCAACCTCTCGAGCATCGGGGCGCAGATCCCGAGCGGCGTCGGACCGGTCAGCGGCCTGCACGAGGTCGAGGAGGTGCTCGATCAAGTGGCCGGCAACGTGACCCACCTGCGCGCCGGCGACTTCATGGAGAACATCCTCAACTTCGTCGGGAGCATCAAGTCGGCAGGGGCGTTCTTCCTGCCCGTCCCGGCGGGCGTGAAGCTCCCGATGGTGGCGACGCGCGACATCGCCGAGGCGGCCGCCCGGGTGCTGCTCGACACCTCGTGGTCCGGCCGGCGCGCGGTCACGGTGTACGGTCCCGAGGAGCTCTCCCACGCCGAGGTGGCCGCGGTCCTCGGCGAGGTGCTCGGCAGGCCGGTCGGCTTCACGCAGGTCACGGCCGACCAGGCGCGCCAGGCGATGCTGGGACTTGGTTTCACCGTCGACCTGGTACGCGAGTTCCTGGAGCTGTACGACGCCTTTTCGACCGGCAGGATCCTGCAGGGCCTGCCGGCGAAGCCGGACTTCCGAGGCACGACCACCTTCCGCGAGTTCGCGGCCACGGTGATCAAGCCCGGGTTTTGATCGGTACCTGATCGATCCCTGGTACCACCCTCTCCCCTTCCCGGCTCGACTTCGAGCAGGCCGCCCGCCGGCGGGTGCCGGGGGAAGCGGCGTACGATGGCACGATGGTTGACGATCCGGCGGCGTTCGTTCCGCCGACCTACGACCTCCGCGAGCTGGGCGAGGGACCGGCGATCTCCGAGCGGTTGGAGGCGATGGCCGGCCGGATGCTGGCCGTCGCCGTTGAGGAGGCGGGATGCGCGTTCGCCCGCGTGCCGGCGTTCGCGGAGCGGGCGCGGGGCGAGCTCGCCCGCCGGGACGAGTACTACCGCCGCACGACACGGGAGCGCTACCTGGCCGAGCTGTTCGCGTGCGTGGTGATGAACCGGCAGTTCTGGCCGGAGTTCGCGGCGCGGCGCGACACCGTGCTGATTCTGCCGGATTGCCTGCGCCGGCGTGGCGACGAGTGCGAGCGCAAGGGATCGCGCGCCGGCACGCGCTGCACGGCCTGCGACGAGACCTGCGCGGTCGGGCGCATGACCGTGGCGGCGGCGAAGCGCGGCGCCGGCGCGTTCTTCGCGATCCGCGACCACGGCCGGCAGTTCCGGCAGCTGCAGCGGAACCGCTTCAAGGACCTCTCGGTGATCGGCGTGGCGTGCATCTGGATGCTGGCGAGCGGCATGCGGGAGGCCGAGGGCGCCGGCGTGCCGAGCCAGGGCGTGCTGCTCAACTACTGCGGCTGCGACCACTGGGCGGAAGAGCCCCACGTCACCGACACGGTGGTCGAGCGCGTCGTTGGGATCCTCGACGCCAAGGCGCACGCCCGCTCCGGATCACCTCCCGGAAGCTGACGAGAGCGCGGCGCGGCGTTGTTCCGCCCGCAAATCGGTATCAGGTATCCCATTCGGTCGACCGTGCAATAGGTGTCAGGTACGCAACCGGTGGATCGGTGGGTCCGGCAAACCACGGCCCTCGGCCAGTTCACTCGCCAGCGCCCGCGCCGGCAGCCGGTCGAACCTTGCCCTCTTGACGCCAGCCTCCTCGTGGGTGACACCTATGAGAAGTGGGGCACGTTCCCTCGGCCAGCCGCCACGACCGGCGTCACGCCAGGTAGCGGTAGATCACCTCGGCCGCCATCGCCGGCTTGGGGCTGCCCTCGAGCTCCATCGTCACCTTGAGGAGAACCTGGAACCCTCCCTCGACCGGCTCGACGGCCGCCACCTCACCGGTGAGACGGATGCGTGAGCCGACCGGCACGGGGGCGGGGAAGCGCACCTTGTTGGTGCCGTAGTTGATCACGAGCCGCGCCCCGGTGACCTCGAGCATTTCGAACAGCAGCGGCGGCACGAGCGCGAGCGACAAGTAGCCGTGCGCGATCGTCCGGTGGAACGGCGACTCGCGCGCGGCGCGCTCGGGGTCGACGTGGATCCACTGATGGTCGCCGGTGGCGCGGGCGAACTCGTCGACCTGCGCCTGCGTCACCTCGATCCACCTCGGCGAGGCGAACGTCGTGCCGACCACCGTCGTGAGGTCACGGATGTGAATGTTCTTCGACGCCATCTGGGATAAGGCTCCCCTCTCTCTGCTCGGGGCATGGTAGCGCTGTGGAAGGCTCGGTCAAGGGCGGAGGAGGGACGGTTTCCGGAGACAGAGGCTGGGCGAGGCCCTCAACCGGGCGATAAGAGCGGGCGTCGGGGCGAGAGCCGCATCGGTACCAGGTGGCACCCCCGCACCTTCTCGGGAGAGTCGCTCGCCTCGACCTCGGCCAGGCGCTCCTCGAGGGCGAGCCGGCGCTGGTGCAACCCCCTCTCTTCCCGCTCCCGTGCGATGGGGCGCGCCAGCCTTCGTAGGACCTCGCCCTGGCCCATCCTGAGCTCAGCGGACGGCCGGCAGCACAATCATCGCGACGTTTCTGCGACCCATCACGCCGACCGTGTGCCCTTCACCCAGAACCGGCCTTGCCAGGTCCGGAGAACATTCCCATGTCGATAGTCGTAGCTCGAGGACAGGCGGAGGTCCGAATTGGGGCGTAATTCGATAGTATGACGTTGCTGTTGCCCGCCTTGCAGCGGGCTGTCGTCGGGCGATGCTCCGGGCCTGGACGGGAACCGGGTCGTCGAGACCTGCTCCCGAGGATGGTAGCTCGGCAGCCGTTCCGCTGGGATAGCCTCGGATGGTGGCGCGGGGACGTTCACGCGGGACATGTCGGTAGGCCCGGCTCGGCCGACAACCGAGAGGTGGACGGAGGAGGTCGATGAGACTCCGAGTGTTCGCAGTCCTCACCATCGGTGGCTTCCTCATCTTCGCGCTCACGATGACATTCGTTCCCGTCATGCCGGCGTGGGCCAACTACGCGACAAGAGCTGGACTCCTCGTCGTCTTCGGCGCTCTTTGGCGGGTCGCGCGGGATGGACATCGGTTGAGCCGATTCCGGCCGGTGTTCTTTGCCTACTTCACGGCGGTCCTCAGTCTCTCGTTGGGGTTCTTCTTCGCGGACAGGGCGCTCGAACTGTTGCGCCTGACGACGCATACCCCGTCCGGAATCGCCGTAGCGAAGCTCGTTCAGGCGTCGCTGATCGTTGTCGGGATTCTCGCTGTGGCGAGGATCTGCGGCGAAAGCTCCGCATCGCTCTACATTCGGAAAGGCCGTTTGTTCCTTGGCCTCAGCGTGGGAGTGAGTACCGCTGCCGCTCTCCTGGTCCTGAGTTTGGTTCAACCAGCGGTCAGGGCTCTCGGCGCGGCCAGGCTCATGTCGTTGGCGCCATGGATGCTGCTCTTCGTGGCGTCCAACGCGTTCATGGAGGAACTCCTATTCCGCGGACTGTTTCTTGGGCGATACGAGCCGCTGATCGGACGATGGCCGGCCGTTCTTTCGACTGGCCTGGCATTCACCCTGGCGCACATGCAGGTCAAGTACGCTCCTGACTTGGTGGTCTTCCTGCTCGTCACGTTCGGATTCTCGATCGCGTGGGGGTGGTTGATGCAGAAGACCGAGAGCCTTTGGGGATCGGTCGTGTTCCACGCCGGCGCCGACCTACTGATCATTCTGCCCATCTTCAGCAGCCTCGGTGCCGCGTGATGCAGACGAGCGACGGGTGCGGTCTGAGCCTGTGATCGCTTGAAGTGCCTTGAGGCACCTGCTGGCCTGAGGCGGGATCTCCACCAGAGCGCCCCCCAGACCGCCCCCTCATCCCGTCCTCGGATGTTCGAGCGAGGCCGCCGGGTCAGGGGGACGGGCGGACGCAGCGGAAGCCGCCGCTGTCGCACCCGCCCCACGGCAGGATCCAGCCGCGGAAGGAGGTGCGCAGGCTCTTGGGGTCGAAGTCCCACGATCCCCCGCGCAGCACTCGCGAGCTCCCTGACGCGGGCCCCTGCGGGTCCACCGACGGCGAGCTGGCGTAGTACTTCTCGCCGTACAGGTCGGCGCACCACTCCCACACGTTTCCGGCCATGTCGAACAGGCCGAACCCGTTCGCCGCGAACGAGCCGACGGGCGACGTGTGCTTCCACTGGTCGCGGCCGCCCGTTCCCTTGAAGTTCGCGTCGTCGTGGCTGATCGAGTTGCCCCACGGGTACTTCAGCCCGTCCTTGCCGCCGCGGGCCGCGTACTCCCACTCGGCCTCCGTCGGCAGGCGGCCGCCGGCCCACGAGCAGTACGCCACGGCGTCGTTCCATACGACGCCGACCACCGGGTGATCGTCGCCCTGCACGAACGCCGGCGCCAGCGCCGCCTCACGCCCGGTCGCCTGCGCGAACCGGCGGTACTGCGCGGCGGTCACGGGCCTGATCATCATCAGGAACGGCTTGCCGATCGTGACCGCGTGGCGCGGCTTCTCGTTCTCGGAGCACTCGTTGTCCGCGGGGACGCACCCCATCTCGAACGTCCCGGCCGGGATCCTCACCCAGTCGAGCTTCGTCAGCCTCTCGTCGAGCCCCGCGTTGTGCGGATCGACGGCGGCCACCCGGTCCCATGCGGCCCGCGCGGCGCGGACGTCGCCCCGGGCGAGGTCGCCGTCGCCCTCGGCGAGCCAGCCGTTCACCTGCCCCGCGCGTGCCCGCCCCCGCAACGCCTCGATCGCCGGCGAAGCCGAAACCGCGAGCGCCTCCTCGCACTCCCTGACCGCGTCGTCGTAGCGTTTCTCGGCCAACGCCCGCTCGGCGTCGCGCCGCCGGCCCTCCACCACCGAACTCAGGTAGGCGTCGCTCGGGTCGGCGGCGGCGATCTTCTTGAGCCACTCGACGGCGGCGTTCCAGTTGCCGCCGTCGAGAAACGTCTTCGCCTTCTCGCGGTAGACGGGGAGGTTCCTGCGCTCCTGCGCCAGCGCCGACTGTCGCGCCGCTTCGTCGGCCGCGCCCCGGGCCTCGGCCTGCGCGGCCTGGACCTTCGCCCGCGCAGCCGCGGCACGCTTGACCGCCATCGGGTAGTCGGGCATCGCCCGGAGCAGGGCCTCGTACAGCTCGGCCGCCCGCTCCCAGTCTTGCCGGTCCCAGGCGGCGTCGGCCTGGTTCAGCAGCTGGACCGGATCGCCCGGAAGTCGCGGGGGGGGCGTGGCGGGCGGCGTTCCCTGCGCCGCCGGGGACGGCGTGGCCTGCGCGGTCGGGGGCGGAGCCGGCTTCGTCTTCGGGAGCGGCGTGGCCGGCGCCGTCGGTTGTGTGGCCTCCGGCTTCTTCAGGGGCTTGTCGAACGCGACCAGAAGCCCCTGCATCGGATCGCCCTCGAACCCGGCTTCGATCTTCTCCAGCCGGGCTTGGCACGAGCCCTCGCCGACCTCGGTGACGACGAACGAGGCGATGATGGTCGGTTGCGCCTGCCCTCCCGCCTCGACCGCCTTGACGACGTCGCCGCGCATCCCGGCCTCGACGCCGTCGCGCGAGCCGACGGAGAGCGTCACCGCCTCGCCGTTTCGCGCCGTGATCCGGCCGAATCCGAGCGCCGCTCCGGCGCACAGGACCGCGACCGCCGCCACCACCGCGATGCGCACCGAGGAGTAGGCCTCACACATTCGCGCATTGTGTCACGTCGCCGGCGGGAGCGCTGCAGCGGGGAAGCGGTCCGGGCCGGTCGACACGCGCGACTCCCGGTCGCGGGTCGCGCGTCACCGATGCCAAACGCAACCGGGGCCATGATCCGCCCCAGCTCCGGCACCTCGGCGGATTACCGACCGACCCGGGGCTTGGCCCCGCCCTGGGCCAGCCCCTGGCTCGGCGCGGGACGCGCGCCAACAGGTGTCGGCCTGGTGACCGACACCCGATTGCCGCGGTTGCGCCTTCCCCTCGCGCGTGCGAGAGGTTGGGCGGCGGTACCCGGAGCGGCCACCGGCGGGTATGCTCTGCACAGCGCCGTGCGCGCGATCGACGCGCTGGAGGTGTTCCGATGCGCCGCATGCTTCAGGTCCTGACTCTTTCGGTTGCTGCACTGTCGGCCGGCGGACCGGGTCGGGCCGCGTCCGCCGGCGCGCCCGAGGACCAACCGGCGAGCGCGCTGCACCGGCTGTTCGCGACCGCGTGGCAGCGCGAGATGCGCGAGGACCCGCTCGAGGCTTCCGGGGACGGCTTCCACGAGTACGACGGCGTGTGGCCGGACCTGAGCCTGCCCGCCCTGGCGCGCGAGCACGCCGAGGACCAACGGACCCTGACCGACCTGGCCGCCATCGACCGCAGCCGCCTTGCGGGCGAGGACCGGATCAGCTACGACCTGTTCAAGTACCGCTACGAGATGCGGCTGCAGGCGTACGACCTCAAGACGTACCTCATGCCCCTGGACCAACTGGGCGGCATCCAGACGCTCGCCTCGCTCACCCGCACGCTCCGTTTCGAGAACGCCACGGACTACGAGCGCTACGTCGAGCGGCTGGAGACATTCGCGCCGTTCGTGGACCAGACGATCGCGTTGTTGCGGCAGGGCGTCAAAGACGGCATGACGCGACCGCAGGTGGTGATGGAGCGCATCCCGCACCAGATCGCCGCCAACGTGGTGGCCAAACCGGAGGACAGCCCGTTCTACTCGCCGTTCAAACAGATGCCCGACATCATCCCGGCCGCCCGGCAGGCGCAGCTGCGCGCCCGTGCCGTCGCGGCGATCGCCGACGTGGTGACGCCTGCCTATCGCCGGTTCGAGCAGTACTTCGATCGCGAGTACCTTCCGGGTTGCCGCACCACCATCGCCGCCGATGCGCTGCCCGGCGGCAAGGCCTACTACGCCTACCAAGTCCGCGAATACACCACGACCGACCTGACGCCGGAGCAGATCCACCAGATCGGCCTGCAGAGGGTGGCCCAGATCCACGCGGCGATGGAGCGGGTGCTCGAGCAGGTCGGCTTCAAGGGCGGCTACCAGGATTTCCTCCACTTCCTGCGCACCGATCCGCGTTTCTACTACAAGGACCCGCAGGACCTGCTCGAGGCGTATCGGGCCGCCGCCAAGCGGGTGGATCCGCTGCTGGTGCAGTACTTCCCCGTCCGGTTGCTGCCGCGGGTGACCTATGGGGTTCGCCCCATCCCGGCGGCGCTGGCGCCCGACACCTACCCCGCGTACTCCGTGCCGCCCGCGGGCGACGGCAGCGTCGCGGGGTACGTCGAGGTCAACCTCTACAAGCCCGAGAGCCGCCCCACGTACGACATCCAGGTGCTGACCTGTCACGAAGGCCGGCCGGGCCACCAGCTGCAGATCGCGATCGCGATGGAGCTGAAGGGCCTCCCGGAGTTTCGCCGCTTCGATTACTACAGCTCCTACGGCGAGGGTTGGGGGCTGTACACCGAGACCCTGTGCAAGGAGATGGGGCTGTACGGCGACCCGTACTCCGAGTTCGGCTACCTGGACTGGCAGATGTGGCGCGCGGTCCGGCTCGTGGTGGACACCGGCATCCACTCCGAGGGCTGGAGCCGCGAGCGCGCCGTCAAGTACTTCGAGGACAACACGGCGCTTTCCCTGCAGAACATCGACACGGAGGTGGACCGCTACATCGCCTGGCCGGGGCAGGCGCTCTCGTACATGATCGGCGAGATTGAAATCCAGAAGCTGCGCCGGCAAGCGGAGCGGGAGCTGGGGCCGGACTTCAAGCTCAAGGAGTTCCACGCCGCCGTCCTGGAGCACGGGGCGCTGCCGATCACGGTCCTCAAGAACGCGATCGAAACGTGGATCGCGGACGCGCGCCCCGGGCGGCCCGCGACGCATCCCTGAGGCCGCGGCGGTTCCCGGCGGGGCAGGGACGCAACTCTCTCCTTCTGTTGGAACCGGACGGCGGCGGCCGCGTATCTCAGCATGGGCCGCTTCGGCGGCCGAAGGAGCCCCCCATGAGGCGCCCGAACAGACTCGTCGTCGTGACCCTCGTCGCCGCCGTGGCGGTCGCGTGCGTCGTGTTCGTGCTCCACTACGTGCCGTTCTACGCCCCGAGCTTCCTGGCGTGGACCGGCATCGTGGCGGCGCTGGCCGGCCTCGCGTCGCTCGCCCGCCCGCTGCGCTTCACGGGCGTCCGCACGCGCCTCCACGCGCTCGCGCTGGCGCTCTGCGGCGTCGGCCTCGCCGTGACCGCCGTGCTGTGGCCGGCGCACGTCACGCGAACGGCGCGGCCGGGTCAGCGCCTCGACCGGTTCCTGCCGGAGTATCAGTTCAGCGAGGTCCACGAGACGCGCGTGCAGGCGCCGATGGAGGCGGTCGTCAAGGCGATCCGGGAGGTGAGCCTGGCCGACATGCCGGCGGCGGTGGCGCTGCTGCGCATCCGCGCCGCGGCGGGCGGGCGCTTCCACGGCTCGCCCCCGGACACCCGCCCGCTCCTCGACATGATGGTCCGGCCGGGCTCGGGGTTCCTCCCGCTCGACACGGCCGACCCAGGGGAGCTCGTGTACGGGATGGTGGGTTTCGTCCACAAGCCGCCGCCGCCGGTGACCACGCCGGAGCAGTACGCGGCGTTCACCGAGCCCGGCGGGATCCGCGTGGCGTTCGACCTCCGCGCGGTCCCGGAGGGCGACGGCGCGGTGCGCCTCTCGACCGAGACGCGCTGCCTCGCGAACGGCGACGAGGCCCGCCGCACGTTCGCCCGCTACTGGCGGATCATCTATCCCGGCAGCGCGATCATCCGGCGGGTCTGGCTCGACGCGATCGTCGCCCGCGCGGAGCGCGACGCCCGAGCGCGCTGACCGGCGCCCCGCGAGGGGAGTCGGGGATGCACGTGGTGGAGTCGTGCCGCGCGGCCTCCATCCTGCCATACGACCTCCGGGAACCGGCCCCCGAAAGGCGGCAGCCGTCCTGACCGTGGCCGCGACCTCGAGGCGGGCGCCCGGCCTCCGATCGTGCAACGAAGCGGGAAAAGCGACGTATGCTGGGATGGCGATCAAGGCGGAGGGACGATGAACGTTCAATACGTGGCCCCGCTCCGGCGCGCCTGGGCGCGGATGAAGGCCATCCTCTTCAACAAGTTCGACCTCGGCAAGTGGTTGGTGATCGGTTTTTCGGCGTGGCTGGCGGGGCTGGCCGGTGGTGGCGTCGGCGGGGGGTTCCGATTCAACCCGAGCCGCGACCACATGTCGTCGCCCCACGTCCGGCAGGCCCTGCGCAGCGCCTGGGAGCACCTGCGGGCGCACCCGAACTGGCTCGCGCTGATCATCGTCGGCGCCACCGTGCTCGCGGTGATCTTCCTCCTGCTGCTGTGGATCTCGTCGCGCGGCAAGTTCATCTTCCTCGACAACGTGGTCAACGACCGCGCGAGGATCGTCGAGCCGTGGCACCGCTTCGCCCAGCGCGGCGACTCCCTCTTCTTCTGGCGGCTCGGTTTCCTGCTCGCCTGCCTCTTTGCGCTGGCGGTCATGGGAACGCTGGCCGTGGTGAGCGCGGGCGGATTCTCCCGGTTCGGGTTCGGCAGCGTCCGAGCGGCCACGATCACGGTGTTGGCCGCCCTCGCCGTGTTCGTGTGGGGCATCGCGTGCGCGTACGTCTCGCTCTTCCTCGACGGCTTCGTCGTGCCGGTCATGTACAAGGACGGAATCGGCGCCGTCGAGGCGTGGCGCCGCCTCCTCCCGTGGATCGAGCGCCACCTCGGGAGCTTTCTCCTCTACGGTCTCTTCCTGCTCGGGCTGGCCGTGGTGCTTGGGGTCGGAGTCGTCGTCGCCGGCCTGCTCACTTGCTGCGCCGGCCTGCTCCTGGTCGCGCTCCCCTACGTCGGGACGGTGATCCTGTTGCCGTTCCTCGTCACCTACCGCGCCTTCTCCCTGGAGTTCCTGGCGCAGCTCGACGCGGGCTTCGCAATCGTCCCGGAACCGGCGGCGCCCGCTACGCCGACCGCGGCCTAACCGCTCGCGTTCTGTACCAGCTCCTGGACGGGTGGCCGGCGCGCGCGGCCCGCGGGACCATCCGGGCCGGGCGCCGGGGCCTTGACACTCGCCACCCGTCGGCTATGATCCACGCTAATGATATTGCAACTGATTCTCTGTGTATCGTCACCTCTCGGAAAGGAGAGCGTATGAAAAGCACACGGATCCTTGCGGTAGGAGCGGCTGCGGTCCTCGCCGCCGGCGTTGCGGCCCGCGCCGCGGAGCAAGCGCCACCGGTTCCCCGCCCTGCGCCGGAGATGGCGCAGCTGAAGCCGTTCGAGGGCAGCTTCGCGTGCACCGGGCAGGCCGACGCCTCGCCCTTCGGTTCCGCGCACGCCACCGCCTCGAAGGTCCACGCCTACCGCGCCCTCGGCGGCTTCTGGGTGTCCGGGACGGTCGTGGAGACCAAGACTGCGGCGACCCCGACGCCGATGGAAGGCATGTTCCACATGACGTGGGACCCCGGTAAGAAGCAGTTCGTGATGCTGTGGCTGGACAACGGGGGCGGTTTCTCGCAGGAGACCTCGCCCGGGTGGAACGCCGACACGATCGTCTGGTCCGGGGAGGGCTCGATGGACGGCAAGACGTTCGGCAGCCGCGACACCTTCACGAAGAAGGGCGCCGAGACGCTGGAGCACGCGTGGGAGCTGGAGCTGAACGGGACGTGGACGCCGCTGGGCCATGAGACCTGCACGGCGACCGCTCCGGCGGCCCATCACATGATGAAGCACTAACGCGCGTGAGCGCCATTCGCGGGCCCGCGTCGCGCGGCCCCATCCTGGCGACCCGCCCGGCACGGTTGATGACCGCGATCGCGCGGACGCCCCTCGCCGGCAACGGTGGCCTTCGGGCCAGGCTCGCGGGCAGGGTGGGCGCGCCGGAACGCGCCGCCCCGAAGGGATCGCGGGCCGGGCGCGGCGGCTGGAATGACATTGCGGCTTCGGCCCAGGGGCAGAATCAGTTCCGGACGAGGTACGGCCGACCGCTCCACAAACCCTCGACCTCCTCGTCGCGGCGCTGACAGGGATGGGGGGGGCACCGGCCGGCAGGGGCGGCCTCGACGTGTGGCGCAGGAAGGGTGAAAGGTGAGCGGACGCACTCTGGTCGCGAGGTGGTCGGGCTGGGGCCCGCAGCTGCGGAGCGTGCTCCGCATCGTCGCGGCGGGCATCTTCTTCCTCGCCGGCACGATGAAGCTGTTCGCCTTCCCCGCCGGGATACCCCCGCACGGCGGCACCGTGCCGTTGCTGTCCGAGGTGGGGCTCGCCGGCGTCCTCGAGGTCGTCGGCGGCGGGCTTCTCCTGCTCGGCCTGTTCACCCGCCCGGTGGCGTTCATCCTCTCCGGCGAGATGGCGGTGGCCTACTTCCAGGTCTTCGCGCCGAAGGGGTTCTGGCCGCTCCTGAACGGCGGCATCGACCCCGTGATCTTCTGCTTCATCTGGCTCTACTTCTCCGCCGCCGGCGGGGGCGCCTGGAGCCTGGACGCGGCCTGGCGCCGGTGACCTGGTCGATTCGCGGCCGACCTGGTCGCGAGCGACCCAGCCCGGAGGGGAACGCGCCGCCACCGCGCCTCGCCGGGCCGCCCGCCGTGGCACGAACGGCCTGGCGCCGCCCGGCCGCCCCGGCGGCGAGATGACCTGGAATGAGACGACGCCACGGCCGTTGTGGCGTGCGGCTGCGGTTTCAGGGGAGGGTGCGAGATGACGGGAAGAGGACGTGGAACGATGCTCGGAGCGGCGTTGGGGACGACCGCTGTCGCCGTGACGGCGCTGATCGCCGGCGCTCAAGCGCCGCCAGCCCCCGGGCCGAGTCCGGCGCCGCCGGCGGCGCCGAAGACGGCCGGCGAGGCGTTCAAGAACGTGCGCGTCCTCAAGGACATCCCCGCGGATCAGCTGATCCCGACGATGCAGTTCATCTCGGCGTCGCTGGGCGTGGAGTGCAACTACTGCCACGTCCAGGGAGCGTTCGAGAAGGACGACCGCAAGCCCAAGAAGGCGGCGCGCACGATGATGCAGATGATGGCCGCGATCGACAAGGAGAACTTCGACGGCGACCGTGACGTCACCTGCTTCACGTGCCACCGCGGCTCGCCGAAGCCGGAGTCGATCCCGGCGGTCGCAACCGAGGAGCCCAAACCGGAGCCCGAGGTCGCCGCCACCGCCGCGTTGCCGACCGCCGATCAGGTCCTGGCGAAGTACGCGCAGGCGGTCGGTGCGGAGGCGCTCGAGAAGGTCACCAGCCGCGTCCAGAAGGGGCAGTTGCTCGGCTTCGGCGGGCGGGAGATGCCGATCGAGGTGTTCGACAAGGCGCCGGACAAGCGGCTCTCGGTGGTGCAGACGCCGCGCGGCGAGATGATCACCGCGTACGACGGCAACCGCGGCTGGCTCACCGGCCGCGGGGGCCCGCAGCCGATGAGCGCCGCCGAGGCGGAGGCGGCCAGGCTCGACGCGGACCTCCGCTTCCCGCTCGACGTGAAGCGGCTCTTCACGGCGTTTGCCGTGCGGTCCTCCGAGACGATCGACGGGCGCGGCGCCGTCCTCCTCCTCGCCCGCAACGAGGGCCAGCCGCCGCTCAACCTCTACTTCGACGCGCAGACCGGGCTTCTGCTGCGCGAGGAGCGCGACGCCGACACCGCCCTCGGCTACCTCCCGACGCGGATCGACTACGCCGACTACCGCGACGTGGACGGCGTCAAGGTTGCGTTCCGCTGGACGCTGGCGCGCCCCGGCGGGCGCTTCACGATCCAGGTGGACAGCACGCAGCAGAACGTCCCGATCGACGACGCGAAGTTCGCGATGCCCGCGGCGCCGCCGCCGAAGCCGGCCGGCTAGGCCTTCACTCGGCCGCGGCGGGCAGGAGCGCCATCTGCGCGGCGATCGCGCGCTGTGTGCGACCCATCATCGCGTGCGCCGCCGGCCGCCCGCAGTGGCCGACCCCGGCCACCGGCGCGCACAGGCCCATACACCAGCCGACCTGGTGCCCGTTGTAGGGGCACGTCACCACCGTGGCGATGCGCGTCTCCAGCCGCACCGCGTTGCGCTCGTTCTTCGGCCGAAGCAGTCCCATGCCGCGGAGTATCGCAGAAACGCCGCGGGATGCCACGACGGGCGCCCGCGACGAAGGTGGTATCCTCCCGGCGTACAGGGGCAACGGCCCCACGAGAGGGTTGATGATCGCCACAGTTCTCCATGCGGATCTTGCGTGAGGTTTCGAGCGCGCCGTAGGCGTTGACGGCCGCGGCGTTCCCGTTCACCTCAAACGCAGATTCGCCCCGGTGCGCCTCGCCCGCTGCCCCGGCGAGCCGCACGTGCGCGTGGGCGGGCCTGCCCGGCCGCCCACATGGAGGATTTCGCCGTGTACGAGCTATCGGCTCTGGGCTTCGGCCCGTTCTTCGAACACCAGCTTCAGTGCTTGCCGGGCCGCCCGGAGACCCCGGCCCGGATCGCCGCGGAGCACCGTGGCGCCTTCGAGGTGTGGTCGGCGACCGGATCGGGCCCGGCACACCTCGCCGGACGGCTTCGCCGCGAGTTGGAGGACGTCGGTCCGGCCGGCGTCGGCGACTGGGTGGTCCTCGACGGCCCGCCGGCGCCCGATCGCACCGCCGTCATCGACCGCGTCCTCGCGAGGCGCACCGTCTTCACGCGCGGCGCCGCCGGCCGGCAGGCGCGCGCCCAGGTCATCGCAGCCAACGTCGACCTCGTGTTCGCGGTCTGCGGGCTCGACTCGGACTTCAACGTCCGCAGGATCGAGCGGTACGTCGCCCGCATCTGGGCGAGCGGCGCCCAACCGGCCGTGGTCCTCAACAAGGCCGACATCTGCGACGACCACTCGGCACGCGCCGCGCTGGTGGCCGGTCATTGCCCCGGCGTGGCGATCCACGTGACCAGCGCCTTGCGCTCCGACGGCGTCGAGGCGGTGCGATCGGTCATCCATGCCGGCATGACCGTCGCCCTCGTCGGCTCCTCCGGCGCCGGCAAGTCCACCCTCGTCAACGCGCTGCTCGGTGAGGAGCGGATGGCGACGGGCAAGGTCCGCGCGCGCGACGGCCGCGGGTGCCACGTCACGACCCACCGTCAGCTCGTCGTCCTGCCCGGCGGCGGCCTCCTGCTCGACACCCCGGGCATGCGTGAGCTGCAGCTCGTGGACGACGAGGGGCTCGAGGCCGTGTTCGGGGAGATCGCCGCCCTCGCCGCGGGATGCCGCTTCCGCGACTGCCGGCACGACGCCGAACCGGGGTGCGCGGTCAGGGAGGCCGTCGAGTCCGGAGCCCTCGCGGCGGAACGTGTGGAGCATTTCCGCGCGCTCGAACGCGAGGCCCGGGCCTACGAGCGGCGCCACGACGAGAGGCTGCGCCGGCAGTCCGGGCGGCTGTGGGGCCAGCTCTCCGACGAGGTCGCGCGCCTACGGCGCTGGAAAGGAGGCAAGGAGTGAGGGGTCGAGGCGCGCCAAACGTCGCCGCCGGCGCGGCGCGGGTGCGACGTCGCTTGACGCCCACGCGCCTGCCGTCTACCGTCCGCTGCCAGGCGGGAGGGCGGCACGATGGTCAAGCGTTTCACCGGCGCGGCGGGCGCCGGCGTGCTCGCGGTCGCCGTCTCGGCGGCGCTGGGCGGCTGCAGCCGAAAGGCGCCCGTGTCCGTTGCCGAGGTCTACACGGTGCGCGGCGTCGTCGAGAAGCTGCCCCAGGCCGAAGGCCCGGACCGCGACCTCTACATCCACCACGCGCCGATTCCCGACTTCCGCGACGAGCACGGCACGGTGGTCGGCATGAGGTCGATGACGATGCCGTTCCCGGTGGCCGACGGCGTCTCGCTCGCGGGCATCGCGCCCGGAGATCCGGTGGAGTTCACGTTCGCAATCAGCTGGAAGCAGCCCGCGGGCTACCAGGTCATCCGGATCCGCAGGCTCCCCGCCGGCACGGTCGTCGACTTCACGTCGCGCTGACCGCCGCGGACGGCGTCCCCGCGGCGGCGGCCTATCCTCTGCGGTACACGTCGGTGCTCAGGTACTTGAGGCCGGAGTCGGCCAACAGCGTGACCACCGTGGCACCCGGCCCCAGCCGCTCGGCGACCGCGAGCGCGGCGACGACGTTGGCGCCGGAGGACGTGCCCGCGAAGAGGGCCTCTTCCCGCGCGAGACGCCTCGCCATTGCCTTCGCGTCGTCCGTGCCGACTCCAACGATCTCGTCCACGAGCGCCGGCGCCCAGAGCGGGGGGGTATAGCCGATCCCCACGCCTTCGATCTTGTGGGGCCCCGCTGGCCCACCGCCCAACACCGGCGATTCTGCAGGCTCGACGGCGACGATCCGGACGCTCGGCTTGTGGCGCTTCAGCACCGTGGCCACGCCGCGCAGGGAGGCCGCCGTGCCCACGCAGTGGACGAAGGCGTCGATCTCCCCGTTCGTCTGGCTCCAGATCTCTTCGCCGAGCGAGGCGTAGCCCGCAACGCTGTCGTGGTTGTTGAGCTGGTCGGTCCAGTAGGTGTGCGGCTCGCGGCTCAAGGCGCGGGCGGCCTCGATCATGTCGAGGATCAGCTTCTTCGTGGTGCGGCCGTCCTCGCTCGGGACGAGGGTCAGCTCCGCCCCGAGCGCCGCCATGTGGTCCAGCTTCTCCCGGCTGAAGGCATCGGAGCTGACGATCCGGATCCGGTACCCCTTGGCGGCGCAGACCAGGGCGAGCGACGTCCCGGTGCTGCCGCCCGTGTACTCGACGACGGTGTCTCCGGGCTTCAGGCGGCCGTCGCTCTCCGCCCGCGAGATCACGGCCTCCGCCATCCGGTCCTTGAGGCTGCCGGTGGGGTTCTCCCCCTCGAGCTTCACGAGGACGGCCGCGCTGTCGGGCGGGGCCACCCTGCGGAGTCCGACCAACGACGTGTTTCCGATGGCATTGAGGATTTCCACGGCTCAACTCTTCCCTGTCTCGGCCGATCCCCTCGACTCGCCCAGTCTATCGCGCCGGAGCGCCCGTCACTCATGCGGTAGGTCTCGGCTCCGGCACGGCTGTCGAATTTTCGACCGCGACCGGTGCCACGTCCGACCGGCGCCGCGTTCACGCGTATCGACAATATTCCATCTACCGGCGTTGAGACGGCGGTCAGACGTAGGCGGGTGCGTGTCGTTCGACCAGGAGTTCGTAATGCTGGGAGCGCAGGTCGAAGCGGGACAAGACGGCCCTCGCCTTGTCCGGGACGACGCAGGCCTCGTAGTCCGCGCCCGCGAACTCGCGGACGCCTTCCAGCGAGTCGAAGAGCATGATCGTGACGAATTCGACCTCGCCACCGGTCTCCCGGCGCAGGAGTTGGATGCTCCTGAAACCGGCGATGTTCCGGTTCTGAATCTTGACGAAGATCTCCTCCCGGAGCAGCGTCTCGTAGGCGTTCGCGTTCGCGGGCGTCGTCCATCCGTGCCAGATCCGGCTGATCATCGCTCACCCTCCTTCCCCTGAATACGAGCCCTTGCCCGCGCCGGTTTGCCGCCCGATCTTGGCGCCCGTGCCCCCGGGGCGTTGAGGCTCACCGATGCCCGCTCCCGCCGTGGCGTATCCTCGTCTCACCTGTTTGACGGAGGCGCCGCTCGAGTACCAGAAGCCGAGAACCCCGCCGGGAGCGGACGCGGTCTTGCCCGACCGCGGGCGTCGATCGCTCCGGTAAATCGCCTGCTCCGCCGTTCGGCTCAACGGCGGCTGGGTCCGGACGCGCACCGGCGCGCGAGCGGAAGAACGTACCTGGGGGGGCAGGTCGCGAACCCCACCGGCGCGGAGATCGCGATGACGACGACGACGCCGCATCGTGTTCCAGCGAGGGCGGGGCGCACCGGGTTGGGAACGAGATCGCCCCGTCGCCCCGACGGAGTCTGGAGTCCCCGTGAAAGCACCTATTCCCCAACATTGACTCCTGCATATTAAATGTCCGCGCGTAGGCGCAAAAAGAGAGGGTTATGGTGGATGAAGGATCGGAGCAGCGTGCGCTGGCGCTGGAGCGAGCGGGCATGATGGCGTGTCGTCGCGGTCAAGTTGGCGAGGTCCAGGAGCGCTGCGTTGGCCAGTGGGTTGATTTTGAGGTAGCTCCACACGTACTCGACCGGGTTCAGTTCGGGTGCGTACGCCGGGAGGAACGCGCTGCCGACCGCGGAGCCGCTGGAGAGGAAGCTCTTGACCGCTCCCGCCCGGTGCGCCTGCAGTCGATCCAGACCAGGAAGAAGGGTCGGCCCCGCAACTGCGTGGCCAGCTGCCGCAGGAACGAGAGCACGAGGGGAGCATCGACGTTGGCGTTTGGATGAAAGCGGAAGTAGCAATGGACCCGGTTGCGTTCGGGTGGCACGCACAGGGCGGCGATGGCCGAGACCTTCTGGTGCGAGCGGCCGCGTTGGACCAGCAGTGGTGTCGCTCCGCAAGGCGCCCAGCTCCGGCGAACCAGCGGCGCCATCATGAAGCCGGACTCGTCCAAGAAGACCAGAACAGCCCTCAGCCGCGCGGCTTTTTTTTGATGCCCGGCCACTCGTGCTTGACCCACCGGCGGATCTCCTCCTCGTCCCGCTCGATGGCCCGACGCTGCGGCTTCTGTGGGCTCCATCCCAGACCGTGGAGCAGCCGGCCGACATGATCGACGTGGTAGGTGATTCCGAAGCGCTCCTCGACGAGCTGGGCCACCCGGCGGCAGGTCCAAAGGTCGGTGGGGAAGCCAGCCGCGACCGCGCCTCGCAGAAGAACTTCTCCAGTGTCCTCTTCGTCTTCGCATCCAGCCGCGGTGGGCGGCCCGGCGCGACTCGGGCCTTCAGTGCCGACGCGCCCTTGGCCCGGAACGCCGCGCTCCATCGCCGCACGCTGCGCCGATCGCCGCCAACGGCCCGCGCCACCTCGACAGGCGGCAGACCCTGCTGCAGCAATTCAACAGCCCGGCGTCGCCGCCGCTCAAGCTCCTGTGCGCTCCCGGGTGGTCGCATCGGCTCCTCACCCGAAGCATAGGACATTCGTTATGCAGGAGTCAATAGCGGCGGTGGATCGGCGCGAAGGCGCTGCCACGACACGAGGCCGGAGCCCACGTCTCTACCCTTCGGCCCGTCTCGCCCGGCCCGACAGGCGCAGCGCCAACCCCAGCGCCGCCCACCCCGCCAGCGCGAGCCACTCCCACCGCGTGAAGTGCCCGGGCACGACCGGCAGGAGCTTGAGCGCGAGCAGGGCGAGCGTCACCAGCACCCCCGCCGCCGCGAGCGCGCGTCTTCCCCCGCTCTCGCCGACCACGAAGTACGACGCGCAGCTCGCCAGCCATCCGATCACCGCGGCCAGCGAGCCCACCTCGGCGATCGGCACCAGCACCGAGCCGCCGAGGAACACCGCCGCGGCCGTCGCGACCCCGACGAACAGCACCGCCCCCGACGGCGTCCGGTATTCGGGGTGCACCCGCCCGGCGCGCGCGTCGATCAGCCCGCCGCGCCCCATGGCGAAGACCAGGCGGCTGGCGGCGATGAAGTTGCCGTTGAACACCTTGAGCAGCGAGATCACCGCCGTCGTCAGGATGACGTCGATGATCCATTTCGACCGGAACGCGCGCTCGAACGCCACCGCGGTCGAGAACTTCTCTCCGAGCAGCGCCTGCCACGGCGAGACGAACGCCACCACCGCGATCACCGCGACGTAGAACAGCGTTCCCACCGCGAGCGCGATCAGGATGGCGCGGAACAGGCTCTTCTCCCCCGCCCCCGGGCTCGCCTCCTCCACGCACTTGGGGATCGATTCGAAGCCGGTCATGAAGTACGGCACGATCTGCAGCACCAGCAGGATCGACACCAGCGCCCCCCCGCCGGCGAACGGCGGCGAGAAGTTGGCGAACGACCCGCGGCTTGCCCCGAACGCGCCGAAGATCACGAACAGTACGAGCACCGCGGCGGTCGCCCACGACTGCACGCTCGCGGAGAGGCGCACCCCCCGGACGTTCACCAGCGTCAGGAACGCGGTCAGCGCGAGGCCGAGCACCAGGTGCGGCAGGTACACCGTCTGACCCGCCACCGCGTACAGGGGGTGCGAGTTCATCCCCGGCAGCACGTAGCCCGCGAGCCGCCCGATGGCGATCGCCTCCCACGGGCACACGATGAGGTAGGCGAGCGTCATCATCCACCCTGTGCCGAAGCTCACCGCGCGCGGAAACACGCGGGCCGTGTACGCGATCTCGCTGCCCGCGTCGGGGATGGCGATCACGAGCCGCCCGTAGACGTAGCCGATCGGCAGCAGCAGCAGCCCGCCGATGGCGAAGGCGGCCATCGCGCCCACCGGGCCGCCGCGCCCCAGCCAGTCGTCCATCACCACCAGCCACCCGGCGCCGATCATGCTGCCGAAGCCGAGAGCGAAGTAGTCGAAGACGCGGAGCTTGCGGGCCAGGGTCGTCATGCGGACCGCGTCATCTTAACCCCGGGGCCGCACGAACCGGCACCGGAATCGGCGCCGCCGTCTTGCCCTTTTGGATCGACGCCGCGAACCCCGTTTCGCCGAGCGTCGGCCCAGTCGGGCCCGCGAGCGCGCCTCCTGCCCGCCGAGCCAACTCGTCCCGGTCCGCCCACCACGCGCCCTCCTCACAGCTTGACATGCCCTCCGCTCCCGCTACGATCGTCCGGCGTGAGAGAGCAGACTCCTGTCCATGATCGGGCTCCCGCTCGACTTCGGCTCGGTGATCCTGCCGCAACCCCCAAGGACATGACTCCCTGATCGGCCGGAATGGGAGCTCACCCGTTCGATCGCTCAGGCACGAGGTGAAGGGGGATCGGATGTCCGAGGCCGCGACCGCCCGCCACGTCGTTGCCGCCGCCTATCTCGGCTGGACGCTCGACGCGTTCGATTTCTTCATCCTGATCTTCGTCCTGAGCGACGTCGCCAATACCTTCGCCACCACCCTCGCGACCCTCACGCTCGCCATCACCCTCACGCTCGCGATGCGTCCCGTCGGCGCCTTTCTCTTCGGCCGCCTCGCCGACCGGTACGGCCGCCGCCCGATCCTGATCATCGACGTGGCCTGCTTCGCCGGACTCGAGTTCCTCTCGGGCTTCGCGCCGAACCTGCTCGCCTTCATGATCCTGCGCGCGCTCTTCGGCATCGCCATGGGCGGGGAATGGGGAATCGGCGCCTCGCTCGCCATGGAGACCGTGCCGCGGCGCTGGCGCGGCTGGGCCTCCGGCCTGCTCCAGGCCGGCTACCCGAGCGGCTACTTTCTCGCCACCCTGGTCTTCGGTCTCTTCTATCCGCTCGTCGGCTGGCGCGGCCTGTTCATGATCGGCGGCCTCTCCGCCCTTCTCGTTCTCTACATCCGCCGCTCCGTGCCCGAGAGCCCCGACTGGCTCGCCCGCCGCTCGACTCCCCGCCCCGGCATCGGCCTCGTGCTCCGCGACCACGTCGGTCTTCTGATCTGGGCCGTCGTGATGATGACCGCCTTCAACTTCCTCAGCCATGGAACTCAGGACCTCTATCCGAGCGCCTTCCTCGGCGTGCAACACCATTTTTCGCACGCCACCATCACGACGATCGCGCTCGTTTACAACGCCGGCGCCATCGTCGGGGGCATCGCTTTCGGCGCACTCTCACAGCGGATCGGCCGCCGCGCCGCGATCGTGCTCGCCAGTCTCCTCGCGCTCCCCTTGCTGCCGCTCTGGGCGTTCTCCGCCGCGCCCCTCTGGCTGGCGGTCGGGGCGTTCCTGATGCAGATGTGCGTCCAGGGTGCATGGGGCGTCGTTCCGGCGCACCTCAACGAGCTTTCGCCACCGCAGATCCGCGCCACCTTTCCGGGCTTCGTCTATCAGCTCGGCAATTTCCTCGCCTCCTACAACGCCACCCTCCAGGCCACCGTCGGCGCGCACATGAACCACGATTACAGCTGGGCGCTCGCGTCCGTGGCGGGCACCGCCGCCGTGCTGATCGCGCTCCTGGTCGGCTTCGGCGTCGAGGCGCGCGGCGTCCACATGAAAGCGTAGCCGCCAGCCTCACCACCGCACCTTCTGCGAGCCGCGCGATTCGCGGCAGGCGCGGAGTTGGCCGGGCCCGCTCGTGCCCGAAAGGGACTCGACGCGAAGTCGCTTCAGGCGCTCGCACGGCTCGGTCCGTCACGTCAGGGCACGCAACGGTCCTGGGTCGGTCGGGCCGCGGCTCGCGGCCGCGAGCCGGCGCGGTCCCGCCGCGTGCGGATCCGGTGCCTCTCGAAGCCCGGCTCGCCTTTCCGATATGACGTCCCGGGCCGTCGAACGGCGAAGGGAGGGATCGGTCCCTCCTGCCCCGACTCCGCCATCGCGCAGCCGGAGGCTGCCGCGCGACGCGTCCTCGCGCCGCCCGGGCCGGCGCTAGGGCTGAATGATCACCTTCGGGTCGGTCGTCGCCGTCGTCCCGTCCTGGCGCACGACGACGATGCCGTAGTCGAACTCTCCCAGCTTATTGAGCTTCAGCTTGTCGGAGACGCACTGCGCGCCGGTGCACACCGGGTCCTCCGGCGGGTGCTTGGTCGCGGGGTTCTTGAAGCTGATGCGCAGCGTCTTGACGTCCGCGCTCCCCGTCCAGACGATCGTGGTCTTGTTCCTCTTGACCGTAAGGCAGTCCGGATCGGCCGTCGCGCTCCCGTTCACGCTCACGGCGGCTTGCTTGCCCAGTTCGACCTGGCAGGGGGTTTGGGGCGTGGGCGTCGGCGTCGGCGGAACCTGCGCCGCCGCGGTCCTCCACCCGACGAAGAGCGCCAGCGTCATCATCCCGACGGTGGCCGTAGATCGTGCCATGAACGCCTCCTTGGCGGATCGCTCCGCGGAGCCTTCTAGGGGCCTGCTTGGCTCGCCCTCATCTTGACATAACGGCGATCCAGTTTCAATCTCGCCAGCTCGGGGTCGTGGTCCATCTCGGCCACCGGGTAGCCGTGCGCGATCGCGCGGGCGAGCAGCCGGAGCGCGGAATCGACATCGCCGCCCGCCAGCCGGACGAGGGCGACGTGGTAGAGCGTGTCGGCCCCCTCGGGGTCGATCGCGAGCGCGGCGTCGGCCTGCTTCAGGGCGGACCCCTGCTGTCCGGTCCAGGCCAGCGCGAGCGCCAGGCTGGTCCGGCGGTCGGCGTCACGCGGCGTCACCGCGAGGTCGGCCTCGAGCAGATCGATCGCGCGCCGGTAGGCGGCCCCGGTGCGCTCGCCGCCGTGGCCGCTCAAACGCAGGGCATCGCCGAAGTTGAGCCAGAGCACGGCGTTCTTGGGCTGCAGGGCGGTGGCGCGCTCGTACACCTGGGCAGCTTCGTCGTAGCGCCCGAGGAAGAAGAGGCATGTCCCCAGGTTCGAGAGCGCGGAGGCCGTTGGCCGCACCGCAATCGAGCGCCGATACTCCGCGATCGCCTCCTCGTAGCGACCGAGTTGCTGGTACCCGACGCCCAGGTTCTCGATCGCCCGGGTGTTGTCGGGCGAGAGGCGTACTGCCGTCCGGAAGCTCTCGACTGCCGCCGCGAACGAGCCGCGCCGGAGCTGGAAGACACCCAGATGGCTGTAGGTCGACCACCACGCCGGCTGGATCTCGACGGCCCGGCGATAGGCCGCCTCCGCCTCGGTTGCGAGCCCCTGCTGCTCGAGGGCGGAGGCCAGCCCGAGTTCGGCCTCGACCGAGTTGGGCTGGGCCGAGAGGGCCAGCCGGAACTCGGCGGCGGCCTGGACCGGATCGCCCAGCAGCAGCTCGATGCGGCCGCTGGTCTCACGCACGGACTCGAGCGACGGCTCGAGCTCGGTGGCCCGGCGGCTCGCCTCGATGGCGCGCTCGGCCCAGACGCGGTCCCCGGTGAGGGAGCGCTTGGCGAGGTAGGCGCGCGCCAGTGCGGCCTCGACCCGAGCTGAACCGCCGAGCTCCCGCAGGATCTTGATCGCCGCGTCAACCGACGCCTCGTCTTCGTAGCGCCGGAGGTACCCGAGCGCCTCGAGGAAGCGGTCGGCCGCGATCTCGGACTCCGCGGCACGCGTGGGGCTGGCAATCGGCGCGAGGCCGAGCGCGGCCGCCGCGCGGCGTGCGACCTCGTCCTCGAGGTCGAGCAGAGCTGAGGTCAAGCCTTCGACCCTGCCCGCAGCGAGTTGCACGCCGTCTGGCTCGAGCACCGCAAACGTGGCGCGGACCCGGTCCCCCTCGAACTGGAGCGAGCCGCGCACGATGGCCTGGGCCCCGGTGCGCCGGACCAGAGCATCGAGGTCGTCGGTCTTCTCGTCGATCGCCGCGGCCGGAAGCACCGCGACATCCCGATCCGACCCGAGGCGAGCGCTCACGGTCTCCGCGAAACCTTCGCCGATGAGGGTCCCCTTCGGCGTGCCGGTCAGGTCGCGGAACGGCAGCACCGCGACCCGGCGCGCCGCGCCACGCGCCGCGACACCGCCGGGCCGGCTCCGAACGAGCCAGAAGCCGGCGATCGCCAGCACGGTGAGCGCCGCGGCGGACAGGGCGAGCGCGCGGGTCCGTCCGGCGCGCGGCACCGGCCGCGGCGCCGAGGTCACGCCGGTCCCCGCGTCGGTCATGGTGTCGCGGATCAGGGCGAGCGCCTGCGCGAGCTCGCGCGTCGACGCGAACCGGCCATCGGGGGCCTTGGCGAGACAGCGCTGGACAACTTCACCGAGCGCCCCGGGGATGCGCGGGTCCAGCTGTGTGAGATCCTCCGGCTGCTGATTGAGGATCGCGCTCAGGGTGTCGAGGTTCGTGGCGCCGGCGAACGGCCGGTGGCCTGAGAGCATCTCGAACAGCATCGTGCCGAACGAAAACTGGTCGGAGCGATGGTCGACCCCCAGCCCCCGCGCCTGCTCCGGAGACATGTAGCCGATCGTGCCGACGACCATCCCGGCCTGAGTGGCCAGCTGGTACTCGGCGGTCGGCTGGTCGAAGGCGATCGGAGACGGCAGCAGCTTGGCGAGGCCGAAGTCGAGGATCTTCACGAACCCGAGTTTGGTCACCATGACGTTCTCGGGCTTCAGGTCGCGGTGCACGATCCCCTGCTCGTGGGCGGCGGCGAGCCCGTCGGCGACCTGGCAGGCGATCTCGACGAGACGCCGCATCGACCGGGGCCGTTCGGCGACGAAGGCCCGCAGGCTCTGGCCCTCGATCAGCTCCATCGCGATGTATGGGAAGCCGTCGTGCTCGCCGACGTCGTAGATCGTGATGATGTTGGGGTGGTTGAGAGCGGAGGCCGCCCGCGCCTCCTGTTCGAAACGGAGTTGGTGCTCGCGGCTTCCCGAGAAGCGCTCGGCGACCAGCTTGATCGCAACTTCCCGCCCGAGCTTCGGGTCGCGGGCTCGCCAGAGACTCCCCATGCCCCCGGCTCCGAGTTCGCCGAGAACCTCGAAGCGCCCGATCCGGTCGCCGGTTCTCACGCCGACGCGCGACTCCGTTCGGGAACCGGGCCCACCGGCGACGGACGGAGGGGCTGCACCCGCGGGCCGAAGGATGGAGATCTCGGGGACATCTTTTCAAGGATAGCGGGGGTCCGGAGCGTGTCAACACAGCGCCCGGGCGCCGATCCGCGCCGGCTTTCACCAGCTCGCCTTCCGGACCCGCGCGACACGCGGCGGGCACGAAGTTGGCCGGACTCGCCCGCGCCCGGCAGGGAACGACGGCGGATCTGCGCCAGGCGGCCACCCGCTCGGCCTGTTCCGCGAGGGCATCGTGCTAAGGTAGAAATCGAGAGGGGCGAGCGATGGTCGAGACCGCTGTGAAGCGCCCGGGTCGCAACGAGCCGTGCCATTGCGGCTCCGGAAAGAAGTACAAGCACTGCTGTCTCGTCAAGGACGAGGAGGCCGACCGCGCAGCGCGGGAGCAAAAGGCGGGCGCCACGGAGCCGACCGCGCCGCCGGAGGACACGCCTTCGCAGCACACGCCGCCGCCGCCGCGGCCCCAGGGGCAGCCGTGGAAGCGCGCCGCCCAGACCACTCGAGGCCCCCGGCGCATCACCACGCCACGCAAGGCGGGCTGAGCCGGCAGGGGCCGCGTCCACCCATCTTGGCAATATTCCGGGCGAGGCGCCCGGCAAAGACTCCCCCACTGCGGCCGGATCCGCGGGACCGATCATCCTCGGCGAACACGAGACGCCCGGTGGGCCCTCGCTTTTCCTCAGCCATCCGCTCCGGATCGAGGATCCGCGGTGCCTCCCGTGCCATCCGACTCTCGGACAGGCGCCCGACTGTCAAGGGCGGCGCGACGCCGCCGGTGCGCCCGCCCGGAGGCCGGCGAGGATGCGTGCGGCCGCTGCCACCGCGCTGCCCGGCTCGACCGTCACCCCCAGCGACCGCAGGCTGTCCTCGAGCGCGACGAGCGTCGCCACCACTTCCTCCGGTCCGATGTTGCCCATGTGGCCGAGTCGGAACGCCTTCCCCGCGACCGGGCCGAGGCCACCGGCCACCACGACGCCGCGAGCCGCCATCGCCCTCCGGAACGAGGCGTCCTCGACACCGGGTGGAAGCAGCACCACCGAGAGCGAATCGGCGCGGCAGTCGGGCGCGGTGAACAGCACAAGGCCGATCGCTTCGAGGCCGGCGCGAAACGCACCGGCCAGCCCTGCGTGCCGGAGGAAGCGGGCGCTCATGCCCTCGGCCCGCGCCATGCGCAACGCCTCGGCGAACGCGAAGATCTCGTTGACGCACGGCGTCGAGTAGTAGCGCCCCGGATCTTCCATGACCGGCAGCCAGCGCAGGACGTCCGCGTAGTAGGCGGGGACCGACGTCCGCTCGCGGCGGCGCGCCATCGCCCGCGGCGAGAACAGGCACAGGGCCATCCCCGGAGGAGCGCCGATGGCCTTCTGCGGCGCCGTCACGAGCACGTCGACCCCCCACGTGTCGCATGGTTCGTCGATACCGCCGGTGGCGCAGACGCCGTCCAGGATCACGAGCTCCTTGCGGCCCCGAAGCAGCTCGCAGTACGAGGCCGCCGGGGCCGCGGCCCCAGTGGAGGTGTCCACGTGGGTGATCGTGACGGCGGCGTACGACCCGGCGGCGAGCCGCGCCGCCACCTCCTCGGGGGCGACGGCCCGTCCCCACTCCGAGCGCACGACGTCGGCCTTGATGCCGAACGCGCCCGCCAGTTCTGCGTAGCGGTCACCGAAGTAGCCCTGCGAGATCACGAGGATCCTCTCGCCGGGTGCGACGACGTTGACGAGCCCCATCTCCAGGGCGAGCGTTCCCCCGCCGGCGACGATGAACGGCTGGCCCTCCCGGCTCTGGCACAGCCATCGGAAGTCGGCGATTGCGCCGCGGAACGCGTCCACGAACTCGGGCGCCACGTGTGACACCGTCGGCCGGGCCAGCGCCCCGAGGATGCGGGGATGGACCGGAGTGGGTCCGGGGATCATCGTCAGCGTCTGGTCGATCATCGCGCAGCCTCCCTGGGGGCCGTATCTTAGCTCCCGCGAGTCCGGCTCGATCCGGTTGGGGCCGCCGTCGGGCGCAGTCGTCCGCACACCGTGCCGCGCGCGGCCGTCCCACGGCATGCCTGCCGACCCCGGATCGGTGCCGGTCGGCCCCGCCTCCACGCTCGCCGGCGTTGGTCGGATGGCATCGTCCAAGGAACCGACGGCCATCTCGGCGAAGCGGGGCGGCCGGCCACACCTGCGCTCGCCGGGAGGCGAAGCCAAACGCCTCCATCCCGGCCGGTAGAATGTGCCTAGCGCGGGAGGAGGTTCTCGTCCCCGGGCCGGAGGCGCCAATGACGAGGTGGGGGTTCGGAGTCGCTGCCGTCGTGGTTCTTGGCGCGGCCGCCGCGCTCGCCGCACGCGGAGGAGTCGAAACGCGAGCGAGGGAACGCGCCGTCGCCGCTGTCATCGACGACTGGCACGCCGCAGCGGCTGCGGCCGACGAGGACCGCTACTTTGGGCACCTGACCGAGGACGCGGTCTTCCTGGGGACGGACCCGGCCGAGCGGTGGACGAAGGCGCAGTTCCGCGTCTACGCGCACCCCTACTTCGCCAAGGGCAAGGCGTGGAGCTTCCGGTCGGTTCGGCGTGCGGTGAGCTTCTCCAGGGACGGATCGGTCGCGTGGTTCGACGAGGACCTGGCGACGCCCAACCTCGGCCCGGGCCGTGGCAGCGGCGTGCTCGTCTACGACGGCACGGGCTGGCGGATCGCGCAGTACGACCTTTCGGTTCCGATTCCGAACACCGTCTTCCCCCAGGTGAAGAAGATCATCGCGAACGCCACGCCGGCGACACCCTGAGGTTCGCGGGACAGCTGCCAGGCACGCACCTGACCGGGCCGTGCTCGGTCACCCGGTCCGGCGCGCCGATCGGCGCCTGCTGCCACGTTGGTGTCCCGCGATGCGGCCGTCGCCGGCTGGCCTCCCACGACGTAGGCGCCGGCTTCAGCCTGCGGTTTCCGAGGCGCCCGGCATGACCGGCCACTGCTGCGAGTCCCAGGAGATGTAGGCCGAGGAGGAATCTCCAAGCGCTCGGAGCCGGTTTGCCTGGACCGGGACCGCTTGACGGGCCCGGCAGCCGCATCGAGCGAACGAGGAGCCAACATGGAGACCACACGCACAACGACCTGGGATGACCCGGTCGAGCTCGGCCGCGCCGCGCGCGAGCTGTCCGGCCTGGAGTTCATGCGCCAGCTGATCGACGACCAGCGCAAGGTCCCGATCGGCGAGACGCTCGGGTTCCGGCTCGTCGACGCCGCCGAGGGGATGGCCGTGTTCGAGGCGGAGGCCGGACCGTGGGCATACAACCCGATCGGGTCGGTGCAGGGAGGTTGGTACGCGGCCGTGCTCGACGCATCTCTGGGCGTCGCGCTGTATACGCTGCTGCCGAGGGGCGTGGGCTTCACGACGCTCGAGTTGAAGGTGAACTTCGTCCGGGCCGTTCGCCCTGACACCGGCGTCCTGCGCGCGACCGGCAGGGTAGTCCACAAGGGCCAGCGAACCGCGCTCACCGAGGCCCGGATGGAGGACGCCGAGGGGAAGCACTACGCCTTCGCCACGTCGACGTGTCTGATCTTGGAACCGTGACTCGCCGCGCGGCCGCATCCCTCGCCTATCTTCCGGCCGGACCCTGCGTCGCGCCAGGCACCGGGTCGGCCCGGGTGACGAACCCCTGCCGGACAGCCCGATCGACGTCAGGCGCCGAGTGCGGTTATGACCGAGACAGCCACTGCCGCTTCCATCCCGCCCGACCCCACCCCACGCCCGTTCGCACCGCCCGTCAGCGAGCGGCGGGTGCGAACGTCGCCCGGCACGTTCCCGGCAGGTCGTAGTAGACCCAGACCCGGTTGTTGGTCTCGTCGACCTCGCTGACCCTGTCGTAGGGATCGATGGAATACGTCAGCTGGTGGTGGAGACCCGGCTTGAGCCGCACCGGCTTGGTGACGGTCCTGATCTGGCCGGCGGTCAGGATGAAGCCGGGATAGCTCTCCACCGGGGTGCCGTCGACGGCGAAGCTGACGTCGAACGGGGTCGGCCCGGTGGCCGCGGCCCCGGTGTTCGCGATCGTGAACGTCAGGTCGAACGTGCACTCGCCCTTGTCCCGCGACCTCGCGTCGTTCTCGTTCAGCGCCGCGGTCTGGAACCAGGCAACCCACTTCCCCTGGGACGCGGGTCGCCCGTGGAGCAGCCCGAGGCCGCCGCCGATGGTCAACCCCTTGCCTGGCGCAAGTTCGGGCCGCGGCGCCCTGATCGGAGCCGCGGCCACGGTCCCGGCGAGCGCCACGAGCGCAACGACGCCCGCAGGAGTGCGACTCGATAACGCGCTCCGTTTCATCGATCCGTTCCCCTTTCCCACCTGGTCCCGCCCCGGCACCAGCCTCCCGGAAGGAAGGCGCGGCACGCGCCGCTCAGCCGGGACGGGCCTTCGTTTCGCGGACTCACCGGAACCTGAGCGGGCTGCCCGGGCCGCCGGGAGGCAGCACCCACGCCCCGGTGCCTGGGTCGAACTTCGCCTGCCCGCCCAGCAGCCGGGCGAGGAACCTCACGGAGATCGCCGGGTCGGCCGGCCGGAGGAGAAGATGCTCCTCGTCGTCGATCATCACGTCCTGGCCGCCGATCGAGAGCCGGAACGCGTTCTGCGCGGCGAGCTTCCCACGGGAAATCTGCCCGGCGCCAAGGGTGGCCAGCAAGCCGGGGTTGACGAGGAGCACTCCGTTGGGACCAGGCCGGATCTCGTACTTGAGCCGGACCGCGTCGTACCGCCCGGTGCCGCCGAGCGCCTTCGCCAGCTCGCTCAGAGGCACGAACGGCATTCCATTGCTCATCACGAGGTTGGCGGTCACCATCGAGACCGGACGCCACGGCGACGGTTCGATCCCGGCGGTCACGGGCACCGCGGCGACGAGGTTCCCCACTGCCACGACGACTCCCAGGAAGAGTGCGCGACGACCGATGCACGGTCTCATATCCCTCTCCAATCCGATGGCGCCCGGTTCGATGCGGGGCCCTCTGCACGGAAAACGCCGACAGCATTCCAAACCGCACGCGCCGGACTTGGAGTCCTCCGCGTCTTGGGCGCGGGCCGGAGTCGAACGCCGGGCGCCGTGGACGGAGTTGGCCCGGGCCAGCCCGCGCCGGCGGTCGCCGCTGCACCGATTCCGCCAGATGCGCACCCGACGCCCAATCCGAACACGAGGACCCTCCGGGACCTTGCCACCCGGGGCGCCGATGGACGCACCCCCCCGCGAAGGCGTTGACCGGGCCCTGACCCCCCGTATGGGTGGCCAAATTGCGAAAGGCCATCCCTGTCCTGTTTGCGGGTCCGGCGCCTTGACGGTTCTCTCCTTGCGGCCCTATCCTGGTCTCAATTGGCCCGGCATTCCATCTGGTTTCGCGCTGCGGGTGTTGCCGCGGGCGGACCCGGTGGGCGCGGGATCGCGCCGGGGCGCCAAGACGCAACGCCTGGGCAGGTGACAACCGAATGGAGGATGAGAATGGAGACGCCGAAGCGGAGAGTGGCCATGGCCCGCGGGCTCGGGTTCGTCGTCATCGCGGTCGCGGCGACGGGAGCGCCGGCGTGGCCCGGCGAGGGAGCCGCGCCGGGCGGCAAGCCGCCGCTGGTCGTCAAGACGCCGGTCCAGGTCGACCCGAATCTGTTCCGACCGGATCTCGCCGTCAAGCTCGTGATCGGCAAGACCTCCGCCGGGGGGGTTGGCACCCTGACGATGCACGGCAGCGTGTGCAACAAGGGCACCCGGGACTTCGTGGTGCCGCCGGCGGCCCCGGTGGACAGCGAGACCATGGTCTACACCCGGCACCCGCCGAAGACCTACGCGCAGGAAGCGAACCTCATCTTCCCGAGCCACCAGAGTATCGGCGCCAAGGTCAAGGTCGGTCAGTGCGTGGCGCACGACGTTTCCGTCACCATCCCCGGCTTCGTCCGCTGGGTCCCGCCGGTCGTCAAGGTCATGTTGGCGCCCGGCGAGCGCCTGGCGGAGAAGCAGCTGGTGTTCAGGCTGAATCGGAATTACCCGAGTTGCGGGTTCTTCACCTCGAGCGAGGACTCGGACAGCACCAACAACTCGGCCGTCACCGAGGTTCAGTACGTCGAGAAGGCGCCCTGAGCGGTACGCGGGACCGCGGGCCCGCACGATCACCGGACCCGCTGGTCCGACCCAATATCCGGTAGCCGGCCCGGTTACTCGGGCAGGGCCGGCTTCGCGCGCCTCGCGCCGCCCGATGGAATCCCCTTCGGGGGCGCCGCCTCCTGGAACCAGCCTGCACTTGCCGAAGGCCCCACCAGGTCTCATCCCACGGCCTTGACTGCGCCTTCCAGCCTTGTATCCTCGGAGAAGTTGGGAAAGCCCACTCCTCATCACTCACTCGCGGCGAAGGCGCACGCATCTGGACGCGTGGCGGGGCTGCGACTGCTCGTGCGGGTGGCAACGGGCGCCGCGCTGCCGGACGGGGACGTGCCGAGGGTCCGCGGCGAAGTGGAACTGGGCGGCTTCCGCGGCGCCCTGCGTTCGGCGCTGCTGCGCGCCTGGCTCGGAGCCGACGCTTCCGTGATCGTCCCGGCGCTCGGCGGTCTCTTCAAGGTCGTCGTCCGGCCGGACGACCACGGTCCGGGGGCGCAGATCGCGCTGAGCGGCGGTCTGGGAGCCGCATCTGGCGGCGTGGTGGCCGAGGCTCGTCGAGCCGGGAGCGACCATCGTCGACGTCGGCGCGAACGTCGGCTTCCACGCCCTGCACGCCGCGGTCCTCGCCGGGCCCCGGGGACGGGTCGTGGCCGTGGAACCGGACCCGGGCAACGCCCGTTTGCTGCGGCTGGCGTGCTCGTTGCTTTCCGGGGCGGCGCCGGTGGAGGTGGTGGAGGCGGCCCTGTCGGACCACGACGGGACGCTCGCCTTCTCCGACCTGGGGAACCCCGGGAACTCCGGGGCGAGATTCACCCATCCTGAGGAGGAGACGCTCCGGCGGCTCGTGCACGGTCCTGCGCCGACGTTCTCCGAGGTTCGCGCGCTGCGGTGGGACGATCACTTCGGGGACGTGAAGATCGATCTCGTCAAGCTCGACGTGGAGGGGTACGAGCCGATCGTGGTGCGCGGGATGGCCGTCTCGGTGGAGCGTTTCCGCCCCGCCGTGGTCAGCGAGTTCGCGCCCGGCAACCTCGAGCATCTCGGGGGGGTCCGCGCGGAGGAGTACCTCGCCTGGTTCTTCGCTCGCGGATACCGCGCATGGATCGTGCGCGAGCCTGACGGCGCCCTCGAACCGATTACGGCGCCCGGGTGGCGCCCGCCGCAGCACCATGCCGATCTCCTTCTCCTGCCCGAGGAGCGCGTGCCGCGGTCGATCGGCGTCTCGTGACCTCTCTTGATCGGCCCCTGGTCCGGAACGGTTGACGGACCTCGAGCGCCCTATCTGATCGGGCGGCGCCGGTTCCCCGTCCCCGGCCGGGCACGGGAGCCGACGCTGCGACGCGGCACAAAAGCGCCTCCGTCGCCGGCGTGAGCGCGACGTTGACTCGCGTGGACAGACAAGCCGTCACCGTTCGAACAACTCGGCGACGGTCGCGACCAGTCGGACAGGCAGGTCGGCGTCTGGAATGTCACGATCCTGCGACGCGTTCGCATTCCCGAGTGTACCCGAAAAGGAGGGCAATGCGATGCGCGTACTGACGAAAATGTCCGTGATCCTTCTCGTCTTCGGGGTGGCGGCCGCGGCCCGCGCCGCAGGGCCGCGCATTCAGCTCCACCCCACCCCCAACGACTGGACGGCGTTTGCCCAGGGGGACGAGCTGGTCGCGACCGGCGGTGGTCAGGCCGAGTGGATCCGCAACGGCCAGGTGATGGCCCTGGTCAACGACCCCCTCGGCCTCGCGGGGGAGAACTACGATCCGAACAGGCAGCTCTTCCTCACCGATGCCGAGGGGAACCGGGTGGTCGCGTACGTGTACGGCACGGACCTGTTCCTCACCGACCAGGCGCCGGCAATCGTCTACTTCAAGCGAGGCTTCGCCCGCGCGGCGCGGCGCACGTCCGCCAACATGACGTACCACAACGGCGGGGTTCTGCTCGCGAACAAGACCGAGGCGATCTTCTGGGGAAGCTCGTGGGGCACCTACACCGGGGACATCATCAGCGGGCTCGACTCGTTCTTCGGCGGGTTCGGGTACAGCAACTACGCGGGGATCACGACCCAGTACTACCAGATCGCTGGCGGCTCGCAGCAGTACATCGGCGCGGGCTCGTCGTACTACGGCCACTACATCGACGGCACCACGGCTCCGAGCGGGGCGCTGTCCACGTCGCAGGCCATCGCCGAGGCGTGCCGCGCGACCGGCAACAACCCCGACCCCAATGCCCTGTACTTCGTCTACACCGACACCACCGCCGGCAACGTCAACTACTGCGCGTACCATACCTGGGGCAGTTGCGGCAGCAAGCCCATCCAGGTGGCCTACATGCCCAACATCACCGGTGTGGCCGGGTGCGACCCGGGCAACCTTTACGGCGTCAGCGGCTCGCAGGGGCTGCGGGCGCTCGCCAACGTGACGGCCCACGAGTTCGAGGAGGGGATCACGGACCCCCGCGGCAGCGCGTGGTACGACCGGCAGGGCTCGGAGATCGGCGACAAGTGCGCCTGGCTCTTCAGCGGCCCGGTAACTCTGAGCAACGGCGCCGTGTGGCAGCTGCAAGAGGAGTGGTCCAACGCGGTGACCGGCTGCGTTCAGGGACGGTAGCATCGGTCTGGCTCGAGATCGAAGGGCGGGGCGAAATCGCCCCGCCCGTTCGTCTGTCCCGCAGCCGGACGGCCGACACCTTCGCCGCCAGAACATGACCGACGTCAGGCGCGCATCCGGCCGAGTTGGCGTCGGCCCGAGGCGCGACCGCGTCGGGACGCACGTCCCACCGGACGATCTCCTTCTCCGAGACACCTCCTCGACGATGAGGCCGCACCCCTTCACGCCGCGACCTTGACTGCGGCGTGAGGGTGGGGAGGATCGGTCACGGAGGAGGTAACTACCTGTCCCCTGTCCCCTCAGCCGGCGAAAGACCTCGCTCCGGGGCCGTGCGCGGGACAGTGAGGCAACGGTGGAGGGGTCATGACGCTTCGCATCGTCCGGCTTGGAACGGCCCGCGCCGAAGCCGAGGGCCTCCGCGTCGGCACCGTGCGCCGGCCACCGCGCGGCGCGCCCGCGGCGCGCTTCGCCACGGAAAACCGGCACGACGTCTGGTTTCCGAACCTCGCGCCGAGCGCCGAGACGGTCGAGCTCGGCAATGCGGCGCGGACCGAGCGCGAATGGGCGGCGTTCAGGAAGAAGTTCCGCGCCGAGATGGCCGGGCCAGACGCGAGGCGCACGCTCGACCTGCTCGCCGCGCTATCCCACACGGCGGAGTTCTCGGTCGGCTGCTACTGCGAGGACGAGGCGCGGTGCCACCGCTCGGTGCTGCGCGAGCCGCTCGCCGCGCGCGGCGCGAAGACCGGCTGAGCCGGCGCTCTCGCCACCAGGCCCGCGGCCCGGAGGACAACCTCGCGCGGTGACGAGGCCGGGTTCGATCGGTGCTGGTTTGACTCGGCGTCAGAACCGACGGGTCTCGCGAAATCGTGACGTGCAAAAGGGGCCGGCGATGCGCTTGACGGAAGCGCGCCGGCGGCTGGCGCGGGGTCCCGAAACCGGCGACGAAACCCTTGACGCCGATGGCGTCCGGCCGAGGGATTGCGGCCAGGGGCGCGTCGGTTACCTTCAGGCAGGGGTATTCATGGACCGGAGAGCCTGCGTTGGGGTTTCTGTGCTGGCGCTCGCAGCGGTCGCGGGGGCCAGTGCTCCGGCGGTCGGCCAGCGCGCGCCGGACTTCATCCTGCCGTCGGCCAGTGGCGGCACGCGCTCCCTCGCCGAGGTCGCGGGCAAGAAGAGCGTCGTGCTGGTGTTCTTCCGCGGCGTCTGGTGACCATACTGCCGCAAGCAGCTCGGCGAGCTGCAAGGCCGGATGACGGCGTTCGACGCACTGGGAGCCGTGGTGTGGGCGGTAAGCAACGACACGGTCGCGAACCTGAAGGGGTACGCGGCGCGGGCGGGGCTCTCGTTCCCCTTGTTGTCCAACTCTGATCTGTCGGTCATCAAGGCGTACGGCATTCTCAACGAACACCAGGAGATTGCTTACCCCACGACCTTCGTCATCGACAGGTCGGGCACGGTGCGCTATGCGCGCGAGGATGTGGACTTCCGGGTGCGGCCGTCGCCGGACGAGCTTCTCGCCGCGCTGCGCGCGCTGCCGCCGACGAAGACGAGATAGGAGGGTTGCGGGCCAGGCACCCCGATGGAGCGCTTTCCGCCCGGAAGAGCCCGGCGCGGCGCAAGCCTCAGATGCCGGCCACGGGATGCGGCACGTACGGCGCTTCCAGGGCCGCGATCTCCTCGTCCGTGAGCCTCACGCCCAACGCCGCCACCGCGTCCTCAAGGTGCTGCGGTTTCGTGGCACCCACGATCGGCGCGGTGACCACCGGCTTGGACAGGAGCCAGGCCAGCGCCACCTCAGCCCTCGGCAGGCCCCGCGCCGCGGCGATCTCGCCGACCCGGTCCACCACGTGGCGGTCCGCGTGCTCGGCGGCCGCGTACAGCTGCGTGCCGTAGGCGTCGGTCTCGGCGCGCGTCGTGTCCGCCCGCGACTCCCAGGCGCGCGCCAGGCGGCCGCGGGCCAGCGGGCTCCAGGGGATCACGCCGATGCCTTCGGCGGCGCAGAGCGCGAGCATCTCCCGCTCCTCCTCGCGGTAGAGCAGGTTGTAGTGGGGCTGCATCGAGACGAACCGAGTCCAACTGTTCCGCTCCGCGAGTTCCAGCGCCTTGCAGAACTGCCAGGCGTACATGCTGGAGGCGCCGATGTACCGCGCCTTGCCGGCCTTCACCACGTCGTGCAGCGCCTCCAGCGTCTCGTCGATCGGCGTCTCCCTGTCCCAGCGGTGGATCTGATAGAGGTCCACGTGGTCGGTGCCGAGGCGCCTCAGGCTCGCATCGACCTCCGTCATGATCGCCTTGCGCGACAGGCCGCCGCCGTTCGGGCCGGGCCGCATCGGGAAGTACACCTTGGTGGCGATCACCACCTCCTCCCGCTTCGCGAAATCCCCGAGCGCGCGGCCCAGCACCGTCTCGCTCTCGCCCTGCGAGTACATGTTCGCCACGTCGAAGAACGTGATGCCCAGCTCGAGCGCCCGCCGGATGTAGGGCCGGCTCTCCGCCTCGTCCAGGTGCCAGGTGCGCCTGTTCACCGCGTAGCTCATGCAGCCCAGACAGATGCGGGATACCTTGAGACCGGTCTTGCCGAGGTTCACGTACTCCATTTCGCCCTCCTCCAGATCAGTGGCGTCTTTCCCATTATTCCTCCCTCGCCTGCCGCCAAGGCGAAACGCGGCCGACGCCGCGCCGGCGACCCGAGCCGAGGCGCCGCTTTCGGCGGCCGCATCCTCCGGGAATATCTCCTCGTGAAGCTCGTTGCTGCACATAAGTTGCTGCTGACGAAACCTCCTCGCGCGGAATGCGGCCGGGCCCCCGATGCGGCGCGGGCGGGGCAGGGTTGTCGAGAGGAGCGGCGTGGCCACGACGCGTGAGAGCGCGGCCGCCGAGCTCCGCGACCACCGGCGCCTGGCCCGCCGGCAGGCGGCGCTGCTCCGACTCTCCGCCGAGATCGCCGCGGCGCGCGACGAGGCCGCCGTGTGCGAGAGCGTCGTCGGAGGCCTGCACGACGACGACCTCGGCTACGAGTTCGTCGCCGTGTTCATGGTGGACGAGCCCTCCGGGGACCGGGTCCTCCGGGCCAGCGTGGGCTGGCCAGACGCGCCCGAGGCGTGGCGCGTGCCGCACGGCAAGGGGCTGAGCGAAAGGGCGCTCCTCGACGCCGCGCTGCACTACGCCCCCAACGTCGCCGCCGAGACCGGTTACGTCAAGACGTTCGCCGCCGGGTCGGAGGTCGACGTCCCGCTGGTCATCGACGGCAAGCCCACGGGCGTGCTGGTCGTGCAGAGCGCCAGGGTCGGCGCGTTCGGCCGCGAGGACTTCGAGAGCCTCTCGGCGGCCGCGCAGCAGGCCAGCATCGCGATCGGCCGCGTCCGCCTCCTCGACGGCGAGCGGCGCCGCGCCGACGAGCAGGAGGCGCTCCTCGCGAGCCTCGCCGACCTCTCGGCGGAGCTCGAGCTCTCCCGCCTGCTGAAGGCGGTGCTCGGGCGCGCCGTGGGGCTGCTCGGCGCCTCGGGGGGCGAGCTGGCGATCTTCGACGAGAGCCGGCGGGAACTCGAGATCGTCGCGAACCACAACATCGGCAAGGAGTCCACCGGCACGCGGATGGCGCTCGGCGAGGGCGCGATGGGGCGCGTGGCCCAGACCAACGAGCCGCTGATCATCGCCGACTACCAGCAGTGGCTCGCCCGCTCCCCGCAGTACGGCACCGTCACCGCGCACGCGGTGATGGTGGCGCCGCTCCAGATCGGATCGCGCCTCGTGGGCACGATCGCCATCGTCCACACCGACCCGGCGCGCAGCTTCACGCCGTACGACCTGCGCCTGCTGAACATGTTCGCCCCCCAAGCGGCGATCGCCATCGAGAACGCGCGCCTGTACACCTCGGCGCAGCGCGAGAAGCAGTACTTCGAGCAGATCCTCCTAAACTCGCCGGTCGCGATCATCGTCCTCGACCTCGAGCAGAACATCACCTCCTGCAACCCGGAGTTCGAGAAGCTCTTCGGTTACACCGAGGAGGAGGCGCGCGGCCGCAACCTCGACGAGCTGATCAACAGCAGCGAGACACTGGCCGAAGCGGTCACCATCACCGGCGAGGCCCTGAACAACCCGGTCCACGGGATCGGACGCCGGCGCCGCAAGGACGGGTCGTACGTGGACGTCGAGCTCGCCGGCGTGCCGGTGTTCGTCGAGGGCCGGCGGGTCGGGGTGATGGCGATCTATCACGACATGACGGAGCAGCTCGCCGCGCGTAAGGATGCGGAGGCCGCGAACCTGGCCAAGTCGCAGTTCCTCGCGAACATGAGCCACGAGCTTCGCACCCCGCTCAACGCGATCATCGGCTACAGCGAGATGCTCCAGGAGGAAGCGGAGGACCTCGGCCACCGGGACATGCTCCCCGACCTCAAGAAGATCCAACAGGCCGGCAAGCATCTCCTCTCGCTGATCAACGACGTCCTCGACCTCTCCAAGATCGAGGCCGGCAAGATGGAGCTCCACCCCGAGACGTTCGACATCCGGACCCTCGTGGACGACGTGCGCACGACCGTCGCGCCGATGGTCGAGCGCAACGGCAACCGGCTGGAGATCGAATGCCCCGCCGACCTCGGGGTCATGAGGTCCGATCCCGTGAAGGTGCGCCAGGTGCTGCTGAACCTGCTCTCGAACGCCTCCAAGTTCACCGAGCGCGGCGTCATCACGCTCGCCGGCGAGCGGACCGACCTCGAAGGCCAGCCTTCCATCGTCTTCCGCGTGCGGGATACCGGCGTGGGGATGACCCCTGAGCAGATGGAGAGGATCTTCGAGGCGTTCGCCCAGGCCGACGCGACCGTCAGCCGCAAGTACGGGGGCACCGGGCTCGGCCTCACCATCACGCGCCGGTTCTGCCAGATGCTGGGAGGCGACGTGAAGGCCCAGAGCGAGCCCGGCAAGGGCAGCACGTTCACCGTCTGGATGCGTGCCGCCGTCGACCGCGCGGCCGGGAAAGACGCGCCGCCCGTCGCGCGCCCCCGCGCCGAGACGCCTGCCCCACCGCGGGGGGATATGGCCGAGTTCCCGATCGTCCTCGCCATCGACGACGACGCCGTCGCGCTCGACCTCATCCGCCGCGCCCTCGAAAAGGAGCAGGTGCGCGTGGTCACCGCCACCGGGGGTGCCGACGGCCTGCGGCTGGCCGCCGAGCTGCGCCCGGCGGTGATTACCCTCGACCTGCTGATGGCCGGGATGGACGGTTGGACGGTCCTCAACACCCTCAAGGAGGACCCGGCCCTGGCGGACATTCCGGTCGTCGTCCTCACGATCCTCGACGCGAAGAGAAAGGCATTCGCCCTCGGTGCGTCCGATTTTCTCTCCAAGCCGGTCGATCGGAGGAGGCTGGCCGCGGTCCTCGCCAGGCACCGCGGCACGGGCGCCCGGCCGTGCGCGCTGCTCGTGGACGACGACGCGGCGGCACGGGCCGTCCTGGGCAGGACGCTCACCCGCGACGGGTGGGAGGTCCGCGAGGCGGAGAACGGCAAGGTCGCGCTGGAGCGGATCGAGGAGCGCGAGCCCAACCTGGTGCTGCTCGACCTCATGATGCCGGAGATGGACGGCTTCGAATTCGTGGAGGCGCTCCGCGCCCGCCCCGGCGGGCAGCGGGTCCCCGTCGTGGTCCTCACCGCGAAGGACCTCACGGCGACCGATCGGGAGCGCCTCGCCGGCTGCGTGACCCGGGTCGTGCAGAAGGGGGCCCACGACACCGAGGAGTCGCTGCGCCACGCGTGCGACCTGGTGCTGGCGGCGACGAGGCAAGCCAAGGCAACCGGGTAGAGAGGCGGCGATGGCGAAGATCCTCCTCGTCGAGGACAACGAGATGAACCGGGACATGCTCTCGCGGCGCCTGACGCGGCGCGGGTTCGAGGTCGTCGTGGCGGTGGACGGCCGGGAGGGCGTGACGGCGGCCCAGCGCGAGTCCCCGGACATCATCCTGATGGACATGAGCCTCCCCGTGACCGACGGCTGGGAGGCGACGCGCTTGATCCGTGCCGGCGCCGGGACGGCCCATATCCCCGTCATCGCCCTGACCGCTCACGCCATGGCAGGCGACCGGGACAAGGCGCTCGAGGCCGGGTGCAACGACTACGACACCAAGCCGGTGGAGCTCGAGAGGCTGCTCGGGAAGATCGCCCGACTCCTGGACGGAGGAACCGGCCGGTGAGCTCCACGGGCGGCGCTCTCCTCGTGGTCGACGACAACCCCGAGAACCGGGACATGCTCACCCGCCGCCTGCGGCGCCGCGGTTACGACGTCGCCGAGGCGGAGAACGGGCTGCAGGCGCTGGAGCTCGCGGCCGGCAGGGAGTTCGACGTCGTGCTCCTCGACGTCATGATGCCGGTGATGGACGGACTCGAGACGCTGCGCTGCCTCCGCCGGACCCGCTCCGTCGCCGAGTTGCCGGTGATCATGACGACGGCCAAGGGCGAGAGCGAGGACGTCGTCGAGGCGCTGGCGCTGGGCGCGAACGACTACGTCACCAAGCCGATCAACCTGCCGGTCGCGCTCGCCCGCATCGAGGCGCAGCTCTCGCTGCGCCGCGCCGTGCAGGAGATCCGCCGGCTGGAGGCCGACCTCGCTGCGCGCAACCTCGACCTCGAGACGGCGAACGGCCGGCTGTCGGTCTCCAACACCCGCATGAAGCGTGACCTCGAGGCGGCCGCCCGGATCCAGCAGGCGTTCCTGCCCGGCGCCGCCCCGTCCGCCGGCGGCGCCCGCTTCGCCTGGCGTTACCGGCCGTGCGACGAGCTCGCCGGGGACACGCTCAACGTGGTGCCGCTCGACGAGCGGCACGTCGGGGTGTTCGTCGTCGACGTGAGCGGCCACGGCGTGCCGGCCGCGCTGCTCTCGGTGACCGTGAGCAGGCTCCTCTCGCGAACGACGGACGGCTGCCCGCTCGTGAGGCGGGGGCCGAACGGCTCGTCCGCGCTCGAGATCGTGCCCCCGGCCGAGGTCGCATCCGAGCTGACGAACCGGTTCCCGTTCGACCCCGAAACCAGGCAGTACTTCACCTGCGTGTATGGGGTGCTTGACTGCCAGACCGGCGAGTTCCGATACGTGTGCGCCGGCCACCCGGGACCCGTCCACCTGCCCAAGGGGCGGCCCCCCGTCAGGCTCCAACACGCGGGCCGCCCGATCGGGATCCTCCCCGCTTCGGTCGCAGCTTCCGGGTACGTCGACCACGCGGTCACCTTGGCGCCCGGCGACCGCATCTATCTCTTCACCGACGGCATCCCCGAGGCCGCCGACCCCTTGGAGGAAGAGTTCGGGTTCGAGCGGCTCCAGGAGGTCCTGTGCGCCGGCCGCGCCGAACCGCTGCAGTCCAGCGTGGACGCCCTCGTGGCGCGCGTCGAGTCGTGGTGCGGCGACGCCGGCGTCGCGGATGACGTTTCCGTCCTCGCGATCGAGTTCTGACATCCCCCGGCCGGGCCGCCTCGGTCCCTTGCTCGCGGCCGTCTCTCGTCCAGACGACTCTTGAGACAACCTCGTTCCACCTTGACTCATTCGTTGGGCGGGCGCATCCTGAACGCAAGCGAGCAGCAAGTTCCTGTCCATCGCGCGGGGAGGTGTTCATGAGTCGCCGTAATGGGAAGACGCCCGGGGTCCTGGCAGCTGTGGCTCTTTGCGCCCTCGGTTTCCCACCGCCATCCGGCACGTCCGCTCCGGCAAGCAAGATCCCCGTTGTCTCCCTCAAGACGTTCGTGGCTGTGCCCACGTGGCGGCTTGACATCACCTGGCACGCCAAGGACGCATTCGAGGACGCGGGCTCCACCGCGAAACTCGACATGACGGCCACGGCCCGCTTCATTCTGGAGCAGAGCGACAAGGAGGATGCCTGGGGGCGTTGGCATGTGGAGAAGGCGCGGTCAGGCAACATCGTCATGACCAGCTTCCTGGTCAACAAGCACGACCACTCGCGGACGGAATGGAGGCCTACCGGGGCCATCCTGGACGCGGGCGCGATCTTCGAAGTGGGCGGTCTTACGCCGGGTTACCAGCTTGTTTGCGCAACGGCGTTCGGCGCCAAGATCATCAACCCGCTCATCAGCGGGGACGGGTTGGTGACCCTGCTGAATACGGACATCAGCGGAGACCAGCCGGTGTTTTGCACCGGCCCGCTGCCGGCCTCGGGCAACACCATTCACGGCTCCCTCGTGATCCCCATGGCCGTGCCCCTATTTGGCGCCGCTCCCTTGCCGGATACTCGTGTGGGGATCGAATTCGTCTTGCAGCCGGATGACACGCTCGCGCCGCTCGTACCCACAAAGAAATGAGGAGAAACCCGTTCCCACCACGCGGCGCGGCCATGGGGATCTTGATTGGGATCGCTCTTGCCTCCAGGGCGGTGGCCACGCCTCTCCCGCAGTCGCCGCCAGCCGCTCCGACCACGCCGGGCGTCTACCAGCCGCAACCGGCGGATGTCGTCACGGTCGGAGGGTGGCCGGCCATCGGCAAATGGATGATCGACCGGCACCTTGGTCCGGCCGAGTGGTTGGGAGCCCGCGTCAAGGGCAAGGCCCTTCGGGAACCGATCAACGTCGTCCTCGTGGACTCCGTCGCGACGTCGGCGGACGAGGCGCGGACGAGGCTCCTGGAGGCTTGCCGGGCCGCCGGGTACAAGCCCCGCGATGGTCATTCGAGCGGGTACCAGGGCTACCTGGGTGGCGTTCTGTTCCACCAAATGCCGGCGACCGCGTGGCACGCCTTCTCGAACGAACCGTTCGAGCTGCACAACAACCACGGCCGCATTTTCGGTCCTTTCCAGGTCAAGGACGGTTGGCTGTTCATCGGCGCGCTCTCGCGCGAGAGGTTCGATCCGCTGACCAAGACCGAGCATATCTACGTGTCGTTCGACCAGGCGCGCGAGGATTTCGCCCGCAAGCTCGACACGAGGACCGGCTACAGGATGGCCGGATTCGTAAAGCTCGCCAACAGCCTGACTGACGACCCGGCCGTCACGACCGGCGACCACGACGGCATGGCAGTCGTACTGAGAGCGCGGCGCTGAAGGCCGGCGGCACATCCTTGAACGGGCCTCAAGAATGGCCCTCGCCACTTCTACCCGCCTGACGGTACACCCCCGCGCTCGCGCGCAGAGTGCCAGCTTCCCGTCCGGCGGAGAAGGCCGGGAATACGCCCCTGGTCGCCCGGCGTTCGGGTTGTTCAAAGTGCGTAGGCACAAGGAGGTGGCGCATGGACGCCATGATGCGAGACACCACGAGGACCCCTGCCCTTGACGAGGGGGCAGTGTCAACGTTCAGGGCGCGGCTACGCGGGCGGCTGATCCGGCCGGATGAGCCGGGCTACGACGAGGCGCGCAAGGTTTGGAACGGGATGATCGACCGGAGGCCGGCGCTGATCGCGCGCTGCGCCGGGGTAGCCGACGTGATCGCGGCGGTCGACTTCGCGCGCGAGCAGGGACTCTCGATCGCGATCCGTGGCGGGAGCCACAACGTCACCGGCAACGCGGTCTGCGACGGCGGGGTGGTGGTGGACCTGTCCGGGATGAAGGGGATTCGCGTCGATCCCGAGAGGCGCACCGCGCGCGCCGAGGGCGGGTGCACCTGGGGGGACCTGGACCACGCGACCCATGTGTTCGGCCTCGCCGCGCCAGGCGGGATCGTCTCGACAACGGGGATTGCGGGCCTGACGCTCGGCGGCGGGATCGGCCACCTCACGCGGAAGTACGGCCTCTCCTGCGACAACCTGATCTCGGCCGACGTCGTGCTGGCCGACGGCCGGTTCGTGACCGCGAGCGCCGAGGCGGAACCCGATCTGTTCTGGGCGCTCCGCGGCGGCGGCGGGAACTTCGGCGTCGTGACCTCGTTCGAGTTCAAGCTCCATCCGGTGAGCACCGTCATCGGCGGGCCGATCCTCTGGCCGGTGGCGAAGGCGCGGGAGGCGTTGCGCCTCTACCGGGACTTCATGAACTCCGCGCCCGACGACTTCAACGGCTTCTTCGCGTTTCTCAAGGTGCCGCCGGGACCGCCGTTCCCGGTCGAGCTGCACAACACGACGATGTGCGGCGTGGTGGCGGCGTACACGGGCCCCCACGCCAAGGCCGGCGAGGTGGTCGCCCCACTGCGAGGGTTCGGGCCGCCGGCGGTGGACTTCTTCGGCCCCATCCCCTTCCCGGCGCTGCAGAGCATGTTCGACCCGCTCGTCCCGGAAGGGCTGCAGAACTACTGGAAGGCGGACTTCGTCGACGAGCTCTCGGACGAGGCGATTGAGGCGCACGTCAAGTACGGCGCCGAGGTCCCGACGGTCTACTCCGCCTTCCATATCTACCCGGTGAGCGGCGCGGCCAACCGCGTCCCGAAAGGCGACACCGCGTTCTTCTACCGTGACGCCAAGTACGTGCACGTCCTTGCCGCCGTGTACCCGGACCCGGCCGACACGGCGAAGAACGTGGCGCTGGTGCGCGAGTACTGGTCCGCGCTCCACCCCTACTCCTCCGGAGGCGCGTACGTGAACTTCCTCATGGAGGAGGGCGACGAGCGCATCCGGGAGACGTTCGGGGGGAACTACGACCGGCTCGCCAAGGTCAAGGGGAAATACGACCCCACGAACCTCTTCCGGTTGAACCAGAACGTCCCGCCGTCGAGCTGACGCGCGGGGCGCGCCCCGGCATGGTTTCGTCGTGCGTCTCGCTTGACTCGGTGGCGCGGCACGCCGTCGGGAGAGTCGGCTGCGAGGCCGGGAGGCGGCCCTCTTCGGTGAACCGGCCGGGCTCGGTGCGGACGTTGCCTCCAGGTCCCGCTCAGTGGACCGGTGACCGCGCCGAACGGCGTTCGCCGCCGCCGCCGACTCTGCCGTTCGGGCGCCGACTTCGGCAACCGGTCCGGGCGGGAATAAGGGTACCCCGGCCCCCCTTGCCGGAGGAAGAGAACTCGGGGATGTGCCAGTCGTCGTCGCCAACGAAGTGGGGCTTCGTGGCCTCGCCGGGCCACGACGGGACCAGGGGCCGTATCGGGCCAAGGAGGTCGTCATGAAGCACGGTGCAGGTATTTCGGTGGCTGTTCTGGCGGGGGGGCTGATCGGCGGCGGGACGGTGCTGGCGGCCGGGCCTGACTTTCTCAAGATCGAAGGCATCCGCGGCGGGAGCACGGCCGCGCAGCATGTGGGCGAGATCGACGTCCTGAACTTCAGTTTTGGCGCCTTTCCTCACCCGGCCGCCGTGGCGGGCGGCGCTCGTGCGACAACCGTCCCGACCCGTGATCTCACGATCACCAAGAAAGTGGATGCGTCGTCGCCGAGCCTGATGGCGGCGTGCGCGACCGGCAAGCACATCCCCGAGGTCACCCTTGAAACGAGGTTCATGAAGTACGAGCTTCAGAACGTGGTCATCTCCTCATTCCGAAGCGGCGGCGCGACCGAGACCGTTGTTCTCAACTACGCCAGCGTGCAACAGCTCCCGGTGATGGCGTCCCCGCCCAACGTCGGCAGGGCAGCAAGGGCGCCGAGCAACGTGCTGATCAAGCAGCCATAGCCGGGGCGTTCGCTGCGCCGGCGGATCGTTCCCTCAGGACCGTACATCTGATCCGCGTTCGCGCCGTTCCCGGCGAACCGGTGGCGCCCCGGACAACTCCGATCGACCCAGGGAGCCGGTTACGTTACGCGTCGTCGAACAGTTCGAGCTGGCGAATCGTGGCGGGTACCAGGGTGGCCACGGAAACCCCGAGGAGACGCACCCCTCTGCGGGCCGCCTCGGTACGGCGGAGCAGGCCTTTGGCGGTCGAACCGATCCTGCCCGGGTCGGCCGTGGGCACCCGGAACGTGAGCGAGCGCGTCACGGTGGTGAAGTCGGGGTAGCGGACCTTGAGCGTCACGGTGCACGCCGCGATGTCGCGGCGCACCAAGCCGGTGGCGACCTCCCGGGCCATCGCGTCGAGTTGCTCGTCCATCGCCTCGAGACCGGACAGGTCGCGGCGGTACGTGTTCTCGGTGCCCAGGCTCTTGCGCTCGTGGAACGGCTGCACGGGCCGTTCGTCGATGCCGTTGGCGTACTCGTGCAAGGTCTGGCCGTGGCTGTGAAAGCGCGCGAGCAGGTCGCGCAGGGGGTACACGCGCAGCTCGGCGACCGTCGCCACCCCCATCGCCGCGAGGGCGCGCTCGGTCGCCGCCCCCACCCCGTGCAGCCGGCGCACCGGAAGCGGGTCGAGAAACGCCCGCACACGGGGGGGCGGGACGACTTTGAGGCCGTCCGGCTTGCAGGAGTCCGACGCGATCTTGGCCACGAGGCAGTTGGGGCCGACGCCCACCGACACGGTGAGCCCGCGCTCGGTCCGGACGCGCCCCCGGATCTGCTTCGCGATCTCCGACGCGGTCCCCGACGGTCCGAGGTGCTCGGTGACATCGAGGTACGCCTCGTCGAGTGAAACCGTCTCGACCACGGGCGTGACCTCGCGGTAGATCGCGAAGATCCTCTCCGCCTCGCGGCGGTAGGAGGGAAAGTCCGGGGCGAGGAAAACCGTCTGCGGACAGAGCCGCTTCGCGCGCGCCGCCGGCATCGCGGAGTGGATGCCGTAGCGGCGGGCCTCGTAATTGGCCGTTGCCACCACCCCGCGCCCCTCCGGGTCGCCGCCCACCACCACCGGCCTGCCGCGGAGCGAAGGGTCGTCGCGCACGTGCACGGCGGCGTAATAACAATCCATGTCGCAGTGGAGGATGCGGCGGACGCGCTCGCCCTCGGGCACAGGACGATTGTACCGACCCATCCCGGATCTCCGGCGGGAGGGGTTCGCTGTTAGACTGAGTCCAGGCACCACGCCGGCGAGCGGGTGATTGCGAAAGGAGCGCAGCCATGGGAGGCACCGGTCTGGCCTCGAAGGAAATCATCGCCCAGAAGCACGCTCAGGCGGCCGGGAAGGTCCGAGAGTTGGGCGTGGATCTCTGGATCACCTACGTCCAGGAGACGAGTGCCGGCGCCGAGCGGGCGTTCGCCTACATCTCGCCGGGCAACTTCACCTGGGAGAGCGCCGTCCTCGTCACGCCGCAGGGCAAACCCTCGGTCATCTGCGGTCGCCTGGACCAGCAGGTGTTCGAGGACTCGGGCCTCTTCAAGGAGGTCACCACGTTCGTCCAGGACTTCAAGGCGCCCTTTGTGGAATACCTGGGTGCCCTGAGACCGCGCAAGGTCGCGGTGAACTTCTCCCTGAACGACCCGAGCGCGGACGGCATCCCCCACGGGCGCTTCCTCCAGTTGGAATCGATGCTCAAAGAAGCCAGCCCCGAGGTCGAGATCGTCCCCGCGGAGCCGATCATCCAGGCGCTCATCACGCAGAAGACCCCCCTCGAGCTGGCGGCGATCCAGGAGGCGGTGGACCACACCGTCGAGATCTTCCAGGAGATCCATGCGTTCCTCAAGCCGGGCCGCACCGAGAAGCAGGTGTACGAGTTCATCGCCGAGCGCATGGCCCACCGCGGCCTCGAGCCCAGCTTCCAGACCCTCGTCTTCGCGGGCGACCGGGGCGCGGGGATGGGCCACGGTGACGCCACCGACAACGACCTCCGCCCCGGTGACCTGGTGCACGTGGACATGGGGGTCTTCGTCCGCGGTTACGCCTCCGACATGCAGCGCACCTGGTACGTGCCGAAGCCGGGTGAGGAAGGCGCCCCCGAGGCGGCGAGGCGCGGGTTCGCCGTCATCGCCGATGCCAACGAGGCGTGCCGGAAGGCCCTCCACCCCGGCGTCAGGGGCGTCGACGTCGACGCCATCGCCCGGGGCATGGTCACCGCTGCGGGGTTCCCCGAGTACCCGCACGCCCTGGGCCACCAGGTCGGACGCCACGTTCACGACGGCGGCGCTCTCCTCGGGCCGGCGTGGGCGCGCTACAGGAACACGCCGTTCATGCCGGCCGCCGAGAACCAGGTCTTCACCCTCGAGCCCTCGCTGTACGTGCCGGGTTTCGGGGCCGTAGGTATCGAGGAGGACGTGGTCGTCACGCCCGACGGCGCGCGGTTCCTTGCCCCCCCGCAGACGGAGCTCTGGATCGTCGAATAGCTCGGTGTCAGGGGCCTCAGTGTTGCATTTTTCGGGCGGACGACGTTGACGAGCGCGTCAGCAAGGTCTCCGCGACCCGCCGGTCTACAGCGTCGTCACGAACGAAACTCCGGCCCGCCATCCGACGAGCGCGTTGGTGGGGCGCACGTCCCGCGTGACGTTCACGGTCACGACCCGGCGCTCGGGGACCTCGGGGTCCATCCGCCAGTCGAGGCGCAACCCCGCGAACCCGCTCCGCGACGTCCCGTCGTGGAAGCGGATGTCTTCCTCGGTCGCGGAAGTCCCGCTCCTGTAACCGGCCAGGCCGAACAGCCAGAGGTCCGATCTCCCCACCCGGCCCAGGCCGTGGCCGAGTTCGAGCTGAAGGCGCGAATCGACCTCGCGGGGCAAGACCCCGACGGGCCAGCCGTACTCGCCGCTGAGCGTCCCGGCCCCCTGCCAGCCGCCGGCCTCGGACGTCGGAGCCGGGGCGAGCCTGACCACGGCGAACGCCCGATCGATCCCGTCGCTGATCGTCACCGTCGGACTCGCATCGGCCCTGGCCCGGTAGTAGCCGAGCCTGACCGTCGGGCACAGGGCACGGCCGGCGCAAGGGCCGGACGTCCAGTCGGCAAAGACGCCCAGGCCGGGGTTCCCGCTCGAGGAGACCGAATTCAAACCTGGGCCGAGGCCCAATCGGGTCCACCGGTACGGCACCACCACCCCGAACGCGACGTGTTCCCAGGGCGAGTACGAGGCGCGCACGACGCCGAGGCCGAGGTCGAGCGAGCCGGGGAAGCGTTGCGTGCTGCCATAGGCGTCGACGAACGCTTCCGGTCGGTACCACGACACCTCGACCTCGAGGCGGGTCCCCAACACCGGCGGCACCACGACCGCGGTGCTCGGGGTCAGGAACTGCGCACGGGCGGCTCCCGCCGAACCCAGACCGAGAGCCGCGAGGACGAGGAGGAGGGCGCCCGGTCGGAGGCTGCGGTTCATGGTGACGCTCACCGCGACCCGATGTGCTTTCTCGCCGCCGCAGCGTGCGACGTCGGGGCGAGGGTCGGCTTCTCGATCACCGCGGCGTCGAACACAACGCCAGTCGGATCGAACGCCTGGAGGAGCAACGTGTCGCCGTTTACCTGGACTTCCGCGTACCCGTGTCTCGCCGCGACGAAGGCGGTGTCCGAGTTGGCCTTGAAGCTGCTGAGCGGCGAGCCCCCTCCGCCGCCCTCGGTCACGTACACGACGCCTCTCGCGCTGCGAATGAAGTCGTGAATCGGCCACGTGCGCTCGTAAAGGTGCTCGTGCCCGGAGAAGACGACGTCCACACCGTACTTCTCGAAGAGTGGGCAGAGGATCAGACGGACCAGAAGGTTCGAGTTGCTCGCACTGTAGGGCGGCTCGTGGAAGAAGACGAACTTCCACTTGGCGGTGGACGCTGCGAGCTCCCGGACCAACCATGAGTACTGCGCCGATCCCGCCCCATAGCTCGAGCTCTCGACGTCCAGGCAGATGAAGAGCGCATCGGCATGCCGCAGCGAGTAGAAGCGCGACTGCGTCGTCACTCCGTTCGGTGGTACGACGAAGGTGGTCAAGAGCGGCGCACCGTTGCCGCTCCTGATGTCGTGATTGCCCAGCGCCGGCAACATCGGGGCATGGAGCAGCAGGTCGGCGAAGGGCACGAAGAACTGCGCGTCGTAGCTCGGCCCCTGGCCCGACGGGTAGACGACGTCGCCGGCGTGAAGGACGAGATCGACCCCGCTCGCGGCGAGTTGGTCCGCGATCTGATCGGTGACCGCGGCTTCCTCCGACGAAGCGGTGGCGGTGTCGCCGATCACCGCGAAGGCGAATGCCGTTTCGGTGGCGTCCCGGGGAGCGGTGAACGTCGCGACGGCGGCGAGCGGCGTATCGTCCGAGAACACCTGGTACTGGTAGACCGCGCCGGAGCGCAGGCCATCGATGGCAATCACGTGATGGCTGGTCGACAGGTCCGACCGGAGAGTCGTCGGCGGCGCTCCCTCGAGCCCGTAGTCCACCCTCGACGACGCGGGTTGGTCGGTATTCCAAACCACCGCCACGGAGGTGTCGCCCGGCCTGCCGAGGTAGGGGCCCCGCGTCAGCGCGATCCCGAGCGCCGGCGTGGCCGCAACGAGGCACGCCCACCCTACCGGAGCAACCCGCACTAATCGGATCACCCGTCCCATGCCTTGGCTCCCCACATCCCCGACCACCTCACCCGGCCCACCACTCGACGGTCAACGGTTGCGACCCGGCAAGGGTGCGGCGCCTCTCCCGGGAAGTCAAGCGCTCCGTCGCGTTGTGGCGTGCCTCCCTGCGGTGCGACGCGATCAAGACGCGCGCCGCTGGAATTGCCCGGATGTGCTGCGCGCCTTTGTGGGAGAACCCCGAGCCGCTGCCCCGCACTCGTTCGCCGGTGTCGCGGCGCTGTGGGCAGCCGTAACGGCGCCGAGCGCCCTACCGCGTTCGCCGCCAGGCCGAACGCGATTTGACCCGTTCCGGCGCACCTCCCGGCCCGGTGGCCCTGGGGGCCTCGCCAAGCTCGTGGGCGACCGCCATCGTCCGAACCGCCACGGCAGCCGCGTCTACGAGGGCCGCGGCGTCACAACGCCCGGTTGCTGCCGGGCCAAGAGACCCTCTTGACGCACCTTGACGGAATTCCCCGCTGGCGCCCGATTGTTTCGAGGTCCAGTGCCGCAGCTCCGTCGCATGGTTTCGCCGAGGCCAGAACCGGGTGGACCGTTGCGCCCCGCCTTGGCGACGCGCCGGACGCCCGGGTTGGAAGGATAAACACCGATGCTCATTGAAGCAGGCACCCGCCTCGGTCCCTACGAGATCGTCGCCCCGCTCGGCGCCGGCGGCATGGGGGAGGTGTGGCGGGCGCGGGACACGCGGTTGGGCCGCGAGGTGGCGCTGAAGTTCCTGCCGGCGGGGTTCGCGGACGACCCCGAGCGCCACGCCCGCTTCGAGCGGGAGGCCAAGGTCCTGGCCTCGCTCAACCACCCGAACATCGCGGTCGCTCTACGGTCTCGAGCACCTCGACGGCCAGCACGCGCTGGTCATGGAGCTGGTCGAGGGCGACGGGCTGGACGAGCGGATCGCCCGCGGTCCGATCCCGGTGGACGAGGCGCTGCCCCTCGGCCTGCAGATCGCCGAGGCGTTGGAGGCGGCGCACGAGCGCGGGATCGTGCACCGCGACCTCAAGCCGGCGAACGTGAGGGTGCGGCCGGACGGCACGGTGAAGGTGCTGGACTTCGGGTTGGCCAAGGCGTGGGAGGAGCAGGCCCCGGAGAGCGATCCGGCGCACTCGCCGACGATCACGGGGCACCACACGCGGGCGGGGGTGATCCTGGGGACGGCGGCGTACATGAGCCCCGAGCAGGCGCGCGGGAAGCCGGTGGACAAGCGGACCGACGTCTGGGCGTTCGGGTGCGTGCTCTACGAGATGCTCGCCGGCCGGCGCCTGTTCGAGGGAGAGACCGTTTCCGACGTGTTGGCTGCCGTGCTCACGACCGACCCGGACTTGAGAGTCCTGCCGAAGGATCTTCCTCCTTCGATTCGCCGGCTCCTCGCACGTTGCCTCGATCGGGATCCCAGGCATCGTCTGCAGGCTATCGGCGAGGCGCGAATCGCGATCCATGGCGTGGGATCCGACACCCGCGCCGCGGCGTATCCCTCGGGTGCCTCCGCCGATCGACGCGAGCTGGGACGGCGGCCGAGCGCGCTGCCTTGGGCGGTTACACTCTTTCTGGCCGTCGTCGCGGCGGGGCTCACCGCTCTCGTCGTTCGACGCTCTCACCCGAGCGCCGTCGGACCCGTGCTTTCCTACATTCCGGCGCCCTACGGCACGACTTTCCGCTCCTATGGGTTCGGCGCCGGCCGCGTCGTGGTCTCGCCGGACGGCACGCGTCTGGCTTTCTCAGCGACCGATCAGGATGGCATCACCAGGATCTGGATCCGGCCGTTGGGTTCGTCGTTGGCCCATCCGGTCAAGGGGACGGAGGACGCCGCGTCCCCCTTCTGGTCGCCCGATGGCGCCTCCCTCGGATTCCTCGCGGACGGCAAGCTCAAGACCATCACCCTTTCCGACGGCAACGTCGAGGTCCTGGCAGATGCGGACTGGTCGGCCGGCGGCGCATGGGGACCGAACGACGTCATCCTATTCACACGCCCGGAAGGAGGCCCGATCTACCGGACCTCCGCCTCCGGGGGAGGCGCGCGCGCGGCGACGAAGCTCGCGAGCGACGAGCGGGGGCACGGGAGTCCGTCGTTCCTCCCCGACGGAACGCACTTCCTCTACACCGCTCGAACACCCGCTGGAGATTGTCGCGTCGAGCGTGGGTCGCTCGACTCCGGCGAGTCGCGTCCGATCCTTCAAGACACGTGCTTCGCCCTTTACGCGGGGGGCTATGCGCTCTTCGAAAAGGACAACGGGATCTTCGCGCAACGGTTTCGCGCGGATACCGGAGAGTTCTCCGGCCGGCCGGCGCTCATCGCGGAAGCCGGCGAGTGCTCCGCAGCGGGCGACTCCATCCTCGCGTGTCAGCCAAGATCGCTGACCTCCCGGTTGGAGTGGTTCGATCGCAGCGGGAATCCGCTTGGAACGATCGGCAGCGCCGCCGAATACCGTTCGCCGAAGATCTCCCCTGACGGCAGGCAGATCCTCGCCGCCATCCGCGATCCCGAGAACAAGACCGAGGACTTGTGGTCGATACCGGCGGTCGGAGGCGCAAGCACGCGCCTGACGTACGGTCCGGGCCAAAAGCTCTGGTGCGTATGGTCACCCGACGGCAAGTTCGTCGCCTATGGAGGAAGCGCGCAGGGAAAGCAGGTGATCTTCCGCAGACCGTCGGACGGATCCGGCGAGGCCGAAATCCTATTCGCCGCACCGCCGGATGAGTCCCGCCTGGGTGTCGTGGACTGGTCGCCCGACGGCCGCTTCCTCTCCCTTGACGCCTACAACCTCAAGGTCGCCCGCGAAGAGAACTGGATCCTCCCGCTGTTCGGAGCCCGCAAGCCGTTCCGCGTCACGCACAGCCACGCAGCGGAATACGACGGGAACTTCTCTCCTGACGGGCGTTGGCTCGCATACTTCTCGTACGAGTCTGGCCGCCCGGAGGTCTACGTCGTCCCGTTTCCCGGCCCGGGCGGGAAGTATCAGATCTCGCACGCCAGCGGCTGGCTCGTTCGATGGGCACGTGGCGGCAAGCTGTTCTTCTCGACGATGGGGAACCGCCTTATGGAAGCCGATCTCTCACTGACTGCAACCGCGGTCCGTTTGAACGCGATCCGCCCGCTCTTCGAAATGTCACCCCCAACGATCGCGATGCCTCTCTTCGACGTGACTCCGGACGGCGACAAGTTCCTGGTGGTCACGTCCGACCGACCGGAATCGAGCGCCATTACGCTGCTCACAAACTGGAAACGGCTGCTCGAGGAGAAGTGAGCCCATCCCCCGACCCCCGTCTCGGTCCGTGCGAGATCCTCGAGCCGCTCGGTGCGGGCGGAATGGTGGAGGTTGAGCCGTTGTGCGGACATGACCGGAGCGGGAGCCCGCAGGCGGAATCCCGACCCGCTCGACTTCCCTCAGGGCAGGGTCCACGAGGGGTCAGATGTTGAGGCCCGGCGTGAAACTCGGTCCGTACGAGATCCTTTCTCCCCTCGGTGCCGGTGGGATGGGGCAGGTGTATCGGGCGCGGGACACGCGGTTGGATCGTCTGGTGGCGGTCAAGGTCCTGGCGGGGCGGCACGCCGAGGATCCCGCGATGCGGGAGCGTTTCGAGCGCGAGGCGCGTGCGATCTCGGCACTGTCGCACCCGGGGATCTGCATGCTGTTCGACGTCGGGGAGCACGAGGGCACGCACTACCTCGTGATGGAATACCTGGAGGGGGAGACGCTGGCCGATCGTCTGGCGCGTGGGCCGCTGCCTCTCGACCAGGCGTTGACCCTCGGGCGGGAAATCGCGACGGCGCTGGCTGTGGCTCACCGGCGGGGAATCGTGCACCGGGACCTCAAGCCCGGCAACGTGATGCTGACACGGGCGGGAGCGAAGCTGCTGGACTTCGGGCTGGCACGGTTGCACGCGGCGAGCCATGGGGAACCGGACGCAGCCTTTCGGGAGACCGTTTCGGAGCCGCTGACGGAGAAGGGCACGCTCCTCGGGACGCTGCAGTACATGGCGCCGGAGCGCCTCGACGGGAGGGAGGCCGACGCGCGCAGCGACATCTTCGCGCTCGGCTGCGTCGTGTACGAGATGGCGGCGGGACGAAAGGCGTTCTCGGGGGCCAGCCGGGCCAGCGTGATGGGGGCGATCCTGCACGAGCAGCCGCCCCGGATCGCCTCGCTGCGGCCGCTGGCGCCGCCTCTGCTCGACCGCCTGGTCGGTGCCTGTCTCGCCAAGGACCCCGACGACCGCTGGCAGAGCGCCGCCGACATCGCCCAGGAGCTGAGTTGGGCTTCGGAGGACCAGGCGGGGGGATCCGCGCCATTGAAAGAGCATGGGAGGCGAGGGAGAACGCGCGAGCGGTTGGCGTGGGCCGTCGCGGCCCTCGCCATTGTCGCCGGTGCGCTGGTGGCGACTCTCCGTCACGGGTCACATGGACAAGAGCAGCCGATGCGTTTCTCGATTCTGCCGCCTCCCGGTCATACCGCCTTGCCGCTCGTCGCGCTCTCCCCGGACGGCCGGCGCATCCTGTTCCTGCTCCAGGACGACGGAGGGAGGAACTGGGTCTGGGTCCGCTCGCTCGATCACCTGGAGATGCGCAGGCTGCCGGGCACGGAAGACGCGCGCGGGATGTTCTGGTCGCCCGACGGTCGGGAGGTTGCCTTCTTCGCGGACGGCCGCCTCAAGAAGACTGGCGTCGACGGCGGGCCGGTCGAGACCATCTGCGAGAGCCGTGGAGCGTTCACAGGCTCCTGGGGCCGCGATGGCACGGTCGTCTTCACGGAAGACTGGGGAGGTCCCATCGTTGCCGTCCCCGCGGCGGGGGGCACGCCGAAGGTCGTCACGCAGCCCGACCCGGCGAGCGGGGACCTCGCTTACGCCAACCCGTCATTCTTGCCGGACGGACGCCATTTCGCGTTCGTGGCCCCCAAACTGGATCCGGAGAAGACCTCGGTCATGTTGGGCTCGCTCGATTCGAAGAGTGTCCGCCGTCTGTTCCATGCGGACTCCGCCCCCGTTTTCGCGGATCCCGGCTACCTCCTTTTCGCCCGCGACAACGCACTCTTCGCATGGAGGTTCGATCCGGGCAAGCTCGAGCTCGTCGGACAGCCGGCCCCCGTGTTCCAGAACGTCGGGTACGGCACCGAGGACAACGTCCTGTCTGCGTCGGCTGCCGGTGACCGCCTCGTGTACCTGTCCTGGAGCGGCCGCCGAAGCCTCGTCTGGGTCGACCGCAAAGGGCGCGAGGTCGGAACTCTCGGTGGGGAAGGCGGCTACGAGGACGTTCGCATCTCGCCAGAGGGCAAGAAGGTCGCCGTGACGTTGCGCGATCCGTCGCGCGGGCAGAACCAGGATATCTGGGTGTTGGATGGCGCGCGTGGGACGGCCTCAAGAATCACCGACGAGCGAACCGACGAGTTCGACCCGGCGTGGTTCCCCGACGGCGAGAATCTGGCGTACGTCTCGGATCGCCTCGGCTTTTTCGACATCTACGAACGCCCGGCGGAAGGCGGGGCTGAGAGGGTTCTGGTTCGAACGAGCCAGGACAAGGTTCTACCGACGGTCTCGCCCGACGGACGGTACGTGCTCATGGACGTTTCCGGGGAACCCAGCTTCGCTCGTGTCCTGGCACCGCTATCCGGACCCGGCGGGTTCATTCGCCTGACCGGCGACACGAGGTTCTCCGAGGACCACCCCGAGATGTCCCCGGACGGCCGCTGGACCGCGTTCGACTCGACCGAGGCAGGAGAGCGGGAGGTCTATGTGCAACCGCTCTCCGGCGGCGCGAAGCGCCAGGTCTCGACCGGTGGCGGGCAGATGCCGGTCTGGGACCGGAACGGCCGGGAGCTGTTCTACGCCGCGAGGGACGGGATGCTGATGTCCGTCAGCCTTCACGAGGGCGACCGCCGGATGCAGATCGGGGAGCCGCAACCGCTCTTCCCGTTGCGGTTGGGGTTGAGCGGGGAGGTCCTCCTCCACCGCCACCCCTACGACGTGTCGCCGGACGGTCAGCGGTTCCTGGTGATCCGCCGGGCACCGGGCAGCGAGCCGGACGGCGCGGTCGTCGTCACGGACTGGATAGCCGTCCTGAGGAACTCCTCATGACGCTCACCGGCGAGAGGACATTCCGCGGTGACGCCATGACCGACGTCATGGCCGCCATCGTCACACGCGAGCCCGCCTGGCCTTCGCTTCCTCTTGGACGCGGTGGGATCGAGGACGTTGGACCGTTGTGCGGGCGCGAGCGAAGCGGGAGCGCGCAGGTAATGATCCGAAGGAAGAGAGGGCCCGAATGCTGACCACCGGTTTTCGTCTCGGTCCGTACGAGATCGTTTCGCCGCTCGGCGCAGGGGGGATGGGGGAGGTGTACCGCGCGCGGGACACGCGTCTCGACCGCGAGGTCGCGGTGAAGGTGCTGGCGGCGAGCCTGGGCGCGAGTGCGGACTTCCGGCAGCGCTTCGAACGGGAGGCCAAGGCCATTTCGAGCCTGAACCACGCGCACATCTGCGCCCTGTTCGACGTCGGGCACCAGGATGGCGTCGATTACCTGGTCATGGAGTTCCTGGAGGGGGAGACGCTCGCGGAGCGGTTGAAGCGCGGTGCGTTGCCGGTGGAGCAGGTACAGAAAGTGGGGGTCCAGATTGCGGAAGCGCTCGACCAGGCGCACCGCCAGGGACTGGTGCACCGGGATCTGAAGCCGGGCAACATCATGCTGACGCCTTCGGGGGCCAAGCTCATGGACTTCGGATTGGCGAAGCCGAGCTCGGCGGCCCAAGGGAGCGACGCGCGCACGGTCACGCCGACGCGGACAGGTCCCCTGACGGCTGAAGGGACGTTGGTGGGGACGTATCAGTACATGGCGCCCGAGCAGGTGGAGGGCAAGGAAGCGGATGCGCGGAGCGACATCTTCGCGCTGGGGGCAGTGCTGTACGAGATGGCGACGGGGAAGCGGGCGTTCGAGGGAAGGAGCCAGATCAGCGTGATGGCGTCGATCCTGGAGAAGGATCCGCCGCCGATGAGCGAGCTGCAGCCCATGACGCCTCCGGCGCTCGAGCGGCTCGTCCGCTCGTGCCTCGCCAAGGACCCGGCGAACCGGTTCCAGTCGGCAAGGGACATCGCGCTTCAACTCCAGTGGATCGGCGAGGCCGGGTCAGCGGCGGGCGCTCCGGCCGTGATCGTGGCCCACCGGAGGAGCCGCGAGAGGGTCTCCTGGACCCTCTCCTTTCTTCTCTTCGTGGCCGCTGTGGCGCTGGGCATCGGTTTCGTCCTCCGGACCCCCAAGGCCGAGAGCCCGGTTCGGTTCCAGTTCGTCCTCCCCGGCGGGATGAGCGTCGTCCAGGCCCCGCGCATCTCGCCGGACGGCAAGAACCTGGCCTTTTCCGCGGCCGGCGCCGACGGGAAATCCCGGGTCTGGATCCGGCCTCTCGCGGCGCTCGATCCGCGCCCCGTTCCCGGTACGGAAGGCGCCACCTTCCGGCCCTTTTGGGCGCCCGATAGCCGGCATATCGGCTTCCTCGCCGACGGGAAGCTCAAGAAGGTGGACATCTCCGGCGCTCCCCCGCAGACGATCTGCGACGCGCCGACTGGCGCCGACGGTTCCTGGGGGAAGGACGGTGTGATCCTCTTCGACGGGCAGGCGAGCGACCCGATCCGGCGCGTACCCGCGTCGGGGGGCATCCCGCAGGACGCCGTCAAGGGCGAAGACGGTACAAGCGTGGGATGGCCGTACTTCCTTCCCGACGGTCGCCACTTCCTCTACTTCGAGTTCGGCGGAGCGAGAACCGGGGGGCGCGTCATGGTCGGCAGCCTCGACTCGACGGAGAAGCCGAAGAAGCTCCTCGACGCCGATTCCCTTGCCGCGTACGCTCCGCCCGGATACCTGCTTTACGTGAGGGAAGGCACCCTGGTGGCGCAGCCGTTCGACGCGTCTTCCCTGCGGACGACGGGTGAGCCGGTGCCGGTCGCGGAACAGATGGGTGCGACGAGCAACGGCCTCGCCGATTTCTCCGTGTCCAGCGATGGTGTCCTCGTGTACCGCACCGGCGGCTCGAACGAAGACCGGCTGGTTTGGATGGACCGGAGCGGTAAGGAGATCGCCGAGGTCGGCAAGGCAGGAGGGTACGGACCGACGGCGCTTTCCCCCGACGGCACGCATCTGGCGGTAGTCATCCGGGATCCACGATCCGCCAAGAGCAACATCTGGGTGCGGGACCTGCCGCGGGGCGTGACGTCGCGCTTGACCTTCGACTCCGGGAACGACACCGGGCCGATCTGGTCTCCGGATGGGAGCAGGATCGTCTTCGCCTCGGACCGCAAGGGAGTTCAGAGCCTCTTCGTGAAGGCCGCCGCGGGGACGGGTCCGACCACCGAGCTGTGGTCGTGCGGCGACGTGCTCCTGCCTAACGACTGGTCTCCCGACGGGCGGTTCCTCGCCGTCAACCGCATTAGCGCGAAGACCTCGGGGGATGTCTGGATCTTCCCCATGGACGGCAAGAGCCAACCCTTCGCCTTCGTCGCGGGTCAGTTCACCGAGGTCCTGCCCGTCTTCTCGCCCGACGGCCGCTACGTCGCCTACATGTCGAACGAGACGGGCCGCTTCGAGATCTACGTGCAGCAATTCCCCGGGCCGGGAGGCAAGTGGCAGGTCTCCGCCAACGGCGGCCTCGAGCCTCACTGGAGCGCCGACGGCAAGACGATCTACTTCCGCAGCCTCGACGACAAGATCATGGCCGCACCCGTGGTGAGCGGCGCCGCCTTTTCAGCCGGCGTTCCCGAGGCCCTCTTCACCGCACAGACCCTGCCCGGCCCGAACCGCAACGACTTCCTCCTCACCCGCGACGGCCAAAGGTTCCTCCTCCTCTCGCCGGTCGGGAAGGAGGGAATTGCGCCGATGGTCGTGATCCTCCACTGGCCGTCCGCGCTCAAGGGGTGAGCTCAACCGACCCTCCGCGGCTGGGCGCTGAGGCGGGGCCGGCGGAGGAAGCCCCTCATACGGCTCGACGGTGCAGCGCGGCGGCCTAGGGAAGAAGCGTATTCGGGTTCCTGTTGCGGGAAACGCTGAACATGCGATTGGAGAAAGGCGCTCGGCTCGGTCCGTACGAAGTCCTCTCGCCGCTCGGGGCGGGCGGGATGGGCGAGGTGTGGCGGGCCCGGGACACCCGGCTGGGCCGCGAGGTGGCGCTGAAGTTCCTGCCGGAGGGGTTCGCAGACGACCCCGAGCGCCACGCCCGTTTCGAGCGCGAGGCCAAGGTCCTGGCCTCGCTCAACCACCCCAACATCGCGGCGCTCTACGGCCTCGAGCACCTCGACGGCCAGCACGCGCTGGTCATGGAACTGGTCGAGGGCGAGGGGCTGGACGAGCGGATCGCCCGCGGGGCGATCCCGGTGGACGAAGCGTTGCCGATCGCCGTGCAGATCGCGGAGGCGCTGGAGGCGGCGCACGAGCGCGGGATCGTGCACCGCGACCTCAAGCCGGCGAACGTGAAGGTGCGACCGGACGGCACGGTGAAGGTGCTGGACTTCGGGTTGGCCAAGGCGTGGGAGGAGCAGGCCGCAGAGAGCGATCCGGCACACTCGCCGACGATCACGGGGCACCACACGCGGGCGGGGGTGATCCTGGGGACGGCGGCGTACATGAGCCCCGAGCAGGCGCGCGGGAAGCCCGTGGACCGGCGCGCCGACATCTGGGCGTTCGGGTGCGTGCTCTACGAGATGCTCACCGGCCGCCGCCTCTTCCAGGGCGAGACGGTCTCAGACGTGCTCGCGGCGGTGCTGAAGACCGATCCGGACTGGGACCTTCTGCCCTCAAACCTTCCGCCCTCGGTTCGTCGGGTCCTCCGGCGTTGCCTGGAGCGCGACCCGAAGCAGCGCTTTCGCGACATCGGCGACGCGCGCCTCGAGCTCGAGGACGTGATGGCGCTTCCGCGAACGTCGGGCGCGACCGGGAGTGATGCGGTCCGGAAGGGAACGCCGGCTCGCCGGCGGCTCCTTTGGGCGTCGCTGCCGGCGGCCCTCGCCGCGGGTGTCGCCGCCGGTGTTCTCTACCCCAGAGGAGAGCCTTCGCGCGGCCTGGTGATCTCCAGCCTGATGCCCCCGGCGGGGGCCGAGTACTACCTGGGCGGCAAGCAGCCGGGACCGGTGAGCGTCTCGCCGGACGGCACGAGGATCGCCTTTGCGGCGCGCGACCAGGAGCACGGCGTCCTGCTCTGGGTCCGCGCCCTGGACACACCCGACGCCGTCCCCCTCACCGGCACCGAGAACGGCTCGTACCCGTTCTGGTCACCGGATGGCCGGTCGATCGGGTTCTTCGCGGACGGCAAGCTCAAGCGCGTGGATGCTGCGGGCGGCGCCCCGCTGACCCTCGCCGACGCGCCGTTCGGCAAGGGCGGAACGTGGAACGCTGGCGGGACAATCCTCTTCGCGCCGAGCTACAACTCGCCCATCCTGCGGATTCCGGCCCAGGGCGGGACACCGCGCCCAGTCACGGCCCTCGACCGCGGGCACCACCAGAACAGCCACCGGTTTCCCTGGTTCCTCCCGGGCGGCCGGCACTTCCTGTACCTGACGCGGGCCTCCGGGGGCTCGGGGCGGCCCGCAAACGAGGTCATGGTGGGCTCGCTCGACGGCGGAGAGCCAAGACCAATCGTCGCAACCGACAACAACGCCGCGTACGCATCGGGCTATCTGCTGTACACGCGGGAGCGGATCCTGATGGCGCGCCGGTTCGACCCTGAGCGCCTGCGGGTCGAGGGCGACGAATCCGCGGTCGCGAGCGACGTCGCGGTTCTCCCCGAGGCGGCGTTGGCGGTCTTCTCCGTCTCCCGCACCGGCGTGCTCGTCTACGACCGTGGAACGGCTCGAGAGTTGGAGGAGCTGGTATGGCTCGACCGCCAGGGCCGGAGGACGGGAACGCTGGGTCCTCCTGGGTTCTACGACGAACCCCGCATTTCCCCCGATGGTAAGCAAGTCGCGGTCGACGAACCGGACCCGACGACGGGCCGCCAGGACGTTTGGGTCATGGACGCGGATCGCGGGATCCCGACGCGACTCACCACCGCAGAATCCGAAAGCGGGGGACCCGTATGGCTCCCGGACGGCCGACACCTCGTCTTCAGGACGCACGCCGGCGGGTTCCTGGACCTTTTCGAAAGGACTCTGGACGGGAAGGGCGGCAACACGCTGCTGCTCAAGTCCGATTCCGACAAGGAGGCGACGTCCGTGTCCCCGGATGGCCGCTTCCTCGCGTTCCGGAGCGCCACGTCCACAAACGGCCTCGACATCTGGATGCTGCCCCTGAACGGAAACGGCCGACCCTTCCCCTTTCTAAATTCAAGATTCAACGAGGACAACGCGCGTTTCTCGCCCGATGGGCGGGCGGTCGCGTACGTCTCGGACGAGTCGGGCCGCAACGAGGTGTACGTCGTGTCGTTCCCCGACGCCGCCGGGAAGCTGCGAGTCTCCGCGGAAGGCGGGCGGATGCCGGCCTGGAGCGGCGACGGAAAGGAGCTGTTCTTCCTGACCTCCGACGGTTCCGCGCTGATGGCTGCGCCGGTCACGCACCGGGGCGCGGACATCGAGATCGGCGCGCCTGCACGCCTCTTCCAGGTCCCGTTCAGGAATTCCGTTGCTTACGATACGTGGCAGGGGCGATTCCTCTTCACCGCCGAGCAGGAAACAACGCAGCGAAGCCCGCTCACCCTCGTCCAGGGCTGGACAGGACTTCCGGACAAGGCAACGACGCGATGACGCTGCGGCCGGTCCAGCCCGGCGGGTTCGGTCGGCGCTGCAGCCGGTCCCGTCCGGGCACGGTTAACGGGCCCCACGCGGTCGGGGCGCCAACGGCGAACGGCCGTTGTTCGGGCACGCTGCGACGCTCGTCCAGGCCCGGGCGACCGACCCCTGCGCCCCGTTCCGCAGCGGCGCCATGGGAAGATCGCCCGACGGGTCGGTGTTACCGCCAAGTCAGAGGAAGGGAGCACCGCATGCGCAACCCCATGCCGCCGCGCGTCGCCGCAGTCCTGTGTGTCGCGCTCGCCCTGTCGGTGGCGGCCGCCGAGAAGGCGCAGGCCGGCCCGCCGGCCGAGACCGCCGTCCACTGCGGGAGCCTGCTCGACACCGCCGCCGGCGTGATGCGCGGCGAGAGCACGATCATCGTCGAAGGCGACCGCGTCCGCGAGGTCCGGCCCGGGGGTTCGGACCGGGTGGCCCTCGCGGCTGCGGCGAAGGCGAAGGGGGCGCCGTTCCAGTACGTGGAGCTGGCGGGCTCGACATGCCTCCCCGGCCTGATCGACGCGCACACGCACCTCACGATGGAGTTCGGCCCGACCTCCTACACCGACCAGTTCCGGTTGAACCCGGCCGACTACGCGATCCGCTCCACGGCGTACGCCCGGCGCACGCTGCTCGCCGGCTTCACCACCGTGCGCAACCTGGGCGACCGCGACGACGAGTCGATCGCGCTGCGCAACGCCGTCAACGCCGGCCTCGTGCCCGGGCCGCGGATCTTCACCGCCGGACGGCCGATCGGCTCGACCGGCGGCCACGCCGACTTCACCGACGGGTACCGCCTCGATCTCGAAGGCGACCCCGGCCCGGCGGTCGGCATCATCAACGGCCCCGAGGACGCGTGGAAAGCGGTCCGCCAGCACTACAAGGAAGGCGCCGACCTGATCAAGATCATGCCCTCCGGCGGGGTCCTGGACGAGAGCAGGAGCGGCGACAACCCGCAGCTGACCGTGGCCGAGATCGAGGCGGTCGTGGCGGCGGCGCACGACTACGGCTTCACCGTCGCCGCGCACGCGCACGGCGCGGAGGCGATCCGCCGCGCGGTCCTGGGCGGCGTCGACTCCATCGAGCACGGGACGTTCGCCGACGATGCCGACATTGCCCTGATGAAAGCGCGCGGCACGTGGTTCGTGCCGACGATCATCGCCGGCGTGTTCGTCGCCGAAAAGGCCGCGGTTCCCGGGTACTACCCGCCGCAAGTGGCGGCCAAGGCCGCGGCGATCGGCCCGAAGATCCTCGCCACGGCCGGGCGGGTCTATCGGGCGGGGGTCAAGAATCGCCTTCGGCACCGACGCGGGCGTGTACCCGCACGGCGAGAACGCCCGCGAGTTCGCGCTCATGGTGAAGGCCGGCATGCCGCCGTTGTTCGCGATCCAGGCCGCGACGACGCACGCGGCCGAGTTGCTGCGGCAGCAGGGCAGCCTCGGCGTCATCGCCCCCGGCGCGTACGCCGACGTCATCGCCGTGCAGGGGGATCCGGTCGCCGACGTCACCAGGCTGCAGAACGTCGCCTTCGTGATGAAGGGCGGGACGGTCTACAAGCTGGACGGCCGCCCCGTGGAGTAGCCCGCCCCGGCCCCAACGGGAATTTTGCGAGTCGACGGCTGGTCCTGCTAATTCGTGGACCTAACCGGATACAAGGTCCGGGACTGGCGCGTCGAAAGGGTCGGCGCCCAGGAGCCGGCCATTGACGAAAGGAGATCGGCCTTGATGAAGATGCAGGATTCCTCACGGGTTCTCGCGCGGCCCGCGTTGGCGCTGCTGCTCGGGTGCGCGGTGGTTGTCGCGCTGACTCCCGCAATCGGCATGGCGGACGACGGCGACGGACACACCCTCTTCGTCTCGAACAACGGTTCCGACGGCAACCCCTGCAGCGAATCGGCGCCGTGCGCGACGATCGGCCATGCCGTCTCGATGGCGGGCAACGGCGACACGGTGGTGGTCGGGAGGGGCACGTATCACGAGGACGTCGCCATCTCGGTCGGCCTCACGCTCAGGGGCGCCGGCAGGCCTACGATCGACGCCGGCGGGATGAACAACGGGATCGTCATCAGCGGAGACGGCGCCGCCGGCGCCAGGGTCATGGGGTTCACGGTGAAGAACGCGACGTTCGAAGGGATCCTGGTCCGGCAGACCCACGGCGTGACGATCCGGGAAAACATCGCCCAGGCCAACGACCAGGGAATGTTCCTGCCGGCGTCGCAGCAGACGGGCGAATGCCTCGCGGCCGGGCCGGTTCCCGGCGACTGCGGCGAGGGCATCCACCTGTGGTCGGTCACGAACTCCAGGGTGGAGGAGAACTGGGTCGCGAACAACGCGGGAGGGATCCTTCTGACCGACGAGTCCGGCCCCACGGCGTTCAATATCATCTCCGGCAACGTCGTGGTGGACAACAAGTACGACTGCGGCATCACGATCGCCGGCCACAACACCGGGGCGGTGCTGAACGGCGTTCCCCAGCCGGCGGTCGCGGGGATCTACGGCAACACGGTCAGCCGCAACCGGGCCGACCGCAACGGGGTCGCCGGCCAGGGCGCCGGCATCCTGATCGCGGGCGGGCCTCCGGGGACGGCCGTCTACGACAACCAGATCGTCGAGAACGAGGCCTCGGGCAACGGCCTGGCGGGCTTCACCCTGCACAGCCACGCGCCCGGCCAGGACCTCAACGGCAACGTCATCGCCTGGAACTTCTTCAGCAACGACAACCTGGACGGAGACCCCGACTTCTCCCCCGTCACGGACACCCAGACCACGGGCATCTTCCTGGCGAGCGCGAAGCTGCTCGCGGGGACGGTCGTGGTGGGCAACGAGATCCGGGACGTGTACTACGGCATCTTCACGCTCAACGTCCCGACGATCCCTGCCAGCGCCAATTCCTTCGGGACGGACGTCACCGTCCCCGTCTCGCAGCATTAGTTGGGCTGCGGGTACGGGCGAGCGAGGGTTCGCCCGTACCCGTCACCCGCTGGCAGGGATACCGGCCGCCGATCGCGAGCCTTCCGGCAGCGCCGTCGCGTCAGAGGAGGCTCGCGCTCACCGCTCCGACAACGCTGGCGTCGCCGGTTGCACCGGCGCCGCCTCTGCCGCGGCTTTGGTCGCGTCCTCCGCCACCAGTTGCCGCCGCAGGACCTTGCCGACCATCGTCTTCGGCAGCGAGTCGCGGAACTCGACGATCGACGGGCGCTTGTAGCCGGTCAACCGGTCCCGACAGAACTCGATGATCTCCTCGGCGGTCGCCGCCTGTCCCGGCTTGAGCACGATGTACGCCTTGACGCGCTCGATGCTCCTCGGGTCCGGCACGCCCGCGACGGCCGCCTCCAGGACTTTCGGATGCTGGAAGAGCACCTCCTCCACCTCACGCGGGTAGACGTTGAAGCCGCCGACGATGATCATGTCCTTCTTGCGATCGACGATCTGGATGTAGCCGTCCGCGTCCCGGCTGGCGATGTCGCCGGTGTACAACCATCCGTTGCGCAGGGCCAGCCGCGTCTCCTCCGGCTTCCTCCAGTACCCCTTCATCACCTGCGGCCCGCGGACGATCAGCTCACCGGGCTGGCCCGGCGGCAGGTCGACCGTGCCGTCTTCGAGATCCACGACGCGGCACTCGGTGTCGGGCCACGGCACGCCGATCGTGCCGATGCGGTTGTCGCCGTAGATCGGGTTGCAGGTCACGACCGGCGTCGCCTCGCTCAGGCCGTACCCCTCGACCAGGCGCGCGCCGGTAAGGCCCTGGAACGTCTTCTGGACCTCGACGGGCAGCCCCGCCGCCCCGCTCATGCACGCCTTGAGCGAGTTCAGGCTGTACTTGCCGAGGCCGGGGTAGTTGTTGATCGCGACGTACAGCGTCGGCACGCCGGGGAAGAACGCGGGCTGGTGCCGGGTGATCGCCTTCAAGACGTGCTCCAGCTCGCGCGGGTTGGGGATGAGCACCAGCGCCCCGCCCATCACCACGCCCATGTCCAAGCAGGTCGTCATCCCGTACGTGTGGAACAGCGGCAGCGCGGTCAGGATCCCCTGCTGCGTGCTCGGATCGATGGCTTGCGCCGACCACTCGTACGCCATGAGCGCGTTGGCGACCAGGTTGGCGTGCGTGATCTCCGCCGCCTTCGGCACGCCGGTCGTGCCGCCGGTGTAGAGCAGCACCGCCGTGTCTTCGGGGCGCACATCCACGGAAGGCCTGGTCGCCGGCGCCGACGCGAGCACGTCCTGCAGCCAGCGGTCGCCAGGATCGAGCTTGACACGGTGGCCCTCCCTCTTCTCGACGGCGAGGGTGAACAGCGCCTTCAGGACCGGCGGGAAATACTCCTTGACGTTCGTCACGATGACGTTCTTCAGCCGCGCGCTCGCGCGGACCCTGCGGACGTTCGTGTAGAACCGCGAGAGGCAGATGATCGTCTCCGCGCCCGCGTCGCTCAACTGGAACTCCAGCTCGCGCGCCACGTACAGCGGGTTGTTCGGCGCGACGATGGCGCCGAGCTTCAGGATCGCGAAGAAGCCGATGACGAACTGCGGGCAGTTCGGCAGGTACAGCGCCACGCGGTCGCCCTTCCTCACGCCCATCGCCGTCAGGGCGTTCGCCAGCCGGTTGACCTGCTCGTCCAGCCGCCGGTACGAGAGCTTGGCGTCGAGCAACCGCCCGCCGAGCTGGTGCACCACGCCGCCGAAGATCGTGGCCGCCCAGTCGGGGTGTCTGGATGCGCTCGCCTCGAGGAAATGGTGCATCGGTACGGCGGGGTACTCGAGTGTGGGACGAACGCCGGCGTCGTAGAACTTGACCCACGGCCTTTCCATATCGCCCTCCTTGCGGAAGCCGCTGGCCGGCGCCGCGGCGAAGCAGCGAATCGCCGCCGAGACACGCCGCGCCGGCGCGGCCGGCAACCTTTGCAGCACCAGCTCGCTACCGTGATCGCTTGATTTGAGAATACCACCGGCGGCGCGCCGCGCCCGGTTCGACGTCGCGTCCGCAGCGTCCACAGCCTCTCCAAGGACTGGACGCTGTGGCCTCGCGGACCTCACACCGTACCGACACTCGCCGCACGACTCGGTGACGCGGATCGTCCGGGAGGGTGAGCCCCGCGTCGTCCGCAGACGCCTGCGGCGCGCCCCGTAGACGCCGCATGCCGACCCAGCCCGGAAGCTCGACCGCACGGCGGCCGCCCTCGGCGGGTCTCGTCTCGCCGCTACTGCTTGACCAGCTCGACCCGGCGGTTCTTGGCGCGGCCGTCCTCGGCGTCGTTGGACGCCACGGGGGCGTACGGCCCGCATCCGTACGCCCTCAGGCGGGCGGCGGCGATGCCGTGGTCGCGGACGAGGGCCTGCATCACGGATTGCGCCCGGTCCTGGGACAACTTGAGGTTGTGGTCCACCGACCCGGTGTTGTCGGTGTGGCCCACGACGAAGATCTTGAGCCCAGGGTCCGCCGTCAGGAGCCGGGCGATCTCGCCGATCGCCTGGCCCGACTCGGGCTTGATGTCGGCCCTGTCGGTGTCGAACGTGATGCCGTAGACCGCGGCGTGGCCCATCAACCGGATGTCGTTGGAGAACGCCGCCGCGTCGGCCACGACGTGCTGCTCCATCTCCGTCTTCTCGACGATCCGCAGCCAGATTTTGCTGTTGCCCTTCTCGGCTTGAGCCCAGATCTCCCGCCCGCCCTGGACGATCTTCCCGTTCACCCACCGTTGCGGGTCGCTCGCCAGGATCGTGCCCCCGACGTTCCGGATGGCGTTCTCGTAGTTGCGGACCACCGCCAGCCCGCTCGGTTCCGTGCCCCGCTGCCCGGTGAACGAGTACGTGATGAACGTGAACTTGCCCTCGACCGGGGTCTTCGGGCCCTTCACCGCGAAGAACTGGTAGACGCCGAAGTCCTCGACTTTGCAATCCTCGATGCGGTAGTTCGGCATCCGCGACGGGAACAGCGGGTGGTCCTTGCAGCCGGCCCAGTCCGGCGGCGCCCCGGCAGCCCACGACGCCACCGAGAGCAGCACGGTACCCAGCGACACGGTCAACGCCTTCTTCATGGTCGATCTCCTCTCACCTGACCCAACTCACTCACCCGCGGCCGCTGCATATCCGCGCCCGACCGAAATCAACCGGCGCGGTTCCAGCGACGCGGTCCCCGGCTGCGGCCCTCGCCGCCCCTGCGCTGATGAACTCTTTGCTTTCGCTCGGCGAACACTGACGCACCCATCGTACCCGGCCGGTCGCAAAGGTGCAATGCGGTGGGGACTGGCCAGTCTCAAGCGAGGTCTCTGGCGCGGGCTCGACGCCGGAGGTGGCGGAGCCGGCAAGACCGGCGGCGGCCGCACTGGAAACGGCGGTGAAGCCCGCAGGGCGCTGGGTGGGCGGCGTTCCGGCGGTCGCCCTGCTTCGCGTGCGCCCGGGCCACACGGCGCTCGGGCGTACGGGGGCGGCCGTTTCGCGGGCGGGCGCCGCCCTGCTACGCTACGGGTAACGGAGCGCGCATGGACCCTCTGCCTGAATACGAGTCGTACGACGGCCTCGGCCTTGCCGACCTCGTCAGGCGGCGCGAGGTGCTTGCGAGCGAGGTGACCGAGGCGGCGATCGCCCGGATCGAGGCGCGCAACCCCGCCGTCAACGCCGTCATCCACACGATGTTCGAGCAGGCGCGCCGCGCGGCCTCCGGTCCGCTCCCCGACGGCCCGTTCTCCGGCGTTCCCTTCCTCCTGAAGGACCTCCTGGCGGCGTGCGCGGGCGAGCCCCTCACCTCGTCCTGCCGCCTCCTCGCGGCCTACGTCCCCGACCACGACAGCGAGCTCGTCGCCCGCCACCGGCGGGCGGGCCTCGTGATCCTCGGCAAGACGAACACCCCCGAGCTCGGCATCCTCGGCGTCACGGAGCCGCTGCTGCACGGGCCCACCCGCAATCCGTGGCACCTCGACCGCACCCCCGGCGGGTCGAGCGGCGGCTCGGCCGCCGCCGTGGCGGCCGGGATGGTCCCGCTGGCCCACGGCGGCGACGGCGGCGGCTCGATCCGCATCCCGGCGTCGTGTTGCGGCGTGTTCGGCCTCAAGCCCAGCCGGGGCCGCAACCCTCTCGGCCCGGACTTCGGCGAGAGCTGGTGCGGGATGGTCCAGGAGCACGCCCTCACGAGGTCGGTGCGTGACTCTGCCGCGTTGCTCGACGCCACCTGCGGCCCCGACCTCGGGGCGCCCTATCACGCGCCCCCGCCGTCGCGGCCCTTCCTCGCCGAGGTCGGCGCGGAGCCGGGCCGCTGCAGGATCGCGTTTACCGCCGAATCGCTGTTCGGCGAGAGGACTCATCCAGAGTGCCGCGCCGCCGTCGAGGACGCCGCCCACCTGTGCGAGACGCTCGGCCACAGCGTCAGCGAGGCGGCGCCCGAGTTCGGGAAGGCGGCCTTGCGCCGCGCCTATCTCGCGGTGGTCGCCGTCAACACGGCGCGGGCGATCGACCTCTGCGGCGAGCTCACGGCACGGCGGCCGACCCGTGCCGGGTTCGAGAGGGAGACCTGGTTCCTCGGGGCGATCGGCCGGCACATGCCGGCCCACGAGTACCAGGCCGCTCTCGACCACCTCCACGTCGTCCGGCGCTCGGTGGCGGCGTTCTTCGAGCGGTACGACGTCCTCCTCACGCCGACCCTGGCGTATCCCCCGGTCCGGATCGGAGAGCTCGCCCCGACCGGCGGCCAGCGCGTCGCGATGCGCGCGCTGGGTTCGATCCCCTCGCACCGGGTGCTCGCCCGGGCTCTCGAGCAGATGGCCGCCGAGGCCTTCGAGACGTCCGCCAACACCATGTTGTTCAACCAGACCGGCCAGCCCGCGATGTCGATACCGCTGTGGTGGAGCGCCGACGGCCTCCCGATCGGCGCGCAGTTCGCCGCGCGTTACGGCGAGGAGGGCCTGCTCTTCCGGCTCGCCGCCCAGTTGGAGCAGGCGCGGCCCTGGTCCGGCCGCAGGCCGCCGCTGACGGCCCGGGCCGGCGGTCCCGCGCGGTAGAATCGCGCGACGATGGCGACTCTGAAGGCCTACCTCGGCGTGGCGCGGGCGCCGTTCCTGCTCCTGCCGGTCACTTTGGTCGCTGCGGGCGCAGCCGCGGCGGCGTACGGCGGCCAGTTCAGCTGGTCCCGTACCCTCCTCGCCCTGGTCGGCCTGGTCGCGGCTCATGTCGGCGTCAACGTCCTGAACGAGGTGTCGGACATGAGGACCGGGATCGATTTCCACACCCGCCGGACGCCGTTCTCGGGCGGGAGCGGCACCCTCCCCGGGCGCGCCATGTCGGCGCGGTCCGCAACCGTGTTCGGGCTGGGCGCCTGCGCCGTGGCGCTCGCCATCGGCATCTGGTTGACCACGCGGGTCGGATGGTTGTTGCTCCCCGTCATGGCGCTCGGCGCCGTCGCGATCCTCTTCTACACGGAGTTCTTTGCGCGCGCCGGGGTGGGCGAGGTGTTCGCCGGGCTCGGGCTCGGGGCGCTGCCGGTGTGGGGCGCCGCCCTCGTCCAGGGCGGCACGCCTCGGGCCGCGGCCGTCGCGGCCGCGGTGCCGGCCTTTTTCATGACGTTCAACCTCCTGCTCCTCAATGAATTCCCGGATGAAGAAGCGGACCGCACCGGCGGCCGGCGCAACCTCGTCCTGCTGCTCGGGCGCAAGGGCGCCGCGGTCGTCTACGCGGTCGCGGCGCTCGCGACGCCGGTCGCTCTCGCTGGGGCGGTTGCCTTCCGGACGTTACCTGCCGCCGCGCTGGTTGCGGTCGTACCTTCTCTCCTGCTCGTCGCGCCGTTGCGCTGGGCTCTGGGCACGCCCGGGCAAGCGGTGCCGGTCCCGGCTCTGGCAGCGAACGTGGGTTGGAACCTGGCCACGAACGCGGTTCTCGCCGCCGCCCTCGCGCTCGCCGCCTGAGCACCCGGCCCGGCGAGCTCGGCCGGTTCCGCTCGCGTCCCGCTAGTCGTCGAGAGCGCCGCGCAGCTCGCGGGCCAGCGTGTCGATGCCGAACGGCTTCTGGAGAAAGCGCGCGCGCCCCCCCGCGACCGCCAAGCGCACGGCGTCGCTGTCGCTGTAGCCCGACATCAGGATCAGTTTCATAGCGGGCCATTGCTCCACGAGGAGGAAGGCAAGGTCGAGTCCCGACACGTCGGGGAGCATGAGGTCGGTGAGCAGCAGGTCGAACCCGGGCGTTGCGGGCAGTTCCCCCGCCTCCGTGCCGCTGCCCACGGCGGTCACCGAGTACCCGAGCGCGGCGAGGATCTCCGCCAGGGCTTCCCTCGCCGCCGACTCGTCCTCCACGACGAGAATGCGCTCGCCACATCCTGCCTCCGGGGCCTGGGCGACGCTGCTCGGCGGCGAGACCGGCAGCGACGCAGCGGCGCGCGGCAGCGTCACCGTGAACGTCGCGCCGGACCCCTCGCTGCCGTCCACCGTGACCGTTCCGCCGGAGCGGGCGACGATGCCGTGCACCACCGACAAGCCGAGGCCGGTCCCCTTCCCCGCGCCCTTGGTGGTGAAGAACGGCTCAAAGATCCGATCCCGGATGGCCGCTGGGATGCCGGGTCCGTTGTCGGCGACGGCCAGGCCGACGATGTCCCCGCGCCCCCAGGTCGAGAGCCGGACCCGCCCGCCCTCCGGCATCGCGTCGCTGGCGTTGACCACCAGGTTGACGAGCACTTGCTCGATCTGGCCACGATCGACGTCCACCGGCAACGCGTCGGGGGTCAGGTCCGCCGCCAGCGCGATGTTCTCTCGCACGATCCGGCCCAGCATGCCGGTCACGTCGCGCACCAGATCGTTGAGGTCGAACGTCTCGGGTCGCGTCGTCTCGCGCCTGGCGAAGAGCAGGAGCTGCCGCGTCAGCGCGCCCCCGCGGCGGATCTGCTCCTCGAGCTCCCTCATGCGCGCGAACGCGCGCTCCGGGTTCGCGCGGTCCGCCCGCGCGAGCGAGACCACCGCGAGCATGGCCTGAAGCAAGTTATTGAAGTCGTGCGCGACGCCGCCCGCGAGCAGGCCGATCGCCTCCATCTTCTGGGCCTGGAGGAGCTGCGCCTCCATATCCAGGTGCGCGGTGATGTCGCGCTTGACAGCGACGAACTGGACGATCCGGCCCGACGAATCGCGCACGGCGGAGATCGTCATGTCTTCGGTGTAGAGGGTCCCGTCCTTGCGCCGGTTGACGATGCGGCCGTCCCACGTCATGCCGGACGTAATCGTCGCCCAGAGTTCGCGGTAGAACGCTTCGCCGTGCCGCCCGCTCTTGAGGATCCTCGGGTTCCGGCCGAGAGCTTCCTCGGGGCTGAAACCGGTGATCCTCGTGAAGGCGGGGTTCACGTACCGGATCGTCCCGTCCGGGTCGGTCAGGACCACGGCCTCCCCGCTCTGCGCGATGGCCGCCGCCAGGCGGGCGCGTTCCGCCTCCCCCGCTTTGCGCTCCGTGATCTCGTAGGCCGTGCACAGGACCGCTCTCTCTCCCCGGAACTCGCACGGCGCAGCCGTGAAGTCGATCCAGCGGGTCTCCCCCGACCGGCCGAGGATGCGGAACTCGTAGCGGGGCGGCGGGCTCTCGCCCCGGAAGCGCGCCTGGAGGTTACCCTGGACCGTCGGCAGGTCGTCCGGGTGGACGACCGAGAGCACGCTCCGGTCCAGCAGTTCCTCGGCGCCGTAGCCCGTGAGGCGGGAGACTTCGGGATTGATGTAGACGAACACCTCGCCGCGATAAACGAAGATCGCCGTGTGCGCTGACTCGGCCAGTGTCTTGAACGTGGCCTCGCTCTCGCGCAGCGCCGCCTCTGCCCGCGTCCGGTCGGTGATGTCCACGTAGAGGACGCCTACGGCGACGACGGCGCCGTCGGGGCCCGGGATCGGGAAGTGGTGGGTCAGCCAGTGGCGGACTCCATAACGGTGCTGGAGCGGGACCTCGTGGGTCACGGGTTCGCCCGTCCGCAGCACCTGGCGGTCTCCCGCGAGCAGCTCTTCCGCGCTCGCGCCGGGGAAGCAGTCCATCGGGGTCTTGCCGATGAAATCGGAGCGCTTGAGCTGCATCGCCTCTTCCCACGCCTCGTTCATGAAGAGGTAGCGGCCGTCCGGGTCCCGCATCACCGCCACGCCCGGCAGGTGGCGCATGAACAGCGCGAACCGCTCCTCGGATTCCCGCAGCGCCCGCTCCGCCGCTTCGCGCGCCGCGCGCTCCCGGAGCGCGTCCAAGGTGTAGCCGATGTCCCCGGCCAGCTCCGTCAATAACCGAAGGCGTTCCTCGTCGAAGGCGTCGCCTTCCGACTCGTACACGGTGAGGGCGCCGCCCACCTCGCCGGCCATCGGGATGGGGAACGCCGCGGAGGAGCGGTAGCCGGCTCCCCGGACGCGGTCCTGCCACGGCGCCAACGTGGGGTTGGCGGACGTGTCACGGTTCACGACCGGCCGGTTCTCGCGCACGGCCGTTCCGGTGGGCCCGCGGCCTTCGGGGGTGTCGTCCCAGCGGACGGACGCGCCGGCGAGATACGTGGCCGCCGCGCCGGCCGAGGCCGCCACCTCCAGGCGCCCTCCGTCGCCCTTGAGGCCCACCCAGGCCATCTGAAGACCGCCCTCCTCGACGACGATCCGGCAGACATCGGCCAGCAGCTTCCTCTCGTCTTGTTCCCGCACGAGGAGCTGGTCGACCTCCGATAACGTGCGGTAGAGGCGGCCGAGGCTGCCCAACCGCACTTCGTAGCGCTCGCGCTCGGCCAACGTCTGGGCGATCTCCGCCAGGTGCCGGCGGCCGAGGAACGCGACCAGGAGCGCCGCCAGTACGCCGAGCGCCAACATTCCGCCCAGCGCTCCCAGCGTCACGGCGCGGCGGTACGGGGCCATGGCTTCGCGCGCGTCCACCTTCACGATCAGGCCCCACCCGGTGCCCGGGATCGGCCGCGTCGCCGCAAGGACTTCCACTCCTCGGTAATCGGGGTAACGGCCGAAGCTCGCCTTTCCCCCCGTGGCCAGCCACCCCGGGAGATCCCGCCCGTCGGGGACGACCGCGAGCGTGAGCGGCGGGGCCGTCGACGAGCGGAGTGGACTCAAGTAAAGCAGGCGCCGCCCGTCCCGCTGCACGAGCGCGCTCTCGCCGCTTGCGGTGGGGATGGGCTCCGACGCGAGGAGCGGGTAGAGCCACTCGCCGGGGTCGGACAGGAGGACGACCACCGCCTTGTATGGCGGCCCACTCCCCACGGTCTGAAGCGTCAAGAGGAGCGGAGCCCTGGAGGCGCCGCGCACGAAGCACTGGAGCGGTTCGGCGGATCCTGCGGCTTCAATGCGCGCTTTCGCCAGCGCCCCGTCCGGTAAAGTCTCGCCGTTTCCTCGCGCGAGGATCGCGCCGGACGCGTTTACGAGCGCCGCGGCCGTGTACTTGCGTTGCCGGATGAAGCCCGCGAGGACTTCTGCAACGTGCGGAGAAAGGGCATCCGTCCGTTCCCCCTCCTCTGTCGAGGCCAACGTCTTCACTGACGGGAAGACGGCGATGATTTCGGCGTCCTCTCTCCGCCCGGAGAGCCAGCGCGTCAGGATCGCTTGCCGGTCCGCGGCCATCGCGGAAAGCCGCCCCTGCCAGATCGCGAGCGTTTCCTGGCGCTGCCCTTTTGCGAAGAGGAAGAAGAGCACGACCACGACGGCGGTCGCGGCAAGGAGCATCGACGCCCCCAGGCCGGTGCGATCTTCGCGTCCGACGCGGCGCTGTGTCGTCCTTTCCGCCGATCCCGACATCGCTCCTCCCAGAAGAATTTCTCCGCTGGCAGCCCGAACGTGGCGGTTCCGAGCCGCAGGCGTCACCAGGGGTTCGCGAGTGAGCCTAACATACGGCTCGCATCGAAGTGCGCCCACGGTCATCGGCGCCGCTCCCGTTCTGCCGTGTCGTCATGGAGCCGTGATTCCGCGATTCGCGCATGGTTAAGATTTTGCGAGATGAGAATATGGTTCGGGTCAGGAACGACACGCACACGGCGCCGAGAGTTCACGGGAAAGAGGCGTGCTCCGACGTCGCGGGCGCCTCCGCTGACCAGGCCGCGACGGTCCGCCAAGGTCCCACGATGATGTCCGAAAACGGCTGGCTTTGTCCGACCGCCGGACCGATACTTCCGGCGTGAGACCGGTTCCCGACCCCCGCTACCAGGCGCTACGGGCCCGCGACAACCGTTTCGACGGGCGCTTCTTCGTCGGCGTCTCGTCGACGAAGATCTACTGTCGGCCCGTGTGCACCGCCCGAACGCCGAAGCGGGAGAACTGCCGGTTCTTTCCGAGCGCCGCCGCGGCCGAGGCGGCCGGCTTTCGCCCGTGCCTGCGGTGCCGGCCCGAACTTGCGCCGGGTAACGCGAGCGTCGATGCCCGCGCACGCATCGCGCACGCGGCGGCCGACCTCATCGAGGACGGCTTGCTCAACGACGTCCGCGTCGCCGGGCTCGCGACGCGCCTCGGCGTCACGGACCGGCACGTGCGGCGCGTTTTCCAGAGCGAGTACGGCGTCTCACCGGTCCGGTATGCCCAGACGCAGCGCCTCTTGATGGCGAAGCGGTTGCTCACGGAGACGTCGTTATCCGTGATCGAGATCGCCATGGCGAGCGGGTTCGGCAGCTTGCGGCGGTTCAACGCCCTCTTTCGCGCCCGCTATCGCTTCAACCCGACGGCCTTGCGGAAAGAAGCGGGAGAGAACGGGAACGCGGACGGCTTGACGCTTCAGCTCGGTTACCGGCCGCCGTTCGACTGGGACGCGTTGGCCGCGTTTCTCGGGCCGCGGGCCGTCGAAGGCGTGGAGCAGGTCCGGGACGGCGCGTACCGCCGGACCGTGCGCGTGTCGAGGCAGGGGACCGAAGTGCGAGGCTGGGTCGAGGTCCGGCCGGCGCCTGGACGGGCGGCGCTTTCCGTGACGGTCGACGGGGCGCTCCTCAAGGCGCTCCCCCAAGTCCTCGCGCGGGTCCGGCGTCTTTTCGACCTCTCTTGCCACCCGACGGAGATCGCCGGCGCGCTCGGGCGGTTGGCGCGCCCGAACCCCGGCCTCCGCATGCCCGGCGCCTTCGACGGTTTCGAGCTCGCGGTCCGCGCCGTGCTCGGACAGCAGGTCACGGTCAAAGGGGCGCGGACGTTGGCCGGGAGGTTCGCCCGCGCCTTCGGCGAGCCCGCCGTCACGCCGTTCCCTGGTCTCGACGTCTTCTTCCCTGCCCCTGAAACCGTCGCGCGGCTCGACGCGTCGGGGATCGCCGGGTTGGGTATCGTCGGGGCGAGGGCCCGATCGATCATCGCGCTCGTGAAGGAGTTCGTCGCGGGCAGGTTGCGGCTCGAGCCTGCCGCGGGCATCGAAGCGACGCTCGCGGCACTGCGCGGGATCCCCGGAATCGGCGAGTGGACGGCGCAGTACATCGCGATGCGGGCGCTGTCGTGGCCCGACGCGTTTCCGCATACGGACCTCGGGGTCCGCAAAGCGCTGCGCGCAGCCGATCCCGCGCGCGTTTTGGAACTCGGCGAGGCGTGGCGGCCGTGGCGCGCGTATGCCGTCATGCATCTCTGGCGTTCACTGGAGGAGACACCATGACGTTCTACACGGAGATCAAAAGTCCCTGGGGTCCTCTGTTGCTCTTGACCGACGGCGACCACGTGACGGGCCTCTACTTCTCGGGTGGTCGCCACGCGCCGGAGCCCGCGACGGGTTGGCGTCGCGTGCCGGATGCGGCCTTTGCCCGGACCGTCGAGCGCCAGCTCGGCGAGTACGCGGGCGGCAGGCGGCGGGAGTTCGACGTTCCGATCGCGCTGTGCGGGACGCCGTTCCAACGGACCGTGTGGGAGGAGATCCGACGAATCCCGTACGGCGAAACGCTCAGTTACGGCACCTTGGCGGCCCGCGCCGGCAACGGCCGCGCCGTTCGGGCCGCCGGCGCTGCGACCGGGCGGAACCCGATCTCCATCATCGTGCCGTGCCACCGCGTGGTCGGCAGCGACGGCCGATTGACGGGATACGCCGGCGGACTCGAACGCAAGCGCGCGTTGCTCGCCATCGAGTCCGGCCCCACCGCGGGGCGAAGCGGCGTGCTCGAGTTCTAGGCCACCGCGAGCGACCGCCCTCGCGGCCGTCACGGGCCCGCGTCGTGACGACGCAGGAGCCGGGTCACTTCTTCGTCGAAGTCCCCTCCACAATCGTGTGCCACTTGCCGTCCTTGCCGACCATCTCCCACTTGAACGCATAGGCGCTCGGCGATGTCTCCTTGATGACGTACCGGGACTTCACCATCTGGCCGCCCATCTTCGACTCGTCGTCGAACAACCAGGTGCCCTCGTTGAACGTGCCGCGAGGCACCGAAGCCATGGCCATCGGGCCACTGTCGACGGCGTAATACGTGTACGCCTTCTCTTCCGTGCTGTAGCCCATGATGCCGAGTTCCTTCGTGGGACCCATCGGGCTCGTCCCCGAGGAGTTGCAGACGACGGCGTAGCCGCCCTCGAACCACGAGCAGACGTCGTCGCTGCTGACCTTGCCGGCCGGCATGAACGCGTTCGGCTTGATTTCGGCCTCGCCGTGCCACGTCCCGACGAAGTACCCGAGCCGCTGCTGCTCGGGGCCTGGCTTCGGCGGGCCTCCGGGCGATTGCGCAAAGGCGAGTCCGGGCGAAACCATCAACAGGGTTGCGGCCACACGCAGTACCTTGGACATTTCTCACCTCCTGATTGCGACGCAGTCTAGCATAGGTTCAAGGATCGGCCCCCGAAAGGCGCAGCCAGGTTGCGCCCTGCGGGGGCCTGACGGAACGCAACGCCGTCTACGCCGCGAAACCGCCGCAGCGGGATCGTTTTCGCAGTCCGGTCCCGGCGCGCCGCGCCAGGCGGGCCGCCCCCGCCAACGGGCACGTCATCGCCGGAGGAAGCTTGTGGCGGGGGCTATGATGGCGTCGGCCGAGTTTCGGCTATATGGACGGCACCGAATGAACTCCACGTCACCCATCGACGACCGGCTCGCCGGGCGCAGCGAAGGGGCCAGGGCCCTTCACGACCTGCAAGAGCGGGTGAAGGAGCTGACGGCGTTGCACGGGACGGCCCGGATCCTGCAGGACGACTCGCGGCCGGTCGGCGAGCTGCTGGCAGGGGTTGTGGCCCTGATCCCCCCGGCGTGGCAATACCCGGAGCTCGCGTGCGCCAGGATCGTGTTCGACGACACCGAGGTGCGCTCGGCGTCATTTGCCGTCTCGCCGTCGCGCCAGTCGGCGGAGTTCCGCACCGCTTCCGGAAAGGCGGGCCGCATCGACGTCTTCTACACCGGCGACGCGCCCGAGTCGGCCGAGGGCCCGTTCCTCGCCGAAGAGAGGAACCTGATCACCTCTCTTGCCGAGATGCTGAGGTCCTTCGTGGAGCGCAGGGAGACGCAGCGAGCGCTTCACGATGCCCACGCCGGGCTCGAGCGACGCGTCGAGGAACGCACTGCGGAGCTGGTCTCGGTGAACCGCGAGCTGCAGGAGGAGATCGCCGACCGGAAGCGCAAACAGGAACGCATCGACTTCTACCGCGAACGCCTGCGCTCGCTGGCGGCCGAGCTGTCGCTTGCCGAGGAGGCCGAGAGGCGCGCGATCGCTTCGGACCTCCACGACCACATCGGCCAGGCGCTCACCACGCTCAAGATGAAGGTCGTGGAGATCCAGCGCAGCGCCGCGTTTGCGGGTTACGAGGCGACGCTCGAGGAGATTCGCACGCTCCTCGACCAGACCATCAGGACGACCCGCAGCCTGACGGTCGAGATCAGCCCGCCCGTCCTCTACGAGCTCGGGCTGGTTCCGGGCATCCGCTGGCTTGGCGACCAGTTCATCCGGAAGCACGGCCTCGCCATCGAAGTCGTAGCCGACGACGGCGGCGAGAAGGCGGACGAGGTCGTTCAGATCACGGTGTTCAAGGCGTTGCGGGAGTTCCTCGTCAACACGGTGAAACATTCGGGCGCGCGGCGTGTCACGATGGCGATAAGCGCGAATGGCGGCCGGCTGCTCGCGCGGTACCGCGACGACGGCGTCGGCTTCGACCCCACGGTCGTTGAGGGCCTGGGCACGCGGACCGACGCGTTCGGCCTGTTCAACGTCCGCGAGAGGTGCGAGTACCTGGGCGGGCAGGTCGAGTTCGATTCCGGGCCCGGTCGCGGCGTCGACTTTCGGCTGGAGCTGCCGCTCAGAGTGCGAGTACCGAGGGAGACTGCGCATGCCGGTTCGCATCGTCATCGCTGACGACCACCGCATCGTCCGGGAGGGACTGCGCCATCTCCTCGAAAAGCGGACGGACTTCAAGGTCGTCGGCGAGGCCTCGGATGGGGAGTCGGCCGTCCGGCTCGCGAGGGAACTGTCACCGGACATCGTCATCGTCGACATCTCGATGCCCGGCCTCAACGGCATCGAGGCCACGCGCAGGATCCTCGCGGAGCGGCCGGACATCAGGGTGCTGGCGCTCTCGATGCACTCGGACCGCCGCTTCGTGATCGAGACGTTGAAAGCCGGCGCCTCGGGATACCTGCTGAAGGACTCCGCGTTCGACGAACTGGCCCGCGCCATCGAGGTCGTCATGGCGCGAGGGGCGTTTCTCTCGCCGGCGATCACCGAGATGGTCGTCCGCGACTACGTGGCGCAGTCCGGGTGCGAGGACGCTGCCGCATTCTCGGTGCTCACCCCCCGGGAGCGGGAAGTGCTTCAGCTGATGGCGGAAGGCGAACCCACACGAGCGATCGCGGCGCACCTCGCCGTCAGCGTCAAGACCGTCGAGACCTACCGCCAGCAGATCATGGAGAAGCTCGATCTGCACAGCGTCGCCGAGCTCACGAAGTACGCCGTCCGCGAGGGGCTCACCGAGCTGTAGCCGGTCGAAAACCCAAGCGGCAGGCGAAACCGAGCGCTCTGCGTTGCGCCGGCCGTTGCTTGCCCCCGGGAAACCGCACCGAAATCCCGGGCGTTTCGAACCGGTCCCCAGGGCATTCCCCGATTTTGCGATGAAGGCGTGTTGCGTACGCTGCATCCCGTGTACCGGGCTGCCGGAGGGCGGTCCGGAAGGAGGGTGGATGGCCTTCGATACCGGAAACACGGGATTCATGTTGGTCGCTTCCAGCCTGGTCATGCTCATGACGCCAGGTCTGGCGTTCTTCTACGGCGGGCTCGTCGGCCGCAAGAACGTCCTCGCCATCATGATCCAGAGCTTCCTCTCGATGGGGTGGACGTCGGTGATCTGGTTCATCTGCGGCTACTCGATGTGCTTCTCGGGCGACGTCGGCGGCGTGGTCGGGAACCTCAACCACGCCTTCATGCTGGGGATCTCCTCGACCGACGTGCTCCCGGGCAACAACATCCCGTTGTTCGTGTTCGTGGCCTACCAGATGATGTTCGCGATCATCACGCCCGCGCTCATCACGGGGGCGTTCACGAACCGCGTGAGGTTCGTGCCGTACATGATCTTCCTCACGGTCTGGCTGCTCTTCGTCTACTTCCCGATGGTCCACATGATCTGGGGGGGCGGACTCCTGCAGCGCTGGGGGGTGCTCGACTTCGCGGGCGGCATCGTCGTGCACGCCATCGCCGGCATGGCGGCGCTCGCCTCCGTCGCCTTCGTAGGCCGCCGCCGGGTGGTCGAGAAGGGCCCGCACAGCATCCCGCTCGTCGCGCTCGGGACCGGGCTGTTGTGGTTCGGGTGGTACGGGTTCAACGCCGGCAGCGAACTCAGGGTGGACGCGGTCACGTCGCAGGCGTTCCTCAATACCGACACCGCCGCCTCCTTCGCCGCCGTCACGTGGTTGATCATGGCCTGGATCTTCGAGAAGAAACCGAAGTTCCTCGGCCTGCTCACGGGCTCGATCGCCGGTCTCGCAACGGTGACGCCCTGCGCCGGCTACGTCACGCTCCAGGTGTCGGCGCTGATCGGCATCGTGGCCGGCATCGTGTGCTATTACGCCATCGGATTGAAGAACAGGCTGCACTGGGACGATGCCCTCGATGTCTGGGGCGTGCACGGCGTCGGCGGCTTCCTCGGGATCGTGATGCTGGGGTTGTTCGCGACCACCACCATCAACGCCAGCGGTGCCAACGGCCTCTTCTACGGCGACTCCGCCTTCTTCGTCAAACAGTTGACCGCCGGCGTGGCCTGCAGCGCCTATGCCTTTCTGTTCTCCTACGTCGCCCTGGCGGTGATCAACAAGATCACTCCGGTGCGGGTCGGGCTACACGAGGAGGAGATGGGCCTCGACGTCGCGGAGCACGGCGAGGAGGCTTACCTCGCCGACTGACGCAGGTCGTAGTGATGGAGCGGGCGGGCACTCGCGCGGAGTCCTCAGCGCGAGTGCCCGTCTTTCCCGCGAAGGAGGGGCCATGAGTTCACGATCGGGATCGGTCGTTGCCGTTTCGGCGCTGCTGACCCTGCTCTCAACGGCATCGGCCGGTGCGCTCGACGGCAGGATGGACCTGACCCTCCAGTCGGCGTACGTCTGGCGGGGGATGGTGCTCAACGACGAGCCGGTGTTACAGCCCTCACTCACCGTGTCGGGCGGGGGGTTCTCGGGGAGCGTCTGGGGCAACCTCAACCTGACCTCCGACCACGGGTACCGGGGCGAGGCGAGCGAGATCGACTACTGGCTCGCATACACGCTGTCTGGAGAAGATCTGGATTGGACCCTGACCTACTACGCCTACACTTTCCCGCATACGTCCGGCGTCTCGACCCAGGAGGTGTGGGCAAACGTGACGTACAAGACGGCGCCGTTCAGCCCTTCCCTGACCGCGATCCGCGACGTCAGCGCGATCCGGGGCTGGTATTTCCTTCTCACGGGCTCCCAGGATCTCGGGTTCTTGAAGACACGGGCGTCCGACGGCCTCGTGCTGACGCTCAACCTGGGTCACGGGACGAAGGAGTACTGCCGCGGATACTTTCCGGAGATCGAGCATGAAGGCGTCACCGATTACGGCGCCCGTCTCGACTGGCCGTTCAAGGTCGGCCGCGGCACGCTCAAGCTCGATGCGCAGTACACGAACTTCACCGACCCGGATGTCTACAGCCCGGGGTTCGAAGGCAAGCGCGCGAACTTCGTCTGGGGGCTCGCCTACTCCGTTCCGTTCTGACACCGCCAAGCGCCGCCAACGGGGTCCACGCCGTCCGGAGGCGGCACGCCGCGTTGCGCCGCGCCGCCACGGCGCCCCTCAGCCGCAGCGCAGGCGCAGCGGCGTATCCTGACGTTTGGAGGCAACGACACGCAAATGGACGGCAAGGTCATCGTGATCACCGGGGCGAGCGGCGGGATCGGGGCGGCGCTCGCGGAGCTGGCCGCCGGCCGCGGCGCGCGCGTCGCGCTGTTGGCCAGGCGCGAGCGGGAACTGGACGAGGTCGCCGCGCGCTGCGGCCCGGAGGCGCTGCCGGTCGTGGCGGATGTCACCCGGCGCGAGGACGTCAACCGCGCTCTCGCGTCCGCGCTCGCCCGCTTCGGGCGGATCGACGTCTGGGTCAACAACGCCGGGCGCGGCATCACGCGGCTGGTGTCGGAGCTGACCGACGAGGACTTCGACGAGATGATGCTGGTCAACGTCAAGTCGGCGCTGTACGGGATGCAGGCCGTGCTGCCGCACTTCAAGGAGCGCGGCCGCGGGCACGTCGTCAACGTGTCCTCGATGCTCGGGCGGATGCCGCTGGCCGTGGCCCGCTCGGCCTACAGCGCCGCGAAGCACGCCCTGAACGCGCTCACCGCGAACCTGCGGATGGAGCTGCGTCCGGCCTACCCCGGCATCCACGTCAGCTCCGTCCACCCCGGGGTCGTGGCGACCTCCTTCGGAGTCAACGCCCGCCACGGCGGCGCCGACTCCCGCCGGGTCCCGGGCGCGCAGACGGCCGAGGAGGTGGCGGAAGTCGTCGCCGAGGTCGTCGAGCACCCGCGCGCCGACGCCTACACCCGTCCCGGCGCGCAGGAGATGGTGGCCGCGTACTTCGCCGCCGAGGACATGGGACTCGCGGAGGAGCAGCCGCCGTTCTTCTCTCCCGGCGGCCCGCGGTAGGGCTCGGATCCGGCGTCACCGCAGGATGAACCCGGCGAACTCGGCGACCGTCGCGAAGTACGCCACGCACGAGCTCTTCATGAACTCGCGGATCGAAGGGATGTCGTGCGCCCAGCCGGCCGCCGCGGCGTCCACGCCGGCAGCTTGAGCCATGACGACCCCCGGCTTGAGGTCGTCCACGACGAGGACGTCCCGCGACTCCAGTCCCAGCCGGCGGACCGTTTCGAGCACGGGGTACGGGCTCGGCTTGCGCCTGTCCGAGCCGAGCTCCCACCCGAACACGAGGTCGGGCATCGGGCCGCGGCCGCCGTTCGCGGCGCGGTAATGGGCCTCGATCACGTGGCTCTCCGAGTGCGACACGACGACCACGCAACCGCCCTGCGTCTGGTACGCCGCCAACGCCTCGAGGAACCCGGGGTAGAAACGGGGCGTCTCGCTCGCGGTGAAGGTGCGCCAGATGTCGTGCTCGACGGCGAGCTCGTCGGGCGTCAGACCGAGCTCCTCGACGAGAAAAGCCATGATTCCGGGGTCGCAGTTCTTCGCGAACCAGGTGTCGAGGTCGATCGGCGACGAGCCCGGGCGCAGCACCTCCATCGACCTGACATGCGCCGGGTAGTGCACGCGCCTCGTGCTGTCGACGGCCGTGTCGTCGTGGTCGATGATCAGGCAGCGGTAGCGCGTGGGGCCGTCCCCTCCTCCAGGACGGCGATCATACCGCGGCCCCGCCCCCTTCCGCTCGGTGCTCGGAACCGGCGAGAGCCCGCTGCCGCCGAGGCCGGCCTCCGCGCCCTCCGCCCGGGGTGCTACCCTTCGCGCAGACAGCGCCCTTGCCTCGGGCGACGACGGGAGAGCACGATGAGCACCAGGTTCTTCTACGCGCTGGTCCTGACGATCGCGGCGACCGTCTTCCAGCTGGTTCTCTTCTTCACCGGCCTCCAGACCGAACACCTCGCCACCGGCCAGTACGTGCAGTGGCTCGGCGTCGTCATCGACGCCGCCGTGCTGTGGCTGGGGATCAAGGCGGTCCGCGACGAGAAACCCGGACGGACGCTCACCTACGGCCAGCGGCTGGGAGCCGGGGTCGTGATCTCCCTGTACTCCGGCCTGATGAGCGGCGTCTACACCTACCTGCACTTCAGGTTCATCAACGTCAACTTCGCCGAATACACGATCGACATGGTGCGGGCGAAGTGGGCGGCCGCCGGCCTCGCCGAATCCCAGATGGCGCAGGCGGAACGGATGACCCGCATGATGCTGGCGCCGGGCGTCCAGGCCTTGCTCGCGCCGGTCTTCACGGTGCTGATCGGCACGGTCCTCTCGCTGATCATCGCGGCGCTGCTTCAAGACGCGTCAAGGCCCGCCGCGGCGGATCCAGGCGCAACGACCTGACGCCCCGCCCCCGGCGCACGCCTCGTCAGGGCAGCGCGACCACCGTCGCGTTGCCTTCGATGACGGTGAACGCCTGCGATATCTGGGCCGCCGGCAGCGCGAGCACGTAGCTCCCCGGAGGGACGTTGCGCAGCTGCACGTTCGGTTCCGAGACCGCGATGTTCCCCTGCAGGTTGACCAGCGACAGGAGCGCCGGTTGCCCGCCCGCGGTGGCGACGGTCCCGGTAGCCGTGCCCGTCGCGAGCGTCTTGGGACCGGCCTGCACCAGGACGGTGCCGCCCGGCGTCAGGGCGATCGTCACGGCCGGCGACGGCACGTTGACGCCGTCGAGACGCGCCGGCGCGTAGCCGGACGCCGCTGCGATCACGGTGTACGTCGCCGGCGGCAGGGACGGGATCTCGCCCACGCCGTCGCCGTCGAGGGTGATCGCCGAGGGACCGAAGAGGGGCGCCATCCCCGGCCCGAACACGCGCACCACGACCCCGGGCAATGGCACGCCGGCGAGCCCGTCAACGACCCTGATGCTTATCCCGGCGCCGCGCTTCAACGTGATGACGAGCCCGTCGGTCCCCTGGTCGGAGGCGGTGACGTCGCGGGTGTCGAGCTGGTAGTCGGGCAGGCTGGTGGCCACCGTGTAGGGCCCCTCGGCGAGGCCAGCGAACGAAAACTGCCCGTTGCTGTCGGTGGCGACGGGGCGCTGCCGCGCGCCCGGAGCAGCGTTCGGATCCTGCGCCGTCGCCGTCACCGTCGCGTTGGCGAGGGGGAGGTTGCCGTCGGCGTCGACGACCTGCCCGGTGATCTTCGCGCTCGGGAACTCGATGTCGAGCGTCTGGTCGGAGGTCAGCGTCACGGTCTGGCGCTGGGAGGACCCGGCCGCGGCGGACATCGCGGCGACCGTGTACGTGCCCTGCTGCAGGCCGGTGAGCTGGTAGCTCCCGGCGTCGTCGGTCACCGCAGTGGCCTGGCGCCCGCCGCCGCCGAGCAGCCCGGCGAAGACGTTGGCGCCGGCGACCGGCTGCCCTCCCTGGGTGACCTGGCCGGAGAGAGTGTACCCAGGGTCGAACACCAGTTCGACCGGGAGGATGGGCTGGTCCGCCGTTGCGGTCACCTGCTTGGTGGCGCTGCGAGTCGAGCCGCTCGGGTCGGTGGCCGTGCCGCGCAGCGTGACCACGCCCACCGGGACGTGGTCGAACTCGAAGCCGCCGTCGGCGCCCACGCGCATCGATCCGGTGTAGGAGTCGGCCCCCGCCGCGGTCACCGTCATGCCGTTGACCATCGTGGCGGGCAGCCCGGAAACGGTCCCCTGGATCGTGACTCCGGTCTGCAGCTGGAGCGTGACGCCCTGCTGCGACTGCCCCGCCTGGAGCACGACCTCGGCGGGCGCGGAAGTGTTCGAGCCGAGCGTCGCGGTGGCGGTGTAGCGGCCGGCGCCGAGGTGGTCGAAACTGAACTGCCCCGCGCTGTCGCTCATCGTCTGCTGGGCGCCCGCTCCGGGCCCGAAGCCGAAGCCGCCGCCCCCTCCCGCCTCCGCGAGCGACACGGTGGCGCCCGGCACCGGACCTCCGGCGTCCGAGACCACGGACCCGGCGAGCACCCCGCCCTGGGTCATACGGACCTCGACGGCCGCGTCGTCGCCGGTGACGTCGACGGCCTGGGAGGCGTCGGTGTAGTCGGGTTGCGTCACGTGCAGCGTCTGTTTGCCCGTCGCGACGCCGGCGAGCTCGAAGCGGCCGTCCGCGTCGGTCGTGGCGCCGCCGTCGGGCGCGGTTGCGCCCGCGCCCCCCATCCCCGGGCCCGAGCCCGCCGCCGAAACCGACGCCGTCGCGTTCGCCACCGGCGCGCCCGTCAGCGCGTCCACGACATGGCCCTTCAACGTCGCGCCCTTGACCGCTCTGACCTCGACGCCGGCGGTGGTCGCCCCCTCCTCCACCGCGACGCCGCCGGTGTGCGCGCGCTGGTACCCCTTGGCCTGGACGACGACACTCCAGGTCCCGGCGGGCACGTCCTCGATCGCGAACGTGCCGTCGCCGCCGTTCACTTCCACGGGCTGCCCCGGCCCTCCCGCGGCCGCCCCGCCGGCGCCACCGGCCGCGCCCCTCATGAGGCCCCGGAGACCGCCGCCCCTGTCGACTTCGTACGAGACCAGGAAGTCGGCGAGCGGGCTGCCGTCCTGCGCGTCACGCGCCGTCCCGGTGATGCGGCCGGGCCCGGCCACGGTCAGGACGACGCTCGGCGCCGGCGCCATGACGCCGCGCTTGCCCTGAACCATCCCGGCGGGCCCGAGGAGTCGGAGGTCGTAGCTCTGGCCCGGCTTGAGGCCGTCGATCGCGAAACCGCCGTCGGGGCCGGTGGGTTGGTCGGGCCGCGCGCCGGCGCCGAAGGGTGGGGTCCCCGTCACGGTCGCCACGAGCACAAAGCCTTCGGCGCCCGCGCCCGACTTGCGCACGACGCGGCCCGAGATCGTCGCTCCGGGCCCGAGCGTCACGGTGAACGGCGGCGGCGGGCCGCTCTTTGCGACCTTCACCGGGTCGATCCTCGCGGCGGCATAGCCCGAGCGCGTGACAGCCAGCACGTACTCCCCCGGCGCCACGCCGCGGACGGCGAACGTCCCGTCGTTTCCGGTCGTGTCGGCCTTGCGGTCGGCTCCGGCCCCGCCGGCCAACAATGCGAGCGCCGGGCCGCCGCCGCGCCCGCCGCGCCCGCCGCCGAACATCAACGACTGGGAGAGCGTCACCTCGGCGCCGGCGACCGGATGACCTTGGCCGTCCTTGACCGCGCCCGTCACCGCCGAGCCGCGCTGAAGCACCACGACTACTCCGGCCTTCGCGGCCCCGGGGATGAGCGAGAGACCGCCGACCGTCGCCCGTTCGAAGTCCGGGTGCGTGACCGTGAGGATCTGGCCCGCGCCCGGCGTCAGGCGCGCGGCGCTGAAGGTGCCGTCCGGCCCGGTCCGGAACGTGGGCGGCTCGGCGCCGCGCAGCCGCCGCACGATGCGCTGCAGGTTGACGGGCCCGCTTTGAGCGACGACGCCCTGGGCGTTGGCGACCGGCTTGCCGGCTTCATCGGTGACGCGTCCCGCCAGCGACGCGCCGAGGACGAGCGGGATGTCGAGCTGCTTGGTCTCGCCGGCCCGCACCGCGACGCCGGCTCGGGTCCAGCGCACGTAGTGCGCCTCGTCCGCACGCACCTGCCAGAGCGCCGGCGGCAGGCTGCGCACCGCGAACGTCCCGTCGGCCCCCGACCGGGCCGCTCGGGTCTCTGTTCCGGCCCGAAGCTCGACCCTGGCGCGCGGCACGGCACGCCCGGTCTTGGCGTCCACGGTCCGGCCCACGAGGGCGGACGGCGGACGCAGAACCAGCGCGAGGGCTTTGCCCTTGGGAAGAGGGAGCAGCACGCTGGCCTGCTCGACGTAGCCGCCCTCGCCGGCATCGGCCACGGCCGTGACGGCCCCCGCCGGGGCGTTGGGGATCGTGAACGAGCCGTCGGCCGCCGTCTCGACCCAGCGGGTCGTCACCCGGCCCTCGAGCCGCACCAGCGCTCCCGCCGCCGGCGATTTCCCGCCGACCGACCGCACGGACCCGGCGACCAGCACGCCGCCGCCGAGGACGGCCGGCGCCGGCAGCGAACCGGCCCTCACTCCGGTCAGCCGCGCCGTCAGGAACCCGCCCTTCTCCACGGTGAGGGCGTTGCCGGCCGGGCGGGCGCCGTCCAGGCGGAAGGTGCCGTCGGCCGCCGTCCGGGTCCGGACCGCCGCGCTCTCGAGGTCGGCATCGGCGCCCGGCTCGCCCGGGGCCAGCAGAACGACCTCGGCATCGGCGACGCCGGCGCCGGTGGGGCCGCACACCCGCCCCGTGAGTGCGCTCCCGGCCAGGAGAACGTGATCGCCGAGGTCCACGCTCTCCGAGGCGTCCCAGGGGCCGGCGAGCGAGGCAGTGACGACACCGGCGCCCTCGACCCGCAGCTCGAACAGGTTCTCCGTCCCGTCGACCGCGGGGACGCGGAGGACGTAGGTCCCGTCCTTTCCGGCTGCGACCGTGGCGAGCGGCGGCGGCGCCGGCAGCCCGCGGGCCTCGCGACGCGCCCTCTCGAGGGGCGCCTCGCAGGCGACCGCGGAGACCGTCACGCCGGCCGCGGGGCCCGCGCCGACGAGGAACCGCCCGCGCAGCTCGCCTGCGGCGGCGTCCCGGAGCCGTGAGAGCCACGACGGACGCGACGACGACCAAACCCGAAGGGACGCGCATCATGAGCCGACCTCCGACCGGGCCCGGCCAACCCCTCCGCCCTGGGTCCCCGCCACGGCACCCGCCCCGGAGGGCGCGACTCGACGCATCGTTCCGGCCCGCTACTGCCCGAGACGGCGGCCGGCGGCCGGAGGTTACAATGCGGGACGCGGCGCGAACCCGCCCTCGCGGCGCGACGCGCGGGGGGGCATGGATCTCTCACAGCTGCTGGCGGCGGAGTGGCGGCCGGCGCTCGGGTGCACCGAGCCGGCGGCGGTCGCGTACGCGGCGGCGAGCGCCGCGGCCCTGGCGGCGGGCGAGGTCCGGCGCGTGCGGCTCGTGTGCGACCCGCGCATCTACAAGAACTGCTACGCGGTGGGGATCCCGAACTCGGGCCACCGCACGGGGATCCTCTGGGCGCTCGCCATCGGCGCAATGCTGGAGGACTCATCGGGCAAGCTGGAGTGCTTCCGCGGCGTCGGCGCCTCCGCTCTCCAAGGGGCCTCCGACTTGATCGCGCGCGGCGCGCTGACCGTCGAGGTCGAGCGGGCCAGGACGGAGCTGTACGTCGATTGCACGGTCGAGCGCGCGGCGGGGACCGGGCGTGCCGTGATCGAGCGCGAGCACACGCGCCTCGTCATCCTGGAACGCGACGGCAGGGCGTTGCCCCTGGACGTCGAGCCCGGGGCCGACGGGACCGCCGCCGCCCGCGGTTGGGCCGCGTCGCTGTCGTTCGCACAGGCGATCGAGGAAGCGCGCGCTGCCGGCGACGCCGACCGCGCGGCCCTGCGCCGCGGCGCAGAGTACAACCTGGAGATCGCGGAGCACGGGCTGTCGCTCCTGCCCGAAGGCTTCCTGCGCCCGCTCGAGACCGACGGGCTGACCCGCATCGGCCGCCTCGTGTCGGCCGGCGTCTACGCCCGCATGTCGGGCGAGGACATGCTGGTGATGTCGCTCGCCGGCTCCGGCAACAAGGGGATCACGGCGTCCGTGCCGGTCGTGCTCTGGGGGCGCCACCTGGGAGCGCCGCAGGAGCGCATCGAGGAGGCGCTCGCCTTGGCCTGCATCGTCACGTCGGGGGTCACGTACCACCTCGGCTCGCTCTCCGCGATGTGCGGCTCCGCGATCGCCGGCGGGATCGGCGTGGCCGCGGCGCTGGTGTTGCTCGAGGGCGGCGGCCCGGAGGAGGTGTCCGCGGCGACCACCAACATCGTGGGCAACCTCGCCGGGATGATCTGCGACGGCGCCAAGATCGGCTGCGCGCTCAAGACCATGACGGGGGTGGACGCGGCGTTCCGCGCCGCCGGCCTGGCCCGCGCCGGGCTCGTCATCCCGGTCACCGACGGCATCGTCGGCGCCGACGGGATCGCCTCGCTCGGCAACCTCGGCCGGCTGGCGGCGGAGGGCATGGCGGCGATGGAGGACGAGATCCTCGCCATCATGCAGGCCAAGCTCGCCGCCCTCCGCCCACGTCCGGACTGAGCCGGTCCTTCTCAGCGCTTGGGCAGCTTCGCCAGCAACACCGCCACCGCCTTCTCGAGCTGTTGGTCGCGACCCGCCGCGACCAGCGCCGGGTCGTTGGCCACCATGTAGGTCGGCATCAGCTGCTTGTTCTCCATGATGTCGCCCTGCATGTCCACCAGCGCCACCTCGGGGATGCCGAAGACGAGGTCCTTGTCCTGCAGCCGCTCCCACCACACCGAGGTGCAGGTGCCGGGCACCGGCATCCCCACGGTCTCGCCCAAGCCGAGCTGGGTGTACGCCATCGGGAAGCAGTGGGCGTCGGAGTAGTTGCCCTCGCCCATGATCACGATCGAGGGCTTGGTCCAGCGCTGGCTCGGCTCGGTGCCGACCTCGCGGCCGCGCGGCACGTCGCGCGCGTAGACGCGGCCGGAGAGGAAGGTGGTGAGCTGCTCGACGAGGTTGCCGCCGCCGTTGAACCGCGTGTCGAGGACGATCGCGTCCTTGTCGACGTCGCGGCCGAAGATCTCCTCGAAGATCTCGCGGTAGGCGCCGTCGTTCATGCCGCGGATGTGGGCGTACCCGAGACGGCCCCCGGACAGCTTGGCGACCTCGTCGCGGCGCGAGCGCACCCAGCGCTCGTAGAGCAGGTGCGACTGGGCCATCCACGTGATCGGCTTGACCGTCTCCTCCCATCGCGCGCCGCTGGCCGGATCGAGAAGGGCCAGGCGCACGAGGGTGCCGGCCTTGTGGTTGAGCAGCGGGTACCAGCACGCGCCCGCGCCGATCGCGTTCCCGTCGATCGCCTCGATCACCGCCCCGGCGTGGATCCTGGTTCCGGCCTGCTGCAGCGGGCCGCCCTCGACGATTTCGAAGATGCCGACGCCCGGACCGGTGTGCTTGGGATCGGGGAAGAAGCCGAGTGCCGCCGTCTCGTCGCCCTCAGGGTGAAGCGGCCGGTAGCGGCCGCCGGAGTGCGACGAGTTCAGTTCGCCCTGCATCTCGGAGATCAGCTCGGCGAAGTCGCGGTCGTTGTCGATGTAGGGGAGGAAGCGGGCGTAGCGGTCCCCTGTCGCCTTCCAGTCCACCCCGTGCATGTCCTTCACGAGGAACTTTTTCCACGTCTGCCGCCAGATGTGCTGGAAGAGGTAGGCGCGCTCCGCCGCGGGGTTGAGCTCCATCATCGCCGAGGCCTTGACCGGCGAGGTCTTGCCGGACTCCAGATCGACGGTCAGCAGCTTGCTGTCGGCGAGGATGAACGCCTTCTTCCCGTCCCGGTCCAGCTTCAGGTCGGCCTCCTTGGCGTCGAGCTTCGCGACGAGCTTGATCTCCTTGGTGCGCGGCACGTACTTCCACAGGTCGTAGCCCTTCTCGAACTTCGCGAGGTCGTACAGGGTCTCGCCGTCGGGCGACAGCGCCATGCCCGCGAGTTGCGCGGAGAACGGCGTGAGACGCGCGATCCGGTCGTCCAGCCCGGCGAACTCGACCGCGACCTCGGGAGCCGGCGCCGGCCCCTTCGCCTCGGCGGCGCCCGCTTTGCCCTTCTCGCCCGCCTTGTCCTTCGACTCCTCCTTCTCCTTCGCCTTGAGCTGGTCGAACTCGGCGTCGTCGAGGCGGTAGCGGTCCCACGCCTTCTTGGTGAGGAACGCGGCGTAGACGTCGTACTCCCGGCCCTCGCCGGCCTGGCTGCGGAGGCCGTGGCGGTCGGTCGCCCAGATCAGGACCTCGCCCTTGCGGGCGAAGGTCGGGTGGTTGTCCTCGTACCCGCTCTTCGACACGTTCACGAGCGCGCCTTCGCCGGACGAGGGGATCAGGCCGACCTCGGACGACCAGCGCGTGTTGGACAGGAACTGCACCGCGAACCAGCGCCCGTCCGGCGACCACTCGTACCACTGGTCCCCGTCCTCATAGGAGTAGTTCCTGTCGCCGGGGAGCACGGTGCGGCTCTTGCCGGTCTTGAGGTTCAGGACCTTCAGCGTCGTGCGCTCCTCCAGGTACGCGATCTCCGACCCGTCGGGGGAGAAGTGCGGCTGGAACGTGTCTGCGTCGCTCGCCAGCACGGCGCTCTCCTTGAGCGCCGTCGCGTTGAAGAAGTTAGGCTCGTTCTTGTCGGTCAGGTCGGTGCGGTAGAGCTTCCAGCCGCCGTCCCGCTCCGAGGCGTAGAGGAGCGTGCGCCCGTCCGGGGAGAAGCTCACCGAGCGCTCCTGCTCCGGCGTGTTGGTGATCCGCCGCGTCACGCCGTGCTCGGTGGAGGTCACGAAAACCTCCCCGCGGGCGATGAACGCGACCTCCTTGCCGTCCGGGGAGACGTCGAACTCGCTGATCTGGCTCCCGACGTCCACGCGTTCCGGCGACGGACGCCGGTCGTCCGCGGCGACGGTCACGGTCAGCCGTCTGCTCTCGCTGCCGCCGGCGGGCCGCAGCCAGATCTCGCCGCCGTAGCCGTAGCAGATGTCGCCGCGCCGGGAGACGCTCAGGAACCGCACAGGCTCGATGGTGTGGCTCGTCACCTGGACCGGATGCTGGGGGTCGGCGAGATCGAGGCGCCACACGTTGAACGTCCCGCTGCGCTCGGAGAGGAAGTAGAGCGAGTTCTCGTCGGGGCTCCACACCGGCTGGCGGTTGTCCGCGCCGGGTCGGGTCAACTCGGTGTGCGTGCCGGTGGCGGCGTCGTACAACCAGAGGTCGCGGGCGAACGCCGACGTGTCGTGCTGGCGCCACTCCATCTCGTACCCCTTCTGGTCGGAGTACGCGAGGCGCCGGCCGGCGCGGTCGAAGACGGCGTACATCGCGGGCGTCGTCAGGAGCTGCTCCGGCATGCCGCCCTCGAGGCCGACCTTGTACAGCTCCGGCTGGGCCGGCGTCGGGAACTGCGCGTTCGACGCCGAATCCAGGATCGCGGCGGTGAACAGGACCGCCTTCCCGTCCGGGGTGAAGCTGGTCGGCATCTCGTCCGCCGAGTGGAATGTCAGCCTCTTGGCTTCGCCGCCTTCGGCCGGCATCAGGAAGACGTCGAAGTTGCCGTAACGGTCCGAGGCGAACGCGATCTTCGTCCCGTCCGGCGACCACACCGGCATCGTGTTGTGCGCCTCGCTCACGGTCAGCGGCGTCGCGGTCCCGCCGGCGACCGGGACCTTCCACAGGTTGCCCTTGTACGCGAATGCGACCGTCTGCCCGTCGGGCGAGATCGCGGGGTAACGGAGCCACATGGCCCGCTCCGCCGCCGCCGTCACGCCGGCCGCGGCCAGCGCGATCCCCAAGCTCAACCCGACCATCACTCCCCGACCACGCAACGTGTGGCTCATTCGGCCTCCCCGGACAGAGTCCGACCGCCGCGCGGCGGTCGTCCGGCAAGTGTACGCGCTCCGGCGCCGGGGGTTTCGTTCGCGTGATCGGGCGGCCGACCGGGGACGTCCCCTCGGTTATGCCGCCGCGAGGCGGAGCATCTCGACCAGCGCTCTGACCGCGTTTTCCATGTCGGCGACCGCAACGTGCTCGGTGGTCGAGTGTTCGTCCTGAGCGCCGATCCCGACGACCGCCATCTCGATGCCGTGGTTGTTGTAGATCGAGGCGTCGGTGAAGCCGGTGATGAACACCGCCTTGGCTTCGATGCCGATGGCCGCGAGCGCCTGCGTGGCGATCCGCACGGCCCAGGCATCCTCGGGGATGCGGACGGCACGGCACTTCTCGTCGACGGCGATCTCGACGGCGGCGCCGGCGCCCTCGACCTCCGCCCGGATGACCCGCGTCATCTCCTCGACCAGCGCCACCGCTTTGCCGTGGTCGCCGGAGCGACACTCCGCGAGGAACGAGCACTCGGCCGGAACGCCGTTGCGGATGACCCCACCGCTTACAACCCCGACGTTGGCGGTGGTCTCGTGGTCGATCCGGCCGAGGCGGAGCGCCGCGATCGCCTTGGCGGCGGCTCGGATCGCGTTGACCCCTCTCTCGGGCTCCATCCCGGCGTGGGCCGAGCGCCCGATGACCTTGACGTCGACGGCGAAGTACGTCGGCCCCCCGATCACGATCGTGTCGAGCGTGTCGTTGTCCATGAGGAAGCCCCGTTTGGCCGCGAGGCGCGAGAAGTCGAGCGCCTTGACGCCGAGAAGGCCGACTTCCTCCTGGCGGCTGACCGCGAACTCCACCGGCGGGCGCACGGGCGCGACGCGCAGCGCCTCGAGCACCTCGGCGATCCCCGCCTTGTCGTCGGCGCCCAGGATCGTGTCGCCGCCGGAGCGGATGATCCCGCCCTCGAGCGCCGGCTCGATCCCCACCCCCGGCTTGACCGTGTCCCCGTGGCAGGAGAGCAACACGGGCTGCGCCCCGGTGCGGCCCTTGGCCTGGAACGACGCGATCAGGTTGCCGTAGGAGTCGAGGCCGGCGGCGCCGCCGAGCGCGGTAACCTCGCCCAGCAGGTACTCCATGAAGCGCGCCTCGTTCCCCGACTCCGAGTCGATCCGCACCATTTCCATGAACTGCCGCACCATCCGCTCGGACATCGGTTTCCTCCCGTCCGTTGTCAGACCCGCGCGGCCGTGAGCCGTTCTCGGCCTTTGGGCAACCAGAGGGGTCCGGCGCCGTTCCCGGCCCACGCGCAGCCGCAGCGGCACGCGAGCCCCCGACACCGCCGCCGCGCGCCCTCAGTCGATGTCTTGGGGCGGTTGCGGGCCGGGGACGATGCCGGCGATGTCGGGATCCTCGTCGGTGGCCAGCGGCTCGCGCTCTTTCTTCTCAGCCAGACGCTGCAGGCGCTTCGCTTCCTTCTCCTCGCGGTGCTGCTGGCGCGCGCGTTCGCGCTCGCGCTTGGTGAATGTCGCTCTGTGTTTGACCGCCAAAGCTACCTCCTTGTGGCCGGGCCGGCGGTGGCGGGTCGGTGTCCGACCCGCCACGGTCGCCGCTCTATTGTCGTCTTTTTGCCGCCATCGTCCACCCCTGAGGCGCTGCCGGCAGCGAGCGCCGGCGGGCGCGCCTGCCGGGCATCAGGACGGCGTGCGCCGGCACACGCGCTCCACCCTCCTCGCGGAGGGTGACGATCGCCGCCGTGAACTGAAAGTTTCCCCGGGCCGCACGTGCGGCGCCGCGGGGCGACGGGCGTCAACAGCAGGAACCGGCAGGGGAAGAGCGGCCGGTCGTCCCGGAGGTGCGGCGCCTCCCGCCGCGGCGGGGAGCGCCGACGGGGTCGAGCGGCGCGGGTTTTCTGGCCCCTGCACCGCCCACCCGGTGGTGTCAGAAACGGCTCGACCCGCCGCCGTAGCCGCCGCGACCGCCGCCGCCGCCGTAGCCGCCGCGACCGCCGCCCGACCCGCCGCGGCCCCCGCCGAACCCGCTGCGCTCGGTCTTGGGGCGCGCCTCGTTCACGACAACGGCCCGCCCGCGAACCTCGGTGCCGTTCAGGCCGGCGATCGCCGCCTTGGCCTCCTGGTCATCGCGGTACTCCACGAAGCCGAAGCCCTTCGAACGGCCGCTGGCGCCATCGGTGATCAGGTGGACCGATTCGACAGTGCCGTAGGAGGAGAACAGCTCCTGCAGCTCACCTTCGGTCGTGTCATAGGAAAGGTTGCCGATGTACAGCTTCATAGTGGTACTCCCTTGGTGCAGACTTGAACTGGTGCCGTCGTTGGATTCCGCCGGCCCACCACCGCCCGTCCGCCCGACGATGTGGCTGAGATCATACCTCACTCCCCAGCGCACGCCTAGCCCGATCCTGGGGCCCTGCCCGCCGGGCGCGTCTCGCCGTTCCGCTGGTGACGGGCTTGCCAAGGGTGCCAACTCGTGAGATTATGTAAAGTCTGTTGTGGCTGGGACGACGTCGAGTTCGGCCGGCCGCGGCGGTCATGACACGATGCAGGGCCTGCTCTGGCCCGGACGGCAGCCTCGCCGGCAAGTCTCCCGTTCCCCAATCAGCCGGAAACGAACATGACGGTGCGCGCCGCGTCCGGCGTGTGCGCGCCCGCAGAAAGAAGCAGTGTGCAGATGAGTTTTTCAGAGTTCACCCTGGACCCCTCGCTGTTGCGGGGGGTCTCCGACCTCGGTTTTGCCGACCCGACGCCGATCCAGAAAGCGGCGCTGCCCGAGGCCCTCGCGGGCCGCGATGTGCTCGCCGCGGCCCAGACCGGCAGCGGCAAGACCGCAGCCTTCGTCCTCCCCATCCTGCAACGCCTCCACGGCCGCGCCGGGACGGGGACGCGCGCCCTCGTGCTCACCCCGACCCGCGAACTCGCGGCTCAGGTCCACGAGCACCTGGTGGCCCTCGGGCGCCACGTCCACGTGACGTCGGCCGCCGTCTTCGGAGGCGTCAAGCAAGGCCAGCAGGAGCGCGCGCTGCGCGCCGGGGTCAACGTCGTGGTCGCGACCCCGGGCCGTCTGCTCGACCTCATCGGCCAGGGCGCCGCCCGCTTCGACCGACTCGAGGTCCTCGTCCTCGACGAGGCCGACCGCATGCTCGACATGGGCTTCCTCCCCGACGTCCGCAGGATCCTTGCCAAGCTGCCGGCGCAACGGCAGACGATGCTGTTCTCGGCTACCCTGCCGCAGCCGATCGTGCAGCTCTCCCGCGACATGCTGACGAACCCGGCCCGCATCAACGTCGAGCGCCGGGCAACACCGGCCACCGGCGTCAGCCACGCCGTCCTGCCCGTACCCGAGAAACTGAAGTCGAAGCTGCTCGTCGAGCTGCTCCGCCGCGACGAGGTCGGGACCGCGCTCGTGTTCACCCGCACCAAGCACCGCGCGAACCGCCTCGCCCTCGTCCTCGACAAGGCGGGCATCGCCTGCGACCGCATCCACGGCAACCGCAGCCAGCCGCAGCGCGAGGCCGCGCTGAAGGCGTTCAAGACCGGGCGTCTGCGGGTCCTGGTCGCCACCGACATCGCCTCCCGCGGCATCGACGTGGCCGACCTGCCGCACGTCGTCAACTTCGACGTGCCGGCGCAAGTGGACGACTACATCCACCGCGTCGGGCGCACCGCGCGCGCCGAGGCGACGGGAAGTGCCGTGACCTTCGTCTCCCCCGACGACGAGCCGGCGATCGCCGCCATCGAGCGCGTGGTCGGCCGCCGGATCGCGCGCCGGACGCTCGAGGGGTTCGACTACGCCGAGAGGCCCACCGGCAACCTCGAGGTCCCCATCGCCGAGCGCATTGCGGCGATCCGCGCGCAGAAGGCCGGCGAGCGCACACGTGCCAAAGCCAACGCCCAACGGCGCGCCGCCACGGGCGCCCCTTCGGGTTCCGCCGGCAACCGGGTTTCCGGGCATCCCGCGACCGCCCCGGGAGGCGACCGCACGCGCCGCCGCTCCACGAGCCAGCGCAGGAACGCCGGCCGATAGCCGCATGCGTCGCTGCGCCCCACCAACGTCGTCTCAAACCGCGGCCGCGCCGGGCTGGACGGCTCCAGCCACGACCCGCGCCAGCAAAGGAGTCGCCAAATGAAGCTCTACATCGGAAACATTCCGTTCGACGCCAGGGAAGAGGAGCTCCACGAGCTCTTCAACGAGTTCGGCGTCATTGGCACCGCCACCGTGATCGTCGACCCTCGCAAGGGACGCTCCCGCGGGTTCGGGTTCGTCGAGTTCCTCGACCCGCTGCAAGGGAAGGCCGCGATCGCCGGGATGAACGGCAAGGAAGTCGGCGGCCGCAAGCTCGTCGTCAACGAGGCGCGCTCCCGCGACGGCGGAGGCTCCGGCTACCGCGGCAACCGCGGCGGCTTCGGCGGCGACCGGGGCGGGGACCGCGAAGACCGCGGTGACCGCGGCGGCCACGGCCGCCCCGGCGGCAGCGGCGGCGGACGCCCCCGGTTCTGACCTCGGCGGACCTACCGGGCACGGCAGGCGCGGGCGCAACCCACGCCGCCGTGCCGTCCCGCCCTCACCAGCCTCGCGCCGGGCGCCACTCGTCGACCACCAGGTCGCCGCGCACCACCGCGTAGCGCTCGAACAGCGCCGCGGCGAGGCAGGAGTGGTTGGGCACGATCCGCAGCAAAGATCCGATCGGGAACGAACCCGCGGGCAGCGCCCGCGCCGAGCGCGCCAGACCGTGCTCCTGCGACAGCGAGGCGACGCGCCAACCCGGCAGCGGCGTGCCGGCGGCGGCGCACACGACGCCGTAACCGCAGGCCGGGTCCACGTGCACCGGCCCCGGGTCCTTGGAGAGCGCGAGGGCGCCGCCGTCGAGCAGCAGCTCACGCCGCTCCGCGTGGCGCCCGATCACGGTGACGAGCACCGAGAACGCCACGTCCGCGAGCGTGCAGCTCCCGATCGCCGCCTGCGTCGCGTCGAAGAACGCGTAATTGCCGGGGCGCGCCTCGGTGACGCCGGTAAGGTCTGCGGCGACCGCGAGCGTCGGCGTCGAGCCGACGCTCACCTCGTCCACACGCGCGCCGGCGGCGCGCAGTCGGCCGGCGAACGCCGCCATCACGCCGCGCTCGTGCGCCGCGACCGCGCGGATCTCGTCCGCCGTGCGGCACCGGTACGACTGGCCGGCGTGGGTGAGGATGCCGCGAAAGTCGAGGTGTGGCGAGGCCGCCAGACGCGCCGCCAGCGCGGCGCTCTCCGCGCGCTCCGGGTCGACCCCGGCGCGGTGGTAGCCGCAGTCCACCTTGAGGAACACCGACAGGACCACACCGCGCTCGCGGGCGCACGCCTCGACCGCGGCGGCGGCATCCGGGTGGTCCACCAGCAGGTTGAGGCGGTCGAGCCGGCCCGCCAGGCCGGCCGCCTCGGCCAGCCTCGCGGGCGCCACCGGCACGGCGTACGTGATGTCGGAGAAGCCGCCGGCCGCGAAGTACGCCGCCTCCGCGAGGGTCGATACCGTGATCCCGCCGAACTGGCCGCGCACCTGGATGCGCGCGCCCTCCAGCGTCTTGTGCGTCTTCACGTGCGGCCGCAGGCGCACCCCGAGGCGGGCCGCCGTCGCCCCCATCCGCGCGGCGTTGCGCTCCAGCACGCCAAGATCGACGAGCGCCGCCGGCGTGCGCAGGTCCCCGACTCGCATCTCCCCAAGCGTAGCAGGGGCTCCGCGGCCACGAGAGGCCGTAACTCGGGGTCGCCGGCGGCCGCAGCTCCGAGATGCGCCGGAGTGTCCTCGTGCGCGGACAACCGGCCGCGACTGTGTCACCGGCGGCGGCCGGTCCGGGTTAGCGCCGCCGTCCCTGCAGGCCTGACCCAGCTGGCCTGCGCATGGCACCATTCATGCTTGCCAGAGGATCGAGGCGGTGCACCGGCACCGCCGAGAGCCGGGCTCCGCTTCCGGGTGCCCGGCGGGGAGGTCAGATGACCAGGAAACTTTTCGGCTACTCGGTCCTGGGAGCCGTGGCGGGTTTGAGCCTGCTGTGCGACGCGGCGGTCTGGGCCACGACGGCCGGGGCCCCGGAGCTCAAACAGGTCGGCGCAACGGTGATCGTCTACAAGGGGCCGCAGGTGGACGTCGCGCTCTCCTACCGGTTTGCCAAGCTGAACCCCACGGGGCGCTGGCTGCTGCTCGACGCGGGGATGACCGCCGCCGCCGACACGATCGAGGTCCCGCGGACCGCGATCGCCCTGCGCACGCCGGACGGCGCCGTCGTCCCGCTCGCGACGCAGGAGGAGTTCGGTAAGGACTACCCTCAACTCGCGGCCATGATCGCGCGGGCCAACACGACGAGGGAGCCGCTGAACTACTTCATCCCGCACCGCTACCACCGCATCGGCTACTTCGCCGAGCGCGGGCACGGGCTCTCGTTTCCGTCGGTGTGGCTGGACCAGCGACATAACTCCTTTGGCCGCCTTTTCTTCCAGCTGCCGGACGGGGTCCGGAAGGGCAACTACGAGCTGCTGATCAACCTGCCCAAGAGCCAGGTGGCGATCCCGTTCACCATCTGACCTGGCGAGCCACCGCGGCTTCTCGCCATCGCAGGGGTTCTGCGGTACAACGAGCGCGTGCGTGCCGCCCCCCCGGCCGGCTCTCGCCTCACCCGCGGCTACGCGATCGCGCTCGCCAGCGCCGCGGTCCTGTCCACGACCGCGATCTTCATCCGTCAGCTCACGCAGACCTACCACATGCCGGCGCTCGTGCTGGCGTGCTGGCGGGACGGCCTCGTGTGCCTCACCCTGCTCCCGATCCTTGCGCTGGCGCGCCCCCGCCTGCTGCGGGTCGCTCGCCGCCACGTCCCGTACCTCGCGGGCTACGGCCTCGTGCTCGCGACGTTCAACGCCACCTGGACGTTGTCGGTCGCGCGCAACGGGGCGGCGCTCTCGACGGTGCTGGTCTACAGCTCCGCGGGGTTCACCGCGCTGCTCGGCAGGTGGGTCCTCGACGAAGGTCTCGGCTGGGGCAAACTGTTGGCGGTGGCCGCAAGTCTGGGCGGTTGCGCTGTTGTCGCGGGCGCGCTGGATCCAGCCGCCTGGCGGACCAACCCGCTCGGTATCACGACCGGCGCCCTCTCGGGCCTGTGTTACGCCTGCTACAGCCTCATGGGACGCTCGGCCTCGCAGCGCGGCCTCAACCCCTGGACGACCCTTCTCTACACCTTCGGCTTCGCCGCGGCCTCCTTCTCTTGGCCGCCAACTTGTTGCCGGGCGGCATCGTGCCCGGAACGGCACCCCGTCCGGCTGATCTCCTCTGGCTGGGTGACGCCGTGGCCGGCTGGGCGGCGCTGGGCCTGCTGGCCGCGGGGCCTACCATGGCGGGGTTCGGCCTGTACAACGTCAGCCTCGGCCTGTTGCCGTCGAGCGTCGCCAACTTGATCGTCACGCTCGAGGTCCCCTTCACCGCCGTGATCGCCTACTTCGTGCTCGGCGAGCGTCTGACCGCGGCGCAACTCGCCGGCAGCCTCCTGGTGGTGGCGGCCGTGGCTTTCCTGCGGCTCTCCGAAGGTCGGTTGGATCGCCGGACGCCGGGCCGGGAGGGCTCCCGGACCGAGGCGGCGCCGCCGGGCTGAGAGGCCTTCCCGGCCGGCGCGACGGCTACCGTGCGCCCCGCAGATCCGGCCGGCCGTGGCCGGCGCCAGCCTAGCTCGTGACCCGGACGACGACGAAGGTGATGTCGTCGGCCTGCTCGCGGTCGCGGCGCCAGGCCGCGGCGGCGGCCGCGAGGCGCTCGACGACCTCGCGCGCCGTCGCGCCGCCCGCGGCTCGCAGCGCCTCGGCGGCGCCGTCGAAGCCGAGCGGCTTGCCCTCGGGGTCGAGCAGTTCCGGGAAACCATCCGTCGCGAACAGGAGCGTGTCGCCGGGCCCGAGCGCCGCGCTCCTCTCCTCGTACGCCGGCGAGAGCCCGCCCCCGAGAGGCAACCCCCCCACACCCAGCTCTTCCACCCTTCCCGGGCCCGCGCGCCAGATGAGGAGCGGCGGCATCGCGGCCGAGCACACCGCGACCGAGCGCCGCGAGACTCGTGCCACGCTCAGGCACATGTGGAGGTGCTTGAGGTTCATGCCGCGCAGGACGCGGTCGCACTCCGCCAGCATCGGCGCCAGGCCCGGCTCACCGCCGAGCGTCGCGAACAGCGCCTTGACGGCGGTGACCAGGATCCCCGCCGCCACGCCGTGGCCGGTGGCGTCGCCCACCGCGACGACCAGGCTCCCTCCCGGCCCCGGGCGGAAGTCGTAGTAGTCGCCGCCCACCTCGCTGGCCGTGCTCATCGCGACCGCGAGTTCCAGCCCCTCGACGGCGGGCAGCGCCCGAGGCAGCATCGAGAATTGCAGCGCCCGGCCCGCCTCCAGCTCTCCGGACTTGCGGGTGTTCTCGGCCTCGAGGAGGCGCTGCCGCAGCTCGTTGGCGTGCGCCGCGCGCTCCTGCTCGAGGACCTGGGCGGTGAGCGACTCGACCTCGGACAGTCGCTTCTCCAGGTGCAGGCTCGTGCGCGCGAAGGTGCGAGCGAGAAAGAGCGACATCGTCATCACGCTCGCGAGCACCCCGAGGACGTAGACCTCGTTGAACCCGGCGACCGAGGGGATGACGCGGAAGTTGACCAGGAGCTGGAGCACGATGCACGCCGCCAGGACCGCCATGCCGACGAGGATGATCGCGACGCCCTCCCTCGCCACGGTCCTGCGGCTCCGCTCGATCCGGACGACATCCACCAGCATGGCGGCGAAATACCCGCTCCAGATGAGCGTGGAATACGGTTCGGGGCTGAAGAAGACCGCCGGCATCAGCAGCACGCCGGCCGCCGTGAAGGCCTTCCAGCTCTTCGGGAACGGCCTCGTCCGCACCGCGTAGTAGGTGAGCTGGCCGAGCAGGATGATGAGGATGGGGGCCGGGGACGTGAAGCGGTTCAACAGCTCCTCCCATGGCGCCCGCGGCACGTTCCAGATCCCGTAATCGCGCAGGACGAGCAACGCGAACACGGCCATGAAGAGGGCGTAGAAGAGGTTTTCGCGCATCCGGGGGTAGAACGAGTAGAGCGCCCCGTGCAGCAGCGCGACGAACACCAGAACGGTGGCCAGCGCGCCCAGCAGCGCGGCGTTTCGCCGCGCGACAGCGGCCCTGCCGGCAGCCACCGCGTCCGTCTCGTGGACGGAGAGCGTGAACCCGATCCCCGCCGGGTTCTTTCCGGATGCGGCGCACGAATACCGCACCGCGAGGACGTGGTCCGGACGAGCGGAGAACACGATCGGCCACGGCCCGGCCCGCGCCCGCCCGAGCTCGGGCACGGCCTCGTCGGCCGGCGTGCCGCCGCGATGGACGAGCTTCCCGTCCAGGTAGATGTCCGCCGCTCCCACCTCCTCGATTCGAATGAGGAGCGCCACGCCCCACAGCGCCGGCTCGACGCGGAGGTGGCGACGGAACCAGCCCACCCCAGGCCAGCCTCCGCGCGGCAGCTCGCCCGGGGGCATGAGCGTGACCACGGTCTCCCACCTCGCGTCGTCAAAGGCGGGCTCGGCCCAGGCTGGGTCGTCGCCGGGGTGGAAGCGCCACGGGAAGGTGAACTGGACCCCGTCCGGGTTTGCGGCGAACCCCTGCGCGGTCAGGCTCGCGGGCCGCGGCTCCTGACCGGGCGCGACAGCGGCGACCGCCCCCAGCGCGAGGGCGAGGACCGCGACCCTGAGCGAGAGGGCGTCGCGCATCGGGGCCGCCCTCATCCTCCGCCAGCCCCGGCTTGCGCACCGCGGCGCCGGACCGGGCTCGAGGCCACCCGGCGGTTCACGCCGGACGTACCGAGACCCTCGTGCCCTTGATGCGGGCGCCGCGCAGGCGGCGCACGACCAGCGCCGCCACTTCTTCGGCCACCTCGACGATCGACGACTCGTCGCTGATGTCGATCGCGCCCACCACGTTGCCGGCGACGTTGGCCTCCCCGGTGATGGCGCCGACCAGGTCCTGCGGCCGCACGCCGCCCCGGCGGCCGACGTTGAACACGAGGCGCGTCATCCCGGCATCCGGCGTCGCGCCCCGCTTGCCGCGCGGCCGCCCGGCCGCAGCGGCGGGCCGGCCGCCGCCGCGCGCGCCCGCGGCGCCCCTTTCTCCTGCCGACGCCCGGCCCGCCCGCGGGCGCTCTGCCGGCGGCGCGGGGATCTCCTGCGCCTCCTCGCCGGTCCGGTTTTCGGCCCGGTGCGCGAGCTTCATCGACGCCAGGGCCACCTGCATGATGTCGTACTCCGACGCCAGCGACTCGACGACGACGCGCATCTCCTCGAGGTCGTCCTCGACGAGCAACGCCTGCACGGCGGCGCGCGTCATCTCCAGGCGCCGCGCCCTCAGGTCGGAGATCGTCGGCAGCCGGTCGATGCCGATCTTCTGCTTCGTCGCCTGCTCGATGTTGCGCAGCAGGCGCTGCTCGCGCGGCTCGGCGAGCGTGACGACGATCCCCGCCCGGCCGGCGCGCCCCACCCGGCCGATGCGGTGCACGTACGCTTCGGGGTTCGACGGGACGTCGAAGTTGAAGACGTGCGAGAGCTGCTCGATGTCGAGGCCGCGCGCCGCGACGTCGGTGGCGATCACCAGGTCGGCCGCGCCGGCGCGGAGGCGGCCCATCACGCGCTCGCGCTCGTCCTGCGCCATCCCCCCGTGCAGCGCCTCGGCGCGGTAGCCGCGCGCCGCGAGCGTCTCCGAGAGCTCGTCCACCTCGACCCGGGTGCGGCAGAAGACGATGGCGGAGGCCGGGTCCTCGACGTCGAGCAGGCGGCCGAGCGCGGCGAGCTTGTGCGCTCTGTCCACGATGTAGGCGGTCTGCCGCACGCGCGGCGGCGCGCCCGCCGCCCCGCGCTCGCGCGGGACCGCGATCTCGACCGGGTCGGTGAGGTGGCGCTTGGCGATCGCCAGGATCGGCCGCGGCAGGCTCACCGAGAAGAGCATCGTCTGGCGCTCGGCCGGCGTCGCCGCCAGGATCGCCTGGATGTCCTCGGCGAAACCCATGTCGAGCATCTCGTCGGCCTCGTCGAGCACCACGGTCGTCACGCCGGCGAGATCGATCGTGCCGCGGCGGATGTGGTCCAGCGCCCGTCCCGGCGTGGCCACCACGACGTCGACGCCGCGCTGCAACGCCCGCACCTGCTGGCCGAAGCTCTGGCCGCCGTACAGCGGCAGCACCCCGCCCGCCACCAGGCGGCCGTAACGGTGCACCGCCTCCGCCACCTGCACCGCCAATTCGCGCGTCGGAACGAGCACCAGCGCCGAGGGACGCGGCCGGTCCTGGCCCAGCGCGACGAGGCGGTTGAGCAGCGGCAGCGCGAACGCCGCGGTCTTGCCGGTGCCCGTCGCGGCCTGTCCGATCAGGTCCCGGCCGGCGAGCAGCGGCGGGATCGCCGCGCGCTGGATCGGCGTCGGCTCCTCGTAGCCGAGCGCCACGAGCGCCTCGACGATCCGGGGCTCGAGCCCCAGCGCGATGAATTCGTCCCCCGGTTTGTGGTCCGCTTCCGTCATCGATCACCCGCCTTCGTCCGCGACGGTACACCATCCGGGACTCCCCGGGGTCATCACTTTGCTACGCTGCCGGCGTGAGCTTTTCCGACACGCTCCGCGCTCTCGCCGCGAACCGGGGTCTGGCACTCCCGCCCGCAAGCCACCCCGAGCCGCTCGCCGCGCTCGACTACGCCGACGAGCGCGCCCTCAAGGACGAGGCGCTGGCGAGGTTTTGGCGCGAGCAGGAGCTGCCCGGCCGGCCCGAGCCCGTCGCGGCCGCGCCCTCGCCCCGCGCGTACCGCACGACCACCAAGCGCAGGGCGGCGCTGGGTCCCAAGGGCCTCGCCCTCACGTTCCCCGGCGCCGCGCCCGCGAGGCGCGGGCTTTCGCCCTCGGCGCTCGACCTACCGGAGCACACGGCGGTCTACGCGTTCCTGATCGGGCGGTTGTCGCGGCCCCCGGCGCGCGCGCTGGCGTCGGCGCTCAACTGGGCCATCGTCCGCGGCACCGCCGGAGGGCTCGCCGTCGTTCTCAACGTGCGCGTCTTCGACGCCAAGGTGGTGCGGGCGGGCAAGCAGCTCGCCCTCGACCTGCAAGAGGCCGGTCTCGGCGTGCGGGCCGGGTTCCTCTACCTCGACCCGCGCGGCTCCGACTACTACCTCGAAGCCAGGCGGCCGGCGGGGACGCTTTCGTTCAAGCGGCTCTTCGGTCCCGACTGGCTGCAGGTCGAGGCCGACGGAGTCCGGCTGCGCTTCCCCCCGACCGTGTTCTCGCAGGTCAACGGCGCGATGGTGGCCGCCATGACCGCCGCCGTCCGGGCGCTCCTGGCGCCGCTCGAAGGCCGCGCCCTCCTCGATCTCTATTGCGGCTACGGGCTGTTCTCGCTCACGGTCGGCCGCGAGGCCGCGAACGTCGTCGGGGTGGACCTCGACGGCGCCGCGGTCGAGGCGGCCCGCGCCAACGCCGTGCACCTGCGCTGCGCCGACCACGCGCGCTTCGTCGCCGGCCGGGTCGACGCCGCGTTCCTCGCCGGCCGGCTCCGGCCGGCCCGCGCGCCCGAGGCCGTGCTCCTCGACCCGCCGCGGCAGGGCACGGACACTGGCGTCGCCGCCGCGCTCGCCGCGCGCCGCCCGCAACGGGTTGTCCACATCTGTTGCGGCACCGACGAGATCCCGCGCGAGGCCGCGGCATGGAAGCAGGCCGGCTATGCCTTGCGCCGGGCCCTCCCCCTCGACCTGTTTGCCGGCACCGCCAACCTCGAGACGTTGCTCCTTCTCGAACCCGGCGCCGCCGCTCCCGGCGACACCACCCAGGCCTAACCTCCGGCGCCGCCGTCGGACGGCGCGCCGGGGGCGGCGGCAGCCTCGCCGTCGAGCGCCTCGCGCGCGGCGTGGGCGAGCGTGGCCATGTCGAACGGCTTCTGCAGGAAGCGGGCGCCGCTGGTCTGGACCCGCCGGCGGAGAAGGTCCTCGTCGGTGTACCCGGACATCAGGATGACCGGCAGCGCGGGCAAGCGCTCTTTGAGGGTTCCGGCGAGATCGATCCCCGATCGGCCGGGCAACATCATGTCGGTGAGGAGCAGGTCGATCCTCCTCGCCGCGCACAGCCCCTCGGCTTCTTCGGCGCTCGCCGCCGCCGTGACCTCGTAGCCGAGAATGGTCAGGATCTCGACGAGCCCCTCGCGCGCCCCGGCCTCGTCTTCCACGAGGAGGACGCGCTCGCCATTCCCGGGCGGCAACTCACGCCCCAGGTCGCCGGGAGCCTCCCCAATGGCGGGGGCGCCGTCGCCGGCGGCCGGAAGCGTGACCCGGAACCTCGTGCCCGTCCCGACCCTGCTCTCCACCGCGATGTTCCCGTCGTGGGACGCCACGATGCCGAGGACGACCGAGAGCCCGAGGCCCGTCCCCCGGCCGGCCGGTTTCGTCGTGAAGAACGGCTCGAAGATGCGGTCCCGGATCGCGTCCGGGATCCCCGCGCCGCTGTCCTCGACCTCGACCCACACCTGCCCTCCGTCCGACCCGGTCCGCACGACGAGCGGGCCGCCGCCGGGCATCGCCTCCGCGCCGTTGAGTGCGAGGTTGGTCAGGACCTGCTCGATCTGGCCCCGGTCCGCGCGGACGAGAAGGCGCCCCTCGGCGAGATCGAGGTCGAAGGCGATGTTCTCGTGCAGCAACGGGCGCAGCATCCGCCCCGCCGCCCTGACCGTCTCGTTGAGGTCGAGGGTCTCGCGGGTCGAGATCTCGCGCCGCGAGAAGATGAGCAGTTGTCGCGTCAACCGGGCCCCGCGGCGGATGTGCTCTTCGAGCCCGGCCAGCTCGGCGGCAAGACGTTCCTGCTCCGCCACCCGCACCCGCAACGACTGGACCGTCGCGAGCATCGCCTGCAGCAGGTTGTTGAAGTCGTGGGCCACGCCGCCCGCGAGGGTCCCCACTGCCTCCATCTTCTGCGACTGCAGGAGCTGCTCCTCCAGCCGTTTGCGCTCGGTGATGTCGCGGACCGTGGCCAGGATCGCCGCATTGCCGTCGAGGTTGAACCAGTGGTTGCTGATCTCCACCGGGATTCTGCGGCCGTCCTTGGCGACGTGGACCCCTTCCCAGACGACGCGCCCTTCGACCCGCAGCCGCCGCATGATCGCCGGCACGGCCGCGCCGGTTTCCTCCGTGTGGATGTCCGCCGGGCGCATCCGGAGCAGCTCGTCCCGGCTGTAGCCCAGCCGCTGGCACGCCACCTCGTTGACCTCGACGAACCGGCCGGGCGACCCATCCGGGGCGATCCGGAGGACGAACACGGCGTCGTTGCTGCTGTTGAACAGCAGCCGGTACCTGGCCTCGCTCTCGTGCAGCGCCTGCTCGGCCTGCTTGCGCTCGATCGCCTGCGCCACCGCCACCGAGAGGGAACTCAACAGGTCCCGGTCCTCATCGGTGTAGGCCAGCGCGTCCGAGTACGACTCCAGCACCATCGCGCCGATCACGCGGCCGCCGACCGACAGCGGCACCCCGAGCCACTGGACCGACTGGTCGCCGCTGCGCACCGCTTCGCCGCGCCGCTGCATATCCTCCAGTTCCTCTCGCGAGACGAGCAGGGGCTGCCCGGTGGCCAGGACCCTCCCGGTGAGCCCGGCCCCGGGTCTGATCGGCTGCGGCGACGCGCCGGTCTGGTCGACGAAGTACGGGAACTCGACCAGGCCGGTCGCCCGGTTGAGGAGCGCGAAGTGGAAGTTCGGGGCCGGCAGGAGGCGGCCGATGACCGCGTGCAGCGCGCCGAACAGTTCGGCCAGGGTGTCGGCGGCCTGGGCGGCCTCGAAGATGCCCTGGAGGGTGATCTCGAGGTCGCGCCCTTGCCGGCGCTCGGTGACGTCCTGGACGGTGCCGTGGAACGCGGGGGAAAGGCCTCCGGCGTCCCGCTCCAGCTCGCCGCGCCCGACCACGCGCCGGACCGTCCCGTCGGGGCGGATGATGCGGAACTCGATCTCCTGCGCTTCCCCCGTGCGCAGGCAACGCTGCACCGAGGCGTCGAAAGTCGCCCAGTCGTCGGGATGGATCAGCCGCCGGTACGTCTCGTAGGTCGGGGCCGCACCGGCGGGGTCGACCCCGAGGACGCGGCACAGCTCCTCCGACCACTCCACCTTCCCCTCGGCGGGCGCCAGCCTCCAGCTCCCGACCCGCGCGATGCGCTGCGCTTCGAGGAGCTGCGAGCGACTCTTGCGCAGGTCGTCCTCCGCGCGGATGCGGTCGCTGACGTCGCGGATCGCGGCGACGTGCGCCGGGCGGCCGTGCCACTCGAAGTGGGACGCGGCGATCTCGACCGGGAATACCGTGCCGTCGCGCTTGCGGTGCCAGCGCAGGGGGATCCTCGTCAGCCCTTCGACCGCGGCCTGCCGCGTGCGGTCGGGCTCAGCGGACACATCGGCGTGGTTCATGCGGAGCCACTCGTCCCGCGAGTATCCGTACAGCGTCGCCGCGGCAGCGTTGACCTCCAGGACCCGCCCCGTCTCGTTGTCCACCAGGACGATCGCGTCCGACTCCAGCTCGAACAGCTGCCGGTACCGGTCCTCGCTCTCGCGCAGCGCCTGCAGCGCCGCCGCGTTCTCGCGGCGGATGCGGCGGTTCTCGATCGCCCTCTGGACGGCCGGCCCGAGGCGGGCCATCCGGTCTTTGAGGATGTAATCGTCGGCCCCCGCGGCCAGGACCGACACCGCCTGGGCGTCGTCAAGGGCGCCGGTCACGACCAGGAACGGCGTCCACGGCGCGACGCGGTTCGCGATCTCGAGCGCCTCCAACCCGTTGAACTCCGGCAGCGCGTAGTCGCACAGGATCACGTCGGGCCGGAACCGGTCCAGCGCTCCGACGAACGCTGCGCGGGTCTCGACCCGGAGGGGATCGAAGGCGATCCCGCTGCGCCCGAGCTCGCGTTCGGCCAGCTCCGCATCAGTCGCCTGATTCTCGACGACCAGCACGCGCAACACCGCCTCCACGGCAACCTCCCCGGGCGTTACGACCGAGCAGTGAACAACGCTGATTGTCTCACGAAAGCCGCCCCGTGTCTCAGGTCCTCAGTTGTCAGCCACTACCATCTCACCTTCTTGGTGATTGGACGCGCCGCCGGCCGGCTTCGGGGCCCATTCTGTGAGGACGAGCCGCGCGGCGGCACCGCATCAGGCGCCGGCGAGGACGGCGAGGAACGCCTCGCCGTAGCGGGCCAGCTTCGTCTCGCCGACGCCGCTGACGCGGCGCAGCTCCTCGCGCGTCTTCGGCCGCAACGCGGCCATCGCGGCCAGCGTGGCGTCCGAGAAGACGACGTACGCGGGAACCCCCTGAGCGTCGGCGACCCGCTTGCGCAACGCGCGCAAACGCTCGAAGAGCGCCTCGTCGACACTCAGTCCCTCCGCCGTCAGGCGCGGTCGCTTCGCGCCGGCGGGACGCCGGCCTTCCCTGGGGACCGCGAGCTCGACCCGGCGCTCGCCCCGCAGCACCGGCGCGGCGGCGGGCGTGAGCTTCAGGACCGAGAAGTTCGCGATGTCCTGGCGCAGGTAACCGAGGTGCACGAGCTGACGCACGACCCCGAGCCACGCGTCGGACGAGAGGTCCCTGCCGATCCCGAACGTCGTCAGCCGGTCGTGCCCGAGGTCGCGTACACGCGCGACGTCGGCGCCGCGCAGCACGTCGACGACGTGGCGGGCGCCGAAGCGCTGGCCGACGCGGTAGACGCAGCTCAGCACCTTCTGCGCGTGCTCGGTCCCGTCGTAGCGCTCGGGCGGGTCGAGGCAGACGTCGCAGTTGCCGCAGTCCCGCTCGAGCGCCTCGCCGAAGTACCCGAGCAGGGCCCGCCTCCGACAACCGAGCGATTCGGCGAACGCCACCATCGCGTTGAGCTTGTGCAGCTCGACGCGGACCTGGTCGGGGTCGCCGCCGCCCTCGACCAGCCGGCGCGCCGTCACGACGTCCTGCAGCCCGAACAGCAGCAAGGCGTCCGCCGGCATGCCATCGCGGCCGGCCCGCCCCGACTCCTGGTAGTAGCCCTCGATGCTCTTCGGCATGTCGTGGTGGACGACGAAGCGGACGTCGGGCTTGTCGATGCCCATGCCGAACGCGACGGTTGCCACGACCACCTGCAGCTCGTCGCGCAGGAACGCGTCCTGTACCGCCGTCCGCTCCACGGCCGGCAGCCCCGCGTGGTAGGCGGCCGCCGGAACACCCTCGGCCACGAGCCGCGCCGCCACCTCCGCGGTGCGCTTGCGGGTCAGGCAGTAGACGATGCCGGAGTCCCCGCGACGGCCGGCCAGGAACGCAAGCAATTGCTCGAAAGGCTTGCTCTTCGCCACCACCGTGTACCGGATGTTGGGCCGGTCGAAGCCGGCCGCGAACACCGGCGCGTCCAGCAGGCCCAGCTTTTCCCGCACGTCGGCGCGGGTGGCTTCGTCCGCGGTGGCGGTCAGCGCCAGGAAAGGGACGCCGGGAAACAGCGCCCGCAGCCGGCCGAGGGCGATGTACTCGGGGCGGAAGTCGTGCCCCCACTGGCTCACGCAGTGCGCCTCGTCGACGGCGAAGAGCGCGATCTCCAGCGGGCGCAGGCGCTCCAGGAACGCCTCGGTCATGAGGCGCTCCGGCGCGACGTAGATCAGGTCGAGCTCGCCCGCGTGCAGCCGGGCCAGCACCCGCCGCGCCTCGGCCGCCTCGAGCGAGGAGTTGTAGCGCTCCGCCGCGACCCCGTTCGCCCGGAGGGCGTCCACCTGGTCCTTCATCAGCGAGATCAGCGGCGACACGACGACCGCGGTGCCGCGGCGGACGAGCGCGGGCACCTGGTAGCACAGCGACTTGCCTCCGCCGGTGGGCATGAGCACGAACGCGTCGCCGCCCGCGACCACGCGCTCGATGACCTCGCGCTGCAACGGGCGAAAGCTCGTGTAGCCGAAGACCGCGCGGAGGACGGCGGCCGGGTCGGCGGGGATGCCACGCGTCTTGCCCACCTGGAGAAGCTACCACGGCAGCGGCCGGGCGACTTCCGGTCGCGCCGGGCGAGGCCCACCGCCTCGCCCGGTGGCTACGAGTGGAGCTTCGGCGCGGGCGCGACGCGCGGCAGCTTCATCTCCTCGGCCGCGCGCGAGAACCCCGCCACCTCGCCGGCGAGCAGCGCCCGGAACCGGCCGCGCGCCGCGTCGAGCTTCCCCTTCAGCTCGCGGTACACCGCTTGCGACCCGGCCGTGGGCCTGCGGTCCGCGCTGGCCACGACCCCCGCGAGATACGTGAAGTCGTGGTCGAGTTTGGGCTCGTAGTTGAGGTCGTCCTCGTCCGCCTTGATCTCGGGGTTCGTCAGCTCGAGCTCGAGCGCCGTCAGTTCCCGCGCGATCGGCGCCGCCCGCTTCTCGAGCGCGTCGCCCATGCCCAGCCGGCGGGCGCGCCCCCCCAGGTCCGACACCTGGGACCGGACGTCCCGGATCTGCATCACCGTCTCGTGCGTCGCCGAGAGGTCGTCGCGGATCGCCTCGAGCAGGTCGAACTGGGCCTTCAGGTCCACCGCCGTCGCGGGGCTGGTCGGATCGGGCGTGACCTCGAACGTCGCGGTTTGGGACTTGCCCGCGGCCGTGAGCCGCACCTCGTACGTCCCCGGCGCCACCTTGGGCGGCGCCTTCGAGCCCTCGTTGAAGACCGCCTTCGGCGCCAGCGTGGGCTCGAGGACCCGCATGTCCCACACGACGCGGTTGAGGCCGGCCTTGACCTCGAGCGGCTTGTCCTGGCCCTTGCGGAGCTCCTGCTCGCGGGCGCGCTCCTCGAGGTCGCCGGTCAGCCCCGGCTTCGCGCTCGTGAGCGTGCGGATCACCTTCCCCTGGGAGAGGATCTCGACGGTGACCGGCTCGCCCTTGCCCGGTTCGTCCTTCAGCCAGAAGTCGATGATCGCGCCGGCGGGCATGTTCTCTCCGACGCTTCTCGACAGCGCGCGTTCTTGCTCGCTCGGAGCCTGGGCCATGAAGCGGGGCGTCGGGCGCGGCGGGAACAGGTGCACGTCGCTGGCGGCCACGCGGTCGTCCCACAGGCGCAGCGGCGTGAGGTCGTCGAGGATCCAGAACGAGCGCCCCTGGGTGGCGACGACGAGGTCGCCGTCCTTCACCGCCAGGTCGGTGATCGGCACGACAGGCAGGTTGCGTTGGAACGGCCGCCACGACGCCCCGTCGTCGAGCGAGACGAACAGGCCGGTCTCGGTCCCGGCGAAGAGCAGCCCGCGCCGGACGGGGTCCTCGCGGACCACCCGGGTGAACGCGCCGTCCGGGATCCCGCTCGTGATCTTCGTCCAGTTCTTGCCGTAGTCGCCGGTCTTGTAGATGTACGGCTTGTCGTCGTCGAACTTGTAGCGAGTGGCCGCGACGTAGGCGGCCGCCTTGTCGTGCGGCGACACCTCGATCGAGTTGACCTGGATCCACTCCGGGAACCCCTTCGGCGTGACGTTCTGCCAGCTCCTGCCGTCGTCCCGGGTGAGCTGCACCAGACCGTCGTCGGTCCCCGCCCAGATCACCCCTCTCTCGTGGGGGGACACCGCCAGCGCGAAGATCGTGTCGTACACCTCGACCCCGGTCACGTCCTTGCTCACCGGGCCTCCCGAGCGGCCCTGCTTGCTCGGATCGTTGCGGGTCAGGTCGGGACTGATCGTCTCCCAGGTCGTCCCCTGGTCACGGCTGCGCAGCAGCACTTGCGCCGCGTGGTAGAGCGTCTGCGGGTCGTTCGGCGAGACCACGATCGGCGCGTTCCACTGGAAGCGGTACTTGAGGTCGCGGGTGGCGCGCCCGTCCGCGAGCTGAGGCCAGGCCATGACGTTCCACGTCTCGCGGGTGCGGTTGTCGTAGCGCGAGATCTCGCCGCCGTAGGCGCCGGCGAAGACGATCTCCGGGTCGGTCGGGAGCGGCGCGATCCACCCGCTCTCCCCCCCGCCCACCGAATGCCAGTCCGTGAAGCCGATGCCGTCGCCCGGGACGCCGCTCGGGATGGCGACCGTCGAGTTGTCCTGCTGCGCTCCGTACACCCAGTAGGGAAAGCGGTTGTCCGTCGCCACCCGGTAGAACTGAGCCGTCGGTTGGTTGTCGAGCGTGGACCACGTACGGCCGCCGTTGAACGTCACGGTCGCGCCGCCGTCGTTCCCCATGATCATCCGCCCCGGGTCGTCCGGATCGATCCAGAGGTCGTGGTTGTCGCCGTGTGGGTCGGGCACCGCGGCGAACGTCCGGCCGCCGTCCACCGAGCGGTGCAGGTTGACGTTGGGCAGCCAGACCGCGTCGGCGTCCTTCGGGTCGGCGTAGACCCACGAGTAGTACCACGCCCGCTCGCGGATCCCGTGGCCGTCGTTGACCTGCTTCCAGGTGTCGCCGAAGTCGTCGGAGAGGTAGAGCCCGCCGCGCTCTTTCGCCTCCACGATCGCCCACACGCGCCCGCGTCGGGCGGGCGACGCGGCCACGCCGATGCGGCCGAGCGTCTCGTCCGGCAGCCCCTTGCCGAGCTTCGTCCAGGTGTCGCCGCCGTCGGTGGAGCGCCACAGGCCGCTCCCGGGCCCGCCGCTGACGAAGTCCCACGGCCGCCGGACGGCCTGCCAGAACGCGGCGTAGAGGATTCGCGGGTTGTCGGGGTCCATCGCCAGGTCCGCCGCCCCCGTGGCGTCGTCCACGTAGAGGACCTTCCGCCACGTCTTCCCGCCGTCCTCCGACCGGAAGACGCCGCGGTCGGCGTTCGGACCAAAGGCGTGCCCCTGCGCGGCGACGTAGACCAGATCGGGGTTGGTGGGGTGGATCCGGACCCGGGCGATCTGGCGAGTGTCGGCGAGGCCGACGTTGCGCCAGGTGCGCCCTGCGTCGGTGGACTTCCACACCCCGTCACCGGAGGAGAGGTTGCCGCGGATCGGCGACTCGCCCATGCCGACGTAGACGACGTTCGGGTCCGACTCGGAGACGGCGATCGCGCCGACCGAACCCGTGGTGAAGTACTTGTCGGACACGTTCTGCCAGCTCGACCCGGCGTCGGTCGTCTTCCAGACGCCGCCGCCGGTGCCGCCGAAGTAGTAGGTGAGGGGGTCGTGACGGACCCCCGCGACGGCGGTGACCCGCCCGCCGCGGAACGGGCCGATGCACCGGAACTCGAGACCGGCGAACCGGTCCGAGAAGCTCTTCTCCTTCTCCACGGCCGGCGGGGGGTTCCCGGCCAGCACGGACACGCCCAGCGTGATGGCGAAAGCTGCGATGAGCCCGGTCGAGATGCCTTTCATGGTTGCCTCCGGCCTGGGGTCGGACCCGGTCCGCAAGAGGATACATCCCCTCCGAACCTGCCGATTCTTCATCCCCTGTGATTCATTCCCGAGTGGCGCCGTACGCGTTCCTCCACCCGCTCCCTTGTAATAGGCGCAGGCTTGGGCCTGCGGTCGTTTCTCGCTCCGATCGTTCGCCACCCGCCCGCCCCGCGGGCTGAAGCCCGCGCCTACAAGGAAACGGCCACAACCACCGCCCCCGCGGTGGAGCGGCAACAGGGAAACGGCCACGGCTATACACGTTCCCCCGCCCGAGCGCGTCTTGGTAGGCGCAGGCTTGGGCCTGCGGTCGTTTCTCGCTCCGATCGTTCGCCACCCGCCCGCCCCGCGGGCTGAAGCCCGCGCCTACAAGGAAACGGCCACGGCCACGGCCCGCGGGCTGAAGCCCGCGGCTACGGGTACGCGGCGAGGCCTACCGAGAGGTCTCTCCTCATGCGAGGTGGCGGCGGCAAGCCACGGGGCACTCCCGCGCAGGACCAGGGATCGACGCGGAGCCGGAGGACGCGAGGTTCAGGCAGAGCCGGCGCGCGGCCCGGCGGCGCGGACGCTGCCTACGGCGCGCTGAGCTCCTCGATCTTGCCGTCCCCGATCACGTGCATTGTCGGGCGGTGATCGATGTTCCCGAACTTGTCGAACGCGAGTTTTCCGGTCACGCCCTGCTTGTCGCCCAGGCTCATGATCCGCACCAGGAGCTCGCTGGTGTCCTTCGGCGGCGGACCCTGGAGGGCGTCCAGCGCCACCAGTGCGGCGTCGTACCCGTACGCGGCGAAGAGGTCCGGCATCGCGCCCTTGTGCGCCGCCTTGAAGCGCTTGACGAACGACGCGATCGGCTCCTTCGACGAGGCCAGGTCGATCGTCACCATCGGGACGAAGACGCCTTCCGCCATCGCGCTGGCGCGGCGCACGAAGTCGCCGGTAGCGATCGCCGAGACGGTGCAGATCGTGCCCGGGTACTTGACGCCGCGGACCACCGTCAGCGCGCCGAGGATCTCCTCGCCGTAGGCGCAGATGAACACGGCGTCGGGCTTGCCGGCCGTGAGCGCGTCGCCGATCGTCTTGTCCCAGTCGGTAGGTCCGATCGGGAGCTTGCCGACGATCTTGGCCCCGAGCTTCTGGACCTCCGCGGTGAAGACCGGCAGCATGCCGTCGGCGTACAGGCCCTCCTCGAAGAGGATCATGACCGTGCGGGCCTTCTTCTGCTGCACCAGGAAGTCGGCGGCGACGAGGCCTTCGAATTCGTCCGAGGGGACCGTGCGGAAGAAGAGGTTGCTCGATGCCGCGAGGTCGGGCTCGCTCGCGGAGGGCGAGATGATCACCCTCCGGGCCTTCTCGGCCTCGGGGATCATCGCCTTCGCCTCAGCCGAGGTCGCCCCTCCGATCACGATCAGCGCGCCGCCCTTGAACAGTTCCGCGCACTCCTTGGCGGCGTACTCCGGATGGGAGAGGGAATCGCGGTACTGCGCTTCGAACCCCTTGGGCGACTGCCTCGCCACCGCGTCGTCGAACGCCAGCTTGATGCCGGCCTGCAGCGACGCGCCGTACCCCTTGTTGATGCCGCTCTCGGGGAGCACGACTCCGACGATCAGCTTGTCGCTCCCGCAAGCGGCCGTAAGCCCCGCACCCAGCAGCACCAGCGCACCCAGACAAGCCCGCCTCATGACACCCTCCCGCGGCAGAGAAAAGCGTCTCCCTCGCTCGCCGCCAATTGTACTATTCCGCGGCCCCGGCGGCGCCACCCGCGCACGCGAGCAGCCCCAGGGGTCAGACAGGCCTGCTGCCGGGCGCCGGGCGCTCGCGCCCGGCGGAGGGGGGCCGCGCCAGTGAGGCCACGGCGGCCCCGGCGAGAGCCGCCACCGCAAGAGAACCCCAGACCGGGGCCCACGCCGGCGTCGCGTCGCGCACGGCCCCGGCGAACGCCGGCCCGGCCAGCGCCCCGAGGTTCGACAGAGCGGTGATGAACCCGAAGGCGTGTCCTGTCCGCTCTGGCGGCACGAGCGTCGCCGGGAGCGAGTAGACCGCCGGCGGCACGACCGCCACCGCGAGTCCGAGCGCCACCATCGCGACGACCGCGGACACCGTTCCAGCAGCCATCAAACCGAGCGTTCCGGCCATCACGCCGAGGCCCGCCACGCACCAGAGCCGGGGGCTGCCGGACCGGTCGATCGCCGCGCCCGCCAGCGGCGTGCCGACCAGGGCTACCCAGGTGATCAGGCTCGTCGCCAGCAGCCCGGTGGCGCCACCCCCGGCCCACTCCGGTCCGAACGTCGGGGTGGCACCGAACGCGGCGAAGTAGAGCATCCATGCGACGCCAAGGGCGATGAGCCCGGGTGGGAGCCTGCCGTGATCGGCGCCGCGTCGGGCCGTCCGCGCCCCTCCCCGCAGGCGCCGCGGCGCCGCCACGGCGTGGAGCGGGATGGCCAACGCGACCAGCGCCGCCAAGAGCCCCATCTCGCCGCGCCAGCCGAGGCGCGCCGAGATGAAGGGGTGCAGGGTGAACAGCACGATCATGCTCGCCGGGTACGTGGCGGTGAACAGCCCCATGGCGAGCGCCAGTTCCCGCCCGGCGAACGCCGCCGACAGCAGTCGCGCGAGCAGCAGGTTCATGAGCAGCGCGCCGATGCCGAAGGCGAGCCTGCCGGCGAGGAGCCAACCGTACCCCGGCGCGACCGCGAACAGCGCGGCCCCGACCAGCATCCCCCCGAGGCCGACCAGACCGGCGGCCCGCGGCGGCCAGCGATCGAGGGCGGCGCCGAGCGGCAGCGACAGCCCGACCGCCGGCACGGCGATCGCGCCCGCCAGGAAGCCGATGGCGAGGTTGCTGAGGGCAAACTCGGCGCGCAGCGTGCCGATCAAAGGGGGAACCGCGAAGAACGTCATCCCGACCGCGAAGAAGCTCACCATCGCGCTGACCAGCAGCAGCCAGCGGTTGGCGCCCGCGTCGGCGGTCTCGCTCACGCCGGAATTCTAGCCCCTGGGGGGAAGAGCCCCCGTCGATCCGCTGTTTCTGCTTAACGTCGGGTGCCGCCCCCGGCTCAGAGGGTTCGGCGGCACCCGCACGCGTTGGAGGCTCACATGCATCCGAACAGACCACTGCTTGCCGTTGCCGCGGCGCTGCTTGCGCTCGCGGCGCGCCCGTCGGCGGGCGTGGAAACCGCCGCCGAACCCCAAGGCCCCGAACAGTTCGCGGGAGTCCTCGCCAACACCGGAAACGGCGGCACGATCCCGATCGTCGTCCACATCGACAGCTACTCTCCCGCCGGCGACGTGCGCGCCCTCGCCCTCCTCCTCAAGGACAAGGGGCAGAGCGCGGTCGAGGCCGCCCTGTTCCGCATGAAGGGGCGCGGGTGGATCCGGATCGGGTCGAGCCTCGGGTACGAGGTCCCCATCATTCGCTCGCTCGCCACGCCGACAGGTCGTCGCATCGTCGTCATCGCCGACCGGCCGATCCAGTTCTGGGGGCAGTGGCGGGGCACGCGGTCGCTGCAGTACCCGTTCGGGATGGTCGTCCTCGACCTCGACCACAGCGGACACGGCGAGGGCCGCCTGATCGCGGCGATGCGCGCGAAGTTCGACGGCGAGGGGAAGGTCGAACTCGAGAGCTTCGGCACCGAGCCGTTCCGCATCATCGGCGTGACCCAACTGCCGCTCAACTGAAGCGGCGCGCAGAAGGGGCCCGCCGGGCGGGGCCTCTCCCGCCAGGCGAACGGCGGCGACCCGGCGCGGCCTACGTGGATGCCCTCGCCGTGAGCCCCTGCCGCGCCACCTCGGCCACCGAGCCTTCGTACGCGGCGCGGACGCGGCGGACGTGGTCGAGGAGCGGCCCCAGCATCTCGAGCGTCAACGCCTGCCCGCCGTCGCACAGCGCGCACGCCGGCTGCGGGTGGAAATCGACGAGGACGGCGGAGGCGCCGGCCACGATCCCCTGCGCCGTGGCGTGGAAGATGTCGGGCAAGCCGTCCGGCGCGCACAGTCCGGTGCCGACGCTGTGCGAGGGGTCGATGCAGACCGGGAGCCTGGTCTGCCGCCTCACGACGGGGACGTGGGCGAAGTCCACCAGGTTGCGGTGAGGGTCGCCGAGGTGCGACTTGACGCCGCGCAGGCAGAAGACGATGCGGGCGTTGCCCTCGCTCGCGACGTACTCGCAGGCGTTCAGCGACTCTTCCAGGGTGATCCCCATCCCGCGTTTGAACAGCACCGGGAACTCCTGCTGCCTTCCGACCTGTTTGAGAAGCTCGTAGTTCTGCGCGTTGCGGGTCCCTATCTGCACCATGACGCCGGTCGGGTGACCGGCGCGCTCGAGGGCGTCCCAGATCTCGTCGAGGTGCGATGCGTCGGTGGCCTCCATCGCGATCAGCCTGATGCCGTGCTTTCCGGCGGCGTCGAACACCCACGGCAGGCACGCCTTGCCGAGCCCCTGGAAGTCGTACGGCGAGGAGCGCGGCTTGTACGCGCCCATCCTGGTGGTGACGACGCCCTCCCGGGCGAGCGCCGCCATCATCGCGTCGACGTGGGCGGGGGTGTCCACCGCGCACAGGCCGGCGAAGACGTGCACGCTGCGATCGTCGATGCGAACGCCGTTGTGCTCGAAACCGACCGTCTCGTTCCCGAGACCGTGCCGCCCGATCAGGCGGTACTTGGCGGAGACGCGCACCACCTGGCGGACGCCCGGGAGCGCCTCGAACGCGTCCGCGGGCACCGCGGCGGTGGGGCCGAGAAGGTGCACCTCGGCGAACCGGTGCGTCGTGCCCCTGAACTCGTACGGCTTGACCGCCACGCCGGGGTAGCGCGCCGCGACGGCGCGCACCGCGGCGATCGCGGCCTCCTGGCCGCCCAGGTCGGGTTCGAGGATGACGATCATGGCCGCACGTCCGGCAGGCCGGCGAGCGCCGCGGCGATCGCCTCGCCCTGGTCGCCCTGATCGGCGATGCGGCCGTCGAGATACGCCTCGTACGCCCCGAGGTCGAACAGGCCGTGGCCCGAGAGCGAGAACAGGATCGTCGCCTCCCGCCCCTCCTCGCGCAGTTCGGCGGCTTTGCGCACGACCGCCGCCACGGCGTGCGCCGACTCCGGCGCCGGCACGATCCCCTCGGTGTGGGCGAACAGTTCGGCGCAGCGGAACACGTCGACTTGCGCCACCGCCTCGGCGCCGATCGCGCCCGCGTTCAGCAACGCCGAGACGATCGGAGAGGCGCCGTGGTAGCGCAGCCCGCCGGCGTGCGAGGCGGGCGGGATGAAGTCGTGCCCGAGGGTGTACATGCGAACCATCGGCGTGAGCCTCGCGGTGTCGCCGTAGTCGAACGCGTAGCGGCCGCGCGTCAGGCTCGGGCAGCCGTCCGGCTCGACCGCGATCGCGCGGATCGGCGCGCCCGCCACGATCTCGGGGACGAACGGCAGCGCCAGGCCGCCGAAGTTGGAGCCGCCGCCGTGACACCCGAAGATGAAGTCCGGCCTCTCGCCCGCCATCTCGAGTTGCCGCTTCGCCTCCTGGCCGATCACCGTCTGGTGCAGGAGGACGTGGTTGAGCACGCTGCCGAGCGAGTAGTTCGTGTCGGGGCGGCCGGCCGCCTCCTCGACCGCCTCGCTGATCGCGATGCCCAGGCTGCCGGGGGAGTCGGGGGCGCTCTCGAGGATCGCCCGCCCGGAAGCGGTGTGCGGCGACGGGCTCGCAAACACCTCCGCCCCGAACAAGCGCATGAACGTGCGCCGGTACGGCTTCTGGTCGTAGCTCACGCGAACCATGTAGACGCGGCACGTCATGCCGAACATGCGGGTGGCGAACGCCAGCGCGCTCCCCCACTGGCCCGCGCCGGTCTCGGTCGTGAGGCGGCGGATCCCGTGCTGCTTGTTGAAGTACGCCTGCGGCACCGCGGTGTTGGGCTTGTGGCTGCCGGTCGGCGAGACACCCTCGTGCTTGTAGTAGATCCGCGCCGGCGTGCCGAGCGCAGCTTCGAGGCGCCGCGCCCGCACCAGGGGCGTCGGCCGCCACATCGCCAGGATGTCGAGCACCTCCTCGGGGATCGCGATGAAGCGCTCCCGGCTCATCTCCTGCTCGATGACCTGCGGCGGGAAGATGCGCCCGAGCTCGTCGGGCGTCACCGGCTGCCCGGTGGCGGGGCTCAGCGGCGGCGCCAGCGGCGCCGGCAGGTCGGGCAGGACGTTGTACCAGCGCGTGGGCAGCTCCGCGGCCGGCAGCGTGATCACGTCCCCGCGCGGGCGGGCGGCAGGCTTCGTCGTGGTCGGTCGGGACATCGCATCCATCGTCGTTTCCCCTTTCTCGGGCAACAAAAAAGCCCTCCGGGGTCCGGAGGGCTGTGGGTCCAAATCGAGGTGAAGCTACGAGGCCACACGCCCTCCGTTGTCGCAGGGATACCAGCACCACGAAGCGGCGGCGACGGTCCGGACGGCGGGTGCGAACGTCATGGCTCGTGGATCGTGACACCCCTCGCACCGGCTGTCAACATCAGCCGTTCAGAGTCGGCGCGGCTTGACGGCCCCCGGACCGCGACCTACAGTTGACTCGGGAACGCCGTTCGGGGGCTGTGTCCCCGAGACGTATCCACCAAGGGTCCGCCGGCGTCGTGCCGGCGGAGGATGGCTTCGGATGGTCGGGCCGCCATCCGGGTCGAGGCGGGCGACGCGGCAGGCGCCGCAGCCCACGACTCCGCCGCCGCCGGAATTCCCGGATCGGCAGCCGCGGAGGAACTCCCCGGAGGAACCGCATGTTCGAACCGTTGGACGAAAGCGAGAACGAGAAGAAAGCCGGCAGCCGCCGCTCGATGCGCGTGATCTGGATCGTGATCGCCGTGGCGGCGGTAGTCCTGGCCGTGCTTTCGTTCCGCTAGGCCGGCGCCGACGCCGGCGAGACCCGCACCCGGCGCCCGACGGCCGTGTGGCCGGCGATCGGGACCTTCGCCATATCCACTTCCGGCCCCGCGTCACGGTCAAACCGATGGCGGTGGGCGCCTCGTCCTTCGAACGATCCGCCTCCACTCCGCCAGACGGCGCGCGACAGCGGGCTCCACACCGGTCTCGATGCCCTCGACCTGGTCGCCAAGGTGCACATGCAACGAAGGAGATTTCGCCGCCGCGAGGATCTGCGAGGGGTACACCGAGCGGTGTCCGGTCATCAGGAAGCTGATGACGCAGGCGACCGCCGCGTAGGGACCGAGCGCCGGGCCGAACATTTCGAGCGCCATGATCGCCGCCGCGATCGGCGTGTTGGCGGCGCCCGCGAGGACGGCGACCAGTCCGATCGCGGCGAACGTCGCCGGGTCGAGACCCGTCAGGTGCGCGTAGAGGGTGCCGGATGCGGCGCCGACGAAGAAGATCGGGGTCACGATCCCGCCGCTGCCGCCGAAGTTGAGCGTGATCGACGTGAACACCGATTTCACCGCGAACGCGTACCACGGCACCGGCACCCCCTTGAGCGCCGCCTCGATCGTGTCGAGGCCGAGGCCCAGGAAGCGGCGGGAGAACACGAAGGTCAGGGCCACCAGCGCCGCGCCGCCGATGAGTCCCTTGACCGCCGGCGAGACCCGCAAGCGGCCCGCCAGCTTCTCGCCGGCCCGCATCGTCTCGACCATGAAGAAGGCGCACAGGCCCATGAACACGCCCGCCAGAGCCACCTCGATGAAGAACGTCTCCGTGAACACCGGCACCACGCTGACGGAGTGCTTGAAGTACTGCACGCCGAAGCTGGACGAGATCTCGTACGCAGTGACTCCGGCGATGAACGACGGCAGCAGCACCTCGTAGAGCATGCTTCCGACGAACAGCACCTCGACGCCGAAGATCGCGCCCGCGATCGGGGTCCCGAAGACGGAGGCGAACCCGGCGCTGATCCCGCAGATCACGATCTTCTTGCGGTCGTGGTCGGAGAGCCGCAGCAGGTCGGCGAACAGCGACGCGAGCCCGGCGCCGATCTGCGCGCACGGCCCTTCCTTGCCGGCCGACCCGCCGCAGGCGAGCGTCACGATCGTCGCCACCAGCTTCACCGGGATCACCGCAGCCTTGATCCTCCCCGACTTCGTGTGGATCGCCTCGATGACCTTCTCGGTGCCGTGCCCCTCGGCGTCCGGCGCCAGCCACTTGATGAGCACGATGCTGACGACGAAGGCGACGGGGAGCAGCAGGAAGTAGGCCTGGCGCCCCTCGGCGATGGCGATGCTCCAGGCAAGGGCCTTGAGGAACACCGTCGTCGAGAGCCCGACGATGGCGCCCGTGAGCGTGGCGAGGACGAACCACTTGAAGACGCTCGCGAACATGATCGATTCCTCGGTGAGCCTGTGTCTCATGGGCCGCGATCATAGCACCTTGCCAGAGCGATGTCCGGTCGCCCGCTGGGAATTCAAGCGGCGCCGCCGTGGGTTTTCGGGGCATGAGCGGTCGAATCGCCGCCGGTGTCGTGGCCGTCCTTATCGTGGTGGCCGCCGGGTGCGGCCAGGCCGGAGCCCCGGGGGTGGTGACGGCCGCGGAGGCCGCGTCGAGGGGCACCGGGGCACCGGGAGGGGACCCAACGATGACACCGAAGTACTCAGAATCAGGCTACGACATCACGCCCCTGCCCGCCGCCGAGGTCGCCAAGCTCGCGGCGAAGCTGAGCCCCGAGGCGTACAAGGTCACGCAGAACGCGGGTACCGAACCGGCGTTCTGCGGCAACCTCCTCGACAACCACAAGCAGGGCGTCTACGTCTGCGTCGTTTGCGGCCTGCCGCTCTTTTCCTCCGAGCACAAGTTCAACTCCGGCACCGGCTGGCCCTCGTTCTACCGGCCGGTCGACCCCGAGCACATCGTCCGCAAGGTGGACACGAGTTACGGCATGGTGCGCACGGAGATCCTCTGCGCGCGCTGCGGCGCGCACCTCGGCCACGTCTTCGACGACGGGCCGAAACCCACCGGGGAGCGCTACTGCCTCAACTCCGCGGCGCTCAAGTTCTACGAGAAGGGCGCGCAGCTTCCCGCCGGAGAGCCTGCCCGCCCGTTCCGCCGCCACGACCGCTACGACCGCCGGACGCCAGGGCGACCCGGAGGTCGCGTACTTCGCCGGAGGCTGCTTCTGGGGGGTCGAGCACTACTTCCACCGCGGCCCCGGCGTGATCGACGCAATCAGCGGCTACATGCAAGGCCACGTCGATCACCCCACCTACCGGCAGGTGTGCACCGGCACCACCGGGCACGCCGAGACCGTCAAGGTGACCTTCGACCCCAGCAAGATCACGTATCGGCGGCTGCTCGAGGCGTTCTTCACGATGCACGACCCCACTGAGCTCAACCGCCAGGGGCCGGACTCGGGGAGCCAGTACCGCTCCGGGATCTGGTACGTCAACGACGAGCAGAAGCGGGAGGCCGAGGCGTACATCGCGGAGCTCGCCGCCTCCGGCCGGTACGGCAACCGCAAGATCGTCACGCAGGTGGAGCCCGCCAAGACGTTCTGGCCCGCCGAGGAATACCACCAGGAGTACATCGCCAAGAACGGCGCCGCCTGTCACGTCAAGGACCCATGGTGACGGCCGCAGGGCGCGCACCCCGATCGGCCCTGTCATAGCCACCGGGCGGCGCCTCGCGGCCACCCCGAGTTCGAGCGTCTCCGCCGCGCGCCGCCGTGAACCCGCGTCCTCTCCCGTCAGCGTCCTCAACGCCGGACGCTGTGAGCAGGATCATTTCTCAAAGACATCACTTGACAAGCGACCGGTGGGTGTGGTCGTGTACGGCCGTCGTTGCGGAGCCGCGCGCCGGCCGGGTCGCTGCCCATCCAACGCCATGCCCGGTTTCGCGAATCAACGGAGTGCCGCCGCCGGACTCGGCATCGCCAGGACCGCCGACGGCCTCCGGTGAGCGACAACGGCAAAGCGCACCACCCGGGGGCGGGCGCGGGAGAGAGCGGAATGGGCTTGTCGGGGCTGTTCATCAAGCGTCCCGTGATGACGACCATCGTCATGGCGGGCATCCTCATCTTCGGGGTCATGGCGTACCGGCTGCTGCGCGTGAACGACCTGCCGAACGTGGATTTCCCCACCATCTCGGTGTCGGCGGGGCTGCCGGGGGCGAGCCCGCAGACGATGGCGGCGTCGGTCGCGAACCCGCTCGAGAAGGAGTTCTCCACGATCGCCGGCGTCGACTCGATGAGCTCCGCCAGCTCGCTGGGGAGCACCCAGATCACGTTGCAGTTCGCTCTCGACCGGGATATCGACGACGCCGCCCAGGACGTCCAGGCCGCCATCGCTCGCGTGACCCGGCACCTCCCCGCGAGCATGCCGTACCCGCCGTCGTACCAGAAGGTCAACCCCGCGGACCAGCCCGTGATCTACCTGGTCCTCACCACCACGACGCTCCCCCTGTACGCCCTCGACGAGTACGCGGAGACCACCATCGCGCAGCGCCTCTCCACCGTTTCGGGCGTGGCTGCGGTGCAGGTCTACGGCGGCCAGAAGTACGCGGTCAGGATCCAGCTCGACCCCCGCGCCCTGGCGCAACGCGGCATCGGCATTGACGACGTCGCGGACGCGATCCAGCAGAACAACGTGAACCTCCCCACCGGCGTCATCTTCGGACCGGAGAAGGCGTACACCGTGCAAGCCGACGGCCAGCTGACCGCAGCGGCGGCCTACCGGCCGATCATCGTCGCCTTCGTCGGCGGCAAGCCTGTCCGCCTCGAGGCGCTCGGCAGGGTCGTCGACAGCGTCGAGAACCCCCGGGTGGCGGCGTGGTTCAACGGCGACGAGCGCAGCATCATGCTCGCGGTCCAGCGCCAGCCCGGGGCCAACACGGTCGAGGTCACGGACCGGGTCAAGACGGCGGTGGCCGGTCTGCAGAGGAGCCTCCCGGGCTCGGTGTCGCTGCACGTGCTCTTCGACCGTTCCGAATCGATCCGCGAGTCGGTGCGCGACGTCAAGTTCACCCTGCTCGTCACGCTGGCCCTCGTGGTGATGGTGATCTTCCTCTTCCTGCGCAACCTGTCGGCGACCGCGATCCCTTCGCTCGCGATGCCGATGTCGATCGTCGGCACCTTCGCCGTCATGTACCTGCTCGACTACTCCCTCGACAACCTGTCGCTGATGGCGCTGACGCTCTCGGTCGGTTTCGTCGTCGACGACGCCATCGTCATGCTCGAGAACATCGTCCGCCACATGGAGATGGGCAAGCCGCCGCTGGAGGCGGCGTTGGACGGCGCGCGCGAGATCGGCTTCACGATCGTCTCCATGACGCTGTCGCTCGCCGCGGTCTTCATCCCGGTGCTGTTCATGGGCGGGATCGTCGGACGCCTGTTCCGCGAGTTCGCGGTGGTCATCGGGCTCGCGGTGCTGATCTCCGGGTTCGTGTCGCTGACGCTGACCCCGATGCTCGCGAGCCGCTTCCTGCGTCCCCCGGCCGAGGTGGCGCACCGCCGCCTGTACAACCTCTCGGAGCGGGCGTTCGCCGCCATGCTCCGCGCCTACGAGACGGGCCTGCGCTGGTCGCTGGGCCACCGCCGGACGATGATGGGCGTCACCGCCGCGGTCACGATCCTGACCGGAGTCCTCTTCGTCCTCATCCCCAAGGGGTTCATCCCCTCGCAGGACATCGGCATGCTCTTCGGCACGACCGAGGCGGCGGAGGGCATGTCGTTCGACGCCATGGTCAGGTACCAGAAGGCGGTCGCCGCGGTCATCAAAGCGGACCCCGACGTCGAGGTGTTCACCACCTCCGCCGGCGGCCGCGGCGGTTCGCTCAACACCGGCAGCGTCTGGCTGCGCCTGAAGCCGCGGAGTGAACGGGCGGCGAGCGCCGACGAGGTCGTGGACCGGCTGCGCCCGAGGATCGCGGCGATTCCCGGCCTCAAGGCGTACATCCAGAGCCCGCCGGCGATCCAGGTCGGCGGGCGCCGCTCGAACAGCCAGTATCAGCTCACCCTCCAGGGCCCCGACACCGACGAGCTCTACCGCGCCGCGCCGCTGCTCGAAGCGAGGCTGCGCGCCCTTCCCGGGCTCACCGACGTCGCCACCGACCTCTACCTCAAGAACCCAGAAGTGAACCTCAAGATCGACCGCGACAAGGCGGCCGCCGTCGGCGTCAGCCCGGCCCGCATCGAGGACGCGTTGTACACCGCCTACGGGCAGCGGCAGGTCTCGTCCATCTACGCACCCAACAACGAGTACCAGGTCGTCATGGAGCTGCAGCCGGAGTACCAGAACGAGCCCGCCGATCTGGCGCTGCTGTACGTCCGGGCGACGTCAGGGCGCCTGGTGCCGCTCGCGCCGCTGGCGACGGCGGTCACCGGCGTCGGCCCGCTCACCGTCAACCACTCCGGCCAGGCCCCCTCCGTCACTCTCTCGTTCAACCTGCGCCCGGAAGTCGCGCTGGGTCAGGCCGTCGCGCAAGTCGAGCGGGCAGCCAGGGAAACGCTTCCCGCCTCGATCACGACCAGCTTCCAGGGCACCGCGCAGGCGTTCCAGGCCTCGATGCAGGGGCTCGGCCTCCTGCTCTGCCTCGCAGTCCTGGTCATCTACATGGTGCTAGGCATCCTGTACGAGAGCTTCATCCACCCGCTCACGATCCTCTCGGCGCTGCCGCTCGCCGGAGCCGGGGCGATCGCGACCCTGATGGTCTTCGGGAGCGACCTCAACATCTACGCGTACGTCGGCATCATCATGCTGGTGGGGCTCGTCAAGAAGAACGGGATCATGATGATCGACTTCGCGCTCGAGGCCCAGCGCAAGGAAGGGAAGGCTCCGGCCGAGGCGATCTACGAGGCGTGTGTCGTGCGCTTCCGCCCGATCATGATGACGACGATGGCGGCGCTCTTCGGGACCTTGCCGATCGCCCTCGGCCTCGGCGCCGGCGCCGAGGCGCGGCGCCCGCTCGGCCTCGCGGTCGTGGGCGGCCTTCTGGTCTCGCAATCGCTCACCCTCTTCGTCACTCCGGTCTTCTACACCTACATGGAGGGGCTCCAGCGCAGACTCGGACGGACGTTCACCTTCAACCGCGCCAGGAGGCGGCCGGTCCCCCACGACGCGGCCGCAGCCACGTAGGCCGCATCCCGCCGGCCGCCCCGCGCGCAACGCCGCTCAACGCTCGCCGAGCGACGCGATGACGCCGGCACGCGCGTAGTTGCCCTCGACGCTCCTCGGGCAGCTATCGGCGCTGATGCAGCGCCCCCCGGTTCCGCCGGCCGCTCGGCCGCAGCCGCGCCGCACCCTCCCCGGGGCTGGGCCGACACCGCCGACGATGCCGGCCTCGGCCTCATCGCCGCCTCCGTACCGCCGCCGCGATTGTGTCAGCCGCCCCTTGCCGAAAGTCACGGAGGTGCGAAAATCGCTCTGTGAGGACGATCCCGACTCTCGACGGCCTCCGGCGGGCGCTCGCGCGGCCTCGCCCGGGCGCCGGCGCCGCCGGGCTGCCGGCCAAGACCGCAGCGGTGGCCGCCGTCGTCCGCGCCGGGGGCGAGGGCGCCGAGCTGCTCTTCATCCGCCGCGCGGAGCGTTCCGGAGATCCCTGGTCGGGGGACATCGCGTTCCCCGGCGGCCGTGTGGACGATGGCGATGCAACCGCGCTCGCGGCGGCCGTCCGCGAGGCGCGTGAGGAGCTCGCGCTCGATCTCGAGCGCGACGCCGCTCTCCTCGGCGCCCTCCCCTGCGCGCGCACCCACCTGCGGCGACCAACCGGCCCGCTCTGGGTCGCGCCGTTCGCCTTCGAGCTCCTGTCGGCGCCGAGACTGGTCCCCAACGACGAGGTGCAGGAGGCGCTCTGGGTGCCGCTCGAGTTCCTGGCGGACCCCGGCAACCGCGACCGCTTCGTCTGGACGCGCCTCGGCGCCGCGCTCGAAATGCCATGTGTCCGCTGGGACGGTCACCTGATCTGGGGTTTGACCCTGCGCATCCTCGACGACCTCCTGGCCCTCCTCGACCCGCAGGCGGACCCGGGCTGAGCCGGCCGGCGGCGCGATCGGCTTGCCGGCCCGATATGGGCGCGGTAGCCTGACATCACCACTGGAGGCCCCCCATGCTCACCAGCACGATGCTCCCCGAGGCGGTGCGGACGTTGCAGGACGAGGTCCGAGCGTTCGCCGCCAGCGTGCCTCGCCAGCTGCTCCTCGACATGGATGCCGACCGCGTGCGGTTCCCGCGCGAGTTCCTCCAGGAAGCCGGACGCCGCAACCTGCTCGGCCTGCGCTTCGACACCGCCTGGGGGGGGCGCGGCCTGCCGTGGACGACCGAGATGGTCGCGCTCGAGGAGCTGGGCGTGCTCGGCACCGCCCTCCCCTGCCTCTGGTCGCTCGTCTCGATCGTGGGCGAGGCGATCGCCGCATTCGGGGACGACGAGCAGAAGCGGCGCTTCCTGGCGCCGATGCTGCGCGGCGAGGTGGCGGCCGCCGAGGCGCTCACCGAGCCGCGCGGCGGCTCCGATTTCTTCGCCGCCACCACGACGGCGCGGCGCGAGGGCGACACGTTCTACCTCACCGGCCAGAAGCGCTTCGTCGTCGGGGCGGAGGGCGCCGACGTCATCCTCGTGTACGGCCGCGTCGAGGGGATCCCCGACCCCAAGCGCGCGATGACGGCGTTCCTCGTCGAGCGCGGCGACGGCGTCGAGGTGCACCACGTCTACGGGCTGATGGGCACCCGCGGCGGCGGCACCGGCCGGCTGGTGTTCAAGAACGCTCCGGTCCCGCTCGCCAACGTCCTCGGCGGCGAGGCCGGCGTGGGCGCCGGCACCGAGGTGTTCCACAGGATGATGATCCCGGAGCGCCTCACCTCGGCCGGGGGTGCCGTCGGCATGGGCCGCGCCGCCTTCGAGATCGCCGCCCGCTACGCGGACCGCCGGCACGCGTTCGGCGACAAGATCCGCCGCTTCGAGGGGGTGAGCTTCAAGATCGCGGAGAGCTTGACGCTGATGGACGCCTCCCGGGCGCTCAACCACGGCGCCGCCCGCGCTGTCGATGTCGGCGAGGAGGCGGGCACGGTGCGCCGGTTGGTCTCGGAGGCGAAGAAGTTCGCGACCGAGTCGGCGTGGACGGTCGTCAACCACGCGATGCAGGTCCTCGGCGGCATCGGCTACACCGACATCTACCCCGTCGAGCGCCTGCTCCGCGACACCCGCCTGATCACGATCTGGACCGGCACCAACGAGATCATGGACCTGGTCATCCAGCACGAGTTCTACCGTCGCTTCCTCTCGGAGAAGGCCGCCGGGCGCGACGTGGAGGCCGACGCCGCCGGCGCCGGCCTCCCCGACGAGAAGGTCTACAACGAGCCGGAGTGAGACCAACTCGCCGCCGGTCGTACAGAGATCGCAGTCCTGGAAGGCGCGCAGATTACGCTGCCTGCGCCCTCCATCGCCTGACGTTCATGGCGCCAGATGCAACCGGTTTCATGACGGGCGAGGGTCGAGGCGATCGCTCACCCGACCGCTCTATTTGACCGCGTTTCTTGTAAGCGCATACGTCGCAGAAGAGAACGTCGTAGGCGCGGAGCTGTGGTGCGGTCCGCGTCGCCCCGCCCGGTCCCGTCCTTGCAGACGGAGGCTTTAGCCTGCGGTCGTTTCTTCTTCCAACGCTTGCCATCCCCCCACCCCGCGGGCTGAAGCCCGCGCTACGGCTCGCGCCAACGGCCCGAGCCCACATGCCGCGCCACAGGCCGCGCGCACAGCCGGCGCCCTCCAATCCCTCACACGGGGCGCCCCCCGCGTCCGGGCCGGGAATCACGGCTCGCCGTGCTCGGTGCGGGCGATGATCTCCTCCTGCAGCGCCTCGCCGAGGTCGCAGAAGTAGTCGGAGTAGCCGGCGACGCGCACGATCAGGCCGCGGTGCGCCTCGGGGTCGGCCTGCGCCCCGCGCAGCGTGGCGGCCGAGACGACGTTGAACTGGACGTGGTGCCCGTCGGCCTTGAAGTAGCTCCGGACCAGCTGCGCGAGGCGGTCGATCCCCTCCTCTCCGGCGAGGACCTCCGGCGTGAACTTCATGTTGAGCAGCGTGCCGCCGGTCTTGACGTGGTCCATCTTGGCGGCCGAGCGGAACACCGCGGTCGGTCCGCGCCGGTCCGCGCCCTGCACCGGCGAGATGCCCTCCGACAGCGGCGCCCCCGCCCGGCGCCCGTCGGGGGTGGCGCCGCACACCGAGCCGAAGTACACGTGGCACGTCGTCGGCAGCATCTCCAGACGGTAGCGCCCGCCCCTCGCCGTGGGGCGGCCGTCGATGCAGCGCGAACGCCGCGTCGAACGTCCGCACCATGAGGCCGTCGGCCTAGTCGTCGTCGTTGCCGTACTTCGGCATGGTGTTGACGAGGCGGGCGCGCAGCGGCTCCCGCCCCGCGAAGTCGGCGTCGAGTGCTTCGACCAGCTCCGGCAGCGACGCCGCGCGGTCCGCGAACACCAGCCGCCGCGCCGCGGCCAGCGAATCGGTGACGGTGCCGATCCCGACCGCCTGGATGAACGTGTTGTTGTAGCGGGCGCCGCCGGCGTTGTAGTCCTTCCCCTTGACGATGCAGTCGTCGGTGAGGACCGAGAGGAAAGGCGCCGGCATCTCGGTGGCGTACAGGCGCTCGATCGCCTGGTTGCCGCGCACCTTGACGTCCACGAGGTGGCGCAGCTGCGCGTCGAACGCGCCGAACAGGGCGTCGAACGTGGCGAACTCGGCCGCGCCTCCCGTCGCCGGCCCGAGCCGGGCGCCGGTGCGCGGGTCCACCCCGTCGTGCAGCGCCAGCTCCAGCACCTTGGCGAGGTTGAAGTAGCCGGTCAGGATGTACGCTTCCTTGCCGAACGCCCCCACCTCGACGCACCCGGAGCAGCCGCCGGCCCGGGCGTCCTCGAGCGTCTTCCCCTGCCGGAGCTGCTCCTCGACCACCGCGTCGGCGTTGAACAGCGACGGGAAGCCGTAGCCCTTGCGGATGACCCGCAGCGCGTGTTCGAGGACCGGGTCCGGCGTCTTGCGCGAGAGCTGGAGGTTCGAGGACGGCTGCAGCAGGTGCATCTCGTCGACGATCTCGAGCAGCAGGTGCGAGACCTCGTTGGAGCCGTCGGAGCCGTCGGCGAGCAGGCCGCCGAGGTTGATGTTGGCGAAGTCGGTGTAGGTGCCGCTCTCTTCGGCCGTGACCCCGACCTTGGGCGGCGCCGGCTGGTTGTTGAACTTGACGAAGAAGCACTCGAGCAGCTCGCGCGCCGACTCCTCGGTCAGCGTGCCGGCGGCCAGCCCCCGGCGGTAGAACGGCAGCAGGTGCTGGTCCAGGTGCCCGGGGTTGAACGCGTCCCAGCCGTTCAGCTCGGTGATCACGCCGAGGTGGCAGAACCAGTACGCCTGCAGCGCCTCGTGGAAGTCGCGCGGCGCGTGCGCCGGAACGCGCCGGCACACGGCCGCGATGCGCTCCAGCTCGGCCCGCCTCCCGGCGTCGGCGGTCGCGGCGGCCCGGTCTTCGGCCAGGGCGGCGTGCCGCTCGGCGAACGCGATGACCGCGTCGCAGGCGATGTCCATCGCGACGAGCTGCTCGCGCCGGTCGTACGCTTCCGGATCGCCGGCGAAGTCGAGCGCGGCCAGGGCGCGCGCGATGTCGGCCTTGAAGTCGAGCATCCCCTTGCGGTAGATCTTGTCGTCGAGGACGGTGTGGCCGGGGGCGCGCTGCTCCATGAACTCGGTGAAGACCCCGGCGTCGTAGGCGGCGCGCCACTCCTGGGGCAGCATCGCGAACATCCGGTCGCGCAGCGAGCGCCCCCGCCAGAACGGGATCACGGTCCGCTCGTACAGCTCGAAGCACTCGGCCGGCACGCGGTACGAGGTCTTCGGGCGCGAGTCGAGGATCGCCAGGTCCTCGAGGCTGTGGCAGGTCAGCTCGGGGTACGTCGGCACCGACTTCGGGCGCGGGCCCCGCTCCCCGACGATCAGCTCCCCTTCCCCGATCCAGAGCGTCTTGGCCTCGCAAAGGAAACGGAACGCCCGCGCGCGCAGCACCGGCGCGGACCAGCGGCCGAGGTTGTCGCGGTAGAACCGGGTCATCAATGCGGCGCGCTCCCCGGAGACCGAGGGGACCGCGTCGAGGGTCTCCTGCCGCAGCCGGCGGGTGCGTTCGTTCATCGCCTCATCCTCCGATCGTCGTCGGAACCCCGAGCGGCGCGAACACCGCCGCCAGCGACTCCATCCGCTCCCGAGGCGGCGGCGCCGCGCCGGCGAGCGGATCCTCGCGCCCGAGCCGCGCCCGCTTGCCGCCGCCGGCCCGATGGTACGGCAGCAGGCTCACTCGCCGCACGTTCGGCGTCGCCGCCGCGAGGCGAGCGACGGCGGCGAGGCCGGCCTCGTCGTCGTTGAGGCCCGGGATGACCGGGACCCGCAGCCAGATCGCCACGCCGCGGCGCGCCACCGCCGCGAGGTTGGCGAGGATCGGCTCGAGCGGGGCCCCGGTGAGCGCCAGGTGACGGGCGGGGTCGAGCGTCTTGACGTCCCACAGGAGAAGGTCGGCGCGCTCGGCGACCGCCAGCGCCGCCTCGCGCGCGCCAAGACCGCAGGTTTCCACGGCCGTGTGCAGGCCGGCGCGCCGACACGCCTCGAGGCAGGCGAGCAGGAACGCGACCTGTGCCAGCGGCTCGCCGCCGGAGAACGTCACGCCACCCCCCGACTCCTCGTAAACCAGGCGGTCGCGCCCGACCTTCGACCACAACTTCGGCCACGGTCCAGCGGCGTCCGGCGATTTCCCGCGCCCGCGCCGGGCACGCCTCGGCGCACTTCAGGCATCCCGCGCACCCGTCCGAACCGACCGCCGCCCCGGCCGGGAGCGGGCCGCCCGGCCGGGAGCAGGCGGCGGCGCAGGCGCCGCACCCGAGGCAGCGGGCGGGGTTGACGAGCACTTCCGGTTCGAACGCGATCCCCTCCGGGTTGTGACACCAGGGGCAGCGCAGCGGGCACCCCTTGAGGAAGACCGTCGTCCGGATGCCGGGCCCGTCGTGGAACGACGCCCGCTGCACGTTGAAAATCGTGCCGACCGGCCCGGCGGCGGCGGCGAATGGACCCAGATCGCGCGCACCCATCGCACCTCAGAATAGGCCACGCTCGCCCCGATGTCTCGCGCGGGCGGCGGCGCCCTGCGCGTACAATGAAACGCTGCCCGGCGCCGTACACGCAACGGGGAGCAGGCGCGCCATGTACCAAAAGTTCTACGGCCTTTCGGCCCCGCCGTTCTCGATCACGCCGGACCCGCGCTACCTGTTCTTCTCGCGCCGGCACCGCGAGGCGTTCGAGCACATGCTCTACGGCATCACCCAGCGCAAGGGGTTCATCCAGATCACCGGCGAGGTCGGCGCGGGCAAGAGCACGCTGTGCCGCGCGGTCCTCGAGGAGCTCGGGCCGGCGTACGCGACCGCGCTGATCTTCAACCCGGTGATGAGCGGCATCCAGCTCTTGCGCTCGATCCTGCACGAGCTCGGCCTCCCCGACAACGGCAACGACCGCCTCCGCCTCACCCGCCGCCTCAACGAGTTCCTTCTCGCTCGCCTCCAAGCGGGCCAGGACGTCGTGCTCTTCGTGGACGAGGCGCAGGACCTCACCGACGGCATGCTCGAGGAGGTCCGCCTGCTTTCCAACCTCGAAACCGACGACCGCAAGCTGCTCCAGATCGTGCTCCTGGGCCAGCCGGAGCTGCGCGATCGCCTCGATCGCCCCGACCTGCGCCAGCTGCGGCAGCGCATCACCGTCCGCTACCACCTCGGCCCGCTCGACCCGGAGGAGACGGAGGCGTACATCCTCCACCGCCTCGCGGTGGCCGGCGCCAACGGCCGCCCCACGTTCACGCCGGCGGCGGTCCGCGCGATCCACCGCCACTCGCGCGGCGTGCCGCGCTTGGTCAACGCCGTCTGCGACAAGACGCTGCTCGCCGGCTACGTCGAGGAGCGCGACCGACTCGGCTGGTGGCAGGTGCGGCGCGCGGTGCGAGACCTCGAGGGGGACGACCGATGAGCCTGGTCAGCGAGGCGCTGCGCAAGGCGCGGGCGGAGTCGCTCGCCGGGGGCGGCAGCCCGCGCGGCGTCGTGTTCCGCACCACCGTCGTGCTCGGCGCCCGCGGGCCGAGGATCGGCCTCGGCTGGCTCCTCGGCGGCGTGGCCCTCGCCGCCGTCGCCGCAGGCGGCGCCGTCACATGGTGGCTCCTTTCCGGCCGCGGCGGCGCCCCGCCGGCTCCCGTCCCGACGTCCGCCGCAGCGGCCCGACCGGCCGCGCGCCCGCTTGCGCCCACTCCGGCGGACGCCAGCCCTCCGGCGCCCGGGAGTCCGGCGGCGGCTGCTCCACCCGCAACGGTCGAGGCCGCCGCCGGGCGGCCGGCGGCGCTCCGCCCGGCGCCCGTGCCTACTGACAACGCGGCGGCGGCGACGGCCCCGCCCGCTCGGGCTCCGGAGGCCGCGAAGCCGCGGTCGTCGCCTGTCGCCCCCGCCCAGGAGCGCCCAGAGCCGGCGCCCGATGCCGCCCGGCAGGCCGCCGCAACCGCCGCGTCCGGCGCGCGCGAACGCGCGTTCGGGCTCGACGCCGACCTCGGGTACGCCAAGTTCCACCTCGACTACATCGTGTACCGCTCGAAGGCCCCGTTCGCCGGCATCAACGGCCAGCAGGTCACGATCGGCAGCGTGATCGAGGGGTTCACCGTCGAGGAGATCGGCCCCGACGACGTCCGCCTCCGCGACCCCAAGGGACCGGTGGTGCTCAGGATCCCATGATCGGTTCCCCGGTCGGGCGTCGTGTTCTTGCGGTCCCCGCGAGGTTCCCGAGTGCCACAAGCGAAGCGCCCGGGACCCCGTCATTGTCCTGAAAGTCTCCCGAATCAGGCGCACGGGCTCGGGGTGCTTGAGACGGCGTCGGGCGGGGGCAAGCTCCGCCCCTACAACGCGATGGTGGGTCGAACCCAATGTAGGGGCGGCCCTTGCGGCCGCCCGCTTGGGTGTCTCGACCACGCGACACCGTCGGCCATTGACACTTTCATGGTCCGGGGTGAGCCCACGGCTCATGAAGATTGCGAGGAGGGCCGCAGCAGGCGGACCGACGGAGCAATCTCGTCCCCCACCGTGTGGCCCCGCGCCCTCGCCGGGACCTCGAGATTGTTTCGCCCCGCCACTGGCGGGGCTCGCAATGACCATGAGCGGGACGGTCAACACGACGGGCGGGCGGTGAGCGCCTCGGCTTCGCTCCGCCGCCACTCGAGCAGACCGGCGATGCACATCGCGAGAAAGATCGCGTACAGCACGGCCGTGAGCGGCAGCGCCCGCGAGGCGTACAGGCCGATGTAGATCACGTCCACCGCGATCCACAGGTGCCAGTTCTCGATCAGCTTGCGGGTGAGCATGTACTGCGCCGCAAGGCTCATCGACGTCGTGAGCGCGTCGAGGAACGGAGCCGAGTCGTGGATCGTCAGCAGAAACGCCCGGCCGGCCACCGTCATCACGACGACCGCGACCGCGATCACCGCGCCCTCGCGCCAGCGCGTGCGCTGCACCGCGAGCCGGGTGTGCCCGCTGCCGCCGTGCAGCCACAGGTACCAACCCAGGACCGAGAGGGCGATGTAGACGACCTGCAGCGACATGTCGGCGAACAGCCGCGCCCGGAAGAAAACCACGACGTAGAACGCGTTGTTGGCGATGCCGATCGGCCAGGTCCAGATGTTCTCCTCGACGAGCAGCCAGACGCACCAGGCGCCGGTGACGAACCCCAGCACCTCGGTCAGGCCGAGCGGCGCGAGCCTGGCCGCCGACAGGCCGATCAATACCGCCGACGCCACGGCGCCGAGCGCCAGACCCGCAACCCGCATCCCCGCCCGCACGTCACGCCGCAAAACGTAACCTCAGGTACCTGGTACCCATTCGGTACCCATCAGTTGCGCTTTTCGGGGAGCAGGGCGGCGCGGACGCGGTCGGCGGTCAGCGGCAGGCGGTAGAAGCGCACGCCGGTGGCGTCGAACACGGCGTTGGCGATGACGCCGCCCACTGGCACGATCGCCGGCTCGCCTCCGCCCTGAGGCGCGACCTCGTCGTTGCGCACCAGCGTCGTCTCGATCCGCGGCACCCACGAGAAGCGCGGCACGCGGTAGGTGTCGAAGTTCCGGTCGAGGATCTCGCCGCCGCGGAAGCGCAGCTCCTCCGACAAGGTGTACCCCAGGCCCTGGGTGATGCACCCCTCCATCTGCATCGCGGCGCCCGTCGGGTTCACCACCACGCCCATCTCCTGCGCGGCCACCACCCGCTCGACCCGCACGGTCCCGCTCGCGCGATCGACCGCGACGTCGGCCATCAGCGCCACGTAGCTCCCGGCGTCGATGCCGCACGCGAGGCCGCGGCCGCGGCCGTTCCGGTGGGGCGCGACGCCGGGCTTCCAGCCGTACGCCTTGGCCGCCGCCTCCAGCACCCCTCGCATCCGCGGGTCGGTCGTGTTGCGCAGGCGGAGCTCGAGCGGGTCGATCCCGGCCGCCGCAGCCATGATGTCGATCTGCGACTCCTTGGCGAACACGTTCATGTTCGCGCCCGGCGCGCGCCACGGCCCCACCGCGAACGGGTGGACCTCGGTGCCGTTGCCGCGCCACCGCCCGGCCACCCGGATCGACACGTTCGGCACGTCGTAGAACAGCTCCGCACCGCGGTCGCCCGCGGCGTAGACGACATAATCCCAGAAGGAGATCTTCCCGGCGCCGTCGAGGGCCGAGGCGACCTGCACCACCGCCGCCGGATCGAACGTGTCGAAGAAGAACTCCTCCGCCCGGCTCCACCTCACCTGCACCGGCTTCCCGGTGATCCTGGCGAGGCGGGCGGCCTCCACCGCCTGCAGTCCGGCGCTCTTGCCGCCGAACCCGCCGCCGACGTACGGCGTGATCACCCGGACCTTCTCGCCGGGCAGGCCCAGCACCTCGGCGATCCGGTCGCGGGTCGGGAACGGCGTCTGCGTCGACGCCCACACCGTCACCTTGCCGTCCTTCACTTCCGCCACCGCGGTGTGGGGTTCGATCGGCGCGTGCGCCACGTAGCCCTTGTGGAACGTCGAGGCGAACACCCGCGCCGCGGCGCCGCGGGCGGCCGCGACGTCGCCGCGCGCGGTCATCACCTCGGCGGCCGGCGACGCCTTCACCAGGTGGTCGAACACTGTCTCGGTGTCGAAGGCCGCCGCCGGCGTGTCCCACTTCGCGTCGACGCGCCCGAGCGCATTCGCGGCCGCCTCGGGGTCGGCGTGGAGAACGGCGACCAGCTCTTCCTCGTTGACCACCGTCACGCCGGGAAGCTTCGCCGCCGCGGCGGTGTCGAGCTTCGTGAGCTTCGCGCCGTGCGCCGGCGGGCGGAGGACGCAGGCGGCCAGCATCCCCGGAAGCCGGATGTCCCCCGCGTACTGCGCGCCTCCGGTCACCTTGGCGCGGGCGTCGAAGCGCTGCGGGGAGGTCCCCATCACCGTCAGCTCGGACGCCTTGCGCAGCACGGCCGTGTCGCCCACCGTGCGCAGGATCCGCCGCCCCTGCGCCAGCTCCCCGTACGTCACCTTGCGCGACGGGTCGCCGGCGACGGACGCGACGCCCTCGTTCACGACCAGCCGGCCCCGCGGGACGCCGAGCTTCTCGGAGGCGAGCCGCAACATGACGGCCCGCGCCTCGGCCGCCGCGGCCCGCAGGTACGGCCCGAACATCCGCGTCGTCAGCGAGCCGAACGTGCCCATGTCCCACGGGCAGCGCTCGGTGTCCCCCATCACCATCTCCACCGCGTCGAGGGCCACGCGCAGCTCTTCGGCGACCATCTGAGCTTGCGACGTCATCACGCCCTGGCCCATCTCGATCTTGCCGGTGAAGACGGTCACCCGGCCGTCCCCGGCGATGCGCAGGTAGGCGTTCAGGTCCTCGGGGTAGACGCGACGGCGGTCCTGGGCCAGCAGTGCGGACGGGCCGACGCTGACCAGGACGACCACCCCACCGCCCACGGCCGCGATGAACTCGCGGCGGTCGATGCCACGATCCCCGTTCATGACGCGCCTCCCTTTCCCCGGGCCACGTCCTCGATGGCGGCGAGGATCCGCTGGTGGGCGCCGCAGCGGCAGAGGTTGTCCTCCATCCCCTTGACGATCGCGTCCCGCGACGCCTTCGGGTTTGCGCGCAGCAGGGCGTACGCGTTCATGATCATCCCCGGCGTGCAGTAACCGCACTGGAACCCTCCGTGCTCGACGAACGCCTGCTGCAGCGGGTGGAGCGCTCCGTCGCGGGCGAGCCCCTCGATGGTGATCACCTCGGCGCCGTCGATCGACGACACCGGCACGCTGCACGAGCGCACCGCCGAGCCGTCCACCACCACCGTGCACGCGCCGCAGATCCCCTCGCCGCACCCGAACTTGGTGCCCGAAAGGCCGAGGTCGTCGCGCAGCACCCAGAGCAGCGTCCGCTCCCCGTCCGTCTCCAACGTCGTGGGCTTGCCGTTCAGGCGGAACCGGATGGTCTTCGTCATCGCTACCCCCTTACCGGCCGGGATGTGTCTCTGGCGGCGATTGTAATCCCGCTCGCAGGGAGCGGCCGGTCACGGCCTCTCGCCGGCCCTGCCGTGGCCCACGCCCAGCGAACCGAAACCGCTTCCGGTTGTGCGCGCCGGCGCCACAGCGGACAATGGGCCCTGGCCTCGCCGAGGCGAACCGGGGCGGTCGCGCGCCTCGGGCCCGCGCCGGCGAGGGTGACTCACCGGATGCCGAAACGATGACAGGGAGGGAGACCGTGGCGAACAGAGAGCCGGCCGTGCTGCTCGTCATCGACATCCAGAACTTCTACTTCGAGGGCGGCCGCCTCGCGCTCGCCGGGCCGGTCGAGGCGAGCCGAAACGCGCGCAGGGTCCTCGATCGCTTCCGCGCCCGCGGCTGGCCGGTGATCCACGTGCAACACCTCCCGGACGGCGTGGATGCGCCGTGCCCCGACTCGGGCGACACCGCCACCAGGATCCACCCCGAGGTCCTTCCGCTCCCCGGCGAGCTCGTGGTCGTCAAGCACCACGCCAACGCGTTCCGGGGCACGGGATTGCTGGACGCGCTGCGCGCGCGGGCCGCCGGCCGGGTCGTCGTCTGTGGGATGCAGACCCACATGTGCGTCGAGGCCGCGGCGCGCGCCGCCGCGGATTTCGGTTTCGCGGTCACGGTCATCGCGGACGCCTGCGCTACCAGGACGCTCGGCTTCGGCGGCGTCGAGGTGCCGGCATCCCACGTCCACGCCACCGCGCTCGCGGCGATCGCCAACATGTACGGCCGCGTCCTATCGACCGACGAGGTCGTGGCCGAGATCGCCTGATCGGGGCGCGGGCGGCACGCAAGGGCCGCCCCTACGCAGGCAGTGAAGTGGCGGTGCTGTGTAGGGGCGGGGCTTGTTCCCGCCCGCCACGGGCGATGACTGTAAGAGCGTGATGACTGAACGCGAGGTCGGGTCAGTCGATCTCGAAGGCGACGAACTTCATCGCACCCTGGCGCTCGATCTGGACCACGACCGGATCGCCGTCCTTCAGGCCGGCGACCGCCTTGCGCAGCCCCTCGAGCGAGGTCACGGCGGTCCAGTTCACCGCGTGGATGACATCGCCCGGCTGGAAACGGTCGGCCGGGGGCGAGGCGTCCGCCGACATCGCCGCCACCAGGACGCCGCTCGGCTTGCGCAGCCCCTGCAGCGCCGCCGCGAGCTTCGCGTCGACGTCGATCCCCAGGATGTCGAGTTGCGGCACGAGGTTCTTCTCCGGCCGCACCATGTCCATCAGGGTATCGGGGTCCTCGGGGCGCTCGACGACGGGCACGGTGACCTTCATCTTCGTGCCGCCGCGCAGGATGTCGAGCGCGACCGTGGAGCCGGTGGGGTGGCGGTAGAGGTTGATGCCGAACTCGCGCACGTCCCCGATGACCTCCCGGTCGGCGGCCACGACCACGTCGCCGATTTGCACGCCCGCCTTGGCCGCCGGCCCCTCGGGGTCGATGTCCGCCACGATGACGCCCCACGCCTGCGGCAAGCCGAGCGCCGCCGCCATCGTCGGACCCACGGTCTGCACCTGCACCCCGATCACGCCCCGGTGCACGCGCCCCCGGGCGCGCAACTGGTCCACGATGTAGCGCACGGTGTTGCTCGGGATCGCCAGTCCGACACCCTCGCTGCCCCCCGACCGCGTGATGATCATCGTGTTGATGCCGACCACCTGGCCGCGGACATCGACGAGCGGGCCGCCCGAGTTGCCGGGGTTGATCGGCGCGTCGGTCTGCACGTACGCCAGCATGTCGTCCGGCTGGAGCTGGCGGGCCACGGCGCTGATCACTCCCATCGTGACGGTGTTCCCGAGACCGAGGGGGGAACCGAACGCGAACACCAGCTCGCCCTGCTTGAGCTGGTCGGAGTCGCCGAGGGCCAGCGCCGCCAGGTCGTGCGCCGGGATCTTGAGCAACGCGAGGTCGGTGGCGGTGTCGATGCCGACGACCTCCGCGTCGCGCTTGACCCCCTCGGGCCTCACGAACGCGGGCCCCCGCGGGTCGGGGCCCGGCAGCTCGGGCAGGAGCACCTGGATCCGCCGGGCGCGCGACACGACGTGCGCGTTGGTCACGATGTAGCCGTCCGGGTCCAGCACGGTCCCCGAGGCGGTCCCCCGCTGTTTGGTGAGCACGTCGGATTGCCCGTCGCTGAGGCCGTAACCGCTGACGAAGATCTGCACGACCGACGGGGAAACCCGCTGCGCGACCCGCTCGAACGAGGCGCTCATCGCCTGGAGCGCGTCGCCCCCTTTCGGCCCCTGTGGCCCGGCGACCGCACCCAACGCCGCAACGGCGGGCGTGAGAATCATCGCGCCGATCGATTGAACTATCTGTCTCCTCATGGACATGACCTCGCTTTCCCTCGGACCGCGGCAACCTCCGTACCCGCCCGAGTACGGCGCCTTATGTCATTGACGCAGCTGACCCTGCCAAGGATACATGAGGGGCAGTGTGGCGTGGACGCTCACCGGCGTGGCGCCCGCTCCCCGCCGGGCCGACACACCCACTCCGGTGGCCGGATCGGACCACCCGGCGGACCCAGCCGCCCGAGCGCCGGGAGGGGACGGCGGGGACCGCCCGGCCCCCGCCGCCGCCCGAACCGGTGCGGTTTACTTCGTGCTCGGCGCAGCCGGGGCCCCGGTCAGGCCACGCTTGGCGAGCAACGCCTGGACGCTCGGCTCGTGGCCGCGGAAGCGTACGTACGCCTCCATCGCGTCGCCGGTGCCGGGCCGCTCGAGGATGTTGGCCCGGAAGGAACGCGCGGTCGCCTGGTCGAAGATCCCCTTCTCGGCGAACGCCTGGAACGCGTCGGCGACCAGCACCTCGGCCCAGATGTAGCTGTAATACCCCGCGGAGTAGCCGCCGCCCGGCCCGAACACGTGGCTGAAGTAGGGGCTGCGGTAGCGCACGACGATCTCCGGCATCATGTGGATCCTCGCCATCGCGGCGTTCTCGAACGCGGTGGCGTCGCGCTCCTTGGCGTCCGGCACGGTGTGCCAGTCCATGTCGAGGTACGACGCCGCCAGGTACTCGACGGTGGCGAACCCCTGGTTGAACCTGCGCGCCCGGTCCACCTTCGCCACCAGCTCGGCCGGGATGACGGCGCCGGTCCTCCAGTGCTTGGCGTACACCTTGAGCACCTCGGGCTCCAGCACCCAGTTCTCCATGATCTGCGACGGCAGCTCGACGAAGTCGCGCGGCACGCGCGCCACGCCGTGGTAGTGGACGCGGGAGAACAGCGAGTGCAACCCATGCCCGAACTCGTGGAAGAGCGTCTCCGCCTCCTCCAGGGAGAGCAGCGCCGGCGCGTCGCCGGCTGGGCGCGAGAAGTTGCAGACGTTGACGACGATCGGGCGCACGTCCTTGCCGTCCTTGAACCACTGATCGCGGTAACGCCCGCTCCACGCCCCGCCGCGCTTGCCGGGCCGCGGGTAGTAATCGGTCATGAAGACGCCGAGGAACGACCCGTCGGCGTCCTTGACCTCGAACGTGCGCACCTCCGGGTGGTATTTGGGGATGTCGGTGCGCTCGGTGAACGTGATGCCGTAGAGCTTGTTGGCGACGTAGAACGCCCCGTCGCGGACGTTTTCGAGCTTGAAGTAGGGGCGCAATGCCTCCTCGTCGAAGTCGTACCGCGCCTTCTTCACCCTCTCCGAGTAGTACCGCCAGTCCCACGGCTCGAGCTTGAACGTCTGGCCGTCGGCGTCGATCGCGGCCTGCAGGTCCGCCGCCTCCTGGTGCGCGACGGCGAGCGCCGGCGTCCACAGCTGATCGAGCAGCCCGTAGACCTTGTCCGGGGTCTTGGCCATGTTGCGGTCGAGGACGAAGTTGGCCCAGGTCGAAAAGCCGAGGAGCTTCGCCTTCTCGTGACGCAGCGCGGCGATCTTGGCGAGGATCGCCCTGTTGTCGCTGGCGTCGCCGTGGCTGCACCGGGTTGTGTAGGCGGTGAGGATCTGGCGCCGCAGCTCGCGGTTGTCGGCGTACTGCAGGAACGGCCAGATGCTCGGGGCTTGCAGCGTGAACACCCACTTGCCCTCGAGCTCGGCGGCCTTGGCGGCCGCGGCCGCGGCGTTCACGACGCCGGGGGGAAGGCCTGCCAGGTCGTCCCGCTTCTCGATCACCAGGCGGTACGCGTTCGTCTCCTTGAGCACGTTGTCCCCGAACTTGAGGCCCTCCAGCGACAGCTCCTTGTTGATCGCGCGCAGGCGCTCCTGGCCGGCGGCGTCGAGGTTGGCGCCGCCGCGCTCGAACCCCTTGTACGTCTCCTCCACGAGCTTCGTCTGTTCCGCCGTCAAGCCGGAGCCGTCGCGCTTCTCCCACACCGACCTGACTCGGGCGAACAGCACCGGGTCGAGGTTGATGTCGTCGCCCAGAGCGGCGAGCTGCGGCGCCACGTCCTTGGCGACCGCCTGCAGCGGACCGCTGGTCTCCGCCGACAGCTGGCCGTAGAACACGGTCTGGACCCGGTCGAGGAACTCGCCGGCGCCGTCGAGCGCCTCGACCGTGTTGGCGAACGTCGGTGCCTCGGGGTTCTTCCGGATCGCCGCGACCTCCGCGCGTTCGCGGGCGATCCCTTCCTTGAAGGCGGGCAGGTAGTGCTCGATTTCGATCGCGCCGAACGGAGGCACGCCGAACGGCGTCGTCCACTCGGCAAAGAACGGGTTGGCCGGGGCGGCAGGCGCTGCGGCCTGCGCGGCCGGCGGGACGGGTTGCGTTGCCGGCTGCGCCGCCAGGGCGGGGAACGCCACAGCGGCCAGAACGGCCAGGACCAGCCACTTGCGCATCGGTGCGACCTCCTCGGGAGCGCGGATTTCCACGCCGATTTGGTGAGACGAGCCAAAGCGGGCGCAGTGCGTTCTCTGATCCATTGTACGCAACCCGGCGGCAACGGTTCGGTCGCAGGACCGAACTCGGGCCGGCCGCCGCGAACCGACGCCGGCCGCGCAAAGAAGTGCGAGACAATGCGCGGATGAGCGCGTTCGGCTTGCTCGGTCTCTTCGTGGCGGCGCTGGTCGCCGGCATCGTCAACTCGGTGGCTGGCGGCGGCAGCCTGATCTCCTTCCCTTCCCTGGTGGCGTTCGGGCAGCCGGCGATCCTCGCCAACGCCACCAACACCGCGGCGCTCTGGCCGGGGACGCTCTCGAGCGCCGTCGCCTACCGCCGCGACACCGTGCTCCACCGCGACCTGCTGCTGACGCTGCTGCTCCCGAGCATGGCCGGCGGGTTGCTCGGCGCGTTCGTTCTCGTCATCACGCCGCCTGCGCTGTTCGACGAGGTCGTGCCCTGGCTCGTCCTGTTCGCGACCGCGCTGTTCGCGTTGCGCGATCGGATCTCCCGTTGGACCGGCGGCGCGGCGCACGCCGAGGAGCACGTCACCGCCGGCGGCAAGGTCTGGGGTTTCCTCTTCCAGCTGTTCGTGGCGACCTACGGTGGCTACTTCGGCGCCGGCATCGGCATCCTGATGCTCGGCTCCCTCTCGGTGATGGGGCTGCGCGACATCCACCGCATGAACGGGCTCAAGACGATCCTCGGCACGCTCGTCAACGTGATCGCGTTCACGTTCTTCGCGATCAAGGGCCTGGTCGTCTGGCACCTGGCGGGGCTGATGGCGGTGGGCGCGATCCTCGGCGGCTGGGTCGGCGCGCGGACCGCCAAACGAATCGACCAGCGCTTCATCCGCATGTTCGTCATCGCCGTCGGTCTCGGCGTTTCGGCGTGGCTCTTCCTCAAGATATAGCCCGCGGCGCTGCCCGCGGCGCGGCCGTCACCCCCGACTCGCCGCGAGCGCGGCCATGACCTCCCCGAGGTCGTGGATTCCCTTCTCGGCCGCCGCCTCGCGCAGCGTGCCCCAGACCGGCTCCCCGCACTGGATGCACACGATCCCGAAGCGCCGCAGGATCGCCGACGCCTCCGGCCGCTGCCGCACCAACTCCTCGATCGTGATGTCAGGGTCGATCGGCTCCACGGCCGCCCTCCGTCCCGCCGCCCCGATTGTGACAGATGGGAGTGGTCCGGGCCCCGGGCACCGGACAAGCAAAGACGTGGGTCGTGGGTCGTGGTCAGAGCCGGCCGCGCCGGCCGCAGGCCGCGCGGCCTCGAGCCCCTCCCTCGAAGACGAGAAACTCAGCGATAGGCAGGGCCGCCGACCTTGGGGCGTGTAGCCGCGCCGCCGAGAGTGGGCCAGATGCTAGGAGGGCAAGGCGGTCGGACCGGAGCGTAGCCGGAGGCTACGTGAGGATCCGAACCGCCGCAGCCCGACAACGCAGATGGTCCGCTATCGGCGGCGCCCGCCGGCGGCGCCCGCCGGCGGCGCCCGGGGTCAGCGGAGGGTGAGGTCTGCGGTGGCCAGGAGCCTCGGCGGCCGCCGCAGCTTCGTCCCCTGCTCGAACGCGTACGCCAGGCGGATGAGCGTCCTCTCGGACCACGCCCGGCCGATGAACGAGATGCCGACCGGGAGCCCGAAGACGTACCCGGCCGGGACCGTGACGCTCGGGTAACCGGAGACCGCGGCCGGCGTCGAGCTCGCCCCCAGGAAGTGGTCGCCGTTGACGAGGTCGATCGTCCACGGCGGGCCGCCGGTGGGCGCCACGATCGCGTCGAGGCGATGGGTCGTCATGACCGCGTCGAGGCCCTTGGCGCGGGAGAGCGTCCGGCACGTCTTGAGCGCCTTGAGGTACGCCTTCTCGGTGAGCGGCCCCTTCTTCTCGGCCTTCTCCATCGTGTCCTGGCCGAAGTACGGCATCTCGCGGTCGCGGTGCTGCTCGTTGAACGCGATGACCTCCGCCAGCGTCCGCACCGGAGCGCCGGGCGCCCACTCGGCGAGGTAGGCGTTGAGGTCCGCCTTGAACTCGTAGAGCAGGACCTCGAACTCGGCGTCGTCGAACTCGCCGGCGTGGGGGATGTCGGCCGGGTCCACGATAACGGCCCCGAGCCGCTTCATCACCGCGAGCGCGGCCTCCGCAAGCGCATCGGTTTCGGAGCTGTAGCCGAAGAACCTGGCGCGGGCGACACCGATACGGGCGCCTTTGAGGCCGTTCGGGTCGAGGAACGTCGTGTAGTCGGCGGCGGCCTTGCCACGGCCGGCGGCCGTGGCGGCGTCGCGGGGGTCCGCGCCGGCCAGCGCGCTGAGCAGCGTCGCCGCGTCGGCGACCGTACGCGCCATCGGCCCGGCGGTGTCCTGCGTGTGCGAGATCGGCACGATCCCCGAGCGGCTCACGAGGCCGACGGTAGGTTTGATGCCGACCAGCGAGTTGATCGCCGACGGGCACACGATCGAGCCGTCGGTCTCGGTCCCGACCCCCACCGCCGCGAGGTTGGCGGACACCGCCGCGCCGGTGCCGGAGCTCGAGCCGCATGGCGAGCGGTCGAGCGCGTACGGGTTGCGGCACTGGCCGCCCCGCCCGCTCCAGCCGCTCGACGACTTCGACGACCGGAAGTTCGCCCACTCCGAGAGGTTCGTCTTGCCGAGGATGACGGCGCCCGCGGCGCGCAGGCGCTCGGCCACGAACGAATCGCGGGGGGCCCTGGCGCCGAGGAGAGCGAGCGAGCCCGCGGTGGTCGCCATGTGGTCCGCCGTGGCGATGTTGTCCTTGATGACCACCGGGATGCCGTGCAGGGGCCCGCGCGGCCCCTTCGCCTGGCGTTCCGCGTCGAGCGCGACCGCGATCGCGACCGCGCCGGGGTTGACCTCGATGACCGACCGCATGCCGCCGTCGATCGCTTCGATGCGCCCCAGGTACGCCTCGGCCAGCGAGCGGGCGGTGTGCGTGCCCGCGTTCATCTCAGCCTGGAGCTGGGCGATCGTCGCTTCCTCGAGCTCGAACGGCGCGGCAGGCGCCGCCGCCCCCGCCGAAGGCCCGGCGGGCCCCCGGATCGCGGCCGGCACGACGCGGCCCGCGGCGACTGCCAGGCTGCCGGCCACCCCGGCGTGCAGCAGCTCCCGCCGGCTCATCCCGCTCCCGCGGCGGGTTCCCTTCTTCCTGGGCTGCGTCATGGCGACACCTCCTGGACGTTTGAGTGTACCCCCGGAGGGGATGCTCGCGACTCGGGGCGCCCCGCCAGGCCGCCGCGGAGATGCTAGACTCCGACCCGCAACACCGCTGCGTGACCGTCTCATGATAGGTGCGAAACCGAAGCCAGCGCCGAACACCGAGGGCCCGCCTGCGGCCGGGGGAACCGCGCCTCCCCCGAACGAACCCGTGGCTGCCGGAGATGCCGGCAGACGCGCCCGGTCGTCCGATGTCCGGGCGTTCCATGACGAGCTCCGCCGCAACAACCTGCGCATCGTCTTCTGGACGGCGGTCGCGTTCATTCCGGCGTACCTCGCGTGGACCGTGTTCGACTTCGTGCTCGCGCCGGCGCACTGGACCTACTTCCTCGCCCTCCGCCTGGCCGCGGTCGTGCTCAACGCCGCGGTCGCCTTTGCGGCGCACCGCCCGCGCTTCCGCAGGTACACCTGGGAGGCGCTGTGGGCCCTCGCCTTCTTCTTCGGCGCCTTCATCGCGCCGATGCTGCCCCTGGCCGGCGACAGCTTCGGGGCCTACGTAATGGGCTTCTCGGTCGTCATCCTGGGGGTCGGGCTGCTCCCGGCATGGCCGCCGCGCTGGTCGCTCGCGAACATCGTGGCGAACCTCGCCGCCGCCGTCCTCGCCTTCGCCGTCTGGCCGACCACCGCCCCCTTGCGCGAGATCCTCGGCAGCGCGTTTTTCGTCCTCACCGCGGCGGGGATCTCGCTGGCGGCCGCCTACTTCAAGTACAACCTCGCGCGCAGCGACTACTTCAACCGGGCAGAGCTCGCCGAGGTCGCCCGACTCGAGGCCGACGCCAGACGCGGGCTCGACGCCGCGAGGGAGGACCTCCAGCACGCGCTCGATCAGCTCAAGGACCTGGACCGGCTCAAGAGCAAGTTCTTCGCCAACGTCTCGCACGAGCTGCGGACGCCGCTGACCCTCATCCTCGCGCCGGTGGAGGAGCTCGCGGCCACCACCACCGACCCCGACCGGCTGCAGTACCTGCGGGTGATCCGGCGCAACGCGTACCGGCTGCTCAGGCTGATCGACGACCTCCTCGACCTCTCGCGCCTCGACGCAGGCGGTCTCCGGCTCAACCTCGCCGAGGTCGACGTCCGCGCGCTCGCGGCGACGGTGCACGAGAACAGCACGCCGGCCGCGCTCGCCAGGTCGATCGCCTTCACCCTCGCGGCCGAGCCCTCGACCAAGAGGATCTTCGCGGACGCGCACCGCCTCGAGATCGTCCTCACGAATCTGGTCGGCAACGCCCTCAAGTTCACGCCCCCCGGCGGCGCGATCGAGATCCGCGTCGAGGACCTCGCGGACGGGGTCCAGGTCGCGGTGCGCGACACCGGGCCTGGAATCCCGCCCGACGCCCTCCCACGCGTGTTCGAACGGTTCTTCCAGGTGTCGAGCACCGAGCAGCGCCGCGAGGGCGGCGTCGGAATCGGCCTCGCCCTCGCCAAGGAGTTGGTCGAGCTGCACGGCGGCACGATCGCGGTCGCGAGCACACTGGGCGCGGGAACAACGTTCACCGTTTTCCTTCCCTTCGGGAAGGACCACATCCGTCCCGAGACGATCGAGCGCCGCGAGGCCGCGGTCCAGGTGCCGCACGGGCGGCGTCGAGCCGAGGACCCGAGCGGCGCCAGGCCCGCGCTGCGGGACATCCCGGCAGGCGCGCCCGTCACGGCCCCGCCGTACGCGCCCGGCGGAGCGCGGCGGTCCCGCATCGTGCTGGCCGAGGACAACGTCGAGCTGCAACAGTTCATCCGCAGCCTGCTCGAAGGGGAGTTCGACCTGTTCACGGCCAACGACGGCGACGAGGCATGGGCGGTGGTGAACCGAGAGCGCCCCGACCTCGTCATCTCGGATGTCATGATGCCGGGGCGCAGCGGCACCATGCTGTGCAACGACATCAAGACCGACCCGGCGCTGGCGGCGACGCCGGTCATCCTGCTCACGGCGCGTGTGGGGTCCGAGGCGACGCTGGAAGGGTACGCCCACGGGGCCGATGACTTCGTCGCGAAGCCGTTCCACCCCCGCGTCCTGCTGGCCCGCGTGCGCGCCCAGCTCAAGCTGCGGGGGCTCGGGCTGCAGCTGGCCGAGCGCGAGAAGCTGGCCGTGGTGGGCACGCTCGCGGCGGGCATCCTCCACGAGGTGCGCAACCCCGTCAACTCGATCCTGAACGCGGCGCGCGTCCTCGGCGGCGGCAACGCCGCGCCCGATCTTGCGGCCAAGCTGCTGGCGGTCATCGCCGACGGGGCGCAGCGCATCCAGGGGATCACGTCGGCCCTCGAATCGCACGCCCGCCCCGCCGAGGCCGGAGGGTCGGCGCTCTGCGACGTGCACGAGGGACTCGACGCCACGCTCCTGCTGCTCGAGCACCGCATGGCCGACGTGTCGGTCCACCGCGATTTCGCGGCGACGGCCCGCGCGACCGCGCCTCCCGGACCGCTCAACCAGGTGTTCCTCAACATCATCGACAACGCGCTGCGCTCCGGCGCGAAGAACGTCCATATCGCGACCGCCTCGGACGCGCAGGTGGTCACGGTCCGGGTCGGCGACGACGGACCCGGCATCCCTCCCGAGGTGGTGCAACGCATCTTCGACCCGTTCTTCACCACCAGGAAGGTCGGCGCCGGCACCGGTCTCGGACTTTACCTGTCGCGTAAGATCGTCGAGGACTGCGGCGGCAGAATCCGCTACGAGGACCGCCGGGGGGGCGGCGCCGAGTTCGTCCTCGAGCTTCCGGCCGCGAGGACGCCGCTGGTCCCGCATGCGCCGGAAGCGAGCGGCGCGGGGTGAGCAGGGGGGCGCCGCGGCGGGCCGGCGCGCCCCGCATCCCTTCGGCCCCGCGCCAGAGAAACCGCAAACGAAAGAGGTGAGGGCGAGATGGCAAAATCGTACGAAGAGCTGATGGGAGCCTTGGGCCGCGCGGTGTTCTTCCGTCCGGAGCGGCGCCGAGTGCGCGACCTCCTGTCCCGCGAAGCCCAACCCCAGCTCCTGGTCGATGGTGCGGACCACCCGCTGTTCGACCTCTCGCTGAACGGCGTGTCCTTCCTCTCCCAGGACGGAGTCGAGAGCTGGCCCGCAGGCCGCGAGCTGGACGTCACGCTGCTGCTGCACGGACGGGAGGTCTACCGGGGCCGCGGCCGCGTGGCCCGACTCGAACCGGGTCCGCGCAAAGGCGTGCGCATCGGGCTCGCCCTCGTGGGCGGGTTCCTCGACCTGCCTGAGATCCTGCACCAGGACGAGGAGGGCCAGCTCGAGACGGACTTGCGGGCGGGGCCGGAGTTCTGGCGCACCCGGATCCCGCTGGCGCTCCAGGAATCCGTCGGCCGGGCCGTGCACTTCCTCCACTTCTACCGGCAGGTCCTCGACCGTAGCGAAGCCCGGTACCGCGCGCGCGGCGCCAGGATCGGCGATCCCCTCACCAGCCTCGCCGACCGGGCGCTCGGCGCTCTCCGGGAGCCGTGGGCCGAGATCCAGCGGAGCGCGTCGCGCGCCGCGGTGGAGTGTCTCGGCAACCGCCAGGTCCTGCTCGCATCCAAGCGCCTGACCGAAACGCTGGTGACGCCGGTTCTCTCGGTCTGTCCGCTGGTGCAGCGGGCGTACACGAAGCCGCTCGGGTACGCGGGCGACTACAAGGTGATGCAGTACTACTACAACAACGCCCTCGAGGGCGACTCCGTGTTCGCGCAGGTGTTCCACAAGATGGGCGTCGAGCACCCGCTCTCGGCCGGCGTGAGGACGCGCAAGGATTACGTCGTGGGGCTCATGGCGGACGAGCACGACCGCCACCTCGCGCGGGGCGAGGCCCAGCCGGTCTTCCGGGTCGCCAGCCTGGGGTGCGGCCCGGCCCGCGAGGTCTCCGACTTCATCGCGCGCCGCAAGGGATGGTCCGGGCACGTCGCGTGGACGCTGATCGACCAGGAGGACGAGGCGCTGTCCATCGCGTACAACGAAAGCCACCGCCAGCTCCGGGCGACCGGCGCTGCCGGCTCGCTGCAGTGCCTCCACCTGTCGTTCGTCCAGATCATGCGCGACCCCTCGCTGTTGCCGATCGAGAGCGGCCAGCATTTCATCTTCGCCACCGGGCTGTTCGACTACCTGGGCGAAGCGGTGGCGCAGGTCCTCGTCCGCACGCTGTACGACCAACTGGCGCCGGGCGGCCTGATCGTGCTGGGCAACGCGCTTGGGCCGAACGACCACTTCTGGTCGCCGGAGTTCATCCTCGACTGGACGATGCTCTACCGGACGCGCGAGGAGATGCTGCGCCTCGGGCAGCGGCTCCCCGACAACACCGAGATGAGCGTCGAGATCGAGCCGGGCAACGCCTACTACTTCCTCCTCATCCGAAAGCACTGAGACGGCGCGCCGCCCGCTTCGGGGGCTTGCGTTCGGGGAGAAGGCGGGCGAGACTCTAGCTGGAAGATCCGGGACGCGACTCGCGGAGCGGCTGCAGGCTCTCGTGGTCGAGGGCGAGCAGGGAGGGGGACCACGATGGACGGCACCATCCTCTACGTTGACGACGACGAGTCCAATCTCACCGTGCTCGAGGCCGCCTGCACCCCCGAGTTCACGGTGTTGACGGCATCCAGCGCCGAGGCGGCCATGGAGATCCTGCGGCGGGAAGAGGTTGCCGTGCTGCTCGTCGACCAGCGCATGCCCGGCATGAGCGGCGTCGAGTTCTTCGAGGCCACCCGCGAGGACTTCCCCGACACGGTCAGGCTCCTGATCACCGCCTACTCCGACCTCACCGACGCCGTCAACGCCATCAACCGCGGCCAGGTCCGCGGCTACATCCGCAAGCCCTGGGAGCCCGAAGAACTCAAGGCCACGCTGCGCGGCGCGATCGAGATCCACGATACGCGCCACAAGGTCCACGAGCTCGAGCAACGCCTCCTGGACGTCGAACGGGTGTACGCGCTCGGCGTCGCCGCCGCGGGCGTCGCCCACGAGCTGCGCACGCCCCTGCAGACGCTGACGACGTCGCTCGAGCTGGCGGGCCTGAGGATCGCGCACTTGGTCGCGGCGCTCGAACTCGAGCTTCCTGCCAGAGGCGAGCAGGTTGCGGCGGGCCGGAGCGCGGCCGATCAGATTGGCGCGGCACGGCACGCAGTCGGCCAGATGGCGGAGATCACGTCGGGACTCGAGCTGAGCAACCGGCGGAGGGAGGACGAGACATCCGCCGATCTCAAGGACGTCGTGAAGCTTTCCCTGCGCGCCGTGCGCGCCGAGGTGACGAAGCGGGCCCAGATCCAGATCGAGATCGAACCGGGGCCGCCGGTCAACGGCTCGCCGAACAAGCTCGGCCAGGTCGTGATGAACCTCCTGATCAACGCGCTACAGGCGCTACCGGAGCGCCCGCGCGGCGAGAACCTCGTGATGGTGCGGCTGCGCCGGGCCGGCGAGTGCATGCGGATCGAGATCGAGGACAACGGCACCGGAATTCAGAAGGACGTCATCGACCGCATCTTCGACCCGTTCTTCACCACCAAACGACGCGGCGGCACCGGCCTCGGGCTTGCGATCTCCAAACAGATCGTGGACGAGCTGCGCGGCCGCATCGGGGTCGAGAGCGAGCCCGGGCGCTGGACCCGCTTCACCGTCGAAATCCCGTTCGCAAAGGCCGCGCCGGCGGACCCCACCTCGGCGTGAGTCGCGCCCGGCGCGGCGCGATCAACTCGCGGCGCGGGCGAGGTACGAGTTGAGCCGGGCTTGAGTGTTGTCGTCGAAGCCGGCGAACGTCACCCCCACGCCGGGAAAGGGCTCACGCCGCACCGATGTCCGGCGCACGACCCGGGCGTGGCCGCGGACCGGGAGGGACACGCCGGGCAGCACCATCTCGAAGACGAGCACGGTGCCCGGCCGGTACCCTTCGCGGAGCTCGAGCAACATGCCGGAGGTGGAGATGTTGACCGTCCGGCACGCCACCGAGGGCGCGGGGCTTTCGGCGACCGGCTTGACGCGGACCGACAGCTCGGCCGGGACGCGCGGAGCCGCCTTGAACAGGTCCTCCAGGATGTGCGGCAGCAGAAGCTCGGCCCCGTCCCAGGTGACCACCCGGTTGGCGCCGCGCCCCAGGTACGTCTCGGCCTCGGCCCTGTGCCTGGCCTCGGTTACGAGCACGATCGCGGCGCGGCGGCACGGGCACGGCGGCCGGCGCAGCGTGGCCAGGAAGCCGGCCATCGGCGCATCGCCCAACGGGTAGGCCACGAGCAGAGCGTCATACCTCCCCGCCGAAGCCAGCTCGAGCGCCTCGGTCCAGTCGTCGGCGCCGGACAGGACCGCCGCCTCCAGCGGCGCGAGCGCGCCGCGCACCCTCTCCCGCGCCTCGGGGTCGATCCCCACCGGCAGCACGGTGTACCAAGTTACGGCTCCCGCTTCGACCATCGGCCCTCTTCCTCTTTGCAGGATGCTCCCCGGCGGCGCCGGAAGATGTGACGCACCTCACACCGGTTGCGCCGCGGGGCGGGATCAGGAAAGATGGGGCCGCGAGGAGGGCGCGTGCAGCCGAGCGGGAGGTACCGCGGTGCGACAGGGTTCGGAGGGGGCAGCTGGCCGGGAGGGAGGCCGGCACCCGACATCACCGCGCTGCTGGCTGTGGTGTTCGCCACGTGGGCGATGCAATTCTTCTCGGCCACGGCGGCCGTGCTGGCGTTGCTCCGCCTGACCCCCGCCGTCTGGCGGTCCGCCTACCTCTGGGAGCTGGGCACCTACCCGTTCATCGGCTTCGGACCGGCGAGTCCCTGGATCCTGCTCGAGCTGCTGATCGTCCTCTGGTTCGGCCAGGACGTGCGGGCTCGCCTCGGCCGCCGCGGCTTCTGGACGCTCGTGGCGACGGCCGCGCTCGCAGCCGCCGTGGCCGCGGTCGCGGTCCAAATCGCGCTCGAGGCGGCCGGGGCCGCGGGAACGCCGTTTCCGTTCCAGATCATGCAGGGCCAGCGGGTGCTGCTCGCGATCCTCGTCGCCGCGTTCGCGACGCTGTACGGCGACGCGACAATCCTGCTGTTCTTCGTGCTCCCGATGCCCGCCCGCTGGTTCCTGTGGCTGGAGGTCGCGCTCGCCTTCGTGGCGTACCTCTCCAGCAAGGATCTGGCCGGGTTTGCCGGGGTCTGCGCCGCGGTCGCCGCCACCGCTTTGACGCTCCCCGGCTCGTCCGCCCGCCAGCGCCTGCGGCGCCGCTACCTTTCGTGGCGCGCGCGCCGGATCGAGAGTCGGCTCGCGCGCCTCGCCAGACGGCGGGGGCTCCGAGTGATCCGCCGCGACGACGGGCGCGGCGACGGCCAGGGAGACGGCCCGGTCAACTGATCGCCGCCGTCGCGAGGGCGCGCACGGCTGTCGCGTCGCAAGACAGGCCCTCCCCAGGTTTTGGTATGATCTCTGCACGATGGTGAGCCCTGGAGACCCTGGGAGAGAGCGGCGTCGCAGCCCGCGGCACCCGGTGCGGGACGTCAAGGGCACGCTGCACCTCTCCGCCGACGCCAAGATCCTGAACATGAGCCTGACCGGGATGGCCGTCGAGACCGACGCCCAGATGAAGGTCGGGCGCACCTACTCGCTGACCTTGAGGCACGGGAACGAGCATGCCCTCCGCATGGCCGGATCGGTGGTCTGGTGTCACCTGCGCGGCCTGCGCCGCAACGAGACCGGCGACACCAGGACCGTCTACGAGGCCGGGATCTGCTTCCAGGAGGCGCTCACCGACCAGGCCGCCGCACTGGCGCGAATGCTGGGGGCGACGGCCGTCGTCGCCGTGGAGAAGCGCATCTCCGGCCGCTTCAAGGTCAACGTGGCGGAACCGGTCAGCGTCAGCTCCGACTACCACTTCGTCGTCAAGACGATCAGCACGTTCGGTCTCCTGGTCGAGACCGAGGCGTCGCCGCCACTCGGCACCGTGATCGAGGTCGAGGTGAACATGAACGGCCACACGTTCCGCAGCCGCGGGCGCGTCGCCCACCTGCGCGAACTCAGCAGCGCCGACGGCACCCGCACGAGCCAGCTCGGCGTCGAGTTCGTCGAGACTTCCGAGGCCGAGCGCCGCGCGATCGAGGAGTTCATCGGCCGCCACCTCCACGACGACTCCTCGGCGCCCGAAGCCTGACGCCAGCGGGCTCCGCTCGGGCGGGCGCGGGCGCCCGCCCCGAAAGCTCGTCGATGTGGGGCGCGACCGCCGGGCGCTCTCGTTGCTCATGTGGCGGCGTTCGCCCGCAAACGCCGATCTTCCGTGGCGCCGCTGCCCTCGGCCCCGCGCCCCCTTCGGGCTCCCGACCCGGCGCGGCGGCAGGTTGACGTACCTGCGACTCCGTCTTAACCTTGTGCCTACTGGAGGACAGCCATGCGCAACTCTCGCCTCTTCGCCATCGCGGTTCCGCTCGCCGCCACGACGCTGCTGGCGGCCGCGCCCGCCCTCGCGCAGCTCGACGTGCCGCGCCCGAGCCCCAAGGCCACCGTCTCGCAGACCGTCGGCCTCACCGACGTCACGATCACCTATTGCCGTCCCGGCGTGAAGGGGCGCGTGATCTGGGGGGGCTCGTCCCCTACGACCAGGTCTGGCGCACCGGCGCCAACGAGGCCACCACGATCACGTTCGGGGACGACGTCACCATCGACGGCACGAAGCTGCCGGCCGGCACGTACGGCCTGTTCACGATCCCGGGCAAGGACGAGTGGACGGTGGTCTTCAACAAGACGGCCAAGCAGTGGGGCGCGTACGAGTACAAGCCGGCCGACGACGTTCTGCGAATCAAGGTGAGGCCCCATCCCATGGGGTTCCACGAGCTGCTCACCTTCGTCTTCCCGGCGGTCTCCACCGAGTCGGCCACCGTGGCGATGGTCTGGGACAAACTCGCCGTGCCGTTCACGTTCAATGTGGACACGGTGGACAAGGTGCTCACCCAGGCGCGCAAGGCGATCGCCGACGCGAAGCCCGACGACTGGCGCACCAGCTACCGCGCCGCGGCGTTCTGCCTCGACAACAACGTCGACCTTCCCGAGGCCCGGACGTGGCTCGCCAAGTCCGTCGCTGTCAAGGAGACGATGTACAACCTCGCCGGCCAGGCGCGCTTCCTCGCCCTCGACGGTAAGAAGGCCGAGGCCGTCGCCCTCGCCAAGAAGGCGATCGCCGTCGGCAAGGCGGCCGACCCCAAGGCCGAAACGACGATGGTGGACAACCTGATCAAGGAGTGGGAGAAGTAGCAGGGCGGAGAGACCGGGGTTCGGGGCTCGGGGTTCGTTGCTCGCCGAAGACGACGGCTCCGCGCACAAAAGAGCCGTGGCTCGTGGGTCGTGGGTTGCGGTCCGACTCCGGCGGCGCCGGCCGCATGCCGCAGGCCGCGCAACCTTGAGCCCCTCCCTCGACGAACACCCCACCGGTAGGCAGAGCCTCCCAACTTGGGGCGTGTAGCCGCGCCGCCGCCGTTGGGCCTATCGCAAGGCGCGCGAGCGGCCCGCGCCGGAGCGTAGCCGGAGGCTACGTGAGGATCCGCTCGGGGCAAGCGCGACGCCGGGCGAGACGCGGCTCCGCCGCGGCTCGCGGGGGGCGCGGGGGGTCGAGAGCGGCCGGGCGGGCGGTGGAGCGGCCGAGGGACCCCCCGCCAGGATCGTGGTCCGACGCCGGCGGCGCCGGCCGCAGGGACTCGAACAGGAGTGCGAGGCCGAGGACTGCAAGGCATCCGACCACGTTGTACCAGAGGAACGAGATCGGGGTGAGCGCGAAGCACGCGAGCACGAGCGCCTCGGCGGCGATCGCGGCGGCGAACACCGCGTCCCCGGAGACGCGCTTGACGTAGAACCCGGCCAGGAAGACGCCGAGGATCGTGCCGTAGAACAGCGACCCGAGGATGTTGACGGCCTCGATCAGCGAGCCGAGTCGGCTCGCGTACTCGGCGAACAGCACCGCGAACGCGCCCCACCCCACCGTCGCCAGGCGCGACATCAGGACGTAGTGCCCCTCCCCCACCCCGGGTTTCAGCAGGCGCCGGTAGACGTCCACGACCGTGGTCGAGGCCAGCGCGCTCAACTCCGCCGAGGACGCCGACATCGAGGCGGCGAACACCATCGCGAGCACCAGGCCGATGAGGCCCGCCGGCAGGTGGCGCACGACGAAGGAGAGGAACACGTAGTTGGTGTCGCTCGGGTCGGCGCCGGGGTCCGCCTTGCGCATCACCGCGATCGCCTCGGCGCGCACCTGGTCGGAAGCCGCGCCCGCCGCCCGGTACGCGGCCGTCGCGTCCCGCTGCCGCGGCCTTTCGCTGCCACGCAGCGCGGCGGCCAGCTCTCGGGCCCGCGTCTCCTGGGCGGACCTCGCCTCGCGGTACCGCGCCTCGAGCTCGGCAAACCGCGGCGCCTCCGGCGACGAACGGACCTTGGCCACCTCCACCGGATTGAAGAAGACCGGCGGCGCCTCGAACTGGTAGAAGGCGAACAGACTCGCGCCGATGAACAGGATCCCGAACTGCATCGGGACCTTGGCCATGCCGTTGAAGAGCAGGCCGAGCCGGCTCGCGGCCACCGAGCGGCCGGCGAGGTAGCGCTGCACCTGCGACTGGTCGGTGCCGAAGTACGACAGCGCGAGGAACGCGCCGCCGATCAGACCGGACCACAGCGTGTAGCGGTCGGTCAGCGAGAACGACGGGTCGATCGCGCGCAGCCGCCCGGCCTTGCCGGCGACGCGCAGGGCGTCGAGGAACGAGACGCCGGCCGGCAGAGAACCGAGGAGGACCACGAACGCCGCGGCCATGCCCGCGAGGATGATCGCCGCCTGCAGCGTCTGCGTCCGGCTCACGGCCCGCGCGCCGCCGGAGGTCGTGTAGACCACCACGAGCGCGCCGATGACGAGCACGGTCACGCGGACGTCCCACCCCAGGATCACCGAGAGGATCAGCGACGGCGCGAAGATCGTCAGGCCGGCGGCGAGGCCGCGCTGGATCAGGAACAGGAACGCCGTGAGCGCCCGCGTCTTCAGGTCGAAGCGGCCCTCGAGGTACTCGTACGCGGTGTAGACCTTGAGGCGGTGGTAGATCGGCACGGCGGTCGCCGACAGCACGATCATCGCGATCGGCAGCCCGAGGTAGAACTGCACGAAACGCATGCCGTCGGCATACGCCTGCCCCGGCGTCGACAGGAACGTGATCGCGGACGCCTGCGTCGCCATGATCGAGAGCGCCACGGTGCCCCAGCGCATCTCCCGGCCGGCGAGGAGGTACCCCTGGGTGTCGGGGTTCCTCCCCCCCTTCCACACGCCGTACCCCACCATCGCGGCGAGCGCCGCGGCCAGCACCGCCCAGTCGAGCTGGCTCACGCGCCACCCCGCCGGCGGGAACGAGTCCGCGATTGCCGCTGGCGACATGGGCGGGCGGGGGCGCCCGCCCCACGGGTCATCCCGGAGGCGCTCACTCGAACGCCCTCGTGAACAGGGCGAAAAGCACGATCAGCGCGGCGAGGGTGCCCGCCACGATCGCGTAGAGGGCGGCCCAGGTGTGTCCGAACGGCGGAGGATCTTCGGGAGCGGCGGGGCCGGTGGCCGGTGGCCGGTGGCCGGGAGAGGCGTGGTCCGGGGTCCGGGGTCCGTGGTCAGCGGAGACGGGGTCCGGGGTCCGGGGTCCGGGCTCCGGAGAGACGGCACCAGCGGGACCGCGAGGCGCGGCGGGGTCATTCATGCGGGCGGCCTCCGGCGAGGAGGTTCGCAAACAGGCGGAGCGCCCCCGGCACGCCGGCCGGCAGCTGGCGGAAGAACGCGAGGCCGGTGTAGACGTAGCTCCCCTTCCCGTAGCGCACGAACAGCAGCGAGCCGTCGAGCGGCTTCTCGCCCGGGTCGGACATCGCGAGCGGCGCCTGGTAGCGCGGGTCCCAACTCTCGGGAAAGTACAGCCCGCGCTCCTGCACCCAGCCGTCGAAGTCCGCGGCCGAGATCGCGTTCGGCGTGGTCAGCAGCGGGCTGTCCGGCGCCAGCACCGTCACCGGCGCGGTCTCGTCGGTCACCCGCTCGCGGGATAGCTTGATCGGGTAGGGCCCGAGCCGGTCGGTGACGAGGTCGCGGTCGTTGTTGTACTGCACGACGAGCGTCCCGCCGTCGTTGACGTACGCGAGCAGCCTGTCCTCCGCCTGGGCGAGGGCCGGCCTCGTGTTGTAGGCGCGCACCCCCACCACGATCGCGTCGAACCCGCGGAAGTCCGCGTCCTCGAGGTCGTCGTCCGAGAGCAGCGAAACCTGGACGCCGATCTGGTGAAGGATCTCGGGGACCTCGTCGCCGGGTCCCATCACGTAGCCGACCCGCCTGATCGGCGGCGCGAGGTCGACGCGCACGAGCTTGACCTGGGCGGGGGGCAGCAGCGTCTGCACCGGGATGTGCGGGTGCGAGATCTCGACCAGGGAGTGCGCGGGTTCCTCGTGGTCGGTGACGAGAAACGCCGTCAGCTCGCCGGTGCTCTCCCCCGCGGGCGGCGCCAGCGTGAAGCGTACGGTCCGCTCCTCGCCGCGCGCCTTGAACTCGAGCGGCACGCGTTCGGGCTCCACCCGCCAGCCGGGCGGCACCGTCAGCCGCACGGCAGCTTTGACGCCGGCCTCGTTGGCGCGCGCGACGGCGCGCACCACCTGGGGGTTCGAGTCCGGGACCACGAGCACCGGCGCCGCGAAGTTGACCGTCACCGGCGGGACGACCGCGAGGTCGCGGATGCGCTCGCCCTCGACCGGGTCGGTCCAGCGGTGCTGCACCGGCACCGTGTAGGTGAGGTCCTGGTCCCCGACATGGAGCACGAAGGAGGCCGTCATCGCCGGCGGGTTCTTCGGCCGCCCGATCAACGTCTGGTCGCGCACGTCGAACAGGCCGATCCCGTGCGGGCGCACGAGCCAGTAGGGCTGGGTGTACGGCGCGTCGGCCGGCACCTTCGCCGCGATCACCCTCGTCTCCGGCACGTTCGGCTCGAGCGGCCGGACCGGTCCGACGACGCCGCCACCCGAGAGCTGGACGCTCACCAGGGAGATCGGAACCCGGCTGCGGTCCAGGGCGACCACCGTGACCTCGGCCGACCCGCCCGGCGTGACCGTGGACGTGGCCGACATCGCCTCCAGCCACAGGCCGCTGCACGACGCGATCTCGTCGAGCAGCTCCTTCCGCTTCACGGGGACCCACGGGTCGGGCGCGAGCCGGTCGAGCGCGGCGAGCGCCTGCAGCAGCGCCGGGACGGAGGCCGCGGGGTCGGTGTCGCGGTACGCCGCGATCATCCGCGCCAGGATGCCGCCGACCGCGCGGCCGCCGGGGATGCGGCTCCAGGTCAGGTCGATGCCGTCGAACAGGTCGCTCTTCGGCGGGTCGCCGGCCACGAACTGGAGGAAGTTCGGCATCGGGCCGCGCCGCGGCGTCGAGCCGAAACCCTGGCTTTTGTGCATGCTCCGCGAAGCGGCCGCGATCTCGGTGTACGACTCCCCGAGCACCGGGTCGTACGCCCCGAGGTCCACCGTCAGCTCCGGCGCCCCCGCCGGGGCGCTCTCCCCAGGCCGCCGCCAGGCGTTCCACATCAGGCGCTTGGCCTGCCACGGCGTCACGTACTTGAGTTGCTCCGGGAACCTGGCCGGGTCGGCCGCGGCGGTGAACGCCTCGGAGGCGAGGATCGCCGAGGCGGTGTGATGGCCGTGGCCGCCCGACGCGTTGGGAGGGAACCGCGTGATGATCACGTCGGGGCGGAACGAGCGGATCACCCACACGACGTCCGAGAGCACCGCGTCGTGCCCCCAGAAGCGCAGGGTCTCCTCCGGCGTCTTGGAGAAGCCGAAGTCGATCGCGCGGGTGAAGAACTGCTCGGCCCCGTCGATCTGCCGCGCCGCCAGCAGCTCCTCGGTGCGGACGACCCCCAGCAGGTCCCCCTGCTCGGTCCCGATCAGGTTCTGCCCGCCGTCGCCGCGCGTGAGCGAGAGGTACGCCGTGCGCACCTTCCGCCCCTGGGCGAGCCAGGCGAGCATCGCCGTGTTCTCGTCGTCCGGATGCGCCCCGACGTAGAGGGCGCTGCCCACGACGGCCAGCTTCTCCATCGCGATCCGACGGCGAGCGGCATCCTCGGCGGGAGGCTGCGCCACCACGCGCGCGGCGCACAGAACGGAAGCGGCGAGAGCCAGGGGCCGCAGACAGCGCGAGATGAACATCGAAGCTCCTTTTCCGTGGCGGCGAATGTTCGCCACGCGGACCGGCCGGTCGGACCGTCCATGAAAGTCGCAAGCCGGCGGCCGGCGGCTCCATTCCCGGCCGCGGGCCGGCGCGCTAAACTCCCCGTCACCTGACCGCGGTCCCACCCCGGGAGGATGCCATGGAACGCCACGACCTGCCACAACCTTCGGAGCCGCGTGCGGCCCATCGGCCGGACCGAGACGGCGTCTGGACCCGGCGCCGGATCATCGCCCGGGCCGCCGCGATCGGCGCCGGCTCGGCGGTCTTCGGCCGTGCCGTCGCCGCCCTCGCCGCCGGCGGTCCCGTGACCGCGGCGATGATCCGCGAGGCCGAGTGGGTCTCGGGCCTCGACCTCCCCGAGGACCAGCGCGCGCTGATGGTCGAGGGGGTCAACGCCCTCCTCGCCGACTTCGCGAAGCTCCGCGCCGTGCCGCTCGACAACGCGGTCCCGCCGGCGTGGCGGTTCGCCACCACGGCCGCGGACGACGAGCGCGCCGCGCGCCGCGACGCCGCGGTCGGGTTCAAGCCGGACCGCCACGCCTCGCGCCCCGCTACCGACGACGACGTGGCGTTCGCCCCACTGGCAACGCTCGCCTCGCTGCTGCGCGCTCGCAAGGTCTCGTCGGTCGAGCTGACCGGGCTCTACCTCGCCCGTTTGCGCCGGTTCGACCCGCTGCTCGAGTGCGTCGTCACCCTCACCGAGACGCTCGCCCTCGAGCAGGCCGAGCGCGCCGACCGTGAAATTGCCGGCGGCCACTGGCGCGGCCCGCTGCACGGCGTACCGTGGGGGGCCAAGGACCTGATCGCGGTGGCCGGCTACCCGACCACGTGGGGGGCGAAGCCGTACAAGGACCAGGTGCGCCCCGAGACCGCCACCGTTGCGCGACGGCTCGCCGAGGCCGGCGCGGTGCTCGTCGCCAAGCTCGCGCTCGGCGAGCTGGCGATGGGCGACGTCTGGTTCGGGGGGCAGACCAGGAACCCGTGGAACCCGGCGGAAGGCTCGTCCGGGTCGTCGGCGGGACCGGCGTCCGCGACGGCGGCCGGCCTTGTCGGCTTCGCGGTCGGCTCCGAAACGCTGGGCAGCATCGTTTCCCCCTGCACGAGGTGCGGCGCCACCGGGCTGCGGCCGACGTTCGGCCGGGTCTCCCGGCACGGCGCGATGGCGCTGTCGTGGACGATGGACAAGCTCGGGCCGATCGCCCGCTCGGTCGAGGACTGCGCGCTGGTGTTCGCGGCGATCCACGGCGCGGACGGGATCGACCCGACCGCCGTGGGCCGACCGTTCCGCTGGCCGCTGGAGCTCGACCCCCGCACCCTGCGCGTCGGCTACGTCGAGGCCGCGTTCGAAGAGGACCGCGCCAAGAACGTCGAAAAGGAAGAGGCGCGGGCCCGGATGCGCGAGTGGCAGGCGTTCGACCGCCGCACCCTCGCGACGCTGCGCGAGCTCGGCTTCAAGCTGGCGCCGGTCAAGCTCCCGTCCGAGCTGCCGCTCGACTCGCTGCGCTTCATCCTCCAGGCGGAAGCCGCCGCGGCGTTCGACGAGCTAACCAGGAGCGGCCGCGACGCCCTGATGACGCGGCAGGCCGCCAACGCCTGGCCGAACCTCTTCCGCCGCGCGCAGCTGATCCCTGCGGTCGAGTACATCCGCGCCAACCGGATCCGTGCGCTGCTGATGCAGGCGATGGACCGGGCCATGGCCGAGTTCGACGTGTACGTCTGCCCGAGCTTCGGCGGCGGCAACCTGTTGCTCACCAACCTGACGGGCCACCCGGCCGTCGTGCTCCCCAACGGCTTCCGCGCCTCGGACGGAACGCCCACGAGCGTCACGTTCACGGGCCGGCTCTTCGGCGAGGCCGAGCTGCTCGCGGTGGCGCACGCGTACCAGCAGGCGACTTCGTACCACACGGCGCACCCGCCGCTGGAGACCTTGCTGGAGCGGAGGCCGCAGGAGAAGAAGGGCTGAACGGGCCGCCGGTGCGGCGCGTTCACTCCACCGGTCGCAGGCGGCCGGCGCGGAATGCGGCGACCCGCGCCGCGAGCGCGTCCTCGCCGCCCCAGGCGAAGCCGGTGAACTGGACGCCGATGCCGGGGTACGGCTCGCTCCCCTGTGCGGTCCGGCGCACCACGACGGCCTCCCCGCACACCGGCAGAGGGGCGTCGGGGAGGAACAGCTCGAACCGCAGCTCGGTCCCCGCCGTCAGGCTGTGGGGCGAGCGCAGCAGCGCGCCATGCGCCGAGAGGTTCACGCTCTCGCACACGACGCGCCGCTGCAAGCCGCTGCCCAGCACCTGCAGTCGGACCGGGAGACGCAGCGCCGCCCGCGGCGACACCCGCAGCAGCGGCCGCAGCACCTCCGCGAGCGCCTGCTCCACCCGCTCGGCCGCCAGCACCCGATTGGCGCCGCGCCCGAGGTAGCCCTCGGCGTCGCGCCGCAGGCGCTCCTCCGCCACCAGCACCAGCCCGGAGTTCCGGCACGGCGACTCGGGGTCGCGCACCGCCTGCAGGAAGCGGCCGGTCGTGGCGCCGTCGAGGGGGTGCGACACGAGCAGCGCGTCGAAGCGCTCTCCCGCCGCCATGCGGAACCCCTCCGGCGCGTCGCCGGCGACCGTCACTCGGTGCCCGGCCGCGGCGACTCCCGCGCGGACGCGGTCGCGGGTCGCCGCGTCGCAGCCGACCACGAGCAGATCGCGGCCGTCCGCCGGATACCCTGCAGCTGGCGAGAGACTCACCGATCAAGCATCCTCCCGGCGCCGCCGCACCGGTGTGATCGGCATCACACCGTGGCGAACCGGGGTTCGCCACGTGTGCGCCCGGGGCAACTGGCGGGCCGCGCGCTACAATCGCGCGCCACGGAGGGAACGGATGCTCGAGACGATCCGCACGGAGCTGGCCGCAGCGATCGGGAACGCGCTCGCGGCGATGGGGGTGGAGGCGCCGCAGGTCGCGCTCGACGTCCCGCCGAGGCGGCAGCTCGGCGACCTGGCGTGGTCGGGCGCTCTTCCCCTCGCGAAGGCGTTGCGGCGCGCCCCGCGCGCGATCGCGGACGAGGTCGCCGGGCGCATCGAAGCGGCGCGCGCCGGGCTCGCCGCCGACCACCCGCTCGCCATGCTCGAGCCCGGGTGCGCCGTCGAGGGGCCGGGGTTCCTCAACTTCCGCCTGCGCCGCGGCGCGGCGCTCGCCCGCCTGCTGCGCGATTGGTACGGGGCGGCGACTCCGGGCGCGGAGGAGCACCGCCGAGACAAGGTGATCGTCGAACATACCAACATCAACCCGAACAAAGCGGCGCACATCGGCCACCTGCGCAACGCCGTGCTCGGCGACACGCTGGTGCGCTGCCTGCGCTACCTCGGCCACCCGGTCGAAGTCCAGGACTACATCGACGACACCGGCGTCCAGGTCGCCGACGTCGTGGTCGGTTTCCTCTTCCTGCCCGAGGAGCGGCTGCTCGCGGCCGTCGCCGCCGCGTGGCCCGGCCTCGCGCCGGCGCCGTCGCGCGCCGGCTTGCTCGCGGCGTTCGCGGCGCGCGCGGCCGCCGGCACGCTGGTGAGCGGCGCCCTCGGCGAGGCCGACCTCGACGATCTGTGCTGGGACCTCTACCCGCGCGTCACCCGATGGTACGAAGAGGACGAGGCTGCGACCTCGTGGCGCGCCCAGGTGCTGCACGCCGTCGAGGCCGGCTTCCCGCCCGACCTTTCACTCGCCGACGCCGTGGAGAGTCTGAAGGGTTCGGACCACGGACCACGGACCACGGACCCTGCCTCCGTCGCCCGCCTCGCGGCCGCCGTCGCCGAGGCCAACGTGCGCTGTCACCTCGTCACCATGGGCCGGCTCGGGATCGCCTACGACGTCCTCCCGCACGAGTCGGACATCCTCCACCGCGGCTTCTGGCAGCGGGCGTTCGAGCTGCTGCAGGCCGCGGGCGCGATCCGTCTCGAGAGCGAGGGGAAGAACGCCGGCTGCTGGGTGATGTCGCTCGCGGACTCGCCGGAGTTCGCCGGGATGGCCGACGCCGACAAGATACTGCTGCGTTCCAACGGCACCGTGACCTACACCGGGAAGGACATCGCCTACCAGCTCTGGAAGCTCGGCCTCCTGCGCGACGCCGGCGGCGCGCTGCACGACTTCGGCTACCGGGCCTTCGCGCGTTTCGCGCAGGACGGCGCCGCCGGTCCCGTGCGCTACGGCGACGGCGCGCGGACGCTCTACCGCACCGCCTCGGACCCCGGCGAGCGGCCGGCCGGGGTGGCGTTCGGCGCCGGCGGCCGCGTCTACAACGTGATCGACGTGCGGCAGTCGTACCCGCAGAAGGTCGTCAAGGAGGCGATCCGCGTCCTCGGCCATGCGGAGGCGGCGGAGAACTCGATCCACTTCGCGTACGAAATGGTGGCGCTGACGCCGAAGGCGGTGCGCCGCCTCGAGGAGACGCACGGCCTCGACTTCGGCCTCACGGCCGAGGACATGGCCAAGCCGTTCCTCGAGATGTCCGGCCGGCGCGGGATCGGCGTCGCGGCCGACGCGCTGCTCGTCACGCTCATCCGCGAGGCCGAACGAGCCATCGCCGACCGGCAGGGCGAGGGCCCCGCCCTCGCGCCCGAACTGGTCGCCGCGCGGGCGCGCGCCATCGCGGTCGGGGCGCTCCGCTACCAGATGGCGCGCCAGGGACGCAACCGGGTGCTCGCGTTCGACTTCGACGAGGCGCTCGCGTTCGAGGGCGACACCGGGCCGTACCTGCAGTACTCGGCCGTGCGCGCCGCCAAGGTCTTCGAGAAGCTGGCGGCGCAGGGCCTCGCCGGCTCGCCGGAGGCGGATGCCGGGGCGGCCGCCGCGGCGGCCGTGCCCGACGACCTCTGGGAGCTGGCGTTCGCCTGCGCGCGCACCCGGGAGGTGGTCGGCAAGGCCCTCGCCTCGCTCGAGTTCTCCCTCCTGGCCGCGCACACGCGCGACCTGGCGCAGCTGTTCCACAAGCTCTACCACGAGCACTCCGTGCTGCACGCCGAGGACGAAGCGATCCGCGCCCTGCGGCGCGGGGTGTTCCGCCTGTTCGGGGAGACGGTCAGGGAGATCCTGGAAGACCTCCTCGGCATCCCCGTCCCGACGGAGATGTGAGCGGGGACACCGCGCCCCGCTAAGGGCGTCGCCGATAGCGGACCGCAATCCTGCCGGGGGATCCCGCGGCCGCTCCACCCCCGCCCGGCCGCTCTAGACCCCCCGCGCCCCCCAACGAGCCGCGGCGGAGCCGCGTCTCGCCCGGCGTTGCCCTTCGGCGGCTCGCATGCTCACGTAGCCTCCGGCTGCGCTCCGCTGCGGCCGCCTCGGGCGCCTTGCAGCTGGCCCACGCTCGGCGACGCGCCTACCCGGCGTTCGCGGAATGGCCGCTGGTCCATGGTCCGAGGCAAGAGCGGGAACGATCGCGTGGCGTCATCGGGTGTAGGGGCGGGGCTTGCCCCCGCCCGGTCACGGGCGGCCGCAAGGGCCGCCCCTACATTTCGAACGCCGGGCCCGCGGGCGCAGGAAACTGACAGGGCGGGTACGATGAGCGCATGGACATGCCGGCGTACGAGCGTGATGCGTACCTGAAGGAGCTGGTGACCGAGGTGCTCGAGATCGGTACGGAGGGCGGCGTTCCGTTCGCGGTGCTCGCGGACACGGTCCTCTACCCGGAGGGCGGGGGCCAGCCGGCGGACCGCGGCCGGCTCGGCGAGGTCGAGGTCACGGACGTCCAGAGACGCGAGGGGACGGTCCGCCACTTCCTCGCCCGGCCGGTCGAGCCGGGGCCGGTCACGGTCCGCCTGGACTGGGCGCGGCGCTTCGACCACATGCAGCAGCACACCGGCCAGCACCTCCTGACCGCGGTCGCCGCCGACCGGTTCGGCTGGCCGACGACGGCGTTCCACCTCGGCGAGCGGATCTGCGACGTCGAACTCGGGGTCGCGGCGCTGGCGGCGGCGGATCTGGAGGCGCTCGAGGCGGCTGTCGCGGAGAAGATCCGCGCCGCCCTCGCCGTCTCCACACGCCGCGTCACCCAGGCCGAGTTCGCCGCCCTCGCCGTCCGCACCCGCGGGCTGCCCGCCGGCCACGCAGGCGACGTGCGGCTCGTCGAGATCGCGGGCGCCGACCTCAACACCTGCGGGGGCACGCACGTGCGCTCGACCGCCGAGATCGAAGTCATCAAGCTCCTCGGCGCCGAGCCGATGCGCGGCGGCACGCGGCTCACCTTCGTGGCCGGCGGCCGGGTGCGCGAGCGCCTGGGGGCGCACGAGGCGCGCAACGCCCGCCTGCGCACGTTGTTCGGCGCCCCCGACGAGGAGATCGTCGCGGTCGCCGAAGCCAAGCTCGAGCAGCTGCAGGCGGCCGAGAAGCGCGCCCGCGGCCTCGAGGAGGAGCTTGCCGGCGCCCTTGCGGTGGCGCTCGCCGCGAGCCCCGACCGCGTCGTGAACGCGCACTTCGAGGGCAAGGACGCGGCGTTCCTGCAGGCGCTCGGCCGCAGCCTCGTCGAGAGCGCGCCGACGAAGGTTGCGCTGCTCACGGCAAGCGACGGCGCCCGTTCGTTCTTCGCCGTCGCGGCCGGGGAGGAGATCGGCCTCGACGTCCAGGCGGCCGGGCGCGAGGTCGCGGCGCTCCTCGCCGGGCGCGGGGGCGGCGCCGGCCGCGTCTTCCAGGGCAAGGCCGGCACCCTCGCCGAGCGCGAGGGGGCTGTCGCGCGGCTCCGCGACATCGCCGCGATCGGCGGGACGAAGAAGGAAGGGATAAAGGACTAGAAGAGCAGAGGTGCGCGGGCGAGGGCGCCCGCGCCACGGGCTCGGCGGCCGCGTTACTGGCTCGGCGCCCGCGCCACAGCCCCCACCCACACCATGGGCGAGGGCGCCCGAGCCACGCGCCCGCCTTGATTTCGCGCCGGCTTCCGCTTAACTTGCCGGTTCCGGCGAGACCGGAGATCGGTCGCGGGCCCATCGGCCGCCCGGTCGCCACCAGGGAGACCGCATGGGGCTCGTGAGCCAGCTGATCGACTTCGTCCTCCACATCGACGCGCACCTCGACCTGATCATCCAGAACTACGGGCTCATCACGTACGTGCTGCTCTTCGTGATCGTCTTCTGCGAGACCGGCCTCGTCGTGACGCCATTCCTGCCCGGCGACTCGCTGCTGTTCGCGGTCGGGGCGTTCGCGGCGCGCGGCTCCCTCAGCCTCCCGGTCGCGCTCGCGGTGCTGGGCGCCGCCGCGGTCCTCGGCGACACTGCCAACTACTGGATCGGCGCCGTGGTGGGCCCGAAGGTGTTCCACCGCGAGAACGTGCGCTTCCTCAACCGCAAGCACCTCGAGCGCACGCACCAGTTCTACGAGCGCTACGGCGGCAAGACGATCGTCATCGCCCGCTTCGTCCCGATCGTGCGGACGTTCGCGCCGTTCGTGGCCGGGATCGGCAAGATGACGTACGGCCACTTCCTCTCCTTCAACGTCATCGGCGGCGCGGCGTGGGTGCTCGGCTTCACCATGGCCGGGTTCTGGTTCGGCAACATCCCCGTCGTCAAGCGCAACTTCACCTTCGTGATCTTCGCCATCATCATCGTGTCGGTGCTACCCGCCGTGATCGAGTTCTTCCGCCAGCGCGCCCGGGCCCGGGCGACCGACTGAGGCCAACTCACCGTCCTTCGTAGAGGAATCGGTGTCATCGCGAGCGCAGGTACGGCCCGGTGCTGTCGTCCCCGCGAACGCGGGGATCCAGGCCATGGCCCTCGTGAATCCGTGACTGGGTTCCCGCGTGCGCGGGAACGACGTCCGGGTTCCGCCGGCGACGGGGCTCGAAGTGAGAGTGGTTCCTCTACGACAGATGCCAAATCGGTATGAGGCCAACCTTCCAGGTCGTAGACGAGAGCGCCGCCCGGACCGAATTGTGGGCTGGCGCACTCCCCTCTGACGTTCGGGACCGTGTCCCTGGGCCTGAGGTGCGCGTCTGGTGACGAAGGTCACACACTGTATTACAAACTGGCAATATGGTCAGATTGTACGACGAAGTGAACCGGCAAAGGAGGCGCGATGAGAAGGCATTCCGTATTCACCGCAGCATTGGTCTTAGCTTTGGGCATGGCCGCAGCGCAGTCGGCCCGGGCCGCCACGACCGGATGGACGGTCACCGGCTGGAACAACCTCGGCATGCACTGCATGGACTCCGACTTTTCCGTCTTCGCCATCCTCCCACCCTACAACACGATCCACGCCCAGGTAGTGGACGCGTCCGGTAACCTGGTGACGAGCGCCGCCGGCGTCACCGTCACCTACCAGGCGATCGCCGACCCGTCGGGCTCGATCAACACGACCTCGGTCGGGAAGGACAACTTCTGGACGTTTGCGGCGTCGCTGTTCGGCCTCGCCAAGCCGCTGCCGCCCGACGTCGGGCTCACCGGCATCGCGATGCCCGGCATGATGAACAAGCCGCAGCCGATGACGTTCGACCCGGCCAACAACTGGTTCATCGCCGAGGGGATCCCGATCACGCCGTACGACGACGCCGGACGGAAGAACACCTACCCGATGATGCACCTCGTCGCCAAGGACTCCGGCGGCAACGTGCTCGCCACCACCGACATCGTGTTGCCGATCTCGGACGAGATGGACTGCAAGGCCTGCCACGCCTCCAACAGCGGCGCGGCGGCACGGCCGAACGCGGGCTGGGTCAACGACCCCAACCCCGACCGCGACTACAGGCTCAACGTCCTGCGCCTCCACGACGACAGGCAGGCGGGGAGCGCGAGCTACGCGACCGCGCTGTCGCAGGCGGGGTACTCCAGCGCCGGGCTCTACGACACCGTGACGACCGCCGGCAAGCCGATCCTGTGCGCCGCCTGCCACGGCTCCAACGCCCTCGCCGGCACCGGCCAGGCGGGGATCCCGCCGCTCACCCAGGCGGTCCACGGTTACCACGCCACCGTCATGGACCCGGTCACGAGCATGAGCCTGGACAGCAGCTCGAACCGCTCGGCCTGCTACCGCTGCCACCCCGGCTCCACCACCAAGTGCCTGCGCGGCGCGATGGGGAGCGCCGTGGCGGCGGACGGCTCGATGGAGATGCAGTGCCAGAACTGCCACGGCCCGATGCACGCGGTCGGGACCGCGGGCCGCCAGGGCTGGCTCGACGAGCCTTCCTGTCAGAACTGCCACACCGGCACGGCCGTCGCGAACAACGGCCAGATCCGCTACACCTCGGTCTTCGACGCCTCCGGCCAGCGCCGGGTCCCGGTGGACACGACCTTCGCCACCAACCCGAACACGCCGTCCGCGGGGTTCTCCCTGTTCCGCTTCTCCAAGGGCCACGGCGGCCTGGCCTGCGAGGCGTGCCACGGCTCCACGCACGCCGAGTTCCCCAGCTCCCACGCCAACGACAACATCCAGAGCATCGAGCTCCAGGGCCACAAGGGCATGCTCGTGGACTGCGCCACCTGCCACGGCTCGCAGTCGCTGACGATCGGCGGCGGTCCCCATGGGATGCACCCGGTCGGCCAGAGTTGGGTCAGCAGCCACGGCGACGCCGCCGACGACGGGCGCGCCGCCCAGTGCCAGGCGTGCCACGGCACCGACTATCGCGGCACCGTTCTCTCGCGCGCTCAGGGCGACCGCACGATCTCCGCGTTCGGCAGCAAGCTCTTCTGGAAGGGGTTCCAGGTCGGCTGCTACACCTGCCACAACGGCCCGGGCAGCGAATCCACGACCGCGAACCCTGCGGCGACCGTCGGGAACGCGTCGGCGACGACCGCGGGCGGCACGCCGGTGACGATCCCGCTGTCCGCCACCGACCCGCACGGCAACCCGCTGACGTTGCGCGTCGTCTCGCAACCGGCGAACGGGACGACCGGCTTGACCGGCACCAAGGCCACCTACTACCCCGATGCCTCGTTCAGCGGCACCGACACCTTCACCTTCGCCGCGTGGAACGGCTCCACCGACTCCAACCTCGGCACCGTGACCGTGACGGTCGGTGGCGGCGCGACCTGCACCGTGACCGCCCAGGCGACGGTCCCCTCCACCGGCACCGTCGGGCAGTCCCTCGCGTTCCAGGGCTCGGCGACCGCGCAGGGCTGCACCAACCCGGTCTCCTATGCTTGGACGTTCGGCGACGGCTCCACCTCCACGCAGCAGAACCCGACGCACGCGTACGCCGCAGCCAACACCTACACCTGGACCCTCTCGGTCACGTCGGGATCGAGCACCAACTCCACGAGCGGGACCGTGACGGTCACCACGGCGCCATCGTGCACGGTCACGGCGAACGGGGTCGTCCCGGCCTCGGCCACCGCGGGCTCGTCGATCCAGTTCCAGGGGTCCGCGACAACGCAAGGGTGCACCGGCTCGCCTGCCTTCGCGTGGACGTTCGGCGACGGCGCCAGCTCCTCGCAGCAGAACCCGACGCACGCCTACGCCGCCGCCAACACCTACACCTGGCGCTTGACGGCGTCGGTGGGCGGGAGCAGCAACAGCGTGACCGGCACGATCACCGTGGCCGGCGCGGCAGCGTGCTCTCTGGCCATCACCGGGACCGCTCCGACCTCGGCGTACGTGGGGCAGTCGGTGTCGTTCCCGCTCACCGTCAAGGCCAGCGGCTGCCAGGGTTCGATCAGCTACCGCTGGACGTTCGGCGACGGGTCGGACGGCTCGACCAAGGCGCAGCCGACCCACACGTACCGCTCATCCGGGACCTTCTCGTGGCAGCTCAGGGCGAGCATCGGCTCGACCCTTGCCACCGCCACGGGCAAGATCACCGTCTCCTACCGACCGCGGCGCGAGCTGTGATCGCCGCCGGGCGTTGAGAACTCGGTCCACGGGGGCCGGGTGGCCGTTTCGCCACCCGGCCTCCCTTCTTGTTCGGCGGGCTACGGCGTCCGGCCGTAGGTGGAGGCCAGGTCGGCAAACCGGTCCGCAAGGGCGCTCCCCAGCATCCAGTCGGTGAGCCGGAACCGCCAGTTCCCATCCGGCGTCGAGGGCGTGTTCATGCGGCAATCGGCCCCGAGGCCGGCGATGTCCTGGTGCGGGGCGATCGCCAAGTCGGAAACCGAGGCCAGCGCGAGACGGATCATGTCCCAGTGGATCTCGCGGCCATCGGTCCCCAGGTAGCGCCGCACGAACTCCTTCTCGGCCGGCGAGGCGTCGGCGAGGAACCAGCCCACCGTCGTGTTGTTGTCGTGGGTGCCGGTGAACACGACCTGGTTGTTGCGCTGCAGGTACGGCAGGAACTGACTTCGAGGTGTCGGGGCGAACGCGAACTGGAGCACCGCCATCCCCGGCAACCCCTCGGCGTCGCGCAGCGCGGTGACCTCCTCGGTGATCATGCCGAGGTCCTCCGCGACCAGCGGCAACTCGCCGAGCGCCCCCCGCAGCGCGGCGAAGAGCCGGCCTCCCGGCCCCGGGACCCAGCGCCCGTTGACCGCCGTCTTCTCCCCGAACGGCACCTCCCAGTGCGCCACGAACCCCCGGAAGTGATCGAGGCGCACCGCGTCTACCAGGCCGTACACGGCGCGCACCCGCTCGACCCACCACGCCCAGCCGGACGCTTCGTTCGCCTCCCAGTCGTAGACCGGGTTCCCCCAGAGCTGGCCGGTTGCGCTGAAGTAGTCCGGCGGGACACCCGCGACCGCCAGGGGCCGGCCGCGCACGTCGAGGCGAAAGAGTTCGCGGTTGGCCCACACCTCGGCGCTGTCGCCGGCGACGTAGATCGGCAGGTCGCCCAGGATGCGGACGCCGAGCGCCTGCGCGCGTTCGCGCAGGGCCTGCCACTGCGAGAAGAAGAGGAACTGGCAGAACTCCTCGAACCGCACCGCCGTCCCGTGCGACCCGAGCCAGCTCGCGAGCGTCCCCGGACGCCGCAGCGCCAGCTCCTCCGGCCACTCCCACCACGGCAACCCGTCGGCGGAGCGCTTGATCGCCGCGAACAGCGCCCAATCGCGCAGCCAGGTTCCGTTCGCGCCGCGGAAGGTTTCGAAGCGCTCCTCGAGGCCGGCCGGCGGGCGGGCGGCGAAGCGCTCGAACGCGCGCTCGAGCAGGGTCTGCTTGTACGGCACCACCCGGTCGAACTCGACGGCGAACGGCGAAAACTCCGGCACGCCGGCGAGGTCGCCGGCCCCCAGGAGCCCCTCGGCGCGCAGGAGTTCGGGACTCACCAGGGCCGTGTTGCCGGCGAACGTCGAAGAAGCGGCGTACGGTGACGCGCCAAGCCCGGCGGGGTTGAGCGGCAGCACCTGCCACCAGCGCGCGCCGGCACGGGCGAGCCACTCGAGGTAGCCGTGCGCGGCCGGCCCGAGGTCGCCGATCCCGAACGGGCCGGGGAGGCACGTCGGGTGAAGGAGCACGCCGCAGGCGCGCGCAAAGGTCATCGCTCGGGCTCCCGTCGCCGCCATCGTAACCGAACGGCGCCCGCGCCGGGTCGGGCGGCCGCCTCAACGCCGCCAGCGAAACCCCGCCGCCCAGAGCCAGCCGTCGTACCTGACCGGGACGTCCACCCGGGCCGACATCCCGACGAATTCCGAACGCACGGTCAGGGGGAGGATCGGAAGCGACTCGAGGACCCGCCGCTGGGCTTGCTGCAGCAAGGCGAGCCTGCGGTTGGGGTCGAGCTCGCAGTCGGCGGCGTCCAGGAGCGCATCGGTTGCGGGATCGGAGGCGCCGCTGAAGTTCTCGATGCCGAGACCCCGCTCGGCCTCGCCGCTGTGCACGGAGCTGTCGAGGAACTCCGAGGCGTCGCCCGTCGTGCACGCCCGCCCGTACGTCAGCAGCGGCAGCTCGCCGGCCTGCGCCCGCCGCAGAAGCTCGCTCAACGAGTACCGGGTCGGGCGGACCCTGATCCCGAGGCGGCCGAGGTCGTCCACGACCTCCGCGACGTACGCCGGCGGGATCGAGCCGTGGGCCAGATCCACGGAAAAGCCGCCCGCGAACCCCGCGTCGGCAAGCAGACGCCTGGCCTGGGGGACGTCGTACGGCAACGCGGAGACGTCGGGGTCGTAGCCGAACACCACGGGGTGGACGAACTGGGACGCGACCGCGCCGTTGCCACGGAACACCCGGCCGACGAGGCCGGCGCGGTCGATCGCCAGCAGCATCGCCCGCCTCACCCTCCGGTCCGCGAGCGCCCGCCTCGTCTCGCCGTTCGCCGCCTGCGGCGCGACCACGAGGAGCTGCACGACAAGGCTCGGCTGCGGCTCCGCGCGAAGGCCCTGCCGGCGGTCGATCTCTCCCAGTTCGTCGTCGGCCACGCGGGCCGAGACGTCCACGCCACCGGCCAGGAACTGCCTGCCGCGCTCCTCCTCGTTCTCCACGAAAGAAAACACCACATTGCGTACGTCCGGCATGGCGTGCCAGCCCGCCCAGCCCTCGGCCACGATCCCGCCGTCTCGGCGCCGTTCCACGAAACGGTACGGTCCGGTGCCGAGCGGCCGCGTGATTTCCGGCCGGGCCGCCTCCGCGTGCGGCACGATGAAGAGGAACGCGAGCCGGTTGACCAGCGTCGGCGCCGGCGCCGTCGTCTCGAAGACGACCGCGCCGTCGCCGTCCGCAACCACGCGGCGGATGCCGACGAGTTGGTGCCTGATCCCGGACTGCGGATCCCGAAGCGCCCGCACGTAGCTCGCGACGACGTCGGCGCTTCCGAACGGCACCCCGTCCGCGAAGCGAACGCCACGCCGGAGGGCGAAGCGAACGCGGTTGCCGTCGAGGACGGACCACGACTCGGCGAGCGCCGGCTCGAGCTTCATCTCCGGCGAGAAGCGGACGAGCGCGTCGTAGAAGTTGCACAGCAGCGACCAGCCCACGAGCTCGTTGTGGTGGTGGGGGTCGAGCGTGCTCGGGACACGGTCGAGCGTCACGGCGACAGGGGCGGGCTGCCCGCCCCCGCACGCGCCCGCGACACCGGCGGCCAGGGCGAACGCCGCCCGCGCCCAGCGCCCGCCGCTCAGCGGCCTTCGACACACCGCGACGCCCATCCGATCACCCGCATCTCGGCCACACCCAATCTAGGTCAGCCCGCGGCACCTGGCCAGTCCCAACGAGTCTCGCCCCGAACAACTTTCTGGACAAACGGGTGAGATTCAAACGGAGAACAAGTCGCAACCCACTGCAATGGCAATAATTCGCCAGGGTGGACAGAAATCCACTAGGTCGGACAAGCGTTCTCATTTACGTGATCCCAAACGAGACGCAGGTTGGCAAATGGTTTGCAGTGGGTCGGACAGCGTAACGGCTGCAAGGTTGAGAAAATGGCGGAAAGGAGGGATTGGGGACGTCGGCCGCTTTCGATTCGCCAGTAGAGTTCTCGGTCGTCTCTGCGTGAACCAGCGGTGAACCATTCGAACACTCGTTCTTGGATGAAGGAAAGGAGAGCATCGTATGAGGTTTGTCCGTCTTGTCGTTTGTGCCGTTGCAGTTCTCGTTCTGGCGTCGCCGGCGCTGGCGCAGTTGCCCACCGGCACCCTCACCGGCCACGTGGACGATGGCAAGGCGCCGCTCCCCGGCGTCACCGTCACCGTCACGTCGCCCAACCTGCAGGGGGAAAGGACGACCGTGACGTCGGTCAACGGCGACTACATCTTCGCCTTCCTCCCCCCTGGCGACTACAAGGTCAGGTTCGACCTGCAGGGGTTCGAGACCATTGACACCGGCGTCAGGGTCTCCGCGGCCCAGCGCGCGACCGTGAACGCCACGATGCCGGCGACCAAGATCGCCGAGCAGGTGACGGTCACCGGCAACTACGAGACGATCTCGACCGGTACGCAGGTGGCCTCGACCATGACGAACAGCCTGCTCAACCGGCTGCCTGTCGCCTCCAACTCGGGAACCATCGCCAACTATGCCGCGCTCGCCGCCGGTACCAACGTCAGCGCGGTCACCGGCAACATCGCGATCTCCGGCGCCCTCTCCTACGAGAACCTCTTCCTCGTCAACGGCGTGGCGATCATGGACAACATCCGCAACACGCCGACCAACTTCTACGTCGAGGACGCGGTGCAGGAGACCACGACGAGCACGGCCTCGATCTCCGCGGAGTACGGCCGGTTCGCGGGCGGCGTGGTCAACATGCTGACCAAGTCCGGCGGCAACGAGTTCCACGGTTCGCTGCGCCTCGGTTGGGACAACGACAAGTGGACGGCCCCGACGCCGCTGACGGTGTCGCGGACGGACAAGATCAACGACACCTGGTCAGCCACGATCGGGGGGTTCATCCTCAAGGACCACCTTTGGTTCTTCGGCGCCTACCGCTACCGCAAGACCGACCTCACGCAGCAGACCAGCTACACCAACCTGCCCTACCCGGTCGCCACCACGGACAAGCGCTACGAGGGCAAGCTGACCTACTCGATCACCTCGGACCATCGTATCGTCGGCTCGTATCTCGACTACGACGTGCTGCAGAACAACAACTACTACACCTCGGCCGCGATCCTGGACCTGGCCTCGCTGTACGACCGCGACCTGCCGTCCAAGCTGTACACGGGCAACTACACCGGCGTCATCACCGACAACTTCTTCGTCGAGGGCCAGTACTCGAAGAAGGAGTTCGCGTTCGTGGGGTCCGGCTCGCGCTACACCGACCCGATCAAGGGCACGCTCATGATCGACCGCAGCCGCAACGCCAGGTTCTGGTCCCCGACGTTCTGCGGCGTGTGCGAGCCCGAGAAGCGCAACAACAAGGATTACCTCGCCAAGGCGTCGTACTTCCTGTCTTCCAAGGGTCTCGGCACCCACGACCTGGTTGCCGGGTACGACTCCTTCGACGACCAGCGCACCGTGATGAACCACCAGTCCGGCAGCGACGCCCGCATCTACGCGCAGGGCGCCGTGATCGGCCCGGGCGGGACGGTCTACCCGGTGCTGCTGCCGGGCACCTCGACGTACTTCTACTGGCAACCCATCCTCACGCAGAACTACGGCAACGCCTTCAAGACCGACTCCTACTTCATCAATGACAAGTGGCGCCTGAACGACCACTTTTCGTTCAACATCGGCCTCCGGTTCGACAAGAACAACGGCAAGGACGGCATGGGCAAGCTCGTCGCCGACGACTCGAACATCTCGCCCCGGCTTGCCGTCACCTGGGACCCGAAGGCCGACGGCGAGTGGCAGGTGAACGCCGGCTTCGCCAAGTACGTGATGGCGATCGCAAACTCCATCGGCGACCTGACCTCGACGGCCGGCAACCCGGCAACCTGGCAATACAACTACGGCGGCGATCCGATCAACGACAAGTGCACCACCGCCGGGGTGAACTGCACCGACACCGCGACCGCCATCCAACAGTTCTGGAAATGGTTCAAGGACAACGGCGTCGACCCCTGGGGCGGCACGGACAACCCTGCCCTGTACAGAGGCGCTCCCGACATCCCCGGCGCGACCACGGCCTTCGCCGGCTCCCTCAAGTCCCCGAACACGCAGGAGATGACGATCGGCGTCGCGAAGCGGTTCGGGTCCAGCAGCATGATCCGCATCGACTACGTCAACCGGCAGGCGAAGGACTTCTACGTCGAGCGCCTCGACATGTCCACCGGCACGGTCGTGAGCAACAGCAAGACCTACAACCTCGGCTTGTACGAGAACACCAGCAACCTGCTCGAGCGGACGTACAACGGCGTGCAGGTGTCCTGGAGCTACCGGCTCAACCCGAGATTCGACCTCGGCGGCAACTACACGTACTCCACGCTGTACGGCAACTGGGACGGCGAGAACACCACCAGCGGCCCGCTGACCTCCGGGATCCTCATGTACCCGGAGTACCGCAAGCTGTCGTGGTACGCCCCGAAGGGTTACCTCGGCGCCGACCAGCGGCACAAGGCCCGCGTATGGCTGCTCTGGGACGCCCTCAGCACCAAGCACAACCGCTTGTCGCTGTCGGTCATGGAGAGCTTCTTCTCCGGGACGCCGTACGGCGCCGTCGGTACCGTGCCGCTCACCACGGCCGCGAAGGTGCCTTACGTCGCGAACCCGGGCTACATCACCCCGCCGACGACCCAGACGTACTACTTCCAGGGACGCGACACGTACCACACCGACAACCAGACCAGCACGGACCTCTCGCTGAACTACTCGTTCGTCCTCCCGGCGCTGGGCACGAGCATCGAGTTCTTCATCCAGCCGGTCGTGACGAACGTCTTCAACGAGCGCGCGGTCACGGCCGTCAACCAGACGGTCTATACGGCGGGAGACAAGAGCTACCTGACCCGCTTCAACCCGTTCACGGACACACCGACCGAGTGCCCGCAGGGCCAGACCACGGCCTGCGCCGGCAACTGGCAGAAGGGACCGAACTTCGGCAAGCCTACCAACACGACCAGCTATCAGACGCCACGTACCTTCACGGTCTCCTTCGGCGTCCGCTTCTAGTCGTTCTTCGAGGTTTCCCCGGCCCCGGTCCCCGCGACCGGGGCCTTTTCTTGCCCGTTCCCCGGCCCGCGGCTTTGGAAAGGGCAACCCGGAGGGGTCGGCCGCCGTATCATCGGGCGGGTATGGAGGGCCACCACGGGACGGCTCAAGAGGTTCGTCAAGGAGTTCACCGCCGGGCTCACCACCGCGGAGATGCGCCGCACCGTCGGGCGCGACGCGCGGCAGGCCTACCAGGTGATCACGCGCGAGCAGGACCTCTCGGCCGAACCCCGGGGGTGGCTGCGGCGCGGGTTCTTCCGAGCCAAGGTCTTGTTCCTCGGGTTGTCGTACAAGCTCACGCCGGCGCGCCGCGTGCTCTTCGCGGTCGCGATCCTGGCCGCCGTTTTCGGCCTCTTCAAGATCAACGCCGTGATCGAAACCACGCGGGTCAACGTGGACTTCTCGTCGGCCTGGCTCCTCCTCAGCGTCGTGCTCCTCGTCTTCCTTCTCGCCCTGGAGCTTGTGGACCGGGTGCTGGTCCGCGACGAGCTCGAGGTGGCGCGCCAGCTCCAGCGCGACCTGCTGCCGGCCACCGCGCCCGAAATCCCGGGCTACGCCGTGGCCCACTCGTACCGCACCGCCAACGAGATCGGCGGCGACTACTACGACTTCCTCCCGCTCGCGGACGGGCGGATCGCGCTCGTGATCGGGGACGCCAGCGGGCACGGGATGGCGGCGGGCCTGCTGATGGCGATCGCGAACGCCGCCCTCAAGCTGGCGGTCGAGGTCGACCCGTCGCCCGAGCGCGTCGCGACCCTGCTCAACCGTGTTTTGTACCGCACCGGCGACCGCCGTGCGTTCATGAGCCTGTTCTACGGCGTGCTCGAGCCCGCGAGCGGCCGGCTGGCGTACGTGTGCGCGGGGCACCCGTTCCCCCTCCTCCGCCGAGCGGCGGGGGAGATCCTCGAGCTTGGCGCCGGGAGCTTCCCGCTCGGGATCCGCGCCGAGGTCGACGCGTCCTCCTCGGTGGCGACCCTGGCACCGGGCGACTTGCTGGTCCTCTACAGCGACGGCCTGCCTGAGGCCGCCAACGCGGCGGGCGAGGCGTTCGGCTACGACGCTCTTCGAACCCTGCTGCAGCAGGCGGCCGGCCCGCAGGCGATCCACGACCGCCTGCGGCGCGCCCTCGACACCCACGTCGGCGGCGAGCCGCTCAGGGACGACGTCACGACCGTCGTGATCGAGAGGATCCCGGCCGCCCCGTCCGAACCCGGCGCGTTGGAGTCGTGATCTCGGCTCGCGCCAAGCCTCAGTGTCCTCGGGGCGACGGCAGGCTGTCCAGGAGACCGAGAAGAGCCGCGGCCTCGCGCCGGACCGCGACCGACTGGTCAGCGCGCTTCTGGAGCTCCGCAACGGCCTCCTGGAAGGCGAGCAGCCTGCACGGCTCGCAGGGGAGAGCGTGCCCTCCGAGAACCCCCCACGAGCACGCCGCACAATAATCCCCGCAACCCAGGTCGGCCCGCGCCTGCGCGACGTCGATGCGGCTCATGTGATCCCCGATGGCCTCCACCAGACGATCGCGTCCGCCCCGTCGCGCCGCCTTGAGGTACTTCCGCGCTTCGCTGATCCATTGCTCGGTCTCGTTCACGTGCGCCTCCCGCCGGGGGAATGGCGTGCACCCCTGCCGTAGCCATCGACAACACCCTCTCCTCCCGGGTCATTCCGTCGGTCCCCGGCGGAGGGCGCAGGGGTTCGGGCCGCCCACTGCGAGCCGAGCGCTGCCACCGGACCAGGTCCGAGGTAGCGTGGACGCGCGGCGCAGGTCCGGGCGCGCGGCCGCCGACCGGCGTCAGGGTAGACTGCCGCGCGGAGGTGCCGTGACGTGGCCGAAGCTCTCCCGACGATCGCCGAAGTCAGGGCCGCCGCGGAGCGGATCGGGACGTTTGCCCACCGCACGCCGGTGCTCACCTGCGCGAGCCTCGACGCGATGACCGGCGCGGCGCTGTTCTTCAAGTGCGAGAACTTCCAGCGCGTCGGGGCGTTCAAGTTCCGAGGCGCGGCCAACGCGGTGCTCTCGCTCGGCGACGAGGAGGCCGGACGCGGCGTCGCCACCCACTCCTCCGGCAACCACGCGGCGGCGCTCGCGCTCGCCGCCCGCCTGCGCGGCGTCACCGCTCACATCGTGATGCCGCGCACCGCGAAGGCGGTCAAACGCGCCGCGGTGGCGGGGTATGGCGCCCGCATCGTGCTGTGCGAGCCGACGCTCGCGGCGCGCGAGGCAACGCTGGCGGACGTGGTCGCCGCCACCGGGGCCACGGTCGTCCACCCTTACAACGACGCGCGGGTGATCGCTGGGCAGGGCACGGCAGCGCTTGAGCTGCTCGCCGACGTCCCCGGCCTCGATGTGGTGATGACTCCGGTGGGCGGGGGCGGGCTGCTCTCCGGCACCGCGATCGCGGTCGCCGGCGTCTCGCCGAACACCCGGGTCGTGGGCGCGGAGCCGGCGGCGGCGGACGACGCCTTCCGCTCGCTTGAGGAAGGCCGCATCGTTCCATCGCTGGATCCCAGGACGGTCGCCGACGGCCTGCTCACCTCGCTCGGAACGCTCACCTTCGCGGTCATCCGCGAGCGCGTCGCCGGGATCGTGACGGTGAGCGAGGCGGCGATCGTCGCGGCGATGCGCCACACCTGGGAGCGGATGAAGATCGTGATCGAGCCGTCCTCGGCGGTGCCCCTGGGCGCGCTGCTGGAAGGGAAGCTCCCCGCCGCGGGTCGGCGGATCGGCGTCATCCTGTCGGGGGGCAACGTGGACCTCGCGGACCTGCCCTGGCGCCGGGAGTAGGCGGCCATGGCGGGGTGGGTCGCGGCCCGTATCCCCCTTCTCGCAGGAGCGCTGGCCGTCGTGGCGGCCGCGCTCGCGCTGGCGGGTGGGGCGGCCCCGGCCGCCGGGCAGACGATGCGGGTCCGGGAGCACGTCGAGGTCCGGCGCGCGGTGGTGGACGTCCGCGTCGTGGACCGGCGCGGCGACCCGGTCCCGGGCCTCGGGGCGGCGGACTTTCGGGCTCTCGTGGACGGGGTACCCGCGGCCGTCGAGTCGGCCGAGTGGGTGTCGGGCACCGCCCCGTTCGCCGAGGGGTTGACGCCCGAGCAGGCCGCCGCCGCCGGCGCCCAGGCGGCGCCCCCCGGCCGCCTCGTCGTGCTGTTCTTCCAGTCCGATTTCGCTTCGGTGCGGCTGTCCGGCCTCATGCGGATGAAGTTCAAGGCGATCGACGTGGTCGCGAAGCTGCAGCCGGCCGACCGCGTCGCGGTGGTGTCGTTCGACTCCCACCTCAAACTTCGGCTCGACTTCACGGGCGACCGCGCCAGGATCACGGCGGCGATCCACCAGGCGATCCTGTCGGGCTCCGGGCCGTCCCTTCCGGCCGGGGCGTTCCCCTCCCTCGCGCCCTCGTTCGATGCCGCCGCCGCGGCCCGCGCCGCCTCGCCCGAAGCGGGCCTGCTCGTGACGGCGCGGGCGCTCGAGAAGCTGCCCGGCTCGAAGGCCCTGGTGTTCCTCGGGTGGGGCCTCGGCACCAAAGCGGGCCCCTGGATCTGGATGGGGAGGAGCTACTCCCTCGCCCGCGAGGCGCTGCTGCGTGCGCGCGTGTCGGTCTTCGCCATCGACGTCACCGACGCCGACTCCCACGACCTCGAGGCCGGCCTGCAGCAGGTCGCGGCCGACACCGGAGGGTTCTACGCCAAGACCAACCTCTTCCCGGGCCAGGCGATCTCTCGTCTCGAAGGCGCGCTCGCCGGGCACTACGTGCTCGTGCTCGTGTGCCCCGAGGGGCCGCGCGGTGAGCATGCGCTGACCATCGAACTGCCCGGCCGCGCGGCCACGGTGCTGGCCAAGCCGACGCTCCGGGACTGATCGCCCCGCCGGCGACGGGCAGGACGAGGGCCGCCGCGCCGGAAGCCGCGGCGGCCCTCGCGACAACGGGATCCTGAACTACTTCACGCCGAGCAGCTCGACGTCGAAGAGCAGCGTCGCGTTCGGCGGGATCACGCCGGGGTAACCGCGATCGCCGTAGGCGAGCTTCCCGGGGATGATGAGCTTGCGCTTGCCGCCGACCTTCATCCCGGCGACGCCCTCGTCCCACCCCTTGATCACGCGGCCCGCCCCGAGCGGAAATTCGAACGGGCGCTTGCCGACGCTCGAGTCGAACACCTTGCCGTCTTCGAACTTGCCGGTGTAGTTGACCGTCACGGTCTGCCCGGCCTTCGCCTCGGCGCCATCGCCCACCTTGACATCGACATACTGCAGTCCCGACGCCGTCGTGATCACCTTTTCGTCCACCGTGCCCGCCTTCGCCGGCTGCTCGCCACGCACGACCGCCGGGAGCGCCAGCGTGATCCCGGCCGCCAGAACCGCAACCCAGAGAACTCCGGACCGCACTCCACGCTCCGCCATCGTCACAACTCCTTTCGCACCCGCGGCCGGACCCTCCGGCCGGTCGGGCACCGCGGGATGATACTTCACGGCCGCGGTCAGACCCCCGGGGGCTACGCTGTGCCGCCGGCGCCCGGCTTAAGTTTGCACGTCGAGACGCCGAGGAGCGTGTACAGCGGGCAGAACCCGACGCCCGCCGTCGCCACGAGGACGACGCCGATCGCCCCCCACCAACTCTTGAACGCGATCCCGGCGCCGACGATGACGAGGCCCGCGACGATCCTGAGAATCCTGTCAAGCGACCCCATATTGACCTTCATGATGCCTCCCCTCCTGCTCCGGGTACCCGCCCGGATGCATCCCTCACGAGACTACCCCACCCGCGCCCACCGCGGCCGCGGCCCGGCCGTTCAGGAGAGCCCGAACACGGGCACCGACGCGCCGACCACGGCCCGCGCCGCGTCGGACGCCAGGAAGAGGATCACGTCGGCCACCGCGTCCGGCGCGACCCATGTCGAGTGGTTCGCGCCGGGGCGCTCCTGCCGGTTCTGCTCGGTGTCGAGCGTGCCCGGCAGCACGCAGTTGACGTTGATCCCCGACCCTTTCAACTCCGCCGCCATGCTCTCGGTCAGCCGCACGACCGCGGCCTTGGCCGCCGAGTACGCCGCCATGTTCGCGGCACCGGCGCCCGCCGCGCGGGCCGCGACCGTGACGATCTTGCCGTACTGCTGTCGGATCATCACCGGGATCACCGCCCGCGCCGCCACCAGGCTCGTGCGCAGGTTGAGGTCGAGGAGCATGTCCCAGGTCTCGAGCGGGGTCTCGTGGACGGGCGCCCCCGCACGGAACCCCCCGACGGCGTTCACCAGGATGTCCAGCCTCCCGAACTGCCCCACCGCCCGGGCGACGATCCCGTCCAGCGACCCCGGCGCCGTCAGGTCCACCCCCTCGACGAGCAGGTGATCGCGCGAGCCCTTGAGGTCGGGAAACGCCTGCTGCAGCCTGCTGGACTCGCGGTCGGCGAGGACCGCTCGCGCACCGGCGAGGTGGAACGAGCGCGCGACGGCCCTCCCCAGGTTGCCTGCGGCCCCGGTGACGAGCACCACACGACCGGAGAAGTCGAACATCAACCACCCCCACGGATTATCCCACCCCGCCGCCCATCACCGCCCGCCGAGCGCCGGGAAACCGGTCAGCACCGAGGCGACGATGGCGAGGGCGCTGGCCGCCAGGCAGGCGAACGCCGCCACCACGTGGTCCACGCGCTCCTCCTTCCACGGGTCGAGGACGCGGGCCATGCCGTAGCCGCCGGCGAATCCGCCGAGGTGCGCCCAGTTGTCGATCCCCGGCATCACGAACCCGAACCCCGCGAGGAGGACGGCCCAGATGAGCGCCTCGCGCCCGACGGCGCTCGAGCCGCGCCGGCGTCCGTAGTGCACGGACGCGCCGAGCAGGCCGAAGATCGAGGCCGAGGCGCCGATCGTGAAGCTGGCGCCGCCCAGGAAGCTGGGCAGGAACGCCAGGTAGTGCCCCACGAGCGAGCTCGCCAGGAAGCCGGTCGCCCCGGCCACGGTGTAGATGATCACCATGCGCGCGGGGCCGTACGCCTCGGCCGTGGTCGGCGCCAGCTGCCGCACCCACATCATGTTGAACAGGATGTGCAGCAGGTTGCCGTGCAGCCAGGAGGCCGAGAGCACCGTCCACCAGCGTCCGAGGCCGAACACCGGGACGGCGCCGCTGGCGCCGAGCACGAACAGGCTCCTCGTGGAGGGGGCCAGCAGCGACATGACGCCCCCCTCGCGGATCCCGGAGGGGTCCAGCAGGAGCGACACGACGTACAGCACGGCGCACCCCCCGATGACCGCCGGGGTGAAGCCGAAGTCCTGCCCGAGGCGCCGGAACACCGACGCGAACCCCCACATCCCGGGGTTGCGCCGCCCGCAGGAGAGGCAGCGCTCGTCGTTGACGCCCACGAGCTTGCCGCACGACGGACACACCACCGACCCGGTCCGCTGTCGCTTCAGCATCCCGTCCCCCTTCCCACCGCCCGCCTCAGCGCGGACGGGCGCGCAAGTACTGGTCCGGCCACGCGCCCTCCGCGCCGAGCGCGTGCGCCGCGTGCAGCGGCCAGTACGGGTCGCGCAGCAGCGCGCGGGCGAGCAGCACCGCGTCCGCCTCGCCGGTGGCGACGATCTGTTCCGCCTGGAACGGCTCCGTGATCATCCCCACCGCCCCGGACGCGATCCCGGCCTCACGCCGGACCCGCGCCGCGAACGGCGTCTGGTACCCCGGCCCGACCGGGACCTGCGCGTTGGGGACGAGGCCGCCGCTCGAGCAGTCCACGAGGTCCACCCCCGCGTCCTTGAGCCGGCGGGCGAACGCCACCGCGTCGTCCGGACCCCAGCCCCCCTCGACCCAGTCGGTTGCCGAGATCCGCACGAACAACGGCAGCTCCTCGGGCCAGGCGGCGCGGACCGCGGCCGCGACTTCGAGCGGGAAGCGCATCCGCCCGTCCAGGGTGCCGCCGTAGCCGTCGTCGCGGCGGTTGGAGAGCGGCGACAGGAACTGGTGCAGCAGGTAGCCGTGCGCGATGTGCAGCTCGACGACCTGGAAGCCCGCGCCCGCCGCGCGGCGTGCGGCTGCGACGAACTGCCCGCGCACCGCTGCGAGGTCCGCCTCCGCCATCGCTCGCGGCGCCGGCTGCCCGGCGGCGAACGGCAAGGCGCTCGGCGCGATCGCCTGCCAGCCGCCATCGGCCACGGCGACCGGGCCGTCGCCGCGCCACGGTACCGTCGTCGAGGCCTTCCGTCCGGCGTGGGCGAGCTGCAACCCGGCGACCGCCCCCTGCGACCGGATGAACGCCGCGATGGGGGCGAAGCGCTCCGCCAGGCCGTCCGACCAGATCCCGGCGTCGTCGGGCGAGATGCGACCCTCCGGGGAAACCGCGGTGGCTTCCGTGAGCACCAGGGCGGCGCCGCCCACGGCGCGGCTTCCCAGGTGGACCAGGTGCCAGTCGCCGACCTGCCCCCCGGGGCTCGAGTACTGGCACATCGGCGACACGAACACCCGGTTGCGGAACGTCACGCCGCGCAACTTCAGTTGCGAGAACAGCACGCTCATGGCCTCACCCCACGTCTCCACCGCGGCGCTTGCGGCGGTCCGCTACTCGAGCGTCCTGCCGTCGTCGTGCGGCAGGCTGCCGCGTGGCGCCCGCAGGTAGGTAAACGGCGTCTCGTACAGGAAATTGCTCACGCGGGACGTGTAGATGTCCGCGTACCGCTCGACCTGCCGCGCCAGGTGACTCTTGTCGTTCCCCGCGCGCATCAGAAGCCCCCACCGCCGGTTCAGGACCTCGCCCCCCGCCCTCGCGAGCGGCGCGATGCGCTCGTCAAGGGCGACGAGGCGGGCGCGCAGATCCGTCATGCTCTCCCGCAGCCGCGCGGCCGAGGCCTCCGGTTGCGGGCCGTAGCCGTTCTGCCGCCGCTGCAACTGCAGCCTCGTCTGCGAGAACGCGAACTCGAGGCGAACCTTCTCCTCCATCATGCCCGCGAGGTCGGCCTGCTGGGTGTTGAAACCTTCCAGGGCGGCGATCTCGTCCTCGAGCTCGCGCAGGATGAGGGCGGTGCGCCACCGCAGTACCGCCTTCGACACGTGCACGTCGACGAAGATGTGGTCGCCGACGTACAGGATCTCCTCGCCCACGACCCCGAGGTACTGCTCGACCTGGGCGGCGTCGCCGCCGACGTAGACGCCCGGCTTCCTGATGCCGGACGGGCAGGGCCGCAGGAGGCCGTCCGCGCTGGCCAACTCGAACGCCGGCATGCGCTGGGTGAAGAACTCCGGCTTACGCGCCGAGACGATCACCAGCTCGAAGAGGTCGCGCCATCCCGTCCCGGGCGCCAGGAACGGGCCGAGCGCGTGCGTCATCATGCGGTCGGTGTACGCCCAGTCGGAATTGGTGATGAGCATCAGGCGCTTCCCCGCCTCGCGCTGGTCGAGGAGCGCGAGGACCACGTTCGGGTCGCGCTCGACGTACGTGTCGGGGGCGGCGGTGATGTCCGCCTTCAGCTCGCCCTCGAGATGGGCCTCGTCGATCCCCCGCCGCACCAGGCGGTGCAGGTCGGCGTATCCGAGCGCGCCGGACACCCCGCGCTCGTCGAGCCGGTCGACGAGCTGCGCGTACATGCACGCCTCCGACAGCGAGAACAGGGTGTTGAGGAACGCGTAGCGCGCCTCCGACAGGTAGACGAGCGTGCGCCCGTAGACGGCGCGCTGGCGGTCGAACTCGATCGGGACGGTGCCGTGGGACGCCCGCGTCACGTACCCGAAGCGGTTGGCCTTGACGAGGTTCCCGAGCTCCGCGTCGATGATGAGGCCGCGCGTGACGAGGGCGGAGTCGAACTCGAGGTCGGCGGCAGGCAGGCCGAAGTCCACGAGCTTCCCCTGCAGGTGCCGGTACGCCCGCCGTTCCCACGGCTCGACGTGGTAGTGGACCAGCGTGTAGTCCATGTCGTAGCCGATGGCGCGGATCGCACGCATGTTCAGGGTGCGGTTGCAGTAGATCCGGCGCCCGGGCGGCGGGAGCTGAATCTCGTCGGTTTGCCCTGCCATGCCTTGCCCTCCGACCGTCTACGGCCGAATCGGTTCCTCATTCAGCCTAGCAGACGCGGTCCCGGCGTCACCGCCCCGCGAACAGGGAGTGCAGGCGCGCCTGCCCGTCGCCGACGAAGGAGACGATCCTGCCGCCGAACCCCTCGACCCTCTCGCGCAGGTGGTCGGTGTGGCGCGCGACCTCCACCTCGCCGAGGATCGGCGGGGCGAGCCCCGGCACCAGCAGTTCGAAGTGGAGGTGGGAGCCGACCGGGAACTCGGTGGCACCCCGCACCAACATGCCGGTGGCGGAGAGGTTCTCGGTCACGGTGAGCTGGCGCCTCACGCCCTGGGCCAGCCAGAGCTCCAGTTGCACGACGGCGCGCAGACTGCGCCGTGGCGCCGTGCCCAGCAGATCGGCGATGGCGTCGAGCATCTTGTCGCAGGGCGCGTCGGCCGCCACGATCCGGTTGACGCCGTGGCGCAGGAGCGGGCCGACCTCGTCGAGCGCCGCGGCGTCCACCAGGACCAGCACGCCGGAGTCGCGGCACGGAGAACCCTCGCTCCGCACCGCGGCGACGAACTCTTCGAGCGCCATCCCCTCGAACGGGTGGTGCGCCACGACGATGTCGAAGCGGGTTCCTTGCAACAACTCGACCGCGGCGTCGGCGCGCTCGAGACGGTGCACGTTGCAGCCCGCCTGGCGCAGGACCGGCGTCACCTGGCGGAGCGCCTGCGTTCCGGCGCCGACGACGAGAAGCTCGTGGGCCACCCAGCTCCCTCCTGCCCGGTCATCATAGCGCGAGTCGCCCACGGCGGCTCGCATCCCCTCCTTCCACTGCGCGGAGGTTCTTGCTTGGCCACTCGGGTGAAGCGGCGTTCCGGCCTTGCTCGCCCCCGCGCCGCCGGCTTCTCTTCACTGCTCGGGGCCTCTGGTTCGGCCCGCGGGCCACGGCGTAGCGCCCGGGCGGCGCATCGAGCGCCACCCTCCGACCCGCCTCCGAGGACGGCCGAGCCGGGCCTCCCCCGGCGCGGGCCCGCGCGCTCCGGCGCCATCGGCCTTTGCCCCCTGGGGGTCCTTGCCCCCACCCTCCGGTCCGCGGCAGCGCCGCTGCGCTTCGCCGGCTTCGGCAGGCCTCTCGACCGCAAGCGGAACCTCCGGCCTGGGCGCGGCGGGGTCGCCGATCCGCCGGCGCCCCGGCGTGGCCTATCGGCTCCGGCCACCCGCGGGACCGGCGAGTGAGGAGGCCTCCGCGCAGTGGAAGAAGGACCAGCGAGTTCTGGGCACCCCCGGAATCGCAAGGCGGGGACGAGCGGTGTGCTAAGTTTGTTGAGACATGTGCTTGCGTCCCCTTCTGAGGCTCCGGAGGTGGGCGGCCCTCGCGCTCCTCGCCGGTACGACCGCCGGCGCGGCCGCCTCCGCGAGTCCCGTTCCCGGCGCTGTCGTCGTCGGGTTCGACCGCGATTTCCCTCCGTACGAGTACCTCGACGACAACGGCCAGCCCGCCGGGTTCGACATCGAGCTGATGCGCGAGGTCGCGGCCGCGGCCGGCTTCGCCGTCGAGTTCCAGCCCGGCCACGGACCGGAGCTGGTCGCGGCGCTCGCGGCCGGACGCGTGCAAGCGCTCGCCGGCGTGTTCCGCTTCGCGCGGCTCGAGCGCACCCTCGCCTTCGGCGCGTCGCCTTCCGAGGTCGAGTTCGCCATCTTCACGCGCGCCGGAACGCCGGAGATCAGCTCGCCCGACGGCATGGCAGGGAAGGACGTCCTCATCGTCCGCGGGGACGCCGTCGACGAATGGCTCCAGGCCCGGGCGCTCCCGTTCCGCACGATCGAGGTGGACTCGCCCGCCGCCGCGCTGCGCCTCCTTGCGGCCGGCGAAGGCGACTGCACCATGATGGCGCGCGCGGAAGCGACGTTCCTGGCAGGCAGGCTCAAGATCGCGAACCTGACCGCGTCCCGGTCACCGATCTTCCTGCGACCGTATGGTTTCGCGGTCGGGGCCGGCGACACCGCGTTGCTGGCGCGTCTGGACAGCGGCCTCGCCGCGGTCAAGGCGTCGGGGCGGTACGACCTCGTGCACCGCAAGTGGTTCGCGCTGCTCGAGCCGCGACGTACCCTGCTGGGGTGGGTGTTCCGCCACGGCTTGTTCTTCGTCGGGCCGCTGCTCGTCCTGCTGTTCGCCGTCCTCGCGTGGTCGCGGACGCTGGCCCGCAGGGTGGACGAGCACACGCGCCGGCTGCGCGAGGAGCTGGCCGAGCGGACCCGGGTCGAGGAGGCGCTCCGCGAGAGCGAACGGCGGTTCCGGTCGCTTGCGGACATCGTGCCCTTCGGTATCCTGATCGTCCAGGACGACGCCATCGCCTACGCCAACCGCGAGGCGGCCCAGATCCTGGGCGCGGCGGAGGAGGAACTTACCGGCCACCCCCCGTGGGTGTACGTCCATCCCGACTTCGTCGAGCTCGTCAAGGCCAGATCGTCGCGCCGGCTCGCCGGTGAGCAGGGTCTCCCCGACCGCTACGAGCTCAAGATCGTCAAACGCGGAGGGGCGGAGCGTTGGGTCGAAATGGCGGTCGCGCGGACCGAGATCGAGGGACGCGTAGCTACCGTGATGGCCTTCGAGGACGTCGACGAGCGCCGCCGCGCCCGGGAGGTCGAGGCCGCCATCTACGAGATCTCCCGCGCCGCCGGCGCCGCCGAGAACCTGCAGGAGCTGTTCGCCTCGCTGCACCGCACCGTCGCGCGGCTGATGCCCGCAGCCAACTTCTACATCGCCCTGTACGACGGCGGCAGCGACCTCCTGAGCTTCCCCTACTTCGTTGACGAGGCGGACGACACGCCCGAGCCGCTCAAGCCCGGCCGCGGGCTGACCGGCTACGTCCTGCGCACCGGCGAGCCGTTGCTCGCGACCGAGGAGGCGATCGCTGCGCTCGAGCAGCGGGGCGAGCTGGAATCGCTCGGTGCGCCGTCGGTGGACTGGCTCGGCGTGCCGCTCAAGGTCGGCGGCGCCACGATCGGCGTCTTGGCGGTCCAGAGCTACACGGGCACGGTGCGCTACACCGACGCCGACCGTCAGATCTTGAGCTACGTTTCGGCCCAGGCGGCGCAAGCGATCGAACGCCGGCGCGCCGAGGACGAGCTGCGGGAGAGCCAGCGCCAGCTCTCGACGCTCATGAGCAACCTGCCCGGGATGGCGTACCGCTGCACCAACGACGACGACTGGACGATGGAGTTCGTCAGCGAGGGGTGTGTCGCCCTCACCGGCTACGATCCGGCGGACCTCGTCGGCAGCCAGGCCACCAGCTACGCCGAGCTGATCGTGCCCCAGGACCGCGCCCTCGTCCGCAGCGCCGTGGACGAAGGTCTGGCCGCCCGCCGGCCGTTCGAGGTCAGCTATCAGATCCGCACCGCCGCCGGCAACCAGAGGTGGGTCTGGGAGCGTGGCCGCGGCGTCTGGTCGGACTCGGGCGATCTGGTGGCTCTGGAAGGGTTCATCGCGGACCTCACCGACCGCAAGAGCCTTGAGGACCAGCTGCGCCAGGCGCAGAAGATCGAGGCGGTCGGCCGCCTGGCCGGCGGGATCGCCCACGACTTCAACAACCTGCTCACCGCCGTGCTGGGCTCCTCGGAGCTCCTCCAACGCCGCCTCGCGGGCGATGAGGGCGCTCAGAACGAGCTTGCGACGATCCACCGGGCGGCGCTGCGGGCCGCCGAGTTCACCAAGGGCCTGCTCGCTTTCGCCCGCCGCCAGGTGCTCGAGCCGGTGTACCTCGACCTCAACGCCTTCGTCTCCGAGGCGGTCCCCATGCTGCGGCACCTGATCCCCGAGAGCATCCGGATCGACGTCCATCCCGCCGCGGGCGTCGACGTCGTGCGCGCCGATCGCGGGCAGTTGACCCAGATCCTCATGAACCTGTGCGTCAACGCCCGCGATGCGATACCCGGCGCGGGCGTCATCACGATCGAGACCTGCAACGCCGTGATGGACGCGGCGTTCGTCGCCGCGCACCTGGGCGCCCGCGAGGGCCGGTACGCGTGCCTGCGCGTCAAGGACACCGGCGTCGGCATCGCGGAGGAGAACCTCGCGCACATCTTCGAGCCGTTCTTCACCACCAAGGAGACGGGGAAAGGCACCGGCCTCGGCCTCTCGACCGTCTACGGCATCGTCAAGCAGCACGAGGGCTTCATCCTCGCGGCAAGCGAGCCGAACCGGGGCTCGACCTTCACCGTCTACCTGCCCGCCGCGGCCGGCCGCGACCTGCCGTCGGCGCCCCGGCTGGAGGCGGCGGTGCGCGGCGGGAACGAGGTGATCCTCGTCGTCGAGGACGAGCCCGAGGTGCGCCAGGTCCTCGTGGAGGCGCTCACCGGCCTCGGCTACGAGGTGCACGAGGCGGCCGACGGCCTCGCGGCGATCGAGGTGCTGCGGGGCGGCCTGGCGGCCGACCTCGTGCTCACGGACGTCGTGATGCCGCACATGGGGGGCATGGAGCTCTGCGAAGCCGCGCGCGCCACGGCCCCCGACCTCAGGTTCCTCTTCTCCTCCGGGTACGCGGAGGACACGGTCCACGTCGGCTTCATCAAGAAGGAAGGGGTCTTCTTCCTGGCGAAGCCCTACGGCATCGACGCGCTCGCGCGCAAGGTGCGCGAGGCCCTGGACACTGCCGGCGCCGGGCCTCTCCCACCCGCGGCGCAGACGTAGAAGGGGGCGCCCCGCGAGTGCGGGTCGCCCCCGGTGCCGCAACGACGCGTCCGATCAGCGGCCGAGCTTGCGCTTGACCGCCTTCTGGATCGCCACGCTGCCGGCGGTGGCGGTCACACGACGGAAATCGCCGGACGCGACTACGGCTGCGGCCTGGTCGAGCAGGTCGGCGTGCAGCAGCGCGCTGACCGGAAGGAACGCGTTCGGCAGCGCCGTCTCCGCCTCGCCGGGCGAGGTCGAGAACTCGGCGTGAAGACGTCCCCCCTCCGAGGCTGTCAGGGTCGTCAAGGTCGTCCCGTCGATCACCACGTCATACCTTGCGCCGGGGATGAGCCCCCAGACGCCGATCGCCAGGTCCTGGACGCCGCCGTTGACGCTGGCGGGCACGATCCCGACCACGCCGGGCACGCCGCTCGTGAGCACCGCCGCCGCCAGGTAGTCGGGGGCCGGGCTGTCATGGCTGTTCACGCGCGCGTTGGCGAAGTCGCCGGCGAGAACCGGCGTCCCCGACGGCGCGCTGACGCCGATCGTCTTGAGGCTTTCCACCGGCTGGAGCGCCGCGGGCAACGGCTCGGCGCCCGCCATGCCGGCGGTCGAGAGGAACAGGCTCGCCTCTCCGTCCTCGCCGGTCGTGACCGTCCCCGCGGCCACCCCATCGACGACCACGGCGTAGTCTGTCTGAGGAATGAGGCCCTCGACACCGACCTTGAAGTCCTGGCGGTCCGTGCCGTCGGCGAACGTGAAGTGGCGGGTGACGACCACGCCTTCCGCCCCGGCCGGCGCATCGGCGGTTGCCGTGAGTTGGAGCACGGCGAACAGCGACGACGCGAGGCCGCCGGGATCTCCACAGCCCCCGGCCTGCGACTTGACCGAAACGGCCGTCATCGACCCGTCGCTCTGGATCCGGCCCCTGACGAGGACGGTTACTCCGACCGCGAACGACGCCTGCTGCTGGTCGAGGACCGTCGACGCGTCCACGCGGACGGTCGTGCTCCCGACCAGCCAGTCGCCGATCAGCCCCGAGGCGGGCAGCGTCATGATCGCGCCGCACAGAACGGTCGTCCCCTGCGTGCCTGGCGGCGGCGCCATCACCTCGATCGAGGTCGCGGTGACGGAGCCGTCGGTCCCGAGTTGGCCTTCGACTCGGACCATCGCACCGACGGCGACCGCGCCCGCTCCCTGGTCGATCCCGGCGGACGCGGTCACGTGGACCGTGGTCGTGCCGACCGTCCAGCCACCGACCCACCCGGTCGTCGCCGGCAGCGTCTCGACCGTCCCCTCGAGCATCAACTCGCCCGCAGCAGGCTGTCCTTTGGCCGTTGCCGGCGTCGCGAGGAGCACCGAGGGTACAGCCAAGGTGAGGAGGGTCAGCGCCGCCATGCACGTGTCCCCCAGCAAACGCAGCCCTCGCGCTCGTATCAACCCGATCGCCGCCGCCATCGACGTTGACCTCCCGTGCCGGCATCGTGATCTGCGGTCGGCGGGTTGTCAGTGACAGCCGTCACGGAAGAGTCTCACGCGACGCAGTCTCGCCAGTCGCGCGGCGTCGCTCGAGAGGAGCGCGGGACGGCCGCGAGCGCCAGGGCCTTCCCGTGCCCGCGGCTGGGCCGGTTCAGCTTTCCTTGACGAACACCGAGAGGAACCAGGTGACGACACTGACGATCAGCGAGCCGAGGAACGCGGGCACGAAACCGTCGACGTGGAACCCGACCCCCATGGCGGACGCGATCTTCGCGGCGAGCAGCAGCATCAGGCCGTTGACAACCAGCAGGAAGAGCCCGAGCGTGAGCACGATCAGCGGACAGGTGAGGATCTTGAGCAGCGGCCTGACGACCGCGTTGACGAGCCCCAGGATCACGGCCATCCCCGCGTACGCGACCCACGCGTTGCCCTCGACCCGGATCCCGGGCACGAGCCATGCCGCCGCCACGAGCGCGAGCGCCGCGATGAACCAGCGCACCAAGAGCTTGCCCATGTGTTCGCCCTCCGAACTCGCCATCAAGGATACCCCTCCCGCTGCGGCCGGCGCGCCCCGGCGCCGCGGGTCTTGCGCGGCCGGAGGCTTGCCTTCCGCGCCGGGCGGTGCTACCAGTCGGCATGACGTTCCGCGGGATCGGGGCATGATGGAGCCGCACCGACGTGGGGTCGCAGGCAACCACGACCGGGGGCGGGCGGAGGCGGTCACGCCGGCCGCCCCGGGACCGGGCCCGATTTGCGCCCCGGCCGGCTCGGGCGGCGACGCCGCGCCGGGCTCGGAGCTGCGGTAGTGCACATCCCGGACGGCTACCTCGGCCCGCAGACGTATCTGCCCGCGTGGGGAGTGATGGCGCCGGTGTGGTCGTGGGCCTCGGCCCGCCTCAAGCGCACCCTGCGGCGCCGCCAACTGCCGACGATGGCGCTCGCCGCCGCGTTCACGTTCGTCGTGATGATGTTCAACGTGCCGCTGCCCGGCGGGACGAGCGGGCACGCCGTCGGATCCGTGCTGGTGGCTCTGCTCCTCGGGCCGTGGGCGGCGGTCGTCGCGGTGTCGCTCGCTTTGGCCGTCCAGGCGCTGCTGTTCGCCGACGGCGGGATCACCGCCCTCGCCGCCAACTGCCTGACGATGGCGGTGATAATGCCGTTCGCCGGCTGGTGGGCGTACCGGCTCCTGGCGGGAGACGCCGCCTCCGCCCCGCGGCGGCGGGCGCTCGCCGCCGGCATCGGCGGCTACGTCGGGGTCAACGCCGCCGCCCTCGCCACCGGGGTGCTCCTGGGCATTCAGCCGCTCGTCGCCCACGACGCCTCCGGCCGGCCGCTCTACTGCCCGTTCGGCCTTGCCGTCGCGGTCCCGGCGATGGCGCTGCCCCACCTCCTGGCGATCGGCTTCGTCGAGGCGGCGGTCACCGGCCTCGGCCTGGCCTACCTGATGCGCACCGATCCCGAGGTCCCGATCGCGGCGACCCCGGGCCCGGGCGACCGGCCGTTGCGCCGGTTTGCGGCGGCTGTCGCGGCGCTCGCGCTGCTCTCGCCTCTCGGCCTGATCGCCGCCGCCCGCCTCGGCGCCGGAACCGCGTGGGGGGAGTGGAGCGCTGGCGAGCTCACCGCGCTCGCCGGCCGCCTGCCCGCCGGTTTCAGCCGCCTCTCCTCGCTCTGGCGGGCGCCTCTTCCCGACTACGGCCTGCCCGGGGCCGAGGGTGCGCCGATGGCATCGCAGGCCCTCTGGTACGGCGTCTCGGCGGCGCTGGGCATCGCCGTCATCATCGCCGTCGTACTCACGTTGCGCCGCCTTCTGGCCGGAAAGGACTCAGGTGACGCCGCTCCCTGAGTGGCTGCGCCCCGGCCTCGCGCCCGGCGCCCAGTCGCCGCCTCGGCGGGGGGGGTCGCTCCGCCCGCTCCGGCGCGCCCTGGCCGCGCTCGAGGCCATTCTGAGCGCGCTCGTCTCGGACAGCCCGGAGGACCGCCGCGCCGGTTTCCTGCGCGGCGCCGACCCGCGCGCGAAGCTCCTCGCCGGCGTTGCGCTGGTCGTCGCCACGACGTTGCTGCACGGGGCAGCCGCCCTCGGCGCGAGCCTCGCGCTCGCCGTCGGTCTCGCCGCGGTGGGACGCGTGCGCCCCTTCAGGGTCGCCGCCGTGCTCGGCGCCTCGCTGGCGCTCACGACCCTGGCGATGGCGCCGGCGACGCTCGACCTCGTGACCCCCGGGACGCCAGTCCTCACCGTGGCGCGCCCCGGCGGCGGCACCCTGGGGCCGTTCCGACTCCCCGAGACCGTGGCGATCACCGGCGCCGGACTCGCGGTCGCGGCGAGGATGGTCATGCGCACCTCGGCGTGCGTCACGTTCGCCCTCGTTCTCGCGGCCACCTCGCGGCCGCAGGAGCTGCTCGCGGGGTTGCGCGCCCTCGGCGTGCCGCAGGCGTTCGTGATGGTGCTGACGATGACCGAGCGCTACCTCGCGGTGCTCCTCCGCGCCGCCCAGGAGCTCCACCTCGCGAGGCTTGCCCGCAGCATCGGCGGCATCGGCGTCCGCCGCGAAGAGGCGTGGGCCGCGGCCGGGATCGGCGCGGTCTTCCGGCGCACCCGGACGCTGGCCGACGCGGTGACCCTGGCGATGATCGCGCGCGGGTTCACCGGCGAGGTCCGCCTGCTGCGGCCGCCGCAATGGCGCCGCCTGGACTGGCTGGTCGTGGCCGGGGCGGCGCTGGCCGCGGCCGCGCTGCTGGCGGCGGACCGGGGGCTCGCGTGAGCGGGGCTGTCGTCGAGACGGTCTTCGCGGTCGCGAACGCGCGCTTCGCGTACCCGTCGCAGGCGCCGTGCCTCGACGGGGTGTCGTTCACGGTCGGGCGCGGCGAGAGGCTCGCCCTCGTCGGCGCCAACGGCAGCGGCAAGTCGACGCTGCTCCACCTGCTCGACGGCCTGTACTTCCCGGCCTCCGGCTCGGTTTCGTACCTGGGCCGGCCGCTCAGCGAGGCCGCGTTGGAGGGGTCCCCGTTTGGGCCGCGTTTCCGCGCCGACGTGGGTTTCCTCTTTCAGAACTCGGACGCCCAGCTGTTCTGCCCCACCGTCGAGGACGAGCTGGCGTTCGGCCCCCTCCAGATGGGGTGGCGGCAGGACGAGGTCGAACATCGGATCGGCGACACGCTCGCCCTGCTCGAGATCGGGAAACTGCGCGCGCGCGCCCCGGCCAGCCTCTCGGCCGGGGAGAAGAAGCGCGTGGCGCTCGCCTCCCTGCTCGTGCTCGCCCCCTCCGTGCTGCTGCTCGACGAGCCCACCGGCGGCCTCGACCCGCGCAGCCAGTCGCTGCTCCTCGAAATCCTCGACGGCTTGCACGGGCGCGGCATCACCCTGGTCACGGCGACGCACGACCTCACGCTGCTGCCGCACCTCGCGGACCGCGTCCTGGTGCTCTCGGAGGAGCACCGCCTGGTCCTGGACGGTTCGCCGGCGAACGTCCTCGCGGACACCGGTTTGCTGCTCGCCGTCAACCTCATCCACGCCCACGCCCACCGGCACGGACGGCTGGTACACAGCCATCCGCACCAGCACGTGGTCGCGCACGAGCACGCGCACGACGACGACCCCGGACACCGTCACGGCGATCCCGCTGACGGCAGCGAACGGGAACCATAGCGCCGGGGTGCTGGATGCCGGGCGGCGGCCGCGCTACACTCCGGACGATGATCCAGGGGGAGACGCGGCGGCCGCCCAGGGGCGCCCCCACCGGGGGGGCCTACGATTTCATCGTCGTCGGCTCCGGCTTCGGCGGCAGCGTCTCCGCCCTGCGTCTCGCCGAGAAGGGCTACCGCGTCCTCGTCGTCGAGGCCGGCAAGCGCTTCCGCGCCGAGGACTTCGCCACGACGAACTGGAACCTGCGCCGGTACCTGTGGCTGCCCGCGCTCGGGTGCCACGGCATTCAGCGCCTGACCCTGCTGAAGGACGTCCTTGTGCTTTCCGGCGCCGGCGTCGGCGGCGGTTCGCTCGTCTACGCGAACACCCTGCTCGCCCCGCACGACGAGGTGTTCTCCAGCGGCGCCTGGCCGCGCGGCGCCGACTGGAAGGCTCGCCTCGCCCCGCATTACGAAACCGCGCGCCGCCTGCTCGGGGTGGTGAGCACGCCGCGGATCTGGGCCGGCGACGAAGCGCTCGCGGCGTTCGCCGCCGAGACCGGACGCGCCGATTCGTTCACCCGGACCGAGGTCGCCGTCCTGTTCGGCGAGCGCCCCGGCGAGGACATGGGCGACCCGTTCTTCGGCGGCGAAGGACCGTCGCGCTCGACGTGCACCGCGTGCGGCGGCTGCATGGTGGGCTGCCGGTTCAACGCCAAGAACACGCTGGACAAGAACTACCTCTACTTCGCGGAGAAGCTCGGGGTGGAGATCCTTCCCGAGACCGCGGTCACGCTGATCGAGCCCGACGGCGAGGGCGGCTACCTCCTGCAGGCCCGCCGATCCACCGGGGCGCTGCGGCGCGGGCGCGGCGCGTTGCGCGCGCGCGGTGTCGTGCTCGCGGCCGGCGCGCTCGGCACCACCGACCTGCTGCTCCGCTGCCGCGAGGCGGGGGCCCTTCCGAACCTCGCGCCCGCCCTCGGCCGGCGGGTGCGCACCAACAGCGAGGTGCTCTGCGGCGCCACGGCGCGGGGCGGCGACGTGGACTACTCCGAGGGGATCGCCATCGCCAGCTCCCTCTACGCCTCCGCCGACACCCACCTCGAGGTCGTCCGCTATTCCAAGGGCTCCGACTTCATGTCGTTCCTGGCGACGCTGCAGACCGGACCCGGCACGCGCCTGTCGCGGCCCGTCAAGTGGGTATGGACGTGCGTAAGCCACCCGCTCGACTTCTTGCGGTCGCTCAACCCGTTCGGCTGGGCGCGGCGGAGCGTGATCCTGCTCGTGATGCAGACGGTCGAGAACTCGATCCGGCTCGTGCGCCGGCGGCACTGGTACTGGCCGTTCACCCGCCGCCTCGGCAGCCGGCGCGACCCCGGCCAGCCGCCGATCCCGAGCTACATCCCGGTGGCCAACGAGGCCGGCCGCGCCGTGGCGAAGACGATCGGCGGCTACCCGGAGAGCGCGCTCAACGAGGCGCTGCTCGACATCCCGTTGACGGCCCACATCCTCGGCGGCGCGTGCATGGGATCGAGCCCGGAGGACGGGGTCGTGGACGAGTGCAACCGCGTGTTCGGCCACCCCGGCCTGTGGGTGGTGGACGGCGCCTCCGTCCCCGCCAACCTGGGCGTCAACCCGAGCCTCACGATCACCGCGATCGCCGAGCACGCGATGAGCGCGATCCCGCCGAAGGACCCCGCCGCCGGCCTGCGGGCGCTACCGCCGCAGGCCCGCGCCGCGTCCTGACCGGCGGCCCGCCGGATCAGCCGCGGACCGCGGCGGCCACGATCCCGGCGAGCTTCAAGAGCGAGGGACGGGCCTCGAACGCCGTCAGGCGCCGGGCGATCACGAGGGCGGTGCGGCAGGTGGGGAACCACGGCGGCACCGGCCAAACCCGGAACGGGCCCCGGATCACGTTCTTCTGCACCCGCGAGAACATCGGCGTGTTGTGCACCTCGCCGATCCCCGACCGGACGTCGTAGATGTCGCTCCCGGCGAAACCGCCCCACGGCGTCGTGGTCGCGGCGTAGCCGGCGGCCGCCCATTGGTTCAACGAGACCGTCCCGAAGCGCAGGCCCACGATCGCTCGCTCCACCGCGGCCGCGATCCCAGGGTCGCGCAGCGACGCGGGGTGGACGATGATGCCGGCGTTGAGCGTGCCCCAGAGCGTGTCGTTGGCGAAGGCGACCGCCCGGTCGAGGAACTCGACTGGGTCGGCGGCGTCGAGCGCGGTCTCCGACGTCACCGAGCAGAACGCCTCCTGCGTGAAGCAGATGTCGTCGGCGTTGCGGGGGTCGAGCCCGGCGGCGAGCAGCCACGGCAGCTCGCCCTCGCGGGGCTCGCCGAAGCGCTCGGCCATCGGGTGGGCCGCGGCGTACGCCTGCCAGCGCTCGGCCGCCCCGGGGTAGTAGCCGCGGCGCGGCGGGATCCTTGCGAGCAGCTCCCGCATCGCGGCGAGCAGTTTCTCGCGCCCCTCCCAGCCAGCGTGTTGGATGACCACGCGGACCGCGTTGCAGTTGCAGCCGGCGTTGTTCACGAGCTGGCCGGCGATGTTGGCGGCGTGGAACGCGAAGTCGCCGGCGCGCCACGGCCCGGGGACGACGATCACCGGGCTCACGTTGCCGAGCTCGCTGGTGATGCGCTTGGTGAGCAGCGGCCGGCGCTCGGCCTTGCGCCGCGCCCCCTCCTCCCCCGGTCCGAAGACGATCGCATCGTGCGTGCGGTCGGAACCGGTGAGGTGGATCTCGTCCACGCCCGCGTGCTGGCAAAGGTACGCGCCCTCCGCTGCGCCGCCGTACACGACGCGGAAGAAGGCCCGGTCCACCAGCGCCCGGAAACCCTCCTCGATAAGCGGCCCGAGGTACGCGTTCACCGGGTTCATCTTCAGGACGACGGTCTGCTTCTCGCTGAACAGCTTGGTGAGCGCGTCCATGGGTGCGATCGAGGCGACGTTGCCCGCGCCGAGGACCAGCGCCACCCTCCCTGCCGGAGGCGGCTGCCGGTAGGCGAGGGCCTGCGTGGCCGGCAGCTCCGCCGCGGTGACGCCCGGCTCCATCAGGACATCGCCAGTGAAGCCGCGAAACATGACCCGGTCGTAGAAGTCCGCAGGGAAGACCCGCGCGGCCACCTGCCCGTTCGCCATCGTCGCCACCCGCCCGGGGATCCGCGGCCGCCCGAAGCGCGCGATGTCGCCGAGCGAGCGGCGCAACAACCTCAGCTGGCGAAGGAGAAAGAGCGGGCCCAGGAACCACTCCTCGGCCTCGGTCGGCGTGCCGGGGGCGATTCCCTTCGCCTGCACCGCCGCGGCGACCCAGCGCTCGGCGACCCGCGCGCAGTCGGTGTGCAGCCGCTCGAGCAGGGCGAGCCGCGGCGCGAGGCCGAGCGCGGCCCACTCGTCCTTGCGGGCCGCCAGCGCCGCAACCGCGCGGTCGAGTTCAGGTCGAGACGTCCGCGGGATCTCCCCCGCGATGTCGGGGATCGCCGCGCTTCCCTTCCGTGGCCCTGCCAGCGCCATGACCGCCTCCTGCGTACCGGCCGAGACTACACCGCGGTGGCCATCCGGGCCAGGGCCCATCCGACGGGTGCCGCCGTCCCGTCGTCCCTATCACTGGGCCGGGGGCTGGGCCGGCTCCTTGGCCAGCGTCACCCGCAGCCAGACATCGATCGGAGCCGGCGTCGCGCCCCCCCGCATCCCGCCGTCGCGCATCCCCCCACCCATCCCACCGCGACCGCCGTAACCCCCATGCCCACCGTACCCGCCGGGACCGCGCCCCATCCCGCCCTCACCCTCCGGCGCGCCCTCCCCCGACTCCCCGCCGCCACCCAAACGGACCCGGCCCTTGGCGCCCGCCTTCGGCCTCTCGGTCGCGAGGCCGAGGGCGATCGTGGCGCCGGGCGCAGCCCCGACCGCAAGCGGGTGCGCCTCGGACGGCTGGAGGGGGACCCTCATCTCCAGGACCATCACGCCGGAGTCGTCGCCGAGGGCCGCCTGCACCGGCTCGTCCGGCCCGACCTGCGCCTGTTGCCGGTCGTCCTTGGTGGGACCGATGACCTCGAACTCAGTTGGCATGCGGCCGGGTTTGACTCCAGCCGCATCCTCACCCTCCGGCGGCTCGCCCTCTCCCGGCTGCCATCCCGCCCGCCGCGGACCCATGCCGACCGGATAGCGCACGCCGAACCCCTTTGCGTCCTTCCCCTCGCCGTTGAGCCACACCGTGAGGCCGAGGTGCGCGAGCTGCCTCTTGACGATCGGGTCCGAGGTCCGGACGCAGAGGTACAGGTAGCGGCCGTCGTTCTGGATCCCGATCACCACCGGTGGGTCGCCGAGCGGCCTGAGCAGCGGCGCCCACGCCCCCGGGGTGCCATCGACGGGGACGGCCCCCGCCGCCCACGCGCTCGCGATCTCGAGGTCCTTGCCGCGCGCGGCGCTCGCTGCCGCGGCGATCGCCATCGCCATCACGACCGTTCTCGCTGCCCTCATGGCGCACCCTCCCCCGCGGTCCAAGTCAAGAACCGGCATGGCGTTGACGGCTGTGGCCACGCCCTGGTTACACCTCTGCGGGCAGCGGGTGGAACGGGGGATCAGGGCGCGTTCTTGACGCCGAGGAACTCGGGAAAGTGGCGTCCGATGGCGGCGACAAGGGCTTCGGGCTCGATCGGCTTCTCCAGGTACTCGTCCACCTGGTACTGCTGCCGCGCTTCCGCCTCCCAGCGGCGGCTCTTGAACACCGCGGTCACGATGAAGATGACCGGCCGGTACTCCGGGGCCGTTGCCCGCAGCTTGGCGATGACCTCGAACCCGGAGACCAAGGGCATGAGCGCGTCGATGATCGCGAGTTCCGGACGCTGCGCGAGGAGCAGGTCCACGGCCTCGCGCCCGTCCGCCGCCTCGAGCACTTCCAAGCCGTGCTCGCGCAGCAACTCAGCCGTCACGACCCGAAAGATCCGGCTGTCGTCCGCGACCAGGGCCCGTCTGAGAGCCATCGTCCGCCTCCCTCGAGATGCGTGTTCATGCTACCACCGACTCACCGGCGGGCGGGCGCCGCGACCGCGCGGACGGCCCTTGGGTGCCGCCGGCTGGCCGGCGGCGCGCGAGTGCGTGTATCGTTGGAGCGTGGCCAGGAAAGGGAGCCCGGTGGGGCGCACGGTGGAGGTTGTGCGAGGGACGCGCACCAGGAGCTGGGCGCTACGGCCTGCACTCATCGCCGCCGCGTTGGTGCTGACGATGTGCGGATGCGGCCGCCAGGCCGCAAGACCGCTGGTCGTTGCCTTTGGCGACGCCCCGGTGACGCTCGACCCTCACGCCAGCAACCGCAACGTCGTCTGGTCGGTTCTCTCGAGCTTCTACGACCCTTTGGTCTCGCTCTCCCCGGAGCTGAAACCCCAGCCCGCCCTTGCCGCCAGCTGGGAGCACGACGGGCCGACCCACTGGCGCTTCAAGCTGCGGCAGGGCGTCACGTTCTGCAACGGCGAGCCGCTCACGGCCAACGACGTGGTGGCGAGTTTCGAGCGGGCGCGCAGCCTTCCCTCTTCGGCGGTGTCCCAGTACCTCGTGGGCGTGCGGTCGGTCGCCAGGGACGGCGACTCGGCGGTGGTCATCGAGACCGACGGCTCTCAGGCCGACCTCCTCAACCGGCTCTCGTTCATCCTCGTGATCCGGGCCGCGGACGCCGGCCGGGGGTCGATCACCGCGCCGATCGGCACCGGAGCGTATCGCTTCGCCGGCGTGCGCAAGGACGGTTCGGTGCTCGCGACGGCATGGTCGGGGTGGCGGGGGCGCCCCGACTGTCGGAACGTCGTCTTCGAGTTCTGCGGCACGGGCGCGGAAGCAGCCGGGCGGCTGCTCGCCGGGAAAGTCGATGTCTGCCACCTGATCCCGGACGACTGGATCCCGGAGGTCGCCCGCTCGACGAGCCTCCGCCTCGAGCAGCAGCCGCGCCTGGCGGTGCAGCTCCTCGCCGTGGACCCCCCGGAAGCCCAGGGCGAGGCACGGCGGGCTCTGGCCGATCCCAGGGTCCGGCGGGCACTGCTGCTGGCGCTGGACCGCGGCTCGTGGGTGACTCACCTGTTCCGGGGGAACGGAGCGGTGGCGTCGCAGTACGTCCACCCCGCGGTGTTCGGCTACGACCCGGCACTCTCACCGCTGCCGTACGACCCCGGAGAAGCCAAGAGACTGCTCGCCCAGGCGGGCTTCCCCGACGGCTTCAAGGTCAGCCTCGGCTATGACGTCGCGAGCACTGCGGTCGCTGACGCAATCGTCTCGGACCTCGCCAAGGTGGGCGTCCAGGTGGAGCTGCGGCCCGGCCGGCGCGGGGCGGCCCTGCTGTACTTCGCGTGGGCGTGCAGCACCGGGGATGCGTCGGACTTCTTCGAGAGCCTCGTCCGCAACGCCGGCAGCCGCGGTTACGCCGACCCCCAGACCGACGCGCTCCTCGACGCCGCGGGTCGCGAGGCCGACCCGGTCAAGCGCCTCGATCTCCTGCAGCAGGCTCAGCGCAGGACGCTCGAGCTGTTGCCGCTCCTGCCTCTGACGATCCGCTGGGGAACCAAGGGCGTGTCGTCGCGGGTCGACGTCGTCATCCGCTACGACGAGCGCGAGGACGTGGCCGCCTTTCACTGGCGCCGGTAGAGGGGCCGCGCGCCGACGACCCGAACCAGCGCCCTCAGCGGGGACTGGCTGATCGAGGGGTGGCGGGCGTGGGCCGCCGTTGCGCCTCGGCGTTGCACTTCGTCGGCACCCATCCGCCGCGGATCGTCGTGCTGTCGCAATACGACTTGCCGGTGCTGCCCGGGTTGTTGAGGTACCCGAGGATGCTGGCGCACGTCTCGTCCTGAGCCGGCACGACCCGACAAACCCCCGCGTACTGGTCGTTCGTGAAGCAGCATGGTTCGGGCGCCTCGGCGCTCCGGCCGGCTCCGGCCGCGGCCAGCGCCACGACCCCGGAAACCCCCAGTCTCGCCGCCCACCGCAAGTTGCCGCTCATCGTGCACCTCCGTCAGGCGCGGCTCGCGCTTCTCCGAGGGTAGCACCGCCTTGCCGGCGCCCCCCACCGCGACAACACCGGGCCGCGTCAACCCATGCCCGCCATCGCGCGCCCCGCGATCCAGCCCGTGGTCCACGCGGCCTGGAAGTTGAAGCCGCCGGTGATGCCGTCGATGTCGAGCAGCTCGCCGGCCAGGAACAGGCCGGGGCAGACCCGGCTCTCCATCGTCTTGAACCCAACCTCGGCGAGCCGCACGCCACCGCAGGTGACGAACTCGTCCTTGTTCGTGCTCTTGCCGGTCGCCTGAAGCTCCGTCCGCACGAGCTGCCGGACGAGCCGCTGCTCCCCGGCGCGCGTCAGCTCCGCCCACCGCGTGCCGCGCTCGACCCCGGAGGCGACCACGAGGCGCTCCCACAGGCGCGCGGTCAGCGGCGCGAACGGCGTGTTCACCACCAGGCGCGCCGGCTGGTCCCGGCGCCGACGATTGCACTCGGCCGCGATCCGGTCCTCGCCGAGACCGGGGAACCAGTTGAGGTGGAGGGAGAACCGGTAGTCAAGGTCGTGCAGCGCCCGCGCGCCCCATGCCGACGCCCGCAGCACGGCGGGCCCGGAGAGACCCTGGTGGGTCAGCAACAGCGCGCCCCGCTCGCGCACGCCCGCGACCGGGACCGAGACCTCCACCCTCTCGACCGGGACCCCCGCCAGGGCGCGCACCCACGGCGTCTCGACGCGAAACGCGAACAGCGACGGCACCGGCGGCTCGAGGGTGTGTCCGAGAGCGACGGCGAGGTCCCCGGCGGCCGCCGTGCGGCACCCTCCGGTGGCGAGGAGCAGGCGGTCGCAGATCAGCCTCTCGCCCCGAGCGAGCGTCAGCTCGAACCCCCCTTCCGGGCGACGCGCGGCGGCCTCCACGCCGCAGCCGGGCCGGAGCTTGACGCCCGCCGCCGCGGACGCCCGCAGGAGGCAGTCGACGACCGTGGCGGACGAGTCGGTAGCCGGAAACATCCGCCCGTCGGCCTCGGCCTTCAGCGGCACGCCCCGCGCCTCGAACCACGCGACCGTGTCGCTGGGCTGGAAGACACCGAACGGCCCGAGCAGCGCCCGTCCGCCGCGCGGGTAGCCCCGCGCCAGCTCGCGCGGGTCGAAGCAGGCGCGGGTGACGTTGCAGCGCCCGCCGCCGGAGATGCGGACCTTGGCGAGGAGGCTCGGTCCCTTCTCGAGCACCGCCACCTCGCCCCCCGCCATCGCCTCGGCGCACGCGACGGCGGCGAACACCCCTGCCGCCCCACCGCCGACCACGACGACGCGACGCGTTCCCACGCAACCGACTGTAGCGCAACCCTCGCGAGCGCCGCGCCGACGGCTCGCGGGAGCGCCGGGAGAGAGGGCGACGGGGACGAGCGATCGGAACAAGGTGAGCCCCCGGGAGCAGCGAGGCCCCCGGGGACCCGGTGCAGCGAGAGGGTGCGGTCTACTTCTCCATCCTCGGGTTCCAGACCTTCCAGACGTTGCCGACGAGGTCGGGACCGGGCTTGAGCGTCGGCTGGCCGGGCTGCCAGCCCGCCGGGGTCGCCTCGGACCCCTTGCTGGCGCGCACGAGCTGGAACGCCTGGATCTGGCGTACGGTCTCCGCGAACATGCGCCCGACCGGAGGCGTCAGCACCTCCATCGCCTGGACCACGCCGTCGGGGTCGATGATGAACCGGCCCCGCATCTCGATGCCCATGTTCTCGTCGTAGACGCCGTAGGCGCGGCCGATGTTGCCGGCCTGGTCGGAGACCATGTGGAACGGCACGCCGCCTTCGACCATCTTGGTGAGCTCGTTGTCGTTCCACATCTTGTGCACGAAGTGGCTGTCGACGCTGACCGCCAGGACCTCGACGCCAAGTGCCTGCAGCTGCGGGTATTTGTCGGCGACCGCCGACACTTCGGTCGCTCAAACGAAGGTGAAGTCGCCGGGGTAGAAGCAGAGCAGGGTCCACTTCCCCAGGTAGTCCGAGAGCTTGACGTTGGTGAAGCCGCCCTTGAAGTACGCGGGCGCCTGGAAATCCGGTGCCTTCTGCCCGACGCGTGCCGTCACGACCGTCTCCTTTCTCGTCTCGGGGGCCGGGGATGCCGGCGCGGCAGGCGGGCCTTCGCCGACCACGCTCCCGGTGACGCGAGCGCATCCCTTGGGTTCGTCCGTCATCTGGCCTCCTTTCCTTTGTCTGGGACGACGGTACCGCGTCTCAGGAGCGGGGGTCAAGGGCCGAGAGGGTCGCGGGTCTTGGCTCGACCGCGGCGGCCCGCCGCGTCTTGGGAACCCGGCCGTGCCGGGAGCGGCGTAGACTACGCGCCGGATGGAACGCACGTCCAGCGACCGACCGCTCCCCGCCCAAGCACACCCCAGCCGATCATCGGGAGCCGCGAACCTCGCGACCCTGTTCTTCCGCGAGGCGGTGCGGGCGCTCGCCCGTCACAAGATGCGCAGCGCGCTCACCACGCTCGGCATCTGCATCGGCATCGCCGCCGTCGTCCTCGTCGTCGCGATCGGCAAGGCGGGCTCCGAGCGCGCCCAGCAGGCGCTGGCGGACCTGGGCGAGAACTTCGTCTGGATCGAGGCCGGCTCGCGCAACGTCAACGGCGTGCGCAGCGGGACCCTCGGCATGAACACCCTCACGGTCGGGGACGCCGAGGCGATCCGCCGCGAGGTGCCGCTCATCGCCCGCGTGTCGCCGCAGGTGGACGGACACATCCAGATCATCTTCGGCAACCGCAACTGGGGCACCCACTTCCGCGGCGAGACGCCCGAGTACCTCGCGATCAAGAGGTGGCCGGTCGCGACCGGGTTCTCGTTCTCGCAGGACGACGTGGACCGCGCGGCCGCAAAGGTCCTCCTCGGCGAAACCGTCCGCCAGCAGCTCTTCGGGGACGCCAACCCGGTGGGCAAGGTCGTCCGCATGCAGGGGCAGCTCTTCGAGGTGGTCGGCGTGCTGTCGGCGAGGGGGCAGAACGGCGACGGGCGCGACCAGGACGACTGGGTCTTCGTTCCATACACGGCCGCGCAGAGGCGCCTCTTGCCCAACTTCCAGACGTGGCTCGACGACATCCTGTGCTCGGCGGTGTCGCCCCAGGCGGTGGAACCGGCGATCCGCCAGGTGCGAGCGTTGCTCCGGGAGCGCCACCGCATCCGCCAGGGGGCGGACGACGACTTCAACGTCCGCCGCCCCGACGAGGTTCTCGGGGCGCGGGTGGCGGCGAGCGACGCCCTCGCGAACCTGCTCGTGTCCGTGGCGGCGGTGTCGCTGCTCGTGGGCGGCATCGGCATCATGAACGTGATGCTCGCCTCGGTGGCACAGCGCACCGGCGAGATCGGCGTGCGCATGGCCGTGGGGGCGCGCGAGTCGGCGATCCGGGTCCAGTTCCTCGGCGAGGCCGTCGTCCTGAGCCTCGTCGGCGGCGTGTTCGGCGTCGCCCTCAGTTTCGTCGGCGCGGCCGCGTTCGAGCACACGCTGGGCTGGCCGATCGCGATTCCGCCGTCGTCGTTGCTCGCCGCCACGGCCGCCGCCGTGACGGTCGGCGTCGTCTTCGGCTACTTCCCGGCCTGGAAGGCCTCCCGCCTCGACCCCATCGAGGCCCTCCACCACGAGTGACGCTGCAACGCCCACGTACACCGCCTGGCAGGGCGCGCCCGACCCCTTGACCATGCCTCGACCGCGCCTATCATCGGCGATGGGACGCAACTCCCCGCTCATCGTCGGACGTTCACCACCCCGATGGCGTAGGGAAGAGGGTCCCTTGGCGGATCGATCATGAAACAGACGGCCTTCGAACCGAAGCTCACCTCGTACCTGCTCATGGGGGTGTTTGCGGTTGCGGCGGCGGGCTCGCGCGCGGCGACGTACCCCGTGCCTGTCGAGGGCGATTGCGTCCTTCACGACTTCCGTTTCCGCTCCGGCGAATCGCTGCCGGAACTTCGCATGCACTACGTGACGCTCGGCACGCCCCGGCGCGACGCGGGCGGCGTCGTCCGCAACGCCGTGCTGATCCTGCACGGCACCACCGGGAGCAGCGCGCAGTTCCTGCAGCCGATCTTCGCCGGCGAGCTGTTCGGCGCCGGCCAGCCGCTCGACGCGACCCGCTACTACCTCGTCATTCCGGACAACCTCGGCCACGGCCGGTCGAGCAAGCCGAGCGACGGCCTGCGCGCGCGCTTCCCGGAGTACGGCTACCTCGACATGGTCGAAGCGCAGTACCGGCTCCTGACCGAGGGGCTGCACGTCGATCACCTGCGCCTGGTGATGGGCACCTCGATGGGAGGGATGCACACCTGGCTGTGGGGGGAGGTCCACCCGGAGTTCATGGACGCGCTCATGCCGCTGGCGAGCCTGCCGACCCAGATCTCGGGCCGCAACCGGGTCTGGCGGCGCGTCATCATCGACGCGATCCGCGGCTGTCCTGACTGGGAGCACGGGGACTACCGCACCCAGCCGGCCGGTTTGCGGGTCGCGGCGGAGATGCTCTACCTCGTGAGCAGCAACTCGGTGCTGCGCATGCGCGAGGCGCCGACCCTGGCAGGATCCGACGAACTCCTCGACCGCTACGTCGCGCACGCCACGACGACGCTCGACGCCAACGACGTGCTCTACGCCGTCGCCGCATCGCGCGACTACGACCCCGGGCCGGCACTGGAGAAGATCACCGTCCCTTTGCTCGCCGTCAACTCGGCCGACGATCTGATCAACCCGCCGGAGCTGGGCGTGCTCGAACGCGAGATCGAGAAGGTGAAACACGGCGAGGCGGTCGTGATCCCCGCCAGCGGCCAGACCGTGGGCCACGGCAGCCACACCAAGGCGGTACTGTGGAAGCGGTACCTGGTACGGTTGCTGAAGGAAACGGCGCGGAACTGAAACCGCGATGAGACCGGGACCGGCGCTGCTGCCGCTTCTGGCGTGTGCGTTGCTCCTGTCATCGTGTGCGAGCGTCCCATCCGACCCGAGACGGGTTTCTCCTGCGGCATCGCCGCTTCTCCTCCACCCCGACGCGCCGGAGATGAACGTCCGCGCGCCCGCTATGTTCGACGTGCGCCTGGAAACCAGCAAGGGACCGATCGTGATCGCGGTGCACCGGGACTGGGCGCCGCACGGCGCGGATCGTTTCTACAACCTCGTGCGAGCGGGGTACTACGATGGCGCGCGCTTCTTCCGCGTCATACGGGGCCGCTGGGCGCAGTTCGGCATCAACGGCGACCCGCGAACATCGAACGCGTGGCGGACGCGGACGTTCTCCGACGACCCGCGCCGCGTCTCGAACGCGCGCGGCACCGTCGCCTTCGCCTTCGCCGTCCCCGACGGGCGGGCGACGCAGGTGTTCATCAACCTGCGCGACAACTCCGCGGCTCTCGACGCCGAGGCGTTCGCGCCGTTCGGCGCCGTCGTCCAGGGTATGGACGTCGCCGACGCGCTCGACGCGGAGTACGCCGAGGCGGCGGGGAGCGGCATCCGCGCCGGCCGGCAGACACCGCTTTTCGAGGAGGGCAACCGCTACCTCGAACAGCATTTCCCGCGGCTGGACTACATCGAGCGCGCGAGGGTACTGCCTCCCGCCACGAGGTAGGCGCCCCTCGGAGTCCACCTCGCGCCCGTGAGCGGGCGACGCGAACCGTGTGGCCGCCCCGGCCGACGGTATACTCCGCCCACGGCAGCGCCGAACGGACATCGCACGGAGGGGGGAGAGATGGAGGATCGGCTCGCGCGGGTCGAGGCGAAGCTCGAGAGCCTGGCCCGAGCCCTCGGGGACGTCTCCGGCCGTCTCGCCGCGCTCGAACGCGGAGCGCGGGGCGGGGTGGCCGCCGAACGGCCCGCCGCGCCCCCGGCTGAGGCGGCGGCCACCTCCGGCGTGGCGCCGGCGACCCCGGCCACGGTGCTGCCCCTCCTCGGCCGAGTGTTCCTGGTGCTGGGCGGCGCGTGGCTGCTGCGCGCCCTCACCGACGCCGGCACGCTGCCGCTCGCCGGCGGCCTCGCCGCCGGCCTCGTGTACGCCGGCGCCTGGCTCGCGCTCGCCGACCGGGCGGGCGCGGCCGGGCGGCGCTGGAGCGCCGAGGTGCACGGCGTGACCGCGGCGATCATCGCCTTCCCGCTCGTGTGGGAAGCGGCGACCAAGTTCAAGATGCTCTCCCCGGCGGCCGCGGCGGTCGTGCTGGCGGTCGTCGCCGGCGGCGGCCTGGTGGTGGCCGGGCGCCGGTCCCTCGCGGCGCTCGCGTGGGCCGTGACCATGGCCGGCCTCGTCACGGCGGTCGCCCTGGTGGCCGCGACCCAGGCGATCACCGTGTTCGCCGCGTTGCTGGTGGCGCTCGGCGTGGCCACCGTGTGGCTCGCGTACGCGCGCCGGTGGTTCGGGCTCAGCTGGATGGCGGCGCTCGCGGCCGACCTCGTCGTGGCTGGAGCCGTCGCGCTGGTGACCCAGGCCGGCGGACCGCCCGAGGCGTACCGTAGCCTCTCCGCGGTGGCGGCCGAGGCGGTGGCGCTCGCGCTGCTGGTCGCGTACCTGGCGACGTTCGCGGTGCGGACGCTGCTGCGCCGCCGCGACGCGAGCGTCTTCGAGGCGGTGCAGACCGTCGCCGCCCTCATCGTCGGCTTCGGCGGCGCGGCCGAGGTCTCGCGCGCCACCGGGACCGGCGGGACCGCGCTCGGGGCCGCGGCGCTGGCGACGGGCGCGGCGTGCTACCTGATCGCCGAGGCGGGGGCGGCCGGCCGCGTCGGCCGGGGGGTGAACTACGTCTTCTACAGCTCGCTCGCGCTCGCGCTGGTGCTGGCGGGGACCCCGCTGGTGGCGACCTCCACGACGCTTGCCGTGGTGTGGTGCGGGCTGGCGCTGGGAGGCGCGATCCTCGGGTGCAGGCTCGACCGCCTGGTGATGCGCGCCCATGCGGCCGCCTACCTCGTCGCGGCCGGCGCGGGTTCCGGCATGCTGGCGCTCGCCGTCGGGGCGTTCGTGGGGACCTCGGCCGCGGGCAGCGACGTCCCCGCCGCTGCCTGGCTCGCGCTCGCGACAGCCGTCGCCGGCTACGCGGCGCTCGTCGTCCTGGGCGGCCGCCGCGACGTGGCGTGGCCCGCCCGCCTCCCCGAGCTGGCCGTCGCCGTCGTCGCGGCGCTCGGGGTCGGGGGGGCGCTGGTGCTCGCCGGCGCCCGGCTGCTCCCGCTGCACGAGGGCGCGCCCGACCCGGCCGCGATGGCCACGCTGCGCAGCACGGTCCTCGCCGTCACGGCCCTCGGCCTCGCCGCGGCGGGCCGGCGGGCCGGGCGGGAGGAGCTCGTCTGGCTCGTCTACCCGGTGCTCGCCCTGGGCGGCCTCAAGCTGCTGGCGCAGGACGTGCCCCAGGGGCGCCCCGCCACCCTGGTCCTGTCGTTCGCCGCCTACGGGGCCGCGCTCATCCTCGCGCCCCGCCTGCTCCGCCGCTCCTCCCCGCCCGCCGGGTAACGCGCCGTCCGCGCGCCGCCCCCCGAAGGTTCCGAAGCGCCGACCAACGACTCGCGCTCGCCGGGCTCTTCATGCGCCGCAGCGGGTCCCGATCCCGCGTGTCGGACCGGAGCACCAGCTCGCCGCTCCGGGCGGAGCCGAGGGTGGCGGCCCGTGCTAACGTATTGGTCAAGTCACGACGGTCTGCACGGCAACGGCCGGGCACGGGCGCCGGTCACCGGCCGGGTCCGTCTTGCGTGTCGACAACCGGCATCGGCTCGTCGAGAGCCCGCGAGTGTCTCTTTCGGTCCCTGCGCGACGGGAGGAGGAGATCGTGGAGCTGAGTCGTAGGGATGTCCTCAGGTCGATTGCCGTTGCCGGCGTCACCCAGACAGCAGCGCGACAGTCGGCGGCCTCGGTCGCGGAGGGAGCCGCCGACCCCTTCGGTGTCCTTGTCGACCTCACCGCCTGCATCGGGTGCCGCAAGTGCGAGTGGGCGTGCAACCGCGCCAACCACCTGCCGGCGGCGCCGGTGCAGGCGTTCGAGGACACCTCCGTGTTCGCGTCAGCGCGCCGGCCCGACGCCTCACACTACACGGTCGTCAATCGCTTCCCCGGCGCCCGGGAAGCCGACACGCCCGTTTTCGTGAAGGCGCAGTGCATGCACTGCGAGGACCCGGCCTGCTGCTCCGCCTGTATCGTCAGCGCGCTCGAGAAGCAACCGGATGGCGCCGTCACCTACACGCCGTGGCGATGCATGGGTTGCCGCTACTGCATGGTCGTGTGCCCGTTCCAGGTGCCGGCGTACGAGTATTTCAATGCGACAACACCCCAGGTCCGCAAGTGCACGTTCTGCCACGAGCGGATCTCGCAGGAGGGGAAGGTGCCGGCCTGCGTGGAGATCTGCCCCCCCCAGTGCCTGACCTTCGGGCGGCGGAGCGAGCTCCTCGCGCTCGCCCACCGGCAGATCTCCGGCGGCTCGGGGAGGTATGCCGACCACGTCTACGGTGAGCGCGAGGTCGGCGGGACGTCCTGGCTCTATCTCTCCGGCGTCCCGTTCTCGGAGCTCGGGTTTCCGGCGCTCGGCGACACGGCACCCCCACGCCTGACGGAGTCGCTTCAGCACGGCGTGTTCCGGGACTTCATCCCGCCGCTCGCCCTGTTCGGCGCGCTCACCGTGGTCGCGCGGCTGTTTCGCCCGGACGGGGAGGAGCCGCCGCCCCGGAAGGGCCGGCAGCCGTGACCGCGCACGGCGCCGCGCCGGTGCGCAAGCCGCTGCTGACGCCCGGGGTGATGGTGCTCCTCGGGCTCGTTGCCGTCGGGATGGTGTTCGCGTGGCAGCGCTTCGCCTCCGGCCTCGGCGCGGTCACACACCTCGACGACCGGTTCCCGTGGGGGATCTGGATCGCCATCGACGTGGCGACCGGGGTCGCGCTCTCCGCCGGCGGCTTCACCACCGCCGCACTCGTCCACATCTTCCACCACCGCAGGTACGAGGCGTTGACCCGGTCGGCGCTGCTGACCGCCGTTCTCGGCTACACGTTCGTGGCCTTCGGCATCGTCATGGACCTGGGCCGCTACTACAACATCTGGCACCCGGCGCTGCCCTCGATGTGGTCGGGCCACTCGGCGTTGTTCGAGGTGGCCATGTGCGTGATGGCCTACCTCACGGTGCTGTACATCGAGCTGATGCCGATCGTGGTCGAGCGCTTCGCGGGGAGGGTGAGGCTCCCCGCGCCGCTGGGCGTGCTGGACGGCGTCGTCGAACGCGCGCTGCGGCTCTTCGACCGGACCCTGGGCCGCGTGATGTCGGTCTTCATCGTCCTCGGCGTCGTCCTTTCGACGCTTCACCAGTCCTCGCTCGGCACCCTCATGGTCCTCGCACCGAGCAAGATGAACCCGCTCTGGTGGACCCCGATCCTGCCGCTGCTCTTCCTGCTGTCGGCGATCGCCGTCGGGTTCGCGATGGTGGTCTTCGAGTCGCTGGTCGCGGCGAGGGTGTTCGGGAGAGCTCCGGAAATGGAGCTGCTGGCCCCCCTGTCCAGGGTCATCCCGGTGCTGCTGTTCGTCTACCTGGCGTTCAAGGTCGCCGACGTGACGATCCGCGGCGTCGTGACGCGTCTCGGCGACGGCAGCGCGGCCTCGCTGATCTTCCTCCTGGAAATCGGCCTGGGCGTGGTGGTCCCCCTGCTGATGCTGCTCTCGGGGCGGGTACGGCGGCGTCCCGGCCTCCTCTTCGCGGCGGCGGCGATGGTGGTGCTGGGCGTGGCGTTCAACCGGATCAACGTGTTCCTCACCGCCTTCACCCCGCTGTACGCCACCAGGCGGTACGTTCCGAGCGTCGGCGAGATCGCGATCACCGTGGCGTTCATCTCCGGGCTCCTGTTGCTCTACCGCGCGCTGGTCTCGGTGCTGCCGGTCCTGCCCGCCGAAACGCAGCCGCGGCCGCAGTCTCCGGGATCACGGCACGTGCGCGTGGCGCCACCCTCTTCGATCGGGCGGTGGTCGGCATGAGCGCCGCCGTGCCGATCTTGCTCGCGGCTCTTCTGGCCTCGGCGCCGGCTTCGGCCGCCCTCTCCGCCAATCCGGTACCGACCCCGTTGGCAGCCTCGCCGGCGGAATGCTCGCGGTGTCACACCTGCGCCGAGCCGAGCAACCAGGCACCGTGCCTGACGGCGTGTCCCCGCCTCGCCCTCTCCGCCGGCCTGTCTCCCGACCTCGGGCCGGACGTGGTCATCCTCGACGAGCTCGAGGACCTCTACGTTCCGGTGCGGTTCGACCACAGGAAGCACGCCGTCATGGCCGGGATGTCCAAAGGTTGCGGCACCTGTCATCACTTCACGGCGCCGGACGCTCCACACCCCGGATGCAAGAACTGCCATCCTGCCGCTGCAACCCAGGGTGACCTGGCGAAGCCGGACCTGAAGGGCGCGTATCACCGGCGCTGCCTGGGCTGCCACCGCGAGTGGGACCGTGAGACCACTTGCGAGATCTGCCACGAGAAACGCAAGGGCGGGGCGCTCGGCGGCACCGCGACGAAGGCGTGCGACCACACTCACTTTGCGCCGCTCGCGCTCGAGGATCTCATCCTCTTCCCGACCAGCTTCGCCGCCGGCGACGTCGTCCCATTCCACCACCGCAACCACAGCCAGAGGTACGAGCGCGACTGCACGGAGTGCCACCGCCAGGAGCGCTGCACGCGCTGCCACGTCGACAACGGGGAGGCGCTGCACCCGATGGGCGGTGCGGAGGCGGCGAGCCTCCACGACACCTGCTTCCGGTGCCATGACGGGGCCCGCTGCAAGACCTGCCACGGTCGCGACCCCGCCGCGTTGTTCTCGCACGCCGAAACCGGCTGGCCGTTGCAGGCGTACCACGCCTCGCTCCCCTGCAGGTCGTGCCACGGGGGGCCCGGCGCATTCCGCAAGCTCGACCCGAGGTGCGCGGCGTGTCATGAGAAGACTTTGGGCCTGTCCCACTTCGACCACGCCGTCACCGGGGTGACCCTCGACCGGGCGCACCGCGAGTTCGACTGCGACGTCTGTCACACGAAAGGGCTGGGGTCGCCGCCGCGCTGCGACGGCTGCCACGACGACGGGCGCACCTACGATCGCTCGCGGGGCTTCACCGCTGCCAAGAACCCGTGAGCGCCGCGCTCAACCGCGTGTCGCAAGGTTGCTTTCGGACGCAGCGTCGTTGCGGTCCTCGCGAGGCCCCCGAGCGCCGCTCGGGGGCCATGGCGATCTTGCGGTTTCATGCGACCGTTTCGCCCTGCCGCCAGCTGGGCGAAGCAGGAACGGTCATTCCTCCTGGACGGACGATGCTCCGGTATCAGCTCTCCTTCACTCTTCAATCCCCGCCCGTCGAGGGTTCGTCGCCGACGAAGAGCACCGGCAGCCCCTTGGCGGCGGCGGTCCGGTTGTAGGCGGGCACGTCGTCCTTCACCAGCGCGGAGAACGCGTCGAGCGCCTTGACGACCTCGGCGTGGACCGCCGCCAGCTCCTCGGTCACCACCGGCCGCGGCGCGGTGTCGTACGACATCGCCACCAGCATCATGAGCCCCGACACCTGGTCGTGCAGGCGCGGCAGGTAGTGGATGCTGTCCTCCCCGACCGCCCCCTGGACCTTCGTGTTGTACGCCGACTCGATCAGGCCGCCGAGCTTCTTGTCGAGGGCCGCCCCTTTGTCGAGAACGTCCTTGTACGCGGCCGGGACTTTCTTCTCGGCTCCCTTCTCCCCACCGGGGACGACGGCCTTGCGGGTGGCCGCGAGCTGGTCCCGGAGTTGCTGCACCCGGTTGAGCATGACGTTCACGGCGGAGGTGTCGGCGCGCACGCCGAGCGCCGCCTTGAGCTGTGCCTCGGCCGCGGCGTGGTCGAACGGGAAGCGGGGGTCGGGTCCGACCGTGAGCGTCGCCTTCTCGCTCCGGCCGCCGGCGCTCACCTCGACCGTGTAGGTGCCGGGGAGGGCCAGCGGACCCGACGGCCGCCAGCTCTCCTCCGCCTCCTCGCGCTCCGGCGCCTTGGTGATCTCGCGCGAGAGCTGGGTGGCCGGCCCGTAGCGCAGGTTCCACGCGATGCGGTTCATCCCCTGCTTGCCGGGTCCGTGCAGCGTTTGCACCACCTCGCCGGCGGCGTCGGTGACGACGATGGTCACCGGCTCCTTGGCGAGGGCTCCCTTCGCCCCGGCGGCGTCCCCGTTCTCGCCCTTGGCCGCGGCGTCCGGTTTGATCTCCTGCTTCAGCCAGTAGTCGATCACGGCGCCGTCCGGCGGGTTGGGGCCCTCGTAGCGGCTCGCGCGGTTGTTCTCGCCGTTGCGCCAGACCTGGAAGAACTCCGCCGGCTGCGGCGGGAAGACGTACAGTTCGGCGCTTTCGACCGCCGGCGTGAGCCGCTCGATCGGCGTGATGTCGTCGAGGACGAACACGCCGCGGCCGTGTGTGGCCACCACCAGGTCGTGACGCCGCTTCTGGAAGGTGAGGTCGAACACCGGCGTCGTCGGGAAGTCGCTCACCAGCGGCCGCCAGGAGGCGCCGCTGTCGGCCGAGTAGAAGAGGCCGCGGTCGGTGCCGGCCACGAGCAGGCCCTTCGCGTTCGGGTCCTCGCGCACCACGAACACCGGCGAGTTCGCGGGGAGGCCCGTCGAGATCGGCTTCCAGCTCCTTCCGTAGTTGTCGGTGCGGAAGACGTACGGCCGGTCGTCGTCGAGCATGTGCCGGTCGACGGAGGCGACGCACACGGCCGCGTCGAACGGCGACGGGTCGATCTGGTCGATGCGTCCCCACGGCGCGAGGCCCGCGATGTTGCGGCCCACCTCGGTCCAGCTCGCCCCGCCGTCCCGCGTGAGCTGGATCAGCCCGTCGTCGGTGCCCACCCAGATCACCTTCGGGTCCACGCGGGAGAGGCCGATCGAGAGGATCGTGTCGTAATTCTCGGCCCCCGAAAGGTCCAGGTTCACCGCGCCGCCGCTGAGCTGCTGCTTGCTCTTGTCGTTGCGCGTGAGGTCCGGGCTGATCGGCTGCCACGTCGCGCCGCCGTCGGTCGTCTTGAAGAGGACGTTGGCGCCGAGGTAGACCTCGTTCGCGTCGGTCGCCGAGACCGCGAGCGGCGACGTCCAGTTGTAGCGGTACTTGAGCTCCGCTTGCGGCTTGGGAGGCTCGAACCCGCCCGCGACGGTGGGCCGGACGCTGCGCCCCAGTCCGGTCTTCAGGTCCAGCCGCGTGACCCAGCCTCCCTGCATGTCGGCGTACACGATCGAGGGGTCGCTCGGGGCGGGCACGGCGTACTCGCCGTCGCCGCCGGCCAGGGTGAACCAGCCCGTGCCGTCCATGACGCGGCCGTGCGGGTTGCGCGAGGGCCCCATCCAGGCGTTGTTGTCCTGCAAGCCGCCGCTGATGTCGTAGGGGACCTTGTCGTCCACCGCGACCTGGTAGAACTGCTCGATCGCCAGGTTGTCGAGGAAGCGCCAGGTCTTGCCGCCGTCGTGCGAGCTCCACACGCCGCCGTCGTTCCCGTTCACCATCACGTCCGGGTGTTGCGGGTCGATCCAGAGCGCGTGGTGGTCGACGTGGACGCCTTTCGCGATGACGTGGGCGGTCTTGCCGCCGTCGTCCGACTCCACCAGCTGCATCGAGCAGAAGAAGAGCTTGTTCTCGTCGTTGGGGGCGACCACGAAGTGGGAGAAGTAGAACGGCCGCACGTCCAGGAGGTGGTTGTCGCTCACGGCCCGCCAGTGCGTGCCGAGGTCCTCCGACCCCCACAGCATCCCCTTCTTGGCCTCGACCAGCGCGAAGACGTGCTCCGGGTGGCTGGGCGCGGCGGCGAGCGCGATGCGCCCGTACGGCTTCTCGGGCAGCCCCTCGTGCAGCTCGGTCCACGTCGTCCCGCCGTCGGTGGAACGGTAGATCCCGCTCCCCGGCCCGCCGTCCTCCAGGCTCCACGGGTAGCGCACCACCTGCCACATCGCCGCGAGCAGGACCTGCGGGTTGCCCGGCTCCATGATGAGGTCGGCGCACCCGGTCGTGTCGTTGACGTAGAGGACCTTCTCCCAGGTGGCGCCGCCGTCGCCGGTGCGGAACACGCCGCGCTCGGGGTTCGGACCCCAGGCGTGCCCGACCACCGCGACGAACGCCCGGGCGGGGTCGGTCGGATCGACGACGATGCGGGCGATCTGGCCGGCGTCCGCCAGGCCGGCGAACCGCCAGGTGGCGCCGGCGTCGGGAGAGACGTAGACGCCGTGGCCCGTCATGACGTCGTTGCGGATGTTGGCCTCGCCCGTCCCCACCCAGACCACGTTCGGGTTCGAGGGCGCGAGAGCGATGGCCCCGATGGAGGCGTCGGGCTGCTTGGTGAACACCGCCGTCCACGAGTTGCCGCCGTTGCTGGTCTTGAACACGCCACCCGCGGCCGCCCCGACGTAGAAGCTGTCCGGATGGCCGGGCACGCCGGCGATCGCGGTGACCCGCCCGCCGGCGACCGTCGGGCCGATCGCCCGGAACTTCAGCCCCGCCATGGGGTCCGGTGGCTCCTTCTGCTCCGGGATCACGCCGGCGAATACCACCGTCGAAAGGGAAAGAACCGCGACTCCAAGGACGGCGCAACGCACGCCGCATCGACACGCTCTCATCGTTTCCGCTCCTTCCGCCGCCCTCTCGGCGGCCACGACGCCAAACCGGGAAACCTCGCCCCGCCCCGCAAAGTTCCAGGCGGCATCTTCCAGCCGGTCCGAACGAGCCGCCCGCGCGTATGGTAGCGCCGTGGGCGGGTGGGTCACGGCCGATCGCCCGCAGCGGGACCCGGTCGCCGGGGTGGAGCGCCACGGCGGGAGAGGCCGAGGCCGGCTCCCACTCCGGCCGGGTGGCCGCGTCGGCGAGCCACCTTCCGGGGTTCAGGACGAAGTGGCCCTGCTGGACCATGCCCAGCAGGTCCCAGGAGGGGCCGAAGTCGTCGTTCTCCCGGTAATACAGGTCCAGGACGGCGCGCCATTTCGCGCGCGACCAGGGCCTCGGGCGCATCCTGCACGATCGGCTGCTGCCCAACGAAAAAGGCCGCGGCGACCGCGGCCTAAGTCCTTTGTTTTGTTTGGTCGGGACGGGGGGATTCGAACCCCCGACCCCTTGAACCCCATTCAAGTGCGCTACCAGGCTGCGCCACGTCCCGACCGGGGTGCGTCAACAGACAAAAAAGGGCGTCAGCTCCCTGTTTCGTCACTGCAGCAGCGTGAGGATGGCTTCCAGCTCCTTGCGGGTGGCCTTCAGAGCGCGCCGCACGCTTTCTACTTGGTTTCCGGCCCTGGTGTCAAGCTTCGCCGCCTTGGGCGCGCGCTCGGCGAGTTCCTCGGCGAGGCGCTTCTTGGCGCCCGCGACGGTGAACCGCTCCTCGTACAGCAGCTGCTTGATGCGCAGGATGAGCTGGACGTCCACCCGCGAGTAGGTGCGCTGCCCCCCGGCGCCCTTGGCGGGCGCCAGCTCGGGGAACTCGGTTTCCCAGTACCGGAGCACGAACGGCTTCACGCCGGCGATCTCACAGACCTCGCCGATCTTGAACTCGTCCTTGTCCGGGATCACGACCTCAGTCGGCATGCGTCTCCTCCTCGGGGATCAGCGTCAGGCGGAACTGCAGCGTCAGCCTCCGGCCGCCGGTCCAAACCGCCGGAACGGGGACCTCCAGCTCCAGCTCCCGCACCTCCCCGACCTGCGCCAGCAGGCGAGGAACGATGCGCTGCACCAGCGCCTGGCCGGCCGCGTCCTTGAGCTCCCCGGCGACGGGCGCCACTTCCTCTCCGTGGGAGAGCGCCACGACGAACTCGGGTTCCGGAGCGGCCGCCGCCTCCCCAGCTGTGGGGCTCGCGGGCGGCGCCTCGCCCTCCGCCGCCTCCACCGCGACGGTGGCGGCCGGCTTCGGGATCTCGAACACGTCGTCGCCGCCGGCCACCGCGGCCGCCAGCGGCTCCTCGAACGGGTCCGGGAGCGGCGCCGGAGCGTCGTCGAGGAAACCGGCCGGCAGCTCCAGGCCCTCGGGCACGACCCGCACCTTGCCGGTCAGCGCCGAGATCCCCGCATCGAGGAACGGCTCGTCCGACTTTGCTGGAGCCTCAGGGGACGCAAAGAACGGGACCAGGGGCTCGTCGGCCGCCGGCGGCGGCGGCGGTTGAACCGGCGCCGGTGCGAAGGGGACGACGCGCCCGTCGAGCCGCTCGTCGAGGAACAACGGCGTGGTGACGGCGGCCACCGGCTCCGGCGTCCCGAGGGCAAGGCCGCTCGGGGGCCTGCCGAACGTGGGCACCGGGGGCATGAAGACGGGCTTCGCGGTCTCGGATGGCGGCGCCGCGCCCTCCAGAGGCGACGGCGGCAGCGGCTCGACGAACTCGCCCCCCTCGTCGGAGAGCATCTTGAAGCGGTCGCGCAACGAGCGCGCGACGAGCTTGACCACGGCCTGGAGCGTCTCCTCGACGCCGATCCCGGTGGTGGAGACGGCCTCGAAGAACGGCGCGTTGAACTCGTTGAGGAGCTCGTCGAGGTCCTCGACGCTCAAGACGTCGGCAAGGTCGCGCTTGTTGTACTGCAGGACGTGCGGCAGGTCGGCGAGCGTCAGCCCCTGGAGCGCCAGGTTCTCCTTGAGGTTCTCCCACGACTCCCGGTTGGAGCGCAGCAGCTCGCGCTGCGAGTCGGCCACGAAGACGACCGCGTCCACCCCGCGCAGGACGACCTGGCGGGTGGCGTTGTAGTGCACCTGACCCGGAACGGTGTAGAGCTGGACGCGCACCCGCATGCCGCGCAGCGTCCCGGCATCGACCGGAAGGAAGTCGAAGAAGATCGTCCGGTCGCCGCCTGCCGGCACGACGACCAGTTCGCCGCGCGTGGCCGGCGGGTAGCCGTCGTACAGCGTGCGCAGGTTCGTCGTCTTGCCGCCCAGGGGAGGGCCGTAGTAGACGATCTTGGTGATGATCTCGCGCGTGCGCGGTCGAAATTGCACCATTAGCCCGTCCGGCCACTTTTCCCTTGTATCTTAAACCTGATCGGGACGCCTGCCAACGGGAACGCTTCGCGCAGCGCGTTTTCCAGGTAGCGGACGTACGAGAAGTGAAGCTTCCCCGTGCCTGACACGAAGAGCACGAAACGCGGCGGGCCGCTGCCGGTCTGGGTGGCGTAGAGGAGCCTGGGCGGCCTCTTCCCCCCAGGCGGCGGCTGCTTCTGCCAGGCGGCGCGCAGGATGCGGTTCAGCTCGCCGGTGCCGATGCGGAGACGGAAAGCCTGGCCGACCTCGAGGGCGGCCGGGAGCAGGTGCGGCACGCCGGCGCCGGTGAGGGAGGACACGAAGAGCAGCGGCGTGTCCTTGAGGAACTTGAGGTGGTGCAGGACCTGGTCCTTGACCCGTTCCTTGCCGTCCCGCCCCTGTTCGGCGATGAGGTCCGCCTTGGTGACCGCCACCACCACGCCGCGGCCGGCCTCGTCGATGTACCCCGCGACGTGCGTGTCCTGGGCGGTGAGCCCTTCCTTGGCGTCGACGACCAGGAGGCACACCTCCGCGCGCTCGATGGCGCGCCGCGCCATCAGCACCGACAGCACCTCGGGACCCTGGTCGGTCCGCCCCTTGCGCCGGATCCCCGCGGTGTCGATCAGGCGCACCGAGTGCGTCCCGAGCGCCAGCAGGGTGTCCACCGAGTCGCGGGTGGTGCCCGGGATCTCCGAGACGAGCACCCGCTCCTCGCCCAGCAGCCGGTTCAAGAGGGAGGACTTGCCGACGTTCGGCCGGCCCACGATCGCGACCGAGAGCTCGGCTTCGACCGTCTCGCCCTCCTCCTGCGGCGGGGGGAGGACGAGCTCGAGCTCGTCCCACAGGTCGCCGATCCCGACCCCGTGCTCGGCCGAGATCGTGACCACGGGGAAGCCCAGAGCGGCGAACTCGGCCTGGGCGTGGGCGGCGTCCCGCCGGTCGTCCTTGTTGACCGCGACCACGACCGGCCGGCCGGTGCGGTGAAGCTGGCCCGCGATCTCGGCATCCGCGGGCACCAGGCCGACCGACCCGTCCACCAGGAGGACGACCGCGTCCGCTTCGGACACCGCCGTCAGCGCCTGCTCCCGCACCATCGCGGGGATCAGCGCCTCGCTGTCGGGCTCGAAGCCGCCTGTGTCCACGAGCACCACCACCCCGCCCGCCGGCCGCGGGGCGTCGGACGCGACGCGGTCGCGCGTCATCCCCGCGACGTCGTGGGTGATCGCCCGCCGCATCCGGGCCAGGCGGTTGAAGAGCGTGGACTTGCCGACGTTCGGCCGGCCGACGATGGCGAGGGTGGGAGGCATTACGACAGGGCTCCAGGGTCCGGGGTCCGGGGTCCGGACGGCACACTCCGGAATCCAGGCGCGCCGGTGAGGTTGGAACAGGCGGAGCGAAAGGCGCGGAAGACCGCGACGTGCTCGGCCTGGGTGAGGTTCTCGGGGTGCCACTGGACGCCGAGGACGAACCGCTCGCCGACGCGCAGCTCGACCGCCTCGATCACGCCGTCCGGCGCCGTCGCGACCGCTTCGAGCCCCTCGCCGAGGTACTCGATCGCCTGGTGGTGGCGGGAGTTTACCCAGAACTCGTCCGGGCAGCCGGCGAGCCAGCGGCCGCCGCTGCGCTTCACCGTGTGGGCGAGGTGGTCCTTGGGATCGCGCACCTGGTGCCCGCCCTTGCCGGCGCGCTCGAGGTCCTGCACCAGCGTGCCGGCGTGGAAGACGTTGAGGAGCTGGACTCCGTAGCAGACCGCGAGCACCGGCCACCGTTGGCGTTCGGCGCGCGAGAGCAGCGCGAGGTCGAGCGTGTCGCGTGCCGGGTCGGGGTGCAGCTCGACGCCGGCCTCGGGCGCCGCGCCGTAGCGGGCCGGCTCCACGTCGGGACCGCCGGTGAGCAGCAAGCCCGCGAACGCCGTTCCGGCTGACACCTCCTCCGGTCTCGTTGAGGGCGCCACGAACACCAGTTCGGCCGGGTCGCCCCCGGCGCGCCGCCAGGCGGCGCCGAAGCGATCCACCTCGAACGGACGGTGGTCGCTGCGGGTCACGAGAATCTTCACGGCGCCATTCTAGGCTACGCGCCCCTCCGGCGCCCTTGCGGCCCGGATGTGGGGCGCCCGCCGGGGGCGCTGTCGTTTCCCCCGGGGGCACAAAGAGGCGCGCGCGGCGCGCGCCCCACACGAGAGAGACACGACCCCACTCCAATGTGGGGCGCGACCGCCGGGCGCGCGGAGGCTCGTGTTGAACAATCTGTCATTGCGAGGTTCCCGAGCGGAGCGAGGGAACCGTGGCAATCTCGAGGGCGACAGGCTTGTCGCTCCGATCGGCCGGCACGAGATTGCTTCGCCCCGCCTGCAGCGGGGCTCGCAATGACACCGCAGGGCGTGCGAGGGCGCTCGCTCCACGGGGCCGCGCGTTTGGGGCGCGACCACCGGACGGGTCAGCAGATGCGCGGCAGTTCGGCGCCGGCGAGAAGGTCGAGGGGCCGCTCGGTCTTGTAGAGCGTGCGCAGAACCACAGGCGCGCGCCCCGCGCCGCGCGCCTCCACCGTGCCGACCCGGGCGGCGCCGGCGCCGAGCGGGTGGCCGCGCAGCGCCGCGACGGCGCGATCGGTGTCGCGCGCCGCCACGAACGCGACGACGCGCCCCTCGCACGCGACGTACAGCGGGTCGAGCCCGAGCAGCTCGCACACCGCGCGCACCTCGGGGCGCACCGGGACCGCGGCCTGCTCGAGCGCGACGACGAGCCCGGCGCGGGCGGCGACCTCGTGGCAGGTGGTGGCGATCCCGCCGCGGGTGGGGTCGTGCATCGCGTGCACGTCGGCGCCGGAGTCGAGGAGCGCCTCGACCAGCCCCGCGAGCGGCGCGCAGTCCGAGCGCAGGCCCTCGCCTTCCACGTTGTGCCGGCACGCCATCACCGTGGCGCCGTGGTCGCCGAGCGGGCCGGAGACGAGCACGGCGTCGCCGGGTGCGACGCGGTGGTCGCCCAGCTCCCTTCCCGGCGGCACGACCCCGAGGCCGGCCGTGGTCACGTATGCCCGGTCGCCCTTGCCATGCGGCACGACCTTGGTGTCGCCGGCGACGATCGCCACCCCCGCTTCGGCGGCGGCGCGCGCCGCGCCGGAGGTGAACGTGCGCAGCAGCTCGATCTCCAGCCCCTCCTCGAGCACGACCGCCCAGGTGAGAGCGACCGGCCTGGCGCCGGCCACCGCGAGGTCGTTGACCGTCCCGCACACCGAGAGGTAGCCGAGATCGCCGCCAGGGAAGACGGGGGGGTCCACCACGAACGCGTCGGTGGTGAGCGCCGGCCGGCCGGGCGGCAACGCGGCCAGGATCGCGGAGTCCGACAGGACGGCCAGCGCCGGGTTCGCGAACGCCGGCAGGAAGACGTCGCGGATCAGCTCCTGCGTGAGCCTCCCGCCGCCGCCGTGGGCGAGCACGATCTTCTTCCCGCTCACCGCGCGCCCCCGGCGGCGAACCGCTCGTGCCGATACCAAGCGGCGCACGCCCCCTCGCTCGAGACCATACAGGCGCCCACGGGCAGGTCAGGGGTGCAGCCGCCGCCGAAGAGCGGGCACTCCGGCGGGTCGATGGTGCCCTTGAGCACCTCGCCGCACCGGCACCCGGCGGGCTCGATCGGTTCCGGCAGCTCCACCTCGATGCGCGCGGCGTCGCGGTGCGCGAACTCCTCTCGCAACGCGAGCCCCGAGCCCGGGATCTTGCCGAGGCCGCGCCAGACCACGTCCGCGGCGGTAAAGAAGCGGTCCACGAGCGCCCGCGCCGTCAGGTTCCCCTCCGGGGTGACGACCCGGGAGTAGAGGTTGACGATCTCCGGCCGGCCGGCCGCGAGCAGCTCGACCAGAACCTCGACGGCGCGCATCACGTCGGTCGGAGCGAAGCCGACGACCGCGGCGGGCATGCCGAACTCCTCGGCTACGAAGTCGAACGCCCGCGAGCCGACGATCACCGAGACGTGGCCGGGGAGCAGGTACGCGTCCACCTCCACTTCGGCGTCGCGGGCGAGGGCGCGCATCGGCGGCGGCATGACCTTGTGCCCGGACAGGATCGTGAAGTTCGGCACCGCGCGCGCGTCCGCCTCGGCGAGCGCCGCGGCCACCGTCGGCGTCGTCGTCTCGAACCCAACGGCGAGGAACACGACGGTGCGCGCCGGGTTGTCCGCGGCGATCTGCAGCGCGTCGCGAGGCGAGTAGACGATCCGCACGTCGGCGCCTTCGGCGCGCACCCGCTCGAGCGAGCCGCGGCTCGACGGCACCCGCAGCAGGTCGCCGAACGTCGTCACGATCGTCCCGGGCCGGCGCGCCAGCGCTTCGGCGCGGTCCACGTACTCGACCGGCGTGACGCACACCGGGCACCCGGGCCCTGCGATCAACCGCACGCGCTCGGGCAGCAGGCGGCGCAGCCCGGCCGCGGCGATCGCGTGCGTGTGCGTGCCGCACACCTCCATCAACGTGACCCGCCGGGGGAGCCTCTCGGCCGCCTCGCGGATGCGCGCAGCGAAGGCCGCAACCGCCCGCGGGTCGCCGTACGCGCCCGCGTCGGTCACGGCGTCTCCGCCGCAGCCGCGACCTGGCGGAGCAGATCGAGCGTCGCACTGGCCTCGGCCTCGTCGACGACCCCGATCGCGTACCCCGCGTGCACCAGGACGAAATCCCCGACCTCGACCTCGGGCTGCAGCATGAGCGACACCTCGCGCCGCACCCCGTCAAGCTCGGCGACGCCCAGCGCCTCGCGGCGCTCGATCAGCTTCATCGGAACGGCAAGGCACATCACGCCTCTCCTTTCAGCGCCGGCTTGGCGCCGCGCGCCGCGCTCACCGCGCCGAGGACCGCTTGGCCGTAGGAAATCCCCCCGTCGCCCGCCGGCACCAGCACCGGGAGAAGCGGCTCCAACCCGGCGGCCGCCAGGCCCTCCGAAAGGCCGCGGCGCAGGATCCTGTTCACCAGGCATCCACCGCCCAAGGCTACCACCCGCACGCCGGGAGGGACCGCCCGCGCCGTCAGCTCGACGGCCAGACGGCAGAACGTCGCGTGGAACCCGGCCGCCACCAGCGCGGGATCCTCGCCCGCCGCGGCCCGCCGCGCCGCTGCCGCGAGCAGCGCCGGGCTCGGCAGCACCGGCCGGTCCGTGAGGCGCACATCCGCCCACGCGGCTGCCTCGCCGCCCCGCACCGCGAGCGATTCGAGCCGCGCCGCCGCCTCACCCTCGTAGCCGTTGACCGGCGCGAGCCCGAGCAGCGCCCCCGCCGCCTCGAACAGCCGCCCGGCGCCGGTGGCCCGCGGCCACGACGGCTGGGCGGCCATCGCCGCGACCGCTGCGAGCCTCGCCGGCGGCACGAGCGCGCCGAGCGGCAGCAGCGGCAGCAGGTCCGCCGCGCCGGCCAGGGCGAGACCCGCGGCGGCGACGCGCCAGGGCTCGCGCACGGCCGCCTCGCGGCCCACCAGCGGCAGCGCCGCCAGGTGCGCGAGACGCCGCCAGCCGAGCGCGCCGTCGAGCGCGATCCACTCCCCGCCCCACGCGGTCCCGTCCGCGCCCCACCCCGTCCCGTCGAGCGCGATCCCGGCCGCCGACTCGCCAAGCCCGGGGAAACGGCCGTGCTCGGCCAGGACCGCGGCGACGTGCGCCAGGTGGTGCTGCACGGCGAGGAGCCGGGCGCCGCGCTCGCGAGAGAGCGTCTCGCCGAGCCAGGTGCTCGGGTAGTCGGGGTGAGGGTCCACGACGATGAGCTCCCCCCGCGCCTGCAGGAACTCCTCGAGTCCGGCCGCGGCCTCCGCGAGGAACGCGCGCGCCGGTTCGCCGTCGAGGTCGCCGACGTGCTGGGAGCAGAACGCCTCGCCGCCCGTCGCCAGGCACGCCGTCGCTTGCAGGAACGCCCCGAGCGCGAGCACCGGCACCGGCGCCGGCTCCGGCAACGGCAACGCCTCGGGCACGTACCCCCGGGCGCGGCGCACCATCGCGGGTCCGCCCGGTCCCGTGCGCGCCACCGAGTCGTCCGCGCGGCGCACCACGTCGCGGTCGTGCAGCAGGAACAGGTCGGCGATACCGGCGAGGCGCTCCAGCGCCTCCCGGTTGCCGCGGCAGATCGGCTCGTCGCTGGCGTTCCCCGAGGTCATCACGAGCGCCGCGTACGCCGCCTCGCGGAACAGCTCGACGTGGAGCGGCGTCGTGGGCAGCATCACGCCCAGGTCAAAGAGACCGGGCGCCACGTCGCCGCTCACGGGGGCGCCCGGTCGCCGCGGCGCCAGCAACACCGGCGCGCGCGGCGAGGCCAGCAGCGCCTCGTCTTCCTGCCCGAGGACCACGAGCGCGCGGGCGACCGCGAGGTCGCGGACCATCACCGCGAACGGCTTCGTGGGCCTGTGTTTGCACTCGCGCAGCTGGGCGACGGCCGCGCCGTCGTCGGCGCGGCAGGCGAGCTGGAAACCGCCGAACCCCTTGACCGCGACGATCACCCCGCGCTCCAACCCTTCGCGCGCCAGCTTGACGGCCTCCGCGCCCCGCGCCATCACGCCCGCCCCCGGCCCTTCCAGCCAGAGCCGCGGCCCGCACGCCGGGCAGCACACCGGCTCGGCGTGGAAGCGGCGGTCGGCGGGGTCGGCGTACTCGCGCGCGCACTCCGGGCAGAGGGCGAAGCACGCCATCGAGGTGCGCACGCGGTCGTAGGGAAGCGCCGTCACCAGCGTGAAACGCGGGCCGCAGTTCGTGCAGGTCGTGAACGGGTAGCGGCACCGGCGGTCGGCCGGGTCGTCCATCTCCGCCCGGCACGCCGGACACAGCGCCGCGTCGGGCGGCACCAACGCCCGGAGTCGTTGGCCGCCCTCCGAGACGAGCACCGCGAACCCGCGCTCGCCGGAGGCCGCGACCGGCGCGGCCTCGACCCCGTCGAGACGGGCGAGCGGCGGCAGCGAGCGCGGCAGCGCCTCGACGAACGCCCGCACGGCGCCGTCGTCGCCCTCGACCTCGATCACAACCCCCTCGGGCCCGTTGCGGACGAAGCCGCCGAGTGCAAGCGACGTTGCCAACCGGTGCACCGCCGGCCGGAACCCGACCCCTTGCACGACGCCGCGGCAGACGATGCGGAGCCGGCGGTTGGGAAGCTCGCCGCTCACGTCGCGCTCACCGACCCCCGCGCACGGCGCGGGCGGGCGCCAACGCCACGACGCGGCCACCTGCACGCCACCGACCCCCGCGCACGGCGCGGGCGGGCGAGGGCCCGCCCCACCGGATCCTCGAATGTGGGGCGCGACCGCCCGGGTGGGGGGCGGTGTGTGGGGCGCGACCGCCGGGCGCGCCGTCGTTCGCTGCGGAAGACAAGAGAAAGCTCGCGCGGCGCGCGAGCCCCACACGGACCCGCTGCGCAAATGTGGGGCGCGACCGCCGGGCGCGCGGTCTTCCCCGGGCCGCCACGACGCGCGGAAGGCGTCACGCCCCGGCCCCCCGCTTGGCGGCGAGGCGGCGTTCGAGCAGCTCGCACCACCCGGCGATCCCCTCGCCGGTCTTCGCCGAGGTGACGAGCACCGCGCCGGAGGGCGCGAGGGTCGCGAGCTGCCCGCGCACCGCCTCCATGTCGAAGGCGACGTGCGGGAGCAGGTCTGCTTTTGTGATCACCGTCACCTCGGCGCGCGAGAAGATCGCCGGGTACTTGAACGGTTTGTCGTCCCCCTCGGTCACCGACAGCAGCGCGACCTTGAAGTCCTCGCCGAGGTCGTACGAGGTCGGGCAGATCAGGTTGCCGACGTTCTCGATGAAGAGGACGTCGAACGCCGGGAACGCCGCCCCGTCGATCGCCTTACGCACCTGGCGGGCGTCGAGGTGGCACGCGCCGCCGGTGAGGATCTGCACCGCCGGGATCCCCATCGCGCGCAGCCGGTCGGCGTCGCGTTCGGTGGCGACGTCGCCCTCGATCCCGGCCAGGCGCAGCCTGCCCGCGAGCGCCTTCACGGTCGTTTCCAGCAGCGTCGTCTTCCCCGAGCCCGGAGAGGAGATCAAGTTGAGCACGAGCGCGCCGCTCGCCCGAAACGTCCCGCGCAGCCGGGCGGCTGCTTCCTCGTTGGCGGCCAGCACCTTCGCCCGCACGTCCACGACCTCAGCCATGGGAAACGCCTCCTTCGCCCGCCGCCTCGTCCGGCAGGAACGTCACCTGCAGCACGTCGAGCTCGTCGCCGCCGCTGACCGCGAGCGGCATCCCGCACTGGGGGCAGAGACGCAGCCAGGTGCCGGGCGAGCGCGGCTGGTCGGCGTTGCAGCCGGCGCAGAACTGCCGCGCCGGGCGCCACTCCACCTCCAACTCGCTTGCGGCGTCGGCGCCGCCCTGGGTGAGCGCCTGCCACGCGAAGACGAGCAGGTCGGGCTCGACCGCGCTCAACTCGCCGACCGCGACCTTCACGGTCTCGAGGCGGCCGGCGCCGTGCCCGGCGACCGCCGCGCGGCTGGTCCGGTAGATCTCCTGCGCGATCGAAAGCTCGTGCAACGTCCCCCCCGGCCGGCGGGAGCCGCCATCCCGTCCCAAGCCTCCAAACGCTCTTCCGGCGGCGAACGAATACGGAATGATACAGCGCCGCGCGCCGGCATCGGCCCCGCGGCCGGAATAGCCGGCGGTTGTCCTTAGTTGATGAGGCGTTGATGTAAGCTACGACCGTGGGCGGGCCTATGAAGACACCAGCGACGACAACGAAACTCAGCCGCACGGCCGGCGCGATCGCCGCGGCCGTCCTCGCCGTCGCGGCCGCCGCCGCGGCGCAATCCGCGCGCGCCGCCGCGGGGCCGCTGTTGCAGCTCCCGGACGACCCGCGGGCGTGGACCGAGAAGGTGGCGCCCGACCTGATGGCGCGCGCCGCGGCCGCGACCGCGACCGGCACCCTGGACGTGCTCATCGCCTTCCGGCAGCCGGCCGCCGTGCAGGCGCGCACCGTCGCCGCGATGCGCGCGCCGGCGCGGCTGCAGTGGATCGCGGACACGGACGCGGCGGTCGAGCGCGACTGGGCGCCGGGGGGCGTGAAGGTCCTCAACCGCCTGTCGCTCGCCCCGATCGTGCACGCGACCGTGCCTGTCGGCCTGCTCGCGGCGCTGGCCGCCGACCCGCGCGTGGACGCCGTCGCCTTGAACCACAAGGTGCACGCGCTCGACGCCACGGGCCGCGCGTACATGCACGTGTACGCGATCCAACCGCCCTACACCGGTGCGGGCGTCGGCATCGCGTTCATCGACACCGGCGTGGACTGGACCCACCCCGAACTGGCCCCGCTCGGCACCAAGACGATCGCGCTGTTCGACTACCGCGGCGCCCTGGCGCCCAGCGACCCGAACTACGTCGCGCCCGGCAGCGCCACCTACGCCAAGGACAACGACGGCCACGGCACCGAGGTCGCCGGCATCGCGGCCGCCGCCGGCGTGAACGTCTCGGCGATCGGCGTCGCCCCCGCCGCGACGGTCGTCTCGGTCAAGGTTCTCGACAACCTCGGCAACGCGACCGACACCGAGATCGCGGAGGGGATCAACGCGGTGCTCGCGAGCGTCGCCGCCGGCAACCCGTACAACATCCGGGCCGCGAACTTTTCGCTCGGCGGGTACGACTCCGGAACCGGCAGCGCCGGCGTCCCGCAACAGCCGTGCGACGACGAGCCCGGCATGCCCCTGGTGACGCTGTTCCAGCAGCTCACCGATGCCAACGTGGTCCCGGTGGTGGCCGGCGGCAACGGCGGCTGCACGAACGGCGTGTCCTGGCCGGCGTGCATCTCCACCTCGCTCGCGGTCAGCTCGGTGTACGCGCAGGCCTACCAGTCCGCGGAGTTCACGGATGCGCTGCAGTGCAACGCCGCCGGCGTCAAGGGCTGCACCGACTCCAACCCGGTCCCCGGCACCGTCGTCTGTTACGACGACTCCGGCCCCAAGCTCGACGTCTGGGCGCCGACCGGGGCGATCGCTCCGACCATGGGCGGCGGCTACGACACCCAGGGGTTCTTCGGCACTTCGGCGTCCGCCCCGTACGTCGCGGGCATGGTGGCGCTGCTGGCGCAGGCGTCGCCGGCGACGACGGCCGCCACCGCCAAGCTCGCGCTGCGCAACACGGGCATCGCGATCACCGACGCGCGCAACGGCATCACGCGCAACGCGGTGCAGGCGGACCTGGCGCTCGCCGGCCTGACGTGCCCGCCGCCCTCGACACCGGCCGGCTTCGCCGGCAACCTCACCTCGTTCTGCGCGGGCGAACAGCTCGTCCTCACCTGGCCCGCCGTGGCCGGCGCGGCCGGCTACACGGTCCAGGTGGCCGACGACAGCGCCTTCTCGAGCCCCACGTCGTTTTCCACGACCGCGACGAACTACACCTTTTCCTCGACCCAGGCGCTCTCGGGGACCTTCTACTTCCGCGTCGCCGCCAACGTGAGCTGCGGCGCCGTCTCCCCGTGGTCGGCCGCCGTGCAGGCCACGTACTCGTCGCAGTGCACGACGAGCTACACGCACACGTACTTCCTCTCGGGGATCGCCCGCCTCCCGGGCATCGCGCCCGCGTTCTGGTACTCCGACGTGACGATCCTCAACCCCTCGACCACCCCCGCCGGCCTGCGCCTCTCGTTCTACGGCGGCTCGTTCCCGTCCCCCCAGACGTACACGCTCGGCGCCGGCCAGCAGCAGACCTGGACCGACGTGCTCTCCAGCCTGTTCGCCATCGGCCAGGACAAGGGCATGATCGTGGTGGAGAGCACCGTCCCGGTGCAGGTCCTGTCCCGCACCTACTCGAAGATCACGAACGGCACCACGGTCGAGACCTTCGGCGGGGCCTACGTCGGGCTCGAGGCGGGCCAGGCGCTCGGCGCGTCGGGCACCGGCTTCTTCGCCGCGCTGCGCAGCGACGGGTCGTTCCGCACCAACCTGGAGTTCGTCAACACCAGCGCCACCCCCACCAACGTCACGGTCAGCTTCTTCACCAACGCCGGGTTGCCGATCACCTCCCAGACCGTCAACGTCCCCGCGTACCGGTGGGTCCAGCTCGTGACTCCGCTCCCCAGCGGCCAGGCGGGCGCCTTCGCGACGGTGCAGGGGCTCTCCGGCGGCGCGCAGATCCTCGGCTGGGCCTCGGTCATCGACGGCGACTCCACCGACCCGACCATGATCTCGATGCTGGTGCGGTAGGACGCGGCCGGCGCGCCGGTCAGGTGAGGACGATCTCGAGGTCGAGCGTGGCGGTGACGTCCCCCTGCTCGACGACGCAAACCCGCCTCGGCTGCCCGTCCGGGCCCAGAGGCGCGAACGCGTAGACGTCCTCCGTCGCGCGCAGCTCGACGCGCACCGCCTGGACGGCCCCCAGTTTGGCGGCGGCCGGGTCGACGACCAGCTCGAAGTATCCGAGGCTCTGCGAGTAACTGTGCTGGCCGAGCCTGAGCGACTGCCCCGGATCGATCAGGTCAACGAGGCTGACCGTCGCCAGGCGCATCTTGCCGAGGAACTCCTCGAGCACGATGGCGAACACCTTCCCGATCGCGAACTGAAGCCAGTCGCTGGTCACGTCCTGGAAGTGGTGGATGCGCACCCGGACGCGCTCGTCGAACGCCTGCCGGAAGAGCTGCCCCTTGAACACCAGCCCGTCGGGGAGCGCGACGTCCAGCTCCGCCGCCGGGACCGGCCCTTCGGCCGACCCCACGGCGAACGATGCCGCGGGGTTGTCGTCGTACCGCGCGGGGTGCAGCAGCTGGAGGACGAACCGGTTCACCGCCTTCGCCCGGCCGGGACATTCGTTCGGCCCGATCGCAAGGCCCGTGACCCGCAGCGCCAGGTGCCTGTCCGCCATCCCGCCCCTCCCCGCTCCCGCCGGCTGCGCGCCGGCCCCGTGGTGATCCGTCCCCGTCCTGCAGCGTCCCGTCGAACCCGCGTTCTTTGCCGCTGATTACGCCAGCACCCGCCCCCGATGTCAACTCGGCCGCCCGCGCCTCGCCCCGGACCGCGCTCCCGCAGCATTCCCCTCGCCCTCGTCATTCGGGCGAACGCGGGGGTCCAGGACACTGCTCTCGAGGAGGGGCTGGGCGTCTCCGTGCGCCGGAACGACGACGGGGGGTGTGGGACAATGTCGGCCGTCTGCGGCCCGCCGCTCGGCGCCAGGGTCGCATCCGGGAAGGCCGGACCGGTAGGACGGGTCCCGGCCCGTCGATCCGCCTCGACAGGCTGGCCCAGGGGGTGCGCTTCGTGGTCATCGCAACGCGCTTCGGCGACATCACGCGCTTCGACCTCGCCCGCACGGTCCTGGGCCGCGGTCGCTACTGGACCACCGCCTACGTCGTCGATGGGTTGATGGTGGACACCGGGTGCCGGCACGCCGCGCCCGAGCTGGCCCGGCTCCTCGAGGGCGAAACCGTCACGCACCTCGTCAACACCCACTCCCACGAGGACCACATCGGGGGCAACGAGGCGGTCCTGCGGCTGAACCCCAACGCCGAGACGATCGCCCACCCGCTCGCCCTGCGCGTCCTGCGCGACCCGCGGCGCGAGCAACCCCTGCACCCGTACCGGCACGTGATGTGGGGGATGCCGCAGCCGTGCGAGGCGCGAGCAGCCGCAGACGGCGAGGTGATCGAGACGGCGCACCACCGCTTCCAGGTGGTCTTCACCCCGGGCCACTCCGACGACCACCTGTGCCTGTTCGAGCCGGACACCGGCTGGGCGTTCACCGGGGACTTGTTCGTCGGCGGCCGCGACCGGGCGTTGCGCGTCGGCGGGGACGCCTGGGCGATCGTGGCGTCGCTGCGCCGGATCGCGGCCCTGCGGCCGGCGCTCCTGTTGCCGGGGGCGGCGAAGGTGCGCGACGAGGCGGTCCCCGCGCTCCTGGAGAAGGCCGCCTACCTCGAGGAGCTGGGCGGGCGGATCGTCGCGCTGCATGACCAGGGCCGGTCCGAGTCCGAGATCGTCCGCGCCGCGTGCGGCGGCCCCATGCTGATCGAGCTGGTCACCCTCGGGCATTTCTCCCGCCGCGCGCTCGTGCGGTCGTTCCTGCGCCGGTCTACTGCCGTTCCGGCCGCAGGGCCGGCCCAATAGGTCGGCGGCGCCAGCGGCGGCGCTCACGCGCACGAGGAGCGCCGCCGTATTCTCAACTGAGGCTGGTTCGTGAGAACATCCACGTTGGGAGGCATTGGGTCATGATCCTGGGTGCCCTGCTTGATGGGGGTCGCTTGGTTGCCGCCGGTGGCGCTGCGATCGTTCGGCCGTGGCGCGCCCTCGGGATTGGGACCAGACGCGCCGCCGCGACCGTTCTCGCTGCGGGGCTGGCCTTGGGACGTGCGGCTGCTCTCTGGCCCGGCGCCATCAGGCAGCGCTCGGAACGGGCGGCCGCGTGACGGGCATGAGGGCCCTCGGGAGGGCGTCCCTCCTCGCCGCCCTCGCGCTCGCGCCGCAAGGCGCTGTTGCGGCCGGGCCCCGGCCGCGCATCGGCCTCGTGCTCTCGGGCGGGGGCGCGCTCGGGATTGCGCACGTCGGCGTACTGCAGGAGCTCGAGGCGATGCACGTGCCGGTGGACGTGGTGGCCGGCACCAGCATGGGCGCCATCGTCGGGGGCCTGTACGCGGCCGGGTACTCGCCGGCCGAGCTCGAGCACGTGGTCGGCACCCTGGACTGGCGCGAACTCCTCCGCGACCGCCCCGATCGCCGCCGGCTTCCGTTCCGCCGCAAGGTCGACGACCACACCTACCTGACCCGGTACGAGCTCGGGATATCCGACGGCAAGCTGCGCATGCCGAGCGGCTTCATCTCCGGCCACCGGCTCGGGGTCGCGTTGCGGGTCCTGTCGCTGCGCGCGGCGGGCGTGACCGACTTCGACCGCCTGGCCTTGCCGTTCCGGGCGGTGTCCACCGACCTCGGCACCGGCGAGATGGTGGTCCTGGCGAGCGGCGACCTGCCGACCGCGCTGCGGGCCAGCATGGCCGTGCCCGGGATCTTCGCGCCGGTCGAGGTCGAGGGGCGCCTTCTCGCCGACGGGGGCATGGTGCGCAACCTGCCGGTGGACGTGGCGCGAGCAATGGGCGCCGACATCGTCATCGCGGTGGACCTCGGCGAGCCGCTGGCCGCCGAGGGCCGCCCGGACTCGATCGCCACGGTGATCGCGCGGACGATGGCGATGCTGACGCGCCTCAACGTCGAGAACTCCCTGCGCAGCGCCGACATCGTCATCCGGCCGGAGGTGGCGGAATTCGGGCTGCTCGACTTTCCGCGGTGGAACGAGATCCTCCCGCGGGGGAGCGCCGCCGTGCGCGCGGCGGCCGGCGAGCTCGCGGTCTTCGCGCTTCCACCGGACGAGTGGGCCGCCCACGTCGCCTGCCAGCGCCGCGCTACCCTCCCGCTGCGAATCTCGCAGGTCAACGTGGACCCGGGCCCCGGCCAGCCGCCGGAGCTCGTGCGCCAGGTCGTGCGCACCCGCCCGGGGCGCGTGCTGGACGCCGGCCTGTTGCAGGCCGACCTCGATCGGCTCTACGACTTGGGCGAGTCCGAGACGGTGGACTTCCACCTCGATCCCGACGGCAACGACTGGGCGCTGGCGATCGCCGCGCGTCCCAAGGGGTGGGGCCCGAACTTCCTCCGCTTCGGCCTGGCGCTTTCCGCCGACCTCGAAGGCAGCAGCGATTTCAACGCGCTCGGATCGCTGACGATGACTCGCCTCAACCGGCTCGGCGGCGAGCTGAAGGCGTGGACTCAGCTCGGCACCTCGCCTCTGTTCGGCGCCCAGTTCGACCAACCGCTGGAGACGAGCCGGACGCTCTTCGCGACGGTTGGGGCGCAGGGTTCCCAGGTCAAACAGCAGGTGCCGATCGGCGCCGAGTCCGTGCAGTACCGCATCAGCGTCCGGCGCGCCGTCGCGGGGCTCGGCCTCGCGCTCGGCAGCTACGGGGAGTTCCGCTTCGGGGTGCGGCGCGACGAGACCGATGCCGTGCCCACCAGCAGCCACGGCAGCGAGGCGCCCCGCGTCACGCACACCGACTCCGGCCTCGTGCTCAACGGAACGCTCGATCAGATGGACAACCTCAGCTTCCCCAAGCGCGGCGTGCTCGCGTTCGTCGAGGCGTACGACGCCCGCGCGTCACTGGGGTCCGACGACGTCTACCGCCGGCTCGACGTCAGGGCCTACGGCGCCGTCACCGTGGGCCGCAGCACGTTCCTCGGTCTCGCTCGGTACACGAGCGCGCTCGGCGGGACGCTGCCGATCGGCCAGGAGGCTCGCCTCGGAGGCCTCTTCAACCTGTCCGGGCTGCCCCCCGGAGAGCTGGCCGGCAGCTACGGCGGGATGGCCGGGCTCATCTACATGTACCGCGTCGGCCGCCTGCCGAGTTTCGGCGAGGGCATCTACGCCGGCTGTTCGCTCGAGGCGGGGAACCTCTGGCCAAGCAGCCGGGAGGTGAGGCTCTCCGATCTGCGCCACTCGTTCAGCCTGGTCGTTGGCGCCGACACCGCCCTCGGCCCGGTCTACCTGGCCCAGGGCTTCACCTCGGGCGGCAAGGACTCTTACTACCTCCTCGTCGGCCGCACCTTCTGACCAAGACCTGGAACAACGAGGCACCAGGCACCGGAACGCGCCGGCGTCAGAGTGCCGTACGCTTGACGGCGACGACGGTGATGTCGTCCCCCTGGGGCGCCCCGGCGACATGGGCGCGCGTCGCCCCGATCACCGCGTCCACGATCTCCCGCGCCGGCCGGTCGAGGCAGGCCGTGACCGCGCGCAGCACCGCGTCCGCTCCGTGCTGTTGCCCGGCCGGCGACTCCGCCTCGATCGCGCCATCGGTGAGCAGCACCAGCGTCTCCCCCGGCGAGAGGATGCAAGGCTCGCCGACGGCGCACCCCGCTTCCGCGAACAGGCCGAGGGGCTTGCACGTGCTCTCGAGCGCCAACCTGACCTCCCCGCCGGCGCCGAGCAGGTAGCCGGCCGGATGGCCCATGTTGGCCCACTCCAGCCGTCCTGTTTGCGTTTCCAGCGAGGCGAGCAGCATGGTGACGAAGTGGCGCTCGTCGAGGTCGTCGAGGAGGAGCAGGTTGACGTTCGCGGCAAGCTCCGCCAGGGGAACCCCGGTGCGCGCCAGCGACCGGACGTAGCCGCGGGTCGCAGCCGTGATCAGGGCGGGGCCCATGCCGTGGCCGCAGACGTCCGCGACGGCGAGGACCAGCCGGTTGCCGGGCAGCTCGATGAAGTCGAAGTAGTCGCCGCACGTCGCCACCGCCGGGGAGAACGCCCCGGCGATGTCCCAGCCGGGGATGCGCGGCGGCGTCTTGGGAAACAGGCGCTGCTGCATCGACGCCGCGAGCCGCAGTTCGAGCCCCTGCTCCTCGAACTTGAGCCGGTCGGTCAGGTCGCGCATCACGGCGACGAAGTGGCTCAGTTCTCCGGTCCGGCTGTCCCGCATCGGCGTGATCGTCTGCTCGGCGATGAAGAGCTCGCCGCCCTTCTTCCGGTTGATCACGGTCGCCTTGAACGTCGCGCCGCCGGAGATCGACTCCCAGAGCGCGCGGTAGAACTCGGGCTCCTGGCGGCCGGACTTGAGCAGGCGAGGCGTGGCGCCCACGGCCTCGGCTCGGGAATAGCCGGTGGTCGCCTCGAACGCCGGGTTCACGTACTCGATGCGGCCCGACCGGTCGGTGATGAACACGCTGTCGGCGGTCTGCTCGAGGGCGTTGGAGAGACGCTGCGTCAGCTCTTCGGCGTGCTTCTTCTCGGTGATGTCGCGAAACACCGCGACCCCGCCGAGCAGCTCCCCGCGGCTGTCGAGGATCGGCGCCGCCGTGACGCTCGCCCATGCCTCGGCGGCGCCGGCCACGCGTGGGTTGCGCACCAGCACGTCGGTCTCGGCGACGTGCTCGCCGCGCATCGCCCGGACCAGCGGCAACTGGTCCGGCGGGAAGAGGCGGTCGGTGTCCGCCTGGTAGAGGCCGTACGATCCCGACCACTCGGAGACCTGAAGGCCGTGACCGCTCCGGCTGCCGGTAAGACGGCGGGCCGCGTCGTTGACGAAGAGGATCGTACCGTCCGTGCCGGCCACCAGGACTCCCTCGGTGACGCTGTGGATCACGGATCCCATCAGGTCGTTGTGGCGCCGCAGCTCCTTCTCCCGGTTCCACGCCTGGGTGAGGACGAGCAGGCCGACGACCATCTCGTAGCCGAGGAACACCTCGATTCCCAGGGTCAAGGCGCGGTCGTGGCCGGTGAACGGCAAGTAGGCGAGCACCCTCGCGCGCTCGCTCGGCTGGTCCAGGAGGTACCCGCCCAACCCCACCACGGGCCCGAGCAGCGCCAGCACGGCCGGAAGCCACCGCCACCGTCCCCGGCTCGTCATCGCGCAGGCCCGCAGGTCATATGTCGAGAAACGCCGCACGCGGGAAAGGAATTCCCTTAGTCTCTTCCGCCTCCCGCCCCTGCAAGCGCCTGATCGCCGTCTCACCTCGAACCGATTTCCCCATTCGCCGCCCCTGGTGGCGACCGGCGGGACGATGACGCGCCGATGCCGGGCGCCTGTCGGACCGCCGCATGGCGCGCCCATCCCCCGGGTTCGTACAAACGGCCACGCCGAGGCCTGCCGGCGAAGTCCCTCTGGTAGTAAACTCGGCGCCCGTCGCGGGCAACGGCCGGCGGCGGCGAGCGGAGCGCGACAGGGAGGGGAACCGTTGAGGGTGCTGCTGTTCTTCAGCGCGGCGGTGTCCGGCGCGCTTTCGGTGATCATGGCCGCCTTCCTGCGGGCGCACCGCGGGCACGAGGGGTTCGCCCAGTGGACCGCCGGCACCGCCCTGGCCTCGGCGAGCCTCGTGTTCTCCGCGTTGCGCGGCCTCATGCCCGCGTCGATCTCGATCGTCGGGGTCGACGTCTCCTTCCTGACGATGGCGCCGCTCTTCCTCGACGGCACGCGCCGCTTCCTCGGGCTCGGGCCGCTGCCGCGGCGGTGGTACGCGCTGGTCGCGGTCCCTCTCGCCGCGTGCTTCTACTTCGCGGTCGCCCACAACGACATCGCCACCCGCACCGCAATCCTGATGCTCTCGGGCGCCGTTCCGCTGGCCGCCGCGGCAGGGCTTCTCGTACGCCACCCGCCGGCCGCGCCCTCCCTTCTGCACCATGCGCTGGCGCTCCAGTTCGCCCTGACGGCCGCGTCCCTCCTCCTGCGCGGCGCGTGGGTGTTCGGCCAGACCGACTTCTCGATGTTCACGGAATCGCCCGCGCAGTACGCGTTCTTCATCGTGGCCGCCGTGCTCAACCTGGGGATCACCGTGACGTTCGTCCTCCTGACCACCGAACGGGTGGCGGCGCAGCTCTCCGGCGCGCGCGCGGAACTGGCGGCTCAGGTCGGCCAGCTGCGGGAGGCGCTGGGCGAGGTCAGGACGCTCGAGGGGCTCCTGCCCATTTGCGCCGCCTGCAAGAAGATCCGCGACGAGAACGGCGACTGGATCCAGCTCGAGGTGTACGTGGGCGACCGCACGCGGGCGGCGTTCAGCCACGGCCTCTGCCCGACCTGCCTGCCGAAGTACTTCCCGCCCTCCGCGCCGCAGGGCAATGCCGTCCCGCGGACCTGAAACGGGGTCCGGGCGGGACAAGGGCGGGGGGCGGCGGTCTCGCCGGCCCTCGCCCGGCCCCGTTTGCGGCGCGGGCGGCGCGCCTCACGGACGGCTGCGGGCGCCGCCCGTGGCCGGCCACCGCACCCCGCGATCGGTGGATGCGGAGCTTGCCTTGCGGCGCCATCGGCCGCAGATGAGTCTCCCTTGACACACCGTCAGGAGCAGCTATTCTTCATCCAAATGGGGATGCGCATCCGGTTTTTGCCCGGACCACGGAAGTCTATCGCCCAGCAGCGCGGGCGTCGAGGAGGAGGAATCGCCATGAAGAGCCGCCGACTGATGTTGCCCCTTCTGTCCCTGCTGGTTGCCTTCGGTCTAGCCCCACGAGCCGCCTTCGCCCAACCGGCCCCGAGCTGCAGCGTCGCGGTCGTGAGGGGAGGGAACGGCATCGAGCTGCCGCAGCTTCACACGACGCTCACGGCGCTCGGGGTGACCTGGGTGGACATCGCCACGCTGGCCGATGCCCAGACCGCAAACGCCAACGTCATCATCGACCGCTACGACGCCGACAACCTGTCGGCCTCCGATGTCACCACCTGGTTGAACTCGGGCAAGGGCTACATCCAGCTCGGCGACTGGCCCGGCTACTTCCCCAATGCGTACATCAGTATCACTAATGGAGCCCCGATCACGATCACGATCGCCGACGTCGCCAGCCCGCTTGCGGCGGGCCTGGCCGCGTCCTGGACGGGCAGGGGGTTCTGGGCGTATGACGCCCCCGACGATTACATCGGCTGGACGACCAACAACGCCCTCCCGGACGTGGCGCATGCTCAGTACCTGACGAACACCTACACGCGGGTCGTCAGCTCCGAGCTGGTCGGCAGCGGCCGGGCGGTGTACATCGGCATCAACGTGTACGGCAGCGCCGCCGGCCCCAACGACACGCGCCTGCTCTCCAACGCCATCACGTGGGCGGGGGGTTGCGCGCTGGGCCCGGTCGAGGCGATACCGGCGTTGGGCGGGATCGGCCTGGCGCTGTTCATCGCGGTCATTGCGCTCCTGGGGGTCGCCCTCATCGCGCGGCTGGTTTGACCTAGCCCCGAATCGCGCGGCTGGACAGGCCGCAAAAAGACGCGCGGGTTCCCGCGGAGCTGACCCGCATCACCCGCGCGCCGCCGCCTACTTGAGGAACGTCCCCTTCTCCAGCTCGTCGAACGCCTGGCGAAGCTGCGCCTGCGTGTTCATCACGATCGGGCCGTACCACGCGACCGGCTCCTGCAGCGGCTTGCCCGACACCAGCAGGAACCGGATCCCCTCCTCGCCGGCCTGCACCGTCACCTCGTCGCCGCGGTCGAACAGCACCAGCGACCGGTTCTCCGCCTGCGTCGGCGGCGCCGTATCCGCCCAGCCCACCGACTCCGTCGGCACGGCGAGTGGCCCCGACGCGTTGCAGAACGTCCCCGCCCCCGCGAACACGTACGCGAACGCGTGCCGCGTCGTCTCGACCGGCAGCGTCTTGCGCTTGCCCGGCGGCACCGACACGTCGAGGTAGATCGGGTCGGCCGCGACCCCGTCCACCGGGCCCTTCGTCCCCCAGAACGTGCCGCACACGATCCGCGCCTTCGTCCCGTCGTCGTCCGTGACCTCCGGGATGTCGCCTGACTTCACCTCCTGGTAGCGCGGCGCCGTCATCTTGAGCGCCGCCGGGAGGTTCGCCCAGAGCTGGAAGCCGTGCATCCGCCCGGACGGGTCGCCCTTCGGCATCTCCTGGTGGAGGATCCCCCGCCCCGCCGTCATCCACTGCACGTCGCCGGCGGCGATCGCGCCGCTGTTGCCCATGCTGTCGCCGTGCTCGACCGTGCCCGCGAGCACGTAGGTGACCGTCTCGATCCCGCGGTGCGGGTGCCACGGGAACCCGGCCAGGTAGTCCTCCGGCCGCTCGTTGCGGAAGTCGTCGAGCAGCAGGAACGGGTCGAACTCGGAGGTGTTGCCGAACCCGAACGCCCGGCGCAGGCGCACGCCCGCCCCTTCGAGCGTCGGCTTGGAGATCGAAAGCTTCTTGATCGGCCGAATCGACATCGGAGCCTCCCTGACCGCGGCACTGATAGGACGCGAGATGCAACGCGATCTCAGTCATTCTAGACCCAGTCAGGCCGCGGCCACCCACAATTCACCCACACGCAATCCGGAGCCCTGGGCCATGTCTCCTTTCCAGAATCGGTCGCGGGCGCGGGCCGCGGTTTACCCCTCAGGGCCCTTGGGTCCTGGCAGTCACCCGCTCCCCGCGCAGCTGCGGACATCCACGTCTTTCTCACCGCGACCCCCGCCTACCGGCCTCCGGACGGTCCAATCGGCCCTTGACAGCCGCATGCCTTTGGGTAAGATATTGATCAACGAGCAGTCCAACAAGAGAAGCGAGGTCGCAGAATGATGGACTCGGCCATCAGACGCTTCATCGTCCCCGGGGTTGTCCCCATTGGCGCTGACTTTGCGCCGCCGGCCGTCACGGTGCACACGGTGGACACATCCCGCGCGGGCGGCCCGACCTTGCCGGTGGCTCATGCTGCCCGGGCCGTGGAAATGTTTGGGTTATCGGTCAGTCTACAAGCGACCGCACTGCAACCCAGGGCGGAGATCACGGGTGGGCTCGCTCGATGACCGAACAGCCGAACATCGCGCCTGACATTGGCCAGCAACGCCAGAGCCACCGCTGGTGGCCGCGCGGCGTTCTGCCGAACGCTCTGATCGCCCTTGCGGCCGTGGGGCTCCTCACTGGCGCCTGCCTCGACGCATGCACTCGGATGAACACCATCCGGCGCGTGCCCGCGATCCACGGGCGGGTGGTGGACATGGAGACCGGCCAGCCGATCGCCGGCGTCCAAGTGACCAGGTGGTTCGAACGACAGATGGTCGTCGGCCCGGGCGGCAGCGACACCTACCGCGTCAAAGGCTCCTTGCGCACGGTCACCAGCGACGCCGCCGGCAGCTTCGAGTTTCCGGTCTGGTACGGATTGGGGCGCGGCATCAGCTCGATTGAATGGACGGAGTACAAGCCCGGATGGGTGGCGGCGTGGGGCAACCTCTCCCTGGTCACCACGTCTCCGACGTTCCTCGTCGCCCAGATGAAAGGCGATCGCAACTCCGTCCAGATCGATACGCAACGTGCCGGCTGGGCCCTCGCCGTCACCCTGAGGCTGCACCGGGTCGACACCCCAACGGCCGCCGAGGACCACTTTTGGGCCCTGCGCACATTGGTAGGAAACGGGACGCTCCCACTCACGGAGTTTGTGCGCCAAGTAACCGATTACCTAAGCCAGCATGACGTGACAGAGGAGATGCTGTTGCCTCTGGCCGAACTCACCGAGCGCATCAACCCCTACGTGGAACCAACAGTTACTAAGGAGCGATGCGCAATCCTAAAAGGAATAGCCAGGTGCTGTGCTTCATCCGCTGGAAGCCGGTGGTGTGGCTCAGCAACCGTTACGCTCTGTCTTCGTGACTACAAGAACGATTGCAGCACAATGGAGCGCCAGCGATGAGGACTCGAGGGTTTCTTGCACTTGCTATCTTAACAATGCTCTCGCCCAAGGCATTTGGTTACGAGTGGAAATCCCATAATAGCATGGGGATGATCGCGAGACGAGTTGCCCGGGCGGTCGAAGCCGATAGCGACTTGCGGTCCTTTCTAGAAGCCTATGGGACGAAAGACCTAGACACCCGCGCAGGCGATGCGGTCAAGGACGCATTCACCGACGAGGATCATAACGAAGGGTACTTGCGCGAGTACATGGGCTGCACGTACAGCGAACGCGACTGTTGGAACGTAGGTTTCACGCTCCACAACCCTCTCTGGGTTGCCCCTTGCACCCTGGACCACTTCTTTCCGAAGCTGCCGCTGCCGCTGCCGACCCAGGACGCCACCGTCCATGCGCGGCGCTACTTCGACATGGCGGTGAAGCTCTACAAGGCGGCGAAGTGCGATCGCGGGGGCCTGAGCGACACCTACAAGAAAGGGGCCGCACGCGCTCTTGGCCATGCCATCCATCTGGTCGAGGACATGGGCGCCCCGCAGCACACGCGCCCGGAGAACCACGCCCCGTTTCCGCTCGGGCTGGGCCCGAGCTTCCACGAGTACTGGATCCTCGATGCGTGGGATGAACCGACAATGTACACGAGGCCGGACGGGACCGGGTCAGCGCTCGTTGGGGCGTTCGTTCAGGGATCCGCGGAGGCAACGAACCCAACACTCGGACGGCTGGAAGGGATCATGGGAAGCCTGGCAGCCGCCTCGAGGCAGTTCTTTTCGGGGTCTCCTTACGAGCCGGGAAAGAGGCTGCCTCTGAAGGAACTCGTACGGGTCATGGCCGGCAGCGACGTGACGCTGGGCTGGGTCGAGGCGACGGATCCTCATGGCGACTACCTCGCGTGGACGCTCCCCCATATCCGTGCGAATGGTTTCCCGATCTACGGACGGGGCATGCCCGACGACAAACGGCACACGTTCTCTCTGTTCGGCCCCTTCGCCACCGCCGACTATCGGGCAGGCGACACGGTGGCCCCAACCAGCGAGGGCGAGATTGCAATCGACAGCTTCGAGCTGAGCGAGCGCCTCTGGGCGGAGCCCGATGCCCTCCACTCCGAACGCCCATCCGAACTCGACGCCAAGATCAAGAACCTCCTCACCCATACCACCGAGTCCGCCGCCGGCGCGATCCTGGCGTTCTGGGACGAGGTCAAGGACTTCAGCTGCCGGTGCGAAAACTTCACGCCGTGCGACTTTCGTCCCGGCGCCAAGGACCCGGATTGCCAGGGGCACCAATTGGGGCCAACGCCTCCCAGCGGCGACTTCCCGGACGACACGCCGGGCGTAGTGAGCACGACATCGTCCGTCGCGGTGCCCCAGGTGTCCGACCTCTCCAGCGCCGACCTTTCCTCGCATTGGCCGGCAATTGCGTCGATCGGGGTGGAGAAGGAGTTGCCATCGCTCGTCGATTTCGGACGCGTCATGAACCTGATGTCTCTGGCGCAGTTTGCGAACCTCCCACAAGACAGCCAGGATCAGATCGCACTCGGTATTGCCGAACTGGAGGGCAAGTACTCAATCAACCGCACCCGACCAGAAGATGACCTGCCCAAGGCCGCTTACATCGGCGTGCTGTTCAATGGCTTCGCCGGCGAGGCTGCGGCCATGCTCGACGTTCTGGGCTGGACCCACAGCCGGGTTACCCTGACTTTCGACCCGTTCGCGCTCGCCGAGGACCGCAGGATCCTCCTTGTCCCCTCCGGGGGACTCTACGGGACCGCTGGGAGCCCCGACCTCAAGCAACGACTTCAGGCGTTCGTCGAAGCGGGCGGGACGTTGGTCGTGATGGGCCAGATGCTGGGCGAGGACTTCGCGACCGTACCGATCCCGCCGGGAGAAGTGCTCAAGGCGTACGGTTGGTTCGAGGACCAGAGCTGCTGGAGCGGCAACATCGAGGTCGCTGCGGCACACCCGCTGACCGCGGCGTTCGCCGCGACAATCGTCTCGGTCCCGGTGGATGGCTATATCGAGCAGTGGCCGTCCGGGGCCACCGTGCTGCTGCGCAAGAAGACCGGCGGCATGCCGGCCTTGATCACATACCCTCTGGGGACCGGCCAGGTCGTCGTCACGACCGCATTCGAGGACTGGGCACGCACGAACGGCCGCTCCACGAACGACAGCCGCGCCTTGCTCGCGGGCATCTTGCGCTGGGGAATCAGCCGCGAACCCGATCTCGCCGTGTACCACTGGGGATCGCGGGGCACCCTCGAGCTCCCAGTCACGGTCAGGAACCTGACCGAGACCGACGCCGATACCGTCGTCTGGGGTGTCAGAACGAGTTCACTGGGCTACATCCCACTGCGGACCGAGCGCCACGCGGTACTTGCCGGCACGGGCGTGCCGCAACATGTCACGTTCACGCCGGAGGAAGTCCCAGGGTTGGAAAATCAACGGCCCGGGATCTACACGCTGACCTACTCTCTTGAGGACAGCTCGCGCGCCATCAAGACGGGCCTACCGTCGGACCCTTCCCGCCCGTGGATCGTTCAACCCATGGGCGAGACGGTGAGCTTCCTCATCGAGCGGTGGCCCGAACAGGTCAAGAGAGCCTCCGAAGTAAGGTTGGGACTCGCCGTTGACTCGGAATTCGCCCTCTCCGACAGCATCATTCCGGTCCATATCTCGGTGCGAAACGACGGACGGGAGCCGTTCTCGGGTCTCGTGACTCTTTCCTCAGGGAGTGTGCCGCCGCGAACCATTGCGGTCGCAGTCGGCCCAGGTGCCCTCGTCACGGCGGACGCCGCATTCGGGCCGATCCACCTCACGACCGGGCACGACGGTATGGCAGGGGGCGGCTCGATCGTGGCCGAGTTGCGCGCCGCCGCGGGCGGCCCGGTGTTGGCCTCGGCGGCCAAGAACATCCTCAACAACCCGACCTATCTCGAGCTCTCGTTCGAAGCCAGTGAACGGGAGGCGGGAGTCGGCGACGAGTTGCATTTCCTTGGTCGGGTCGCAAATCGGTCGATGGGCGAGATCGACCTCAAGTACCGGATGGCGTTCTCCAACCACTACAGTGTGCCCGAGTCCAGCTGCCCACAGGTGAAGACCGAGTGGCGTCAGATTCACCTCGGCCGCGACGATGCGCTGTCGCTCACCGAAACATACGAGATTTCCTCTCCGTGCACCGGCATCATCGAGGGAGAGATGCTCTTGTGCTACCCGGACCAGCCCTGCTGGACGGTTGGGGGAGACAAGTGGACACGCCGCTTGGCGGCATCGGTTGAGTTGCCGGGCACGCGGGTGGAGGTGATTCCCGGCGAGTTCGACGTCGTGCCCGGTCCTGCGTTCCGCGTCCCGGTCCGGGTGCGGAACGTGGGCAAGCGGCCGGTTATCGGAGGCCGGGTCGGTCTCGCCCACCTCTTACGGAACCCCCCCGAGGTCCGCAGCGCGCTGTTCGACCTTCCGCGCGGCGCCGAAACCACGATTGCGCTCGACCTCCCGGTGCCGCCGGGCAACGTTGGGCCCAAGTACAGCCTCGTCGCCGGGTACCGCGACACGAACTCCCCTGGGAGCATCGGGGACCACATCATCGATTGGGAGCACCGGACGTTCCACGACCTTCTCTACGGCGGCGAGGTCAGCGCCGCCGGCGGTTTCATCGCGCCAGCCGGCAGCACGGAGATCACGGGAACCCTCCAGGTCCGGAACCTCTCGAGCGCGTCGCGGCACTTCACCGTGACCGCGGACCAGGACGCCCTCGGACTGCACGAGCGGAGTGAGTTGGATGTCGGGCCTCTGCAGAGGGCGACGACCGTGTTGACGGTCCCGGTACCTGTCTCCACACCCTACGGCAGCTGGCCGGCGCACGTGCGGATGGCCGATGGTGGTTTCATCACCCGGGAGTTTGTGCTCATTCTCGAACACGATCCCCCATTGGTCTCCATCGCGCTCATGCCCGACGCCGTCTCGTATCAGGCTGGCGCTCCAGTCGCGGTGAGGGTGGATCTCCTTCCTGGGACGCTCGCCCACCCTTTCCCAGGCACACTGGAATTCGAGTGCGGGCCGTTCGGGGTCGTCGAGACCCGGAGCATCACGTTGGAATCCAGACGGAAGACGAGCCAGACGTTCTCGTTCAACGTGCCTGCCGCTTTCGAGGGAGGCACGGTGCCGTTTCGAGCGGTGTGGCGGTGGCCGGATGGTTCCCAAGAGGCCAGCGATGGGTCGCTTGTCGTTCCCCCGCCGCGTTTCAGTGTCGTGCCGCTGCAGCTCGAGGCCATGGCCGGCGGGCCCGTGGCCTATGAGGTCAGCAACATCTCCGGGACGCCCGGCACATGCTCGGTCTTCTGGATACTCGGGGACAGCTCTCGCCGACTCGCACAACTTTATGGCGAGGCAGTGCTAAAGCCTGGGGAGAAGACCCAGCTCACGTTCACGGTCCCGGTGTCAACGAAGACCGGCGCGTATGCGGTGGATCTCGCCTATCCGCAGCTCCAGGACGCCACCCACGTCTATCACCATCTGGCGGTCGCCGGGGTCGAGGCCGACCTTTCAGTCGGTACCGGTCGGCCGGTCTATGTGTTTGGTCAGCCAATCGATGGCTGGGCCAAGGTCACGAATGGCAACCGGGTCTTCCCAAACGGCACGCTCACGCTCAAGGTCCTGGCCCCTGACGTTTGCGAGCAGAGGATTGCGCCGTGGGGGGTCTTCCAAGGTTCTCCCTCGCGCAGCGGAGTTTCGCCGTACCGCTTCCAACCCTCGAGATTCATGACGCCGAATTTCTGCTTCTGGCCGATACTCTCGCCCTTCTGCGCCGCCACGCCGGTGGCAGAGGCGACCGGCGACCTCAACGAGGACGGTGCCGACGACGTGCTGGCCCTCATCCCGGCGGCCGGGGGCTTGACGCTCACGCTGTACACGGGGCCGAGCCTCACGCAGACGGCCGCGGCGTCACTCCCTGGGGCGTCCAGCACCGCGGCCCTCACTGCGGGCGACGCTGATGGCGACGGGCACATCGAGGTCATCGAGGTTGATACCACCGACGGTTCGGCGCAGGCGGTTCGGTGCTTCGACCGCGCCCTCCAAGCGCGGTGGGATGTGCGCCTCCCGCTCGCCGGCGATCCGGGCCACCCGTTCCCGGGCGGGGGCCCCGTCGTCGTGGACCTCGACGGCAGCGGCATGCCGGTCGTAGTTGTTTCGACCGGCCGGGACGTGGTGGCGCTCACCGCGATGACCGGAGCGGTGCGGTGGCGAATGACGGAACTCAACCCTGACCTGAACGGGCGCCTCGTCACCGGACTTGCGGCTGCCGATTGCGACGGAGACGGCCGGGCCGAAGTCGCGGTCGGCCTCCGCGTCCCCGGCGCGACCGACGCGGGAGCGCTGGCGCTGCTCGGCGACGGCGCCCATTTGCGCTGGCTGCGACCTACGGTGAGCCCAGTCGCAGCCAACCCCATTGTCGCCGGGGACAATCCAAAGATCGTCGCGTTCGTTCAGACCCCCGTTGACGACCACACACCCAGCACCCTCACGGTTCTGGACGCCGCGACTGGGGCCGCCACGGCGGAGAGCACGGCGCCGTTCAGGAGCGCTTTCGCCCCTGCCGCGGCCGACATCAACGGTGACGGCGCCAACGAGTTTGTGGTCGTCTCGGACAACACCGGGTGCCCGGCGTGTGGCACCCGCGGCATCGTCGCGTTCTCCTCGCAGGCAACCATTCTCTGGTCAAGGGCGCTTGCGGGCCCGCCGACTGGCCCCCCGTTGCTCATCGACATGGATGGCAACGGCGCCCCCGACGTTATCGCCGACCACCTCACGTCGACACAAAAGGACAACATCGTCGGTCTGAAGGGGAGCGATGGGGCCTGGTTGAGTACGGGTTACGTCATGGGAGGGCCCGAGGCGCACACGTTGCCGTTGCTCCTGCTCAGTGCCGCCGGCGGCTGCATCCCCGATCTCATTAGTGGACGGAACCTGGCACGGCCCGGCACGTGTCAGCTCCCGAGCGTGCGTACCCTGGGCCTCCAGAGCGAGGCCAGTGGTGAGGTGCTCTGGCGCTGGGAAGTTGCCGCGTCGCTCGCGCCGGGTCAGGTCTGGGATGTGGCGCAGACGCTCGCGCGGAACAACTCGATGGGGTACCACTACTACCTGGTCGGCGACCTCAAGAACTCCGCGGGACAGACCATCGCCCACGCCGAGTCGACGTTCTCCCTCGTCAGCAGCTCCCACCCGCTCCTGCACCTCGATCCGCTGCCACAGGTCTACCGCGCAGGGCGAGAGATACCTGCCACCGGCAGCGTCGGCAACTCCAGTGCCGTGCGTGCCGACATCGTGCTGGCGTTCCTCCTCGACGGCCAGGAGCAGTTTCGCAGGACTCTCGGCGTGGACTCCCTGGCCACTGCGTCATACGCGCAGACCATGACCGCTCCTGCCGTCGGACTCCACTCCTTGAGCGTCAAGGCCTGGCCCGCTACGACGCCCTCCATGAGCTCGACCACGACGCATCCGTTTCAGGTCGTCTTGCCGGAGCTCAAGGCCTCGGTGAACGCGCCGAAAGCAGCCGGGCAACAACCGTTCACGGTCGAGGTCGAGCTGAGCAATGCCACGAGACTGCCGCTTGCGCTCGATGTCGGCTTCGATGTCGCCGACGCTCCACCCACGACGCGTCAACGGGTCGAACTCGCCGGTGGGGGCAAGGTCAGTTTGCCGTTCCAGCGGCAGATTTCTCATTCGACCTCCTTCGTCGTGAGCATCACCGGCGATGTCAATCGCGAGATCCCGGTCCAGGTCGACTATGGCGTCGCGCTTGACATTGCGCTCGCCGGACCACTCGTCCGCACGACCGGCGAGAATGTGCTCGGCGTCGAACTGCGTAACGGCGGCAACCTCCCCTGGCGCGGTGATCTTGCCTGGTCCCTGACCGGAGCCACGAACGACGGCGGCGTTACCGCCTTGGCCATCGAGCCCGGCTCGCTCCAGCGCGTCGACCTCCCGGTAACCCTGCTGGCCGGGGTATCGACGCTGCGACTGGCGGCTGGCGACGCATCGCGTGAGTTCGCTGTCGCCGCGTACGCCTCTGCCCATGGCGCCCTCACGGCAAGCGTGCCCGCCACCAACCTCGAGGGGGATGTCGCCGCCATGGCCCGCCTCGAGAACCTGCTCGACACGATGGGTGTTTTCCAGGCGAGCTTCGAGGTCAGGGACGAGGCAACTGGGGCTCTCGCCGTATCGGAGGTTCGCCGTTGGAACGTTGAGGGTTCCGGAGCCATCGAAGACACCGTCCGGCTCGACCTTGCGCCCGGCCGCTATCTTCTCCAAGCGGCCGTGGAGGGCGAGCCTCCGGCCGCCTCAGTCGCATTCCGCGTGGTCCCGCGCTTTGCAGCGGAGATGGAGACGGTCGCCCGGGAACTCGACGCGGATGGAACCCTACCGCTGGCGATCACGCTCCACAACACCGGGGGCCTTGAGCTCGTGGGACATGTCTTCGTTCAGGGACCAGATTCCGCGTTCGCAGTGCTGAACGTCGCCGTTGCGGCCGGCGGGACTTTCACTCAAGTTGTCAACCTCGATCCCGACCTGCTTCCGGCCGGCGCCCTCCCGCTCGAAACGCGCCTGGTGACCGGGGACGGGCGAGTGCTCGCAGAGCAGTGCGTGACGGTGCAGGTAACCCGAGGCGAGCTGACGATCAGCGCAACGTCGCCGCTCATCGTCAATTCCGGCGCTACTGCAGCGCCCGAGTTCGTCGTGACCAACGTCGGCATGCAACGGACGCACTACGAGGTGGAGTTGTCCGTCAACGGCGGCGCGACCTTCAGCGACCGCGTGGAAGGCGACCTCCGCGGGGGAGAAGGGCAAACAGTGACGTTCGAGCTTCCAGTGCCCGCCGATCTTCCGTCGTGCCGGCTCCGCGGAAACTACACACTCCTTGCCAGCGACGCGGGCGAGGAGCCTGGACGGACCGTCGCTTCCGGCGCTCTGCCGATCGACGTGCAAGGGTTGTTGGTCACGCTGGTCCCGACCCTGGACCGGGATCACGTCGCGGCTGGAGAGGAAATCGTTTTCTCGCTCGAGATCGCGCCGCTACAGATCGAAACCGCGGTGCCGCTCGTCGCCCACGTCTCCTACCCGCCGTTCGCCGAGCAGCGCGAGTTCGAGCTAGGCGCGACCGGCGCGCGGTTGCAGTTTCAGGTTCCGATCGCCACTCCCGGTGGAGAGTTGGGGTACGGGATCGAATTTCCATCCGGGCGCGCGCTGCACCTCGACTCGCGGACGATCTACCCCGCCGATGAGCCGGTGGAGATCTCCCTTGACCGCAACGAGTATCGGCCCGGCGAGACGGTGACCGTGGCGGCAACGTTGCATCAGGCCGGGACGCTGGAACTCCTCGGGTTCGACCGAAGCGTTTCGCTCGACGACACCGGAGTGGCCGCGTTCCCGATCCCGGCCGGCCTGCCGTTCGGCCGTTACCCGATCGCGTGGACCTTCTACGGCGGCGAATCGGCGCCCGGCGTGCTCAACGGCGATGTGGCCGTCAAGGTCCGGGGGCCGTGGGTCCGGATTCCGCAGATGCGGGTGATGGGCGATGGGACCGAGGTCGTCCTCGCGGCGACAGTAACCTCCGACACCACGATTTCCGCCGTCGCCCGCGCGTGGCTGGTCGGCCCAACCGGCGAGCCGCGACCGACGGCGGAGCGGCCGCTTACTGCCGACGCTGCTGGGGAGACTCAGATCGAACTGCGGCTTCCCCTGGCGCCTGCCGAACCGGGGACACAGCAGCTCTTGCTCGCCATCGTCGGTGACGACGGGCGCGAGCTGGTGCGAGGGGCGGCGACGTTGGACACCGACGGAGGCCGGATTCTCGGCGTCGTCACCGACCGCGCGGCCTACGACAACCAGGGCGACACGGTGACTGCGCTCGTGACCACCCAGGGCCACGGGCCGGCAACGCTGACGCTCCTGGTCGACGGCCTCACCGTGGGTACACGATCGCTCGCACTCGCCGGAGTCGAGCGGACTACCGTGCCCGTCCGGAGCGCGCGCGCCGGCGTGCACACTCTGGAGGCGACGCTCGCCGCGGCCAGCGGGTCCTCGCGCGCATCCACCTCTTTCTCGGTCGGCAGGGGCCTCCCCGACCTCACCGTGGACCTCGGCGGCGGCTCGACCGAAGGTGGAGCCGTGCGCCTCATCGCCCGCGTGCGCAACGGTGGAGCGCGCGAGGCGGCGGCGACGAGCGTTTCGTTTTGGGACGGCGAGGCCGGGGAGGGGTCGTTGCTTCAAGAGGTGCCGGTCGCGGCGCTCGAGCCCGGTTTGACCACCTTCGTGCCGGTCGAGGTCGCCCTCGCGCGCGGCGAGCATGACCTGAGCGTGTGGGTGAACCGGAGCGGCGCGGTCGCCGAGTTCGACGCCGGGAACAACGTCGCGCGCTTGCACGTGTCGGTCGGCGAGCTCGTGGAACCGACACCAACGGCGACGCCGGGCGTGACCGCCACACCCACGCCGACCGCCACCGCCACGCCAACGCCAATCGCCACCGAAACGCCCACCGTAACGCCGACGGCAACACCGACTCGCACCGTCACGCCCATAGGTGGGGCGCCATCCGTTGTCCCGGCCGCGCGCGGCTATCGGGTCGGCGAGGCTGTGACCGTGGCCGGGCGCGCGCCCGACGGGTCGTACTGCGCGGCGATCGTCGTGAACGCAGTCTGGACGATCGGCGGTGGAGCGCCCGCCAGCGTTCTCGCTTCCAAGGAAGTCACATCCTCCGGGGGCGTGATCCCGTTGACGGTGGTGTGGCCTGCAGCAACCCAGGGGTCGTACGACGTGCTGCTGCTCATGGGGGGCTGTGGCGCCGCGGGCGCGACGATCGTCGCGGCGTTCGACGCCGGGCCGGGGGCCGGGTTTGACGTCGGCGTCTTCTCCGACCCGATCCCGCTGCTGTCGCGCGGGGCGTTCGCGCTGTTCGTCGCGATGTTGGCGCTGGCCGGGGCGTGGCTGCTCGGCGGGCGCAGGGCGTAGGAGCGACGGGATCGCTGCGGCGGGTCCGCCACAAAATCCGGGAACGCGGTGACCGGCGGATGCGGGACCTCGCGCCCGGCCCGATCAAGAGAGGCCTGGATCCCCGCGTTCGCGGGGATGACTGATCGTTCCCATCTCACTTCACTCCGTTGAGGCCTGGATCCCCGCGTGCGCGGGGATGGCGGCAATGAGGCGGGGGTGACGACAATGAGGCGGTGGCGGCGACGACGACGTATGCTTGTGCCAAGGAAATTGGGCGCGGGCGGCCGCAAAAGCCGCCCCTACGGTCGAAACCGCGGACGCCGATCGGCCCCGGGGCGCGGCGGCGTCGGGAAGGAGCGCGGCGATGGGCGTGCGGATCGATCCGATCAGGCTCGGGGTGACGCGCTGCGCCCTCGTCCGGGGCGAGGGCGCCGTGTTGGTGGACACCGGCGTGCCCCGCAAGGCCGGGGCGCTCCAGCGGGCGCTGGCGCGCCTCGGCGTGGTCCCCGCGGAGATCCGGCTGATCGTGATCACGCACGGGCACTTCGACCACGTCGGATCGGCGCGCGCGATCTCGGCGATGACGGGCGCTCCGATTGCGATGCGCGAGCCGGACCGCGGGTGGCTGGAGCGCGGCAAGGCGCCGCTGCCTCCCGGCGGGACGAGGTGGGGCCGGGTGATGCTGGTGGGCTTGCGGGCGCTCGCGCCGCTGGTAAGGATCGAGCCCGCGGCGGTGGAGATCGCGATCGGCGACAAAGGGCTCGACCTGGCGGCGTTCGGGGTCGCCGGGCGGGTGATCCCCACGCCCGGACACACGCCGGGATCAGTGAGCGTGCTGCTGCCGGGCGGGCAGGCGCTGGTCGGCGACCTGGCGATGAACGGCTTCCCGATGCGGCACGGGCCGGGCGTGCCGATCTTCGCCGACGACTTCGAACTGGTGCGCGCGGGCTGGCGGACGCTGCTCGACGCCGGGGCGCGCACGATCTTCCCGGCGCACGGCAAGCCGTTCTCGGCCGAGGTCCTGCGCCAGGCGCTCGCGGCGTAGGCGGCGCGCCGCGCGGGCGGGAACAAGCTTGTCCCCGCCCGCGCCGGCAGCGCCCGTATCTCCCTACCACCCGCGGGCGGCGTCTCCGAGCCGCGGGAGCCGCGGCAATTGTGCGAGGAGAGTGCCTGATTGAAGCGTTTGTCCATCGCCTGTATACTCTGCTGGAACACTTCCTCCGAAAGGAGCCTCTATGCGGTCAGGTCTGAGGACGCTCGTGTTGGTCGCCACTGCGGTCGCGGCGGTCGCGCTCCTTGCCGGATCGTGCGCCTCGACGGCCACGACTGAGCCCAAGAAGGACGAGTGGACGGGGCACAAGATCGACGAGGCGATCGCGAAGCTCGGGACGCCCTCGGAGGTGACCCCGGGGGAGAACGGCGAGAAGAGGTACGTGTGGTTTCTTCACCGTTCGATGCCGTTCCAGAGGGTGACCTACGGTCCGACGGGCAACCCGATCTACAGCACCCAGTACAGGGACAGCGTCCACACCTACATGTTCGCGGTGGACGCGAGCGGGACCATCACCTCCTGGGAGCAGAGCGCGACCAACGTGGCCAACCAGTCGGGCTACTGATACCGGTTTGGCATGTGGCCTCCGCCAGCTTGTGGGAGGCCGCGCGTCGGAAAAGCCTCTCCACCTCGCGGCGCAGTGAACGAAATCGGGTGATGTGATGAACGAGCTGGTCTTTGGATACGGACGCCGATGGATGTTGCGTGGTCTCTTGTGTGGCCTCGGCGTCGGGATTCCCGTCTTGTTGATTCTCGCATACCGGGGAAGAACCAACGCGGTTGTCGCTCTCGCCGTGTGGTTGCCGATCGTGTCGGCTGTAATGGCCTACGTGTTTTCGCGTGAGTTTCCCCAGCCACGCCGGTTCATCGTGCGCGGCGACATCATTGAGGTTCACTGGGTGAAGGCGAGCCGACAATTTCAGCTAAGCGACCTCAAGATCGCTGAACCCCAAGGCAGTTGGATGGCGAAAGAGAAGGCCGTTAGGGTGACCGCTGGCGAGACGTCGTTTCCCATCTTTGACAACCTCCTCAACTTTCAGGGCCTCCTGGCGCTTCTGGGCCATGGCAGCAACGGTTCGACCTGAAAGGGGCCGGCGAGAGGACCCCGGCGGTGAGACGCACGGTTGAGCCGTCGAAGTCGGTACTCGATCTGACGGTAGGATGCGGCACCGTATCTTGCTCCCCTGTTTATACACGCCGCCGATGATCGTGTGAGGTCGTCGGCGGGGCGCCTCGCGATGAGCGGAGTTTTCGAGGGACGCCTCGTGGCGTTCAGGGCCTCGCGATGACACAGGACCCCGGCGCCTTCGCGCAACTTCGCGCTCGTACGGCGCGCCCGGGCTAGTGCGGGACGCCCGGGCGGTAGGAGTAGAAGTGCGGCTCCCACTGCGCCTTGCGGATCAGCTCGCCGAGCTCCTCGTCGCTGCGCAGCAGGCCGAGGCCGGAGTCGCGCGCCTCGATCGCCACCGCCTTGGCGACGGTGAACGCCACCTCGCGGATCGTGTCCATGCCGGGCAGGAGGAGGCCCTTCTCCAGCTCGGCCTCGGTCACCATCATCGCCAGCGCCTTGCTGGCGCAGATGAACATGCGGTCGGTGACCTTGGACGCCTGCGAGACGAGGGCGCCGAGGCCGACGCCGGGGAACATGTAGAGGTTGTTGCACTGTGCGACGGCGACCTCGCGCTCCCCCACCTTCACCGGCGCGAACGGACTCCCGGTGGCGATCAGGGCGCGCCCGCCGGTGGCGGCGAGCGCCTCCTCGGCGGTGCACTCGCTCTTGGTCGTGGGGTTCGAAAGCGCCAGGATCGCCGGCCGCGGGTCGTTCGCCGCCATCTGGCGCAGGATCTCCTCGTCGAACATCCCGCGCTTGGCGGTGAAGCCGATGAGCACGGTGGCCTTGGCGTTGCGCAACACGTCCTTCAAGTCGATGCGGCCGGGCGCGGTGAGCGTCCAGCCCGCCACCGCGGCGCGCTCCTGGGCGAACGGCTTCTGCTCGTCCTCGAGCTTGGGGTCGTCCTCGACCAGCAGCCCCTGCATGTCCACGGCGAAGATGCGGCGGCGGACCTCGTCCTCGGGCAGCCCTTCCTCGCGCAGGACGGCGCGGATCGCGTGCGCGGTGCCGGTGCCCGCCTGGCCCATGCCGACGATGACGAAGCGCTCCTGCGAGAACGTGCTCTTCTTGATGCGCATCGCGGCGAGCAGGGCGGCGCTGGCGGTGACGCCGGTGCCCTGGATGTCGTCGTTGAACGAGAGGCAGCGGTCGCGGTAGCGCTTCATCAGCTTGAACGCCTTGTGCTTGGCGAAGTCCTCCCACTGGAGGAGGGCGTCGGGGAAGTTGCGGCGCACGCCGACGACGAAGCGCTCGATGAAGCGGTCGTACTCCTCGCCCTCCAGGCGCGGCTTGCGGATGCCCATGTAGAGCGGGTCGTCGAGCAGGCGCGGGCTGTTGGTGCCGACGTCCAGGCACACCGGCAGGCAGCACGCGGGGTGGATGCCGCCGGCGGCGACGTACAGGCTGATCTTGCCCACCGGGATGCCCATGCCGTCCGAGCCCAGGTCGCCGAGGCCGAGGATGCGCTCGCCGTCGGTCACCACGATCAGGCGCACCTGCGGCAGCGAGACGTTGGCGAAGATCTGGTCGATGTTGGCGATGTTCTCGGGGTGGATGTAGACGCCGCGCGGCCGCCGCATGATGTGGGAGAGCTGCAGGCACGCCTGCCCGACGGTGGGGGTGTAGACGATCGGCAGCATCTCGGTGAGGTTCTCGGTCAGCAGGCGGTAGAACAGCGTCTCGTTGCGGTTGAGCAGGCCGAGCAGGAACAGGTAGCGCTCCATGTCATCGGGCTTGCGGCGGTAGCTCTCCAGGGTGCGCGCCACCTGCTGATCGAGGGTGGAGACGCCGTACGGGTGCAGGCCGACGAGCCCGAGGCTCGCCCGCTCGTTCACGGTGAAGTGGGAGCCCTTGTTGAGCAGCGGGTCGGCGAACAGCTGCTGCCCGCGCAGGTAGACCTCGTAGTACTCCTCGCCCGTGAGGGCGTCAACCTGAAACGAGAATGTCTTCATGTTTTACTTATCCTTTCTCAAGATGCAAGCGCCAGTACTTCACAAGCGCATCATACCGCCGCCGGCGCGCGATTGCCAGCCGCTCGCCGCCGGCGGCGCGGCGGCATCCATTCTCGCACCGCCGGGTCGTGGGTCACCTCGAATCCAGTCAGGGCCCCACTGGTTACCCTATCCCGCTCCCAATCGATCGCCAGGACGCGGGGACCGCGGGGCGGTACGCACCCCGGGCCACGCCAGGGGAGTAAACTATTGGAGATCCGAACAATGGCTCGATGAAAGGAGGCATCATGATCCCCCTCAGACCGATGACCGACAAGGAGAGGCAGCTCTTTGAAGCCTTCAAGCTTGCGATCGAGGGCGAACGCGGGGCGCAGGGCGAGTACGGAAGGATGGCCGGGTTGGCTGACGACCCGCAGGTGCGCGCAATCTTCGAGGCGTTCCAGCGCGAGGAGACAAGGCACGAGGAAGAGCTCATGCGAATGTACCGGGAGTTCAAGGCTCGCTTCGTCCCGGAGTGAGGCCGCCGCGGAATTGCCAGGGACCCGGCACCGCGGGATCTTGGCCCCGCGCCGGCGGCCCCTCCCCTGGGCCGCCGCCATCACGCCCGCGGCGGGCGCCCGCCCAGCCCACCGCAACCAGGGTCGGTACCTGCTACCTCACTGTTCCATCTTTCCTTGAGGGGCGCGCCATCCGCCGGACACTCCTGCGCGCATCTGCTCGGAACCGTGTCCGGCCGCTCCGAAACGTCCTTTCCGCCACTCAGGAAACTTTGAATCCGCACCTGCGCTTTGCTAGTCTCAGCCCGGTCATGGAGGCGACAATGACAGAGGCAACGCGTGGGTCGTGGCGAGCTGCTGCATTGCTCGTTTGCGCGCTCGTGTTCTCCGCGCAGACGGTCCGTTCCGAGTTGTCGTTTCCCGAGACGCTCAAGGACTGGTCGTCGCTCGCGCTCCGCGGGCCAAGCCGAAGTGTACTGGACGTCGAGATCCCGGCCGGGCACCTCGTGCTCCACCTGATGGCCGGCTCCGTCGCGCCGGTCGTGGCGGGGAACGACGTCGTCGGCTTCTTCTTCCAGGGCGGCGGATCCCTCGAGTATACGACCGACGATCCCGTCGAGCGTCCGATCGTGGAGTACAACGTCGCGAAGAACACCGGTCTGACCGCTGCCCTCGAGGGCAAGGCGCTGGTGATCCGCGACCACTTCCGGGAGGTTCTCTGGCTCTCCGGGGACGCGGCGGTCCCGAACCTGCCGCAGGGTCCGACCGGAGCGGCGCTCGAAGCGGCGTTCGACAAGCACAGGGAGAGGTTCGGGCGCGTGCAGGCGCCGCCGCTGGCGCAGGGGTTCACGGCGCGGCGCCTCAACGGCGGGGATGGGCCGTTCGTGCGCGCCGAGATCTCCGGCGGCACCGAGGACCTCCTCTACACGCTCGACGCCGTGAACGAGAAGACGGAGTCGCTCTACTCGCTGCGCAAGGGCGACGCGCTCCCCGACCGTCTCTACCGCACGACGCTCTCGAGCCGGCCGTTCGGGAGCGACTGGCGCTCGCCCGTCCTCCCGAGGGTCATGCTGACCGCGGTGGACTTTACGTTGACGGCATCGAACGGGAAGGACGTCGCCCTGTCCGTGACCGAGACGCTTACCGGGCTGGGCCGGCCGTCCAGCGTTGTGCTGCTCCACCTCGACGACACGAGGTTCGGCCGCAACGCGCTGGACCCGAGGACGCTCCGGGTGAAGGGCGTCTTCGACGAGGGCGGCGCGCCGGTCCCGTTCGACCACGCCAAGGACGAGATCGCGATCGGACTCCCCTCGCCGCTCGCCCCGGGGACGGCCGTGAAGCTGCGTTTCGAGCTCGAAGGCGACATCCTGTACCGGCCCGCGGGCGACAGTTACTGGATCCTCGGCACCGACGCGTGGTTCCCGCAGCCCGACCTCTCCGGTCAGTTCTACACGGTGCACGCCACCGCGAAGGTGAAGCAGCCGTTCATCCCGCTCATGCCGGGCACCACGGTCCGCCGCGCCCATGAGGGCGACTGGAACGTCCTCGAAACCAGGGTCGACAGGCCCGTGCAGTTCATGGTCGTCCTCGCCGGCAAGTACGGGTTCGAGGAGGAGACGAAGGACGGCGTGACTGTGCGCGTGGCCTCGTACGCCATGAAGAACCCGCATGCGATCCGGAAGCTGATGAACCTCACGCAGAAGATCATCGCCTTCGACCAGGGGTTTCTGGGCCCGTTCCCCTTCCCGGAGTTCAACGTCATCGAGATCAACGACCTCGGCTGGGGCCAGGCGCCGCCCGGCGTCATGTTCATCACATCCGAGGCGTTCAACCCGGTCGGGGATTCCCTCAACGAGCTGTACTCGAAGGGCATCAACGAGCGCTTCGCGCACGAGATCGCGCACCAGTACTGGGGCCACGTCGTGAAGATGCCGAGCGAAGAGGAGCAGTGGATTACCGAATCGTTCGCCGAGATATGCGCGGGCATCGTCATCCGCGACCTGCGCGGCAAGAGCGATTTCGCGGGCCTCCAGGCGGTGTGGAAACTGCGCGCCGGCGAGGCGAGCGCCATCGCGCCAATCCCGCTCGCCAACCGGATCCGGAACCACACCAACCCCTCGCGCGCTTGGACGGCGCGAACGTACCTGCTGTACGCGAAGGGCCCGTGGCTCCTCAACGCCGTCCGCGAGAAGATCGGCGACCAGAGGTTCCTAGTGTTCCTGCGCTCGTGCCAGGCGACGCTGGCGTGGAAGTTCGGGACGACGGAGATGGTCGAAAAGGTCCTCGAGGCGGTCACCAAGGAGGACTGGAAGCCGTTCTTCGACGCCGACTACTGGGGGACCGGAATGCCCAAGTGACGATGGCGCGACGGACGGGCGCGCTGTCGTTCGCTTCGGAGTGCAGGGGAAACCTCGCGCGGCGCGAGCCTCACACGGACTGAACAAGACGCTGTTTCGATGTGGGGCGCGACCGCCGGGCGCGCTGTCGCCGTCTTCGAACCCGCCGATGTCGACTCGGAAGGCAAGAAGAAGCGCGCGCGGCGCGCGCGCCCCACACAGACGCAAGACATGAACCTGCTTCAATCTGAAGCGCGACCGCCGGGCGCGTTCCTCGCATCTGTAGCGGCGTTTGCTCGCAAACGCCGGCTTTCCTCGGACGACCCTCAACCCGTCGCCCGACCCAAAGCGGTTCCACCCGTCGGCCGATGCGAGCATCGGCCGCTCCAGAGGGCACACCGGTCCGGGACGCGACCGCCGGGTTGATTGTTGGGCGCGAGTCTGTGAAGCTGGCGCACGACGCGGGGCCGCGGCGCGGCACGGGTCGCTCACGCGAAACCAGCCCCGCCCGACGTCTCACGCAAGGAGCCCAGAATGACCCTCCCGATCGCGCGCCTGTGGCTGGCCGGCCTGGCGCTGGTTCCGCTCGCGGCGCGGGCGCAAGCGCCCGCCGCCGCCTTCCCAGAAGACCATCGCAACCTCACGCGGACGATCTCTTACGACGAGATGTCCGCGTTCCTGGCGAGCGTGAACGGCAAGGGGCCGATCACCGTGTCGGTGGAAGGCACGACCACGAAGGGGCGCTCGGTCTACCTGGTGCACGCGACGCGCGGCGGCAGCCCCGCGTTCCGGATCCTGTTCTACGCGCAGCAGCACGGCGACGAGCCCGCCGGCAAGGTCGCCCTCCTCTACATGATCCGCGACATCGCGGCGAAACCCGAGCTGCTGCCGGCCGACGTGGACCTCTGGATCATGCCGATGATGAACCCGGACGGCGGCGAGGCGGGCACGCGCCGCAACGGCGCCGGCGCCGACCTGAACCGCGACCACATCGTGCTCGAGCAGCCGGAGACGCAGGCGCTCTACCGGGTCGTACGCCGCGTGCGGCCGAACCTGGCCGTGGACTGCCACGAGTTCGGCCGCGACTCCGACGAGCGCCGCGCCCGGGGGTGGATCGCCTACCCCGACATCACGATGGACGGCGTCAACAACCCGCTCTTCGACCCCGCGGTGATCGCCGCCTCGCAGCGCTGGGTGGACGAGTCGGCCGCGGTCGAGGCCGCGGCCGGGCACCCGTTCCTGCGCTACTCGGTGGGCGGGATGCCACCGGACGAGGAGCAGCGCCACTCCGCGCCCGACCTCGACGGCGGCCTCAACGCCGTCGGCGCGTACGGCGGCCTCTCGTTCATCATCGAGTCGGCGGTCATGCACGCCAACGTGCCGCCGGCCCCCGACCTCGCCCGCCGGGTGGACGCGTATCTCGTCCTGCTCTGGCGGTTCGTCAACGGCGACGGCCACCGCGCCGAGGACCTGGCGGCGGTCGAGAAGGCCCGCCACCGCCCGCTGCCGGCGTTCATCCCGACGAACTACCTCTGGGTGAACCCCGGGATGACGATCACCCGCTTCCCCGTCGTCGAGGCGGCAACCGGCCGCGTGCTCGAGATCCCGACGCCGAACATGATGACGGTGATGGCGGTCAAGTACGCGGTGCCGACGCCGCTCGCCTACGCGATCGAGCCGCGCGCCGCCGCGGCGTTCAAGCTGCTGCTCGAGCGCCACGGGATCCCCTACCAGGAGCTGGCCGCAGCGCGGACGGTCACCGCCGAGAGCTGCACCCTGCTGCGCATCGAGGACGACTTCGACGACGTGTACTCGCGCTACGAGGGGCGGCAGATCGTCCGCCGCGAGCCCGCGGCGACGCGCGAGCTTCCCGCCGGGACGCTTCTCGTGCCGCTCGGGGGCGAGTCCGCGGTCCGGGCCGCGCTCGTGCTCGATCCCGCCGTGATGTACGGGCCGTACCAGTACCCGCGGTTCCGCGCGCTCGTGACTCCAGGGCAGCCGCTCCCGGTGCTGCGCGTCCTGAGCGCCAGCGCAAACTAGGCGAGGTCCGCCATGCGACGACTCGTTCTGCCGGTGAGCCTGCTCCTGACCGTCACCCTGCCCGCCGCCGCGCGCGGCGAGGCGCCGAAGCCGGCAGCTGTCGCCGACGATTTCGTCAGCGCCCAGCCCGTGCAGCCGATGCCGGCGGCTCTCGCCGCGGCGCTGGCCGGCATCAAGGCGCCGGCGCTCGCCGCGCACGTCGGCTTCCTCGCCTCCCCCGCCCTGCAGGGTCGCGGCCTGGGCAGCCGCGGCCTCGACGCCGCCGCGGAGTACGCCGCCGCGACGCTGGCGCTCGCGGGAATCCCGCCGCTGGCCGACGGCGGGTACTTCCAGGCGGTGCCGGTGCGCGAGGTCAGCGATCTCGCGGGCGAGGTGACCGTCGAGCGCGCCGCCGCCGGCGGGACCGCCAGCCGCACGTTCCGCTCCGGGGTGGACTGCATCCTCCCCGAGGTCGCGCCGGGCGCGCTCTCGGCGGGCGTCGTCTTCGCCTCCTACGGGATCCGCGAGCCCGGTCTCCGCGACGACTACGAGGGGCTCGACGTGCGCGGCAAGGCCGTGCTCGTGCTCGCCGGCGCCCCGGCCGGCGCCCAGTGGCGGACGCCGGCGCTGGCGGAGAAGTACGACGCGGCCGAGGCGCGCGAGCGCTGGGCGGCGAAGCTCGAGACCGCGCGGGCGCTGGGCGCGGCCGCGGTGCTCGCGGTCGAGGCCGGCGACTTCCTGACCAGCGTCCTCGCGAAGGAGCCGCCGCAGGCTCGTTCTTCCTCCCCTTCGAGGCGGACGCGGCCGCCGCGCCGCCGCTGGTGCGCGTGTCGCGGGCCGTCGCGGACGCGCTCCTGGCCGGCGTCCCTCCGGCGGGTCAGGCGGCGCCGCGCGCGCTGCCCGGGACGACCGTCACGGTTCGCACCACCGGCAACGAGCGCGCGGTCGCGAGCCGCAACGTGATCGGCGTGATCGCCGGCGCCGACCCGAAGCTGCGCGACGAGGCGGTGGTGATCGGCGCCCACATGGACCACCTCGGGAACGTGGGCGGCACGATCTACCCGGGCGCCGACGACAACGCCTCCGGCGTCGCCGCGCTGCTCGAGATCGCCAAGGCGTTCGCGGCCGCGCCCGAGCGGCCGCAGCGCACGCTCGTGTTCGCGTTCTGGACCGGCGAGGAGGAGGGCAAGTTCGGCTCCGGCTACTGGGTCCGCCACCCGCTCTGGCCGCTCGACCGCACGAGGGCGTACTTGAACCTCGACATGATCGGACACCCGTGGTCGGCCGAGGAGATCAGAAAGCTCGTGGCCGACTCGCGCCTCCCCGACGGCGAGGCGTTCCTCGCCAAGGTCAAGCCGGCCGACTTCGTCGAGCCGGGCCTGCCGCTCGACGCCCCCGCGATCGCGGCGGCGCTGCGCCGCGCCGCGGGGATGACCGGGCTCGCGCTGCACCTCGACCGCACCGACGGCACGCACGGCGGCTCCGACTACCGCGACTTCGCCCGCGCCGGCGTCCCGTTCGTCCGCTTCTTCGGCAATTTCTTCCCCGCCTACCACGAGCCCGGCGACACCCCGGACACGCTCGACGCCACCCAGGTGCAGCGCGTGGCTCGCCTCGCCTTCGCCACCGCCTGGCTGCTCGCCGGCCGCTGACTCGGACGCCGGCCCGGACGTCCTCCTGCCTCTCCCCTCCCCTGTTGCGGCTGCGAGCGCCCGACGCGCACCGGAATACGCCGGCCACCTCCGGTGTTCTTGCAACAAAGATCCAGTTTCATTAGTCCCGGGTCGGCTGAATCGGACGGCGAGCAGTGGACCGGGTGGGCGAACCCACCAAGGGGGTCGTATGAGAAAGCAGATCGTAACGGCGGTAGCGGTTGGTGTTTTTGCGCTCGGGCTGGCAGTGAGCACCGCTTGGGCGTCAGGGGCGATCTCGGTGAACATTCCCTTCAGCTTCATGGTGAAGGGCAAGGAGATGCCGGCCGGCCAGTACGAGATTCGGGCGGAAGGCGACGAAACCAAGCTGATCGTCCGGGGCGGCGGAACAACCGCCGTGGTCCCGGTGATCGAGCGGCTCGCGGACACCGGCGCCAAGGAACCCAAGATCGTCTTCGACAAGATCCTGAACGGCACGGCTGTCCTCTCCGAAGTCCACATGCCCGGCAGGGACGGCTTCCTGGTGGGGGTCGCGACCGCCAGGGAATCCCACGTGACGCTCACCGGCAAAGAGTAGGGGTCAGCTTTCGCGTCAGGACCAGGGGCCGCCCGCGCCGGCGGCCCCTCGCTCCGTTTCTTCGGCAGCTCCTTCCGTGCGTGCCACGAGCCCGGCGACACTCCTGAGGCACTCGACGCCACCGAGGTTCAGCGCGGGCGCGCCTCGCTCTCGCCACCGCGTTGCTGCCGGCGCGCCGGTGGAGAGAGCGAACGCCGGGCGCGCCGCAGATGGCGTGGATCTCGAAGGGCACGAGGCCGCCGGCGCGACGCCGGCCCGCACACGCATGAGAGGCCCCTGCGTCTGTGTGGGGCGCGCTCCTATTGTCGGCCTCGTCTCCCCAAACCTCGGGAATCTCCTATCTCACCTCGACCCCGGATTGGCGTCGCAAGGCTATGTCGATTCGATCCGTAGCGTGCGCCCCTCGCTGATCCATCCCTACCGCTGCATGGTCACGGGGGTCGGATCGTTGGTGATGTTGTCGATCACCGAGGCAAACCCGAACACCCCCGATCCCGACTGCACCGTGATCTTGGCGTACCCGCGGTCCATCGCCGTCTGCCCCGCCTTGTGTCAAGAACGGCTGCGTCTCCTGCGCCCACTGCCCCGCGGCCAGACGCACCGTGTAGTCGGCGAGCTTCGTCCCGGCGCCGTCGTAGAGCTCCACCAGCACCGTCGCGCTCCCCGTGCCCGTGTTGACCAGCCCGATGTTGCAGCGGTAGGAGGCGTTCTCGGTAAGTCCCGCGAGGTACGCGCTCTGCCCCGCACCCAGCCCGTCGCTGGTGGCCACCACCGGGTAGTCCTGCCCCTGCGTGCCGTTGGGGTAGCAGCTCGCACCCGACGAGACCTGGTTGTAGGTCCGTGTCGTGACCTTGAGCGGCTGATCGGAGAGGACCTCGATCGCCCCTGAGCCACTGGCGCCAAGCTGCCCGACCACGTCGGTCAGGATCGACTGCGCCCCCGGCGGCACGTAGGTCGTGGTGCTCACGACGCTGCCGCCCGTAGAACATGATCTGCACGTTGGCCGTTACGCGCCTGGTGTTGAGCAGGCCGAGGTCGCTGCGCCACTGGCTCTTGTTGAGGCCGCTGGTGTGGCTCGCCACCGGCACCCAGGCGGTGAAGGCGGGGGCCGAGAAGACCCACGCGGCGCCGCTGTTGTCGGCGTCTCCGGGTCCGCCGACGATGACCGTGGTGCCGTCTCCCGAGATCGCGACCGATGCGCCCAGACCCGCAGTGCCGGCCGCGTCGTCACCGCCCAGCTTGCTCCCCCGCTGCGACCACACCACCCCATTGCGGGCGAATACCCACGCCGCGTTGGTCGAAGACCACGGGCCCGGCCCGCCGATGACGGCCGCGTTCCCATCCGCGGAGAGCGCGACCGCGGTGCCCTGCGCCGCATACACCGCGTCCGTGCCGACCAGCTTGCCCCCCTGCTGCGACCAGACGCCGCCGCTGCGCGTGTACACCCACGCCGCGCCAACGGAGAGCCCATAGTCCGGGGTAGCCACCGTCTGTCGCCGGGCCCCCCGACGATGGCCGTGTTCCCGTCCCCCGAGATCCCCACCGAGGTGCCCTGTCGGCGTGAGCCGACGGCCCCGGTGCCGACCAGCTTGCCGCCCTGCTGCGACCACACGCCCCGCTGCGCGTGAACACCCACGCGGCGCCGCCGTACGCATCCGCCGTCGACGGAACGGATCGCGCGGCCCACCGACGATCGGCGGTGTTGCCGTCCGCCGAGATCGCCACCGAGGTGCCCTGCTGCGGCAGCCCGACGGCGCCCGTGCCGACCAGCTTGCCGCCCTGCTGCGACCACACGCCGCCGCTGCGCGTGAACACCCACGCGGCGCCGCGCATCGGCGCAGTTGTCGCCGGCCCGCCGACGATGGCCGTGTTGCCGTCCGCCGAGATCGCCACCGAGGAGCCCTGCCGGCAGCCCCGACGGCGCCTGTGCCGACCAGCTTGCCGCCCTGCTGCGACCACACGCCGCCGCTGCGCGTGAACACCCACGCGGCGCCGGCGCTGGGAGTTGTCGCCGGGCCCGCCGACGATCGCGGTGTTGCCGTCCGCCGAGATCGCCACCGAGGAGCCCTGCTTGGCAGCCCCGACGGCGCCCGTGCCGACCAGCTTGCTCGCCCTGCTGCGACCACACGCCGCCGCTGCGCGTGAAGACCCACGCGGCGCCGGCGCTCGGAGTCGTCGTCGGGCCCGCCGACGATGGCGGTGTTGCCGTCCGCCGAGATCGCCACCGAGGAGCCCTGCTGGGCAGCCCCGACGGCGCCCGTGCCGACCAGCTTGCTGCCCTGCTGCGACCACACCCCGCCGCTGCGCGTGAACACCCATGCGGCGCCGCGCGGCCCGAGTTGTCGCTAGGGCCCGCCGACGATGGCGGTGTTGCCGTCCGCCGAGATCGCCACCGAGGCGCCCTGGTCGGCCGTCCCGACGGCGCCCGTGCCGACCAGCTTGCTCCCTGCTGCGACCACACCCCGCCGCTGCGCGTGAACACCCACGCGGCGCCGGCATCGGCGTTGTCGTCGAGGCCCGCCGACGATCGCGGTGTTGCCGTCCGCCGAGATCGCCACCGAGGAGCCCTGCTAGGCCAGCCCCGACGGCGCCGCTGCCGACCAGCTTGCTGCCCTGCTGCGACCACACACCGCCGCTGCGCGTGAACACCCACGCGGCGCCGGCGCAGTCGTTGTCGGTGCGGCCCGCCGACGATCGCGGTGTTGCCGTCCGCCGAGATCGCCACCGAGGAGCCCTGCTCGGCGCTCCGACCGCGCCGGTGCCGACGAGCTTGCTCCCCTGCTGGGTGAACTGCGCCGCCGCGGCCTGCGCAAGGAACAGCATCCCGAGGACAGCCCCTGCCTGCCGTGTCATGGTCCCCTCCTCTTGGAGTTCACCACTCCGTTAGTTGGCCCGACAACACCATCAGTGCGCGTGGCGCACCATCTGGATCAACGCCAACGCGAAGAAACCGGTCTGCGCGCCGGCGGCGACTTTCTCCTGCCAGGTGAGCTGGTCCCACCCTGAGTTCCAGGGCCCGAACACCAGCGACTGGCCGGTGGAATCGGCGCGGAATCTGAATGGGAGCGGAGCCACCTGGAATGGGACGACGTTCCCGGCCGGGCCGGGGGCGCGAAGCGCCCACTGCTCGCGCGACACGGCCAGCTCGAGGCGGCTCATCGGCGAGTCCCCCAAAGCCAGGTGCAACTCGTGCGCCGCCTCGTACCCCGGTAGGTAGAGCGACCGCAGATCGAGCCTGAACGCGGGCCGACTCGGCGCCTGGGCGCCCGGTCCCTCTTGGCCGGCGGCGAACGCCGCACCGGCGACCGTCACCAACAGGCAGAACACCGTGATCTTCATCGCCGTCTTGCCCCCTTTCGAGAACCAGCTTCGGTCCCGAGGAGCCGCAACACATGACGGACCGGTAACGGCGCGGCAACGGCTCGGCAACGGCGAAGAGAGATGGGGATTGGTGTCAGGTCCGGTTGAGCCGACAGGCGGCGTGGAGTCGGGTCTCGGCGGGGACGAGGGGCCGCACACACTGGCGGCCATCTGAGGTCTTGACACGTCCCCTCGACGGGCTACGATCGCTCAACGTGAGACGGTGGACTCCCATCCGTAGGCGGCTCCCGGCCGTCTGCACGGTCAGTCTTGGGGCAGCTTGTTTCTGCCTGTTGGAATGCCGGCCGGCCAGCGCCCAAGTCACGATCACCGAGTACTCGAAGGGGATCGCGGAGAATGCGGGCCTCGGTGGCATCACGACCGGCCCGGATGGTGCCCTCTGGTTCACCGAGCACACCATGAGCCGGATCGGGCGCATCACAACCGCCGGTACGGTGACCGAGTACACGAAAGGGATCACCCTCGGAGCGGGTCCTCTGGGCATTGTTTCCGGGCCGGACGGGGCGCTGTGGTTCACCGAGGCTGAAAGCGACCGAATCGGGAGAATCACGACCGCCGGAGACGCGACGGAGTACGCGACGGAATCCTCTCCCCCAGGTTCGCCGCTTGGCATTGCCGCCGGGCCCGATGGCGCGCTCTGGTTCACGGAACGGAACGGCGGCACCGGGATCGGGCGTATTTCGACGGCGGGCGCCGTGAGGAGCTTTGTCAAAGGGATTCCCATCAATGGCGGCCTAGGCGGGATCGTGTCCGGGCGTGATGGTGCGCTTTGGTTCACTGGGCAATGTCCCGGCCTCGTAGGGAGGATCACCACGACGGGGGTCGTGCACGAGTTCTCGGAGGGGATTGGCCGCGACAGCGGACCCTTGAACCTTGCAGTCGGGCCGGACGGGGCTCTCTGGTTCACCGAGTCGTGGGCGAGCCGCATCGGGCGGGTCACCGCTGCGGGACAGGTCACGGAGTATTCGACCGGGATCACACCTGGAGCCGGACCCTGGGCGATCGCGGTCGGGGCGGATGGTGCGCTTTGGTTCACGGAGGCGGAAGCGGACCGGATCGGGCGCATCACGACCGCCGGTGAGGTGACGGAGTACTCCCAGGGCATCACACGGGGCTGTGCGCCCGCGGCCATCGCGCTCGGACCCGACGGCAACCTCTGGTTCACGGAATGGCGGTGCGCCCGCATCGGGAAGGTCACTGCCAGAGGCCTCGACACGAGCCGCTTTCCTACCCCCGCAATTCACGCCGCGGCCGCGCGATAGACCGAACACGTCCGACATCCATGGCTGCTGACACTCGTGACGGTCGGCAGCCGCGCCAAACTCTAGCCGAGGGGACCCCGCGTGTGGGCTTGAACGGACATCGGTGATCGCACTGGGCGGAGGGCGCCCGGGGGCCGGACGCGCGTAGGGGTACCCGCCAAGACCATCGAGAAGCGCCGGCCACCGCCGTTCGCCGGTGGGAGACCCCCGTTGGCCGGGAAAACGCAAACCTGCGGCCCGACCGGGCGTATGGTGAGACAAGAGCGGCACACGCTGGGCGGTGCCGGTCGCGGAGGCGGAGATGGGAGACGAACGAATGCGCCACAACGCCCCGAGGCTGATCCTCGGTCTCCTGATCATCGGGTTGGGGATCCTGTTCACCCTCGACAAGCTGGGCTACGTCGACGCCGGCTCGCTCTGGGCGTACTGGCCGGTCGTCCTGATCGCGGTCGGTCTGGGGAGGGTGCTGCAGCCGCGCACCTGCCACGGCCGGGGGTTCGGGGTGGTCCTGATCGTCGTGGGTGCCTGGATCCTGCTCTTTAACCTCGACGTCATCCATGAGGACGTGTGGGACTACTGGCCGATCCTGCTCGTCCTCCTCGGCATCTCGATGGTGTTCAGGGCGGTCGGCGGGCCGGGCGGCGGGTGGCGCGGCCGGCGGGCGGGCTTTCCGCCGGTGGACGGAGGCGAGAGCGCAACGCCCGGCGCCGCGGCGCCGGCGGCGGGCCAGGGGTCCGCCGCGACGCCCGCGGACGACGCGAGCGCGACGGTGGACTGCTTCGCGCTGCTCGGCGCGTCCCGCCGCCGCAGCGTCTCGCAGGACTTCCGCGGCGGCTCGCTCACGGCGCTCATGGGCGGGTGCGAGCTCGACCTGCGTCAGGCTTCGATCCGGAGCGGCCAGGCGACGATCGACACGTTCGCGATGTGGGGCGGGATCGAGATCAAGGTGCCGCAGGACTGGACGGTCGCTCTGCACGGGACGCCGATCCTGGGCGGCTTCGACGACAAGACGGCGCGGATGGGAGGCGACGGCTCCAAGGTCCTCGTCGTGACCGGCGTCGCCATCATGGGCGGGGTCGAGATCAAGAATTAGGCCATGCACCCGATCCTGGCCTTTCGCGGCCGTCTCGGCCCATACCTCGCAGGGTGGGTCCCGCTGGCGGGCCTCCTGGCCGGGCTCCTGGCCGTCGGCGGCATGACGTGGCTGCAGGCGACCGTTGTCGCCCTGCCGCTCGCCGTGATCTACGCCTTCATGTGCCTGGCCGCGTGGTACCCGTGCCGGAGCGCCCCGCTGCGGAGAGTGACGTTCGCGAAGGTGGTCGTGACGCAGCTGGCGGCCGCTGCCCTTTCGGCGGTCCTCTGGCTCTTCTTTGCCGACACCTGGGTCGTCTTCCTGGAGCAGTTCCCCGCGTTTGCGGGCGTCGGCGAGCGCTTCCCCCGCCTCGTGGTCGTGCTCCTCGCGGTCGGGGTGGTGCTCTACGTCTTCGGCGCGGCGCTTCACTACCTGCTGATCGGTTTCGAGGAGGCGCAGCAGGCGGAGAGGAACGCCCTCAAGCTCGAGGTCGCGGCCCGCGAGGCGGAGCTGCGCGCGCTGCGGGCCCAGGTCGACCCTCACTTCCTGTTCAACACCTTGAACGCCATCAGCTCGCTGATCGCCGCCGACCCGGCCTCGGCGCGGACGATGTGCCTCGAGCTCGCCGAGTTCCTGCGGGAGAGCCTGCGGCTCGGCGGGGTCGCCACGATCCCGCTGGCCGAGGAGCTGAGGCTCGCCGAGAGGTACCTCGCCATCGAGCGGGTCAGGTTCGGCCCGAGGCTCCGCGTGGAGCGGGACGTGGACGGCGCTGCCGAAGCCTGCGCCGTCCCCGCGCTGGTGCTGCAGCCGCTGGTCGAGAACGCGGTCCGCCACGGGATCGCGCAGCTCGTGCAAGGGGGGACCGTGCGGATCGCCGCGCGCTGCTCCGGCGGCCGCCTGTGCCTGACGGTGGAGAACCCGGCGTGCGTCGAGCCGGCCACTGGCGGTTCCGGGTTGGGCCTGGTCAACGTGCGCCAACGTCTGGCGGCGCTGTACGGTCAGGACGCCACCTTCGACGCCGGGGTGGCGGGCGACGGGTTCCGCGTGGAGCTCACGATGCCGGCATCCCCGCCGCCCGTCCCGTAGGGCTTATGCTGGAAGACGGCGAATGACGCTCGAAACCGTCCCCAAGACGCTGCGCGTGGCGATCGTGGATGACGAGGCGCCGGCGCGCTCGTTGCTGCGGGAGTACCTGTCGGCGCTCCCCGACGTCGAGATCGTCGCCGAGTGCGCCAACGGTTTCGAGGCCGTCCAGGCGGTCGAGGCAACCGCTCCCGCCCTCCTCCTGCTCGACGTCCAGATGCCCGGCCTTTCGGGGTTCGAGGTCCTGGAGCTGCTCGGGCGCGAGGTGGCGGTCGTGTTCGTGACCGCGTACGACGAGTTCGCGCTGCGCGCGTTCGAGGTCTACGCCGTGGACTACCTGCTCAAGCCGTTCTCGGCGAGCCGCCTCGAGGAAGCCCTGGGGCGGGCCCGGCGGCGCATCGGCCGGCCGCGCGAGGCAGGGCTGGACAACGTGGCCGTTGCCGCCCGGCCGCCGGGGACGTGGCCGGCCCGCCTCGTCGCACGGGAAGGCGGGCGGGTCCACGTGATCCCGGTGGATGCCCTGGACCTGGTCGAGGCGCGCGACGACTACGTCTGCCTGCGCTCCGGCAGCCGCGAGGTCCGCAAACAGCAGACGCTCACCGAACTCGCGGCCCAGCTCGACCCGGCCCGCTTCGCGCGGGTCCACCGCTCGTTCATCGTGAACGTGGCGAGGATCGCGCGCATCGAGCGCTACGGCAAGGACAGCCGGCTCGCGGTCCTCCACGACGGGACGAAGGTCCCGGTCAGCCGCACCGGCTACGCGAGCCTCCGGGCGCGGCTCTAGCGGGTTGACGCGGCGCCGCGCGCAGCCGTGGCGCCCAGGCGTCGCGTTCCCGCTGCCGGCGCGGGGAGACCCGCCAACCGCGGGGCGCGGAAGTCGGGCCCGGCCCGCCGCGGTTGTTGGTATGGTGAGGGACGGAGGGGCGCGATGACCAGGCAAGAACGCGTGCAGTTGATCAGGCAGTACGCCGCGGGCGGCGACGAGGTGCTTCAGGCGCTCGACGGGTTCCCGGCGGGCAAGCTCACGGCGCGGCCGTTTCGCGGCAAGTGGACCGCCGCCGAGATCGTCCACCACCTCGCGGACAGCGAGATGACGGCGGCGATTCGGCTGCGCCGTCTGGTCGCGGAGGAGAGACCGTTGATCCACGGCTACGACCAGGAGGCGTTCGCCGCGCGGCTCGGGTACAACGAGCGGGACATCGAGCCGGCGCTCGAGGCGTTCCTCGCCGCGCGCGCGACCACGGTGCAGGTGCTGGAGCGGATGACCGCCGCCGAGTGGGCGCGCCAGGCGTGGCACACGGAGGCCGGCCCGTTCGGCCCCGAGCGCTGGCTCGCGATCTACGCGGCGCACGCCCGCAACCACGCGGAGCAGATTGCGCGGCTGCGCACCGCGGTGACGGCGAAGGCCGGCGCGAAGCGGACGCCCAGACTCAAGCGGTAAGGGGCTTGCGAGGGGCGCGGCGGTGTGGCCTTGCCCGCCGGACGCCCGGACTGCGCGCCCGCGACCTCGAGGCCCTGCACGCCGTCGTGTTTCGACCTCGGGTCACGCACGGCTACACGCCCCTCGAGCGCGGCCGTCACCATCGTGCCTGCTCCTCGCGCCGGGCTTCGAGATCAGGGCGGCCTCCCGGCCGGGCAGCGGCTCGGCGACCCACCCGCGGACGTGGTCCTGGGCGCGTGTGACCTCCCACACCGTTCCGCCGTACTCGAAGCGCATGCCAACATACGGCACGCACTGGAGATCGATCGCGGCGACCCGGGCCGCGTGGCCTCGGTCGAGGATCATCGGAACGGTCATGCCCGCGCGTGCGGCGCGATCCCCTTGCAGCCGCCGCATGTCCGGCCCTGCTGGCGCCATGGCACCCCCCTTTTCCGGCCGTGGCCTTGGAACTCACCGAATCTCCAGCCGTCACATCATTAGACGTAGCCGGCGGCCGGTTTGTTCATGGCTCCGGGGTGCCGGCGGGAGGATCGGGTGCGCTCCGTCACATCGAGCCCGCGGCGCGGTCCTCCCGACCGGGGCCACGGGCTTCTCCGCTCCGCCCGCCAGGCGGCCGCGCCGACCCGAGACATGCCCACAGGCCCACCGCGAACCGTGGGCCGAGGGCGGCCGGCCGGGTCACGAGACGGCGGCGGCGTGCGCGGCGCTCTCGGACCGGCCGGCCGAAAAGCGGAAGCTAGCCCGCGCCCGTCCTGGGTCCCGGACCCGCCGCGGCGTGTCGTGCCGTCCTGATCGCGAGGTACGGCGCGGCCTTCGCCGGCTCGCCCTCCCGCCGGTACAGCTCGATGATCCAATCGAGCGCCTTGTCCACGCGGGCGCGATCGTTGATGCCCAGCTTGTCGCGAAGGGTGGGAAAGCTCCCGACGAGGAGCGGCTCGGCGGCGGCGTACTTCCCTTGCTCCAGCAGGCAGCCGCCCAGCTCACCCTCGGCCTTGGCGGCGTCCCACGGGTCGGGAGGGGGTGAGGTGCGGTTCGTGGCGACCACCTCGCGCAGCAGCCCTTCGGCTTCGTGCAGTCCCGCGGGGGCGCTCTCCGCGTCCAGCACCGTGGCGAGGTTGACGAGGACGAAGCGCGTGCGGAAATCCGTCGCCGGGACCTTCGCGCGCAGGATGGCGAGCGCGCGCCGGTTCTCGCTCTCGGCGGCCGGAAGGTTCCCCAGCACGCGGTGGACCTCCGCGAGGTTCGCCAGATCGAGCGCCAGCTGCGGGTGTTCGTCGCCCAGCACCTTCTCGTGGATGGTCAGGGCCTGTTTGTAGAACGGCTCCGCCTCCCTGTACTTCCTCTCGGCGACCAGCGTGGCCCCGACGTTGCCGGCGAGCAGCGCGATATCAGGGTGGTTGGGGGGCAGCGCCTTCTCGTAGGTGGCGAGCGCGGCGCGGAACGAGCGTTCGGCGCCAGGGAGGTCGCCCTTGCGCACCGAAAGCAGCGCGAGGTTGGACTGCATCGGCACGACATCGAGTGTGTCGGGGCCCTCGACCTGCTTGCGGATGGCGATGGCCCGGTCGTACGCCGCCTCGGCATCCTTGTAGTCGCCGAGGTGGTTCTCGGCGTTGCCGAGATCGTTGAGGACCTGCGCGACGTTCAGGCTCGAGGGCCCGTCCCGCTTCTCGTAGATCGCGAGCGAGCGCTCGAACTCGGGCTTCGACTCCGCATCCTGGCCCCGGCTCTGGAGCAGGAGCCCCAGGCTGCGCAGCGTGTCCGCGACCGGGAGGCTGGACGCCCCGAACACCTGCGTGCGCGTCCGGAGGGCCTCTTCGAGGAGGGGCCTGGCCCGGTCGAAGAGGCCGAGGCTCGAGTAGACGTCGCCCATCGTGTCCACCAGCGTGGCGCGGACCTCGGGGTCCATCGTGTGGTCCGCCCGGATCTGCGCCGTGCCCTTGTCGAGCAGCTCGCGGGCGGTGATCGTGGCGCCACGGGCTTGATCGGGCCTGGAGACGCGGAAGAGCCTGACCAGGAAGTCCGAGACCTGCCCGGTGATCGCCGCCTGGCGGTTGGCCCGGTCGCGTTCGAGGGCGATGCGGCGCGCCTGCACCGCCATGGCTCCGGCGACGCCGGCGAGCAGCACGAGGATTGATGCGGCGAACCCGAACCCCACCTTGTGCCGCGAGACCATCTTGCGCAGCTGGTAGACGGTGCTCGGGGGCTGGGCCACGATCGGCTGGTTGTTGAGGTAGCGGCGGACGTCTTCGGCGAACCCGGCCGCGCTCTGGTAGCGCTCGGCCGCATCCTTCTCGAGCGCCTTCCCCACGATCGTCTCGATCTCGCGCCCCGCGAGCGCGTGGCCCGGGAGCCGGCCGCGCAGCCGCGGCGGCTCGTGGCAGATGATGCGGGCGGCCTCCGGCAGGCTGGCGCGGCGAAGGTCGTACGGCAGCTCGCCGGTGAGCATCTCGTAGAGGAGGACGCCCAGCGAATAGACGTCGGTGCGCAGGTCCATCTGGTCGGTGTCGCCGCGGATCTGCTCGGGGCTCATGTACGGCACGGTGCCGCGGATCGTGCCGCTTTCCGTCGCCATGCTCGCGCCCGCGCCGTCCCCGTCCGCGATGCGCGCCAAACCGAAGTCGAGCACCTTCACGTCCGGCCGCGCCGCACCCCCGTGCGAGGCGCTCGTGGCCGCGTCCTCCTGCACGAGGATGTTGCTCGGTTTCAGGTCGCGGTGGATGACGCCCCGCTGGTGCGCGTAGGCCACGGCGTCGCAGATCTGGAGGAACAACTCGAGCCGGGACCGGACGCTCGCGCGGTCGCCGGCCGCGGCGGGCGGTTCGCCGGCGAGGAACTCGTCCAGCCTCCGGCCCTGCACCAGCTCCATCGCGAAGAAGTGCTGCCCGTCGCCGGTGCGGCCCGCCTCGTAGATGGCCGCGATGCCCGGGTGCTTGAGGCGCGCCAGCGCCTGCACCTCGCGCTGAAACAGGCGCACGACGGTTTCGTCCACGTAGCCGCCGCCCCGGATGATCTTGAGGGCGACCGCGCGCCGCGGGTTGCCCTGCAGCGCCTCGTAGACCACGCCCATGCCGCCCTCGCCCAGCTTCCGAACGAGGGTGTAGCCGCCGATCGAGGCGGAGATGGGTGGAGGCCCGTCCAGCCGCTCCGGCAGGGCAAGGTCCAGCGGGCCTTGCGTGGGCGTCACTGCCGGGTCGTCGGGTTGCAGCGTCTCGTCCATTCTTGCGACCTCTCCATGCCCCAACAAAACTCAATCGGAGACCGTGGGAATTCCCCTGGCCCTGATCCGATGTCCGGCCGGGCCGGCAGAATGCCCGCGCGTGCCGCGCGGTTGCTATCCAGTGTCGGCACACGGAGGTTTGAAATGAGCAAGGGACGTCTGGAGGCGTTCAGCGACGGCGTGGTCGCGATCCTGATCACGATCCTGGTGCTGGAGCTGCGGGTGCCGCGCGGCGGGGACTGGGGGGCGCTGCGCCCTCTCCTGCCGGTGTTCCTGACGTACGTGCTGAGCTTCGTGTTCCTCGGGATCTACTGGAACAACCACCACCACATGCTCCACCTCGCCGACCGGATCAACGGCAAGATCCTGTGGGCCAACCTGCACCTCCTGTTCTGGCTGTCGCTGGTGCCGTTCGTCACCGGCTGGATGGGCGAGAACCACTTCGCCGCCGTACCCACCGCCGCGTACGGCGCGGTGCTGCTGATGGCGGCCGTCGCCTACACGATCCTCGAGAGCGCGATCATCGCGGAGCAGGGCCCGGAGTCGAGGCTGGCCGCCGCCGTGGGCACGGACCTCAAGGGCAAGCTCTCGATCGCGCTCTACGCGGCGGCGATCGCGCTGGCTTTCGCCAACCAGTGGCTCTCGGACGGGCTCTACGTCGTGGTGGCGCTCATGTGGCTGGTGCCCGACCGGCGCATCGAGGCGAGGGTGGCCGGCTGATCGCAGCAGTGGGGTACGAGCCCAGCCGCGGCGGAACCCGGACCGAGCGCGGCTCCCGCTCCGCGCCCTACCGCGAGATCCCGAGCAGGCGGAGCATGAACGCGTACTTGAGCGCCGTCAGCCTGTACCGCTCCAACCGCCCGGATGCGCCGCTGTGGCCGGACGCCATGTTGGTCACCAGCAGGAGCGGGTTGGAGTCCGCCTTCATCGCGCGCAGCTTCGCGACCCACTTCGCGGGGTTCCAGACCATGACCTGCGTGTCGTTGAACGCGCCGGTCACCAGCAGCGCCGGGTACGCTTGCGCTTTCACGTTGTCGTACGGCGAGTACGACAGCATGTAGTCGTACTCGGCCTTGCGGTTCGGGTTCCCCCACTCCTCGTACTCGACGGTGACCAGCGGCAGCGAGGGATCGAGGCTGTCGCTCACGACGTCGGTCCACGGGACCTCGGCGATGATCCCCTTGAAGAGATCCGGGCGCCAGTTGGCCACGACGGCCATCAGCATGCCGCCGGCCGAGAGGCCGTTCGCGAAGAGGTGGGCCGGGTTCGTGTACTTCTTCGCGACGAGGTATTCGGCGCAGGCGATGAAGTCGGAGTAGGTGTTCCTCTTGTGAAGCAGCTTGCCGTCCTCGTACCAGGCGCGGCCGAGGTCCGAGCCGCCCCGCACGTGGGCGATCGCGACGACGAAGCCGCGGTCGAGGAGGGAAAGACGCTCGGGGGCGAAGTCGGGCCGGACCACGCGGCTGTTGCCGTACGCGCCGTAGGCGCACAGCAGGAGCGGGTTCGTGCCGTCGCGGCGGAGGTCGCGGCGCATCACCAGGCTGATCGGAACGAGCTTGCCGTCCGGGGCGGGCGCCTCGAGGCGGCGCACTTCGTAGCGCGACGGTTCGAACCCACCGAGGACTTCGTCGCGCTTGAGCACCTTCTTGGTGCCCGACGCGAGGTCCACCTCGTAGACGGTGGTCGGCACGACCGGCGAGGAGTAGCGGACGCGGAACGAGCGGCTGGCGTACTCCGGCGTGCTTTCGAGCACGGCGTCGTACGCGGCGTCGGGGAACTCCACGACGTGGCCCCGGCCGCCGGCGAGGGGCAGGATTCGCATCCGCGCCAGGCCATTGACGCGTTCCTGCAGGACGGCGAAGCCCTTGAAGACGTCGAACTCCTCGAGGAGGACTCCCGGCTCGGGTGGCACGAGGGGCTTCCAGTCGCGCCCGCCCGTCTTCCCGGGTTGGGCCCGCATCATCCTGAAATCGGGGGCGCCGAGGTTGGTGCGGATGTAGAAGGCCCCTCCGCCGTGCTGGACCCAGTAGCGCAGGCCCGGGGTCCTCGGCTGGAAGATCGCGAGCTTCGCGTCTTGGTCGGCGAGGTCCAGGGTCCGGTACTCCGAGGTCGTCTCGCTCGAGGTCTCGACGAGCGCATAGGCGCGCGACTTGGAGAGGGAGAGCGCCACCTCGAACATCGGGTCGTCCTCCTCGAAGAGGACGGCGTCGTTCTCGACCGGGCGGCCGATGACGTGCCGCACGACGCGGTAGGTGCGAACGGAGGCGTCCGGCGTCGTGTAGAGGACGCTCCGGCTGTCGGCCGCCCACACCACCTCCCCGGACGTGCCGGGGAGGACGTCGGCGAGCAGCCGGCCGGTCACGAGGTCCTTGAAGCGGACCGTGTGCCGGCGGTCGCCGGAGGTGTCGGCGGCGAAAGCCAGCAGCCGGTTGTCGGGGCTGACGACCGGCTGGCTGGTCTTGTAGATCGCGTGTCCCGCGGCGAGCGCGTTGACGTCGAGCATCACCTCGTCGGCCGCGCCGGCGCCCGCCTTCCGGCGGCAGTACAGGGGATACTCCTTCCCCTTCTCGAAGCGCGTGAAGTAGAGGTAGCCGTTCTCCTCGAAGGGGAGCGTGCTCTCGTCGGGCGCGAGGCGGCCCGAGATTTCCGCGAAGATCCTCGCCTGCAGCGCCTCGGTCGGTTTCATGAACGCGGCAGCGTAGGCGTTCTCGGCCTCGAGGTAGGCCTTGAGCCGGGGGTCGCCCTTGTCCCGCATCCAGTCGTAGTCGTCGGCGCGCCGGCTGCCGTTGAACTCGAGGACCTTCGGCACCCGGGCTGCGACCGGCGGTGTCGGACCTGGGCCGATCGCGGGGCTTGCCTGCGCCCGAGCGGGGGCAGGCGAACCGACGGCCAGCGCGCCCAGAATCGCGATGCCAGCCAGGGCGATGCTGTTGGCCTTCCTCTCGAGCATGAGTCTCTCCCCTGAAGCCGGGCGCACACCACGACCGGCGACGCGCCGCCTGTCCCTACAGCTTCACCTCGGCGTACCAGCCCTTGTCCACGATCGTGGTGCCGTACGGCTTCGACAGCGCTTGGAGCTCCTCGATGATCCTCCTGCACCTCGCGGCGCTCGCAAGCCGTGGGACGCCGTAAAGCGGCCCCTCGTCGTCGATCGTGAACGGGATGAGCTCGATCCGCTTGAGCTTCTCGTTGTTGACGGTCATCCGCACGACGACCCCTTCGAAGATCTCGACCGGATCGCGCCGGTCCCACACCGACACGTTGGTCGGGCGCGCGATCTCGCCGTCGCGCTGGTGGATGAGGTCCACCGGGATCTTGTCGGGCGTCCGGTACTGGTAGATGAAGTTGGAGAGGCTGTAGAAGATCGGCTTCCCCTTGTAGATCTCGATCCCGCGCAGGACGTGCGGCCCGCTGCCCAGGACCATGTCGGCGCCGGCGTCGATCGCGCGGTGGAACATGATCTCGTCGTTGGCGGGCGTGTGGTCCTGGATGCCGTACGCGCGGTGGTGGCTGACATCGTGGTTGTGCAGTGCGACCATGAGGATGTCGTTGTGGCGCTTGCCCAGGACGACGTCGTCCTCCATCGCGCTGATGTCGCTCTCGACGGGCCCTTCGACCTCTTCGACCTTGCCGTCCTTTGCGATGAGGATCGCCGCGGGGTTGATGGTGGCGAGGCACGGCCCGCCGGGATCCGTGCAGCGGTACTTCTGGGTCCAGTAGCGCATGTACGAGAGCAGGCCGAAGCTGGTCTTCTGGCTCTGCACGCCCATCGTGCCGGGCTCGTGCGCCGCGGCCAGCGTCAGGCCCGCGCCGGCGTGGGTGATCTGGGCGTGATCCAGCGCTCTCAGACAATCTCTCAGCCCCTCGGGCCCGAAGTCGAGGGCGTGGTTGTTCGCCATGCTGACCATGTTGATGCCGATCGCCGCGACCTCCCATGCGAACTCGGGGTCCGCGCGGAAGTTGTAGAACGGCCGCTGCAGCTCCGGGTGGGAGTTCAGGGAGAACTCGAGGTTGCCGTAGGCGATGTCCGCCTCCTGCATGATCCGGAAGAGCTGCCGGTGGTCCGGTTCGGGCAGGTTCGAGATCTGCTGGTTGAAGATCATGTCCCCGACGCCGGTGATGATGATGTCGCCCGGTTCCTCGCGCAGGAGCTTCGTGACCCGCTCCTCCCAGTTGAAGGTCTCGGCCGGCTGCGGCGGGTGGATCCGCCGGTTGTACACCGAGTTGCTCTGGTCGAACGTGAGCTTGGGCGGCGCCTGGGCCTGGCCGAGGGCGGTCCCCGCCCCCAACGGCAGCGTGGCCGCGACCACGACCAACGCCCCGATGCGCTGCAGACGGCTACGGTTTGTGGCGCGCATGTTAGGTTCCTCCAGCTTTGAAGAGTGGGGCGGCCTCGCGGCCGCCCCTTGCGCAAGATGGAAGCGAGTGCGTCAGAAATCCAGGCGCACGCCCAAACGGACCTGGCGTGGGCTTTCGATCGAGTACGGCGTCCCGTAGTCGGACCTCGGTCCAGACCACGTGTTCTTGTTCGCGTTGTAGCTGCCCCAGCGTTGATAGGTGTCGAGCATCGTGCCGTTGTTGAGGACGTTGAACACCTCGCCGGAGATCGTCAGCCTTAGCGCGCCGGCCAGCTTGGGGCTCCAGGCCAGGCGCATGTTGAGAAGGTGGCGTGATGGGAACTGATACGAGCCGCGCGGGAGGAGGAGGATGTTTCTGCCGGTGGTCGAGTTGTAGCCCAGCCCGCTGGTGACGCGCACGTACGGTGTCCAGTACATACCGGACAAGTAGTTGTACTGCCCGCTGAGCTGGAAGTTGAGCGGCAGATCCACGGCCGCGTTCAGCTTGTAGTCCCACTTGTTGTAGACCCAGTCCATTTGCCCGTCGGCGTTGGTGAACCCGTTGCGGTCCTGATACGCGGATTCGTACCCGTAGTTGCTGGTCTCATTTCCCTTGAGGTCCGTCCAGACGAGCGAGCTCTGGGCATACCACCCGTGCGAGTACCGCTTCTCGAACCGGACCATCACGGACCGGTAGTCGCGGTACGCCCCGTTGTCGGTGGTGAGAACGTACTGCTGAGGCGAGTTGAGGATCCAGATCGGCAGCGTGCCGCCGGTGAGCGGGTTGTTGGTGGCGGTCTTGAGCGTGTAGTCCTGGTTCGCGTTGATCATCGCCATGATGTTGCGGAACTTCCTGTCGATCAGGTCGACTCCGACCACCATGTCCTTGCCAAACTGCTGCTCGACGGTGAGCAGCGCCTCGTCCACGTACTGCCCACCGTATTTGCCCATCGCGGCGGCGGGCGGGACGGAATACGTCTCGCAGCCCGGGTCGCCGTTGGAGTCGAGGTCGTACTTACCGGTGGCCGAATCCCAGTAGCAGTCGATGGTAGGAGGCGCGATGTGCCCCGAGATTTCGCGGTCGTAAAGGTACCCCTTCATCTTGTCGTGGTAGCGCCCCAGGTGCGCCTTGAGGGCGGTCTTGGCGTCGCCGAAGACGTCCCACACGAACCCGATCCGCGGGTCCACGAAGCTCGTGTTGTAGACGTTGGTGTTGCCGGTGCCCGGGGCGAAGCCGCCCTTCAAGTTGCCGTAGCGCAGGCCATAGTTGAGCGTGAACCGGTCGAGCCGCATCGAGTCCTGTGCGTACAGGTTGATCTCCTTGAATTCCAGCCGCTCGTGGTACTCGCCGTAGCCGGTTTCCTTGTACGCATATTCGTTCAACCCGCACTCGGGGTGAGCCATGTAGTACGCGAATTGTGCGTCGGTCGTGTCCCCCGGGCAGGCCGAGGAGTCGTCGTAAAGTGTGTAGCCGCCGTTGGGCGCCGAATTGTAGCCCACCGAGGCCACCTGGTAGCCCCCACCGAACTTGAACGAGTGTGAATCCTTGGGGGTGAAGAGCCCGTCGGCGTAGAGGCTCCACGAACCGTCGAGCGTCACCTGGCGCTGGTGCGAAAGGAGGTAGTCGGTCAGGTTCTGCCAGTAGATCCCGGTGTTCTGATCCTGACGACCCGGGGTGTTAAAGCCGTGGTACGGGAGGTCATCCTCGCGGCCGTCAAACCCGGTGAGCTTGAAGTTGACGAAGTTGTTCGCGTTGAGCAGCGACTCCCAACTCGCGGCAAGGGTGTAGTTCGGCGCGCTCTCCTTGTACGCGGCCTCCGGCAAAACGCTCGAGCTGACAGTGCGGTAGTCCTGGTTCACGGTGTCGTGTTCGAGCATCAAGCTGACGCGGTTGTTCGCGTTCCCCTGGAACGTGAGCTTTCCGAGGTAGCGCGGGGTCTTCCGGTCCGTCGACCTCGCGGCCCCGATCTCGGAGGTGTCCTGCTCCCAGTCCTCGCCGGAGATGAAGTACCAGAGCTTGTCCTTGATGACCGGGCCGCCGAGGCTGATCGCATAGTCGTGGAACTTGAACGGCGCCTGCGGTCCGAGGTCGTACGGGGTATTGTTGGCGACCCAAGAGTCGGGCTGGTAGTACGCCTCGATCCCGCCGTGGAACTCGTTGCCGCCCGACTTGGTCACGCCGTTGATGATGCCGCCGGTGTAGCCGCCATACTCGGCGCTGGCGCCCAGACCGCCGATCTGAATCTCCTGCATCCACTGGATGCTGGGGAGCAGCCAGTAGTTCCCGTCACCCGGCGCGCCGACGTTGACGCCGTCCAGGTTGTAGGCGTTCTGCGTCGCGCCCGTGCCGCCGTATGCCAACATGGCGGCGCCGTTGCCGGTGACGTCAACGGTGACTCCTGGTGCCGCCGCGAGCAGCGAGTAGTAGTTCCGAGGCAGCGGCTGGTTGTTCAGGAATCCAGTGTCGAAGCTGGTGGACACCGTGTTGCTCGCGACGCTGACAAGCGGCGCCTCGCCGGTCACCGAGACCTCCTCGTTCACGCTTGCCTGAGGCAGCGTGAAGTCGATCACGAGCGCTCTGGCAAGGTTGACGACCACGTTCTCGGCTCGTGTCTTGACGAAACCCGAGAGGTCGGCCTCGACCGCGTACATCCCCGGCGGCAGCGAGGGAAAGCGGTAGACGCCGCGCTCGTCCGTCACCGTCGTCGCCTTGCGGGCCACCAGCACGTCCGAGAGCGCGGTCACCGTGACGCCGGGGAGAACGCCCCCCTTCTTGTCCTTGACCGTCCCCTGGATGCTGCCCGAGACGTTCGACTGCGCGACGACAGGCGCCGCCAGCGCGAGCAGCAACAGTGTGAACAACGCTCCTCTGAGAACAGCACGCATCATTTCTCCTCCCTTGGCCCCGAGGTTTCCCCCAGCGCCTCGCTCCTTGACCGGAAACCCGAAAGGGCTTGCCACTCCGGCCTGTCAAATGCCAGGCGCGCGCCCCGCCGTGATGACGTCGCGTCGCGCCGATACGTGCTCATCCCTGCACCCTCATCGCTGCGACCAGCGACCCGCCCGCCGCCTCGATGTGGCGCCGCACCGCGCGTTCGGCGGCCTCGGGGTCGTGGGCCCGAAGCGCGTCGAGGATCGCCGTGTGCTCCTCGATGTCCGGCGCGTCCCGCTCCGGCACCGAATCCCTCGCCACGCGCGGCACGTTGCTCCACAGCATCGTGGGGAACGCTCCCCACAACTGCGCCAACGTCCGCACCAGGTACGACCTCCCGCTGGCGCCGAAGATCCCCGAATGGAAGAGCCGGTTGAGCTCGCGGTACTCGACGATGTCGTCCGGGGTCTTGCAGCGCACCATGCGCTCGTACAGCCGCGTGAGCTCCGCGATCGCCTCGTCGGTGATGCTCGCGGCGGCGTATCGCGCCGCCATCCCTTCGATGAACGCCCGGCAGGCGTAGAGGTCCTCGACGTCCGCGACCGAGAACTCGACGACGCGAATCCCGCGGTACGGCACGTGCTCGACGAGACCCTCGCCCGCGAGCAGCTTCAGCGCTTCGCGCACCGGCGTCTGGCTGACGCCCTGCTCCAGCGCGAGACGCTCCTGGCGCAGCCACTCGCCCGGCTTGATCCGCCCTTCGAGGATCTCGGACCGCAGGCGGTCCGCCACCCAGAGTCGAAGCTGCTGGTGCGAGCGTGGCGTGGTTTCCGTCGGCATGGTGGCCTCGATGTATTAGATATAATGTATCCTGCATCATGTTTACCAGAGCAAATCTCACAAGTCAAGACCCGTGGGGGCCTGTGCGGCGCGACGGGTGGCGGGGGTCAGGGTGGGCCGAGGGCACGGCAGGCCTCCCGCGCCGATCGTGCCCGTGCCACGACGTCCGGGGGTATCATCCGCACCCGGGGGGAGGGCCCACCCGCCGTCTCCAAGGGGAGCGTCTCCAAAATGGACTGGGATCTCGACGGACTCGTCGCCAACCTTCCGGCGGTGTTCTTCCGCGGGTACGCCGACGGCAGCATCGATCTCTTCGACCGGAAGGTCGAGGAGATGACCGGCTACGCCAAGGAGGAGTTCGAGTCCCGCGCGATCAAATGGACCGACCTCATCCTGCCGGCCGACCGTGACTCCGCGAAGCGGGCGCTGGTCGCCGCCCTGAGCGGCAACCGGGCGTACACGCGGGAGTACCGGATCTCGTCCAAGGCCGGGAAGCTGGTCTGGGTGCACGAGAGGAGCCGGATCGCCTGCCGGAACGACGGCGCGATCGAGTGCATCACCGGCCTGTTCTTCGACATCACCGATCGCAAGGACCTGGAGCGCAGCCTGCACACGGCCGAGCGCGATCTCCGGCTCGTCATCGACAACGTCCCGGCCGTCATGTTCAAGGGGTACCTCGACGGCAGCGTCGAGTTCTTCGACAGCAAGGTGGAGACGATCGTCGGCCACCGGGCGGGGTCGTTCGGCCGGCAGGGACTGCGATGGACCGATCTCATCGTCGAGGAGGACCGCCACCCCGCCAGGCAGGCGTTCATCCACGCGCTCAAGACCAGCAAGGCGTATGTCCGCGAGTACCGGGTCAGGTCGGCGCACGGAACCTCCGTGTGGATCCACGAGCGGAGCCACATCGTCTGCGACGACGCCGGCCGGCCGGAGTCCGTCAGCGGGCTGTTCTTCGACGTCACCGACCGCAAGGAACTCGAAGCCGCGGTGGCGCAGCGGACTGCGGAACTGCAGCAGGCCAACGAGCACCTGGCGGTGTGGGCCGGGGAGCTGGAGCACCGCAACTCCGAGATCAACCTTCTCGGCCAGCTGGGCGACCTGCTGCAGAGCTGCAACACGAGCGCCGAAGCCCTCGCCGGCATCGAACGGTTCCTGCCGAAGTTCTTCCCGGCGGACTCCGGCGCACTGTACGTGTTCGGCGAGTCTTCCGCTCACCCTCGAGGCCGCGGCCGTCTGGGGCCCGCGCGCCCCCGGGCAAAGGGTGTTCTCGGTGGACGAGTGCTGGGGGATGCGGCGCGGGCGGGCGCACGGCCGCGAGGAGATCCTGTCCGGTTTCCGCTGCCGGCACGTCGGGCCCGGCGACGGCCCCTACGTCTGCGTGCCGATGACGGCTCACGGGTCCGCTCTCGGGGTGCTGCACGTCCTGCTCGACCCGCTCGCGCCCGAGCAGTGGGACGCGCGGCAGCAGGCCGGGGTGAGAGTGGCGGAGCACCTGGCGCTGGCCCTCGCCAAGCTCAAGCTGCAGGAGACGCTGCAGCACCTGTCGGTGCGCGACCCCCTGACCGGGCTCTACAACCGCCGCTACATGGAGGAGACGCTGATGCGCGAGCTGCGGCGGGCCGAGCGCCAGGGCACGCATCTCGGCCTCATCATGCTCGACATCGATCATTTCAAGCGCTTCAACGACACGCTCGGCCACGACGCCGGGGACGCTCTGCTCCGCGAGCTCGGCGCCCTGCTGCAGCGCCAGGTGCGGACAGGCGACGTCGCGTGCCGCTACGGAGGCGAGGAGTTCATCGTCATCCTGCAGGACGTCCCCCCGGACCTGCCGCGCCAGCGCGCCGAGAGGATCCGCGAGGCCGCCAAAGAGATGCGGGTACGTCACGGCGACCGGGACCTCGACAGCGTGACGCTCTCGCTGGGAGTGGCGATGTTCCCCGAGCAGGGCGGATTCCCCGACCTGCTGATGCGGAGCGCCGATGTCGCGCTCTACCGGGCCAAACAGGAGGGGCGTGACCGCGTGTGCGTCGCGAAGACGCCCTCAGGCGCCGCCCCCTTGGACCCGCCCCACACCGGGTGACGGGCACGCTCGCCGGACCACGAAGAGCGCGGTGGGCGGGAGCCGCCTGCGGCCCAAGTGGGGCCCGCTGGGGTGCTACTTCGGGGTCGCCGTGGCGCGGTGGAGGCCCTTGGGGTTGACGTCCCGACGGACCGGCGCGGCCACCCCCGTCATGTTCGCGGACGCACCCATCACCGTGCGCGTCGCCAGGTCGAACGTCGCGCCGGGAAGCAGCACATGGACCTTGAGCCCGTGCGCTCCGAGGAGCGCTTTGCCCTCCTTGGCGGCCTGCCGGCCGAGTTTCGCTCCGGAGGCGTCGATGACGATCACCGAGCTGTTGCCCAGCACCTGGAACGTCTGGTCGGGCCGGACCCACACGGCGGCCGTCTCGTCGATGCCGACGCCCAGCAGCTCGGGGTGCTCGAGGATCACGGCCAGCAGCCGGTTCTCGCGCTGACGCTTGATGAAGTGCTGGTCGACGATGACGCCGCGGAAGAAGCCGAGCCCGGGCTTCAGCTCGACGGTGTCCGCCCGGATCACCGTGAAATCGCCCTCGCCGGTGATCATCGGGTTGCTCTGGCACGCGGTGCCCGCCGAGGTGCCGCCGACGACGGCGCCGCGCTCGAACGCGGCCGCGATCGCCGCGCCGACCGGCGTGCCGAGCAGCGCGTTCGTGATCCGCACCTGGTCGCCGCCGCCGAAGAAGATCCCGGCGGCCTTGACCGCCAGCTCGGCCAGATCGGGGCGCATCGCGTCGGCCTTGGTCTTGATGTCGAGGAAGGTCACGTTGGTGCAGCCGTACTCCTCCTTGAAGAGCTTGACGTAGTACGAGCCCGCGTCGGCCTCCTCGGAGGCGGTCGGGATCGCCACGATCGGCGCCTGCGGCCCGCCCGCCAGCTCGACGAACTTCGCCATCGCGTCCTTGGGCTTGTCGCCGCCGCCGATGAGGATCAGGTTGCCCCTGGGAGCCGGGCTCGCGGCGAACGCCGCCGCAGCGCATACCGCCGAACCGAGGATTGCAAGAGTCCGTCGCATTTTGAAGTCTCCTTGTGGGTTCTCGCGATTGGCACGAGGCACGGCCGCGGCGGCGTGAGCCACCCCGGGCGCGCTCACCGTTGATCCCTCATCGCCGACTGCAGCGCCTCGCCCGCCAGCCTGATGTGGTCGCGCACGGCGTGTTCGGCCGCATCCGGGTCGTGGCCGGCGAGCGCCGCCACGATCGCCGAGTGCTCCGCGACATCGGGTTCGTCGCGGCTCGGGACCGAATCGGTCGCCACCCGCGGCACGTTGCTCCACAGCATCGTCGGGAACGCGGCCCAGAGTTGGGCGAGCGTCCGCACCAGGTACGACCGCCGGCTCGCGGTGAAGATCACGCCGTGGAAGCGCCGGTTCAGCTCCCGGTACTCGCCCAGGTCCTTCGGGGTCTCGCACGCCGCCATCTGCGGCACGAGGGCGGCAAGCTCCCCCAACTCGCCGGCGGTAATGCTCACGGCGGCGAACCGAGCGGCCATCCCCTCGATGAACGCCCGGCAGGCGTAGAGGTCCTCGACGTCGTCGGCCGAGAACTGGACGACGCGGGCGCCGCGGTACGGGACGTGCTCGACGAGCCCCTCCGAGGCAAGTTGCTTGAGCGCTTCACGAACCGGCATCTGGGAGACGCCGTGCTCCTGCGCGAGCCGCTCCTGGCGCAGCCACTCCCCCGGCTTGAGACGCCCCTCGAGGATGGCGGAGCGGAGCTGGTCAGCCACCCACTGCGGGAGCTGCTTGTGCGCGTGTGGCGGGGTGTCGCTGGACATTGCGGCTCCTTCGATATTTGATATAAGATCTAATCCAGAATGAGGGTACCCCACACGTTGGCCGCGAGTCAAGCGGCGCCGCCGGGCGCGCCAGGAGAGCTTGCAGGCCACCCAAGTTGTCCCCACGCCGAAAGATCGGCATGAACGAAGGAGAATCCATGGTCGCGAAGAGGGCGCATCGCGCTGGTGCATTGGTCATCGGGTTGACGGCCGGCTTCGCCGTGCTGGTGGCGGCGAGGGGCCGTGCCTGCACCACCGCGGTGGTGTCCGCGGCCGCGACCGCCAACGCCCGGCCGCTCCTGTGGAAGAACCGCGACGCCGAGAACAAGCAGAACCAGGTGATCTACGACGACACCGGGCGCTACCCGTTCGTCGGCGTCGTCAACTCCGGCGACCCGGCGGGACTGGAGGTCTGGGCGGGGGTCAACGCTCGCGGCTTCGCGATCATGAACGCCGCCTCGTACAACCTCGCCAAGACCGACTCGACCGCGGAGGGTCTGCTCATGCGCCTGGCGCTGCAGTCGTGCGCCACGATCGAGGAGTTCCAGGGGTTGCTCGAGAAGACCAACGGCGGGCGCGACGTGACCGCCAACTTCGGCGTGATCGACGCCCGCGGCGGGGCCGCGATCTTCGAAGCCTCCCGGACCGCCTTCAGGCGCTTCGACGCGATGGGTCCCGCCGGTTTCATCGTGCGGACGAACTACTCCGACTCCGGCGACGCCGATTCCGGCTCCGGCGTCCTCCGCCGCGAGCGCGCCGACTCCCTGTTCGACAAGCTCGTCAAGGACAAGGCGCTGACGGCCTCGACGCTGCTCGCCGGCCCGGCGCGCGACGTCGCCAACGTCCACATCGGCTCGTACCCGGCACAGGGGCTCCCCGCCGGCGCCCGTTTCGCCTACACCGCCGACAGCCTCTGCCGCTACGACACCGCCTCCGCGGTCGTCTTCGAGGGCGTCCCCCCAGGCGAGGATCCCCTGCTCTCCACCATGTGGGTGATCCCCGGCGAGCCGATCACCGGCGCCGCGGTCCCGGTCTGGGTGCGCGCCGCCGGCGTCCCGGCCGAACTCGCCGCCGCGCCCAAGGCCTCGCCGATGACGCGGGCGCTCGATGCGGTGCGAACGATCTTCTACCCGGCGACCCGCGGCGAGATGAAGAAGTTCATCCACGTCGCGGCGTTCGCCCCAGGCGACGCGGCGGTGCTGCCGCGCCTGCTCGCGAGCGAAGCGGAAAACCTCCACGCCGCCGAGGCCGCCCGCACCCGCTGGCTCGCCGAGGCGCCCGCGCCGCGGGACGTTCAGCGCCTTCAGGACGAGCTTGCCGCCCGGACGCTCGCGGCGATCGAGGCGATCGCACCGAAAGCCGCGGGAAAGTAGCGGCCGCAGCGCCGGACGAACGCTCGAAGGCTCAAGAACAGCAGATGAGCGCGGGAGCGGGAGACTGCCTGCGGGTTCGAAGGTCCAAAGCGAAACACGAAGGCCAAAGGACAGAGGGAAGACGTCGAAGGGAAGGCACGACCGCGCGAGAGCCGGGGCGCCGCGCCCTCCCCTCGACCCCCGGACGTTTGGCCTCTGACTTCCCCGGCCCGGGCCTTTGAACGCTCCCGCGCCTCAATTCCAGCGCGTCACCGCCGGCCAGACGAGCGCGAGCAGGGAGAAGACGAACAGCGCCACCTGCAGCGGCCAGTTCCACCTGAACCAGCGCTCGTAAGGGATCTTGGCCAGCGCGAGCGTGCCCACCGTGACCGCCGAGGTCGGCAGGATCATGCTGTTGAAGCCGGCGCCGAGCTGGTAGGCGAGCACCAGCGTCTGCCGCGTGATCCCGGACAGGTCCGCAAGCGGGGCGAGCAGCGGCATCGTCAGTACGGCCTTGGTCGATCCGGACGGGATGAAGAAGTTGAGGATGAGCTGCAGCACGTACATCGACTGCGCGGCCAGGATGCCGCCGAAGTGCGAGGTGACCGAAGCCATGCCGTAGAGGATCGTGTCGAGGATGTGCCCGTCCTCCAGGATCACGACGATCCCCCCCGCGAACGCCACGATCAGCGCCGCGCTGGCGAGGTCCTTGGCGCCCGCGATGAACGACTTGGCGAGCTTGTTCGGCCCGATGCCGCCGGCGATGCCGCAGGCAAGGCCCATTGCGAAGAAGAGCCCCGCGAACTCCACCATGTACCAGCTGTAGACCGTCGAGCCCACGATCAGCCCGACGACGGTGGCCGCGAGGACGAGCAGGCACAGACCGTGGCGCCAGGTGAACACCGGTTGCCCGACCTCGGTCTTGGCGAGATCCTCGCGGCGCTGGCGGTCGAGGTCGTACATCACCGACCGCTTCGGGTCGGCTTTGACGCGCGCCGCGTAGATCATCACCCACACGATGGCCAGCGCCGTCGCGAGGGTCCAGATCACCAGGCGGTACTTGATCCCGGAACCGAGCGGCACCCCCGCGATCCCCTGCGAGATCTGCACGGTGAACGGGTTGAGGAACCCGGCCGAGAAGCCGACCGCGGCCGCCACGAACGAAAGGCACACGCCGACGATCGAGTCGTAGCCCAGCGCGAGCGCCAGCGGGACGAAGATCAGGGCGAACGGGATCGCCTCCTCCGCCATCCCGTACGCGCCCCCGAAGAAGGAGAACACCGTCATCACGATCGGGATGATCAGGAAACTCCGGTTCCCCAGGAGCCTGACGAGCTGGTGAATGCCGGCCGCGATCGCCCCGGTGTCGTTGAGGATGTTGAACGCGCCTCCGACGATGAAGATGAGCCCGATGATCGCGCCCATGCGCAGGAAGCCGCGCATCGGGGCGAGGAAGATCGCGGTGGTCTGCGGCTTCGAAGGCTCGACGTGGTAGGTGCCCGGGACCACGATCTCGCGCGCGGTGCCGTTCACCGTCTCCTTCTGGCGCGTGTACGAGCCGCCCGGCAAGACCCAGGTGGCGACGGCGGCCAGCAGGATCAGCGTGAACGCGATCACGAAGACATCGGGGCTCTTCTTGGCCATTGGGGGGAACCTCCATGAAACGCGGGCATTATACGGACGTGTCAAGACGCCACCTTCGGAAATAGAGCGGCGCCCGTCCCGAGAGTCGCGCCTTCGCACGGGGACCAGGGGTCATTGCGAGGCCGCGCAGCGGCCGAAGCAATCTCGCCGACATCGACGGGATCGTCGCGTCGTCCGGCCTGCGGCGGGACTCCTCGCGGTGACAAGCTTCTTGAAACGACCCGAGGTCCCTCGAGCCTTCCGCCGTGCTCGCTCAGGCCTGGCCGCGGAGTTTCGGCGCGAGGGCCTCGTACTTCGCGTCGAGCAGCTCGTGCAGGGCGACGATGCGCTCCATGCGCGCGTCGAGGTTCTCCTCGAAGGTCTCGAACCTCTCGGTTTCGAGGTGGAGCGCCGCGACGCGGAAACCGGGCGCGTCGAAGCGGAACGACAGCTCGTTCCACAGCAGGCGCGCGGAGAGGAGTTCGCATTCTCTCTTGAGGTAGCGGCCGAGGTCGGGCGCCACCGAGCCGGCAAGCGCGACGCGGGTCTCCGGCGTGACCAGAGCGACCTTCCCCTTCTCCGGCTCGAGCGCGATGTCGTCGTCGCCGAGCAGCGCCTTCAGGAAGCGGCAGCCGAGCACCGCCTGCCCCGGGCCGCGCGGGACGAACAGCTCGCTCTCGACGTCCTCCTCCCCACGGTCGATCCACGGCGTCTTCCAGAGCAGCTCGATCCCGACCGCCTGCGCCAGCGCCATCGCGGTCGACAGCGCCGTGCTCGCGGTGCTGCCGACGTACAGCACCTTGTCCTCGAGCAGGCACTCGGTGAGCCGGGGCCGCGGCGTCGCGCGCTCGAGCGCCTCCGCGACCGCGAGCTCGCGAAGCTGCTTGCGCTTGCGCCCGGCGATCGCCGCCGCGCCCGTGCTCTCCTTCTCGGTCTTCACGAGCTCCTTGAAGCGCTCCTTCACCGCGGTCGGGTCGGGGCGCAGCGAGTCCACGCGGACGCGGAAGGCGAAGCGCTTGTGCCCGATCCGGTAGGCGGCGCCGGGCTCGAACGGCACGAACCCCGCCCGGTCCCGCACCTCGCCGCCCGGCGGGATCTCCCGGAACGCGTACTCCCCGAAATCCGGCTCCTCCGGGCACGCCAGCACCGAAAACCGCGTCACGCTTGCCGCACCGCTCAACAGCCCCATCGCGCCTCCAGGCGCCCCGCGGGCGCGGGGCGAGAGCGCATGGTAGCGGGGCCGCCGCCGGCTGGCGAGCGCGTCGCTCAGAACCAGTAGGGAGCGAGGGCGTCGAGGAGGCGGGTGGCGACGAGACGGTTGCGGGTCACGATCTCGTCGAGTCGGGCGAGCGGGGGAAACGCCGGGTCGGGGTCGTGCAGCGTCACCGCCGGCTTGCCGCCGAGGTGGGCGGCCCACTTCTCGGCCCAGGCCGGAGGGATCGCCTCGGGGACCGGCAGGTCGTTGACCACGAGGTAGAGGATCGCCCACACGCGGGAGGCGGCGTGCAGCGAGTAGCCGCCGCCGAGGGTGAACAGGACCCGCCCGCCGGTGAGATCGTCGGCCAGCTCCAGGATGCGGCGGAACAGGCGCTCGTAGTCTCGCGTCGTGAGCGCGAGGTCGGCGAGGGTGTCGTCGAAGTGGGCGTCGGCCCCCGCCTGCACGACCAGGACCTGCGGCCGGAACGCCTGCAACGCCGGCGGGACGACCTGCTCGAACACCTCCAGGTAGCTCTGCCCGGGGGTGAACGGCTCCAGCGGAAGGTTGATCTTGAGGCCCCGGCCCATCCCCTCCCCGAGCTCGTGGATCTCTCCGGTGCCGGGATACAGGTACTGCCCCGACTCGTGCAGGCTGATCGTCTGCACACGTTCGTCGCGGTAGAAGATCGCCTGCACGCCGTCGCCGTGGTGCACGTCGATGTCCAGGTAGGAGACCCAGAGGCCGCTCGCCGTCAGGTGCCGGATCGCCACCGCGAGGTCGTTGTAGACGCAGAACCCGGCCGCGCGCGCCGCGCGGGCGTGGTGGAGACCGCCGCCGAACTGCAACACCCTGGTCGCGCGGCCTTCGCTCACCAGACGCGCGCCGGCGAGCGTGCCCCCCACCAGCGCCCGCACCGCCCCGTCGATCCCGGGCACGACCGGCGTGTCGGGCGTGCCCAGGCCCCACGCCTCGGGGTCTGCGACCGCCGCCCCTGCGGAGAGCGCCTCGACGACGGCCACGTACGCCTCGTCGTGCACGGTCAGGATGTCGGCGCGGGTGGCGGGCTCGGGCTCGGTCCAGTTCAGCCTGTAGCCGAGAGACGCCAGCAGGTCGAGCCCCATCCGCTGCCGCACCGGGGAGAAAGGGTGCTCGGGACCGAGGTCGTAGCTCCCGTACGCCGGGGTGTAGATCAGCTCCGCCATGGCTTCTCGGCCGGCCACACTACCTCGAAGCCCGCTCCCCGCAACGCCTCCGCCAGCGGGCGCGTTTCCAGCGTGTTGACCCGCAGCACGGCGCGCACCAGCCCGGTGCCCTCCGGGTACGTCAGGATCGAGTGGATGTTGATCTGGCGCTCGGCGATAAGGGCGGTCAGGCGGGCGAGCCCGCCCGGTCTGTCCGCCAGGCGCAGCTCGAGGCGGCCCGTCGCCTTGTCCACGCCGGTGAGGCGAAGCAGGGCGTCGAGCAGGTCGATGCCGGTGACGATGCCGACGAGGCGCTCGCCGTCCAGCACCGGAAGGCAGCCGATCTTGAGGACGCGCATGGTGCGGGCGGCGTCCTCGACCGGATCGAGCGGGTGGGCCGTCCGCGGCGGATGCGCCATCGCGTCGCGCACCAGGCCTTCCGGCTGTGACGGGGTGAAGCACAGCTTGGTGCTGCCGCCGTGCACGTCGCGGTCGGTGATGACGCCGACCAGGCGGCCGCCCTCGAGCACCGGCAGGTGGCGGATGTTGCGGGCCTGCATCACCTCGCACACGTGCCCGAGCGTCGCCTCGGGGCCGATGGTGATGACGGCGGTGGTCATGATGTCTCGCACGAGCATGTGATCTCTCCCATGGCGCCGCGCATTGGGTCGGCTGCGGTGCAGCCCGCTGATCCTAGCCCTGGCGCGGCCCTCCGGCCGGCCGCGTGACGGCGATGCGGAGCCCCCCGCCGAGCGCCGCCCGCGATCCGTCGATCGCCGCCTCGAGTTCGGCGTTGAGCTCGGCGAGCCACGGCAGCTCCTCGATGAGCTGCGAGAGGCGGCACAACAGCTCGACTTCCTCTCCGTCGGGCGGAAGCCCGACCGTCTTGAGCATTCCCCGCGCGTCCTGGTCGGTGAGCGGCGTGATGCGCACGACTGCCGGCTGGCCGGCCCGCCCGAGCGCGACGACCGGGCCGAACACAGGATGCTGGCGAACCCTCAGCTCGATCCGCGGCCCTTCGTCCCGCCGCGGCGGTCCGGCTGCAACCGCGATGCCGAAGCAGCCGAGGATCTCGGTCGCGCGCTGGCGCGTCAGCGAGTGCGGGCCCGCGTCGGCCGGGTGGTCCCGCATCGCGGCCTCGATCACCGCGTGGGCCCCGGCGGGGTCGGTGCCCTCGTACCAGACCAGCCGGCCCGGCGGCTCCCGCCGGTACGCGGCATACGCCACGGCGTGCGCCAGGGCCCGGGCCGCGGCTTCCGGGAAGCGGTACGAGGGAAACTCGGTCTTGCGGTCCGCCAGCGCGCCCTTGCCTTCGAACGCGAACTTGACCACGCCCGTGGCCCCCATCATCGAAAGCAGCACCGGCTTGGTCACGCCGGTCGCGTGCTCCGCGCCGATCACGCCGCGGCGGATGCCGCGGGCCACGAGCTCCGGATCGCACTCGCCGACGCAGAGGAAGATCGCGATCACGGCATCGACACGGGGATCCTCGAGCGCCCGTTGCACGGCCGCCCGGTAGTCTTCGGCGCCGGCCTGGGGCCCCAGGTCGATCAGACCGGACTTGGAGACGTTGAGTCCGTAGGCGTCGCACGCGTCCGCCGTGATGGTGACGACGCCCCCGGAGTTGCTCAGGATCGCCACGCGGTCGCCGCCGGGCAACGGCTGGTGGGCCAGCAGCAGCGCCACGTCGAAGAGCTCTTCCAGCGTGTCAACCCTGGTCACGCCCGCCTGGTGGAAGAGGGCATCGACCTCCACGTCGCCGACCGGCGCCGCGCCGATGTGGGCGCCGGCGGCGGTGAACCCCGCTCGGCTGCGGGCCCCTTTCACGCACAGCACCGGCTTGCGGCTCGAGACCCGCCGCGCCACGCGGCCGAACCGGCGCGGGTTCCCGAACGCCTCCAGGTACAGCATCGCGATGTCGGTGGCCGGGTCCTCCTCCCAGTACTCGAGCACGTCGGTGCCCGACACGTCGGCCCGGTTGCCGGCGGAGACGAAGGTGGAGAAGCCGAGGCCGCGCTCGCCGGCGTACTGCAGGATGACGATGCCGAGCGCCGCCGAGTGCGAGAAGAAACCGATGCGGCCGACGGGCGGCATCGCCGCCGCCAGGCTCGCGTTGAGGCTGATGGCCGGGTCGGTGTTGAGGAGGCCGAGGCAGTTCGGTCCCACCAGACGCGCGCCGTTGGATCGGACCACGTCCACGAGGCGGCGCTGGAGGGCCGCGCCCTCCTCCCCGGTTTCGGCGAAACCAGAGGCCACGACGATCAGCCCCTTCGCCCCGGCGCGCACGGCCTCCTCCGCAACCGGGACGACGCTCTCCGCCGGAACGGCGACGACGACGAGGTCGGGCGGTTCCGGCAGCTGGCCGACGCTCGGGTACGAGCGCACACCGTGGACCGACACGGCCTGGTGGTTGACCGGATACACCGTGCCGGTGAAGTTGTTCTCCAGGATGTGCTGGAAGATCCGGCTGCCGACACTGGCCTGCTCGCGCGAGGCGCCGACCACGGCGACGACCCGAGGGCGCAGCAGGCGCGCCATCGAGTTGGCGGTGGCCGTCCGCTCCCGCAACTCGGCGCGCTCCAGCACCGCGGCCGCGCCGGACACCGGGAACTCCACGTGGTAATTGCCGCCGTCCATCACCTGCCGGGCCTCGAACCCCGAGTCCCGGAACACCCGTGTCATCTGCTGGTTCTCGAAGAGGACGTCGGCCTCGAAGCCGACGAACCCGACACCGGCCGCGATCCCGGCCAGCCGCTCGAGCAGCAACGTGCTGATGCCCCTCCCCTGGAACTGGTCGGCGACGATGAACGCGACGTCGGCCGTGTTGCGGGCGCCCAGGCTGACGTAGTTGCCGAACCCGACGACCTTCGCGTCGGGCTCCTCGCCCATGACGGCCAGCAGACAGGCACGGTCGTGCGGGTCCTCGCTGCACAGCCCGTCGACGAACTTGGCCGGCGCCTGTTTCATCGAACCCATGAACCGCATGCGGAGACTTTCCCTGGAGACCCCCGACAGCATGTCGTGGATCAACGGCAGGTCGGCGGGGGTCGCGATCCGGAGCAAGACGCCCTCCCCGTCGCGCAGCAGCACGTACTCGCGGAACTGCTTGGCGTCCGTGATGACCCTGAACATCGCGCAACCCTCCGGATAGGTCCTCTCCAAGGATAGCGCCGTTTCACCGCCGCGGCACAGTGGTCCGCACCACGCCGTCCTGCCGCCGACGCGGAGCTCCGGCGGCGGCCCAGCGGGTTCGAAGCCGATCCCCTCGAAAGGGCGTCAGACGAAGAGGGAGTCCCGCAGCCGTCCGAGCATCGGCAGCCCGCGGATCTCGCTTTCGAAGAGAGGCACGATCGCCCGAACGGAGCCGTCGAACTTCTGCCAGACGGTCTCCATGTGCTCCTGCTGCATCGCCACCCGGTTCTTCACGAATTCGGCGGCGTCGGCGCCGACCACGGCCCGGTCGATCAGCATGTTCACGATGACGCCCCCCACGGGGATCCCGAAGTCGTGGAACCACTGGATGAACCTGGTGATCACCGCGATCGGGAGCGCCTCGGGGAGCGTCACGAAGAAGAACGAGGTCAGCTCCGGATCGGTGAGCAGCACGCGCGCCTGCTCCATCCGGTCGCGGAAGGAGAGGAGGTAGTCCATGAGCGGGTCCTGCTCCTTCTTCTTCGTGAACGAGAGCATTTCGCGGAGCGTCTTCGCTTCCTCACGGCTCTTGAGCATCTTGTTCACCCACAGCGAGTACACCTTCGACATGCCGAGCAGGCGCCGGGCGTTGGCGGTCGGCGCGGTGTCGAAGACGTACACGTCGTACTCGTTCTTCAACATGAGGTCGATCATGTTCTCGAACATGGCCGACTCTTCGAACGCCGGGTTCATGGTGGCCGACTCCACGAAGTCCTCGGCCTTCGTCGAGATGTCGGCAAACTTGAGGAACCACTGGATCTTCTCCCGGATCTCGACCTTGCTGCGCTCGATGGTGTCCTTGGTTTCGATCTCGTACGCCCAGAGGTTCGGCACCCCATCGACCGGAGTGTGGGCGCCGAGGACGTTCTGGCCGAGGAGGCTCGACAGGCTATGCACCGGGTTCGTGGAGGCGAGCATCGTGCGGCGGCCCTGCTTCGCGTGCCACATCGCCGTGGCCGCGGCGAAGACGGTCTTGCCGACTCCACCCTTGCCGCCGAAGAAGATGAACTTCAGGCCGGCGTGCTCCCCGAGGTAGCTCCGCATCGACGTCTCGATCTGCGCCATCACTGACCTCCCGTCGTCGTCACGCTCAGCCGTTGCCGTACATGATCCCGGCCAGCTTCTCGATCATCGCGAGCCCGGTCACGTCGCGCTCCAGCTCGGGAACCGATGCGAGAACCTGCTTCCCGAAGGTCGTCTGGATCTCGGCAAGATACTTGTCCTGCATCTGGATGCGGTTGCGCAGGTAGTCGGGGATGTTCTGCTCGATGAGGCCGTGGGGGATGACCCGGTTCACTACGTAGCCGCCGATCGGCACGTCGAACTGGGCAAAGAGCCCCGCGGCCTTCTGGGTGTCGCGGATGATCATGTCTTCAGGGGTGATGACGAAGAAGAACGCCGTCTTCGCCTTGTCGGTGAGGATCGACGAGGACGCGTTGATGCGCCCCTTGATGTACTGCAGCTCCGCCAGGATCTGGTCCTGCTCGGTGTCCTTCTCGTGCCGGAGGCGGCTCACCATCTCCTCGTACTCGCGCATCTGCTCCCGCAGGTGCGTGACCTTGTTGATCCACTCGTCATAGACCTTGGCCATCGAGAGGTAGTAGAGCGCGTGTCCCAGCGGGACGAGGTCGTAGATGAAGTAGTCATAGTCGCTCTTGACGACGACGTCGACCACCGCGTCGAAGATCGCGCTCTCCTCCATCGCCGGCTCCGCGCTGGCGGCCTGGATGTAGTTCTCGATTTCCTCGGGCACGGCCTCGAGGCCGTACATGTCGAGGATCTTCTTGCGGATCTCGCCCTGGTATTCCTTGATGTGGCTGTCGGCGTCGATCTCCTGCGCCCACAGGTTCTCCATGATCTTCACGGGCCCCTTGCCGAAGATGTCCCGCTGAAAGATGTCGGTGAGCGACGCCTGCGGGTCGACGGAGAAGACGAGCACCTTCTTGCCGCTCCGTGCCAGCCAGAAGGCGGTTGCCGCGGAGAACGTCGTCTTGCCGAGCCCGCCCTTGCCGCCGAACATGATGTAACGGCGGTCGGGGTTTTTCTCGAAGACCTCTCTGAGCCCCATGTGTGTGTCCTCCGATCACGAGCTTACGGTCGTTCGGCTCCGGTCAGAACATTCCGTCGGACGCGTCTTTCTCACGAAGCATGCGGCGCTTCCACGTGGCGATCTGGGGCACGACGTACGGGAGCAGCCTCAGGCTGTAGTACGGCGGCAGGATGGGGACGCCGAGCAGGTCTCCCATCGTAATGAGAATGAAGAGATGCTCCATCGAGGCGCGCGTGCGGAGCGCCGACCGGCTCATGTCGTGCGCGGCCATGCCGTAGATGGTTTGCCTCAAGCCCTGCCATGCGCCCTTCAGGCCGCCTGGTTTCTTGCTTTCCTCGTCTGGCATCGCTGCCTCCTTGAACTCCCCGCACCGAACCGCTCGTCACAACCCATGCAGGTGGTACTCATGGTCGTCGCCGAGGTCGCGTTCGCGCAGCACCCGCCTCTTCCAGGTCGAAACGCCGGGAACGACGTAGGGAAGCAGGCGCAGGCTGTAGTACGGCGGCAGGATCGGCACGCCGATCATGCTCCCGAACGAGACGAACATGAACAGCGTTTCCATCGAGCCGCGCAGCTCGACGGCCTGCTGGGCGATCTCGTAGCTCGTCAGCCCGTAGAGGAACTCGTGTACGGCCTGCTTCCATGTGTCCTTGCCGGTCAGGTCGCCGCCCCCATTCGCCGGAAGCCCGGGGGGCTTCCCCGAGCCGAGAACGTTTCGATGTTAGCATGCGGGCAGGCCCCCGTTCCCGGCGGGCGCGACGCCGGCGGCCGTTCGCCGGGACCGGGCGGATCGGTCTGGGAGGTAGTGGATGACCGCCCTCTTGACGGTGTGCGCTCTCCTGGTGGTGACCTGGTTCGCCGCCGGCACGTTCTGGAACGTTCGCAAGGGATCGGCGGTCATGAAGTGGATGCACGGCGGCCTTCCCCTCATCGGCGAGCGAACGACGGTGCGCTGGCTCGGCTCCACCTCGGTGGAGATGGGCATCCAGCACGCCAATCCGCCTTTCGAGCAGGTCGCGGTCGTGATCTTCCTCGAACCGCGCGACCTGCCGTGGATGTGGGCGCTGAGCCGCCGATGGGGCCGGCGTGACACGCTGATCGTCCGAGGCAGCCTGCGCGACACGCCGCGAACCGACGTCGAGGCTCTCGATCGCTCGAGTTGGTCGGGCCGCGACGCGCTGCGCCGGATCGCCCCCAGTGATTGGATCGTGCGCGACCCTTCCTCGACCGGAGCGCTGTCGGTGTACTACAAGACGCCGGCCGGGCTTGCGCTCGGCGAGTCCCTGATCGACCTCACGCGCAGCGCGAACCTCACGGTGCGGCGGCTGTCGGTCCGCCGCACCGAGCGCAGCTTCCAGGTCCATCTGGATCTTCTCCCGACAACCGCGGCCGCCGGCGATCTGTTTCACACCATCCAGACCCTCGCCCAGCGCGCCACCGCCTGAGTCGCGACGCGGCACATGTCCCCCACGTCCTGCGAGGCGCCGCTACGAGCGCGCCTCCTTGGGTTCGAGCGCCGCGGGGTTGGAGCCGTAGCGCCGGTACGCCTTGAGCCCGTCCCAGCCGATGAACAGCGCCGCGACGATGAGGAGCACGGCAAGGACGATCATCGCCCATGCGCCGGCGACCGGCAGCGCCCCCATCTTTGGGTTCGCGGCGATAGTCACGTACAGGTTCCTGGCTGTCACCATCGTCGCGAAGATCGTGGTGAAGTACATGAAGAGCATCGGGACGAGGGCGTAACTCGGGTTGCGCTTTTCGGACCTCAACCACACCGTGACCACCAGCAGGCTGAGCGCCGCCATCAGCTGGTTGGAGGCGCCGAACATCTGCCACAGGTAGACCCAGGTGCCCGTGAGGACCAGCGCGAGCGTAAGCAACATCGAGATGATCGTGGAGACGTGCATGTTCCGCACCGGCGGAATCATGTCACCGACCCACTCGGTGAGCGTCACGCGCATGACCCGGAAGACGAGCTGCGTCACCGTGAGCACGATCAGCACGAAGGCTCCGAAACCGAGGGCGGTGCCCCAGACCTCGGGGACGAGGCCGAACGTCCCGGCGTAGATCAGCTTGCCGACGCCGGTGGCGAAACGGCCGCCGCCGCCGCCGACGCCCGCGATCGATACGGCGACGAGGGAGAGGAGCGCGAGCGTGTACTCGCCGAACATCGAACCGGCGCCCACGGGCAGGGCGTCGGTCTCGTACTCGAGCTGCCGCGCCGTCCCGATCGACCCGACGAGCGCGTGCCAGCCCGAGATGGCGCCGCAGGCGATGGTGACGAAGAGCATCGGCCAGAGCGGCTGCCACGCCTTGCCCGCCTCGATCGCGAAGCCGAGGCTCTTGACCGGCGCCAGTGCGAACGCCCCGATGAGGTTGCCGGCGGCATCCTTCATGCCGGTGAGCGGAGCGGTCAGGGCCCCGATGCCGCTGAGGATGATCGTGATGAACATCACCCAGAACCCGATGTAGTTGACCGGCTGGGCGAACCGCCAGATCGGCATGTTCGCCCCCAGATACGAGAAGACGAACAGGAAGAGCACCCAGAGCATGTAGTCGGGAAGCGTGCGAATCATCCCGGTGGCGGCATCGTAGGCGGGGGTGCTGGGGCGCTTGCCGTCAGGTCCCGGCAAGGGGATGCGGGGGTCGGCGCCAGTGGGATCCTGGACGGAAAACAGGGGTTGCTTCCCCGTCATGCCGTCCACGGCCTGGTTTACGGAGACGATCGCCGACCCGACCGGGCCCTGGATGAGGGCGCCGTTCGCGCCGTGCTTCTGGCCCATCGGACCCATGATCATCGCCAGCAGCGTTGCCGCCACGACGATCACCGTGACCAGGAGCATGTTCATCTTCCAGCGGTACATCATCTGCCCGGCGAGCAACCCCATCACCGCGAGCATGATGATTCCGAACGGCACGTCCGGCCGCGCCGCGAGGATCGCCGCCAGGATGCCGACGAACGCCCCCGCGAGGAGCAGCAGGTAGAAGAAGATGAAGATGAACAGAATCGTCCGCGTGCGAGGCGCGATGACCTTGTAGGAGATGGCGGAGAGGCTGTTGCCGTCGTTGCGCACCGCCACCATAATCGCCGAGTAATCGCTCACCCAGCCGATGAAGCTGACTCCGATCACCAACCAGATGAGCGCGGGCAGCCAGCCCCAGATGTAGGCCGCCGTGATCGGCCCGACGATCGGTCCGGCCGCGGCGATCGACTTGAAGTGGTAGCCGTAGAGGACGTTCTTGCTGGTCGGCATGAAGTCCACGCCGTCCATGTACATCCTGGCCGGCGTCGCCCGCTTCGCGTCGGTCTTGATGACGTTGCGGTCGATCCTCCGCGCGTACTGCGTGTAGGCGACGTAGATGACGATGACAGCCGTGACCACGATCCAAAGCGTGTTCATCAATCGCCTCCCTTTCCTCCTGACGCCCACGGACTCGCTGCCCAAGTATAGCCCCGGACCCCGGCACGGGTGCACGTTCGTTCGTGGCCGCCGCTTTCGACGCGGCCGCCGGAACGTCGTCGGAGGCGTGACGGTTCGCGGAGGGGGAGCGCCGCACGGACCCGGCCCGAGCTGCCCCGATTACGGGCAGCCCCGCGAGACACCCGGCCGACGCCGGGTGTCCCGCGGCCGCCAAATGAGTGCAGAAGGTTCACGTCGGGACTAGAGGAAGAACCTCGTGCTCAGCGCAATCTGGTTCCCCATCAGCCCGGTGTTGTTGGCCAGCGTGAGCTGGTCGTGCAACCACTCCAGCGCCAACTGATACTGCCCGAGCGACCACTCGAGCATGGCCGAGGACTGCTCGTTCCTCTTCCTGCCCGTCGAGCCGACCCACTCGAGCACGTCGCTGCGGTTCGCGATGCCGACCCCGTAGAACACGTAGCCGCTCACCCGCTTGGTGAAGTCGTAGCCGAGCTGCAGCCAAGCGCCCGTATCTCTGATGTTCCCGAACTGCGTGAGCGCGGTGAAGTTCTGGCCGTCCGCCTTCGACACGTAGACGTTCCCGTGGATCAGGAGCGCGCCGATCTTGTAGCCACCGCCCACCTCGGCGCCGGTGCCGTCCAACGAGGTCTGCCCGTGCTGCGCGGCGAAGGCGTTGCCGACGCCGTTGAGGGCCTTCTGGTCGTAGTGTCCGGCGACGTAGAGGTGCCAGGCGTTACCCGCGCCGTCCTTGCCCGAGAAGTTGAGCTTCGCATCGAACTGGCCGCGGAAACCCACGTTGCCGAACGTCTGGTTGTTGAGCTCGCCTGTGGCGGGCCCGTTCCAGGAGCCCTCCATCGCCGCGAGGTCGAGCTGCATCTGGGTCTTCGCCGTCTTGGGGGTGAGCTTCTGGTAAAGGAAGATGCCCGGGAACCGCCACCCCACCATGCCGGCGGAGCCGTAGCCCAGCGGGAAGGCGATGTGGGAGAGCGACTCCGGCACCTCGCCGAAGAACGGCGACCAGAACTGCCCGATGCGCACCGTGGTCCCGCCCTTCGTGAGGTCGGTGAACGCGAGCCGGAGGCGCGGGGTCGCCTGCTGCTGGCTGAACGCGCCGGCTCCGTTGAAACCGCCGAAGAAGTCGCCCTCCACATAGGCGCCCATCTTCCAGCCGTCGGCGGTCTCGGGACCGTCGAACGCCATGATCAGCCGGGTGTTGCGGAGGTCGCCGCCGTTGAACCACTTGGCGCTCGTGTAGTTGGCGGTCGGCCACTCGGCGTTCTGCCCGTTTCCGAAGCCCCCGTCGAAGCTCGCGTCCTGGGCGTAGAAGGTCGCGCTGATGAAGCCCTTGATCGTCAGGGTCTCCTTGCCGCCCAGCTTGACCTGAATCGCCTGCTCCGGGGCCGTCGAAGACGTCGCCGTCGCGGCCGGGCCGGCGGCTCCGCCGCCGCCTCCGTCAGACGCATCGACCGGCTGCAGCAGCGCTGCGGTAACCCCCTGATCGGCGGCCTGCTGGGCCGCCGCGGGGCTGGTCGCCCCCACTGCCAACATTGCGACGATCGTGGCGAAGACAACGAACAACGGTGCTCTTGCCGACATTTGGCCCTCCTTTCGGGCGCTAAGCGTGTTTCCAACCTACGACTCGGGCCACTCAGGACGCACCCCTCCCCCTTTACTTCTTGCCCTCCTCCTGAACCATCACGCGGATCGTCTCGACCACCTCCGGGTTTGCCAACGTCGTGACGTCGCCGGTGTTGGCGTGGCTGGAGATGGCGCCGAGGACCCGCCTCATGATCTTGCCTGAGCGGGTCTTGGGCATGTCGGGAACGATCCAGACGTGCTTGGGCCTGGCGATGGGGCTGATGGCGTCGGAGAGAGCCTTGGCGATCTTCTCTTGCAGCTCCTTGCTCGGCTTGCACCCCGGCTTGAGGGAAACGTAGAGCTCGGGGACCCGCCCCTTCACCTCGTCGGGAATGGGGACCACCGCGGCCTCGGCCACCTCCTCCACGGTGAGGGCGGCGCTTTCCAGCTCCTTCGTGCCCAGCCGGTGGCCCGCCACGTTGATCACGTCGTCGATGCGCCCGAGGATCCGGATGTAGCCGTCCGCCGCCAGCACCGCCCCGTCGCCGCAGAAGTAGGGCCAGTCGTGCCAGTCTTTGGAGTTCTTGTCCTTGCAGGCGCGCTCGAAGTACTGGCGGACGAAGCGATCGTCGTCGCCCCAGATCGTCTGCATCAGGCCGGGCCAGGGGTTGCGGATGCAGACGTTGCCGGCCTTGCCGACGCCGGCGGCCAGCTCCTTGCCTTCGTCGTCGTAGACGATGGGGTAGATGCCGGGCACTCCGGGTCCCGCGCTGCCCGGTTTCATGGGGGCGAGCGCAGGCACAGTACTGCAGAGGAAGCCGCCGGTCTCGGTCTGCCACCAGGTGTCGACGATCACCGCTTCCTTCTTGCCCACCTCATTGTAATACCAGCGCCAGACCTCGGGCTCGATCGGCTCGCCGACGGTGGTCATGTGCTTGAAGTGGTGGTTGTACTTCCGGGGCACGTCCTCGCCGGCGCGGCGCAGGCCGCGGATGGCGGTGGGAGAGGTGTGGAAGATGTTGACGCCCAGCTCCTCGGCGATCCGCCACGGGCGGCCCGCATCGGGATAGGTGGGGATGCCCTCGTAGATCACCGATGAGGCCGCCAGAGCGAGCGGCCCGTAAACGATATAGGAGTGGCCGGTGATCCAGCCGATGTCGGCCATGCACCAGTACACGTCCTCGGGATGGATGTCCTGGATGTACTTGGAGGTGCCGGTCACGTACGCCAGGTAGCCGCCGGTGCTGTGCTGAGCGCCCTTCGGGCGGCCGGTGGTGCCGCTGGTGTACATGAGGAAAAGGATGTCCCCGGACTTCATCCGCTCGGGCTCGATCCTCTGGCCGCGGTACTTCGGGAGGATGTCGTTGACGATGAAGTCCCGGCCCGCGACGAGCGGCGTCTCCGCGGAGTACTTGCCCGGGTGCCGCTGCCAGATCAGGACCTTCTCCGGCGGCTTCCCGAGCTTGTGGGCGGTCTCGTACGCGATGTCCGCCTGCTTCTTGTGGTCCAGGAGCTTTCCCGAGCGGTAGTAGCCGTCCATGGTGATGAGGACGCGGCTCTGCGAGTCCTCGATCCGCTCCCCGCACGCGTTGCCCGAGAAACCGCTGAACACCTGCGAGTGGATCACGCCCAGGCGGGCGCAGGCCAGCATCGTGATCGGCAGCTCGGCGGTCATGGGCAGGTGCAGCGTGACCCGGTCGCCGCGCTTGAGGCCGCAGAAGTCCCGCAGCAGCGCGGCGAACTCGTTGACCCGGACGTACAGCTCCTGGTAGGTGACGTGCTGGATGGCCTCGGTCTCCAACTCGGGGACGAAGTGGATCGCGGTCTTGTTGCGGTACTTGGCGAGGTTGCGGTCCACGCAGTTGTAAGAGGCGTTGAGCTCGCCTCCGACGAACCACTTCCAGAACGGCGGATTGGAGAAGTCCAGCGTCTTGTCCCACGGCTTGTACCAGGTGAGCATGTCGGCATATTCTTTGAAGCACTCCGGGAAGTTCTTCTCGCCGAAGCGATCCAGGACGTCCTTGTCCTTCATGTTCGCCTGGGCGATGAACTCGGCCGGCGGATAGTAGTACTCCTCCTCCTTCCAGTGGACCGCCATCTGGGCTTCGTTGACTTCGGTGCTCTCTCGGTTCGCCATCTTAAGGTCTCCTTGTCGGCTGACGTAGGTTCGCCCTCGAAATCCGGGGGAGGGACGTGGACGTCCCTCCCCCGGGAGGGATACTGGACGAAGTAGCTCTCCCCGGACGGTTCATTTCTACTTCTTGACAACCCCCAAGGGCCAAACCGTATGCCCGTAGACCTCGTTGAGGACTTGAGCCAGGCCGGTGTAGATCGCAGAGGCCCCGCAGAAGATCCCCTCGTACCCCGCGAACGTCTTGACCGCGGCGCTGCCAGTCGCGTCCCCGATCGCCAGCAGGAAGAAGAGCACCCAGAGAGTGAAGAAGACGACCTGCAGGGCGCGGTTGAGCTTGAGCGTGCCGATGTAGAGGACGAACGTGAAGATCCCCCACATGATCAGGTAGGCGATGATGCCGCCCTTGTCGTTCTTGAAGCCCCCCCCGGCCGCGGCGGTGTTCGGCAGCAGGAAGAGGATCACGAACGACCACCAGAACAGGCCGTACGAAGTAAAGGCCGTGGCACCGAACGTGTTCTTCTTCTTCCACTCTTCGATCCCGGCGATGATCTGCGCCAGGCCGCCGTACGCGATTCCCATCGCGAGGATCATGCTGCTGAGACCGATAACGCCCGCGTTGGCCAGGTTGAGCAGGACCGTCGTCATGCCGAAGCCGAGCAACCCAAGGGGCGCGGGGTTGGCGGTCGTATCCACGATGAGGCTCTGAACGATTGTGCCCTTTTCGTCAGCCATGAGCTATCTCCTTCCCGGGTCCCAGGACCTCGACGAGGGGCCCAAACAACTGAACTGAACCAGTGATTGACAGTCGTACGTTTCCACCCCGGCGTACAGACGAAGAACGAGTTCTTCCTGTCAAGCGACATCGCCTTTGCCCCTGGCCATGGAGGCCATCGCAAAGGTGGCTCGAGCGGCCCTTGCCGGTCACCTCCCTTCCCACTCTTCCAAGGCCGCCGCGCCCGCGCTCCGACGACTCTTCCTGAACGCGGCACCAAACCTTCTCTCCTGAACCGTGGCAGCGGCGCCCTCCGGCGTGAAGTTTCACGCGGGGACCCGCCTTTCACCTACGACTTCGCTTCTCGCTCTCTCGGCAGCCGGAGCGTTCTGCGCGACGGGCTTCAACCTGGTCATCAGGGCCGCAACCAGCAGCAACGCCACCCCGGCGATGACGAACGCCGGCATCCAGGCGCTGACCCCCTTGCCCTGCCCCATGTCCTTGAACACGCCGGCCATGAGCGGGCCGACGATGCCGCCCACCCCGTACGAGGTGAACACCCAGCCGTAGTTGCGTCCGACCGTGACCGCGCCGAACACGTCGGCGGTGAGCGCCGGGAAGAGCGCGAAGTTGCCGCCGAAGTTGAACCCGATCAGAGCGGCGCCGAAGTAGAGCGGCCACTCCGACGACGAGAGCACGAAGTAGAAGAGGAGCATCATCACGCCCTGGATCGCCGACATGATGATCACCGAGGTCTTGCGCCCCAGCTTGTCGGAGATGCTGCCCCAGACGAGGCGGCCGAGGCCGTTGGCGATCGCGAAGAAGACGCCCATCGCCGTGCCTGCGATCACGAGCGCCCGGGCGACCTCCATGCCGGTCGCGGTGAGCGCGTCCTTGATGAAGAGGCCGATGACCCCGATCACCATCAGGCCGGCCATGCCGCCGACCGCGAAGGTGAGCCAGATGATGTAGAACTGCGGCGTGCGCAGCATCTGCCCCGGCAGGATCCCGGTCGGAAGGCCCGGGCCCTTGGCGCCCTTGGCGGCCTCCGCGTATTCCTTGGGTTTGACCATCCAGATCGAACCGACGACGACCGCGATCAGGAAGATCACGCCGTAAATCCGGTAGGTGCCCAAAACGCCGTGGGTCTTGATCAGCTCGGCCCACGGACCCGCGAGCTTCACCCAGAGCAGCGCTCCGAAACCGAACCCAGCCACGGCCAGGCCGGTGATCATCCCCTTCTGCTTGGGGAACCACTGAATGCCGACCGTGATCGGGCAGACGTACGCGAGACCGATGCCGGCGCCGGCGATCACGCCGATGGTGAGCAGCTGCGCCGTGAACGTCTGGCCGACGAACGAGGCCAGGATGTAGCCGAACCCGACCAGGATCCCGCCGAGGAACGCCACGAGCCGCGGACCGACCTTGGCCTGCCACCGCCCAGCCAGCACCATCACGACGGCGAACACCGCCAGCTCGACCGAGAAGATCGTCTGGCTCTGCGTCGCCGTGAAACCGAACGCCCCTCCCTTCGCGAGCGGCGTCGTCAGCGCCTGGGTGAACGCCGACCACGCGTAGATCGCCCCCAGGCAAAGTTGAATGAGAAGCGCCCCCACCACGACCAGCCATCTATTCATCAGCCCCCCCGCAAAAGCCGCCGCACCCCCGAACGGGAAGAAATTTCCCAATCGTGACGTCGGCTGAATACCTCGAATCTCCCCCCCGGAAGATTGTCATGCGGTCGCGTGGTGAAGAAACCTAACTTGCCGCCCTTGTACTCCGGCGTCCGGCCGTGTGTCAAGCCCCCAAATCCGCCTGCCATCGCCCACGGCTGCGTCGCGCGCTTTGCACGTTCCGCAGAGAGGGGCGAACTCCCTTTCAACTGCGCGCAGCTCTCGTGTCTTGGCTTGCCGGGCATGCCGCGTCGCTCGTGCAAGAATGTGCTTTTCACTGCGTGAGGACTTCTTCCCTTGCCCCGCCGCCGGCGGCAGTGCCGTTCGGGCGAAGACCCGTTCCTCGCCGCGCGGCCTCCTGCCTGCCGGTCCCGCGGCCGGCCAATCTCCACCCACCGCACCGGCGGATCAACCAAACCGCCGCCCCCAGGTCGGAGGCCCTGTTGCCGGCCGGGAGTCCTGGCGAAGCCGAAGGCAACCGGCAGCGGGTCCACCGGGCGGGGTGTGGTCAAGACCGCCCGCCGGGCGGAGGCCGATGGCCCCGGAGCGTGCGGGGCGCGCGCGGAGGCGGGCCGGAGGGCGGCGCTCGACGCGCGGCCGGAGCGACACGGCCCCGGCCCGCGGGGCGATTCTAGACAGCCTCACGCAGTGAAAGAGAAGACCATGGTGCAGGGAAGACCCAGACCCGAACGGTGCTTCACTCGAAGGGCTGAGAGAGAGGCCTCAGGCGAAGACGAGAGCCGCGACCGCCTCGAGGCCCTCGCGGTCCACCTCGTCGAACCGACCGACCTCGATCGAGTCCACGTCGAGCACCCCGACGACGGCGCCGGCGGCGTCACGAAGCGGCACGACGATCTCGGAGCGCGAACGCGAGTCGCAGGCGATGTGCCCGGCAAACGCGTGCACGTCGGGGACGACCACGCTTTCGCCGCGATCGACCGCCGCCCAGCAGACGCCGGTGTGGGCCTTCAACACCAGGCACGCGAGCGACCCCTGGTACGGCCCCACCGTCAGCGCTCCGTCGCGCAGCATGTACCACCCGGTCCAGAAGAAACCCGGCATCTTCGCGTGCAGGACCGCGGCCGCGGTCGCCATCCGGGCCACCGGATCGCCAGTCGCGGCAAGAAGCGTCCTGAGCTGCTCGACGACGCGCCCGTAGCGCGCCATCTTCTGCTGCGCGTCCATCCGCCCCTCCGCCGCCATCCTAGCGCCGCCTGCGCGAGGCCGCCAGGAGGAGTGCCGCGGCGGCCGCGACCTCGAGCGCCGCGATCCCGAGGGCGCCGGCCGCGAGCCCCGCCGACGGCACGACCACGAGGCCCACGAGCAACGCGGCCGCGGCGGCCCCCGCCTCGTCGGCCGCGAAACCGCGGCCAGCTCCGCGCCGCGGCGCGCCGCCCCCGGCGAGCCGCGAGACCGAGGGGAACGCCGCGCCGGTCAGGGCGCCGCCCATGACCAGAAGCGGCACGACCACGGTCCTGGGAAACGCGAGCGGAACCCCGGCCGCGATCGCCCCCGACACGGCCGCCCCGGCGCCCAGCACGCCGGCGAGCGTCGCGGGACCGGCCGGAAGCCAGCGGCGCGCTCCGGCCGCCCCCGCGACCGTCCCCGCCATGAACGCCGCGGAGAGCGCCCCGATCTCGCCGTAGACCGAGCCGACGGTTTCCTGCCAGCACGCCAGCAGCAGCACCCACCACCCCATCGAGGCGAACCCTACGACTGCGCCGGACTCGATCCCGAAGGCGGCGCCGGCGACCCCGCGCGCGAGCAGCAGGGCGGCCGCTGCTGCGAGCGCGGCACCGAGCACGGCCGGCGCGTGCCGGTCAAGCGCCCGCGCCACGCCCAGCAGCGGCGGCGCCCCCCGCGCCTCGCGCAGCGCCGCGGCGAGCAGCACTGCGCGCGGATGCCGGACCGTGTTCACCGGCGCCCGCGCCGCCCGCAGGAACTCTCGCAGCGGAGCGGCTCTGGCCTGGTCGACCAGGAGCGGGAGCGCGCGGGGGTCGAACTCACCGTCCCGGACGCCTTGGGCGCGCCAGCGGGCGAGCAGGACCGCGGGGTCCGCCGTCACCGTCCCGGAGTCGCGGCCCGCCACCAGCAACACGTCGTCCCCCGGCACCGCCATGACCTCGGGGAACGCCTGGGCGAGCGTCGCCGCGAGGATCGCGAGCAAGCGCCCTCCCGCGCCCGCGAGGTAGGTGTCCCCCACCCCCACCCGCGCCGCGAGGATCCCCCCCGGGCCGAGCGCGCCGCGGCAGGCGCGGAAGAACTCCACCGTCCGGGTGCGGTTCCGCCGCAAAGTTGTCGGGTCGCCGTCGGCGAGAACGATGAGGTCGAGCCCGCTCTGACGGCGGACCAGCCGAAGCGGATCGCCGGCCTCCAGGGCGAACCTGGGATCGGTCCAGGCCGACGCCGCCGGCGGCCCGAGCCAGCGCGGCAGGACCGCCGCCAGGCCGGGATCCTCCTCGACCGCGACGAGCCGTTCCACCGGATGCCGCAGCATGGACACGAAGGCCCCGTCGGCCGCGCCGATGAGGAGCACGCGCGCCGGACGCGGGTGGAGGAGCATCGCCAGGTGGGCGCGCTCGCCCGTCCCGAACCGATCGGGGAACGAGGCCGCCAGCCGGCCGTCGGCGTAGATCGCGGCCGGCGAGCCGGCGGCGAGTTCCAGGCGCTGCACGTGCGTCTCCCGCCAGGACGCGAGTTCGCCCAGCCGCCCGGACCAGTTCCACCCCGCGTGCGCCAACCCCCGGCCCGCCGGACCCGCCACCGCGAGGCCGGCGAGCAGCGGCGCGACCGCGAGCCACCGGTCGCCGCGCGACGCCAGCAGGGCGGCGGCGCAGACCCCGGCTCCGAGACACACCGCCGCCGCCGCCCCCCCGGGCGCCAGCGCGAACGTGAACGCGAGCCCGCCCAGCATCGCCCCGCCGCTCTCGAGCGCATAGGCGAGCGCCGGCCCGCCCGGCCCGGCGAGCCCCGCCGCGGCGGCCGGGAAGCACCACCCGCCGGCGAGGGCCGGCGCGGCCACGGCGAGCGTCCACACCCAGGCGCCGCCCCACGCCGTCGCCGCCTGGCCCGCGCTGGCGGCCGTCAGGACCGGGGCGGCGCGCACGAGCACGACCGCCGCACCGGTCAGCGCCATCACCGCGAGCGGACCCAGCGCGGCGAGCGGCGCTCCGCCGTGCCGGGCGCCCAACCACGCCCCGGCCCCGATTCCGGCGAGCCACACCGCGAGCACCGAGCCCCACGCCAGCTCCGAACCCCCGATCGCCGCCATCGCCTCGCGCAGCAGCACGGCCTGCGCGACGGCGGCCGCGAAGCCGAGCGCCAGCAGCGTCACGACCGATACGACAGGAGCGGCGGCGGGGCGCATGACCCGATTATCGCGCCTGCGCAGGACGCCGCAACCATTCGCCGCGACTTGACAAAACTCTCTTCCTGAACGATATGGAACATAGAGTCCAGTCAATGAGCGCGCGTGTTCCTTGTCTTCCGAGGGCCGTGGAGGGGCGTATCCGGAGCGCCCGGGGCGGCGTGTGATCGGGACGACCGTCTCCCACTACACGATCGTCGAGCGCCTGGGCGGGGGCGGGATGGGCGTCGTATTCAAGGCCGAGGACACGCGCCTCAAGCGTTTCGTCGCCCTGAAGTTCCTCCCGCCCGAGCTGACCCGGGACGAGACGGCGAAGGCGCGCTTCCTCCTCGAGGCGCAGGCGGCCAGCGCGCTCGACCACCCGCACGTCTGCGCCGTCCACGAGATCGACGAGACGCCGGACGGCCAGGTGTTCATCTGCATGGCGTTCGTGGACGGCGAGTCGCTCAGGAGCCGCATCGCCCGCGGCCCGCTCGCGATCGACGAGGCGGTCGTCATCGCGTTGCAAATCGCCGAGGGGCTGGCTCAGGCGCACCGGCACGGGATCATCCACCGCGACATCAAGCCCGCGAACGTGATGCTGACCAGCGACGGCGGCGTCAAGATCGTGGACTTCGGCCTCGCGACCCTGGCCGGGCAAGCGCGGGTCACCAGGACCGGCCAGGTCGTCGGCACGGCGGCGTACATGTCGCCGGAGCAAAGTCGCGGCGCGGCGGCGGACCACCGCTCGGACCTGTGGTCGCTCGGGGTCGTGATGTACGAGATGCTCGCGGGCCGTCTCCCGTTTTCGGGCGGCAACGAGCAGGGCGTCCTTTACGCCGTCCTCAACGAGAAGATCGCGCCCCTGGAGAGCGCGCGGCCCGGCCTGCCCCGGTCCCTCGCCGCGGTCGTGGCCCGTTGTCTGCGCAGGGACCCCTCCGACCGCTACCAGAGCGCCGCGGAACTGTGCGCGGATCTCGAGTGCGTCCGCCGCACCCTCAGCCTCGCCACCGCGCCGACCTCTCCGGGCATGGCGCCGGCCCACCGGCCCGGACGCCGCCGGTTGACGATCGGCGTCCTCGCCGGGGCGCTGCTGGTCGCGCTAGGGGTGGCGGTCGCGCTCCGGCCCGAGTGGCGCGGGCTCGTCCGCCCGGCCGAGGCGTCGGCCCACAAGGTCCTCGCGGTGCTGCCGTTCACGAACGTCGGCGGCGACCCCTCGAACCAGGCCTTCTGCGACGGCCTGCCGGAGAGCCTGACGAGCCGGCTCACCCAGCTCGAGCGCTACCAGGTGTGGGTCGTACCGTTCTCCGACGTCAGGGACAAGGGGATCGCGAGCCCGATGAAGGCGCGCGACGGACTCGGCGTGAACCTCGCGGTCACGGGGTTCGTCCAACGCGACGCGGGCCACGTCCGGGTCACGCTCAACGTCAACCGCGTCGACGGCCAGACGGCGCGCCAGATCAGCTCCAGGACGATTGACGAGAGCGACGCGGAGCTCTACCTGCTCGAGGACAAGGCCGTGTGGGCGCTCGCCGAGATGCTCGATCTCGAGCTGCCGCGCGAGGCCCGCGGAAGGCCGCTTCCCGGGGGCACGACCGTGGCCGCGGCGCAGGACTGCTACCTGCGGGCGTTCGGCGCGCTGCACCCGAGCCAGGGCCCGCCGGACGCCACGGCGGCCGTCGCCCTTTTCGAGCGGGCGACGGCGCTCGACCCCAGGTTCGCGCTCGCCTACGCCGGCCTCGGCGAGGCCTATCTCGCGCAGTACCAGACGGCCAAGGACCCCGACCTCGTCGCCAAGGCCGTCGCCGCCGGCAGCCGGGCCGCCGACCTCGATCCCACCCTCCCGCAGGTCCACGCCGCCCTCGGCATCATCCGGCTCACGAAAGGCGACGCCGAAGACGCGGTCCGGGAGTTCGAGCTCGCGCTCGTCCCGAACCCCGTGGACGCGGGCGCGTTGCGCGGCCTCGCGCGGGCGTACGAGACGCTCGGTCGCTTCGACGAGGCCGAGGCGGCGTACAAGCGCGGGATCGCCGCCCAGCCGGGCCTGTGGCCTTCCTACAAGAGCCTCGCGCAGTTCTACTGGCACCGCAGCCGATACACCGAGGCGGAGGCGCTCTACCGCCAGGCGCTGGCGCTCGACCCGAGCAACGAGTGGCTCGCCAACAACCTCGGCGCGCTCTACTTCAGCGTGGGCCGGTACACGGATGCGCGCGCGATGTTCGAGCGTTCGCTCGCGACCCGGCCGACCTACGCCGCCTACTCCAACTTCGGCACGCTCGCGTTCCTCCAGAAGGACTGGAAGGAGGCGATCGCGCAGTACGAGAAGGCGTGCGCGCTCGACGACCGCGACTATGTGGTGTGGGGCAACACGGGCATCGCGTACCACTGGCTCGGCGGTCACGACGCCCAGGCGCGCGAGGCCCTCGTGGCGGCCGTGAAGCTGGCCGAGCGGCAGCTCGCCGTCAATCCGCACGACCCGGTGGTCCTGACCGACCTCGCGAGTTACTGCGCCACCCTCGGGGAGAAGGACAGGTCACGGGCGTACCTCGCCCAGGTCGAGGCGGCCGGCCGCGAGCAGGCCGACCTCGCGGTCGCGATCGCGGACGTCTGGGCCGACCTCGGGGAAACGGACCGCGCGATCGCCTGGATCGAGACCGGCCTCAAACTCGGCTTCCCGGCGGCCGACATCGAGCAAAGACCCGCCTTTGAACGCTTGGCGAAGGACCCACGCCTCGCCAGGCTGCTGCGCCCCGACGGCCCAGGCGCGCGGCGATGAGCGAACCGGCGGATACCGCCGGGCGGCGGCCGAGCGTGGCCGCCGCGGGACACGAAAGGAGAGAGGGTATGGAAAGGAAGAACGACAGGCCGAAGGTGCGGATGGCATCGCCGAAGCGCGTGGTGGTGACCGTGTTCTGCGATGAGAAGGGGGAGTGCCGCGTCGACCCGCGGGAAGCGTTAGTCCGCCCCGGCGGCACGGTGGCGTTCAAGTCGAAGGTCGGCCCCTTGACGGTGTTCGTGCCGACGCCGAGCCGGGAGGCGGCGCTGTTCCCGCGCACCCGCGGGCCGGTGTTCGCGGTGCCGGCCGCGGGCAAGGTGCTGACCGTGGCGGCGGCGAAGACGAAGGAACCCGTGGTCTACACGTACTCGGTCTACTGCCGCAGGCACCGGACGTTCGCCAGGGCGTCGTTCCCCAGACTGATCATCGGGTAGCGCCGCCGCACGCCGTCCAGGCTAGAATGAGTCGCCGCCACTTGCGGCTCCGGAGGAAGTCTCGCCATGACTGATGCCACGCACGACCTCGTCATCATCGGCTCCGGCCCCGGCGGCTACGTCGCGGCGATCCGGGCGGGACAGCTCGGGCTCAACGTCCTCGTCGTGGAAAAGGACCCCTTCCTCGGCGGCACCTGCCTCCACCGCGGCTGCATCCCCACCAAGGCGCTGCTGCACACTGCCGACCTGCTGCAGCAGGCACGCGAGGGCGGCAAGTTCGGCGTCGTCTGCACCGGCGTGGCGCTCGACCTCGCCGCCGCCCACGCGCACAAGCGCCGGGTCGTGACCAAGAACGCCAAGGGGATCGAGGGCCTGTTCAAGAAGAACAAGGTCGGGTGGGTGCAGGGGACCGGACGCCTCACGGGCGGCCGGACGGTGGAGCTCACGAAACCCGACGGTTCGACCGAGAAGCTCTCGGCGAAGAACGTGATCCTGGCGACCGGCTCGCGCTGCGGCGACCTGCCGTTCCTCGCCGCCGACGGCGACCGCATCATCAACTCCGACCACGCGCTCGAGCTCGCCGAGGTGCCGCCGCGCCTGCTCGTGCTCGGCGCCGGCGCGGTCGGGATGGAGTTCGCGTCGGTCTTCTCCCGCTTCGGCTCCAAGGTCACCGTGGTCGAGCTGCTCGACCGCGTCCTGCCGCTCGAGGACGCCGACGTCTCCGCCGAGGTCGCCAAGGCGTTCCGGCGTCAGGGGATCGCGGTGCACGTCGCGACCCGCGTCGAGGACGCCAGGGTCGCGGACGGCGCCGTCCGTTGCAAGGCCGTCACCGCCGGCGGCGAGACGCTGGAGCTGGAGGCCGACAAGCTGTTGCTGGCCGTCGGGCGGCAAGCCAACTTCAAGGGGATCGGGCTCGAGAGCACGAAGGTCCAGATCGAGCGCGGCCGCGTCATCGTGGACGAGTTCTGCCGCACGCGGGAGGAGGGGGTGTACGCGATCGGCGACCTGCTGCCGACCCCCTGGCTCGCCCACGTCGCTTCGATGCAGGGCGTCCTGGTCGCCGAGCACATCGCGGGGAAGAACCCGCCGCCGATCAACTACAACCAGGTGCCGTCGTGCACCTATTGCTGGCCCGAGGTCGGCGCCATCGGTCTCTCCGAGGCGCAGGCGCGCGAGAAGGGCTACGACGTGCGCGTCGGCACCTTCCCGTTCACCGCCAGCGGCAAGGCCGCGATCCTCGGCGAGACCGCCGGCTTCGTGAAGCTCGTCGCCGACGCGAAGTACGACGAGGTCCTGGGGCTGCACATCGTCGGCCCTCACGCCACCGAGCTGATCGCCGAGGGCGAGGCGGCGCTGCGCGGCGAGCTCACCGCCGAGGAGCTCGTCCGCACGATCCACGCGCACCCGACGCTGCACGAGGCGATCCACGAGGCGGCCGAGGGCGTGCACGGGCAGATGATTCACTTCTGACGCCGGGCCGCAGGCGCCGTTCGAGGGAATGCGGGGCTTCGAGTCGAGTTGTTGCAAGGGTGGAGCACGAGGGGGTACACATGCCGGTCAACGTCCTGATGCCGCAGATGGGTGAGTCGATCACGGAGGGGACGATCGTCCGCTGGTTCAAGGCCGAGGGGGACGAGGTCGTCAAGGACGAGCCGCTGCTCGAGATCTCGACCGACAAGGTGGACGCGGAGGTGCCGGCGCCGGCCAGCGGCCGGCTCGGCAAGATCGTGCACGGCCCAGGGACCACCGTGGCGGTCGAGACGGTCATCGGCGTCATCGCCGAGGCCGGCGAGGCCGCCGACGCGGCCCCGGCTGCGGCCGCCGAGGCCGCCCCTGCCGCGGTCGCCGCGCCGGTTGTCGCGGCCGCCGCGCCGCCGCCTCCCGCGCAGCCTGCGCCGCCGCCGTCGGCCGCCGCGCGCCCGGCGCCGCCCGCCGATGCGGAGGCGGAATCGTCGCGGCAGCGCTCGTCGCCGCTGGTGCGCCGCATCGCCGCCGAGCACGGCGTCGACCTCGGCACGGTGCCGGGGACCGGCCTCCAGGGCCGCGTCACCAAGGACGACATCCTGGCTTTCGTCGCCAAGAGGGCGCCACCGACGGTGCGCCCGCCCCAGCCTCGCCGCGGCGCCGGCGCCGGCGGCCCGGCCATCGCCCGCGCCGGCCGCGAGCCACGGCGCGCCGCCGCTGTCAGGCGCCACGCTCGGGCCCGCCGGCGCCTTCACCGCCGACGAGCTGCGCGAGCCGCTCTCGATCATGCGGCAGAAGATCGCCGAGCACATGGTGCTCTCGCGCCACACCTCGCCGCACGTGAACACGGTTTTCGAGGCCGACATGTCGAAGGTGGTCGCGCTGCGCGAGGGCAACCGGGCGGCGTTCGAGGCGCAGCACGGCATCAAGCTGACCTACACCCCGTTCTTCCTGGCCGCGGTGATCGAGGGGCTCAAGGCGTTCCCGATGGTCAACGCCTCCCTCGACGGCAACGACATCGTCTACCACCGCCACATCAACGTCGGCGTCGCCGTGGCGCTGCCGCACGGCCTGATCGTGCCGGTGGTCAAGCGCGCCGAGGAGCTGTCGCTGATCGGGCTTGCAGCGCGCGGTGACCGACCTCGCGACCCGGGCCCGGCAGCAAGCAGCTCAAGCCCGAGGACGTGCAGGGCTCGACGTTCTCGGTCACCAACCCCGGCCCGTACGGCGGGCCTCTACGGCCTGCCGATCATCAACCAGCCGAACGTCGCGATCCTCTCCACCGGCGGGATCCAGCGTCGGCCGGTCGTGGTGACCGACGAGACGGGGCGCGAGGCGATCGGCATCCGCGACATGGTCTACCTGGCGCTCTCGTTCGACCACCGCCTGGTGGACGGCGCCACCGCCGACCAGTTCATGGCGGCGCTCAAGGCCGCGCTGGAGGCCGGTGCGTTCGAACTGGGGTAGGCGCGGGCTTTGGTAGGCGCGGGCTTCAGCCCGCGGATGAAGACACGTGGTCCGTCGTCCGAGGCCCGTCAACGACAACCGGACACCGGAGATCACGAGGACAGGCTGAAGCTCAGGGCCCGTAGGCGCGGGCTTCAGCCCGCGGGCCGCGGCACCCGGATTGCAGCGCGTCAAACCCTGCTCTCACCGGCGCTCGGCCGCCAGGTAGCGGAGGAAGAGGAGGTCGCCCCAGACCTCGGCGGGCGACCGGTCGTCGGTGAAGAACGGACGGCGGGGGTCCGGGCGCACGCGCACCATGTTCCGCAGCACCGCCAGCCGCCAGCCTTCGACATCGGCGGGCACCGGCTCGACGGCGAGACGTCCACGCAACCCGGGGACGTTGCTGGCAAACACCAGGAAGTTCATGTGCTCCAACGGGTGGAACACCCACACCTCGCGAAACACGCCGGCGATCGTGTTCACGATCCCCTCGAGCAGCCTGTCGCCCCGGTCGATCGCCGCCACGTTCATCAACAGGACGCCGCCCGGCTCCAGGCGCGAACGAACCAGATCGAAGAACTCGCGGGTCGTGAACGGAAACGGGATGTGCGGCTGGCGGAAGACGTCCACCGCGATCGCGTCGAAACGCGTCCGGGTCGCCTCGAGGAACACCCGACCGTCCGCGTTCACCGCCGTGAGGTTGGGGTCGTCGAGCGTGAAGTACTTCCTGCCGAGGGCGATGACGTCGGGGTCCAGCTCGACCCCCGTCACACGCACGTTCGGAAGCTGGAGCTGGAAATCGTGGGCGATCGTGCCCCCGGCGAGACCGATCACGGCGAGCGTGCGGAGGCCGCCGTCCTTCATCGCGTCGGCGAGCAGGAACGCGTCGTACATCGTCCCCGACAGCTTCGCGCCCGGCACGTACGTGGACTGCGCGGCGAGCCCCTCGTTGACGCGCAGAACCCTCGCCCCGTCGTTGCCCTCTTCGACCTCAATGTGCTGGTAGGGGGACTCGACCTGCGCGAGGACCCCGGGTGCCCGCACGCCCGGCGCCGGCGCGATCGCGGCCGCGGCCGCGATCGCCAGCGCGGTCGAGCTCTTCCTCCCGAGGAATAGGAGGGAGGTCGCAACGGCAAGCCCCCCGAGTATGCGGAGCGTCGCGGCGGTGCCGAGGGCTGGTATCAGGACCAACACCGGCGCGAACGTCCCGAGGATCGAGCCGGCCGTCCCCACCGCCGAAAGGGTTCCCGCCGCGCGTCCCACCCCGGCGACCTCCTTCGCCTTGAGGCGAACGAGAAACGGGGAGACCATCCCCAGCAGCGCGGTCGGAGGCAGCACCAGCAACGTGGCCGCAAGCAGGGACCAGAGGAAGAGCGGCAGCGAGGCCCCCGACAGCGCGGAGCGGGCGCTGACCAACAGGGGACGCGAGGCCGCCGGCAGGAGGAGGACGAGAACCCCGGCCGACAGGAAGATCCAGCCGAGCCGCCTGGGCTCGGGCCGGCGGTCGGCGAGCCGGCCGCCGAAGGCGTACCCTGCGGCCAGCCCCGCGAGAATCACGCCGACCACGCTCGTGAACACCAGCAGGCTCGCCCCGAACGACGGGGCGAGCAGCCGCACCGATGTGACTTCCAGCGCGAGCGTCACGAAACCGGCGACGAACGCGCCGAGGGTCAGCCGCACGGGGTCAGGACACCCGCCGTCAGCGGTGCGCGCCCGCCTTCGCGCCCGGCGCCTGAACCGCCGGGACGTTGATCGCAGGCAGGAGCAGCCCGATCAGGGCCTGGTCCATGCCGGGCGTACCGAACTCGAGCGTCTCCTGGCGGCCCTGTGGCACGAAGCGGAACTGTTGCGCGTTCACGTTCGGCCTGCCGCGCTGCAGCCGGCCCATGGCGGTGCACTGCTCGACCCCGCCCTGCATGAACTTGGCCCGCACCGACCCGTCGCCCATCGAGAAGACCTCGACGTCGTACCTGCCGGGCGGCAGCTTGTGGCTGCCGTCGCACATCATCGCCTGGTCGATGGCGATGATGGTCCGGAACAGCAACGCGCCCTGCTGCCCATGCTCGACGAGGGTAAAGCCCGACGCCGCCGAAGCGAACAGCCCGAGGGCGGCGCCCGTGGCCAGCACAGCCACCGTCAAACGACCCAACTTGTTCCTCATGAGAGCCTCCTTGATTTCTTGGGAGCGGCAACAGCACACGGACCGACGCTATTTCCGCTTCCGGCGAGCAGGCCCCGGGGGCGGGCGGGGCACCGACACCGACCGGCATCAGAAGGTCGCCTTCCACGTGGCCGGGGTGGAAGATGGCGCACCCTCCGGCCTCACCGTTCCCGGCCCTCCCAAGGTGAGGCGGAGCGCCGGGCACGGAGCAGGCGTGGCCGGTGGTCGGTGCTCGGTGAACGACAACCGGACAACGGTGAAGACGGGTCAAACGTCAACGGCGGGCAGGCGCGGGCCTCAGCCCACGGACCGGGGACCCAAACTCAGACAGAAGTCGCTGGGTTCCAGCCGGCCAACTGGCGACCCACGAGCGCCGCGAGGGCGGCGACGTGGTCGGGGCGGGCGCCGAGCGCGGGGATGTAGCGCAGCTCCCCGCCCCCGGCGGCGAGGAACCGCTCGCGGTTCGTGATCGCGATCTCCTCGAGCGTCTCCAGGCAGTCCGCCGCGAACCCCGGGCACGCGACGTCCACCCGGCCGACGCCCTCGCCCGCGAGGCGCAGAAGGGTCGCGTCGGTGGCCGGCTGGATCCACGGATCGCGGCCGAACCGGGATTGGAACGAGACGACGAGGCGCGCCGCCGGCCAGTCGAGCGCCGCGCGCAGCAGGCCGGCGGTGGCCAGGCACTGCTCCTGGTAGTGATCGCCGGCGTCCACGTAGCGCTGCGGCAGGCCGTGGAACGACAGCACCAGGCGCTCAGGGATGCCGGCCGCGGCCCACGATTCGCGGATGCCCGCGGCCAGCGCCGCCACGTACGCCGGGTCGTCGTGGTACGACGAGATCGTGCGCAGCTCCGGCACCCGCCGCCATCCCGCCAGCTCCGCCGCCACCGCGTCGAACGTCGATCCCGTGGTCGGCGAGGAGTACTGCGGGTACAGCGGCAGCACCAGGATCCGGGAGCAGCCGCGCGCCCCCAGCTCGCGCAGGGCGGCCCCGATCGCGGGCTCGCCGTAGCGCATCCCGAGCGCCACGCGCACCGGAGCCCCGGCGCGCTCGCGCAGGCGCGCCTCGAGCCCGGCGGCGATCGCGCGGCTGGCGACGAGGAGCGGCGAGCCTTCTTTGCCCCACACCTTCGCGTACAGGCGCGCGGAGCGCCGCGGCCGCGACGGCAACACGAAGAGGTGCAGGACGAGCCACCAGAGCGGGCGCGGCAGCTCCACGACGCGCGGGTCCCAGAGGAACTCCGCGAGGTAGCGGCGCACCGCCGCCGCCGTCGGCGCCTGCGGGGTGCCGAGGTTGGAGACCAGGACCCCGATCGGCGCGGCGCCGCTTCCCTCCGTCCGGACGTAGCCCGGGTAGCGCGGCCTCACGCCACCCCCGCGACCAGCCCCGCGATTCGCCCCGCCTCGACGACGCAGGCGTTGGCCGCGATGCCGTGGAAGCCGTTGCCGAGCAGGTGAAGGCCGGGCACCGCCGCCGCCGCGCGCTCGATCTCGGCGAGGCGCGCGAGGTGGCCGAGCGTGTACTGCGGGATGCCGTAGTCGTGCCGGATCACCCGCACGAAGTCGGGCTCGGGGTCGCCGCCGAGGAAGTGGTCGAGTTCCCGGCGCACGAGCGCGAGCATCTCGCCGTCGGAGAGGTCGAGCGCGCCGCCGTCGCGCGCGCCGCCGAGCAGCGTGCGCAGCAGCGTCGCACCCGCCGGCGCCTGCGCCGGGAAGGTGGCGGCGCAAAAGATCGAGCCGAGGATGCGCCGCCGTTCGCGCCCGGGGACCAGGAAGCCGAACCCGCGCGCCGGGTGCCGGAACGGCCGTGGCGCCCGGTACCCGGTCATCACGACCGCCACCTTCGCGTACGGGATGCCCTGCAGCGCCGCCACCGCGCCCGCGGGCAACAACGCCGCGAGCGCCCGCGCCGCGGCGCCGGGAGGCATGGCGACCGCGACTTGCTTCGCGGCCAACTCCGAGCCGCCGCCGAGCCGCACCGCGAAAGAGCCCTCGCCACGGCTGACCCGCTCGACGCGCGCGCCCAGCCGCACCCGGGCGCCCAGCGCGTTCGACAGGGCGTCGGTGAGCTGTTGCATGCCGAGCCGCAGCGTGGTCAGCCTCCCGCCCGGTCCGGCCGGCCCGCCGCCGCCGTTTCGCCGCCTGGCGAGCATCGCCCGCACCAGCGAGCCGTACTCGCGCTCCATCGCGCGCATCTTCGGGAACGTGGCCGGGAGCGAGAGCTGGGCCGGATCGCCCGCGTACACGCCGGTCACCATCGCGTCCACGAGCACTTCCGCGGCCTCCCGGCCGATGCGGCGCGAGGCGAACGTGAGCACCGACTCCTCGTCGGCGCCGCGGCGCTGGAACGGCTCGAGCAGGACGCGCAGGCGGCCCGGCAACGAGAGCACGTCCGAGGTCAGGAACGCCGGCGGGGAGAGCGGCACCTTGCGCAGGCGGCCGCCGCGGGCGATGAACCGGTCGCCGGCCGCGTCGTCGGCGCGAACCAGCTCGCCGTCGAGGCCGAGGCTCGCCACCAGCGCCAGCGTCTCCGGCACGTTGTCGAGGAACCCTTGCGGCCCCCACTCGCAGCAGAAGCCGTCGAGCCACTCGGTCTGGATCTTGCCGCCCGGCCGGTCGGCGCCTTCCACCACGACGACGTCGGACACCCCCCGCGTGCCGGCGAGGTGCGCGAGCGCCAGGCCGGAGATGCCGCCGCCGCACACCACGAGGTCGTGCACACCGGCGGAGCGGGCCACCGTCACACCGTCCGCGAGTACACGGTCTTGCCGGCGTCGCCCGCGAGGTAGGCGTCGAACGGCATGCACAGGTTGCGGATGAACGGCCGGCCGCGGGGCAGGACGCGCACGCCCGTTTCGTCCACCTCGACCAGCCCGTCGGCGGCCGGCGCGGCGAGCGCCGCCAGCTCGCGCTCGAACGCCTCGCGCGGCTCGACCCCGAGGCGCTCGCGTACCCAGCCGAAGTCGAGCCCGAACGTGCAGATCAAGCGCCGGATCACGGCGCCGCGCACGTCGTCCTCCGCGCTGCGCACCAGGCCGCGCTCGACCGGGAGCCGGCCCTCGGCGAGCGTCCGCTGGTAGCGCGCCAGGTTCTTCTCGTTCTGCACGTACGCCCCGCCGACGTCCCCGATCGCGGTCATCCCCACCCCGATCTGGTCGGTCGCCGGCAGCACCGTGTAGCCCATGAAGTTGCGGTGGAGGGACCCCGCGTCGAGGGCCCGCGCCAGCTCGTCGCCGGGGCGTGCGAAGTGGTCCATGCCGATGAAGCGGTACCCGGCCGCGAGGAACGACTCGGCCGCGGCGGCGAAGACGCGGAACTTCTCCCAGCCGCGCGGCATCGGCAGGCGCTCGAGCGCCTTCTGGTGCGGCTTGAGCCACGGCACGTGCGCGTACGAGAACACCGCCACGCGGTCGGGCGCCAGCTCGCAAATCACCGACTCCACCGCGACCTTGAAGCTCTCGGCGGTCTGGAACGGCAGGCCGTAGATCAGGTCGATGTTCACCGAGGAGCAGCCGAGCGAGCGCGCCAGCTCGACCTGGTGGCGCGTGAGGTCCAGCGGCTGCACCCGGTGCACCGCCTCCTGCACCCGCGGGTCGAAGTCCTGTGCGCCCAGAGAGACGCGGTTGAAGCCGAGGCGCCGCAACGTCGTGAGGTGCTCGTCGGTGGTCACGCACGGGTCGATCTCGATCGCCACTTCGGCCCCGGGAGACAGCTTGAAGTGTCGCATGACGGCCCCGAACAGCCTCTCGCACTGGGCGGGCGTCAGGTACGTCGGGGTCCCGCCGCCCCAGTGGAGCTGCGAGAGCGCCCGCCGCCGGCCGAGAAGCCCGGCGACGATCTCGAGCTCGCGCTCGACCGCCTCCAGGTAACGCTCCTCGGGTCCGCGGTGCGGGGAGACGACGATGTTGCAGCCGCAGTACGTGCACCGCGCCTCGCAGAACGGCACGTGCACGTACAGCGACAACGGTGCGTCGGCGTGAGCGGCGGCGCGCGCCAGCGCCGCCCGGTACTCCGCCTCGCCGAAGCTCGGGCTGAAGTGCGGCGCGGTCGGGTACGAGGTGTACCGCGGGCCGGGACGGTCGTACCGCGCCAGCAGGTCGGGGGTGATTCCGGCGAAGTCCACGGCCGGCTCTCCGGCGCCGTTGAGCCGGCTCATTCCGCCCCCCTGACCACGTCGAGGAACGCCTGGGCGGACGGGATCGGCGTCGCCGGCAGGATGCCGTGCCCGAGGTTGGCCACGTAGCCGCTCGCCGGGACCCGCTCCAGCATCGCCCGCGTCGCCGCGCGCACCGCCGCGACCGGGGCCAGCAACGCCGCCGGGTCCAGGTTGCCCTGCACGGCCTTCCCGGGCAGGACGGCCGCGGCCGCGGCCAGGTCCGTGCGCCAGTCGAGGCTGACCACCTCGCACGGCAGGCCGCCGAGCACGGGGACGAGGTGGCCGCCGGAGACGTAGACGATGCGGGGCACCCCGAGGTCGTCGAGCTGGCGCAGTAGCCTGATCAGAGCCGGCACCACGAAATCGCGGTAGCTCGGCGCCGACAGCGCCATCGCCCAGGAGTCGAAGACCTGCACCACCCCCGCGCCGGCCGCGACCTGCTGTCGCAGGTACGCCGCCATGGCGTCGGCGAGGACCTCGAGCAGCCCGCGGAACTCGTCGGGGTGCGACAGCATCGCCGCGCGCACCGCGGCGTGGTCGCGCGACGTGCCGCCCTCGATCAGGTAGCTGGCGAGCGTCCACGGCGCCCCGCAGAAGCCGATCAGCGCCACCTCGGTGGGTAGCTCGCCGCGCACGAGGGCGATCGCCTCGGCCACGAACTCGGTGCCGCGCCCGTCGCCGGGAGGCGCGAGCCGGGCCCACTCGGCGGGACCCAGCGCGCGTTCGATCCGCGGGCCGCCCTCGTCGGGGAACGCGAACTCCACCCCCATCGGCGCCAGGGGCAGCAGGATGTCGGAGAAGATGATCGCGGCGTCGAGCCCGAACCTGGTCACCGGCTGCAGCGTCACCTCCGCGGCCAGCGCGGGGGTGCGGCACAGGGCGAGGAACGAGCCGGCCCGCGCCCGCGTCGCGCGGTACTCCGGCAGGAAGCGGCCGGCCTGGCGCATGATCCACACCGGGGGACGGTCCACCGTCTCGCGGCGGCAGGCTGAGACCAGCCGGCTCACCGGTACGCCTCCGCGAGCGCCGCGCCCAGCGCCGCCACGGTCGCGTCGACGTCCGCCTCGGTGTGCGCCAGCGAGAGGAAGCCGACCTCGAACGCCGACGGCGCGAAGTACACGCCGCGCCCGAGCAGCTCCCGGTGCAACGCGGCGTACCGCGCCGCGCCTTCCGGCGCCACGGCGTCGAAACGGCGCGGCGGCTCCCCCGGCTGCATCGCCACCCAGAACAGCGAACCGAGGCGGGCGAAGCCGACCGGCAGCGACCGGTCCGCAAGCACGCCCCGCACCCCGGCCTCGAGCCGCGCCCCGAGCGACTCGAGCCGCCGCCAGCCGTCCCCGGCCGCGAGGGCGTCGAGGGTCGCGAGGCCGGCCGCCATCGCGACCGGGTTCCCCGAAAGGGTGCCGGCCTGGTAGACGGCGCCGAGCGGCGAGACCTGCTGCATCAGGTCGCGCCGGCCGCCGTACGCGCCCACCGGCATGCCGCCACCGATCACCTTCCCGAACGTCGCGAGGTCGGGGGTGATCCCGTAGTGCGCGGCGGCGCCCCCCGGGCCGAGGCGGAACCCGCTGATCACCTCGTCGAAGACGAGCAGCGCGCCGGCGCGCCGGGCCAGGCCGGCGAGGCGCAGGAGGAACTCGCGGCGCTGCACGAGCAGCCCGGCGTTTGCCGGCACCGGCTCGACGATCGCGGCGGCGAGCTCGGCGCCGTGGACGGTAAACGCCCGCTCGAGCGCGGCCTCGTCGTCGAGCGGCACGACCACGGTCAGCTCCGCGAGCGCCTCCGGCACCCCGGCCGAGTTCGGCGTCCCGAACGTCGCCAGGCCCGAGCCGGCCTTGACGAGGAGCGAGTCCACGTGGCCGTGGTAGCAGCCGTCGAACTTGAGCACGCGCGGCCGTCCGGTCGCCCCGCGGGCGAGGCGGATCGCCGACATCACGGCCTCGGTCCCCGAGGACACGAAGCGCACCATCTCGCAACCGGGGTAGCTCGCGACGACCTTTTCGGCGAGCGCGACCTCCGCGGCGCACGGCGCGCCGTAGGAGAGGCCGCGTCCGGCCGCCGCGCGCACCGCCTCGACGACCGCCGGGTGGGCGTGCCCGAGGATCAGCGGCCCCCACGACATCACGTAGTCCAGGTAGGTGTTGCCGTCCTCGTCGGTGAAGCGCGCACCCGCCGCCTCGCGGTAGAAGACCGGCGGGCCGCCGACGGCGCGGAACGCCCGCACCGGCGAGTTGACCCCGCCGGGGAGCACCTTGCACGCCCGTTCGTACCAGGCGGCGGAGCGCTCGCGCGGGCGCTGCTTCGCGTCCCCCGTCACAGCCAGCCCTCGGCCAGCGCCTTGCGGGCGTGGTAGGTGATGATGATGTCCGCGCCGGCGCGCCGGAACGCGTGCAGGTTCTCCAACGTGACGACGCGCTCGTCGATCCAGCCGCGCTCCGCCGCCGCCTTGACCATCGAGTACTCGCCCGAGACGTTGTAGACCGCCACCGGCTGGGTGAAGTTCTCCTTGATGTCGCGCAGCACGTCGAGGTACGCGAGGCCCGGCTTGACCATCAGGATGTCGGCGCCTTCCTCGACGTCGAGCTCCGCTTCGAGCAGCGCCTCCCGCCGGTTGCGGGCGTCCATCTGGTACGAGCGCCGGTCGCCGAACTGCGGCGCCGAGTGCGCCGCCTCCCGGAACGGCCCGTAGTAGCCGGAGGCGTACTTGCAGGAGTAGCTCATGATCGGCGTGTCCACGAGGTCGGCGGCGTCGAGCGCCTGGCGGATCGCCAGCACCCGTCCGTCCATCATGTCGGAAGGCGCGACGATGTCCGCGCCCGCGGCCGCGTGCGCCACCGCCTGGCGTGCGATGTGCTCGAGCGAGGGGTCGTTGGCGACCCGCTGGCCCTGGATCACGCCGCAGTGACCGGTGTCCGTGTAGGCGCACAGGCAGACGTCGGTGATCACCACGAGGTCGGCGCCGAAGCGTTTCTTGAGCGCGGCCACGGCGCGCGGGGTGATCGCGTCGTCGCTGTACGAGCTGCGTCCGTCCGGGTGCTTCGGCTCCTCGTCCCCGGGGACGCCGAAGAGCAGCACGGCACGGATCCCGAGCTTGAGGTCCGCCTCGATCGTCGCCGACAACCGGTCGATCCCTTCGCGGCGGATCCCCGGCATGGCGGCGATCTCCTCGGCCGCGCCCGGGTCGCGCAAGACGAAGTGCGGCATCACGAAGGCGCGCGCGTCCAGCCGGGCCTCCGCCACGAGGTCACGCACGAGGGGGTTGAAGCGAAGACGGCGGGGTCTCACGAGCAGGTCTGACATAGCTCCTCCACGATGCTCTCGGTTGTCGGATGCGGGGCGGCGACCGCGCGCACGCCGGCCGCCGCGGCGGCCGCCGCCGTGGTCGCCCCGATGGCGAAGTGCGGCACGTCCGCCCAGCGCGCGCCGCAGCGGGCGACGTACGCCCGCACCGCGCGCGGGCTGGTCAACACGACCGCGGACGGGCGTTCATCGGGCAGCGGCGGGGCTTCGTTCGCAGGGACCTCGTCCATGGCGTACACCACGAACGGCACCACCCGCGCGCCCGCTTGCTCGAGCGCCGCGCCGAACTCGTCGCGCCGCTCGCGACCGCAGGGGTGCAGCACCGCGTCGCCGGGCCGCAGGCGCGGCGCGAGCGCGCTCGCCAGCGCCTCGCCGCCGCCGTCCCCCACGATTTGGACGTCGAAGCCTTCGCGGCGGGCCGCGTCCGCGGTCGCCGGTCCGACCGCAGCCGCCGGCTTCGTCGCCAGCGCCGGCGTCAAATCGGGGGCGGCGCGCCGCAGCGCGCGCGGCGCGCGCTTGCTGGTGAAGGCGACGAAGCGAACGGCCGCGAGCACCGCCTCGACCCGCGCCCGGCCGGCCGCGTCGTCCACCGGCACCTCGCGCGTGACCGCGAGGGAGACCAGCTCGACGCCGCGGTCCCCGAGCGCCTCCGCCAGGGCCCCGAGCTCCTCGGCTCCCCGCGTCGCGAGGACCCACCGACGGGTCACCGCCCGCTCCCGCTCAAGGCCGCCAGGGCGGCGCGCGCGGCGGCCTCGGGGCCGGCGCCGCTCACCCGCACCCAGCGGAGGGACGACCTCGTCACGCCCTCGTCGAGGTCGGCCAGGGCAGCGACGAGCTCGATCCCTTCGCCGGAGCGGGTGGCGAAAGCGCCCAACGGCAGGTGGCAGCCGCCACCGAGGCCCTTGAGGACCGCGCGCTCGCAGCCCGTGACCTCGGCGACTCCGGGTTCGTGCAGCGGGCCCACCACCCTCGCGACCTCGGTGTCGTCCGCCCGCACCTCGACCGCGAGCGCGCCCTGCCCGGGCGCCGGCAGGAACCGCTCGACCTCGAAGCGCGTAGCGGCAAGCCCCTGCAGGTCGAGGCCGAGACGGTCCACGCCTGCGGACGCGACCAGGATCGCGCCGAACGCGCCGTCGCGCACGCGCCGCACGCGCGTCGGCAGGTTGCCGCGCAGCGGCCGGATCGCCAGGTCGGGCTGCAGCGCCAGCGCCTGCCCGGCCCGGCGCAGCGACGAGGTGCCGACGGCCGTGCCCGGGGCGAGGCCCAAGGCCCCGTTGCCGACCGCCTCGGGCCGCGCCAGCAGCAGCTCGCGCGGGTCCTGGCGCAGCAGCACGGCGGCGACCGCGAGGCCGGCCGGTTCGTCGGTGGGGAGGTCCTTCAGCGAGTGGACGACGAGGTCGACCTCGCCGGCGGCGAGCGCCGCCTGCAGCTCCCTGGTGAAGAAGCCGCTGCCGGGAAGCTCGTGCAGCGCGCGCGAGCGGTCGGCGTCGCCGCTGGTGCGGACGACCACCAACTCGCTTCCCGCGCCGGAGCGCTCGCGCAGCAGCTCCGCCACGCGGCGGGACTGCCAGAGGGCCAGGTCGGATCCTCTGGTTCCGATCCGCAGCACCGAGGTCACTTCTCCACCGCGGCGAGGAAGATGCTGAGCACGTCCGGCGAGTGCTGCCACGCGACCTCGCGCAGGCCGCGCAGCGGCACGCGCACGAGACGCTGCGACAGGCGGTCCACCGCCTCGTCGAGCCGCTCCGGCGGCACGTCGTACCCGCCGTCCACCATGCGCGTCATCTCGTTGCGCGCGAGCTCGCGAAAGGCGGCGACCAGGTGGCGGGCCACCGGCGACAACTCGACCTCCATCACCTCGTAGGCGAGCTCGCGCAGTTGCTCCTCGACGATCGCTTCGGCCTGGGCGATCTCCGCGTGGCGCGCCGACCGGTTCGTCTCCGCCTCCAGGCGCAGCGCGACCTGATCGACGTGCTCGATCCCGTCCACTCCGCCGCACCCCGGCGCGAGGTTGGGCGGCATGCCGAGGTCGAGGAGGAGCGTAGGCGCGAGAAGCGCCGCCAGTTCGGGGCCGATCAGCGGCGCCGGCGAGGAAGCGGCCGTGATCACGGCGGCGAAGCCGTCGCGAGCCGCCGGCAGCGACTCCAGCGGCCGGAACGTGCCGCCGCAGCGGGCGGCGAGGGCCTCGCCGCGGTCGCGGCCGCGGTTGAACACCACGACGCCGCGCGCCGGGTCCAGCTTGCGGACGAGCTCGACCGCCAAACCGGCCATGCTGCCGGCGCCCACGACGGCCACCGGCCCGGGCGCGGCGGCCAGACGGCGACCGAGCCGGCGCTCCGCCAGCGAGAGCAGCGACACGGGGTGGCGCGACAGCCCGGTTTCGGTCCGTACCCGCTTGGCGGCGCGGAACGCCTGGGTGAAAAGGGCGGAGAGGCGCGGGCCGGCGACACCGAGGTCGCTCGCGAGCCGGAACGCCTCCTTCACCTGGCCGAGGATCTGGTTGTCTCCGGGCATCAACGAGTCCAGCGCCGCCGTCACCCGGAACAAGTGCCTCGACGCGTTCTGCTCGTGCTCCGCCATGCACTTCTCGAGCGACGGGAGCGAGGACGCCCCGCCGGTGAGCCGCGGCAACGCCGAGGACAGCGCCATCAGCAGGCGACCCGGACATAGCGGACCCTCGTACGCGAGGTAGAACTCCGTGCGGTGGCAGGTGGCGAGGTAGACCAGCTCCTGCGCCCCGAGCTCGGCCTTCAGGCCGGGGAGTACGCCCGCAACGACATCGGCGGGTATCTGCGCCCGGCCGACCTCCTCCGGGCCCGCAACGGCCTGGTTGCAGCCAATGACCACGTAGCGTCGCATCGTTCCCCCCGGGGACGAAGTATGAGGAGAGAACTGTCATATGGGAAGCGGGTTTCGGTCAGTTTTCCGTTACGGAAATGCAATGGTTTCGCAATCATGCGAAGTGATCTCATGCGCCTTTTCGCAACTGCTCGCTTCCCGACGCCAACGCCGCTCCCCACTCCGCCGCGGCGGCGCCCCGCCTTAACGGGATGCTCGCCCCGGCAATGTCAGAGTGTGACCGCCGTCGCGCCGGAGGACGACCGCCGGCGAGCCTGCAACGGCGCCGGCTTTGCGGCCGGCTGTCCCCGGTCGCTCACGGCTTCGCGCTCGCCGGCGCGGCCGATTCTGGGCGCTCGCCCGGCGCCACCAGGTACCACCCACCGGCGCCGCGCAGCAGCAGCGCAGGAGTGTTGGGGGCGCTGGCGTCAAGCAGACCGGCGAGCGAGTCGGCCGTCGTCAACCAGCTCTCGTAGGCCGCGGTGAGCCCCTGCCGCGCGCACAGCTCCGCCGGTTGCTCGCCGGCCGGCCTCATCGTCGCGGTGTCGAGGATCGCGGTCCGGCGCTCCGGACCAGTCAGCAGCACGAGCACCCTGGAGTCAGGCAGGAGACGGGCGTCGAGCACCTTCGCGGCGGGGGGAACGAAGCGGAAGCGAGGCGCGCCGCTCTCGGCCCCGGTCGCCACGACGGCGCCCTCGCCGTCGATCGCCGCCACGACCCCGCCGGCGACGTCCACGTCGGCGATCCGCCAGGTTCCGCCGCTCCCCTCCCGCTTCCAGGCGACGCCGCCCGGCGAGCGGTACCGCATCATCCCGCCGCCGCCGAGGGTCAGGAGCATGTCGTCGGGCGAGAGCGCGACCACCCCGGCGAACGCAGCCGAAGCGCGCGCCAGCAACTTCTCCCCGGCGAAGCGAAACGTCACCGCGACGCCGGCGCCGGTGGGGATGTCGCCCGGCAGCCCGAAGTACTCGCGTGCCGGCGGGTCGAGGGGCAGGAAGCCGTACAACCCCTTGCCGTCGAGCGTGAGCCGGCTGGCCTCGGTCGGGAAGAGCTCGGAGATCCCCGAGTTCGGCCACGCCAGGCGCTCCCGCCCGGCCGTCGTGATCGCCACGGACACCTGCGCCATCCCCTGCACGTCGTGCGTCGCGTAGCGCAGGTTCGGCCCGCAGAACTCGAGCAGGCGCGGCGCCTTCCCCGGCAGCTCGATCTTTTCCCGCGGCGCCGGCGCCAGGACGGTGTCGAAGATCTGCAGCTCGTCGCCGGTGAGAACCGCGACCATTCCGCTGGTGCGGTTCACCGCCACCGTGGTCGCCGCACCGGGGAAGCGCGGCGCCGGCGGCGCCGGAACCGTCTGGGACCATGCGGCCGCCGCGCTCGCGGCCGCGGCCGCCGCCGCGAGCCGAGTTACTCGACGAAATCCGTACGCGTTCATCGGTCCTTCCCTCCTCCGGAGGCTCGGCCGGCGAGCACCGGGTCGTCCCGCCACCCGCCCGGGAGGCTCGTCGGAGCGCCCCGCCTGGGGTGGAGAACCCCGGCGTGGTCGCGGTGGCAGGAAAAGCAGTCGTCGCGCAGCGGGTGTCCGGCCGGGCGCGGGTGCGCGCCGGCGCGCAGGTGGCAGCCCAGACACCGTGCCTCCGCCTGCGCGACGGCGTGGTCGCCGTCGGCGGGCAGACGCGGGGCCTTCCCCGAGGCCGCCCACAAGCCGATCGCAACCGGCGCCGCCAACCCGACAGCCCACGCGAAAACCCGTCCCCTCGTCCGCATCGGCGCCATGATAGACTTCCCGACCGATGCGGGGACTCGTTCGCGACACCGCGCTCATCCTCATCGCCGCTCTCGCGCTCGGGACGGCCGCCAACCTGGTCCCCGGACGCCGGCTGGCGTGGTGGGGCAAGGGGAGCGACCCGCCGCAGGTCGGCGTGGACTTCCAGTTCATCGACGCCGCTTCCGCCGACGCGGTGCGCACGTCGCTGCCGCACGTCGTGGTCCTCGACACCCGCTCGGCGGAGGAGTTCGCGGCCGGCCACGTCCCTGGTGCGCGCCGGATCAACTACACGAACCTCCAGTCCCAGCTGACCCCCGCCACGATCGCCGAGCTGCGCGCCGCAGACGCCGTGCTCGTCTACGGCGATGGCGACGAGACCGACGTCGAGCAGCTCCTCGCGCAGGAGCTGCACCGGCGCGGCGTGGGGCGGCCGTACGTCCTGATGGGAGGCTTCATGGCATGGCAGGGCGGCGGCCTGCCGATCCAAGGGGCGGCGCCGTGACGCTCCTGAGGAACCGCTGGCTTGGCACCGCGCTCGGCGTCGTCCTCGGCGGCGTCTTCCTCTACGCCGCCGGCAGCAAACTGGTCGACCCGCGCCCCCTGGTGACGATCATCTGGGGGTACCGCATCCTGCCGCCGGGGCCGATCAACCTGATGGCGATCTACATGCCCTGGGTCGAGCTGCTCGCCGGGCTCGGCTTGCTCAGCGGGTACAAGCGCCGCGCCGCCGCGTTGTTGGCCAGCGGCTTGCTCACGATGTTCATCGTGGCGCTGGGGATCAACGCCGTGCGCGGCGTCAATGTCGCCTGCGGCTGCTTCTCGGCGAGCGCCCAGGACGTCAGCAACGCCTGGCTCCTCGTCCTGCGCGACCTGCCGATGCTCGCAGCCGCGCTGGTGTTGCTCCTCTTCCCGCCCCGGCCCGGCTCCCCCACCTCGAAGTGAGCCGGGGGACGCCCGCGGCCGCACCACAGGGGAAATCGAGCGCCTGCCCCGCCGCCGCCTACGCGTGCGCCTCCGGGATCCCCTTGCGTTCGGCGCCGCCCGGCTCGCGCACGAGGCTCGGGATCAGATCGTCGAGGTCGAGGGTGGCCCAGCTCGCGCGGGCGAGTTCCTGCCCCGCGCCGCGCCAGGCGGCGTTGACCACCTTGATGCCGCGGCCCTGCAGTCCGGCCACCGGGAACACGAAGTCGCTGTCCGAGGAGACGACGACCGCGATGTCGAGGGCGTCCGACCACGCCAGCTCGTACAGGTCGGAGATCAGCGCGGACTCGACGCCCTTCTCCGCCGACCACACCAGCGCCTGGCCGCACGACGGGCAGTTGCCCGTCTCGTACCCGCACGAGCGGCAGCGGATGTGGTCGAACCGCCTCCGGCGCTCGAGGACGACGACGCTGGTCCCCGGCTGCCGCTCGAGGAAGTTCTCGAGCCAGCGGCGGAGGTTGTCGTCGTCGGGGTCGCACGACGCGTACACGCGCATGCCCTGGTAATCGAGGTCGTCCGTGATCGGCAGGGAACGCACCTTGTCCAGCAGCACGGCGGGCAGCTGCGTCCAGTTGCAGCGCGCCTCGCCGGCGCGCTCGTTCCACCGCAGCTGGAAGTTCCAATAGTCCACGAACACATGCGCGCGCTGCATCCATGCACCCCCTGCCATGCCGGCCGGTGCAGCCGGACCGCCCCGCTCAATCGTCCGGGCGCCGCCAGCGCAGGACCGGCTGCCGCGCGGCCCTCACCTCGTCGAGCCGCTGCACCGGCGTCGAGTACGGCGCGCCCCTGACCAGATCCGGCTCCTCCCGCGCCTCCCGCGCGATCGCCTTCATCGCGGCGACGAACGCGTCGAGCTCGTCGATTCCCTCGCTCTCGGTGGGCTCGATCATCAGCGCGCCGTGCACGATCAGCGGGAACGACATGGTCGGGGGGTGGAAGCCGTAGTCGAGCAGGCGCTTGGCGATGTCGACGTTCTTCACGCCCGAGGCGGCCTGGATCGAGTCGTCGAACACGACCTCGTGCAGGCTCGGGCCGTCGTACTGCAGGTGGTAGTCGCCCTCGAGCCGCTTGCGGAGGTAGTTGGCGTTGAGCACGGCGCCTTCGGCCATCGACTTGAGGCCGTCGCGGCCGAGCGAGCGGATGTACGCGAGCGCCCGCACCAGCATGCCGAAGTTGCCGTAGAACCCGCGCACCTTGCCGATCGTCCCCGGGCGGTCGTAGGCGAGCGTGTAGCGGTCCCCTTCCCGCTCGACCATCGGCACCGGCAGGTGCGGCACCAGCGCCGGCGAAACCGCCACCGGTCCCGCGCCCGGCCCCCCGCCGCCGTGCGGCGTCGAGAACGTCTTGTGCAGGTTGATGTGCAGGGCGTCGGCGCCCATCTTGCCCGGGAGCGCGATTCCGACGAAGGCGTTGAGGTTGGCGCCGTCCATGTACAGGTACGCGCCCTTCTCGTGCAGCATCGCAGCGGCCTTGACGATCTCGGGCTCGAAGACGCCGAGGGTGTTGGGGACGGTGACCATCAGCGCGGCGACGTCGCCGCCGTCGAGGTGGCGCGCCACCGCGGCGAGGTCCAGCGTGCCCTGCGGCGTCGAGGCGACCTCGACGGTCTCGAACCCCGCGAACACCGCGGACGCCGGGTTGGTGCCGTGCGCCGAGTCGGGGATCAGCACCTTGCCGCGGTGCTCCCCCCTCGCCGCGAGCGCCTTGCGGATCATCAGCATCCCGGTCAGCTCGCCGTGGGCGCCGGCCGCGGGCTGCAACGTCACCCGCGCCATCCCCGTCACCGCCAGCAGCGCCTGTTCGAGCTGCCACATCAGGGCGAGCGCGCCCTGCACCTGCTCCTCGGGCTGCAGGGGATGGAGCTGGGCGAGGCCGGCGAGGCGAACCACTTCCTCGTTGATGCGGGGGTTGTACTTCATCGTGCACGAGCCGAGCGGGTACAGCCCCTCGTCCACGCTGTAGTTCCACTTCGACAGGCGGGTGAAGTGGCGCACGACGTCCACCTCGCTCACCTCCGGAAGCCCGTCGATCTCCCCACGCAGCAGGCCCGGCGGCACCGTCGCCGCCGGGTCGGACGCCGGCACCTCGAGAGGCGGGAGCTGGTAGCCGACGCGACCGGCCGACGAGCGTTCGAAGATCAACCCTTCGCGCCCGCGCAGGGCGTCACGCTCGCTCATGCCAGCCTCCGGAGCGCGTCGAGGAGGCGGTCGCACTCCTCCCGGGTTTCGCGCTCGGTGACCGCCACCAGGACCCCCTTCGGCCAGGCGGCGCCGAAGCGGGTGGTCGACACCCCGCCCAGGATCCCCTCGGCCTTCAGACGCGCCAGGAGTCCGTCCGGGTCGCCGTGCAGCACGAGAAATTCGTCGTACGTCGGGCTGTCGGGGAACGCGAGCCTCGCGCCGCGCCCTGCGCCCTGCGCCCTGAGTCCTGCCTTGACGTACTCGGCCTTGGCGTGGGAGGCGAGCGCCACCTCGCGCACGCCCTTCTTGCCGAGCAACGACAGCACGATCGTCGCGGCGAGCGCCATCAGGCCGTGGTTGGTGCAGATGTTCGAGGTCGCCTTGGCGCGCCGGATGTGCTGCTCGCGGGTCGAGAGGGTGAGCACGTAGCCTCGGCGCCCGGCCGAGTCGGCGGTCTCGCCCACCAGACGGCCCGGCATCTGCCGCAGGTGCGACTGCCGCGCGGCGAAGAACCCGAGCAGCGGGCCGCCGAACGCAGCTGGGATTCCGAACGCCTGCAGCTCGCCGCACACGACGTCGAAGCCGAAGCGGCCGCCGGGGGCGAGCATCCCGAGCGACGTCGCCTCGGCCACCGCGTGCACCCCGACCGCGCCCGCGGCCGCGATCGCCTTCCCGAGTGCCGGAAGGTCCTCGACCACGCCGAGGAAGTTGGGCGACGCCACGACGACCGCGCACACGTCGTCGCCGAGGAGGCGCTCGAGCGCGGCGGCGTCCACGCGGCCGTCGCCACCCCACCGGGCCTCGGCGATCGCGATCCCCATCGGCTCGCAGTACGTCTCGAGCACGGCGCGCCAGTCGGGGTGGAGCGTTCCGGCCACGACCACGCGCCGTCGCTTCGGGAGCGTGCGCGCCGCCATCAGGACCGCCTCGACGACCGCGGTCGCGCCGTCGTACAGCGACGCGTTCGCGACGTCCAGCTCGGTGAGCTGGCACACGTAGGTCTGGAACTCGAAGATCGCCTGCAACGTGCCCTGGCTGACTTCCGGCTGATACGGCGTGTAGGCCGTGAAGAACTCGCCCCGCTGCAGAAGGGCGTCGGCCACCGCCGGCGTCACGTGGCGGTACACGCCGGCGCCGAGGAAGCTCGCGAAGCACTCCGGCGCCGCGTTGGCCGCGGCGTACGCCCAGAACTCGCGCCGGACCTCTTCCTCGCTCCGGGCCGGAGGGAGGTCGAGCGCGCCGCAGCGGACCTCGGCCGGAATCGAAGCGAACAACTCGTCCACGGAGGCGCAGCCGACCGCATCGAGCATGGCCCGGCGGTCGCCCTGCCCCGCCTGGTAGCGGTGCATCAGTGCGCGCCTTCCTCGGCGAGGAACTTCTCGTACGCCGCGGCGTCCATCAGGCCGTCGGCGGCCCCCGGCGCTACCGTCAAGCGCACCAGCCACCCCTGTCCGTACGGATCCTGGTTGACCAGCTCGGGATGGGTCTCGAGCTCGCCGTTCGTCGCCGACACCTCGCCCGCCATCGGCGCGAACACCTCCGACACCGCCTTGACCGACTCGATGTTGCCGAGGGCGGCGCCCTTCTCGACCTTCTTTCCGGGCGCCGGGAGCTCGACGAAGACGACGTCACCGAGCTGCTCCTGCGCGTACTGGGTGATCCCGGCGGTTGCCTCGCCGCCGGCCAGGATGATCCATTCGTGCGTCTTCGTGTAGAGGCGATCGTTCGGTTGTGCCATGGCCTGCCCCCCTCAATCCCTCAGCGCGCCCGGCGGTAGAACGGCATCTCCACCACCCGCGCCGCGACCTTCTGCTCCCTGATCTCGACCTCGAACTCCGAGCCGACCGCGGAGAGCGCGACCGGCACGTACCCCATGCCGAGCGCCTTGCCCAGCGTCGGCGCGTGCGTCCCCGAAGTGACCGCGCCGACCTCCTTGCCGCCGGCCCAGATCGGATACCCGTGGCGGGCGATGCCGCGGCCGGTCATCTCGAACCCCACGAGTTTGCGGCGGACGCCGTCCCCCTGCTGCCGCAGCAGCGCCTCGCGCCCCAGGAAACCGCCCTTGTCGAGCTTGACGATCCAGCCGAGACCCGCCTCGTACGGCGTGGTCGTATCGTCGATATCGTTCCCGTACAGAGGCATGCACGCTTCGAACCGGAGCGTGTCGCGGGCTCCGAGGCCGGCGGGGACGATGCCGAACTCACGCCCGGCGGCGAGCAGCGCCCGCCACAGGCGCGGCGCATCCTCCGGCGCCACGTAAACCTCGAAGCCGTCCTCCCCGGTGTACCCCGTGCGGGCGACGATCGCCGCGGCGCCATCCACGGTCCCCTCGACGAAGCGGTAATACTTGATCTCTCCGAGTTCGACCGGCGTGAGCTTCTGCAGCGTCGGCAACGCCTTCGGACCCTGCACCGCGATCTGCGCGTACTCGTCCGAGCGGTCCCGCACGTCGACCCCGTCGAAGCCGACGCACTGGGCGCACAGGTACGCGTAGTCCTTGTCCTTGTTGGCCGCGTTGACGACCAGGAAGTAGCGGTCGTCCGCCATCTTGTGGACGAGAAGGTCGTCCACGAACGTGCCTCGCGGCGTCATCAGGCCGGCGTACTGCGCCCGCCCCACCGTGAGCTTGGAGGCGTCGTTGCAGGTCACGTACTGCACGAAGTCCAGCGCCCGCCGCCCCGTCACCTCGATCTCACCCATGTGCGACACGTCGAAGAGCCCGACACCGGCGCGTACGGCGCGGTGCTCCTCGAGGACCCCCGCGTACTGCACCGGCATCTCGTACCCCGCGAACGGCACGATGCGAGCCTTCGCCTCGAGGTGGCATTCGTACAGGGGTGTTCGCTTCAGGCGTGTCTCGGGCATCCAGGCCTCCCGGCGCGGGCGCGCCGTTCGTGAAGCCTATCACCGCGCTGGAAGGCCGGCAACACGGCTCCCGCGACGAGTCTCATCGCGGCGTGCGATGGCTGCGCCCTGGATCGTCGCGGACCGGGCGGCGTCGCATGGGATGCGCGGCGCCTGCGGCCGGGAGCCGCTGCAGCGCCGGGTAGTCGGCAGGGAGGCCGGCGGAAGGATCGACGAGGCGGGCGTCGAGGTCCTCGACGGGCAGCGACAACGTCACCAGGCCGGGGTCGATCGGGCGGCTCCCGCCGTCCGTGGGCCAGCGCAGCTCGTAGTACAGAGCCGGCACCCGCGTCCAGCCGGTCTGCCCCACCGTCCCGAGCCGGTCGCCGCGGGCCACGCTCTGGCCGCGCTTGACGGCGATGTCGCGAAGGTGGCCGAACACCGTCACGACGTCCCCGCCGTGGTCGATCACGACGACGTTGCCCATGCGCGTCCAGTCGTTGGTCGCGCGCTCCCGGACGACCCCGGCGAACAGCACGCGGCCGGCGCCGGCCGTCAGCACCGGCTCACCCTCGGGCGCCGCCAAGGTGGTGCCGTAGTGCGCCTCCGTCTTCCCCGTGAACGGCGACAGGCGCCACCCGTACAGCGCCACCGCGACCGCGTGCGACTCGTTGATCGGCGGCCCGGTGGGCATCGCGGCGAGCGGGCAGCGCAGCGAGCCGGGGCCCGCCCCCGCCAGCTCGTTCCCGAGCGTCTCCAGGCGGTCGCTCTGACGCGACAGCCACGCGGCGGCCGTGTCATCGGGCGCGCCCACGACCGGCGGCGCCGGGCACGGCGCTCGCCACGCCCCCTCCGAAAGCCCGACCGCCCACGCCAGGCGGCGTCCGCGCTCGAGCTGTGCGTACACGCGCCCCGCGAGAGCGAGCGAGCGCTCGCGCAACGCGTCCTGGCGCGCCTTCAGCGCCACGTTCTCCCGCCTGGCTGCGTCGACCGTGAACGAGGAGAAGAGACCTTTCAGCCCGAGCGGAAGCGCCCCGACGATGCCGAGCCCGAGGATGCCGAGCAGCCCCAGCCCGACGAGCCCGCGGCGCAGCCCACGCCGCGTCAGCACCAGGCGCCGGAACCGGCCGCCGCCGCCGGGGTGCCACTGCACCTCCCAGATGGCCCTGTCGCTCAGACCCACCGCAACACCTCGACCGGTTCACGCCGGGAGGTCCGCGCCGCGGGCAGGAGTGCGGCCGAGAGGACCTCGAGCAGCGAGAGCCCGAGCACCGCGGCGAGGTCGCCGGGGAGCAACCGCATGGGGATGGTGTTCACCATGTAGATGCTGGCGATGTCGGGAGGGAAGTGGGGGACGCCGAGCGCCGTCAGCACGAACGCGATGACGATCCCCGCCGCCAGGCCGGCCACGACGCCGGCCCCGCCCAGGACGCCGCCCGCCAACAGCAGCGTGCGCCGCACCAACCGCGGAGGCGCTCCGAGCGCGAGAAGCACGCCGAACTCGCGCCGCTTCTCCGTGACCAGCACGACCAGCGCGGAGGCGACTTCGAACGCGCCAACCCCGAGCACGAGCGAAAGGACGAGGCCGAGGGAGATCTTCTGCCAGCGGAGGGCCGCGAACAGGTTGCGGTTGCTCTCCTGCCACGTCGTCACGATCGCCCCGTTTCCGCACGCCTGCTCGACGCGGTCGCGCAGCGCCGCGGCGCGGTCCGGATCGGCGACCCACACCTCCAGGCCCCCGTTCGGAAGCCCCGGCACCCGCCGCCTGAGGCCTTCGAGGCTCGTCATCACGAAGCGCTCGTCGAGCTCCGCGAAACCGGTGTCGAACACCTGCCCCACGACGACCGGCACGCCGCGGGGCATCCCCGACGTGACGACCTGGAGCGAGAGCACGTCGCCCTTTCGCACCGCGAGCTTGCGCGCGACGCCGCTTCCGACCGCGACCGCGAGCGGGCCGGCGGCGCCGTCCCCGCCGAGAGAGACGAACGGCGGCGGGGCGTCGCTCGCCCGGACGCTCACGAGCTCGGCGCCGCCGCTGGGCAGGAAGAGCATCCCGGGGAGGTAGACGACCGGACCCACCCGGACCACGCCCGGGACCCGCGCGACCCGCGCCGCGGCGGCGGCGCTCGCCTCGGCCGACACGCCGGGCGGCAGCAGCGCGACCAGGTGCCCCCCGGCGGCCAGGACGCCGCCGCGGAGGGCGGCGGTGTAGCCGCTCATCAGCGCCAGCACCACGACGAGCGACGCGGTGCCCAACGCCACGGCAACCAGCGCGGCGAGCGCGCTCGTCCGCAGCAGCGAGGTCCCCCGCCGCCGCAGCAACCGCACCGCCAGGAACCACGCCATCCGCACCCGGGGATTCTAGCCCCTAAAGCTCCGGGGCAAGGCCGGAAGACCAACTTCAACGGTTCGCGGCGGTTGGCGAAGAGATGCCGGTCGTCCGGCGGGCCAGGCCGACCGCGGCAACCGTCCCGACTCCGACAAGGAGCAGCACCAGGGCATCGCGCAGGGCCGGCTCCCACTCGGCGAGCGCCCAGACGCTGCCGAACACCCACCCCCACACCCCGGCCACCGCCACCCCCGTCCCCGAGCCGCGCTCGACGGCCGCCGCCGCCACCACCGCCAGCGCGACCCCAAGCCAGGGGCCGGAAAACGCGACCGCCGCCACGCCCAGCAGGGCAAGCACCAGTGGGCGCGCCCGCCCGGCGGGCCTTGCCAGCTCGCGCAGGCCGTCCGCGGCGAGGCCCATCAGCCACCCGAGCAGCACCGCGAGCGCCGCCAGCGCTGGGAGCCGGAGCGGCAACCCGGCGACGCCGAGCAACCACGGCGCGGGCTGCGACCGTCCGGCGACGACGCCGGCGGCGAGCCCGACGGCAAGCCAGGCGGCCGCGGGCCGGCCCGCGACCGCCGGGAGGCGCTGCGCGGCGAACGCGAGCGTCCCGAGGAGGAGGGTCGCCGCCGCTCCGAAAGCCAGCTCGCCCACCCACGGCCGTACGCCGGCCTGGAACGCCGGTTGCGCCAGCGCCGAGAGTTGCGGCAGCAGCGGCACGAGGGCCAGCGCCGACCAGCCCACCGCCTGCCGCCAGACGCGGCTGGGCACGCCCGGCACCAGGTGGCGCGCGGCCGCCCCCGCGAGCAGGAGGCCGGCGAGCACGGCCCCCGCAGCCTGGTACCTGCGCCGGGGGTTGGCCGGGAGATCGCCGCCGGCCGGCAGCGCACCGAGGACCCGCGCGTCGGTCAGCAGCCAGTCGCGGCGGCCGAGGTGCTCTCGGCCCTGCGCCACGCCGTCCTCGCGGCCGGTCAGGGCGCTCGCGGCGCGCCGGGAGAGCCTGACCCCGGGAAGCCACGACGCCGCTTCGATCCGCCAGCGCAGCTCGCCCGGTCCATCCGGCACCCAGGCACGGACGAGCCACATCCCGTGCGCGGGCTGCCAGGTCAGCGTCCAGCCGTCGTTCACGCGCTCCCAACCCCGCACCTTGCCCCAGGGGAGACCCAGGGAGGGGAGCTCATCCTCCGCCCGGCCGGCCGCCGCCCCCGGCGGTTGCGACGCCGGCGGCTCCGGAGGCGTCGCCGGCACCCACAGGGCGGCCGCCGCGAGCGCGATCGCGGCCGCGGCGGCCGTCAGCGTTCTCACGCGCGCCGGCGCGGCCATAGCAGAAGCACCGTCCCGACCGCGACGCCGAGCAGCGCGACGCGGTCCCACCCCGCACCCACCGGAAACGCCGCCCGTTGCACCAGAGCCTCGCACGTCCCGCGCGCGAGGACCGCGCCGCCGACCCCCGCGAACCGCGCCACCACCGCGAGGCCGAGCTGCAGCACGACCTCGAGGCCGATCGACGCCAGCAGCGGGACTGCGGGCTCGGGGTGGAGCAGCGCCCCGATCGGCGCCGCGAGCAGCGCCGCGCCCCACCACCCCAGCAACGGTGCCGCGAACGCGGGGAGCGCCCCGCGCAGCAACGGCTCCTCGACCAGCGCGGGCAACCAGGCGTCGGCCAGCTGGCGTTCCCAACCCGTGCCCGACGGAACCGGGGAGGTCACCGGCACCCAGCCGCCCACACCGAGGATGACCGTGCGCCCCGCCAGCGTCGCCGCCGCGAGCGCCACCCCGGCCGCGGGGCCGAAGCTCAAGCGCGTGGGAGGGAGGGCCGTCCACGCCGGCAAGAGGGCGACGACCGCCGCCAGCACCACGCCCTGGACCGGCGCCGCCGCCAGCGTGTCCGCCGCGAAGCTGCCGGCGACCGCGACGACGACGCCGTACGCGAGGCCGCGCGCAAGGGCGGTCGACTCGCGATAGGCGACCGCCTCGGCGCCGGCGATCAGGACCCCGATCACCACGATCGCCAGACCGAGCAGCGCCGGCCGTCGCAGCAGGCGCAGCTCGGCCATCCGCCCGGTCACCACCCCGAGGTCGATCCCCAGGGGGTGCACGAAACGCCGCCACGAGACGACCGACGAGCCGGCAATCTCCAGTTCCAGCTCGCGCCGCCATCCGGGGGGCAGCGGCCCGCTGCCGCCGACGAACCACGCCCGCTCCCAGGTGTGCCCGCCCTCCCGCCAGCTCTGCGCGCGCACGAGCCGCCAGCTCGAGGGGTCGGGCACCGCCTGTGCGACGGCCGCCTCCACGCGCGGCGTTGCGAGCGATGGGAAAAGGTCGGGTCCGGGCGCCTCGGGGACGGGGCGCCGCAGCGACCAGACCACGCCGCCCGCGGTCACCTGCGCCTCGCCTCCGCCCGGGAACACCAGGCGCCAGCGCACGGCGCCGCCCTCGCCGCGCGCGAGGCCGGCCCCGGCCGGCCCGGGGCGCGCCCGTTCGAGCGCCCACGCCAGCTCCTGGTCCCCCTCGAAGGTCGCGGACGGCACGCCCAACGGGGCGTAGCCGAGGCGTTCCATTGCGGCGCGGGCGACGGCCGCCGCCTGGGCCTCTCCCGGCACGCCACGGCCGCGAACCAGAGCCACGGCGCCGGCTGCGGCGCCTGCCGCTGCCACGACCCGGAGGACATAGCCGAACCGAATCACTGCCGCCAGTCTACGGCACCGCTCCGCGATTGGCTAAGCCCCTCGGACGGCCCCGCCTTCCTTCACCGCGTGGAGCCTGTCTTGCCTGCCGTACCCGCGGCCTCAGGAGCAAGATGGCAACGCACGCCGTCGGCCGATCGACGGCCCCGCACCCGGATCGGAGGTGCTGCTGCAGGCCGCCGGCCATCCCAACGGCAGGCGTTACCTGCGGGACCCCCGCCTGGCGAGGGGGTGGGCGGTCCGGACCGCCCAGCAGGCGGGTCGGAGGGCAGCGCTCGATCGCCCCCCGCGGGGCAAGGAGAAAGGCTCAGGCGAGCTTCGCGGCGGCGGCCTTGAGCTCGTCCACGTGGTGCAGGCTCTCCCACCTGAACTCGGGCTCCGAGCGGCCGAAGTGCCCGTAGCTCGCGGTGATGCGGTAGATCGGCCGGAGCAGGTCGAGCTCGGCGATGATGCCGCGGGGCGTGAGAGGGAACACCTCGCGCACCGCGGCGGTGAGCCGCTCGTCCGAGATCACCCCGCTGCCGTTCGTGTCCACCATCACCGACACCGGCTCCGCGACGCCGATCGCGTACGCGAGCTGCACCAGCGCCTCGTGCGCGAGCTTGGCGCCCACGATGTTCTTGGCGATGTGGCGCGCCATGTAGGTCGCGGAACGGTCGACCTTGGTCGGGTCCTTGCCGGAGAACGCTCCGCCCCCGTGCGGCGCCCAGCCGCCGTACGTGTCCACGATGATCTTGCGGCCGGTCATCCCGGTATCGGACTGCGGTCCGCCGATAACGAACTTCCCCGTCGGGTTGACGAGGAAGCGGGTCTTTGGGTCCACGAGCTTCTTCGGCAGCACCGCGAGGCCGACCTTCTCGATGATCTCGTCGCGCGCCGCGCCGGTGATGCAGTCGCCCTTGCGGTTGAGGATCTCCTCGGTGTGCTGCGAGGAGATCACGACGGTGTCGATGCGGTGCGGCTTGCCGTCGCGGTACTCGACCGTCACCTGCGACTTGCCGTCTGGCCCCAGGTACGGCAAAACGCCCTTGCGGCGCACCTCGGCGAGGCGCCGCGTGAGTTTGTGAGCCAGCGTGATCGGCATCGGCATCAGCTCGGCGGTCTCGTCGCAGGCGTAGCCGATCATCAACCCCTGGTCGCCGGCACCGCCGGTGTCCACGCCCTGCGCGATGTCCCCCGACTGCCGGCCGATCGCGTTGAGGATGCCGCACGTCGCGTGGTTGAACCCGTACTTGGCGTCGGTGTACCCGATGCGGCGGATCAGGTCGCGGACGAGGTCCTGCACGTCCACCCAGCCGTCGGTCGTGATCTCACCGCCGACGATGACGAGCCCGACCGTGATGAAGCTCTCGCACGCCACGCGGCCCTGACCCACGGTGTCGCGCTCGATGTCCTGCCGGAGCACCTCGTCGAGCACGGCGTCCGAGATCTGATCGCACACCTTGTCGGGGTGACCCTCCGTCACCGACTCCGACGTGAACACGTGAATCCCCCGGTTGTTCACTTCCTGCCTCCCCCGGCCCGACGCTGGGCAACTTCCGCTCCAGCCACGGCTTGGCCCGAACGATAGCACACGGCTCCACCCCCGCTCGCGCCGTTCCTACTCCCTGCGGCCGGTTGCGGCGGACGCTTCGGGCGCCAGCGCCAGCAACGCCCGCGCCCGCTGGCGCAGGCGGCCGACCTCGAGGCCGTACAGCCGCAGGCGGTCGTCAGGGAGCGTGCTGAGCTGGTGCTTGCGGAACGCCAGCGTCACCAGCAGGTCCAGGATCTCCCGCCGTTCGTCCCGCCGCGGCCACCAGTCCGAGCGGATGCGGCGGCGGTAACTGGGGAGCACGTCGACCACCCAGGCAGGCAGGACCCCCAGTTCGACCTCGTCCCGGAGCTGGTCGGACAGCACCCGCCGCTCGTACGCCAGGCCCGCGGCGACGACCGAGGCCAGCGCAGCCGCGGCCGTCGCGGCGAGCCCCAGGTTGCACGCGACGTTGGTCTGGCCCCACGCCCGCCAGCACGAGAGCGCGGCGAGCGCGAGCGCGGCGACGAGCGCGCCGGCGGCGGCCGCCGCTCCGAGCGCGACCGGCAGGCGCAGGGCGCGGCGCGATGCGAGCTTGGCCAACCCGACCCCGGCGCCCAACGCGGTCCCGGCGGCGGCGTGCAGCATGGTCACGAAGACGAGGGCGGCGCCGTCCGGGCGCCACGGCGCGCGCGCGAGCACGAGGCACGTCGCCCCGGCGGCCAGGCCGACGCCCGCGACACACCCGAACACCGCGCCGTCGGCCGGCCCCTCGACCACGCGCGACCGCGCCGCCGCAACCGTCGGCAAGACCGCCGCGACGAGGACCAGCGCGAGGATGAGCCACGGCGCGCCCAGCCACGCCTCCGGAAACGCCGCCGCCCGCTCCGGGTCCTGCAGCAGGCGTGTCACCGGCGCCCCCGCCAGCGCCGGCAGCGCCGGCGCCGCGAAGCTCCACACGGCGGTCGCCCCGAGCCACGCGAGCGCGTCCCAACGGTGGCGGTCGAGCCACAACGCGCCCCACGCCCCGGCCAGCATCGCGGCCGCCGCGGCGATGGGGGCGAGCAGGGCCGGGCTCACCGCCGCACCAGCTCGTCCGCGGGGAGGCCGGCCTGGGCGAAGTAGAGCTCGGCCGTCTGCACGTCGCGTCTGATCTGCGCCACCAGCTCCATGCTCGAGCCGAACACCTTCTCGTCGCGCACGCGGCGGAGGAACGAGAGGCGCACCGGCTCGTCGTAGACGTCGCCGGTGAAGTTCAGCACATGGCACTCGACGGTCACCTGCGAGTTCTCGTAGACCGTCGGCCGCACGCCGATGTTCGTCACCGAGGCAAACACCCGCGAGTAGGAGGGGATATGGAGGACGGTCACGTACACCCCGTGGGCGGGCAACAGCTCGTTCTCGACGTTGACGTTGATCGTCGGGAACCCGAGCTGGCGGCCGAAGCGCTTGCCCCGGTACACGCGGCCGTCCACGTAGAACGGGCGCGCCAGGAGCCGCCACGCTTCGTCGACGTGGCCGCGGGCGATCTCGCGGCGCACCCGCGTGGACGAGACGACCTCGCCGCCCTCCTCGAGCGGTTCGACGCCGACCACGGCAAACCCCATCTCGTGCCCGATCGCGGAGAGGAAGTTGACGTCCCCGAGCCGGCCGGCGCCGAAGCGGAAGTTGGTCCCGAGGCGCACCTCGGCGGGCGCGAGGCGGCGGAAGAGGAACTCGCGGGCGAACTCCGGAGCCGTGATCGCCGCGAAACGCCGGTCGAAGCCGATCTCCACCAGCGTGTCGATGCCCATCCGGTCGAGCAACTGCAGCTTCTGCGCCCGCGTCGTGACGAGTCTCAGGCCCGAGTTCGGCCGCAGCACCTTCTCGGGGTGCGGTTCGAACGTCAGAGCCACCGCCGGCGCCCCGAGGGAGCGCGCGCGCTCCACCGCCCCGGCGAGCAGCATCCGGTGGCCGATGTGGACGCCGTCGAAGTTGCCGATCGTCACGACCCCCCCGTGCGGGAGGTCGGAGGACGGCGTCGGGTCGCGGAGGACGTCCATCGGTTTACCGCGCCGCCGCCAGCGCGGGCAGCCGCGAGGGCAGCAACGGGAGGCGGCGCGCCGGGGCCGCTTGCAGCACCTCCCGGATCTCGCCGACGAGGTCGAACGCGTAGGCGTTCGTGATCCGGACGCGGACGATGTCGCCTGCCCGGGCGGTGCCGTCCGAGAACAGAAGCCGGCCGTCCACCTCCGGAGCCTGGCGCAGCAGCCGCCCTTCCAGGAGGTACTGCGACTCGCTGCTGGCGCCCTCCACGATCGCCGTCAGCTCCCGCCCCCTGAACGCGCGGTTGTGGTCGCGGCTGATGCGCTCCTGCTGCTTCATGAGCGTGCGCCGGCGCCGCTCCTTCGTCCGCGGCGGCACCGGGTCGCCGAGCGCGGCGCCGGGGTTCTCCTCCTGGAACGAGTAGGCGAACACCCCGACGTGGTCGAAGCGGATCTCGTCCACGAACGCCTGCAGCTCGGCGAACTCCGCCTCGCCCTCGCCCGGGAACCCAACGATGAACGTCGTGCGGACCGCGAGGCCCGGCACCTTCTCGCGCGCTTTCGCGATCAGCTCCCGGTAGCGGCGCGCGTCGCCGCCCCGTTTCATGAGCTTGAGGACGGGACGGGCGGCGTGCTGCAACGGGATGTCGAGGTAGGGCGCGAGGCGGCTCTCGCGCGCCATCAGCGGGAAGATGCCGGGGTCGAGCGTGGCGGGGTACGCGTACATGAAGCGCAGCCACGGCAGCGAGGTCCCCGCGAGCAGCGCCTCGAGCAGGCGGCGCAGCCCGGTGCGTCCCATCCCGAGGTCCTCGCCGTAGCGCGTCGTGTCCTGGGCGATGAGCACCAGTTCGCGGACGCCGGCCTCTTCGAGGCGGCGGGCCTCGGCCACGAGCGAGGCGAGCGGGCGCGAGCGGAAGGCGCCGCGCATCGCCGGGATGTGGCAGAACGTACACGGGTTGTCGCACCCCTCGGCGACCTTGAGGTAGGTGAAGACGCCGCCGGTAGCGAGCAGCCGCGGCGCGGTGTGGTCGTAGAGCTTGAGCGCGCCGCGCTGGTCCGGCAAGTGGCGGCCGAGACGGCCGAGCGCCGCCTCCGGCGCGCGTTCGAGCTCGTCCAGGCCGACGAACGCGTCGATTTCGGGGACCTCCGCCGCCAGCTCCCGGGCGTAGCGCTGCGCCATGCACCCGGCGACCACCAGGCGGCGCAACGTGCCGTCCCCCTTGCGCCCAGCTACCTCGAGGATCGCGTCGATCGACTCCCGCTTCGCGTCCTCGACGAACCCGCACGTGTTGACGATCACGACCTCGGCGGAGTCGATGTCGGTGACGATCTCGGCGCCGTGCTCCGTCAGATGGCCGAGCATGACCTCTCCGTCCACCAGGTTCTTGGCGCACCCGAGCCCGATCATTCCGACCTTGACCGACTTCGGCGCGCGCGCGGGACGCGCGGCCTTCTTCACGAGCGGTGATTCTAACATCGCGCCTGAGGAGAATGATTCCCGGCTTCACCTGCGCGGGGCGGCGGCGGGAATCGGGCGCCGGTCACCGGCATTCTTGCTCGTGATGAGCGACACGACGACGATGGGGATCCGCGTCCTGGTGAGGCCCTCGTACCTGCCGGAGGCCAGCGCGCCGGAGCGCGGCGCCTACCTCTTCTCCTACCGCATCCGCATCACCAACCACGGCGATGGGGTGGTCCAACTCCTCCGCCGGCACTGGACCATCACCGACGGCAACGGCCGCGTCGAGGAGGTGGATGGTGCCGGCGTCGTCGGCGAGACCCCCGTTCTGCGACCGGGCGTCTCGTTCGAGTACACGAGCTTCTGCCCCCTGCCGACGCCGTTCGGGACGATGCGCGGCAGCTACCTGATGCGGGCAGAGGGCGGCGACCGGTTCGACGTCGCGATCGCTCAGTTCTCCCTCATCGCGCCCCAGGCGGTCAACTGAGGGGGCGCCGGGACGCGCCCTGCGACGTGCCGTGCCCCCTCCGGCCCAGCCGCGAGGCTCCGTTCGCCGCACACCACGCGGCGCTCGCGCCGGGTTCCAGCGGGCGGGGAAGACGCTTGGCGACGTGACCCCGGCGCCGTACACTCGGCGCAACGCTTCCGGCAGGGGGAGGGGTTCATGGACGCAACTCGGATGACGCGGAGAGGGTTCGGCGCGGCGCTCGGCGCCGCTGCCGGGGCGGCGGTCCTGCAGCGAGGGCTGGCGCCGGGCACGGCCGACGCGAGCATCGCACTCGGCCAGCAGGCCGATTCGATCCAGCTCAACTCGAACGAGAACCCGTACGGCCCGTCGCGTGCGGCGCGCGAGGCGATGACGCGCTCGCAGGCGGCGGCCGGGCGCTACCCGGATGGCTCGGAGGACGAGGTGCGCCAAGCCCTCGCGCGCTTGCACGGCGTCGCGCCCGAGCAGATCCAGCTCGGCTGCGGCTCGAGCGAGATCCTGCGCATGGCCGACGGCGCGTTCCTCGACCCCGGCAAGAAGGTCGTCGTCGCCGAGCCTACGTTCGAAGCCGTTCTCGCCTACAACCGGGTCACTCGCGCGATTCCGGTCAAGGTCCCGCTCGACGCCGCGTTCCGGCACGATCTCCCGCGCATGGCGGCCGCCTGCGACGCCGCGACCGGACTCGTCTACGTCTGCAACCCGAACAACCCCACCGGCACCGTGGTGACGGGCGAGGAGCTGGCGGCGTTCCTCGCGCGCGTCCCGGCCTGGGTCACCGTGCTCCTCGACGAGGCCTACCACCACTTCGTCGAGCACCCGGCGTACCGCAGCGGGACCGAGCTGCTCGCCGCCCACCCGAACCTGATCGTGGTTCGCACCTTCTCGAAGATCTACGGCATGGCCGGCATGCGGCTCGGCTACGCGGTCGCCGCCAAGGACAAGGTCGAGGCGCTCAACCGCTTCGCCTCGTTCTCCAACACCAACGCCGCGGTGCTCGCCGCGGCGCTCGCGAGCCTCGCGGAGCCCGACCTAGTCCCGCGCATGAAGCGACGCCTCAACGACACGCGGAAGTGGCTCACGGGACAACTGACCGCCGACGGCCGCCGGGTCATCGCGTCCGAAGCGAACTTCGTCATGATCGACCTGGGGCGCGACGTGGCGCCGACCATCGCCTCGTTCGCAGCCCGCAAGATTTTGGTCGGAAGGAAGTTCCCCTCGATGCCGACGTGGCTGCGGGTCTCGGTCGGCACCCCCGCCGAGATGGCCGCGTTCGTGACGGCCCTCCGCGAGATCGCACCCGCCCGCGCCGCCGCGTGATACCGGGGGTCGGGGCTCGGGGCTCGGCCAAAGCAGAGACGTGGTCCGTGCCGGCTGCGCCGGCCGCAGGCCGCGCAGCCATAAGCACCTCCCTCGGAGACAAAGAAGCGCGCCCGGCGGGCGCGCCCCACATTAGAACCAACGACGCCGACAGGCAGGGCCTCCAGGCTTGGGGCGTGTAGCCGCGCCGCCGAGAGTGGGCCAGCCGCAAGGCGCCCGAGGCGGACGCGGCGGAGTGTGGCCGGAGGCCACATGAGCACGCGAGCCGCCGAAGGGCAACGCCGCGGATGGTCCGCTATCGGCGGCGCCTAGGGGTAGAGACGGTTGATCATGCGCGGGTACGGTATCGCCTCCCGGAGGTGCTGCAACCCGCACAGCCAGGTCACCACCCGCTCGATCCCCATCCCGAACCCGGAGTGCGGAAACCCGCCGTACTTGCGCACGTCGAGGTACCACTGGAACGCCGCCAGCGGCAGGTTGTGCTCGGCGATGCGCTGTTCGAGCTTCTCCGGCGAGGAGATGCGCTCGCTGCCGCCGATGATCTCGCCGTACCCGTCGGGCGCGATCATGTCCACGGCGAGGGCCCGCGCCGGGTCGTTCGGGTCCGGCTCCATGTAGAACGCCTTGATCGCAGCCGGGTAGCGCGTGATCATGATCGGCTTGCCGGATTCGTCCGCGAGCGCCGTTTCCTCGTCGCCGCCGAAGTCGTCGCCGAACGTGACGTCGAAGCCCTTGCCGCGGAGCTTCTCGACCGCGTCGCCGTAGTCGATGCGGGGGTACGGCCGCGCGGCCGCGGGCTCGAGCCTGGCGACGTCGCGCTCGAGCCACTCGAGTTCCTGTTTGCAGCGGTCGAGGACGCGCGCGACGAGCGTCGAGACGAACTCCTCGGCGAGCTCGAGCAGCCCGTCGAAGCGCATCCAGGCGACCTCGGGCTCCACCATCCAGAACTCCGTCAGGTGCCGGCGGGTCTTGGACTTCTCGGCGCGGAACGTCGGCCCGAAGCAGTACACCTTGCCGTGCGCCGCCGCCGCCGGCTCGAGGTAGAGCTGACCCGACTGCGAGAGGTACGCCTTCTCGCCGAAGTAGTCGGTCTCGAACAGGGTCGAGGTCCCTTCGCACGCGGCCGGGGTGAGGATCGGCGAGTCGATGTTGACGTAGTGCCGGGTGTAGAAGAAATCGCGGATGCCGAACGTCAGCTCGTTGCGCACCCGCATGATGGCGTGCTGGCGCTTGGAGCGCAGCCAGAGGTGGCGGTGGTTGAGCAGGAAGTCGGGGCCGTGCTCCTTGGGGGTGATCGGGTAGTCCGGGCAGGGCTGGACGACCGAGATCTGCTCGACCTGAAGCTCGACGCCGCCGGGGGCCCGCGTCTCCTCCTTGACCGTGCCGGCGACCTGGAGGGACGACTCCTGCGTCACCCGCCCGGCTTCATCCCACACCCGCTCGTCCACGGCGGGCTTGAACACCACCGACTGGAGGTAGCCGGAGCCGTCGCGGACGACGAGGAAGCGCAGTTTGCCCGAGGAGCGGGCGTTGTAGAGCCAACCGGACACCCTCACCCGCTCTCCGACCAGCCCAGGCAGCTCGCGAATCTCGGCGTCTCGCATCGCAAACCTCCGTCAAGCCGTGCATTGTAGCGCAAGGCAGGCCCTCGGCCGCGACGGGTTCGGCACGACTCTGCACTACAATGTGGCGTGCCGACACGCGTCGCGGGGCGCCGGGGCAGCTCGGATGAGACGCGCCCGCGGCGAAGGGGCGAGGCGACGCCCAACCGCCGGCAGGGAGAGACCGATGGCGGATGATCCGATCCGGGGAGCTCGGGCGTTGGCGCTTCTTCTCATGGTGACCGGCGCTCTCGCCTCGGCGTCCTGCTACCGCCTCACGGCCACGAACATCGGCTCCATCGTCAAGGACACGAGCCGGTACGACGGCAAGACCGTCACGGTCTGGGGCACGGTCAAGGAACGCATCGACCTGCCGCGGCTCAAGTGCTACATCCTCGACGACGGGACCGGCACCATCGCCGTGTCCACGACCGGCCCCCTCCCCAGGGTCGGCGAGAAGATGCACACGCGCGGCCGGGTCGACAAGGGGTTCGCGATCGGACGCCGGCAGATCGTGGGGGTCATCGAGCCGCCCCGACCGACACCGACACCGATGCGGCAGTTGCCCCGCGGCGCCGTCCAGCCGAGCTGACGGAGACTTCCCGAGAAGATCGGGGAAGGTGCGGGGCGCGACCGCCGGGCGCGCGGCCGTCGTCTCTTGAATGCGTCGACCCGCTCTCCCGGCGTCAGAAAACCGCTCGCGCGGCGCGCGAGCCCCACACCTGCGAACAAGTCACGACCTTGCTCAACCGGGGGGTGCGAGCGCCGGCAGCCGGGTGAAGACGCCCTCCGGCCGCAGCAGGTCGCGGCAGCGGAGGAAGTGGACCGTCCGCACGGCGCGGCCGTCGTGCTCGACGACGAACGGCGGCTCTTCCGTCACCGACTCGAAGACCGTCGCGAGCGGCGCCTCGAGGCCGGTGCGTTCGGTGACGAAGAGGAAGTCCCTGCCTCGCAGCTGCTCGGGCGGGTACCAGTAGAGCGACGCGAGACCGTGGAGGCCGCCGTGCACCCTGGCGAGCCGCGTCGGGATCCGCCCCTTCGAAAGGTACGCGTACAGGTGGACGTCGGTGTAGCTCTCGGAGGCCATCATCTCCCGCGACTGCAACCGGCGCTCGATCTCGGCCATGATCTCCCGGTTGGCGACGGCGGCGGCCAGCTTGTCGGCGACCGTGCCGCGCAGCCGCCCCACGAGCGGCCACCGCACGTCGAGGGCGGTCGTGGCGAAGAGCACGAGTGCGACCGCCGCCAGCGAGACGGCGACGCCGAACGCGGCGCCCCACCGCAGCAGCCGGCGCGGGCGAGGCGATGCGAGCGCGAGCACGAGGGCGGCGAGCACGATCCCGGGACCGGCCCAGTGCGGCGAGATGTCCTCGCGCAAGGAGACGTACCCGAAGAACGCGAACGGCGACGCCGCCCCGACGAGCACGGCGTTCCAGGCGGGGTCGCGGCGCCGCCAGGCGCGCCACCACGCCGCCGCCATCGCGGCGGACAGCGGCGGCGACGTCAGCAAGGCCACGAACGCCAGGAACTCGAGCAGGTAGACGGCGGTGAGCGGGCCGCGGTCGTGGCGCTGCTGGAGCTGGAAGGTGATGTTCACCCAGTCGTGCCGCGCGCCCCAGATCCACACCGGCGCCGTGAGCGCCGCCGACAGCGCGCCCGCGAGGTACGGCACCGGCGTGCGCAGGTGCACCCTGGCCTTGCGGCTGGCCAGGACCGGGATCAGGACCGGCAGGACCAGCACCGCGGGGAACTTGGCGAGGAAGCCGAGCGCGACGGCCACGCCGAACCCCCACCACGCGCGCCTCTCCCCCTGTGCGATCGCCACGGCCGCCCACGCCGCGCCGAGGTAGCCCGCCATCATGCCGATGTCGGTCGAAGCGTAGAAGGAGCCGAAGAAGAACAGGGGCGTGGCGTGCAGGAGCAGGTACGCCCAGGCCGCCTCGCGCGGCCCGCCTCCCAGGCGCCGCGCCAGCGGCAGCAGGAACGCGCCGATCAGGAACGCCGCCACGATCGCCGGGCCGCGCACACCGAGGGCGGTCTCGCCGAACACCGCCCGGAACGGGATCGGCGCGAGCATCATAAGGGGGGGCTGGTCGTACGTCGCCCAGGCGGGGTGGCGGGAGCAGTCCCAGTAGTACGCCTCGTCGCCCGACACCGGAACGATCATCGCCAGCACCGCGTGCGCCAGCACGAACGCCAGCAGCAGCCAGAGGTAGCGCCGCGCCGTCCACTCCGCGGGGCCCGCACCGGCCACCGGCCACCGGCCACCGGCCACGCTTCTCACTCCAGGTTCGCGCACTGCTCGCGCAGCTTTTCGAGCGCCGCCTTGGCCTCGACGACACGCTCGCCCATCCCCGCCTCGCGGCACTTCGACCCCGCGGTGTTGACCTCGCGCAGCAGCTCCTGGAGGAGGAAGTCGATCTTCTTGCCGACCGGCCCGCCCTGCGCCAGCAGGCGCTCGAAGTGGTCGAGGTGCGCCGCGAGGCGCTGCACTTCCTCGGCCACGTCGGCGCGGTCCGCCGCGACCGCCGCCTCCTGCAGCAGCCGGTCCTGGCTGACCTCGGCGCCGTCCAGCAGCGTCGCCAGCCGGTCCGAGAGGCGCGCCATCAGGCTGGTCCGCACCTGGTCGTTGACCTCGGCGAGCCAGCTCCGGAACTTCGCCAGCAGCGCGATCTCTCCGACCACCTGCGGCAGCAGCGCCGCCGCCTCGCGCTCCCGCACCGCCACCAGGCCGTCGCGGGCCTGGCCGACGAGCGCGAGGAGGGCCTGCTGTTCCTCGGGAGTCAGGGCCAGCTCCCCGCCCCCCTCGGCGAAACCCGGGAGCGCCAGCAGGTCGCGCAGCTCGAGCGGCGCAAGCTCGATCCCGGCGGGGCGCTGCGCCAGGGCCGCGAGCAGCGACTCGGCGACCTCCCAGTGCAGCACGAGGCCGGCGGAAGCGCGGGCCAGGAGGGCGAGGTCGACGGTGACCTGCACGCGCCCGCGGGCCAGACCCGCCGCCAGCACCGGGCGAACCGCCGCCTCAAGCTCCGCGGTCTCGACCCGGGGGTGCGTGCGCAGGGCGACCTCCAGGAAGCGAGAGTTGACCGAGGTGAGCCGCACCTCGGCGCGCAGGCGCTGCGAAAGCTCCCCGCCGGCCTGCCCGAACCCGGTCATGCTGCGCAACGTCCCAGCCATCGGCTCCCCCTTCGCGCGTCGCCGCAGGCTACATGTAAAGTCCGCCGGAGACGTTGATCACCTCGCCGGTGACGTACGACCCCGCCGGCCCCGCGAGGAACAGCACGACCGCCGCGATGTCCTCCGGGGTGCCGAGGCGCGGGATCGCGAGGTTGGCCAGCAGCGCCTTCTTCTGCTCCTCGTTGAGCTTGTCGGTCATCGGGGTCTGGATGTATCCGGGCGCGATGGCGTTGGCGGTGATGTTGCGGCTGCCGAGCTCGCGCGCGAGCGACTTGGTGAGGCCGATGATTCCCGCCTTGGACGCCGAGTAGTTGGCCTGGCCGGGGTTCCCCATCAGGCCGACGACCGAGGAGATGCTGATGATCCGTCCCTCGCGCTGCTTGACCATGACCTTGACGGCCGGCTGCGTGACGTTGAAGGCGCCGTCGAGGTTGACGGAGAGCACCTTGCGCCACGACTCCGGCTTCATGCGCATGAACAGACCGTCGTCGGTGATGCCGGCGTTGTTGAGCAGGATGTGCAGGCCACCCAGCTCCGCCGCCACCTCCTCCACCACCCGCTGACACCACTCGGGGTCGGTGACGTTGAGCGGCTTGACGACCGCCTTGCCGCCCCTGGCCACGATGTCGTCCGCCACCGCCTGTGTCGGGTCGGTCGGCAGCGACGTGCACGCGACCACGGCGCCCTCGCGGGCGAGCGCCCGCGCGCACGCGGCGCCGATCCCGGTCGCCGCCCCCGTCACCAACGCCACCTTTCCCTGCAGGGTTCCAGCCATCGTCCCCTCCGTCTCACCTTCAAGCTTACAGCCGACAACCTACAACCTACAGCCCGCGGCAGAGAATCAAGACGCCCCCGCCCGCGACGCGAATTGCCTGAAAGCCCCGTGAAAGGCCGTCACTCTTCAGCCGTCAACTCTGCTTCGCCAGGTACGCCTCGACCTGCCCGGCGGTGCCGACCTGGACGGTCGCAGCCTGGCGGGCGATCCGGCGGATGAGACCCGAGAGCACGCTCCCCGGCCCGACCTCGACGAACGTGTCGAACCCGTCGGCCACCATGCGCCCGACCAGCTCGACCCACCGCACCGGCGCGTCCACCTGCCGGACGAGTCCGTCTCGCACTTCGCCCGCGGCCGCCACCGGCGCCGCGTCGACGTTGTTGTAGAGCGGCACCGACAACCCCGCGAAGGGGAGCGCCGCCAGCACTGGCGCGAGCCCCTCGCGCGCGGGTGCCATCAGCGGCGAGTGGAACGGAGCCGAGACCGGCAGCGGCACCACGCGCTTTGCGCCGCGCGCGGCGAGGAGCGCCCCGGCGCGCGCGACCGCGCCGGCGTGGCCGGCGATCACGTTCTGCTCCGGGGCGTTGAAGTTGGCCGCCACGACGGTCTCGCCGCCTGCGCTCGCCTCCCGGCAGCACGCCTCGACCTCGTCGCGGGCCGGTCCGAGGACGGCGGACATCGCGCCGACGCCGACCGGCACCGCCGCCTGCATGAGCTGGCCGCGCCGCCGCACCGTGCGCACCAGGTCCTCGACCCCGAGCCCTCCCGCGGCGCCGATCGCGCTGTACTCGCCCAAGGAGTGCCCGGCCACCCCGTCGAACCTCGATCCGCGCGCCTGCAGCACCGCGAACGCGGCGAGGGAGACGGTCAGGATCGCGGGCTGGGTGTTGGCGGTGAGCCTGAGGCGCTCGTCGGGGCCCTCGAAGCAGAGCTTGGACAGCGGCTCCCCGAGCGCGGCGTCGGCGCGCTCGAAAACGGCCCGCGCCTCAGGGTAGCGCGCGGCGAGGTCGTCCCCCATCCCCGCGAACTGGCTCCCCTGGCCGGGGAAGACGAAGGCGGTCTTGCCCATCGCGCCGGCTCACCACTTCAGCAGGGTCGCGGCCCAGGTGAGCCCGCCGCCGAACGCCGCCAGCAGCACGAGGTCGCCCCGCTTGAGCACGCCGCGGTCGATCGCCTCCCGCATTGCGAGCGGTATCGAGGCCGACGAGGTGTTGCCGACGTGCTCCAGGTTCAGGTAGGTCTTCTCGGGCGGGAGTCCCAGCCGCTCCCCGACCGCGGCGATGATCCGCAGGTTGGCCTGGTGGGGGACGAACAGGCTCACGTCGCCGGCGGTCACGCCGGCGCCGGCGAGCACCTCCTGGCAGACTTCCGTGATCGAGCGGACCGCCACCTTGAACGTCTCGTTGCCGCGCATCTTGATGAACGGCAGCCGGGCGTCGATGTGCTCTTTGACGTTGGGGGGGTACTTGCTGCCGCCGCCCGGCATCTGGATGAAGTCAGCGTACGTGCCGTCGGTGTGCAGCGCCGAGCGCAGGATCCCCTCGCCGGCGGGAGCAGCCTGGAGCACCGCCGCGCCGGCGCCGTCGCCGAACAGGATGCAGGTCGCGCGGTCGGTGTAGTCGGTGTAGCGGGAGAGCGTCTCGGCGCCGATGACCATCGCCGTCTTCACCTCGCCCGTGATGATGAACTGGCGCGCGACGTGCATCGCGTAGAGGAACCCCGAGCACGCCGCCGCGATGTCGAAGCACGTCGCGTTCTTGATCCCGAGCGCCGGCTGGATGATCGCGGAGGTCGCCGGGATCGGCTGCTCCACCGTGGCCGTGGCGAGCACGAGCAGCTCGACCTGCCCGGGCTCGACACCGGCGTCCGCCATCGCGCGCTTGCCCGCCTCGACGGCGATCGTGGCGACGCTCTCGCCCTCGCTCACCACGTGGCGCTCCCGGATGCCGGTGCGCGAGACGATCCATTCGTCCGAGGTGTCCACCATCCTCTCGAAGTCCTTGTTGGTCAGAACCCTCTCTGGCAGGCACGTGCCCAGCCCTGCGATGCGCGCGGTCAGCGCGTGTCGGTCATGCACCTTGGACCCCCTCCGATGCGTCGCGGGCGTGAAGCTCGCCGATCTTGGCTTCGATATGGCCGACGACCCCGCGCGAGGCGTAACTGTGGGCGAGTCGGATGGCGTTCCTGATCGCCTTCGCGCTCGAGCGCCCGTGGCCCACCAGGCACGCCCCGCGCACGCCGAGGAGCGGGGCCCCCCCGTACTCGGCGTAGTCCGCCTTGCGCTTGAGCGCGGTGAGCACTCTCTTCGCCAGCAACATGCCGATCGCCGACGTCGCCGAGCGCCTCGCCTCGCTGCGCAGCAGGGCGTAGATCATCTCGCCCAACCCCTCGGAGACCTTGAGCACGACGTTGCCCACGAAACCGTCGCAGACCACGACATCGACGGCGCCGTTGTAGATGTCGCGCCCCTCGACGTTGCCGACGAAGTTCAGACCGGCATCGGCGAGCATGCGGTACGCCTCGACCGTCACTCGGTCGCCCTTGCCCTCCTCCTCGCCGATCGAGAGCAGGCCGACGCGGGGACTCGACACCCCCAGCACCGCCTGCGAGTAGAAGTGGCCCATGACGGCGAACTGCTCGAGGTTCTGCGGCTTGCAGTCGACGTTCGCGCCGACGTCGAGGATCAGGGTTTCGCGCTCGAGTCCCGGCACCGGCGTTGCGAGCGCCGGGCGCTCCACCCCCGGGATCGTGCCGATGATCAGCTTGGCGGCGACCATCGCCGCGCCGGAGTTCCCTGCGGTCACGAACGCGCACGCCTCGCCGTCGCGGACGAGCCGGGCCGCCTCCGCCATCGACGAGTTGCGCTTGCCGCGGACAGGCGCGGTGGGAGGATCGTCCATCGCCACGACTTCGGCGGCGTCCACGATCTCCAGGCCGTTCGGCGCACCCCCCGCCTGCGCCAGCTGGCGGCGCAGCACCGCCTCGCGCCCCACCAGGAGGACCCGCACCCCGAACTGTCGCACCGCATCGACCGCGCCCGCCACCGTTGCCGCCGGGGCGTGGTCCCCCCCCATCGCGTCCAGGGCTACCGCACCCGAAGCCGCCTTGGTCATGCCCCGGCCTGGGTCAGGCAATCTCCTCGACGTGCAGGACCTGACGGCCCTCGTACATGCCGCAGTGCTGGCACACGCGGTGCGGCTGCTTCGGCTGGAAGCAGTTCGGGCACACCGACTGGGCAGGCTCGGCCAGGTGATCATGCGCCCGCCGCCTGTCGCGGCGCGCCTTGGAGTGACGACTCTTTGGGTTGGGCATCGGAACAACCTCCCGCGTCTACTTGCTCGGCCGCCAGCCAACCAGCGGCGCGAGCCGATCATCGTTGCTCTGTGGGGGACACGAACACGCCCCCAGGTTGAGGTTCGCGCCGCAACGCGGGCAGATCCCGCGGCAGGTCTCGGCGCACAGTGGTTTCATCGGCACGGCGAGCCCGAACTGCTCGGCCGCCAGCTCGGCGAGGTCCACGAACGGCTCCTCGAAGAAGCGCACCTCGAGGTCGTTGCGGCCAAGCCGCGTCTCGTCTTCCTGCGGCGCCGAGGAGGCCGGCAACAGGTGCAACTCCACCGGCTCCGCGAACGCGAACTCGAACTCGGCCAGGCACCGGCCGCACCTCAGCCTGGCGCTCCCGGCCACCCGGCCCTCGAGCAGGAACCCCCGCCCCGCCCGCTCGACCCGGCCGGAGAGCTCCACCGGCGCAACCCACACCACGTCCCCCCCGCCCGCAGCGGGTGGTACGACCGGCCGCTCGTCGAACTCCAGCGGCTCGGTCTCGGCATGGGTCAAGTCGATCCGGAGCACACGCTTCCCCTTTCGGGGACCGTGAAGGATAGCAACCGCGCGCCACCGCGTCAAACCCGGACGGGGGCGGTCAATGAGCGCGGGGCGGGCCTGGCCGGGCAGGCGTCAAGCCTGATCTCCGAGCTTCGCCGCGAGCCGACTCACCTGGGCGGCGAGCTCGGCGAGGCGCTGCTCGAGGATCCCGACCCTCTCCGCGAGGCCCGCGGCGGCGGACGCCCGCGGCGCCGGCGCCGGGTCGGCGCGCTCGGGCGGCGCGCCCGCAACGAGATGCGCCCAGCGGCTTTCCTTCTGTCCCGCGCCGCGGGGGAGCTCCGCCACCAGCGGTTCCGGGCCTGCGGCCAGACGACCCAGCGCCGCCTCCACTTCGCCGACCGACCCGAACGGGTGCAGCCGCTCGCACCGCGAGCGCAGCTCCCCCGGGGTCTGAGGCCCGCGCAACAGGAGCACCGTCACCAGCGCCTTGCCGGGCGGTTCCAGGTCCCAGCTCCGGTCCAGGTTGTGCTCCCAGCGCTCGGCCCGGGTCCCCTCGACCGGCCACACCAGCACCTCGGCCCGGAGGCGCTCGAGGGCTCCCCGCACGTCCGCACCTTCCATCTCCATGACCGGGTCGCGGTTGCTCTTCTGGTTGCACGCCGCGGCCAGGGCGTTCAGCGTCAGCGGGTAGTACTCGGGGGTAGTCTGCTGTTTTTCGAGCAGGCACCCGAGCACCCGCACCTCCACGGCATCGAGCACCCTCGGCAGGCGGATGGCGCACCTCCCGCCGTCATGATACGACCTGCGGAGCGATGCGCCGTGCGGCGCCGGGCCGTCCGGGCGGCCCCGGCTTGACACCCGCGCTCGGCCCGGTGAAGCTTGGTCCATGATCAAGGAAACGAGACCGTTCCCAGGCGCACCGCCGCCGCGCCCGCGGTGAGTGCCGACCAGGCAAGGACGACGACCGCAATGAGGCGCAAAGGCTCGAGTGGCACCGAGCATCCCCCGGCAGAGGGGAGCCACGTCTCCCTCGAGGGGCTTCACGGCACGGTCGCAGTCCCTCCCCATTCGGCGGGGTTCACCAAGCAGTGGCGAGCGTTCGTGGGTCCGGCTCTGCTCGTGAGCGTGGGTTATATGGACCCGGGGAACTGGGGCACGGACCTCCAGGGTGGGGCCCAGTTCAAGTACGGCCTCCTCTGGGTCGTTGCGTTGGCGAGTCTCATGGCGATCTTCCTTCAGGTCATCGCGGCGCGGCTCGGCGTAGCGACCGGGAAGGACCTGGCCCAGTGTTGCCGGGACTGGTATCCGGCATGGACGCGCTGGCCCAACTGGCTCATGACCGAAACCGCCATCGGCGCCTGCGATCTGGCCGAGGTCCTCGGTAGCGCCGTCGCCCTCAACCTCATGTTTCACATCCCGCTGCTCTGGGCCGTCATCATCACCGGATTCGACGTCCTCCTGCTCCTGATGCTGCAACAGTTCGGCATGCGAACCATCGAGGCGGTGGTTCTGCTTCTCGTCGCCACGATCGGCCTGTGCTACTTCATCGAGATCTTTGTCCTCCCCCAGACCAGGCCGAGCTTCCTCGAGATGGGCCACGCCATGCTGCTGCCGAGCTTCCGCCAGGCGGGGATGCTCTATGTGGCAATCGGCATGATCGGCGCGACGGTCATGCCCCACAACCTCTACCTTCACTCGGCCCTTGTCCAGTCGCGGAGCTTCCAGCGGGACGCACCATCGATTCGGATGGCCATCCGCTTCAATACGATCGACTCGACGCTCGCACTTTCAGTCGCCTTCCTGGTCAACGCCGCCATCGTCGTGCTTGCAGCCACGGTATTCTTCGGCAAGACCAGCGTGGCCGTCCCGGGGGGCGGCGTGGTGACCTTCAGCCCCGACAGCGACTGGATCCGCATCGCCTATCTCACGCTCGCTCCGCTGCTCGGGACGGCGACCGCGAGCACGCTCTTCGCCATCGGCCTCCTCGCCAGCGGGCAGAGCAGCACCATCACGGGCACGCTCGCTGGTCAGGTGGTGATGGAGGGGTTCATGCACTGGCGCGTTCGCCCTTGGGTGAGGCGAGCCATCACCCGGACGCTCGCGATCGCCCCGGCGGTGATCATCATCGGCGTCCGAGGCGACAGCAGCGTGACCGACCTGCTCACCCTCAGCCAGGTCGTGTTGGCTCTTCAGCTCCCGTTCGCGATGTTTCCGCTTCTGCAGTTCGCGAGTTCGCGCAAGCGCATGGGTGAATGGAAGATCGGATGGTTCCTCGCTGCGGCCGGCTGGGGCAGCGCTCTTCTGATCACGGCCCTCGACGTGTATGGCCTGCCTGATTCGATCAGAACGGCGTGGCACGTCATCACGGGCGGGTAGAGAATCGGCCGGCCCTGCGCTGGCGCTCCGGAGGCGAGAATGTACAAGAAGATCCTGATCACCCTGGATGCGACCCCGACCGACCGGGCCATTCTCGACCACATGAAGCCACTCGCCAGGCTCATGGAGAGCCACGTCGTCCTGCTGCACGTCGCCGACGGTTGGGCCGCGCGCTGGTATGGGCAAGAGGCGGTCAGTCGCGAGGTAGAGGAGGATACGGCCTATCTCGGGAAGGTCCAAGCGGAGTTCGTGTCATCCGGCATCGAGGCCGAGACGAAACTGGCGTACGGCGATCCGGTGACCGAGATCGTGCGGTGGGTCAACGAGCAGGGCTGCGACCTCGTGGCCATGAGCACGCACGGGCATCGCTTTCTCGCCGACCTATTCTTCGGAACAACTGCCAACCGGGTGCAACATGACGTCAACGTGCCTGTCCTGCTGCTGCGGGCGCGGTAGTTTGGCGCCCGTGCCTGAGGGAAGCGGATGACCGGCGGAGGCCGGGCATCAACATCGCGCCCGCCGACCGGCGGCGCACCGGCCGGCGCGTCGGTCATGCTGCGCGCCCTCCGCTCCCGCAACTACAAGCTCTTCATCGCCGGCCAGGGTGTCTCCCTGATCGGCACCTGGATCCAGCAGATCGCGCTGTCGTGGCTCGTGTACACCTTGACGCGCTCGGCGTTCCTGCTCGGCGTCGTCGGGTTCTCCTCCCAGATCGGCATGTTCCTCCTCTCACCGGTCGGCGGCGTCGTCGCCGACCGCGTCAACCGGTACCGCCTGCTCGTCGCGACGCAGTCGCTCGCAATGGTCCAGGCGCTCGTGATCGGCCTGCTCGTCCTCGCTCACGCGGTCGCGGTCTGGCAGATCGTCGCGCTCTCCCTCTTTCTCGGGGTGGTCAACGCCTTCGACATGCCGGCGAGGCAGGCGTTCCTGGTCGACATGATCGAGGACCGCGAGGACCTCCCGAACGCGATCGCGCTCAACTCGTCGATGGTCAACGGCGCGCGCCTGGTCGGCCCCGCCGTCGCCGGGCTCCTCATCGCGGCCGCGGGCGAGGGCGTGTGCTTCCTGATCAACGCCGCCAGCTACCTCGCCGTCATCGCGGCGCTGCTGGCGATGAGGATCGCGCCGCACGGACCGCACGGCCGCAGCCGGCGGGTCTGGCCCGAGCTGCGCGAGGGGTTCGCGTACACCTTCGGGTTCGCCCCGACCCGCGAGATCCTGCTGCTCCTCGCGCTGGCCAGCGTGGCCGCCATGCCGTACTCGACGCTGATGCCGATCTTCGCCGTCCAGCTCCTGCACGGCGGCGCCAGCACCCTGGGCTTCCTCTCCGGCGCCTCCGGGGTGGGCGCCCTTGCCGGAGCGGTCATGCTGGCGTCGCGGCGCAGCGTGCGCGGCCTCGGACGCTGGATCCCGACCGCGTGCGCGGGGTTCGGCGCCGCTCTGATCGGCTTCTCGTTTTCGCGGTCGTTCGCCCTGTCCCTGCTGCTCCAAGTGGCCGTGGGCCTCACGATGCTCACGCACCTGGCGGCCTCGAACACGATCCTGCAGACCATCGCCGGCGACGAGTGGCGCGGGCGGGTGATGAGCTTCTACGGGATGGCGTTCATGGGGATGATGCCGTTCGGCAGCCTGCTCGCGGGGGCCCTGGCGCACCGCATCGGGGCGCCGCACACGGTCATGCTCGGAGGTGCGGTCTGCATCGCCGGCGCGGCGGTGTTCGCCTGGCGCCTCCCGGCGCTGCGGCGCCTGGTACGGCCGATCTACCGCGAGCGCGGGGTCATCCCGGAGGTGGCGGCCGGCATCGAGGCGGCGACCGAGGGACGCGGCCCCGAGCGGCCGTGACCGGCGCCGGCGGCGGCGCCCGAACTCATGGCCTCTTCACGACGATTCCTCACCGGCGTGAGGGGCGAAACCCTCGCCCAGCACCTCCTGAGCGGGCGTGATCGCGACGAACGCGGAGCGGTCCACTTGCGCCACCAGCCGCTTGAGCCGGCCCACCTCGTACGGCGCCACGACGACGTAGAGCACCGGGCGGTCGTCGCCCGTATAGCCGCCCTGCCCTTCGAGCACCGTGACCCCGCGTCCGAGTTGGCCGAGCACCGCCTCGCGCACGGCGTCGCACCGCTCGCTGATGATCAGCGCGGCCCGCGCCGCGGAGAACCCGGTCTGCACCACGTCGAGCACCTTGGCCGACACGAACGCGAGCGCCAGCGCGACCATCACGGCCTCGGCGCCGAACACGAACGCGGCGCCGGCGAAGATCGCCACGTTCATCGCGAGGAGCCCTTGCCCGATCCCGACCCCGAGGTAGCGGTGCGCGAGCCGCGCGAGCACGTCCGTGCCCCCGGTCGTGCCGCGCCCGCGGAACACCAGCCCCATCCCGAGGCCGTCCATGAGCCCGCCGTAACAGATGACGAGGAGACGGTCGTGCGTCGGCGGCACGAGCAGGGGCGCCGAGAGGTCGATCGCCACCGACATGATCAGCACCGAGACGACCGTGCGGACGAAGAACCTCATCCCGCCGGCGAAACGCCACCCCAGCCAGAGAAGCGGGAGGTTGAGAAGGAGCACGACCATCCCGACCGGGGTCTGGAACACGTGGTGCGCGATGATCGAGAGGCCGGTGACGCCGCCCGAAACCACGTTGTTGGGCACGAAGAAGAGGTTGGTCCCGGCCGCGACGAGCAGCGAGCCCGCCACGATCTGGGCGTAGTCGAACGCCACGCCCAGACTGCCCTTCGGCGCCACGACCGGGAGCTTCATCGGCGCGCATGGTGGCACGAAGCGACGGCCTTGCCAAGCTTTGCCGCGGCCGATGCGGCTGCTACCCTGACCCAGGGAGGTTGCCATGCTCGAGGCGGTCGTCCTGATCAACGTCAAGCCCGGCCAGCTGCACACGGTCGCGGAAGCGCTCATGGAACGCGAAGGCGTGCACGAGCTGTACTCCGTGGCCGGCGCCTACGACATGGTCGCCGTGCTGCGCACCTCCCGCAACGAGCGGCTCGAAGAGCTCGTGACCGGCGAGCTCGCCTCCCTCCCGGGGGTCGAACGCACGACCACGCTGGTCGCCTTCCGCTGTCTTTCGCGGCGCGAGGCCAACGGCACGTTCACCGTCGGGATGGAGCCGGGCGGGGAAACCGTCAAGGCATAGCCGCCGCGCCCGCGCGTGACACCGGCAACGACCTGGGTTTCCGCGCGCCGGAACGACGACCGGCCCCCGCCTGCGCCCGAGCGGAATGCCGCCAGCGAAGGCCAGCCTATACAATGCGGACATGGATCACGCGCGCACCGTCCGCCGGTTTTCCGACCACGTCGTCGTGGCGGACGGCGCGATGGGCTCGGAGCTGCTCACCAGGGTGCCGGCGGGCGCGCACCTCGATCTCGCACCGCTTGAATACCCCCGGGAAGTGCTCGATATCCACCTCGCGTACCTTGCGGCCGGCGCGGAGGTGATCGAGACCGCGACGTTCGCCGCCTCGCGGCCGCGCCTCGAGCGGTTGCACGCCGGCGACCGGGTCGAGGCGCTCAACTCCGCGGGCGTCAAGCTGGCCCGGGAGGCCCGCGAGATCGCCGGGGTGGACTGCCTGGTCGCCGGATCGGTCGGCCCGCTGGCCGGGGTGATCGACCTCGACGATCGCGCGGGCCGCTCGGCGATCGCCGAAGCCCACGCCGAGCAGGCGGCGACCCTCGCGGGACGCGGCGCGGACCTGCTGGTCCTCGAGACGTTCTTCCGCCTCGACGAGCTGCTCCTGGCGATCGAGGCGGCGCGGGGCGCCACCGACCTTCCGCTCGTCGCGATGCTCACGTTCCCGTTCGAGAAGCTCCCCGAGAGCCACCCCGAGCTGGCGGCTCAGGTGCGCGAGCTGCTCGCGTGCGACGTGCTGGCCGCCGGCGTCAACTGCGCGCCGGGCCCGCAGGGGACGCTCGACGTGGCCGAGTACCTGGCCGGCGCGCCGAGACCTCTCGCCGTCATGCCCAACGCCGGGTCGCTCGTGCGCCGAGACGGCCGCATCTTCTTCCCCCCGGCCACGCCCAGCTACCTCGCCGGCTTCGCCCGCCGCGCCGCCGAGTTGGGGGCCTGCCTCGTCGGCGGGTGTTGCGGCACCGGACCCGAGCACATCCGTGCGGTGGCGGATGCCGTTCGAGGGATGAGCCCCGTCCACGCCCGACGCGTCGCCGTCGCCGTCGCGGACCGGCACGCGCCGGAGCCCGCGCCGCGTCCGGGCCCGGCGTCGGACCTGGCGGCCAAGCTCGCCGCGGGACGTTTCGTGCGCGTCGTGCAGCTCGACCCGCCGCGCGGGACGAACTCGGAACGGATCATCGAGGCGACGCGGGCGCTTGCGGCCTCCGGCCGAGTGGATGCCGTCGACGTCAACTCAAACCCGCTCGCCCGCCTGCGCATGGAGTCGCTGTGGCTGGCGGCCGAGATCCAGCG
>CAVVEO010000033.1:0-120936 GCA_963747245.1 uncultured Acidobacteriota bacterium
CTCCCCGAACGCCTCGGCGTCGTGCGGGCGTCGCTGTCGCTGCCGCTGTCGCCGACGATACGCGGCGAAGCCGGGATCGACGCCGGCTGGGTGCGCGACATCGACGGCGTCTACCGCGCCCGCCCGCTCTCGGGCGCCGGGTTCGGCCTGACGGTCCCGGGCCCGTGGGGGACGCTGGTGCAGGGGAGCGTCGGGATGCCGATCGCGACTCCCGGCCCCCGCCGCCCGACCCTAGAGCTGTTCATCCTTCGCCCCCTCGCCCGTCGCTAGGGGCGCCGCCGGCGTCGGACCTCTGGCTGCGTTGCACTCGGCGGATCGGATGCTCACGTAGCCTCCGGCTACGCTCCGCTCCTCCCGCCTCGTGCGCCTTGCCATAGGCCCAACGGCGGCGGCGCGGCTGCACGCCCCAAGCTGCGACGCCCTGCGGTCGGCGGGGTCGGTTCTGGTGTGGGGCGCGCCCGCCGGGCGCGCTTCTTCGTCTTCGAGGGGACGTTTGAGGCTGCGCGGCCTGCGGCCGGCGCGGCCGGATCGGACCACGGGCCACGGACCACGAGCCACGTCTGTTCGGTGCCCGGTGCCCGACCTCTTACACCGTGACGAGGAGGATGCCGGCGACGGCGAGCGCGGAGGCGAAGAGCTTTCGGCGGGTGAACGGCTCGTGCAGGAAGACGGCGGCGAGGATCAGGACGTAGACGGTGCTCGACTGGTTGAGGATCGCGGCGACGCCGACCTTGGTGTACTTCATGCCGGCGATCCAGAAGATGAGCGCGAGGTAGGAGCCGAACACGGCCGCAGGGAGCGACACCCGCCAGGTGGGCGACGGGCGGAAGACGCTCAGGTACTCCCGCCGCCGCGGCGAGAGCAGGGCGATCGGCCCCATGACGGCGAGACAGCCGATCTGCCGCATGGCGGTGGCCCAGAGCACGGGCGAGTGGTCGAGCACCGGCTTGGCGATGACGATGCCGAGCGCCAGCGCGACCATGGCGAGCACGCCCCACGCGACGCCGAGCGCGATCTGGCGCGCGGGGACGCCTTGGGTCGGTCGGTGGCCGGATGCGGCGAGGACGCCGGTGATGACGAGGGCCATGCCCAGGAGCTGCAGTGCCGAGAGGTGCTCGCCGAGCAGCACGGTGGCGAAGAGCACCGTCAGAGGCGCGTACAGGCAGTCGATGATCGCGGAGATTCCGGCGCCGACGGCGTTCAGGCTCATGTGGAACAGGGTGTCTGAGGTGGCGATCGCGATGATCCCGGAGGCGAACAGGATGAGGACGTCGGCGAGCGAACCCCGATTCCAACGGGCCTCCCCGGCGAGCACCACGGTCGGCAGCAGGAGGGCGGTGGACACCACAACGCGGAACAGGTTCAGGGCGAACGGCGAGACCGTCTCTCCCGAACGCTTCAGGAGGATGACGGCCACCGCCCAGACCACGGCGGTCAGCAGCGCGAAGAACTCACCCAAGGGGCGTCCACCTACTCACGGCCGCGCCAGAGTACCCGATGCTCGGGCCGGCGGGCGCCGCCCCTTCATGGGGCAGCGGCGGGGGTGCCCTCGTACATCCACGCGTGCTTCTCCCCGTACCCCGAGGCGTCGAGCCGGTGGCGCAGGGCGCGCGCCAGCTTCGGGTCGGTGATCGCGCGGAAGACGGCGGGGTTGAGCTTCACCGCCTGTTCGAGGCGGGTCATTCCGGCCTCCTCGTCGCCGGCCGCGAGCAGCGCCATGCCGAGGTCGAAGCGTATCTCGGGGCGGTCGGCGAGGGCGAGCGCGCGGCCGAAGCTCGCGAGCGCGGCGCGGGTCTCGCCCGCTTCGAACGCGACGTTGCCGAGGATCACGTCGGCCTCCCATGAGTACGGCATCCAGAACGCCCAGCGCCGGAGGTTGGCGAAAGCGGCGCGCGCCAGTTCGGTCTTGACCGGCGAGCGCGCCGGCGCCGCGCGTAGCGTGCTGACCAGCACCTTGGCCTGCTCGAACGCGATGCCGGCGCGGTGCTGCTGCCACGCCACCGCGAGCGCGGCTCCGGCGAGGAGCCCGACCGCCAGCAGCCGCCCCCGTTCCCGCCAGCCTGCCGTCGTGGGCGGAGGCGGCAGGGGCGGCAGCGCCAGCGCCGCCAGTATCGCCCACTGGGCGGCGTTCGCGGCGAGGTGGAGCGGGAACTCGGCCAGCATCACGACCAGCGCCGCGGCGGCCAGCGGCACGGGATCGAGAAGGCCGCCGCCCGCCCGCCCCCGCCGCAACGCGAGGGCGGCGCCGGCGGCGGCGAGCGCGATGCCGAGCAGGCCGGTCTCGGCGGCGTGCTGCAGCAGGTCGTTGTGGGCCTCGCCGAAGCCGGTCACGAGGCCGAGGACCCGACCGCGGTTCGCGAGGGTTTCCGGGCTCTGGAAGCGGAACGAGTTGGCTTCGAACAGGCCGTAGCCGACGCCGGTCAGCGGCCGCGCGGCGAGCATCGAGCCGGCGGCGAGGAACGCCGCGCCGCGGGCGCTGCCGAGCCAGGCGACGCCGCCGTGCCTTGCCTCCACGACCGCCGTGCGCACCCTGCCGGCGAGCGGCGTCACGAGGAAGAGCAGGACGGCCGCGGCGGCCGACTCCGGCAACGATGGGGAGGCGTGATCGCTTGGACGCCGCGCGCCAGGCGATCACGAGTCCGCCCGCGGCAAGCGCCAGCGCGCCGGTGATCGTGCGCGTGCCGAGCACGACGCCGGCGAGCAACACCGCCGCCCCGGCCCACGCGAGCCGCCGCCGGCGCGCCGCCAGGGCCTGCTCGGCGGCGAGGACGGCCGGCAGCGCGAGGAACGTCGCCACGTCGGCGGGGTTGCCGAGCGTCCCGATCCAGGCGTAGCGGCCGGAGAGGTCCCCGAGCTGGTGGAACACCTCCGGCCGCCACCCCGGCCGCAAGAAGAGCAGGACGACCACGGCCTCGATCGCCCCCGCCCAGACCGCGAGCCGCACGAGCGAGCGGCGCCGTGCCTCGGGAAGCTGGCGCACCGCCCCCCACCCCAGCGCCGCGAGCGCCAGCGGCGCGAGGTCGGCGAGGGCGCGCGCCGGCTCCGGGCAGGCGAAGGCGCTGGCGGCGCCACCGGCGAGCACGCCGGCCCACGGCGCCCACCACCAGTCGCGCCACGCCGCGCCGCCCAGGTTGCCGACCGCGAACACCGCCGCCAGCACGCCCCAGCACGCCAGCGCCAGCTCGCTCTTCGGCTCGCGGAACATGTCGAGCGCGCGGCTGTCGAACACGAGTGGGAGGGCGAGGACCAGGGCCGCCGAAGCCAGGAAGACGAGCGTCGAGAGGAGGCGGGCGGCGGCGCCCGGTTCGGGAAGGGTTGGGCGCGCGCGGCCCACCGCTACTCCTCCAGGCGCACCGACACGATGCGCGACACGCCGGATTCCTCCATCGTGACGCCGTAGAGCACGTCGGCGTGCGCCATCGTGCGGCGGTTGTGGGTGATGAGCAGGAACTGAGTGCCGCCGCTCATCTCGCGCAGCAAGCCGGCGAGGCGCTCGACGTTGGCGTCGTCGAGCGGCGCGTCCACCTCGTCGAGGAGGCAGAACGGCGCCGGCCGGATGCGGAACAGCGCCAGCAGGAGGGCGACCGCCGCCAGCGCCTTCTCGCCGCCGGAGAGCAGCAGCACCGACTGCGCGTGCTTGCCGGGCGGCCGCACGCGGATCTCGATCCCGCTCTCGAGCGGCACGTCCGGGTCCGACAGCTCGGCCTTAGCCTCGCCCCCGCCGAAGAGGCGGCGGAAGACGTCGTCGAACGCGACGTTGACCTCGGCGAGGGTGGCGAGGAAGCGTTCGGCGCAGGTGGCGTCGAGCTCCTTGACCGTCCCGCCCAGCGACTCCATCGAGCGCTCGAGGTCGCGGCGCTGCTCCTTGATGAACTCGTGCCGCTGCTCGAGCTCGTCGCGCTCGGTCACCGCCAACTCGTTGACCGGCCCGAGCGCCTCGAGCTCCGCCGCGAGCGCCTGCTCGCGCGTCTCGAGGTCCGGCACCGCCTCGAGGGGCGGCGGCTCCGGGAGTTCGGCCTGGCCGGCCAGTGTGAGCGCGATCGCCTCCTCGAGGCGCTCGCGCGCCCCGCTGGCCTCCGCGAGCGCGAGGCGCGCAGCGTGCGCCGCGTCGCGGGCCGCGAGGTGCGTTGCGCGGCGCCGCTCCGCCTCGCCCGCGGCGGCGTCGACCCGCGCCCGGACCGCCTCGACGTCCGCGGAGAACCTCTCCACCTCCCGGTGGGAGGCGTTCCGGTGTGCGAGCAGCTCCTCGAGCCCGGCGCGCGCCGCGGCCGCCGCGTTGCCGGCCGCCGTGGCGCGCTCGGCCTGCGTCCGCGCGTCCTCGCGCGCGGCCGCCTCGCGGCGCTGCAGCTCCTCGAGCTCGGTGCGGTGGCGGTCGAGGTCGCGCCGCGCCGCGGTCAGGCGCTCGCGCGCCACCGCCTCGGCGCCGCGGGCGCGCTCGGCCTCCGCCCTCGCCGCGGCGCCCACCTCGCGGGCGCGGTCGGCGTCGCGCGCGAGGGCGTCCACTTCGGCTTCCATCTCGGAGGCGTGCCGGCCGAGGCGCTCGACCTCCTCGCGCGCCACGGCGAGCCGTCCGGCCAGCGCGGCGCTCTCCTCGGCGAGTCGGGCCAGCTCGGCGGCGAGAGCCTCCAGCTCGCGCTCGAGGCGCTCGCGCTCGCGGTGGAGCGACGTCCGCGCGGACGAGGCGGCCGCAAGCGCCTCGGCGGCGGCTTGAGCGGCCGCGTCGCGCTCGGCAAGCAGAGGCCCGAGCTCGGTGAGCTGGCGCTGCACCCGCTCGAGGGCGGCCGCCGTCTCCTCTTCCCGAGCGGCGGCTTCGGCCTCGATGGTCGTGACCTCGCGCTCGCGCAGCCGGAGCTCGAGGGCGCCGGGGGCGGCGGCACGCATCCCGGGAAGCTCGATCAGCGCGCCGCGCCGCCGGCCGCCGCCGGGGAGCAGTACCACGAGGTCGGGGTCTGCGGCCGCGAGCTCCCGGGCATGGCCGAGGTCGCGCGCGACGTCCGCGCGCGGCAGCGCGGCGGATAGCCATCCGAGGTGTTCGGGCGCCGCGCCGCCCTGCACCAGCAGCGGCGACGGCCGGCCGGCCAGCGCGCCGTCGGCCACCACGACCGCGAGCTTTCCCTCGATCTTCGGCGCCTGGGCGACGAGCTGCGCGGCGGTTGCCTCGTCGGCGCAGACGGGGAGGTTCAGCAGCTCCCCGTAGGCGCGGTCGAGGAGCTTGGCGGTCTCGGGCGCCGGCGCCAGGAAATCAGCCACGGTTCCGAGGAGCTTCTCCGCCGGCAGCGCACGCGCCAGGGCGGCCGGCAGCGCGCGCGCCTCGGCGAGCAGACGCGCCAGGCCTTCGCGCTCGTGGCGCGCCTGCCAGCGCTCGTGCCCGGCGCGGTCGCGCGCGGCGGTCAGCTCGGACGCTCGCGCGGCTAGCGCCTCCTGCCGGGCCCGCAACTCCTGGCGCTCGGTTTCGAGCGTGCTTGCCGACGCGGCGGCGGCGCTCTCCTTGGCCGCGGCCTCCCGCTCGCCGGTCGCGGCCTGGGCGAGGTGGGCCGAGAGCCGCTCGTGCTCCGCGCCGAGGCGCGTGCTCTGGTAGGCGTCCTGCTCGAGCTCGACCTCGAGCCGGTGCGACCGGTTCTTCGCCTCGGAAGCCGCGGCGACAGCGGTGAGCAGGGTCCGGCGCGCCTCCTCGGCCTGCGCCCCGACGGTGCGCGCCGCCGCCTCGGTGGTCTCGGCGGCTACCGCGGCGTCCTTCGCTTGGCGCTCGTGACCGGTGAGGGTGCCCTCCGCGGCTGCCAGGGCTCCGGCGAGCGCGGACCCCTGTTGGCCGAGGGCCCGCGCGGCGGCGGCGAGGCGGTCGGCCTCGACGACAGCGGCCTCGCGCCGGGCGAACGCCTCGGCGGTCTCGCGCCGGGCCGCCTCCTCCTCCGCCTCGCGGCGTTGCGACAGGGCGTCGCTCCTGGCCTCCTGGTCGCGGGCTGCGGTGAGGCGTTCCTGCCCCCCGTCGAGGTCGCGGCGCAGGGCGGCGAGGGCGGCGTCGGCGCTGGCGAGCGTGGCCGCGGCCTCGGCCTCGGCGAGGCCGGCCGTCGTGAGCGCCTGCTGCCGCGCCTCGACGGCCGCGAGCAGCACCGCGCGCCGGCCGGCGAACAGCGCGGCGCGCACCTCGGCGAGGGCGGTGCGCAGCTCGCGGTGCTTCTCGGCGCGGCGGGCCTGGCGGCGCGCCTGCTCGAGCGCCCGCCTGACCTCGGCCGCCACGTCGGCCAGGCGCAGGAGGTTTGCGCTGGTCTCGGCGAGCTTCAGCTCGGCCTCGTGGCGGCGCGCGCGGAACTTCGTGATCCCGGCCGCCTCCTCGAACAGCGAGCGCCGCTCGGTCGCCTTCACCGACAGCACCTGGCCGATGCGCCCCTGCTCGATGATCGCGTAGGCGCGGGTGCCGAGCCCCGCGTCCATCAGCTCGTCCATCACGTCCTTCAGACGGACGCGCCGCCCCTGCATGCGGTACTCGGAGGTGCCGTCGCGCATGACCCGGCGCGCGACCGCGAGCCGCCCGTCGGTCTCCGGCCAGCGGCCGTCGGGCGAAGCCAGCGTCAGCGTCACCTCCGCGGCGCCGAGCGCGGGGCGGCTGGGGGCACCGGCGAAGATCACGTCGGCCATGTTCTGCGACCGCAGCAGGCGAGCGGACTGCTCGCCCAGCACCCAGGCGATCGAGTCCGAGATATTCGACTTGCCGGAGCCGTTGGGGCCGACGATGGCGATGATCGCGCCCGGGAACGACAGCTCCACCCTGGCCGCGAACGACTTGAACCCCTCCAGGGTGAGCGAGGCGAGACGAACCGATCCCATCGTCGAACGCGAGATGGTACCACCGATCCAGGCCGCGAACGGGCCGACGAGCGGCCGGTCGCCGGCCCGCGAAGGCGCTATCGCGCGCGCCGCGCCCAGCGGCCCGCGACTTTGGCGCCGCAATCCGGGCAGCCGCCGGCCGGGGTGACGCGCGTCTCGAGGACCGCGAAGCCGGTCCGCCGCACCAAAGGCGCGCCACACGAGGGGCAGCGGGTGTCCTCGAGGCCGTCCACCCGGCCCGGGATGTTGCCGGCATAGACGTAACGCAGCCCCGCCTCGCGCCCGACCCCGGCGGCGGCGACGAGGGTCGCGACCGGGGTCGGCGGGACATCGGCCATCTTGTAGTCGGGGTGGAACGCGGTCACGTGCCATGGGATGTCGGCCGAAACTCCGGCGAGGAAGCCGGCGATCGACGCGAGCTCCGCGGGGGAGTCGTTGAGGCCCGGCACGATCAGCGTGACGACCTCGACCCAGATCGAACGGTCCACGAGGCCGGCGATCGTGTCGAGCACCGCCTGGAGCTTGCCGCCGAGCGACGCGTAGGTCGCGCGTGAGAACGCCTTGAGGTCCACCTTGCAGGCGTCGAGGACCGGCGCCAGGAAGTCGAGCACCTCGGGGGTGGCGTGGCCGTTGGACACGAACGCCGTCACGAGGCCCGCCCGTTTCGCCACCTCGAAGACGTCGTGCGCCCACTCGGCCGTGATCAGGGGCTCGTTGTAGGTCGAGGCGATGACCTCGCAGTGCCGCTCGACCGCCGCCCCCACCAGCGCTTCGGGGCTGGCCGGCTCGGTATCGTCGGTCGCGCGCGCGTCGCGCAGCGCCTGCGAGGTGAACCAGTTCTGGCAGTAGGCGCAGTGCAGGTCGCAGCCGAGCATGCCGAACGACAGGGCCCGCGCCCCAGGGAGCAGGTGGAAGAAGGGCTTCTTCTCCACCGGGTCGATCGCGACCCCCGCGGCGTACCCCCACGGCACCCGGAGCGCATCCCCGGCGCGGCCGCGCACGAGGCAGACGCCGCGTGCGCCGTCGGCGAGCTTGCAGCGGTGCGCGCACGCCACGCACACGAGCTTGCCCGACGGGTGAGGCAGGGCGAGTTCGCGCCGGGCGGCGGTGAAGGCATCCAGCGGCGTCCCCACCTCACCAATGTGCGCCGTCGGCTTGACGGTGGCAAGCCCCGGCCCGAGAATCGGGTAAGCCGTCGAAGGTGGCGATGAGCGGAAATGGCGAGGGCGTTCGCGCGGTGCCCCATGCCCCCAGGGGGGTGAGGGGCAGCGTCCGCGTGCCGCCCTCGAAGAGCATGACGCAGCGGGCGCTGGTCGCGGCGGCGCTGGCCGGGTCGGGTTCGGCGGTGCGCTCCCCCCTCGACGCCGAGGACCCGCGGCTGCTCTTCGCGGCGCTGCGGCAAGCCGGGTTCCGCTTGCGGTGGGAGGCCGGGGCGATCGTCGCGCGCGGCCGCGATCGGGTCGAGGAGGGCACGCTCTTCCTCGGCAACAACGGCACCGGCGCTCGCTTCCTCCTCGCCCAGCTCGCGGCGCTCCAGGGCCGGTGGATGCTCGACGGCTCCGGGCGCCTGCGCGAGCGCCCGATGGCGCCGCTGGCGTCCGCGCTGGCGCGACTCGGCGCCCGGATCGAGCCGGTGAGGGGCCCGGCGCTGGCGTTGCCGCTCGCGGTGACCGGCCGGCCGCTGGCGGGCGGCGAGGTGGCGCTCGACGCCTCCTCCTCCAGCCAGTTCGTCTCGGCGCTGCTGCTGCTCGGTGCGGTGCTGCCGGACGGGCTGGTGGTGCGGCTGCCGGCCCCGCCGCCGTCGCGGCCCTACCTCGACCTCACGGTGGAGGTGCTGCAGAGCTTTGGCGTGCGCGTGACCGCGGATGCGTCCGGCACGGTGTACGCGGTGCGCGGAGGCGGCCTCGCCGCGGCCGAGATCACCGTCGAGGGGGACTGGTCGGCCGCGGCTTTTCCCCTCGCGGCGGTCGCGGCGGCCGGGGGCGAGGTCGAGGTCGCCGGGGTGCGGCGCACGAGCCGCCAGGGCGACGCGGCCGTCGTCGGGATCCTCGAGCGCGCCGGGTGCCGCGCCGCCGCGTCGGCCGAGGGCGTCGTCCTCGCCGGTCCCGCGACCGGCCCGGTGACGGCCGACCTGCGGGACACCCCGGACCTGTTCCCAGCGCTGGCCGTCGTCGTCGCGACGGTTGGAGGCCGGCTCGACGGCCTGCAGGGGTTGGCCGGCAAGGAGAGCGACCGGCTCACGGTCATGGGGCGCCACCTCGCATCGCTGGGGTTCGCGGCCGAGAGCGGCGAGGGGTGGTTCGCGGCCCCCGGGGGCCGCCCGCGGCCGCAGCTTCCTCCCGCTCCGCTCGACCCCGCGGCGGATCACAGGATCGCGATGGCGCTCGCGGTGGCGGGTTGCGTCGCTCCGGGCGTCCGCGTCCTCGACTCGGGGTGCGTCGCCAAGTCGTGGCCGGAGTTCTGGCGCGCGTGGGAGGCCCTGGTCGCGGAGGGGGCGTGAGCGTTCGCGTACTGGGTGCCGCGGCTTTGGCGCGCCTGCTGGCGTGGGACGCTTCGTGCCTGCCCGATGCGGCCGAACTCGGTGCCGAACCCGGCGACGTGACCGTGCGCTGCAGCCTCCGCGGTGCCGAACTGGCCGCGGTGGCGCGGTGGCCGCGCGGCCAGCGCCTAGCGGTGGCGCTGCAGGTGGTTGCGGCGGCGGCGTTCCTTTTCGAGCGCGGGTGGTACCCCTCGCGGGGTCTCCTGCGGGGGGGACGGGTCGAGCGCGGCGCACTGGGACCCTGGTACCGCCTGGCGCGACTCCCGCGCCGGCGACTTGACGACCCGGGACTGGAACGCCACCTGCGGCTGGCGCTCGCGAGCGAGGCCACGCTGCTCGTCCCGGCCGTGCTCCCCCTGCTGCGCTGGATCGTGCCGGAGCTGGGCGACGAGTTCGATCGCGCGGCCCGCGTGCGACCGGCCTGGGAGGTGACCGCCGGTTGGCTCGGCGTGCTCGTCGGGAACGGCAAGCGCCCCGGCTCCGCGCTGGGCCATCCCGCGGGGGCGGGCCGGGCGCTGTGGGCGCTCCGGTACGAGGTCCCCACCGTCGGCGTTTGTTGGGTCGAGGACGAGGCCCTTCTCCCCCGGCTGGCGGTGGCGGTCCGTCTGGCCACGCTCGGCCGGCACGTCGCGGTCGCCGCCGGCGCGCTCGACGAGGCCGGTGTGGCGCGCGCGCAGGCGCAGGCGGCGGCCTCGGGGCGCGACGCGGTGGTGCTCACGGCGCTGCCCCTGCCGGACGCCGCGCCGCTCGAACTCGCCGCGGGGACGGAGTCGGTCTGGGTTGCCGCGCCTCGTCCGGACCTGACGCACGCCCATGCGGAGCTCGCCCGCGAGGGGCGGCCGGGCGTGGCGCGTCTCGTGCTCGAGGCGGGGGCCGCCGACGGCTTTGCGCGCCCGCCGCGCCCGCTGGAGGCGCTGCGGGCGCGCGCCGGCCTCGCTTCGGCGCCGGCGCGCGCGGCGCTCGGTTGGCTCGCCAGCGCCCCGGTCGGGCTTTCCGCCCGGGAGCTCGGGGTGCTCGCCGGCGAGGCGCGCGCGGAACTGGCGGAGCTCCGGCGCCTGGGTCTGGCGTACGAACGCCTCGGGGTCTGGCGGGCACAGCAGCCGGCGGCCGCTCCGGCGCCGGATCGTTTGGCGACGATGGCCCAGCGTCTCCCCGCCGCCAGCCCGGCCGGGCTCGTGGCGCGGGCCATCGCCGGGACGTGGGAGCCTGCCGCCGCGTGGTGCGAGGAGCTCCTCGACCGCGGCGCCTTTGCCGATGTCCGCGCCGTCGCCTCGGCGGCCGCCCCGGCCGGACCACTCCGCCTGGCCGCCGCCGAGGGGGCGCTCGGCCTCGGCCGTTTGGCCGAGGCCGAGACGTTGCTGCAGGAGGTCCCGGCGCCTGCGCGCGAGGGTCGCTGGCACGCTCTCGCCGCCTGGTGGGCGGAGGAGGCGGGCGCGAGCGAGCAGGCCGCGGTCGAACTCGCAGCGGCGGCCGATGGTGTGCCCGGCCGCCTGGCGGCGAGGCGCGGGCTCGTGGCGGCGCAGGCGGCCCGCCGCCGGGCCGACCGCGCGGCGCAGCGGCGGCACCTCGAGCGCGCCGCGGCCTGCACGGCGCCTCCGCTTCCGGAGGTCGAGATCGAGCTCGCCGGGTTGGAAGGAGCCTCCGGCCTGCGGGCGCTCGCCCGCCGCAGGGAGCCGCGCTGGCGCGGCGACGATGCGGCCCGCCTGCTCCACGTGACGAGTTCGGCCGCGCTCGACCGCGGTTGCCGCCCGGCCGCCATGACCGGCCTGCGCGCGGCGCTGCGGGCTGCCAGCGGCGAGAACCCGCGTCTGCTCGGTGAGATCCACGCCGACCTGGCGTGTGCGGCGATCCTCGCCGAGCAACCCGGCGTCGCGGACCGCCATCTGGTCCTGGCCGAGGGGCTGCTGGAACGCTGCGGCTCCCGGCGGGCGGCCACCGTGGTGCGGGCCAACCGGGCGGTGCTGGAAAACGACCGTCTCGACTGGCGCCGCTCCCGCGAGCTGACGCTCGCCGGCCGCCGGATTCGCGGCGAGGTGGATGACGCCGGGACGTGGCTGTTCGAGCTGGAGTTGGTCCGCGCCGACCTGGCCCGGGGCGATACGGCCGCGGTCCGAGACCAACTGGCTCGCCTCGCCGGGGGGATCGCGAAGTTCCCCGATGACCCGTTCCTCCAACAGGCGTTCGCCGGCCTCGCGGCGCACCTCGCCCTCGCCCTCGGGGATCTTTCCGGCGCCGTCTCGTCGGCATCGGCCGCCGAGGCCGGCGAGCGCGATCTCGTCAGCGCGGTCGCGGCAGCGGACCTCGGCAACGACCCGCCGGCGGCGTTGGCCCGCCGCTGGGGCGTGGCGGTGACGGCGCAGCTCCTCGCCGCCTGGCGCCGGGGGGGCGAGGCCGGCGCACTGGAGTCGTTGGAGCGAGCGCTCGACCGCTGGCCGCGCGAGGCCGGCGTCGGGCTCGCCCGCTTCGCGGCGCTGCTGGCGCGGCGCGGCGAGCGGCTGGGCGCGGCGTGGGACGACATCGCGCCGCGCGCGGAGGCGGCGCTGGGGGAGGCCGGCCTCGACGGGTGGGTCCGAGTGCTCCGCGGAGCACGCGGCCCCGATCCGGCGCGAGTCGTGCGGGCTCTGGACGGGATCGTCAACGCGGGGACCGACGCCTGCCACCCGACGCGCCTCGAGGCGCTGGCGCGGGCCCTCGACCTCGGCTTTCTTGAGGTCGAGCGCGGTGGCGACGTCCTCGGGCGGTGGGGTGAACCGGACGGCCCGAGCTTCACGGTCGAGGCCGGTGGGGCCGCGGTGCGCGCCGCGGGCGAGAGGCGGCCGCTGGTCGATGCGGCGCTGGGCATGGTGGCGCGCTGCGCCGGGGCCGCGGCCGGCAGCCTCGCCGCCGACGGCGGACGGGCCGCCGGCGCGTTGCTGGGAGAAAGCCGCGCCCTGGCCGCCGTGCGCGAAGAGGTGGCGCGCTGGGGCCCGCTCCCGCTCACCGTCCTGATCGTCGGCGAGCCGGGGACCGGGAAGGAACTGGTGGCGCGCGAGCTGCACCGCTCGAGCGGGCGGCGCGGGGCGTTCGTCCCGGTCAACTGCGCCGGGATCCCCTCCGCCCTGCTCGAGGCCGAACTGTTCGGCGTGACCCGCGGCGCGTTCACCGGCGCCGACCGCGACCGCCAGGGCCTCGTCGAGGCCGCTGAAGGCGGCACGCTCTTCCTCGACGAGGTGGGCGAGCTTCCCCTCGAGCTGCAGGGCAAGCTCCTGCGCCTGTTGCAGGAGCGCGAGGTGCGGCGGGTCGGCGCCACGCGCGCCCGCACCGTGGACGTCCGCTTCGTCGCCGCCACGAACCGCGACCTCAAGAGGGCGGCCTCGGCGGGGGTGTTCCGGCAGGACCTCTACTACCGGCTGGCGGTGGCGGTGATCGAAGTGCCGCCGCTGCGCGCGCGCCCGGAGGACGTCGCGGAGTTGGCGTGCCACTTCGCCGGCCGGTTCGCCGCCATGCTTGGCCGGCCCGGCGTGCGCCTGGCGCCGGCGGCCGTAGAAGTCCTGTGCGACGCCTCCTGGCCCGGCAACGTGCGCGAGCTGGAGTCGGCGGTCGCGCGCGCCGTCGCCGCGGGACGCCCCGGGGAGGTCCTCGGGCCCGATCGCTTCCCGGGCCTCACCCCGGCTCCGGCCGGCGACGGGCCTCTGCCGGGTTGGCCGGCGGCGCTGGCGTCGTTCCGGCGGAACTACTTCACGGCGATTCTGCGGGAGTCGGCGGGGAACCGGACCCGGGCGGCGCGCCGGGCCGGGATCTCGCGCCAGACGCTGCTCTACCATCTGAAGGGGCTCGGCATCCGCGGCCGCGACTCGGGTTGAGCTACACTGGCACCCCAGTCCGCGACGCGAAGCGGTTTCCCCGCAGAGGGATGAGCAGGATCGGCGGGGCGGCCAGCGGGGGTGGCGGTCGGGACACGGCGGGGCCGCGGGCTGCGGCTGTCCGGTCGGGGCGGTCCCGGTCGCTGGACAAAAAGGTGGCGGGCTTGGGAGCCCGCCAGGATGAAGGAGGAGGTTGGATGCGTGCGTTCAGGTCGTGGCCGTGATCCCTGACCGCACCCATCTTTAAGCAAACCCCATGCCAGGCTTCCTCGATTGGAGCTCGTTTCGAGCGCAACTCTCTGACCTGTCGATCGATGGGTTGTCGGTCAGCGAGCACGAGCCGCTCGCCGCCCACACCACGCTCAAGATCGGCGGCCCGGCCCGTCTCCTGGTGCGCTGCGCCAACCGCGAGGCCGTGTCCGCCACGGTTCGGGCCGCGGCCGCGACCCGGATCCCATGGCTGGTGCTGGGGCTCGGCGCCAACGTGCTGGTGCCTGATGCGGGACTCGACGCTGCCGTGATGGTGCTGGTGAACGAACTGGCCGCGGTGTCGGTCGACGGGACCCGGCTCCGGGCCGGCGGAGGCGCCCAGCTTGCCAGGGTTGTGCGGGTGGCGCTGGACGCCGGTTTGGCCGGAATCGAGTGCCTGGGTGGCATCCCCTCGACAGTCGGCGGGGCGCTCGCGATGAACGCCGGCGCGTACGGCCAGGAAATCCTGAATGTGGTTGAGTGGGCTGACGTTGTGGAGGGCGGGGGGGGGCTACGCCGGCTCGAGCGCTGGGAAATCGAGGGGGGGTACCGCTGGAGTGTCCTCGGCGTGGGACGGGTTGTCACCTCCGCTGAACTGGCGCTGAAGGCCGAGGACCCCGCCGCGCTGAACGCCCGCGCCCAGCAGGCGCGGGAGCGGCGCCGCGGCGCCCTGCCGCCGGAGCCGTCCGCCGGGAGCGTGTTCCGCAACCCGGCCGGGGACTTCGCCGGGCGGCTGCTGGAGCTGGCGGGGTGCAAGGGGATGCGCGCCGGGGGAGCCGAGGTTAGCGAGCGCCACGCCAACGTCATCGTCAACCCGGGAGGCGCAACGGCCGCGGGCGTGCGCGAGCTGGTGTCGGCGATGGCGGTCCGGGTCCGGGAGAGGTTCGGCGTGAGGCTGGAGCTCGAGCTCAAGATCCTGGATCGCAACGGCAAAGTGCTCGCCGATCCGGAAGCGCCGCTTGCATGAAAGCCCCCCGTATGGTAGAAAGCCGCCCGCTGTCTACGACGGAGATCGCGAAGGAGATCACCGCATGAATATCGAACAGAAGGTCAAGGACATCATCGTGCAGCAGCTCGGCGTGGACCCGGAGAAGGTGAAGCTCGAAGCCTCCTTCGTGGAGGACCTGGGCGCCGACTCGCTCGACACGGTCGAGCTGGTCATGGCGTTCGAGGAGGAGTTCGGAGTCGAAATCCCGGACGACGAGGCCGAGAAGATCCGCTCCGTCGGGGACGCCGTCAAGTATCTGAAGGAGCACGTGAAGGAAGCGTGATGGCGCGCCGGGTCGTCGTGACCGGCGTGGGTCTCGTCTCGCCCCTCGGGGTCGGGACCGAGGCCACATGGGAGGGGCTGATCGCCGGCAGGTCCGGGATCGGCCCCATCACGCGTTTTGACGCCAGCGCCTCGTCGGTGCGCATCGCCGCGGAGGTCAAGGGGTTCGACCCGAGCACCGTGATGGAGCCGAAGGAGGTGCGCAAGTACGACACCTTCATCCACTACGCGATGGCCGCGGCCGACATGGCCATGGCGTCCTCGGGCCTGGTGATCACGCCTGAAAACGCCGCCCGTGTGGGCGTCGTGATCGGCTCGGGGATCGGCGGGCTGCCGTCGATCTGCGAAAACCACTCGGTGCTGCTCGAGAAGGGGCCGCGGCGGGTGTCGCCGTTCTTCATCCCGGGGAGCATCGTCAACATGCCGGCCGGGGTGGTCTCGATCCGGACCGGCGCCAAGGGACCCAACACCGCGACGTGCACCGCCTGCTCGACCGGAGCGCACGCGATCGGGGACGCGTACCTGTACATCCAGCACGGGTACTGCGACGCCGCGATCTGCGGCGGCACGGAGTCGGTGATCCACCCGCTGACGATCGCCGGGTTCGCGAACATGAAGGCGCTCTCCACCCGCAACGACGAGCCGGAGCGGGCGTCGCGGCCTTGGGACCGCGACCGCGACGGGTTCGTGGTCGGCGAGGGCGCCGGCCTGGTCGTGCTGGAAGAACTCGAACACGCCAGGCGTCGCGGCGCGACGATCTTCTGCGAGGTGCTCGGGTTCGGCATGACCGGCGACGCCCACCACATCACGGCGCCGTCGGAGGACGGCGACGGGCCCGCCCGGGTGATGCAGATGGCGATCGCCGACGCCTCCCTCGCGCCCGAGGACGTCGGCTACATCAACGCGCACGGCACTTCGACGCCGCTCAACGACCGGATCGAGACGTTGGCGATCAAGAAGGTCTTCGGCGAGCACGCGTACAAGCTCGCAATCTCCTCGACGAAGTCCGCGACCGGCCACCTGCTCGGGGCGGCCGGCGGGCTCGAGGTCGGTATCTCCGCCCTGGTGGTCGCCCGCGGCACGATCCCGCCCACGCTGAACCTGGACAACCCCGGCGAAGGGTGCGACCTCGACTTCACCCCGCACATCGCGGTGCGGCGCGAGGTGCGCGTGGCGATCTCCAACTCGTTCGGTTTCGGGGGGACCAACGCCTGCGTGGTCCTCGGCAAGCTGCGGTAGGTCTCCACTCCCTCCGCCCCGCCGGCTTGCTATGTGTCCGACGAATGAGCGATCATTCAGTATGGCCGGGCAAACGCCGGCCGTGGAGGGGGGCCCATGAAGAGTTGTGTGCTGATGGCGCATGTGCCCGACACCGCCTCGGTGATCAAGCTGGCGGCGGCGGGCAACCGGATCGAAGAGGCGGACATCAAGTGGATCGTCTCGCCCTACGACGAGTACGCCCTCGAGGAGGCGATCCGCCTCAAGGAAGCCAAGGGCGCGCCCGTCACCGTACTCACGTACGGCCCGGAGCGGGCGCAACAGGGTTTGCGGGAGTGCCTGGCGCGCGGGGCCGATGCCGCCGTGCACGTCAAGGGCGGTGAGGGCACGTTCGGCGACGCGCTCGCGATCGCGAAGGTGCTCGCGGCCGCGGTCCGCAAGACGGGACCCTTCGACATCATCTTTGCCGGGATCAAGGGCGTCGGCAGCGACAACGCCCTGGTCGGCGCGATGGTGGCCGAGATCCTCGACATACCGCACGTGAACGGCGCCGTGAAGCTCGAGATCGGCGACGGATCGATCACGGCGCACCGCGAGATCGAAGGCGGCACCGAGGTGGTCACGGCGCCGCTGCCGTGCGTGGTCACGGCGCACAAAGGGCTCAACGAGCCACGCTACCCGTCCCTGAAGGGGATCATGGCGGCCAAGAAGGTGGCGATCCAGGCGTTCTCCCCGGGTGACCTCGGCCTCGACGAGGCGGCGCTCGCGGGGGCCGGCGCGACCTGCCGCTGGAGGGCGCTGGTACCGCCGCCGGCGAAAAGCGGCGGCGTGATCCTGAAGGGCGAGGAAGACCCCGCGGCCGCGGCCCGGGAACTGGCGCGCCTGCTGCGCGAGCAGGCCAAGGCGATCTGAAGGGGGCGACGATGGCGTGCATCCTCGTATTTGTCGAACAGCGTAACGGCAACATCCGGAAGGCGTCCCTGGAGGCGTTGTCCGAGGCGAAGCGCCTCGCCTCTCCCGCCGGCTGGTCGGTGTGCGCGGTCCTCGCCGGGCACAGTGTGACCGCAAAGGCGGCGGAGTTGGGCGCGTACGGCGCGGGCAAGGTGTACGTCGCGGACGAGGAGCGCCTGGCGCGCTACTCCTCCGAGGCGTACGCCGCGGTTGTCCGCGAGGCAGCGGCGAAGTGCACACCGTCCGCGCTCTTCATGGCGGGCACCGCGCTCGGCCGCGATCTCTCCGGGCGCGTCGCCGCCCGTTTGGGTTGGGGGTGCCTGGCGGACGTCACCAAGCTCGCCGTCGAAGGCGGCGTCGTGGTCGCAACCCGGCCGGTGTACTCCGGCAAGGCGCTCGCGACCGTAGACGGTGGCGCAACCCCCGCGGTCGTGACGCTGCGCCCGAACGTCTTCCCGGCCGCGACCGGCGGCGCCGCCGCCGAAGTCGAAGCGCTGCCGCCCGCGCCCGGCGACATCCGCGCGGTGGTCAAGGAGATCCTGGCCAAGGAGGGGGGCGAACTCGACGTCGCCGAGGCGGACGTGATCGTCAGCGGCGGGCGCGGCATCAAGGGGCCCGAGAACTTCGCCCTCATCCGGGAGCTCGCGGGCCTGCTCGGCGCCGCGGTCGGCGCCTCGCGCGCGGTCGTGGACGCGGGCTGGATCGACCACGCCCATCAGGTTGGCCAGACCGGCAAGGTGGTGTCGCCGTCGCTCTACATCGCGTGCGGGATCTCCGGCGCGATCCAGCACCTCGCCGGGATGTCGTCCTCCAAGATCATCGTGGCGATCAACAAGGACCCCGACGCGCCGATCTTCAAGGTGGCGGACTACGGCATCGTGGGCGACCTCTTCCAGGTCGTGCCGCCGCTGGTGGCGGAGATCCGCAAGCTCAAGGCCGAGGCGTAGAACCAGGCGTGCGGCGTGAGGCTCGAGTCGTCAGGGGCCCGGGGTCAGACCCGGGCCCCTGGTTCGTGTGCTTGGTTAGCGCCACTTACGTTCGGGGTCCGACCCTGGCTGAGTGCCTGGGCGCCCGCCGCTCCCCGCATCCCACGTTCGTGGGATTGTCTTGATCAATGATCCGGGCGACATTGACCGTGCAAGGTGGAAGCTGGCCGCTCCTTCCGGTGGTGCTCAGGCACCACCAATTTTTTTGGATGGCTTCTTCGCCCCCCGAGCTGCGGACCTGGCGGTCGCGCCCAGTGACGATGCAGCGACCGCCCGCCGGGCGGCCGGCTCTTGCACTCGAAGGAATCCGTGCCCTGTGCGGCCCGCCCGGCCTCAAGCCGGTCGTTCCGCGGCCTTGCGCAGTCCGCCGAGGATCTCCTCCTCGGCTTTCCGGTGCGCCGCGACCGCGCTCGCCCAGGCGGCGTCGGCGCGCCGCAGCAGGGCGGCGGCAAGGCTTCGGTCGGAGAGCCCCGGCAGGTTGATGCAGACGTTCTGGTAGGCGCCCGCCGCGGCGGCGCGCGCGAGCTGCGCGCCGGTGCCGGCGTCGGAGCGCGACGCCTGCAGGCCGATCGCCCCGACCTCGACGCACAGCTCGACGGTCTCCGGGCACGCCTCGAGCACGCCGAGCGGCACCTCGATCGCGGCCACCGTGGCGGCGGCGATCGCCGCCTCGCGCGCCGCCTGCTCCTCCGGCGTCCCCTTGGGCAGGCGCATCGCCTCGAGCAACCGGTCGAACGCCGCGGTGTCGGCGTCCACGGCGGCGAGCAGCGTGTCCTTGAGCGCCTGGGAGCGCACCGCGATGCGCTCGAGATCGGCGTGCCGGCTCTCGAACCCCTTCTTGGCGTGCGAGAGGTTGGCGACCATTGCGGCGAGCGCCGCGCCGAGCGCGCCGGCCAGCGCCGCCACGGAGCCGCCGCCCGGGGCGGGGGAGTCGGTAGACAGCTCGTCGGCGAACGCCCGCACCGTCATCGCCGCCAGGCGGGCCTGCCCCGCCAGGCGGTACTCGATGACGCGCTCGGCGGGGTCGAACGCCTTGACCTCGGAGAGCCCCAGGGTCCGCATCGCGACGTGGAGCAGCGCGCTCTCGGGGACGCCGGTCGAGCGCCCCATCCGCGCGAGGTAGTGGCGCCCGGCCGCGAGCAGCGCCGATTTCGGGATCAGGCCCACGATTTCGGAACCTGTCGCGCGCAGGCCGCGCTCGCGGGCGCGCTCGTCGCAGGTGTCGAACGCCACGTGCAGGGGGGTGACGTCGAGGTCGGTGAGGTTCATCGAGATCTGGGCGCAGCCGAACTCCGGGATCACCCACCCGACGGCCTTGACCGACCGCAGAATCCCGGGGTCCCAGACCGGGTCCCCGCGCTCGTCCAGCACCGGCTCCCCGTGCTCGTCGCGCCGCATCCGCCCCTTCTCGCGCACGTCGAGGGCGACGCGGTTGGCCAGCCGCTTGTCCAGGGTGTTGAGGTTGACGTTGAAGGCGACCAGGAACTTGCGGGCGCCGATCACGCACGCCCCCGAGCGCGACACGAACGCCGCCGGACCGAAGTCCGGCCGCCACGCCGGGTCGCCGAGCTTCTCGGCGAGGCCCTCGTACTCGCCGGCGCGGACCTCGGCGAGGTTGCGGCGCTCGGGCCGCGACGCCGCGAACTCGTAGAGGTAGACCGGGATGCCGAGCTCGGCGCCGACCCGCTCGCCGAGGCGGCGGGCGAGCGCGGCGCACTCCTCCATCGTGACGCCGGCGATCGGCACGAACGGCACGACGTCGACGGCGCCGAGGCGCGGGTGGGCGCCGTGGTGGGCGCCCATGTCGATGAGCTCGAGCGCCTTGGCCGTGAGGCGGAACGCCCCCTCGAGCACCGCCTCCGGCTCGCCGACGAACGTGATCACCGTGCGGTTGGTCTCCGCCCCCGGGTCCACGTTGAGGACCGTCACCCCCGCGACCGACGCTGCGGCCTTCGCGGCCGCCTCGTAGACCTCGGGATGTCGCCCATCAGAGATGTTGGGCACGCACTCGACCAGTCGCATCGCGCTCCTCCTGGCGGGGCGATGGTAGTGAACCGAGGCGCAGGCTGCAACCGAGTGTCCGTGGGTTGCGGGCAGTCGGGGCCCATATCGCTGGTGCGGACTGGGCCGCCAAAGCAGTCCATCACTACGACTCAACATCGCGCCGGACGAGTTCGTAGAGCCGCTCTCGGCCGGGTCTCTTTCGCGTGCCGCGCCGCTCATCGCATCAACAGCGCTTCCGCCTTTCGACTACTGGGGGAGACCCTACCAAGATCGGCGCCATGCGAGCGTGTTATTGTCATGGCGATGACGGCTTTGGGCGCAGGGGAGCACCGATGACAGGTCGCGCGGGAGGGACCAGCGGCGATTCCGTAATGGTAATCCAGGCGAGTCCCGACTGGGCGCTTTGGAACCCCCGCGAGCTTTGGGCCTACCGCGAGCTGCTCTATTTCCTGGTCTGGCGCGACATCAAGGTGCGCTACAAGCAGACCGTCCTGGGTGCGGCGTGGGCCGTGCTGCAGCCGGCCATGACCATGGTGGTCTTTACGATCTTCTTCGGGCGGCTGGCCCAGGTGGGCTCGGACGGGGTTCCGTATCCCATCTTCTCGTTCGTCGCGCTGCTGCCGTGGACGTTCTTCGCCCAAGGGCTGGCTGGCTCCGCCAACAGCGTCGTAGGCTCGGCCAACCTCATCACCAAGGTCTACTTCCCGCGGCTGATCATCCCGGTCGCGGCGGTGGCGGCCGGCGCAGTCGACCTCGCCATCGCATCTGTTCTTCTTCTCCCGCTGATGACGTACTTCCACGTCTGGCCAGGGCCGGCCGCTCTTGTCGCGCCGCTCCTGCTCCTCATGGGCTTCGTGGCGTCGCTCGGCGCAGGGCTCTGGCTGGCCGCGCTCAACGCCAATTACCGGGACGTGCGACACGTCTTTCCGTTCCTCATCCAGATGTGGCTCTTCGTGACGCCGGTGATATACCCGGCGAGCCGCGTCCTCGCGCTGCTTCGGCAGGTCGGACTGCCGGCGTGGGTGCTCGGCCTCAACCCGATGGTGGGGGTGGTCGAGGGCTTCCGCTGGAGCCTGCTTGGCACGCCCACGCCTCCGGGGGGCGTCATGGTGGCCAGCGCGGCGGCGGCGGTGCTGCTCCTGGTCACCGGGGCCGCCTACTTTCGTCGTATGGAAAGGTCGTTCGCCGATGTGGTCTGAGACCTGGAAGACGCGGGCGCCTGGGCAGTCCCGGAGGCTGCCGTGAACCGGGTGGCGATTCGCGCCGAAGGGCTCTCCAAGCAGTACAGGATCGGCAAAGGGCCGTCGTACAAGACCCTGAGGGACAGCCTCACCGGTCTGGCGTCGGCGGCGTTCCGCCCGTGGCGGCGCAAGACTCCCGAGACGATCTGGGCGCTGCGCGACGTCTCGTTCGAGATCGAGCCGGGCGAGGTCGTGGGTGTGATCGGCCGCAACGGGTCGGGGAAGAGCACCCTGCTCAAGATTCTCTCGCGCATTACCGAGCCGACCGAGGGCCGGGCCGAGATCCATGGGCGGGTCGGAAGCCTGCTGGAGGTCGGGACCGGCTTTCACTTGGAACTGACCGGGCGGGAGAACATCTTCCTTTCCGGCGCGATCCTCGGGATGCGCCGCGCCGAGATCGAGCGCAAGTTCGACGAGATCGTGGAGTTCGCCGAGGTCGAGAAGTTCATCGACACCCCGGTGAAGCACTACTCCTCGGGCATGTACCTTCGCCTGGCGTTTGCCGTCGCGGCGCACCTCGAGCCCGAGATCCTGCTCGTCGACGAGGTGCTGGCGGTCGGCGACGCCGCTTTCCAGACGAAGTGTCTCGGCAAGATGGGCGATGTCGCAGCCGAGGGTCGCACGGTGCTCTTCGTTAGCCACAACATGACGGCGGTTCAGCGGCTCTGCGGGCGGTGCATTTGGATCAGCAAGGGATCCATCGGTGCCGTTGGCGGTCCGGCCGAAGTGGTCGCCACCTACCTTGCCGGCACTACCCCAACGGATGGCGGCGTCACCCCTGGCGATTCGGATCTCTCAGGGCACGAGAACCCCTATCCTCCGCACGCAGCCCTGATTCGCAGGATCAGGCTCCTCGACAAGGCGGGGTCGATACGGCAGACCTTTCAGATGGGTGAACCAATGACGATAGAGGTCGAGGTCGCTGGCCTTGACCGCTACCGGGACGGGATGCTCGGTGTGATCTTCAAGTCTCAGGAGGACCAGTGGCTCGCGGGAATCAACACCGGTATGCGACCGCTCGACGCGGCCTCCCCCCGGCAGCACCACGAGGCGTTTCTGCTTCATCTGCCTAGGGTCCCCTTTACGCCCGGCATCTACTGGATCGGACTCAGCGCGAGCCGGGGGCAGACGGGCAGAGTCGACTTCGTCGACCGCGCCGCGCGCCTGCAGGTCGAGCCAGGTGATGTGTATGGAACGGGTTATGTCGTGTCCTCATCGTACGGTGTCTTCTTCCTCGATGGCTCGTGGGAGGTTGTGTCTCGATGACCGGGAGACACCCGGAGGTCATTCGGAGCATTCGCGCAGCCATCAGCCGCGTGCGTCGACTTACGAGTCCGGGTATCCGCGTAAGTCCCTTCAAGCGCCATCTCACATCGGACGAGGCCCTTGCACTCGCTGAGCGGGTGTCGGACATCTTCGGCGTTCTGGTCTTGCCGGACGAAGTGCAGCGAGTCGCCGCAGAGTTACGGCGCATCGAGGGGCTCATGATCGGCAGGATTGCGGGCGACGTCGAAGATTACGTGGCGTATTGCTGCATGGTCCGCGAGTCCGCTCGGGTTCCGACGTGTGCGCCCCGAGCCCACGCTGAGATCGGGGTTCTCTTCGGCGGCGGTTTGCTCCTTGCCCTGCAAGCCTTGGTATCCGTCGGGTCGTCCGACTGGGTCATCGGCATAGATCCATTCGAGGGCTACTATGGACGACGGCGCGATCCCACCAGCAATCGACGCGTGCGCAAGAGCACGGTCGTGAAGAACGCCGCGAAGGTGGGCTTGGCCGCAGATCGACTTCGCCTGGTCCCGCGCCGCAGCGAAGATCCGGCAGCGATCGAGGAAGTGAGCCGCTACTCGCTGGCATCGCTTTGGATAGATGGTGACCATTCCTTCGAAGGGGTGGCGCGAGACTGGCGCAACTACGCGCCGATGGTCTCGCCGGGTGGTTTCGTGCTTTTCGACAACTACCATGACCAGAGCTGGCCCGAGGTCGGTCGGTTCGTGGATGATGCGTTGCTGCCTCATCTTCAGGGGTGGGATATCGCCGGATCTCTGGGTCGGAGCCTCCTGCTGCGGAGGGCGCCATGAGCCAGGCAGCGATGGTGTGGGTCGGACCCAAACGGGAAGACTGGCTTATCCGGGGAACGTCGATGGAGGAAGATGCTGCGCGGGACGGAAGCCCCAGGCGACTCGGCAACCGCCGGGTGCCATCAACGCGAGCACCTAAGCGTGTCCGGCTCGAGCGCCACTCTCCAGTACGTCATCCTAATGCGCCTCGCTTCGTCGCGGAAGCGCCAGGCCGGACTCCATCGATCGCCCCCGCCGCGTCCAGAGGCGGGCGATGGTAGGGAATTGCCAACTGACCCTGCTGTCCGTCGATCTGCTCCGCCAAGAAGCGGGGCTTGTGCGCGAATTCCGCAGGAAATCTCGCCAGACTGGCGTTGGACTCGGTTGGCACTACCTCCTGGACCTTGGCTGGGCCGCCCGACTCGTAGAACCTCGGAAAGGGATGTGGGTCCTGGACGCAGGCGCAGGGGCCGGGCTCATGCAGTGGTGGCTCGCCGACCGCGGGGCCAACGTGCTGAGTGTGGACCGCGGCGAGAGGACGCAGTTGGCACTCAATCTGCGGACAGCGCAGCGGGTCGCGCCTTGGCGGGACGGCGACCTCGCAGCGCTGCCTACGCAGCCGTGGCGCGCGTTCTTCCCTTCACGGTCGCCGTTGCGGTGGCACCACTACCCTAGGAAACTCCGAGACGCACTGGCGCTCCGACGCGCGGGGCGGCGGCGAACCCGGGCTTGGGGGACTGTCTACGTTTCCCAGCAAGACCTCACGGCGCTTCGAAGCGTGGACGACGAGTCCATGGATGCCGTTGTTTCCATCTCGGCATTGGAGCACAACTCGCTCGAGAACCTCTGCGCCGGTGTAGCTGAACTCCTTCGGGTGATCAAGCCGGGAGGTAGACTCATCGCTACCCTGGGTGCCGCCAGGGACAGAGACTGGTTTCATGGGCCATCCCAAGGGTGGTGTCTCACGGAAGCAACCCTGCGCTCGGTGTTCTCCCTGTCGGACGAATGCCCAACCAACTTTGAGGACTACGATGCCGTCCTGGAAGGGTTGCGATCCTGCGATTTTCTCAAGAGCAACCTCGACACGATGTACTTCCGTTCCGGTGACAACGGCATGCCGTGGGGAGTTTGGGACCCGAAGTACGTATCGGTCGGGGTCATTAGGACGAAGTGAAATGGGGCAGGTGGCCAACCCGGGTTGCTCGGTCGTCATTCGGTGCTTCAACGAGGAGAAACACATCGGACGGCTGCTTGATGGCCTCTTACAGCAGACGGTTCGGGAGCACGAGATCATTGTCGTCGATTCGGGTTCCACGGACGGGACCCTGGATGTGGTGTCCCGCTACCAAGCGAAGATCATCAGCGTGACGCCGGAGGAGTTCTCCTTCGGAAGGTCGCTCAACCGCGGCTGCGCCGCCGCGTCCTCGGAACTGATCGTCGTGGCAAGCGCGCACGTCTACCCTGTTTACAGCGATTGGCTGGAGCGGCTCGTCAAGCCATTTGCCGATCGTGAGGTCGGCCTTGTCTACGGCAAGCAACGGGGAGACGAGCGCACCAAGTACTCCGAGCGCCAGGTCTTCGCGGCGTGGTTCGGCGAGCAGCCAAACCCTGCGCAGGACCACCCCTTCTGCAACAACGCCAACGCGGCGATCAGGCGGTCGCTCTGGGAACGGCTGCCGTACGACGAGTCGCTCACGGGTTTGGAGGACATCGCCTGGGCCAGGGCGGCAATGGGGCTTGGATATCGAATCGTCTACGAACCTGCCGCGGAGGTCGTGCACGTGCACGAGGAGACCGCGGCCCGTTTGTACAACCGCTACCGCCGCGAGGCGATCGCCCTCAAGGGTATTTTCCCCGAGGAACGGTTCGGTTTGTGGGATCTCTTGCGTTTGTTCTTCGGCAACGTCGCGAGCGACCTCTACCACGCGACCGGTGATGGCGTCCTGGTGCGGAGCGTCGGCAGTGTCCTCATGTTCCGCCTGATGCAGTTCTGGGGGACGTACCGCGGTTTCGCTCGCCGTCGTCCAGTGACGAGTGGCCTCAGGCAAACGTTCTACTATCCGCGCCTGAAGGCTCGAAGCCTGCCTGATTCTGAACAATCCCGTGCGCAGCACCGCATCGAGTACCTGGATTCACGCAGAGCAAAGGGCCGTGACGGCGGGGGCTGATCGCGGCAAAGGGGCGGCCGCTTTCCAACGGAGTTTGCTATTCTCTGGTCGTCACATGCGGAGGTGAGCGGTGTCCGCACGACTTGTGGCGCTTCTCCCGATGCGGCACGAGAGCGAGAGGGTGCCCGGGAAGAACTACCGGCCCTTCGCCGGGAGACCTCTGTTCCACTGGGTGCTCCGCTCGCTCCTCGGCTGCCGGTCGATCGAGGAGGTCGTCATCGACACCGATAGCCCGGAGATCATGACCGGGACGGCGGAGAGGTTTCCCCGAGTTCGGCTCCTCGAACGGCCGGCCCATCTGCGCGGTGGCGACGTACCGATGAACGAAATCCTGGTGCACGACGCGGCGGTCATCGATGCCGAGTTCTTCTTACAGACGCACAGCACCAACCCGCTGCTCGAGCCGGAGACGATTGCCGCCGCGGTCACGGACTTTGTGGGCGGTCTCCCGACGTACGACTCACTCTTTTCCGTGAGTCGGGTGCAGAAGCGCTTGTGGGACGCCGACACGCAGCCGCTCAACCACGATCCTTCGGTCCTCCTGCGTACGCAGGACCTTCCCCCGGTCTTTGAGGAGAACTCGTGTCTGTACATTTTCAGCCGGGAGGGCCTGCTCGCCCGCCGAAACCGCATCGGGTCACGCCCTCGGATGTTCGAGATGGACCGCCTCGAGGCGTGGGACATCGACGACGAACTCGATTTTCGTGTGGCCGAGATCCTCTTCCAACAGCGGGCGGAAGGCAGGGTTGCGCGGTGAGATGGAAGATCCTCGTCTCGGCGCCATATTTCCAGTCGGTTCTCGACCGGTTCCGGCCTGCCTTGGTCGCGCACGGGATCGATCTGGTCGTGCCACCCGTACGGGAACGCCTCGGCGAGGATGAACTCCTCGATCTGGTCGCGGATGTTGACGGTGCGATCTGCGGGGACGACCAATTCACGGAGAGGGTGCTGGCCGCGGCGCCGCGGCTCAAAGTGATCGCGAAGTGGGGCACCGGCATCGATTCGATCGACTCGGAGGCCTGCAAGCGGCGGGGCATCGCGGTTCGCAACACGCCGGGAGCATTCAGCGAGCCGGTCGCCGACACGGTGCTGGGCTACATTCTGGCGTTTGCCCGGCGCCAGCCCGAGATGAACAGCACGATGCACTCGGGATCGTGGGCGAAGCTCCCCGGCGTCGCGTTGCGCGAGGCGACGCTGGGTGTGATCGGCGTCGGCAATTGCGGGAAGGCGATCGTACGCCGCGCGGTCGCGTTCGGGATGCGCATCCTCGGGAACGACCCGTTGCCGATGCCGGCGGAGTTCCTCGCTGCAAGCAATATCACGATGGTGCCCAAGGAAGACCTCTTGAGCCAGGCGGATTTTGTGAGCGTCAACTGCGATCTCAACCCCACGAGTTTTCACCTGATCGGGGAAGAATCGTTCCGCCTGATGAAGCCGACGGCAGTTCTGATCAACACGGCTCGCGGGCCCATTATCGACGAGCCGGCGCTGATCGCAGCGTTGCGAAACGGCCGCATTGCGGGTGCCGCCCTCGACGTGTTCGAGATGGAGCCGTTGCCTCCGGTTAGTCCTCTACTCGGAATGGCCAACGTCCTGCTGGCCCCGCATAACGCCAACAGCAGCCCATCGGCGTGGAACGCCGTGCACGTGCGGACCGTCAACAGTCTGATCGACGAGCTGGAGGCGAGGGAACGATGAGCGCAGTCGTCGTGGTGACAGGGTCGACCGGAGGCATCGGTTTCGCGACCGCTGGCGTGTTCGCCGAGGCCGGGTGGACTGTCATTGGCGTTGACCGACGTGACGGGGAGCACAAGGGGATTCACCACTTCTTCCGCGCCGATCTAGCCGATGAGGAGACGTCGCTGAGGACCTTTGAGGCGATCGGCAAGGAAGCCGGTCGTATTGATGCCCTGGTGAACAATGCGGCGGTCCAGGTGTGCAAGCCGTTGGTCGACACGACGGCCGCGGAGTGGGACGAAGTGATGAGCGCGAACGTGCGCTCGGTCTACCTCGCCGTTCGGCACGCCCACCCACTCATGCGGGCCGCCGGTGGCGCGATCGTCAATATCAGCTCCGTGCACGCCCTGGCGACCTCGACCAACATCGCGGCCTACGCGGCCAGCAAGGGCGCGGTGCTCGCCCTAACCCGTGCCCTCGCCATCGAGCTGGCCCCCGATCGGATCCGGGTCAACGCGGTCCTTCCCGGGGCGGTCGACACGCCGATGTTGCGCGCGGGACTGGGGCGCGGGCACGCCGGCCGTGGAGGCGCGGACGATCTCGTCGGCCGGCTCGGCGACCGGCACCCTCTCGGGCGAGTCGGCCGACCCGTCGAGATCGCCCAGGCCGTCCTCTTTCTCTGCGATGAGACCCGCTCCTCATTCGTCACCGGTCAGGCCTTGGTCGTGGACGGCGGGGCTACGGCGAAACTGAGCACGGAGTGACCGCGATCCCGCGGTGGCTCAAGGTGGCCGCGCGCGCCGGGGTCGGGCCGCGAACCTACGCTCGCCTGGCCACCAACGTGAACGACGCCTGGAACGGTGTCTCCGGCTATTTCTGGTGGCGTGGCCCGAGAGGGCGGGAGAACCGCCGGCGGCTGGAGAACCTCAGGGATCGGTACCTTGGTCGGCGCTGCTTCATTCTGGGGGGTGGCCCGAGTCTCGCGAAGACCGACCTCACACGCTTGCGAAATGAGCTGACGATCGGCTGCAACGCGATCTTCCTGATCTTCGACCGCATGGGCTATCTGCCGACGTTCTACACGGTCGAGGACCAACTCGTGGCCGAGGACCGGGCCGAGAGGATCAACGCGCTGCACGGGACGACAAAGGTGATTCCCTTCGGACTCTCGTACTGCCTTCGCCCGGACGAGTCCACGGTTTTCGTGAACTTCCGGTACTCCTACGAGGAGTTCCCCAGGTTTTCGGCGGACTTTGCGCGGGTGGTCTACTGGGGCGGGACCGTGACGTTCTTCAACCTGCAACTCGCGTACTTCTTGGGCTGCCGAGAGGTCTACCTGCTCGGCATGGACCACAGCTACACTGTGCGGGACAGGTTGAAGGGCAGCGTGATCATCTCCGAGTCGCCCGACGAGAACCACTTCCACCCAGACTACTTCGGGCCCGGCTTCCGCTGGCACGACCCGAAGGTCGAGCGAATGGAGAGGGCGTATGAGTGCGCCCGGGAGTTCGCCTCGACACACGGTATGAGGATCTTCAACGCGACGCCGGATGGAAAGCTGGAGACCTTTCCGCGGGCGGAGTTTGCCGCTCTCTTCGAGCCGGAGGGTTCACGGCAGTGACGGCCCTTTCAGGTCCTCCGCGGATCATGGCACTCGGTTGTGGCGCCGTGACGGAACGATTCTTCCTTCCGGCTCTCGCGGCGTTGGGAATGGCACCGGAGGTCTTGGTCGATACGAACCTGGCCCGGGCGCAAGATCTGGCTCGACGGTTCGGTGCCGCCGAGGTGAGCACCACCTGGGCATCCGTGGCCGGCCGCATCGACGCGGCTTTCGTCGCGCTGCCGCACGCCCTGCACGCTCCGGCGTGCATCGACCTCCTCCAGCGGGGCGTGCACGTGCTGGTCGAGAAGCCGATGGCGCTCAGCGGGGCGGAGTGTGACGCAATGATCGTCGCGAGCCGGGCCGGCGACGCGATCCTTGCAGTCGGTCTGACCCGTCGGTTTCTCCTGGCTGGGCGCTGGGTCAAGGCGGCGCTCGCCGCCGGGATCCTGGGCAGGATCGAGTCGATCGATGTCAGAGAGGGCTCCCCATACGGCTGGCCGGTGGCTTCGGACTTCTTCTTCCGCAAGGAGACCGCTGGCGGAGGTGTCCTCATCGACACGGGCGTTCACACGCTCGACCTGCTCGTGTGGTGGTTCGGGGAGGCCATCCTGAAGCAGTACCGCGACGACCGCCACGGGGGAATCGAAGCGGACTGCGAACTGAGCCTTGAGTTTGCAACTGGCGCAAACGCCACCTTAGAGCTGAGCCGTACGCGGGAACTGCGAAACACCGCCGTGGTGCGCGGCACGATGGGCGAGCTCGAGGTCAGCCTCAACTCGAACGACCTCCACGCCCGCCCCGGCAGGCTTCTCAGGTTTCGCCACGACGGGATTCGTGGCGGGGACCTGCCTCGCCAGGAGTTCGGTGCCCTGTTCGTCGACGAGGTGCGCAACTGGCTTGACGCGATCGGAGGTCGGGCCAACGTGACCGTCGATGGCGCACAGGGGCGGCGCTCCGTGGCGCTGATCGAGCGCTGCTATGCGATTCGGGAGCCCCTGCTCTTGCCTTGGGTGGACCCGACCTCCCCCGCCCCCGTGACGTCCGGTATCCGGACGGCGGCGCACTCGCCTTCCTCCCGGGTTCTGATCACGGGGGCGACCGGGTTCCTCGGAGGCAGACTCGTGGAAAGGCTCGCGCTCGAGAACCGGGCCGATGTCCGGACCCTCGTCCGGAGGTTCTCTCGCGCCTCGCGGATCGCACGCTATTCGTTGGCGATGATCCCTGGCTCCGTGGCGGACGCCGCCGCCGTTGACCGTGCCATCGCTGGGTGCGACATCGTTTTTCACTGTGCTCACGACTTCGCCGAACCGGAGCTCAATCTGGAAGCCGCCAAGGTTCTCGCAGAGGCCTGTCTCCGCCATCATGTGCGGCGGTTGGTGTACGTCAGCTCATTCTCGGTTTACGAGCCGTTGTCGGACGGGGATGTTGTCGAGTCCTCGGCATGGCCCCCCTGCGACCAACGGTACGCCTTGAACAAGCGGGAGATCGAGCTGTTGCTCCTCGCGAGCGCCCGGCAGGCCGGGCTGCCGGTTGTCATCCTGCAGCCGACGGTGATTTACGGCCCGTTCTGCGAGCCCTGGACGCTCGAGCCGGTGCGCATGATGCGATCAGGTAGGATCGTTCTTCCCGATGAAGGCGACGGACTGTGCAACGCCGTCTACGTGGACGATGTGGTCAGCGCCATGCTGCTCGGCGCCGACGCGGACATTCCGGCCGGCGAACGGTTCCTGGTCTCGGCAGCCGAGCCGGTGACGTGGCTACAGTTCTACAAGGCGTTCAGCAACATGCTGGGCGTCGACGGCGTGGTCTGCCTCCCTGTCGGCGAGATCACGCGCCGCGCAAAACTGGGGACCAGTGCGGATCTGCGTTCGCTGGCACAGGATCCGAGGACCGTGACCCGCTGGGGGCTCGCGAGGACCGTCGCCGACACGGTGCGGCGAACGGTCGGTGAGGAGCGATGGCAGCGGCTCAAGGGCTGGACGCCGCCGCCCATGCACCTCCCGACCGGCCCACGTCTGGAGTTCTTCCGTGCGAAGCCATTGGTGAGGATTCATAAGGCTCGAGCCGGTCTCGGCTACTCGCCTGCGTTCGATTTCGAGGCCGGGATGGCCCGGACGGCCGGGTTCGTTCGGTGGGCACAACTGTGAGCTGCGGTCCGGCTATCGAGAGGCGCGAGGCACTTGGGCGATAGGTTTCTGACCGTTGTGATCCCGACCCTGGGAGGGTCGGACCTCTGCGGAGAGGCGATTCGCCTGCTCCAGGTTGATCCTGTGTGCTCCCAGATAGTCCTCGTGATCAACGGGCCAGGAGCCGAAAGTTCTGCGCCGCTCCAGCGTCCCCCGGTCGAAGTCGTGCGGCTGGCCGCTCCCGGCCTCTCGGCGGCACGCAATGCTGGTCTGGCGTCGGCGCGCAACGGTGTGGTGGCCTTCCTCGATGACGACGCGCTGCCTCGTCCAGGATGGTGCCGCGCATTGGTCGAGGCGTTCGAGCGCCCTGGTGTGGCCGCCGCTGGCGGACCGGCAAGACTCGGTGGCACGACCCCCCTGCCTGCATGGCTGGGACCCGAAGGCGCCGGGTATCTCGGAATCGTCGACCTCGGTGAGGACGAGCATCTCTGCCTTCCGTGGCAGTATCCGTACGGCTGCAACTTCGCGGTGCGTAAACATGTGGCGCTCGACGTAGGCGGGTTCCGGGAGGATCTGGGGTACCGGGGACGCCGAATGTTGCCAAACGAGGAGGGAGAGCTCTTTCGTCGCCTGCAAAGCGCGGGGCATCAGGTGTGGTACACGCCGAAAGCGGTCGTGGATCACCATGTGCGGGTCGATAGATTCAGACTGCGGGCGCTGATGCGCCGTGCGTTCTGGCAGGGAGTCGGCGACCGCCGCACCGTGCGTGTTCATGCCGACGTTCCGATTGAATCCCCGTGGCGAAGTGGGGTCCTTGCCGCTAGGTGGGCTGCTGCAGCGGTCTTCCGCTTCGCGGTCAGGCAGCGCCAGGCGGCAACCGACCACGCGCTCCGGTCCGTCCGCGCGCTGGGGTCGGTCGCAGGGGTGGTCTGGAATGGGTGAGGGCCCGAGGTTCTCCGTGGTGGTCCCGGCCTACAACGCGGCTGACACGGTGGAGCAGGCGCTGGAAAGCGTCCTGGCGCAGACGGAGGGAAGCTGGGAGGCCCTCGTGGTCGACGATGGGTCCACGGACGACACGTGGTCGGTGTGCGCACGCCTCGCCGCCAGGGAAACCCGGATTCGCGCCCTGCGTCACGACGACGGGGCCAACCGCGGTCCGTCGGCTTCGAGGAACCTCGCACTGGAACATGCGACGGGAGCCTTCGTCGCTTTTTTGGACGCCGACGACGTGTACCTTCCCGATGCGCTCGCGACGTTCCGTGCGGCGTTTATCGGATGGCCCTCGGTCAACGTGGTCTACGGGGTCGCGGAGACGTTCGGGAATGGTCCACCGACGCGGATGTGCAGGGGCGTGCCCGGCGTCTCGACCGGCCTCTTCCCCCAACTCGCGCGTTTCAACCTGCTCCTTACCTGTACCACTGCGGTCCGTCGAGAAGTGCTGCCCCGACATCCGTTCCCGGTGGCGATGCGCCTCGCCGAGGACTGGGCCTGCTGGCTCGAACTGTCGCGCCGAAGCGCGTTCCTCTTTCTGGATCAGGTGGTCGCGCGGCGCAGGATGCATGCAACGAGCGCAATGGGACGCCTGGCAGGGGGAGACGGCGAAACCGTAATCGCGAGCGTCCAAGGCCGGCACCTTCGCTCCCTGATTCGAACCGCAACGCCGGAGCAGCGCCGAGCCATCCGCCGCGGCCTGAGCTTCCGTGCCGCCGAGGCGTTGCGTGAAGCAGCATCCCGGTTGCGTCGGCGGAAGTTCCGGAGCGCTGCGTTGTGGTTGAGGGCAGCCCGCGTGATCTCGGGCTCGCCGGCCGTTCTCCTGGCAGCCCTCGCGCAGGTGGGCCCGCAGCAGCGGCGAATCCGGCGCGGCCAGGATCCGGCGCTGACCCTACTACCGCCGCCCGCGGCAGCGCCGGAGCGCTAGGTAGGCGCCTGGGGCGCCGGCGGCGGCGAGATACATCCAGCCTTTGAGCTGCAGAGGGGACCAGGCGAGACTTTGCCGGGCCGCCCTTGCGGCCCCACGTCGTTGACTGAGGAGGAGCGCGGCGTAGGCTTCCTCGCGAGCCAGCAGGGCGAGGCGGCGCCGCAGACGCAAGCGGCCGGCCGCTGCCCACCCCTCCGCGTGGTGTGCGAGGAACGCCTCGAGGACCAGGCGGGTCTCGCGCGCCTGGCGGCCCAACGTCGCGCTCATCTGCCCAGGGTGCCAGCGGTAGAGCGCCAGCGTCTCGTCAATGACCGGGATCAGGTGCTGTGCGGCCATATTCAGCCACACCTCGTAGTCCTCCGCCGCATGGCGGATTTCGTTGAAGCCGTCAAGCTCCTTGAGGGCCCCGACGCGGACTAGTGCGGCGTTGGGCGGGAAGAGGGGCCGCAGAAGAAGGTCGGCGAGCTCGATCTGCGCACCTGGCGGCACAGGGGGCCACGGAGTGACCGCGTAGCGGGAGGCGTCGGCGAGGACGGCCGCTGCAGTGACGTCGGGCGTTGGCGAGGTGAAGGCTAGGGCGTGGGACACGACGAGAGGTGATGAAACGGGCGCGTGGCGGATGAACGTCTCGAGAGCGCTCTCGACCCAGAGGTCGTCGTCGTCGAGGAACGCGACCCAGTCGGCGCGCTGCGGCTGCTAAGGCCAGCGTTGCGCGCGGCCGCGAGCCCGCGGTTGGCCTGGCGGATCACGTGGACCCGTGGATCGGCCGCGGCAAGAGAGCGGCATGCCTCGGGCGTCGAGTCGGTGGAGCCGTCGTCGACGATAATGACCTCGATCTCGCGGAGGGTCTGCTCGAGAGCCGAGCGCACGGCCGAGGGCAGGAACGCCGCGCGGTTGAACGTGGGGATTACGACGGTGACGCTCGGGGGGGACGGCTCGCTTCTTCCCATTGTCTCGGCACCACCACCACGAACCGAAGTCCGACGGAACGGTTCTTCCGGAGGTCATCACCGCTCGACGCGGTAGTTCGGAGCTTCCTTGGTGATCACAACGTCGTGGGCGTGCGACTCCCTCAGGCCGGCGGAGGTGATCCGCGAGAAACGCGCGTTGGCCTGGAGGTCCGGCACGCTCGGGCAGCCCGCCAGTCCCATCCCGGCGCGCAGGCCGCCGACGAGCTGGGTGAGTTGCGCCGCGAGGGGACCCTTGTACGGGACCATCCCCTCGATCCCCTCGGGCACGAGCTTCGCGGCCTCCTCGTCGTTCTGGAAGTAGCGGTCGCGCGCCCCTTCGCCGGCCTTCATCGCGCCCAGCGAGCCCATCCCGCGGTATGCCTTGAACGTCCGGCCCTGGTAGAGGATCTGTTCGCCGGGCGACTCGTCCACCCCCGCGAACAGCGAGCCGATCATCACGGTGTCGGCGCCGGCGGCCAGCGCCTTGGTGATGTCGCCCGAGTACTTGATGCCGCCGTCGGCGATGAGGGGGACGCCGGCCTCGCGGCAGGCGCGGGCGCATTCGATGATCGCGGTGATCTGCGGGACCCCGGCGCCGGTGACGACCCGCGTCGTGCAGATCGAGCCGGGACCGACGCCGACCTTGACCGCGTCCACCCCGAGCGAAATCAGGTCGCGGGCGCCCTCGTAGGTCGCCACGTTGCCGGCGACGAGGGGCACGTCGGGGTACAGCTCCTTGATCCGCGCCGCGGCCGCCATCACCCTCTCCGCGTGGCCGTGCGAGGAGTCGAGGCAGAGGACGTCGACCTTGGCGGCGACGAGCGCGGCGCAGCGCTCGGCGAGGTCCCCCCCGGCCCCGAGCGCCGCGGCCACGCGCAGGCGGCCGAGGTCGTCCTTGCAGGCGTTCGGGTACTCCTGCGCCTTCTTGATGTCCTTGACCGTGATGAGGCCCTTCAACGCCCCCTCGTTGTCCACCACCAGCAGCTTCTCGATGCGGTGCCGGTGCAGCAGCGCCTTGGCGGCTTCCAGCGTGGTGCCGACCGGCGCCGTCACGAGGTTGTCCTTGGTCATGAAGTCGGCGATCGAGCGGTCGGTCTCGGTGCAGAAGCGCAGGTCGCGGTTGGTGAGGATCCCCTTGAGCTGGCCGTGCTCGTTGACGACCGGCAGGCCCGAGATGCGGAAGCGCGCCATCAGCTCCAGCGCCTCGCGCACCAGGCGTTCGGGGTGGATCGTGACCGGGTCAACGATCATCCCGGACTCCGACCGCTTGACCATGTCCACCTCTTCGGCCTGCCGGGCGATCGTCATGTTGCGGTGGATGACGCCGATGCCGCCATGTTGCGCCATCGCGATCGCCATCGGCGCCTCGGTGACGGTGTCCATCGCGGCCGAGACGATCGGGATGTTGAGGCGGATCGTACGGGTGAGGCGCGACGAGACTTCGACCTCGGCCGGGTGCACGCCGGAGCGGCCGGGCAGGAGCAGCACGTCGTCGAAGGTCAACGCCAGCGGGATATCGTAGTTCAGCCATGGCGGATTGTACCTCGCGGCGCAAGGGCCTGGGCGCGCCGCCCGAGGCCGGACAGGCCAGACCCCCGTCCGAGGTCGGTTCAGCAGGCGAGCGCGGGCGAGGATTCCAGGTAGTGCGCGATATAGCTGGCGTACAGGCGGTACAGCCGGACCTTTTCGGGGACGAGACGGCGGAAGTCGAGCTGGACCTGGGCGGCCCGACGGACGATCTCCGCCTGCGCGTCGCCGGGCCGGAAGCCGCGGAACCGGTCGCCGTACGGGCGGAGCGCTTCGATGACGCGCCGCATCGCCTCGTCGAACGCCGTCGGGGAGACGATTGCGCCGGGCTCGAACTGCAGGATCGCGCTGCTGGCCACGTTGACGGGCAGGATCTTCACGAGGTCGAGGCACCGCTGCCGGGCCAGCGCCGCGAGTCCCTTGCGGTCCGTGTCGAGGTGGTCGGCGACGCGGATCGGTTTGCCGTACGAGAGGTACGTGTCCCCGATGTTGCGAATCATCGAGAGCGAGTCCAGCACGTGGAGGGTGCGCGGCTTGCCGCTCCCGTCGCCGACCATCTCCTCGGCCTCGCGTACGCGGGTGTAGTCCACGTTGAACGGCACGACGTAGACCTCGCGGGGCGCAAGGTCGGGGTTGCTCGCGAGGATCAGGTCCCGGTTGCGCGCGTACTCGAGGGCGGCGTCGAACGCGGCCGGGAAGAAATCCCCGTAGCGGGCGTGGGCCGGGATATTTTTCCGGGTGCCCTCCGGGAAGACCATGACGTCGAGGCCGTGCGCGAGGAACGACAGCACGTCGTCCCGCAGCTTGCGCGCCGACTCGAGCATCTCCTTGCGGTTCGCCGGCCGCCGCACGAAGAACGCCCCGATCTTCCAGCTCAAGTGCTGGAACACGCGCCCCTTGACCAGGTTGTCGCCCATCCCGACGTACGGCACCGGCAGGCCGGCCAGGAAGAGCGGCGGGAGCACTCCGCTCGTCTCCCACAGGCTCTTGTGCAGCCCGCAGTAGAGGAACGCGGCGCCGCCCCGGTGCTTGAGCGCCGCCACGTCCTCGTCCATCTCGACGTGCGGGCGCACGAGGAACCGGTGTCCGAGCATGGCGATCGACTTGGCGGTCCAGTAGTAGACGTTGCGCCGGTCGGAGACGTGGAGAGCGGCGACGGGGTAGGGAGCACCCATGCGGCCGAGCATACACCCAAGCCCCTGCTAGCGCCGCCGGCGTCGGGCCTCTCGCGGCGTTGCGCTCGCCCCGCTCGCATCCTCACATAGCCTCCGGCTAGGCTCCGGTGCGGCGGGGTTCGCGCGCCTTGCGATAGGCCCAACGGCGGCGGCGCGGCTACACGCCGCAAGTTGCGAGGCCCTGCCCATCGTTGAGCTGCTCGTCCTCGGAGGCGCTCTAGGGTGCGGCCTGGGGCCGGCGCGGTCGGCTCGGACCAACGACCACGTCGCTGCTGTGGGGCGTGACCGCCGGGCGCGCATGTTGACATTTCCGCGTTCGGTTTCGGTGTTCGCTTTCTCGGACCACGGACCACGGACCACGGACCACGGACCACGCCTCTTCTGGACCCTGGCGTCGCCTGGCGTGCCGTTTCGGCCGTTTCCGGCGCCAGGGGTGGCGGGCCGGTCGGTGCGCGAATGGCGGCCTCCCGAGGGGACGGGGTGGCGTGAAAAGGGCAGCGCCTATGGCGCCATGCCGGTGCCGCGGGGCGCCCGGAGGTGGCACGTTGCTTGCTTGACATGGAGCAAGCAACACTCCTTCAGCGGCCGCGAGGTCGATGAAGGGGACGAGAGGAGGCCGGCGGTCATGCACCCACTTTGCAAGCCACTCAACCTGGCCTACCAAACTTTCCTCTCACAGTCTTCCTTTCCTTGATGTCCAAACGTAGAGCTTGACCGCCTACCTTTCACACCTCGGCCGCCGGCAGTCGCCGGCGGCTTGTGGTGTCCCTGGTGGAGGACAGCGGGGAGTTCCCGGCGGGCGCCGGGCTCCAGCCTACGAGGGGGTGGCGCTGTCGCCGGCGCCGTGGCACTTCTTGTACTTCTTGCCGGAGCCGCAGGGGCACGGGTCGTTCCGACCCACCTTTGGGGTCGAGCGGCGCACCGTCGTGGGCGTCGTCGAGCCCGGCGAGTGCTGCGCCTCCTTGCGCTCGCCGGCCAGCCCCGAGGCCTCGGCCTTCTGCTCGCGGTGGACGACCTGGCGGTGCCGGCGCTCGGGAGCCTGCTGCACCAACTCGACGCGGTAGAGGTACTGCACGACCTGGTCCTCGACGCGCTCCATCATCTCCTGGAAGAGGTCGAACGACTCGCGCTTGTACTCGACGAGCGGGTCGCGCTGGCCGTACGCGCGCATCCCGATCCCCTCCTTGAGGTGGTCGAGGGCGAGCAGGTGGTCCTTCCACTGCGCGTCGAGCACCGAGAGGATCAGGTAGCGTTCGAGCTGGCGGAACTGGTCGGCGCCGATGGTGCGCTCGCGCTCCTCGAAGCGCTGCTCGACCGCCGCGGTGAGCCTCTCCAGGAGCTGCGGCCGGTTGACCGTCTCCCAGGACACGTCGGCCTGGGCGACCGTCATGCCGAAGAGGTCCTTGAACTCGCGCTCGAGCGCCTCCTGGTCCCACTCATCCGGGTGCTTGTCCTCGGGACAGTAGGAGTCGACGAGCGACTGCACGATCGCGCGGGCGCCGCGCAGCACCCAGTCGCGGTTTTCCTTCCCCTCGAGCACGTCGCGGCGCAGGCGGTACACCGCCTCACGCTGCTTGTTCATCACGTCGTCGTACTCGAGAAGGTGCTTTCTCATCTCGAAGTTGCGGCCCTCGACCTGTTTCTGGGCCCGCTCGATCGACTTGGACACCATCTTCGACTCGATCGGGACGCCCTCCTCCATGCCCAGGTGCTTCATCCACTCGCGCAGGCGGTCGGAGGCGAAGATGCGCATCAGGTCGTCCTCGAGCGAGAGGATGAAGCGCGAGGAGCCGGGGTCCCCCTGGCGGCCGGACCGGCCGCGAAGCTGGTTGTCGATGCGGCGCGCTTCGTGCCGCTCGGTGCCGCAGATGTGCAGGCCGCCGGCGGCCAGCACCTTGTCGCGCTCCCCGGCGCACTTCACCTTGTACTTCTCGACCGCCGCGACGTACGCCTCGGGCTCCTTCAGGGGGTCGGCTTCGGCCCTGGCGAGCCCCTCGGGGTTGCCGCCGAGGATGATGTCGGTGCCGCGGCCCGCCATGTTGGTCGCGATGGTCAGCGCCCCGAACCGGCCGGCCTGGGCGACGATCCCCGCCTCGCGCTCGTGGTATTTGGCGTTGAGCACGACGTGCGGGACGCCGCGGCGCTTGAGCAGCTCGGAGAGGTGCTCCGACCTTTCGATCGAAACCGTGCCGACCAGGACCGGCTGGCCCTTCTCGTGCAGCTCGACCAACTCCTCCACCACCGCCGTCCATTTCTCCTTCTCGGTGCGGAAGATGATGTCGGGGTTGTCGGCGCGGATCATCTCGCGGTTGGTCGGGATCACCACGACGTCGAGGCCGTAGATGTGCGCGAACTCGTCGGCCTCGGTCTCCGCGGTGCCGGTCATGCCGGCGAGCTTCTCGTACATCCGGAAGTAGTTCTGCAGCGTGATCGTCGCCAGGGTCTGGTTCTCGGCCTCGATCTTGACGTTCTCCTTCGCCTCGACCGCCTGGTGCAGCCCGTCCGACCAGCGGCGGCCCGGCATCAGCCGCCCCGTGAACTCGTCCACGATGATGACCTGGCCGTCCTTGACGATGTAATCCCGGTCGAGGTGGTACAGGGTGTGCGCCCGCAGCGCCTGTTGCACCGCGTGCAGCGTCTCGATGTTGGAGGGGTCGTACAGGTTGGGCACGCCGAGCAACTTCTCGGCCTTCGCCACCCCGTCCTCGGTGAGGGAGGAGGTGTGCGCCTTCTCGTCGAGGAGGTAGTCCCCGGTGGTGGACTTGTTCCCGTACTTGTCCTTGATCTCCTCGCCCTTGATGAACTTCGGAATGATGTGGTCGACCTCGTAGTAGAGGCCGACGGAGAGCTCGGAGGGGCCGGAGATGATGAGCGGCGTCCGCGCCTCGTCCACCAGGATCGAGTCCACCTCGTCGACGATGGCGTAGACGTGCTTGCGCTGCACCATGTTCTCGACCTCGAACTTCATGTTGTCGCGCAGGTAGTCGAAGCCGAACTCGTTGTTGGTGCCGTAGGTGATGTCAGCCTGGTACGCGGCCTTGCGCTCGGCGTCCTCCATCTGGTTCTGGATGCACCCGACCGAGAGGCCCAGGAACCGATAGATCTGGCCCATCCACTCGGCGTCGCGCTTGGCCAGGTAGTCGTTCACCGTGACGACGTGGACGCCGCGGCCCGAGAGGGCGTTGAGCACCACCGGCAGGGTCGCGACCAGGGTCTTGCCCTCGCCGGTCCTCATCTCCGAGATCTTGCCCTCGTGCAGGACTATGCCGCCGATCAACTGGACGTCAAAGTGGCGCATGCCGAGGGCGCGCCGGGAGGCCTCGCGCACCAGCGCGAACACCTCGACGAGGTGCGCGTCGAGCGTCTCCTGGACGAGCGTGCGGCGCTCCTTGTACTCCGCCGGCAACTCGGCCAGGCGCGACCGGATGTCGTCCCGGACGGCGGCCGCCCGCGCGCGCAGCGCGTCGTCCGAAAGCGCCTGGACTTCCGGTTCCTTCGCGTTGATCTCGGCCACGCGCGGGGTGAGGCGCTTGACCTCCCGCTCGTGCTTGGACCCGACGAACAGCTCGATGACCTTGTCGACGACCCCGGGCATACCCACCTCGAAACGGAAACAGTACGCCTGACGGTTCGCAAACTCAAGCCGGAGCAGAGCAAGGTAGTGGGCGCGGATCCGCGGCGAGGGGTCGGCGACGGCCGGCTCCAGCGGTCCCAAAGGACGCCGGCGGGTCTGCGGCCGCGGCTTACAATCGATTATGCGCAAGAACGCCGGTTGGATGATCGCTCTCGTCGCGGTGCTGGCGGTCGTGGCGCTGCGTTTCTTCGTCTTCGGCCCCGCGCCGCTGGCGGTCGAGGTGGCCCGCGTGGAAGCCGGCACGGTCGAGGAGATCGTGACGAACACCCGCGCCGGGACGGTCAAGGCGCACCGGCGCGCCAAGCTCTCCCCCCAGATCGGCGGCCGGGTCGTGGAGTTGCCGTTCCGCAAGGGCGCCGCCGTCCCGGCCGGCGCCGTCCTGCTGCGGCTCGACGACTCGGTCCAGGCCGCGCAGGCGCGCCTCGCCGATGAACAGGTGAAGGCGGCGGAGTCCGCAGGCCCGCCAGGCGTGCCTTGCCGCCGGTCTGGCGGAGAAGAGCTGGCGCCGCGGACAGGCGCTGGCGGCCGACGGGATCGCGAGCCAGGAGACCCTGGACTCCCTGCAGAGCGCCCGCGACCAGACGAAGGCGGCGTGCCAAGCTGCCGGCTCCGCGCTCGGCGAGGCGCGCGCCCAGGTCGGCGTCGCCGGGGCGGAGCTCGCTCTCACTGTGGTGCGCGCCCCGTTCGCGGGGGTCCTGGCCGATCGCAGCACCGAGGTCGGCGAGTGGATCACGCCGTCGCCGCCGGGGGTGCCGATCCCCGCGGTGCTCGACCTCATCGACCCAGGCTCGGTCTACATCTCGGCGCCGATCGACGAGGTGGACTCGGGACGGGTGCGGGCGGGGCAGGAGGTGCGGGTCACGGTGGACTCGCGACCGGGCGAGAAGTTGGCGGGGAGACTGGTCCGGGTCGCGCCGTTCGTGCTCGACGTGCTCGAGCAGAACCGCACCGTGGAGGTCGAGGTCGATCTCGCCGACTCCGCCGTGGCTTCGAGCCTGTTACCCGGCACTCGGCCGACGTCGAGGTGATCCTTGCGCGCCGCGACGGCGTGCTGCGGGTGCCGACCGGGGCGATCGCCGAGGGGGGGAAGGTCCTGGTGCTGAAGGACGGCCGACTCGAGGAGCGGACGATCACGACCGGGATGCGCAACTGGCAGATGGGCCGAGGTGCGGTCGGGGCTCGCGTCGGGAGAGCTGGTGGTCACAGCCCGCGACTCGGCCGGACGTCAAAGACGGGAGCGCGGGCGAGGGCGAAGGGATCCAAGTGATCCGCCTGGAAGAGGTCTGGCGCACGTACAAGGTGGGCGACGGCGAGGTGCAGGCGCTCAAGGGCGTGAGCCTCGAGATCGCGGGCGGGCGAGCACGTCGCGCTGATCGGGCCGTCCGGGCTCGGGGAAATCGACGATGCTCCACATCGTCGGGTGCCTCGACCGCCCGACACGGGGCCGTTACGTTTTCGAGGGCCGCGAGGTCGGCTCGCTTTCCGAGGACGAGCGCTCGCAGCTGCGCCGGCATCGGATCGGTTTCGTGTTCCAGTTCTTCCACCTGCTGCCGCGCCTTTCCGCGCTCGCCAACGTCGAGCTGCCGATGCTGTTCGCCGGGACGCCGGCCGGCGAGCGGCGCGACCGCGCGCAGGCCGCCCTCGACGCCGTCGGGCTCGCGCCACGGGAGGCGCACCGGCCCGACCAGCTCTCGGGCGGGGAGCGACAGCGGGTCGCGATCGCACGGGCCGTCGTGATGGATCCCGCGGTCTTGCTCGCGGATGAGCCCACCGGCAACCTCGACCGCGCCTCGGCGCTCGAGGTGATGGCACTGCTCGAGGGGATGAACCGGCGCGGGTTGACGCTGGTCGTGGTGACCCACGACCCCGCGATCGCCGACCGCGCCCGCCGCGTCGTCCGCATGTCCGACGGCGAGATCGTCGATGGAGAACGGGATTCGGGGCTCGGGGCTCGGGGCTCGAACGGGGGCGTTGTCGCTTCCGAACCCCGAACCCCGATCCCCGACCCCCGAGGCGGGGGGTAGGGTGCGGCTGCTCGACCTGCTGGGGTTCGCCGCGGGGGCACTGCGCGGGCACCGCCTGCGGACGACGCTGTCGGTGGCGGGGGTTGCGGTGGGCATCGCGGCGGTCGTCACACTCACCGCCCTCGGCGAGGGCGCCCGGCGGTATGTCGTGGACCAGTTCGCGGCGCTCGGCAGCAACCTCCTGATCATCCTGCCGGGCAAGGTCGAGACCACCGGCGCCGCCCCGTTCGGCGGGGTGGTTCACGACCTGACGCTCGAGGACTACCGCGCGCATCTCGAGGCTGCCGCGGGTGCGACGATCGGCGCCGATCGCGGTGGCCACGGACACCGTGCACTACCGCGACCGCGGCCGTGACGTGCCGGTGCTCGGCACAACCGCCGACTTCGCCAACGTCCGCCGTCTCGAGATGGGCTCGGGCTCGTTCCTGCCTCCAGGCGACTCGGAGGAGGGCGGCAACGAGATCGTGCTCGGGGTCACCGTCGCCAACGAGCTGTTCCGCGGCGAGAACCCGCTCGGCCGGGTGGTGCGTGTCGGTCCGTGGCGCTTCCGGGTGTGGGTGTCGCCCCGCACGGGCAGTCGCTCTCGTTCAACATCGACGACGTGGTGTTCGTCCCCGTGCGCACCGCGATGCGGGTGTTCAACCGGACGTCGCTGTTCCGCATCCTCGTCGACGTGCGGATTCGCGGCGAACTGGGCCTCGCCAAGCGCGACGTCGAGGTGCTGATGCGCGAGCGCCACCGCGCCGACGACGTCACGTTCATCATTCAGGGCGCGCTGCTGTCGGCGTTTTCCTCCATCCTCAGCGCGCTCACGCTGGCGCTCGTAGGGATCGCCTCGGTGTCGCTGGCGGTCGCCGGCGTGGGGATCATGAACGTGATGCTGGTCTCCGTGACCGAGCGCCGCGCCGAAATCGGTCTGCTCAAGGCGCTGGGCGCGCTCGACCGTCAGGTGCTGGCTGCATTTCTCGCCGAGGCGCTGCTGCTGGCGCTGGCCCGCGGCGTCGCGGGCGTCGCGGTCGGCGCCGCCGCGATCCGGGTCTTCGTCGGGATCTACCCGAGCTTCCCCGCCTCGCCTCCGGCCTGGGCGGTCGCGCCGCGCTCGGACTCTCGCTGGCGGTGGGGGTCGGGTTCGGCGTGTGGCCGGCGCGGCGGGCGACGCGTCTCGACCCGGTGGCCGCCCTGGCGAGAAGGTGACGCCGGTGGAGAGAGGCGACCTCGTCCGCTTCGCGCTCGGCGCCTCGCCGGCCACAGGTTGCGCTCGGCGCTCTCGGCCCTCGGGGTCGCGATCGGCGTCGCCGCGGTCGTCCTGCTCACCGCGCTCGGCGAGGGGACGCGGCGCTACATCGTCGGCCAGTTCTCCCAGTTCGGCACCAACCTCATGGAGATCAACCCGGGCAAGGTCAAGACGTTCGGGTTTCCGGGCGCGTTCGGCGGCACCACCAACAAGCTCACCATCGACGACGCCGATGGCACTCGAGAAGGTGCCGGGGGTGAGCGAGGCGAGTGCCGTTCGCGTTCGGTCAAGCGCGCGTCGAGGCCGCCCCTCGCGGCCGCAGCGTCTACGTCTACGGCACGACGAGCGAGCATGCTCGCGGCGTGGCACGTGGGGATCTCGACAAGGCAGCTTTCTGCCGCGTGTGGACCCCCACCGAGGGCTCGTTCGTGGTGCTCGGTCCCAGGCTGGCCAGCGAGCTGTTCGGCGACGCCTCCCCTCTTGGGAGCGCGGGTGCGAATCGGGAGTTGGGGGTTCCTGGTGATCGGCGTGATGGAGGCCAAGGGACAGTTCCTCGGCTTTGACGTCGACGACGCCGCGTACATCCCGGTGGCGAGTGCGCTCGACCTGTTCAACCAGAGCGAGCTGGTCGCCATCGACGTGGTTGCGCGCGACGCCGACGCAATCCAGGGCGTCGCCGCGCGGCATCAAGGCGGCACTGACGGCGCGGCACCGCGACAACGAGGACTTCACGATCACGACGCAAACCGAGATGGTCGACACGTTCGGCACGGATCATCGGCATCATCACGGCGGCAGTCACCGCGATCGCGGGGATCTCGCTGTTCGTCGGCGCGATCGGCATCCTCACGATCATGTGGATTTCGGTCCACGAGCGCACGGGCGAGATCGGACTGCTGCGCGCTCTCGGCGTGAGCGCGACGGCGGTGCAGCGCCTGTTCCTGCTCGAGGCCGCCGCCGCTGGCGGTCGCCGGCGGGGTCGCAGGGGTCGCGTTGGGGTTCGCGGTCCAGTGGATCCTGCATGCGCTCGTCCCCGGACTGCCGCTCGCGACGCCGCTTGTGGCCGTCGTCGCCGCGCTCGTGATGAGCCTGGCGTCGGGTGGGGGCGCGCCGCCCTCGACCCCGTGGAAGCGCTCCGGGAGGAGTGAGGCATCTGGCCGTGGGGGTGGGATTGGGGGGCGCGTAGGCCCTGTTTGGGTGGCCATGAGCGAACGCTGTTGCCTTCCGTCGTATGCGACTCTGGCGATCGCTCATCCATTGTCCGAACTCGTGGCAGGCACAGTTCGGGCGCCTTCAGCCACCCCTCCCGCGCTCCATTCCGCCGTTTCGAGAACATCAACGGGTGTGTGTTCAGCGCCTCCGCCGCCTGCTGCACCTCGATACCCTCGATCCGGTTCAACTTGACCGCCTTGAGCTTGAACTCCGCGCTGCAACGCTGCCCCGCCTTCGGATCCCTGACTCTCGCGATTCTGACCCCCGCGCCCGTCGCGGCGCTCGGGATGCGGTCCCGCGCCGGCTCGATGTACCCGGCCGAGTACCAGGTCGCCATCTTCGCCACCGAGCACGGCTCGTGGAGCCGCAACCGGAGGGTCGGCTATTGCGTGGGGGTGGCAAGGCTGGAGGGCGTCGTCGCACCGGGCGAGCCGGTGCGTGCGACCGACTGGCTGCAGGGGGCGCGCGCCTGGGGGAGTCCCGTGGACATCGAGACCATGCCAAACGGCTCACTTCAAGTCTCCGACGACCGGGCCGGCGCGTTCTACCGCGTCACCTACGCCCGGCCCTGACCGAACGTCCTCGCTCGTGCAACCCGTGGACACCGCACCGTCGGCCGGCCGGGCCGAATGCCCTCGAAGCCGTCGGCGCGTATTGCCGAGCGCATGCCGATCCGGCGCCACGGCCGGGCGCCACGTCGAACACGGGCGCGGGCCCCGACGCGGTTGGCCGGGCGGGATCTGACCTAGGTGAGCGAACGGTCCCCGAGGCCAGGGTCGGCCGAGCAGGTCCCCGGCGGGAACGACGGTGGTTTCTACGTCGGAATTCATCTCATGGCTAGGTGATGAGCGAGGCCGGAGTGCGCGTGTTATGGTCAATAGATGACGCCCGAGGTGGCCCCCACACCTTCAAGCAAGGATGGCCATGGTGGGAGGTCACGACCGGGAGGGTCGGTGAGACGGCTCGGGTTGCGCCCGCCTCCGGCGATTCGGCGGCTTGTCCCGCTGGCGGCTTCGACGGGATTGTTCATCCTGACCTTCGGGTCCACGCTCCGCGGTTTCCTCGTGCAGGACGACTTTTGGTGGTTGAACCGCGCCCGTGACGCGCTCGGGTCACCACTGATGTTGTTCGCTCCGATGGGAGGTTTCGTTCGGCCCTTGGCGACCTGGACGTGGGTCGCGAGCTACTTGGCCTGGGCCGACAGCCCAGTCGGCCATCATTCCTTCAATCTCGTTCTGCAGTGGCTCTGTGGGGTCCTCCTGTTCTCCCTGTTGCGGCGCTGGGGGTTCGGCCCCTGGCTAGCAGCGCTACTCGCGTCGATATGGTGGGTTTCGCCATACGCCTTGGAGGCCACGGTCTCATGCTCGGCCCGATTTGACTCGCTGCTGCTGGCGTCATGGCTCGGCATGGCGCTGGCGTGGCCGGCGCCTGGCGCACGCTGGACGGAATCCAGGGCGGCAGCCGTCGCCACTCTCACCGTTCTGGCCATGGCATAGTAAGGAAAGCTGGGTCGTCACACCGGGCTGGTTCTTTACGCTCGAGGTGGTTAGGGGGAACTCATCTCTGAGATCCGCCGTTCGTGTCGCCGGTTGCGCGTTGGTGGCGGCGCTCGCGTACACCGCGTTGTACCTGCGATACCTGGCACCGACCGTGCGGGGATTCTACGAATTGTCGTTGCAACCGGTCGCCAAGCTCGCCGTGATCGCCGCTTCGTTCCTGCAGGTCGCGCCGCTCCAGGCCGGCGGCTTTGAACTCGGATGGGACAACTTCTTGGGGGTAGGCGTTTTCGCAGCACTAATCCTCGGTGCGGCGTGCCTCAAGCGCCGGTACGCCGTGGCGGGCCTCACACTGGCCGCTCTGTCGCTCGTTCCCACGCTGATGTCGCCGTTCCTGCCGCAGCGCTGGTGCCTCACGGCCTACGCGGGGTTCCTCGTGTTCGCGGGAGATCTGGCGATCGGCGTTGCGGCTCTTCCGGGGAGGGTAAACGGCCGGCGGCTCGTGGCATCGCTGGCCTTTGCCACGGGCGCCGTCGTACTGGTTTCCGAACTGGTCGCGACGCGGCTGGACTTGAGCGACTATCGGCGACTCGACGACGCCCATCGGCAGCTCGTCGCGGAGGCGAGGCAAGTGCTGCCCCTGTTGCCGCGAGGAACTCCGATCGTGCTCGTGCGTGCCGAGAACATCAACCCACTGCTCGAACTAGCGCGCACGCTGGAGGGGGTTCCCAAAACCTTGTTCCAGCGCGGTACGGGACCCTACGGGCTCGTAACGGGCACCTGGCTGTTCGATTACGTCGGGATTCGTGAGCACCTTCGGGCCGGGTCGATCGAGAAGGGCGCCTACTCCAACGTCGTTCGGCACACCTTGGTCCTGCACCTTGCCGGGAGATTCGACGTTCGGCCGCCTACACGGCCGTCGATGGCCGAGGAGGTGGAGTCTTGGCGATCGAGCGGTTTCCCAGTCGAGACGCTGATTCTCCAATAGGCCCCGAGGGTGTGCCTGAGGGTTGAGGGGTTTGCGCTCGGCGGTCGGACCACCGGTGATCCCACGCCTCTCGACCGCTCAGGCCGGTATTTGCTGCAGCCAGTCGAGCAGTTGCTGCATCCCCTCGGAGGCCGAGTCCTCGCTCACGGTGACCGTGCGCACGCCGCCCTCGTCCTCGACGGTGAGGTGGTAGACGAAGCGGTCCGGTTTGCCGGCGCGCGGTGTCGGCGCCTCGGGGAACGTGGCGAGGTCGGCGGCAGCCACCAGTCGCCCGAGCTCCGCGGCGCGCTCGGGCGAAAGCGCGGTCGCGTCGACCGCCGTCGTGCGGCGGACGTTCGCGAACCCGCCGGAGCGCTCGAGCAGGACCTTCATGGCTTCTAGACTACCCCCACCCTCTTCCAGGCGGCGGCAACGGCTTTCGCCACGGCGGTCCGGGCACCGAACAGCTCTTTCGCCGCCGCGATCGTCGAGATGGCCGCGGCCTGGAAGTCCGAGTTCGGCCGCAGCCGGTCGCGCAGCGTGAGGTACCAGACCTTGCCTGCCGTCTCCCACGCGAAGCCGCCGATCGCCACCGCCGCCAGGTAGAACGCGCGGTTGGGGATGCCGGAGTTGATGTGGACGCCGCCGTTGTCGTCGGTGGTTTCGACGTAGTGCGCCATGTCGGCGGGCTGCGGGTCCTTGCCGATCAGCGGGTCGTCGTACGCGGTGCCGGGGGCGGCCATCGAGCGCAGGCCAGCGCCGCGGACGGCCGCGGTGAACAGGCCGGCGCCGATCAGCCAGTCGGCCTGTTCGGCGGTCTGCCCGAGCGTCCGCTGCTTGACGAGCGAGCCGAAGACGTCGGAGAACGATTCGTTGAGCGCGCCGGGCTGGTCCGCATAGTCGAGGTTCGCCTCGAACTGCGTGACGCCGTGGGTCAGCTCGTGGCCGATCACGTCGACGGCCTTGGTGAAGCGTTGGAAGACCTTCCCGTCGCCGTCGCCGTACACCATCTGGGCGCCGTCCCAGAACGCGTTGTCGTAGGCGACGCGGTAGTGGACGGTGGAGACGAGCGGCATGCCGCGGTCGTCGATCGAGTCGCGGCCGAAGACGTCGTGGTAGAGGTCGTAGGTGGCGCCGGCGCCGTCGTAGGCCTCGTTGACCGCGACGTCCTTACCCGGCGGGTCGCCCTCGCCGCGAACCTCCTCGCCGGGGAGTTGGGAGCGGTGCTTGGCGTCGTACACGGTGCGCCGCTTTCCGGCCTCGCCGCCGGGGACCGCGGTGGCGATGCCGCCGAGCAGCTCGCGCCGGCCGCGGATCCTCTCGGAGAGGGCGAGCGCCTGCAGCGCCCGGGCGCGCTGCTCGGCGTCGCCGTTCTCGACGATCGCCCGCAGGATGTGCGGCGGCAGGATGCCGGCGTCGCCGTCGAAGTGGCAGCGGGTGCTACCCGTCCTCGCCATGGTGAGCCTCCGGTCTATCGGCTGTGTTGACCCCTTCCTACGCCTGGGCGGAGCCCGAGTCAAGCTGCCGTCGGCGATGCTCTAGACTGACGAAATGACAACGGCAGCCGCCGGGCCCGGGCCCCCACGCGCGTGGCTCGCCGTGGTGCTGGGGATCGTGATCGCGGTCCAGTTGGCGTTCGTCAACGCCTGGCCGGGCTTCGACAGCCCCAACGAGCGCGGCCGCGCTTACCAGGCCATTGCAGTGGTCACCCGCGGGAGTCTGGAGATCGGCCCCGAGCTGAAGCGGCTGGGCGAAATGGAGGACGTCGCGTCGTTCTCCGGGCGGTGGTTCCCGAACAAGGCGCCCGGCCTGTTGCCGCTGGTGGTTCCGGCCGCGTTCGTGGCGCACGCGCTTGCCCCCGGTGCCCGGGCCGAGCTGGCGTGGACGCTGGTCCTCGGGCGGTGGCTCGCCGCCTCGCTGCCGTTCGTGGTCACGGTGCTGCTCCTGGCGCGAGCGACCGCGACGAGGTTCCCCCGCGGCGGACCGTTTGCCGTGGCGGCGTACGCCCTCGCCACGCCCGCGCTTGCGGCCTCGCTGCTGCTGTTCGCCCACGCCCTCACCGCCTGTCTGCTGCTGGCCGCGTTCCTGATGCTGTTCGAGCGGGGGCGACCCCGGCCCGGCGCGGCGGCGCTCACCGGCCTCCTCCTGGCGTGGGCCGCGACGTGCGAGTACACGGTGGCGCTGCCCGCGGCCGTCTTGATTCTCGCCGCGGTGCGCCGCCTGGGCGTGCGCGGCACCGTCGCTTTGGGTCTGGGCGGGGCGATTCCGACGGCCCTGCTGGGTGCCTACAACGCGGCGTGTTTCGGCTCGCCGCTGTCGTTGTCGACTGGCCACGAGGCGTACGGCAGGTTTGCGGCACTCGTCCGGCACGGGTTCTTCGGCGTCTCGCTGCCGGGCGCGGCGGGGCTGGCGGAGCTCCTCTTCTCCCCGGCCCGCGGGCTCTTCGTCTGGGCGCCGGTCGTGGCGTTCGCGGTGATCGGCGCGTTCGTACGGTCGGCGTGGCCCACCGATGCCGCAGGGCGCAGCGCCATGTGGCTCGCGCCGCTCGCGCTGCTCGTCGCGATGTCGGGCTACCCCAACGCGCACGGCGGGTGGTTTCCCGGGCCTCGGTACCTGCTGCCGGTGCTGCCGCTCGTCTTCCTGCTCGTGGCGCGTTGCGCGGACGTCCTTCTCGTCGACGCCAGGGGGCGGACGCTTGCCGGCGTCGGCGTTCTCTGGGGGTGGGCGATGGTGTGGCCGTGTCTGGCGAGCTTCCCGTTCCCGCCGGAAGACGTCCCGTTGCCGGCGTTGACACTCGCGCCCGGCCTGCTCGCCGGCGGCATCCACGCCCCCTCGTGGCTGCCGGGCGCGCTGGTCGTGCCCGCGCTCGCTGTCGCCGCGCTGGCGGCCGGCGGCGTGCTGCTGTGGGTCTCGGTGGCGGTGCGGCACTGGCACGAGCCCGCGCTCGCCGTCGTCTGTTTCGTCGTCGCCGTCGCCGTCGCGGGGCAGACGAAGTTCCCGGGAACCTGGCAGGCGGCGCTCGAGCGCGCCGTGATCCACGACATCTACGCCGGCCCGAGGCGGGGGGCGCTCGAGGCGCTCACCCCCATGGCGAACTCGCCGCCGCGCAGGGTGGAACTCCAGACATGGATCGAGCGCCGGGAGCAGGGAGCGCGTTGAGGCGTCTCTTCCCTTTGACCAGACCCCGCTGCTAGAGTGACGCGTCGCTTTGCGGCAGTACAGGCAACCCGTCGAGGAGGCGTCCGAATGGGTCTTTCGCTCCTGCGCACCAAGCCGCTGACCCTAGTCCTTGCCGAGACCGGCGACTCCGGGCGCGGCCTCAAGCGCGCCCTGGGGCCGTGGGACCTCGTCGCCATCGGGATCGGCTGCATCATCGGGGTTGGGATCTTCGTGCTGCCGGGTGTGGAGGCCGCCAACCACGCCGGGCCCGGCATCATCCTGTCGTTCGTGGTCGCGGCCTGCGCGTGCGCCTGTGCCGCGCTGTGCTACGCCGAGCTCGCCGCGATGATCCCGGTGGCGGGGAGCGCCTACACCTACGGCTACGCGACGCTGGGCGAGCTGGTCGCGTGGATCATCGGCTGGGACCTGATCCTCGAGTACATGGTGGGCGCGAGCCTGGTGGCGATCGGGTGGTCGGCGTACCTCGTCAACCTGGTCAACCATCTCGGCAGGGCGTTCGGCTGGCAGCTCCCGCACGCCTGGTGCGCGGCGCCGTGGGGGCTGGACTCGGGGGTGTTGAACCTCCCCGCGGTGCTGATCGTGGGCGTGCTGACCTGGCTGCTGGTGCGCGGGATCAAGGAAAGCGCCCGCGTCAACCTGACGATGGTGATCATCAAGGTCACGGCGATCCTGATCTTCATCGGGCTCACCGCCTGGTACGTGAACCCGGGGAACTGGCAGCCGTTCATGCCGTTCGGGTTCAAGGGCGTGATGACCGCGGCGGCGATCGTGTTCCTCGCCTACGTCGGCTTCGACGCGGTGTCCACCACCGCCGAGGAGGCGGTGAACCCGCAGCGCGACATGCCGATCGGGATCATGGGGTCGCTCGCGGTGGCGACCGTGCTGTACGTCGTGGTGGCGGCGATCATGACCGGGGTCGTGCCCTACCGCCAGCTCAACGTCGCCGACCCGGTGGCGCTCGTCCTCAACGTCCTGCACAAGCCGTGGGCGTCGATGCTGGTGAGCGTCGGGGCGCTCGCCGGGATCACGAGCGTGCTCCTGGTCCTCCTGCTCGGCCAGCCGCGCATCCTGTTCGCGATGTCGCGCGACGGCCTGCTGCCGCCGCTGATGTCGAAGATCCACCCGCGCTTCCGCACGCCGTACCTGACCACGATCATCACCGGCTCGATCGTGGCGGTCTCGGCCGCGCTCACGCCGATCAACGTGGTCGCCGAGCTGTGCTCGATCGGCACGCTGTTCGCGTTCATGATCGTCTCCGCCGGCGTGCTCGTGTTGCGGCGCACCCGCGGCGAGGTCGAGCGGCCGTTCCGGGTGCCGCTCTTCCCGGTGATCCCGATCCTCGGGATCGTGCTCTGCGGCTACCTCATGTTCAGCCTGCCGCTGATCACCTGGCTCCGCTTCCTGGTGTGGCTCGTCGTCGGCCTCGTGCTCTACGCGAGCTACGGCTACCGCCACAGCAAGGTGGCGTGAGGCAGGGCGAAGACCTGGGTCGTGAACCGTGGTCCCTGATCCGTGGTCCGAGCCGACCGCGCCGGCCGCAGGCCGCACAGCTCCGGGTGCTTCCGTCGAAGGCGAGAAGCTCAGCGATAGGCAGCGCCTTCGAGCTTGGGGCGTGCAGCCGCGCCGCCGAGAGTGGGCCGGATGCTAGGCGCGCGAGCCGGCCGAACCGGAGTGTAGCCGGAGGCTACATGAGGATCCGAACCGCCGCAGCGCAACGCCGGGCGAGACGCGGCTCCGCCGCGGCTCGCCGGGGGGCTCGGGGGGTCGAGAGCGGCCGGGCGGGCGGTGGAGCGGCCGCGGGACCCCCCGCCAGGGTTGCGGTCCGCTATCGGCGGCGCACCCTAGCGGCGGCGCGGGCGACCGCCCTTCAGCTACTTCTTGACGCTGAGGACGACCATGCGGTCGAACTTATCGCTGAGCACGCGCTGAGTTCGGAGACCGGCGAATAGCGTGTCGAGGCGGCGCACGTCGCCGGGCCGGATGACGCACAGCACCTTGGACTTGTCGTCGAAGAACGCGCGGATCTGGTCGTCCTGCCAGAGCACCGGGACCGGGTGCGGGCTCCAGAACGGGGTGGCGCGCGAGTCCATGACCGCAATCGGGTCGCCGGTGTAGAAGTTGACGCCGCGGGCGTAGAGCTTGCTCGCGACGATCGTCTGGCCGGCGAGCCCCTGCTCGGCGACGATCCGCGCCATGTCTGCGTCGGTGAAGCCGTCCGTGGCGGCCGCCGGGACCGAGAGGAAGCCGAGGAGCACGATCGCCAGGAAGCCGGCGGCGTTGAGGGCGATGACGGGGGCGAGCCGGCGCATCAGCAGGAGTGCGCCGCACGCCAGCTCGACGACGCCGAACGCCGCCACCGCAAGCAGCAGCGGACGGAGCTCGGCGGCGAGGGGGCCGTGGACGAGCCACGGCGCCGCGATCATCCCGGCGCCGAACACCATGAACATGGCCGCCGCGGCCGCGCTGCGGCGGCGCATGCCGTCGAGCGACTCGAGCGAGAGCGCGAGCAGGACCGCGACCGCGGGGAACAGCGGCAGGATGTAGCTCGCGAGCTTGGAGTGCGCGATCGCGAAGATCACGTACACCGCGAGGAACCACATCCCGAGGAAGGTCGCAAGCTCGCGGTGCTTCTTCCATCCGGCGCCGAGGTAGGCGAGCAGCGGCGTCCACGGGAGCAGGCCGACGATGAGCACCGCCGGGTAGAAGTACTGGTTGTCGAAGTTCGTGTGCTCCGCGCGCAGGATCCGGTCCCAGTTGTCGTGGACGAGGAACTCCCAGGTGAACGCCCGCCCGTAGGTGAGCGTCGCGTACAGGTACCACGGCGCGGCGACCAGCGCGAACACCAGCCACCACGGGTGGAGGAGGAACAACCTGAGCGCCTCGCGGCTCTTCGTCACCAGCAGGAACGCAACGATCGCGAGCAGCTCGGCGATGATCCCCACCGGCCCCTTGGTCAGCACCGCGAGGGCGGCGGCGGCCGCGAAGAGGTACAGGAAGCGCCCCTGGCGCCCGGCGAACCACAGGTAGAACCCCCACATGCTGACCACGATCAGCGAGGTGAACACCATGTCGGTGAGCAGCGCGATCGACTGGCCGAGGCAGACCAGGCAGCTCGCCTGGATCAGCGCCGCGATCGCCGCGGTGCGCTCGGGAAGCACGCGACGACCGAAGAAATACGTGGCGGCCACCCCCAGCAGGCCGAAGAGCGCCGGGATCAATCGGGCGGCCCACGGAGTCACGCCGAACGCCGAGAACGACGCCATCAGGCACCAGTAGGTGAGCGGCGGCTTCTCGAACTGCGGCTGGCCGAACATGAGCGGCGTGAGCAGGCTCCCATGCTGCAACATCTCGCGCGCCGTCTGCGCGTAGAACACCTCGTCCGGGTCGGTGAGCGGCAGCACGTTGAGGCCGGCGAGGTACGTGAACCCGGCGAGTGCGACCAGGGCGAGGATCAGCGTGGACCGCCGCCGCGGTGTCGGGTCCGCCGTGAGGCCGGGATCTTGCTCGGGGGAGGTCGAAAGGGCCACCATCCCCGAACCGTAGCAAATGCGGGCGCCCCCGCCAAGGCCGCACGGTGCCTGGTCGTCCCGAGGAGGGGGTTTCGGCCGGATCTCCCTTCCCGCCGCGCGACGGGGGCACGAGCAAGCATCACGTTCACGCTTGCCGGTTCGCACCACGCGACCGTCGTTTGTCTCATTATTCGGACGGAGCGTCTCACAATGGCAACACCTCTGACTTGGCATCCTCGCCGGCGGTCGCGCAACGTTGGTACGGTCGATGCATCTTGGGGCGTCAGAGGATCCGCTCATGAAACCAGCATTTGTGCTCGCGGGGTTGGTCGCCTTCACGTCGGTTCTCCTCGGCGCCTCGCCTGCGTCCGCCGAGCAGGCTCCGCCGGCGCCCAAACCGGTGACCGAGGCCGTGCGGGTCAACGTCGTCAACCTGGAGGTGTTCGTCACCGGATCGCACGGCCGTCCGGTGCTCGACCTCAAGCCGGAGGAGTTCGAGCTGCGCGAGGACGGAAAGGTCGTACCGTTGACCAACTTCCTGGCGCCGGCGCCCTCCCCAGTCGAGGCGGCGCCACCGCCCGGCCCGGCGTCGACGCCTGGTCCGGCCCGGATCCAACAACCGTCGGACGGAGCGCGGCAACGCACGCTCGTGGTGTTCGTGGACGACCTCAACCTCACGCAGCGAAGCCGCAAGCCGGTGCTGGACAAGCTCCGCCGTTTCCTCGCCGAGCGGACCGCCGAGGGCTATCGGGTGGTGATCCTGAGCTACAGCCGGTCGCTGCAGCAGCACACGCCGCTCACCTCCGACCCGAAGGTGCTCGCCGCGGCGCTCGAGAAGCTCGAGCACACCGCCTACGAGGGCTTGATGACGAAAGCGCAGCGCGACGCGCTCCTGCGCGGCATGGGACGCGCGGCCCAGGAGGGTGGCCGAACCGGCGAGCTCGAGCGCACGGGGCTCAGCACTCAGGCCCAGTTCTTCGGCCTCGAGCAGGAGCAGCTGAACCGGGACCTGCTGGGCGTCCTGATCAAGCTCGTGGACTCGCTCGCGGGGGTCCCGGGGCGGAAGGCCGTGCTGTACGTCAGCGATGGGGTGCCGCTCGAGCCGGGAGCGGACGTCCTCGGCGAGGCCGCGTCGCTCCCCAACGCTGAACCGATAGAGGTCGAACTCACCGGGGCAGCCACGCTGCGGCTCCGGCTTTTGGATGTCGTGCATCACGCCAACGCGAGCCGGATCGCCTTCTACACGATCAACGGCGGCGCCTCGTCGGGCCGGGATGTCTCCGCCGAGATCGCGACGGTCCCAGGCACGGACACCGACGCGGCCGATTTCTTCAGCCGCGAACCGTCACTGACCGCGCTCGCGGTCGGCACCGGCGGGCTCAAGCTGCCCAACGCCGAGGCCTTGCCGGCGATGGCGGCGGATCTCGACACCGCGTACTCGCTCGGCTACTCCCCGATCCACTACGGCGACGGCCGGTACCACCGGTTGTCGGTCACCGTCAAGCGCGCCGGCCTTTCCGCGCGGTACCGCGAGGGGTACCTCGACAAGACGCCCGAGGAGCGGCAGAAAGACGCGACGAGCGCGGCGCTGTTCGCCGGCGGGAACAGCAACCCGCTCGCGGCCACCGTGAAGCTCGGCATGCCGGAGAAGCAGGGGCGATCAAGGCTCCTGCTGCCGCTCACGGTGGTCGTGCCGGCGCGCAACCTGGTGCTGCTGGAGATCGGCCCCATGCACGAGGGGCAGGTCTCGGTGACGATCGCCGCGGCCCGGGCCGGGGGGCGGCGGTCCGAGCTCACCCGCAAGACGTTCCCGATCCGGGTGCCGTCGGAGCACGTCACGGCCTTTCTCAGGGGCGACGTGTCGTTCGCCTTCTCGTTGCTGCTCGAGCCGGGCGACGCGACGGTCTCGGTGAGCGCACGGGACGACGTGAGCCAGGTCGAATCGGTCGTCGTCACCACCGTCGGCGCCGTGCCGGCGAAGAGCTGAGGAAGGGTCGCCGACAGGCGGGGCGGGGCCAGCGCGTATACTGGCGCCGTGAGTACGACGAGCACCCTCTTTTCGCAACGCACTTTTTCCGAGTTCAACCTCCTTCCGCAGGTGCAGCATGGCCTCGACGACGCCGGCTTCGTGCAGTGCACGCTGGTGCAGGCGGAGGTGCTGCCGCTCACTCTCGCGGGGCGCGATGTGGCGGCCCAGGCGCAGACCGGCACCGGCAAGACCGCGGCGTACCTGGTCACGATCTTCAGCAAGTTGCTGGCCTCGCCGGCGCCCGAGCCGCGCGTGCCGCGGGCGCTCATCATCGCGCCGACCCGCGAGCTGGTCGTGCAGGTCGCGGACGACGCCGAGAAGCTGGGGCGGCACACCGGCCTCGTCACCGAGGCGGTGTTCGGCGGGATGGACTACCGCGAGCAGCGCGACGAGCTGCTGCACGGCGTGGACCTCCTGGTCGGAACGCCGGGGCGCCTGCTCGACTACCTGCGCCAGGGCGTGACCTCGCTCCGCCACGTCGAGGTGTTCGTGGTGGACGAGGCCGACCGCATGTTCGACATGGGGTTCGTGGACGACCTGCGGGAGATCACGCGCCGGTTGCCGCCGCCGTCGAAGCGCCAGACGATGTTCTACACGGCGACCCTCTCGCCGAGGGTGCTGGCGCTCGGCTACAACGAGATGCGCAACCCGGCGGAGATCGTCGTCAACCCCGAGGAGATCACCCCCGACCGCCTCGAGCAGGCGTTGTACCACGTCGGCGCGCGCGAGAAGTTCTCCCTGCTGCTGGGCCTGCTGGCGCAGGAGGGGTACAGCCGCACGATGATCTTCGTCAACACCCGCGAGGAGGCGCGCCGCCTCGTCGAGCGCCTCGAGCGGCACGGCTTCGACGCGCGCGGGCTCACCGGCTCGGTGATCCAGCGCCGGCGCCTGAAGGTGCTCTCGGACTTCAAGGACGGGACGCTCCCGATCCTGGTGGCCACCGACGTCGCCTCGCGGGGCCTCCACATCGAAGGCGTCTCGCACGTGATCAACTACGACCTCCCGCAGGACCCCGAGGACTACATCCACCGGGTGGGCCGGACCGCGCGCGTCGGCGCCGACGGCAAGGCGATCTCCCTCGCGTGCGAGAACTTCGTCTTCTCGCTGCCGTCGATCGAGAAGCTCCTCGGCGCCAGCATCCCGGTCAAGTTCGCGGACGACGCGATGTTCAAGCGGGTGCTGCCGCGACCGCGGCCGCAGGGGCACACCCGCCACGAGACGCCGCAGCGCCCGGCGGCCGCGGCACCGCCGCCTGCCGCGCCACCACCGGTCGCGCCGTCCCCCGCTGCCGAGGCGTCCCCCCAGCCGGGGAAGAAGCGCCGCCGCCGGCGGCGGCGCAAGCCCGCCGGGGGGCCGGCCGGGCCGCCGCCGCCCGCAGCGGGGTGAGGCTCGCGCGGCAGCGCGTCGTGGCCGCCCCCGGGACCGCCGACCAGAATCGGCCCGTCGCAGACCGGCGGGCTCTACGCCCGAGAGTCGTCGCACACGATGGAGGGGATGGGCGGGTTCGCCGGCGCCGCGCGGGAGACCCAACGCAAGAACCGGATGATGACCGTGGACGCGAGCCGCGTCATCGCCTCCTGCGCCGTTGCCGACCTGTCGGGCGCCCGGATACGGCGACGGACCGACAAATCATTTCCGCCCTGCGCCGCCGAGCACGCGGGCCGGAAGCGTGATGACGGCGCGGAGCAACTCGAGTACGCCGCCCACGGCCACTCCGATCAGGCGGAACGGCAGCAGCAGGAGCCACACCAGCGGGTAGAGCACGAGCGCCGCAAGCGCGAGCGGCCAGCACAGCACGAGCAGGATCAACCAGAGCAGGAATTTCCCCATCGCGCTCCTCCCGGTCCTGCTCCCAATACGCTCTCGGAGGGCGGTTGGTTTGATCCGGCGTCACGGGCGCGGCGCCGGCTCGGGCCGGCTCACGGCGAGCACCGTGAAGGCCTTTTCGTCCGACGCCGTCGCGATCGCCTGGGCGAGCTTCGCCGGCTCGAACTCGACCATCATGCCGCAGCCGAGGTCGAGCGCCACCGCTTCGAGGGAGAGGTCCTGGGATGCCGCGCCGGCTTCCAGGGCGACGAGCTTTGGGGCCTGGTCGCCGTACGCCTTTGCGGTCCGCGACTCGACCGCCGTGATGACGAAGATCGCCGGCACGCCCGCAAGCGGCTGGAAGTGGCAGGCGTCCGCAATCTGGGGCCTGCGATCGCCCTCCGCGATGCGCACGAGGTCGTTGGTCGCCGGGCGGTACCGGTAGACCGCGGGCGGAAGTCCGGTCACGTTCGCGGCGACGAGGATGACCTCGAGGGGGAACAGACCGCCGGCCGACGGGGCCGGCCGGCGCCCATAGTTGCCGGTGATGCCCTGGGCGGCCCAGAGAAGCTGGCCGATCTCGGCGACGGTGACGGGCGCCGTCGCGAACGAGCGCGGCGCCCTGCGCCCGCGCAGCGCCTCCTCCACCGACGTCGCGCTCTTCGTCCGTGGTTCCGGCAGCTTGACCGTCGTGGTGCCGATCGGCACCGGTGTCGGTCCCGGGGTGGCGGAATCCTGCGCGCGCGGCGCCACGGGCGACACCTGTCCGGACGCCGCGCCGGCGGCGAGGGCAAGGGCGATCAGGGACGCGGCCGCGGTCGATCCGGGTGTCCTGGCGTTCTTCATCGTGGCTTCCTCCTCAAGCCGCGAAAGTGTACCGGAGTTCTCTCGGCGTCCAAACGCCCTGCTAGAATCGAGCCGCTGGCGAGGCAATCGGAGGGCTGGATGGGCGAGCGGTTGATGGGAGCGTTCGAACGGCCGTTCTGCGGCAGCCTGCGGGCCGCCGACGTCGGCCGCCGCGTCGAGCTGGTCGGCTGGGTGCGGCGTCGCCGCAACCTCGGCGGGATCGTGTTCGTGGACTTGCGCGACCGCGAGGGGTGGGCGCAGGTGCTGCTGCGCGACGGACTGCGCGAGGCGGGAGAGAAGCTCTCCCAGGAGGACGTGGTGCGCGTCGTCGGCACCGTGGCCGCGCGCTCGGCGGACACCGTCAACCCCGAGATGCCTACCGGCGAGATCGAGGTCATCGCGGAAGAGGTTGACCTGCTCACCGCCGCCGAGACGCCGCCGTTCGTGGTCGAGGACCGCGTCAACGCCTCCGAGGAACTGCGCCTTCGCTACCGTTATCTCGACCTTCGCCGCCCCGAGATGATGACGACGCTCATGCTGCGCGACCGCATCACCTTCGCGATCCGCGAGTATTTCCACAACGCCGGGTTCGTCGAGGTCGAGACCCCGATCATGACCCGCTCGACGCCGGAGGGGGCGCGCGACTTCCTCGTCCCCTCGCGTCTCTCCAAAGGGATGTTCTACGCGCTGCCGCAGTCGCCGCAGCTGTTCAAGCAGCTGCTTCAGGTCGCCGGACTCGGCCGCTACGTGCAAATCGCCCGCTGCTTCCGCGACGAGGACCTGCGCGCGGACCGCCAGCCCGAGTTCACCCAGGTCGACGTCGAGGCCTCGTTCGTCGAGGAGGAGGACCTCTACGCGCTGATCGAGGGGCTCTTCGCCAGGGTGTTCCCGATCGTCGGGATCAGACCGCCCGAGCGTTTTCCCCGGCTGAGCTACGCCGAGGCAATGGAGCGGTTCGGCTCCGACCGCCCGGACATGCGGTTCGGCATGGAGCTCGTCGAGCTCGGCGAGACCGCGGCGGCGTGCGGCTTCGAGGCGCTGCGCAACGCCGCGGCGACCGGCCGGGTCAAGGGGATCGTGGTCCCGGGCGGCGCCGCCTTCTCCCGCAAGCAGCTCGACGGCCTCTCCGAATCGGTCAGACCGTTCGGCGCGCCGGGCGTGCTCTGGTTCCGCAGGACGTCGGAGGGGTTCGGTTCCCCGGCGAAGAAAGCGCTCGGCGACGACGGGGTCGCGTCGTTCCTCGCGGCCGCGAAGGCGGACCGCGACGACCTCCTCCTCGTGGTCGGAGGCGCCCCCAAGGTCGTGTTCGCCGCGCTCGGCGCGCTGCGGGTCGAGCTCGGCCGCACGCTGGGCATGGTCGCGCCGGGTTCGCACGCGTTCCTGTGGGTCACCGAGTTCCCGCTCCTGGAGTGGGACGAGGCGACGGCGCGCTGGTACGCCACGCACCACCCGTTCACCGCGCCGAACCCGGACGACGTCGCCAGGCTCGAGAGCGACCCCGGCGCGGTGCGGGCCCGCGCCTACGACGTCGTGATGGACGGCGTGGAGCTCGGCGGCGGCTCGATCCGGATCCACGACCCCAACCTGCAACGCCGCGTGTTCGCCGCGCTTTCGATCGACGAGGGGCAGGCGAAGCACAAATTCGGCTTCCTGCTCGACGCGTTCCGCTACGGCGCGCCGCCGCACGGAGGGCTCGCGCTCGGCCTCGACCGCATGGTGATGCTGATGGCGGGGCGCGACTCGATCAGGGACGTGATCGCATTCCCCAAGACGACCGCAGGGAACTGCCTGCTCACGGACGCGCCGAACACGGTCGACCCGTCGCAGCTCGAGGAGCTCGGGCTGGGCCTCCGGGGCGCCGGGCCGGAGGCCGACGGCGGTCGCGACCAAGGCTCAACTCGCTAGTTCGCCGCGCCTGTAGTAGTCTCAATTGAAAGGATCCGAATCGTCGGTCCGGATCCGGATCGGGAACCCGCAGGCATGAATCTACACCGCACGGCGAAAGCCGCCCTCGCCCTGATCGCCCTCGCCACGGTGACGCCGCCGGTGGCCGGGCAGCCGGCTCCCCCCGCGGACCCCGTTTTTGCCGACGTGTTCGTGGCCGACGCGGCCGGAACACCGGTGACCGGCCTGCGGCCCGGCGACATCGAGGTGTTCGAGGACGGGACCCCGGTGCCGGTCGTCAGCTGCGTGGGCCCGACGCGGACACGAGGGGCCTCCTCCGAGGAGATCGCGCGCGCGCGGCAACTCGTCGTCGTGCTGTTCGTTGACGACACGGCGACGCCCGCGGAGCGCAAGGCCGTTTTCGCGAAGGCGGACACTGTGGCGGGCGAACTTCTGAGCGGCGCCCGCTCCCGCATCCTGGTCGCCTCCGGAAACGGGGGCGTGGCGGTGCGGCAGGCTTTCACCGCCGACCCGGGGCAGGTCGTCGAGGCGCTCGAAGCCCTTCAGGCCGGGCGCGGCGGGGATGCGAGCGCCGCGGGGACGCAACTCGAACGGGGGGGGGCCGCGATCACGAGCGTTGCCGCGCTCATGGAGTCGCTCGGCGCGCTCCCGGGACGCAAGGCTTTCGTGCACGTCGGGGGGGATGGCCCGTGGCCCGCCGCCGGAACGGGCTCTCCGGAGCGGTCCGAGCTTCTCCGGACCCTCGCCGGCGCGGCAAACGCCGCGGGCGTCACCCTCTATTCGATCGACGCGTCCGGCGGCGGCCACCCGGCGGACCGCCCCGACTCGGCGAGCCCGGGCGCAAAGGCTCCGGTCGCCGCGACGATCCCGACGGCCGCCGCCCCGTTCGGCGCGGCGGCGACGGGCGGCTTGAACGTCGTGGAGGGAGCCGATGCCGGCGGCGCCCTCGTCGGCGTCGTACGGGACTTCAAGAGCGCCTGGTCGGTCGGGTTTACCCCCTCCTCCCGCGGCGACGGCGGGCTGCACCAGCTGAGGGTCCGAGTGAAACGCGAGGGGGTGGCCGTGCGCGCCCGCTCCGCTTTCCTTGACGTCAAGGAGGATGGGCGGATGGCCGAGCGCACGCTGGCCGCCCTGCTCTTCGGTTTCGAGGACGACCCGCTCGGGATTCAGGTTTCCTTGACCAGCGAGCAGAAACCGAAGGAAGCGACGCAGGTGGTCAACGTCCTGGTGACCCTCCCGCTCGGGAACCTCGCGTTCGAGGCGAAGGGCGTGTCGCACGACTGCGATATCTCCCTCTGGCTCGCCGCCCGCGACGGCGACGGCCAGGTGATCCGGGCGCCGAAGGCGAAGTTTCCGGTCAGCGTGCCCAACGACAGGTTGCTGACGGCGCTGTCACAAACCGCGGGGTATGCCTTTAGGGTGCCGATGAAGGCCGGTCCGGGCGCCGTCGCCGTGACGGTGCGTGACGAGATCGGCATGCAGAGTTCGACAACGGTCGTGCCCGTGGCCCCGGCCACGGAGCCGACACCTGGAGTGACACCATGAGAAGGGCCACCAGCACCATCGCAGTCGTATCGCTTCTGGCTGTCGCCATCTCGGTCAAGGCGTTCGCGCAAGCCGAGCCCACGCCCGCGCCCGCCGCCTCGCCGCGAGTCGACGTGACGCCGCGCCGCGGTCTGCCGGGACGCGACGTCGCGCTCCTCGTCTCGGGCCAGCAGGGCGGTCAGATCGCCGTCTCGATCAAGGTGTTCCCGTCGGCCAGCGCGGGCAGGACGGAGCGCATTCCCTGGGTGATCGACATCCCGGGATTCACGCTCGCCTCGATGGCGGAGGACGACGCGCTGGACCTCGAGCTGGCGGTCTACCTGCAGCGGGAGAACGGCGAGATCGTCGGGCACGAGGAGGACGCGCTTCAAATCACCGGCGTCCCGCCTTCGTGGCAGACCGGCGGCGGGTTGAAGGTGCTGGGGTACGTGGACGCCTCGTTTCCGCCCACGATGCTCCGGGTGCTGGTGCGGGAGCCGTCGTCGGGCGCGTTCGGGAACTGGGAGAAGCCGATCCCGACGCGAGCCGGCGGCACGCCCCGGAACATCGGTTTCGGCCAGGCAATCGTAAACGACACCCAAGGCAACACCGGGACGATGGTCGGCACCGGGTTCGAAGGGATGACGGGCCGCTCGGGCTTGCTTGCCCTCGTCGCCCCGGATCCCGCGGGTGCGTGGGTCGTGGTCGGGTTGGGCGGCGCCGGCGCCGACGCCAAGGGCGCGCCCTTCTCGCTCGCAGGCAGGGGCGCCTTGCCGGCGACGAGACCCGTGGTCAGGCCCGGCGCCGTCCTCAAGGTCGCGCTGCTCGGCGAGGGGTTGCCGGGCGCCCTCGAGGCGCGGGCTCGTGTGGTCTTCACCGATGGGCGGCCGCCGGTCGCCTGCTCCGCGCGCATCATGAGCCGGCTGCCGGCGCCGGCCGGGCCGTTCGAGCGGCTCGACGTGGCCGTGACGCTGCCGTCGGACATCCCGCCGGGCGAGCACGGTCTCATCGTGACGTGCCGTCCCGCCGGCGGGCTCGACGCAGGGGCCGTCGGGACACAGTTCCGGGTCGCGCCGCCCGACAAGGCGGCCACGGCACTGACCTGGCCGGCGATCCCCATCGACGAGAGCGGGAAGGTCGTGGCGCTGGCAAAGCCGAACGTGGGCACGCGCCCCTCGGACGAGGAGGCGCCGCCGGAGCTGAAAGCCGCATACCGGGAGGCGGTCGCGAGATACGCGGCCGACCCCACATTCGAGTCGCTGCGGAAGATCGTCGATTTCGAACAAACCGCACTCGCGGGCGGCTCCGCCGGCGACATGGGGCGGCTCGCGAGCGCCGAACGGTCCCTCGCCCGGAGTGTGGGGAAGACCTCGCCGCAGGCGTTGCTCGGCCTGTGCCTCGTCCAGCTCGACGTTTACCGCGAGCACAGCCGCGACGCCGCGTACCTGGCGATCGGACACTCGCGCAGGGTTATCGATGAGATGGCGGAGATGCTCGCCGCCGGCGCCCCGAACGCGGACGGCAAGCGCACCGCCGCCGGCGTCCTCACGATCTTCGCCTCGGAGCTGCAAGCGGTCGGCTCCTACGCCTCTGCCGACCGGCTGTTCGCCCGCGCCGCGGTGCTGGACCCGGATGACGTGGCGGCCCTCATCGGCAGGGCCGCGATCCTCGAGCGGGTGGGCGATAGCAAACACGCGATCGAGCTCCTCGAACAGGCCCTCGCCCGCCGGCCGGGCCACGTCGAGGCGGAGCTCCGGCTCGGCGTCAACCTGCGCCACGCCGGCCGGGAGGCCGCGGCCCGCAAGGCGTTGACCGGCTGCACCGCCGAGGGCCGGCCTTCCTGGGTGCGAGCCGTTGCCTGGCAGGAACTGGCCTCGCTGGAGCTCGAGGACGGGAAGCCCGGGGAGGCGCTCCAAATCCTGCGCCAGGCCACGGCCGCACTCCCGGCCGACGAGGGGTTGCAGGTGTTGCTCGCCTCGACGCTCGATCTCGAGCACCACTACCGGGAGGCCAACGGGATCGTGAAGTCCGTCATTGGTCACCCGGACACGGCCACGGTGTCCGCACGTTTGCTGTACGCCCAGCCGCCTCACGGCGACATCGACGCGATCCGGAGTCGGTTCGACGAGGCGAGGGTTCAGAGCCTGGCCGCCCTGGCGGCGGCCGAAAAGGAGGAACGTCCGTGAACGCGCTCGCCCCGGTTTTCCTGCTCCTATCCGCGGTCGTGGCGGCGGCTCCGCCGCAAGTCGAGATCACGAGCCCCAGGGCGGCGACGCCGGCGTTCGGGGCCGTCCAATTCTCCGTAGCCGTGAAGACCGACGAAACGGTCGCCCGGGTGCGGTTCATCGTCGACGGGCAGGCCGTCGGCGAGCGCACGCAACCGCCGTACTCGATCGTCACGATGTTGGCCGACGACAACGTCGCGCACACCTTCCGCGCCGAGGTGGTCACCGTTTCCGGCGCCACCGGCGCCGCCGACCTGCGCACGCCCAGCTTCAAGTCCAACCAGGAGGTCGAGGTCGAGCTCCGGCAGCTCTACGTGCGTGTCACCAGAACGTCGGCCAGGGATGAGGACGGGAAGCCCGCGTTGGTCGACCCCCGGACGGCCGCGCTGAAGCAGGACGACTTCACGGTTCTCGACGATGGCAAGGAGCAGACGATCAAGACCTTCGCCAGCGGGGAAACGCCCCTTGCCGCCGTCGTGCTTCTCGACGCCAGCCTTTCGATGGCGGGCGAGCGCCTCAAGGCCGCGCTCGACGGAGCGAAGACCTTCTTCCGAGCGATGGCTCCGCTTGACGAGGGGAGGTTGATCGTCTTCTCGGACCGATTGCTCCACGTCTCGCCGTTCACCTCGGTCAGCGACGTGCTGCTCACCGGACTCGACGGCATTCAAGCGCAGGGCGGCACGGCCCTCAACGACCACCTGTACCTCGCGCTGCGCGACGCGGACCAGCGCCAGGGGCGCCGCGTCGTGATCCTGCTCTCCGACGGCATCGACTCGCACAGCGCGTTGACGATGGCCGAGGTGCGGAAGACCGCGCGCTCGAGCCAGGCGATCATCTACTGGATCCGGATGAACGACATCGGGCGCTCTACCGACGAACTGCCGAGCCTCTCCTCGACCTGGCGTGACATTGCGTCGCACCGGCGCGAGTTCCAGGAGCTCGTCGGGACGGTTCAAGAGAGCGGCGGGCGGATCGTCACCGTGAGCTCACTCGACCGCATCGGGCCGGCGTTCGTCGACATCCTCAAGGAACTCCGCGGGCAGTTCGTCCTGGGGTACTACCCGAGCCAGCGGCGCCACGACGGGACCTGGCGCAACGTCGTCGTGAAGGTCAAGGACCCAGCGTTGACGGTACACACGCGCGACGGGTATCTCGACTACTGACCGCACCGAGGCGAGGGTCGCCCTTGCACCGCGGCGACCGCCGTCGTGCCGTGTCGGGTCTGGCGGTGAACCGGGCGCCGCGGGCGGGCGCCGGCGGGGAGGGCTCGGTGATGGCGAGACCGCGTTGGTTGCACGTGGCGTCCTGGCTGATGTCGGTCGTCGCGCTCACGCTGCCGGCTTCGGCGCAGGAGAGGACCCCGGCCGCGACGTTCTCGGACACGGCCCATGTGAACCTGATCAACGTCGAGGTGTTCGTGACCGACAAGGCCGGGAAGCCGGTGGCCGGTCTTCGACCCGAGGACTTCGAGGTGTTCGAGGACGGCGTCCGCGTGGCGTTGACCAACTTTTACGCCAGGACGGCGTTGTCGGCTGCTGCGGCCGCGCCGGCGCCGGCGCGACCGGTCCCGTCGCCCGAGGCCCTCGAGCCTCCCCCGCCGCCCCTGGAGCAGCGCCTTTCGCTGGTGCTGTTCGTGGACGACACCGGAATCACGCCGCCGCAGCGCAACATCGCCTTGCAGCACGCGCGCGCCTTGCTCGACGCGGCGCTCAAGCTCCCGCACGCCGAAGTGATGGTGGTGACGTACGCACAGGGCGCGCGGGTCCGCCAGGCGTTCACGAACGACGCCGCCGCCCTCGCGGCTGCGCTCAAGACGGTGGCCGGCGAGCCCACCGACACGGTCGGCGCCGACCTCAGCAACGCGCTCATCGAGGGGACGATGAGCCGCAGCACGATCTCCCCGGGCCCGGGCGCGAACAGCGGCGCCCTGATGTCGGATTTCGACCGCGAGGATGCGCTGGCGTCGCTGCAGACGGTGCGCGCCGCCGCGGAGCAGGCGCACGAGCGGACGCGCGCCATGCTCGCCGCGGTGAAGAGCTTCGTCTCCACCCTGGCGGGCCTGCCGGGACGCAAGGTGGTCTGCTACGTGGGAAACGGGATCCCGCAGAGGCCGGGCGAGACGTTGCTGGAGCGCTGGGAAAGTCGGTTCGGACGCTCGGACCTCGTGCCCGGTTTCTCCGCCTCGGTCGAGGCCGCGCGGCTTTCGGTCGCGCCCGAGTTCCGCGACCTGGTGGCGCGGGCGAGCGCCGACCGGGTGACCTTCTACGCGCTCGACGCAACGGGCGGCACGGGCGCCGGAGGCCCGCTGTCGGCCGAGCAGGCCAACCTCGATCTGGACCCCAGCGTGGGGAAGGGCGAGGCGATGGGACGGACCTACTCGCTCCAGTACCTTGCCTACGCCACCGGCGGCACGACCGTGGTCAGCACGCCGCAGGCGTCGCCTGCCCTGGTGCGCATCGTCGATGACTTCGACGCCTTCTACTCGCTGGCGTACGCGGCGCCCCACATCGGCGACGGCAAGGACCACTCGATCTCGGTCAAGGTGAAGCGGGACGGGGTGAACGTCCGGCACCGCCGGCACTACCTCGACAAGACCGCCGACGACCGGATGGCCGACCGGAGCCTGGCGGCGCTGCTGTACGACTCGGGTTACAACGCGCTCGACGCCGGGATCGCCGTGGGCAACGACGCGCTGCAGAAGAGCGACCTCTTCCTCGTGCCGGTCATGGTGACGATTCCCCTCGCCAAGCTGGCGTTGTTGCCCAAGGACGGCGCGCAGGAGGGCTCGATCTCGATCTGGCTGGCCGCCAAGGACGGCGAGGACCGGATCACGCCCCCGGCCAAGCGGGTGTTCGCGGTGCGCGTCCCGGAGGCCGACCTCCCGGCGGCGCTGCGCAGGAGCGTGAGCTACGTGTTCAAGCTCCTGATGACCCCCGGCGCCCAGACGGTCTCGGTCAGCGTGCGCGACGACCTGTCGCAGGTCGAGTCCACGGTCACCGCGCGGTTCACCGTCGGGCGAGGCGAGAATCGGAGCCAGGGGACACTGGTCGGAATGCTGATGTGACGCGCGGCGGGACGGGCGTCGGCGCCGTGAACCCTCGCCGTCGCGTGGCCTCTGCTATCGTTGTGCGCAGTCAGTCAGGCGGCGGGAGGCCCCCAGCGATGAAGGTGCGTCACGACGAGGTCCGCCACGACGTCAGCTTGCTCTCCGGCGACGACCTCTTCCTGTTCAACGAGGGGAGCCACTTTGCCCTCTGGGAGAAACTCGGCTCGCACCTGACCGTCGCCGACGGCGCCGCAGGCGTCTGCTTCGCGGTCTGGGCGCCCGACGCCGAGGCCGTTTCCGTCTCCGGGGAGTTCAACGGCTGGAACCGGGATAGCCACCCGCTCGCGCCGCGCGGCAACTCGGGGATCTGGGAGGGGTTCATCCCCGGGATCGGTAAGGGCGCGCTCTACAAGTACCACATCCGCTCCCGCTTCTCCGGCTACCGCGTCGACAAGGCCGATCCGTTCGGCGTCCGACACGAGGTCCCCCCGCGGACGGGCTCCATCGTGTGGGACCTCGACTACGCCTGGAACGACGCCGAGTGGATGGCGGGGCGCGGCGCGTCCGCCCGCCTCGACGCACCGATGTCCATCTACGAGGTGCACATCGGTTCCTGGATGCGGGTGCCGGAGGACGGCAACCGATTCCTTTCGTACCGCGAGCTGGCGCCCAAGCTCGCCGAGTACGCCCGCGGGATGGGGTTCACCCACGTGGAGTTCATGCCGGTGATGGAACACCCGTTCTACGGCTCCTGGGGGTACCAGATCACCGGCTTTTTCGCGCCGACGAGCCGCTACGGGACCCCGCAGGACTTCATGTTCCTGGTGGAGACGCTGCACCGGGCCGGCGTGGGCGTGATCCTCGACTGGGTGCCGTCGCACTTCCCCTCCGACGAGCACGGCCCCGCCTTCTTCGACGGCACGCACCTGTACGAGCACTCCGACCCCCGCCAGGGGTATCACCCGGACTGGGGGAGCTACATCTTCAACTACGGTCGCAGCGAGGTGCGCAGCTTCCTCACCTCGAACGCGCTGTACTGGCTGTCGCTGTACCACGCGGACGCGCTGCGGGTGGACGCCGTCGCCTCGATGCTCTACCTCGACTACTCCCGCAAGGAAGGGGAGTGGGTCCCGAACCGGTTCGGCGGCCGCGAGAACCTGGACGCGATCGCGTTCCTGCGCCGGACCAACGAGGAGGTCTACCGCCGCCACCCGGACGTCCAGACGATGGCCGAGGAGTCCACCGCGTGGCCGATGGTGTCGCGCCCCACCTACGTCGGCGGCCTCGGCTTCGGCCTCAAGTGGGACATGGGGTGGATGCACGACACCCTCGAGTACATGCGCCGCGATCCGGTACACCGCAAGTACCACCACGACCAGCTCACCTTCCGCCAGCTCTACGCGTTTCACGAGAACTTCGTGCTGCCGCTCTCCCACGACGAGGTCGTGCACGGCAAGGGGTCGCTGCTCGAAAAGATGCCGGGGGACGAGTGGCAGCGCTTCGCCAACCTGAGGCTGCTGCTGTCGTACATGTGGGCGCAGCCGGGCAAGAAGCTCCTGTTCATGGGGGGCGAGATCGGGCAGTGGCGCGAGTGGCGCCACGACGAGAGCCTCGACTGGGACCTCCTGGAGCGTGCGCCGCACGAGGGGGTTCGCCGTCTCGTGACCGAGCTCAACCGCGCGTACCGGGAGGAGCCCGCGCTGCACCTTTTCGACTGCAAGCCGGCCGGGTTCGAGTGGGTGGACTGCGCCGACTGGCAGGGGAGCACCGTGTCGTTCCTGCGCAAGGGAGCCGGCGGCGAGTCGATCCTCGTCGCCTGCAACTTCACGCCGGTCCCCCGGCTCGGATACCGGATCGGGGTCCCCTGCGGCGGCACCTGGCGGGAGATCTTCAACAGCGACGCGGCCGAGTACGGCGGCGGCGGGATGGGCAACCTCGGCGCGGTCCAGGCCGAGGCGGTGCCGGCGCACGGCCGCGGCTTTTCGCTTCCCCTGCTGTTGCCGCCGCTCGCCGCGCTGTTCCTCAAGTGCGGGTGACGGGCGGGCGCCGGCGGGGTTCGCCCCCGGGGACGTGACCACCGTCACGGGCGTCGTTTGCGCCGGCGGCCAAGATCGATCAAGATGGAGTCTCATTGGAGGCATCGACCATGAAGTACGTCGAAGAGATCGGGGCAACCGCGGGCAAGGTGTGGGGTTTTCTGACCGCGAGCGGTACGGTCAGCCTTTCGGCGGTCGAAAAGGGCGTGGACGCGCCGCGCGCCCAGGTGTACATGGCGCTCGGTTGGCTGGCTCGTGAGGGAAAGGTGGCGATCGACCGCGACGAGCGCTCATTGCGGATCCGGCTGCTCTGAGGCCGCGGGCCGGAGCGGGCCAGCGTCGGATCCGGGCGCCGTGCGGAAGGTCGAAAGGGGCTGATCATGGGATGGAGAGCCACGTCGGCGGTGCTCGCAACGTTCCTGTTGACGGCGTCGCCGGCGGCACAGGCAGCCGGCGCCGGCGCGTGGTCAGTGATGGCCAGCGGGACCACGAAGAGCCTGATAGCGGTGTGGGGGACGTCCGGCCGCGACGTCTTCGTCGTGGGGGATGGCGGCACGGTCCTCCATTACGACGGGCGGGCGTGGACCGCTATGCCGGTTCCCGGCACGCCGCACCTCACGTCGGTCTGGGGCGCGGGGGCAGACGACGTCTTCGCGGTCGGCGACGGCGGCGTGATCCTGCACTACGACGGCATGGTGTGGCGTGCGATGGCGAGCGGCACCGCTGGGATCCTGGACTGTGTGTGGGGCGCGTCCGGCCGCGATGTCTTCGCCGTGGGGCCGGAGAAGGGCGAGATCCTGCACTACGACGGCGTCTCGTGGTTCGTCGTGGCGAGCGGCACGGCGGCTCCGTTGTTCGGGGTGTCCGGCGTCTCCGGCCGAGACGTTCTCGCGGTCGGAATGAACGGCACGATCCTCCGCTACGACGGCGCGATGTGGAACGCCATGACGAGCCCAACGGCGGCGCACCTCACCGGCATATGGATGGCCTCGGCGCAGGACGCGTTCGCCGCGGGCACGGGCGGTGCGATCCTGCGCTGGAACGGCGCCGCGTGGAGCGCGATGGCGAGCGGCACCACCGAGCATGTCGCCCGCCTGTGGGGCGCGGGCGCTGACGACGTCTATGCCGCATGCCTTTCCGGCGGCCTGCTGCACTGGGACGGCGTGAGTTGGCGCGCGGTCCCGGTCGGGTCCCAGCAAGGCCTCATGGGCGTGTGGGGGCCCTCCCCGGACGAGTTGTTTGCGGTCGGAAAGAACGGCACCATCCTGCACCTCGCCGCGGGCGCCGGCGCCGGCCGCTAACCGACACGACGCACGTCGCGCGCTCGAGCCGGCGCCCCGCCCCGCAAGGCTGCTATGCTCCTTCTGCGGCGCCGCCCAGCGCCGGCACCCCCGGGAGGGGACACCATGAGACGGAGCATCGCGATCGCCGCCGGTCTGTTCGCCCTGATCGTTCTTACCCAGGCACCCATTGACGCGTGCACCAACCTGATCATCACGAAGGGGGCGTCGGCCGACGGCTCGACGTTCATCGCGTACGCCGCGGACTCGCACGAGCTGTACGGCGAGCTCTACCTGCAGCCGGGCGGCGTCTTCCCGGCCGGCGCGATGCGCGACGTCGTCGACTGGGACACGGGGAAGTTCCTGGGCCGCATCCCGCAGGCCCCCGTCACCTACTGGCGCGTCGGGAACATCAACGAGCACCAGGTGTCGGTCGGCGAGACGACGTTCGGCGGCCGCGACGAGCTCGCCAAGCCCGAGAAGAGAGCGGTCGTGGACTACGGGTCGCTCATGTACATCGCGCTCGAGCGGGCGCGGACGGCGCGCGAGGCGATCAAGGTGATGACCGAGCTCGCCACTGAGTACGGCTACGCCTCCGAGGGCGAGTCGTTCTCGGTCGCCGACCCGAACGAGGCGTGGATCCTCGAGATGATCGGCAAGGGCGAGGACGCCAAGGGCGCGCTCTGGGTCGCGCGCCGCATCCCCGACGGCACCATCTCCGGGCACGCCAACCAGTCGCGCATCCGGACGTTCCCGCTCCACGACCCGGCCAACTGCCTGTACGCCCCCGACGTGATCTTGTTCGCGCGGGCGAAGGGATGGTTCACCGGCAAGGACGAGGAGTTTTCATTCGCCGATGTTTACGCGCCGGCGGACTTCGGCTCGTTGCGCTTCTGCGAGGCGCGGGTGTGGAGCATGTTCCGCCGCGCCGCGCCTTCGGCGAGCCTGCCGTTCGATGCCGCCAAAGGCGTGCCGGCCCCGCTGCCGCTGTGGATCAAGCCCGACAGGAAGCTCAGCGTGGCCGACGCGATGGCGCTGATGCGCGACCACTTCGAGGGGACTCCCCTCGACATGACCAAGGACGTCGGCGCCGGGCCGTTCGCCTGCCCGTACCGGTGGCGGCCGATGGAGTGGGAGGTGGACGGGAAGAAGTACGTGCACGAGCGCGCCATCTCGACGCAGCAGACCGGGTTCTCGTTCATCGCGCAGATGCGCTCGACGCTTCCCGACCCGATCGGGGGCGTGCTCTGGTTCGGCGTGGACGACACCTACTCGACGGTGTGGACCCCGATGTACTGCGGCATCCGCGAGGTGCCGAAGCCGTTCGCCGTCGGCGTCGCCGACCTCAACCACTTCTCGTGGGACTCGATGTTCTGGACCTTCAACTGGGTCGCGAACTACGCCTACTCCCGCTACTCCGACATGATCGTGGACATCCAGCAGGTGCAGCGTGAGCTCGAGGGTCGCTTCATCGCGGACCAGCCCGCGATCGACAAGGCCGCGCTCGCGCTCTACGGCCAGGCGCCGGCGCTCGCCCGCGATTACCTGACGAGGTACTCGGTGGCGCAGGGCGAGATGGTGCACACGCGCTGGCGGAAGCTGGGCGAGGACCTGCTGGTCAAGTACATGGACGGCAACGTCAAGGACAGCCAGGGGAACGTCACGCACCCGGAGTACCCGAAGGCGTGGTACCGGAGGATCGTGGCCGACCACGGGAGCGTGATCCAGGAGCCGCCGACCCCGACCCCCGCGCCAACCCCCACGCATTGAGGGGCGCCGCCGATAGCGGACCATCTATCCTGGCGGGGGGTCCCGCGGCCGCTCCACCGCCCGCCCGGCCGCTCTAGACCCCCCGAGCCCCCGCGAGCCGCGGCAAAGCCGCGTGTCGATTCTGACGGGGGGTCCCGCGGCCGCTCCACCACCCACCCGGCCGCTCTCGACCCCCCGAGCCCCCCGGCGAGCCGCGGCGGAGCCGCGTCTCGCCCGGCGTTGCGCTCGCCCCGCTCGCGTGCTCACGTAGCCTCCGGCTACGCTCCGGTCAGGCCGCCGGCAGCAAAGTGTGAAGCTGGCCCCTACCACTCTCGGCGGCGCGGCTACACGCCGCGCACCTTGGCCCTGCTTTTGGTGGGACGTCGGGCTGCTGTTCTGACCACGGACCACGGGCCACCGTCTCTCAGGGGCGGCGCTCGACCTCGCCGGTCATCGGGACGAAGCGGACCGGGATGACGTCGCGCTCGGGGAAGTCCGCCGCGCCGGCGCGGGTGATGACCTTGAGCTGCTGGTAGAACGCGCCCACCGGGATCACCATGTGACCGCCGACCTTGAGCTGGTCGAGGAGCGGCTGCGGGATGCGCTCCGGGGCCGCGGTGACGATGATGCCGGCGAACGGCGCCGCCTCCGGCCACCCGGCGTAGCCGTCGCCGGTGCGCACGTGGACGTTCTTGATGCCGAGCGATTCGAGCCGCTTCTCGGCCTCGCGCGCCAGCGGCTCGCGGATCTCGATGGTGTAGACGGTGCACCCGATCGTGGCGAGCACCGCCGCCTGGTAGCCGGAGCCGGTGCCGACCTCGAGGACCCTGTCGCCGGGCTTGACCTCGAGCAGTTCGGTCATGAGGCCGACGATGTACGGCTGCGAGATCGTCTGCCCCTCGCCGATAGGCAGCGGATGGTCGGCGTACGCCTCGGCGCGCACCTCGGGCGGCACGAACAAGTGGCGGGGAACGGTCCGCAGCGCCCGGAGCACGTTCGCGTCGCGAACCCCGCGGGCGGCGATCTGGGTTGCGACCATATCGTCGCGCAGCGCCGCCCACTTCGCCTCCTGGTCGGTTGCCTTCCCCCCGCCGCATCCCCACGACCAGCCTCCGGCGAGCGCGAGCATGATGAGCACCCCGGAAATCCTCACATCCCGCTCCCTGCCACGAAGACATCGCGCCCCGCAACGACGGTGCGCAGCACCTTGGCCTGCAAGATCGCTGCCGGATCGCCGGCGGTCGGGTCGCGATCGAACACGGTGAGGTCGGCCGCGTACCCGAGCGCGATGCGCCCGCGCCAGTCCTCCTCAAACGCGGCGAACGCGGCCCAGCTCGTGTAGCCGGCCATGGCCTCGGCAGGGGAGAGCCGTTCAGCGGGGTTCCAGCCGCCGGGAGGTGTCCCCTGGGGGGTACGGCGTGTCACCGCGGCCCACATCCCAAGGCGTGGATCGGGGCTCGCCACCGGGACGTCGGAGCCGAGGCACAGGTGCGCGCCGGTGGCGAGAAGGGACCGCCAGCGGTACGCCCAGGCGATGCGTGCCGGCCCGAGACGGTCGGGCGCCCACGGCATGTCCGAGGTGCAGTGGACCGGCTGCACCGACGCAATCGCGCCCTCCTGGGCGAAGCGCGGGACGTCCTCGGGGCGCACGATCTGAGCGTGCTCGACCCTGGGGCGCAGGACGTCGCCGCGGGCGCCGAGTTCGCGTTCGTAGATGTCGAGCACCCTGGTGACCGCAGCGTCGCCGATGGCGTGGATGCACGGCTGGAAGCCGGCCCGCGCGGCACGGTGGACGACATCGGCGAGGCGGGCTTCGGAGGTGACCTCGAGCCCGCGCGTCGACGGATCGTCGCTGTACGGAGCGGACAGCAGCGCGCCGCGGGAGCCGAGGGCGCCGTCGGCGAAGAGCTTGACGGCCCGGACCGCGAGCATCCCGTCGCGGCTCACCCGCGGGCCGGCGGCCAACTCGCCGTCCAGCCAGTTGTCGTCGTTGGTGGCTAGCATCACGTACACGCGCAACGGCAGCCGTCCGGCTGCGTGCAGCGCCCGGAGCACGGCCAGTTCAGGGGCCGTCGTGCCGGGATCGTGGATCTCGGTGAGGCCGAACGCCGTCAGGTGCCGCCCGGCGAGGAGCACGCGGCGCTCGATGTCGGCGGCGGTGGCGGCGGGGACGGCCCGGTCGAGCAGAGCCTCCGCAGTGTCGAGGAGGACTCCGGTCGGTTGCCCCGAGGCCCCGCGGACGATGCGGCCGCCCGGCGGGTCGGGCGTGGCGCCGGTGATGCCGGCCGCGGCGAGGGCGCGGGCGTTGGCGAGGGCGGCGTGGCCGTCCACGCGGCGCAGCAGGACCGGGTGGTCCGCGACCGCGGCGGAAAGCGTGTGGTTCGTCGGAAAGCGCTTGTCGGGCCAGAGGTTCTGATCCCAACCCCAGCCCAGCACCCAGGCGCCCGGCGGGAGCGCGGCGGCGGCCTGCCGCACTCGCGCCACGACCTCGTCGAGGCTGGCCGCGTCGTGGAGGTCCACCTGTTCGAGGGCCGCCCCGTACCCGACGAGGTGGCCGTGGCTCTCGGTCATGCCGGGGAACACGTGCGCGCCGGCGAGGTCGACGACCTCGGCGGCGGCCCGTCGCCACGGCGCGGCGTCCGCGGGAGGCACGAGCGCCAGAACCCGGCCGTCGGAGATGGCGATCTCGAGGCGCTGCGTTCCTCCCGGAACGTGCACGACGCCGCCGGTCAACAGCCGGTCGCAGCGCGGCGCATGGGCGCATGCGGCGCTGGCCAGCGCGATCAGCGACACGACCACCATCAGGCGCAGCACCACGCTACTGTAGCCGCGCGGCGGCGCCGGGGCAACGGGGAACCGGTATCCTTGGCGCTGCTGCCAGGGAGGGTCCCCCGTGCCCGAAACCCCGATCACCCGTCGCGATCTCATCACCACAACGGCCAAGGCCGCCGCCGTCGCGGCGGCCGTCGGCGCTGCGCTCGCGCAGGCCGCCCCGCCGCCTCCCGTTCGCCCCGTCGCCGTCTCCTCGATGAACGGCCTCGGCGCCGTCAAGCTGGCGGTCGAGCGGATGATCGCGGGCGCCGCCCCCGTGGACGCCGCGGTCGCCGGCGTCGCGCTGCCGGAAGCCGACCCCGACGACGTGACCGTCGGCTACGGCGGTCTGCCCAACGAGGAGGGGGTGGTCCAGCTCGACGCCGCGGTGATGGACGGCGTCACGATGCGCGCCGGCGCGGTCGCGGCGCTGGAGCGCATCAAGCACCCGGCGCAGGTCGCGGTCGAGGTCATGCGGCGCACCGACCGCGTCCTGCTGGTGGGCGAAGGCGCCTTGCGCTTCGCCCGCGCGCACGGCTTCCCGGAGGAGGACCTGCTCACCGAGCGCTCGCGCAAGATCTGGCTGTTCTGGAAGGAGAACGCCTCGGCAGCAACGACGACTGGCTCCCCGACCGGCAAGGAGATCGACGACCCCGACATCCAGTGGTTCATCAAGAAGTACGGCGACGTCTACTTCCGCCCCGCCGGAACGATCCACCTCTCGGCGTGCGGCGAGGGCGGGCCAGCTCGGCTGCTGCACCACCACATCGGGGCTGTTCTTCAAATCCCCGGTCGCGTCGGCGACTCGCCGCTGGTCGGCGCCGGCCTCTACTGCGACGGCGACGTCGGCTCGGCGGGGGGCACGGGCCACGGCGAGAGCAACATCATCGTCGCCGGCGCCCACACCGTGGTGGAGTTCATGCGGCACGGGCAGTCGCCCGAGTCGGCGTGCCTGGCGACGCTCGAGCGCGTCGTGCACAACACCAAGCTCGACTACCTCAGGGACGCCAAGGGACGCCCGAAGAACAACCTCCTGCTCTACGCGGTCAACCGCGCCGGGGAGGTGGGGAGCGCCGCGATCTGGGCGGGCGAGCGCAGCAAGTATGCGGTCTGCCGCGCCGGCTCCGAGCCGCAGCTCTTCGACTGCGCCTACCTGTTCAAGAAGACGTGACGAGTGGAAAGTAAGCGAAAGAAGGGAAGAGGAGGGCGAGGACCGAAATCCAGAGCCCCGTCCGGTTGGCCGTGTTCTCCCTCTCCCGGCTCCCCGTCGTCCCTGTTTCCCGACGCTTCACTCTTCACTTGCTTCCCCGTCGTCGAGGGCGGAGCCCAGCTCCCGGGCGAGCGTCACCATGTCGAACGGCTTCTGCAGGAAGCGGAGTTGGCCCTCGAACACGCCCCGGCGGAGCGCTTCGTCCTCGGCGTACCCGGACATGACGATCACCTGGATCCGGGGCCAACGCGCGCGCAGTGCGGCGGCGACTTCGACGCCGTGGAGGCCGGGCAGCATGAGGTCGGTGAGCAGCGCGTCGAACGGCGGGTCGGCAGGCAGCGCGACGGCCTCCTCGCCGCTGGCGGCCGCCACGGCCTCGTAACCGAGCGCGGTGAGGACCTGTTGCAGTCCTTCGCGGGCGCCTCGCTCGTCCTCGACGAGCAGGACCCGTTGGCCGCGAGCTGCGGGCGGCGCCGGCGCCGAACTCGTCGGGGCGGGTCGCCGTCCGACGCCGCTGTCCCGATACGGGAGGGCGACGCGGAAGGTCGCGCCTTCCCCGGGCCGGCTGACGACCTCGATCGTACCGCCGTGCCCGGTGACGATCCCGTGGACGACCGAGAGGCCGAGGCCGATCCCCTTCTCGGACCCCTTGGTGGTGAAGAAAGGCTCGAAGATGCGCGCGCGGACCGCCTCCGGGATGCCGACGCCGGTGTCCTGCACCTCGATGACCGCATCGCCGCCGGCCGGATGACTCGTGCGGATCGTCAACGCGCCGCCCGCCGGCATCGCGTCCACCGCGTTGACCGCGAGGTTGACGAGCACCTGCTCGAGCTGGCCGCGGTCGGCGTCGACCGGCAGCGGCTCGGGGGCCGGCTCGATGCGGAAGCGGATGTCCTCGCGCAGGAGTCGGCGCAGCAGCCGGTCGGCGCTGCGGACGACGTCGTTGAGGTCGAGCCGCTCGGTCTTGACGACGCCCCGGTGGGCGAACAGGAGGAGCTGCCGTGCGAGTGCCGCCCCGCGACGGACGTCCGCCTCCAGCTCCGTGACGGCCTTCGCGAGGACCTGCGGGTCGCCGCCCTGGCTGCGCAGGACCTCGACCGTTCCCACGACCGCCTGCAGCAGGTTGTTGAAGTCGTGCGCGACGCCGCCCGCGAGCTGGCCGATCGCCTGCAGCTTCTGCGACTCGCGAAGTTGCCGGGCGAGTTGGACCTCCGCGGTCACGTCGCGTTTGACGGCCACGAAGTTGACGATCGCGCCGGCGGCGTCGCGGATCGGCGAGATCGTGGCCTCCTCCTCGTAAAGGGCGCCGTCCTTGCGCCGGTTGACGAGATGGCCGCGCCACACCTGGCCTGAGGTCAACGTCCGCCACATCGCGGCGTAGAAGGTGGCAGCTTGCGCGCCGCTCTTGAGGATACGAGGGTTGGCGCCGACCGCCTCGGCCGCGCTATAGCCGGTGACTCGCTCGAACGCGGGGTTCACGTACTGGATCGTCCCCGCGGTGTCGGTGATCAGGATGACCTCGGCCGCCTGCTCGACCGCGGTCGCCAGTCGCGCCCGGACCTCTTCGGCGCGCTTCGCCTCGGAGATGTCGCGGACGACGCACACCAGGCCGCCGCCCTCGATGCGAGTGAGCGAGAGTTCCTGCGGGAACTCGCTGCCGTCACGTCGCCGCCCGACGGCCTCCCCGCGCCACTGCCCGCTCTGCCAGAAGACGGGCATGATCTCCTGGTTGAACCGGCGCAACTCACGGTCGTCGTAGAGAATCTCCCAGCTCTTGCCGAGAAGCTGGGCGGGCGTCTCGTAGCCGTAGATCCTGGCGTGGGCCTCGTTGACGTAAAGGTAGCGCCCATCCTCACCGAGGATCGCCATCCCGTCCATCGCCGCCGTCATGAACGCGGCCTGTTGGAGCACGAGCTGGCGCGACCGCCTCTGTTCGGTGATGTCCTCGACCGTGCCCTCGTAATACAGGGTCCGGCCGTCCTCGCCGCGCACGACGCGGGCGCCTTCGCGGACATGGAAGACCGTCCCGTCGCGCCGCCGCCAGCGGACCTCGAGGCCGGTGATCGTGCCGTCCTGCTCGACGCGTCTCTTGAACTCGGTCCGCTCGTAGTCGATGGCGTCGTGCCGTTCTTCCAGGTTCCTCGCCGCGAGTTCGTCGAACGAGTCGTAGCCCAGCATGCTGACCAGGGCCGGGTTCGCCATCAGGATCCGTCCGTCGGGCGCGGTGCGGTAGACGCCGATAAGGGAGTTCTCGAAAATGCCCCTGAAGCGCTCCTCGGAGTCGCGGAGCGCAGCCGTGCCCCCGGCGTCGCCCGGCGGCCTCGCCGCGTCCTGCCTCAGCGGAGGCCGATCCGGTGCCGCACGGTCCCGCGCGCTTGCGTCTCGTCGTGCGCATCCGAAAGAGACTATGACATACGTCGGTGCGAGAGGTGTCCGCCTGGGGGCCGGCGCCGGCCGGCCAGCGGGTTCAGGTTCGGGCCGGGGCAAGCTCCAGAAGGCGCTGCTCCACCTCGTCGATCACGTAGTCCGGGGTCGAGGCGCCGGCGGTCAGGCCGACGCAGGCGACACCTTCGAGCCAGGCAGGGTCGAGGTCCTCGACGCCCTGGACGAGGTAGCTGGGCTTGAAGCGGGCGCAGATGTCGTGCAGGTGGCGTGTGTTCGCGGAGTGCTTGCCGCCGACGACGAGCACGAGGTCCACCTCCGGGTCGGACGCCAGCGCGCGCGCCGCGTCCTGGTTCTCTTTGGTGGCGTAACAGATGGTGTCCGCGCGCACGGCTTTCGGGTTGGCACTCTCGATGGCGCGCACGACGTCTTCGTACTCCTCGGCGTTGAGCGTCGTCTGGTAGAAGATCGTGATCGCCGCGTACCGCGACCAGTCGACCGCCTGCGCCTGCTCGACCGTGTGGACGATATGGTAGATGGCGGGGTCGAGATCGTGCGTGTAGCCGATCACCTCCCGGTGGCCGGGGTCGCCGATGAAGACGAGGTGCGCGCCGGCGGCGCGGGCGTGTTGCGATGCGTGGTGGATGTCGTAGACGAACTTGCACGTGGTGTCGAGGACCTCGAGGCCGCGCCGCCGTGCTCCTTCGTGGAACGAGTGGGGCACCCCGTGGGCGGAGAACACAATCACCCCGTCCGCCACCTCGTCCATCGTCTTGACGGTCCGCACGCCCAGACGAGCCATTTCCTCCACGACGCGCTCGTTGTGCACCACCTGGCCGAGGATCGCGCCGCGACCGCCGCCCCGGGCGAAGCGCTTCACCTTGATGTCCGCGACGCGGACGCCGGAGCAGAACCCGTACTTGGCCGCGCGCTTGACCCTCATCGCCCCCCCGTCGTCACGGTGCAACAAACCCCTCCGGGGCGAGCTTCCCGAGGCGGCGGCGGAACGCGGCGAGCGCCGCCAGGGTGTCCTCGACATGGTCGCCGCCGAACTTGGCCAGCAGCGCCCGCGCCAGCACGAACGCGAGGGCGGCCTCGGCGATCACGCCGCACGCCGGCACCGCGGTGACGTCGGAGCGCTCGTACGCGGCCCGGGACGCCTCCCCGGTGGCGAGGTCGACGGACGGCAGCGCCTCGCGCAGCGTCGCGATCGGCTTCATGTAGGCGCGCACCACGACCTCCCCGCCGTTCGAGACGCCGCCCTCGATCCCCCCGGCGTGGTTGGAGCCGCGCCGCAGGCCGCGAGGCCCGGGGAGGATCGGGTCGTGCGAGCGCGAACCCGGCAGCCCTGCGGTCTCGACGCCGGCGCCGATCGCGACGGCCTTGACCGCCTGGATCGCCATGACCGCCTGCGCCAGCTGCCCGTCGAGTCGGTCCTCCCAGCGCGCGTACGAACCGAGCCCCGGCGGGACCCCGCGGGCGACCACGCCGAGGACGCCGCCGAGCGTCTCGCCGGCGTGTTTGGCGCGATCGACCAAGGCGACGAGTTCGGCCTCGCGGCTGGGGGCCACGGTGCGCAGCGGCGAGCCGTCGTCCACCCGCAGCAGGTCGGCGAACGAAGGCGGGCCCTCGAGCAGGGTGACGCCACCGAGCGCGAGCACGCCGGAGCGGATGTCGCAGCCGCAGCGGGCCAGGAGCTGCTTGCAGACGGCGCCGGCGGCGACGCGCGCGGCGGTCTCGCGCGCCGAGGCGCGCTCGAGGACGTTGCGCAGGTCCTCGCCCTGGCCGTACTTCCAAGCACCGGCGAGGTCGGCGTGACCGGGCCGGGGCGCCGTGAGCCGCCGCTTGGCGGCCGCCGCCGGGTCCACGGCCCATGGGTCCATCACCTTCGACCAGTTCTCCCAGTCTCGGTTAGGGACCGCGATCGCCAGCGGCGAGCCGAGGGTGACGCCGTCGCGCAGACCGGCGCGGACCTCGGCGCGGTCGTGCTCGATCTTCTGCCGTCCGCCGCGGCCGTGGCCGTGCTGGCGGCGCGCGAGCTCGCGGTCGATCGCCTCGCGGTCAAGGGCGAGGCCGGCCGGGAGGCCCAACAGCACCGCGAGGACCTCGCTGCCGTGCGATTCGCCGGCTGTGACCAGCTCGAGCGCCATCTGTCGCCTTCCTCCCCCCGGCCGCCGTGCCCACCCTAGCACAGTGGCGGCCGCCGCCGGGTTGCCGGTCTTGCGCGCCGGCCGGGCCGGACGTATGCTCGGACATGATGCGCCGGATGTTGCTCGGGTTCGTGATGCTCGCCGCGGTCGGCATGGCGAGCGGGGAGGAGCTGTTCGTCCCGATGGTGGCCCAGCGTCCGGGGGCGGACGGCGCGTGGTGGAACACCGAGGTCTGGATCAGCAATCCGACGGTTGACACCGGTTCGTACGCGGTGGTCTTCCTCCCGGCCGGACAACCCAACCTCGAGGGTCTGCGCGCGGATCCGGCGCCCGAGGACCTGCCGCCTGGCGCCACGGTCTACCGCAACGACCTCATCCCAGAGGGCGGCATGGGCGTTCTCCGCTTCATCACCACACCGGGTGTCGTGGTCTTCACCAGGGTGTTCAACGCGGCCGGCCGCGGGTCGTTCGGGCAGGGGATGCCGGCGGTGTCGAGGAGCGCGGCGACGCGGCCGGGGGAGATCGTGCAGCTGGTCGGCCTGCGCCGCACGCCGGCGTTCCGCACGAACATCTCGCTGTTCAACCCCTCGACCGAGGCCGGAGTGGTGCACGTGCGGCTCTACCTCCAGCGCGGCGAGGTGGCGGGCGAGGAGTCCTACCGGCTCGGGCCCGGAGGGTATTTGCAGCTCGACGACGCCCTGCACGCCCTCGGGGTCGCGCGCGGCGAGCACGTGCGCGCGGAGGTGACGGGCACAGTCCCGTTCTTCGCCTTCGCCACGGTGATCGACGCCCGTTCCGGCGCCCCGACGCTGGTGCCTGCGGCGCACTGACGCGACCGGGCCGAGCTCGCCTGGCCGCGGCAAAATCACCTGAGACGCATTCTTGACAGCAGGGCCGGCGCAGGCTAGCGTTGCGGCGGGATGAGTGCCGATGGCTGCGCGCAGGAGGACGGATCCGGCCGCGAGCCCGGGTCTGCGCCCCAGCAGGGTGCGGCGAGCCCGCCGCTGCGCATCTGCCCAAACTGCGGTGCGCGTCTGGAGGGCCGCTCCTGCAAGCTCGTCTGCCCGAACCGGGCGTGCGGGTACTACCTCTCGTGTTCGGACTTCCTTTGAAGGCCGGCCACTGGGGCGCGGCGGCGCGCCTATACTCTGACCGTGGAGCCAGCGAACGGTGAGCGCGCGTCCGGCGGGTTGCGCCGCGCGCTGCGGCGCCCATGGCGGCGGTTGCGGTACGCGGCCCGCCCCCCCGCGGTGCGGTTCATCTACGACCCGGCCTACGAGCGCAACATCACCGGCGTCCCGCTCGATCCGCTGCGCGCCGACCGCATCCTGGCGTTCCTCGCCAACGAGGGTTTGATCCGGCGCGAGGAGATCTCGGCGCCGCAGCCCGCCGCGCTCAAGAACATCCTGCTGGTCCACACGCCGGAGTACCTGGAGACGCTCCAGCGCCCCGAGACGCTCACCGGGATCCTTGGCCTCGAGGTTCGCGACGACGAGCTCGACCAGGTCCTGGACCTGCAGCGGCTCATGGTCGGCGGCACGATCCAGGCGACGCGCTGGGCGCTCGCGGCCCGGTGCGCCGCGATCAACCTCGGTGGGGGGTTCCACCACGCCGGGCGCCGGCGCGGCATGGGGTTCTGCGTGTTCAACGACGTCGCCGTGGCGATCGCGCGCCTGCGGCAGCGCGGCTTCACCGAGCGCGTGCTCGTGGTGGACCTGGACCTTCACGACGGCAACGGCACCCGCGAGGTCTTCGCCGAGGACCCGACGGTCCACACCTTCTCCGTGCACAACGACCACTGGGGCGAAACCCAGGCGGTCGCTTCCACCAGCATCGCCCTCGGCGGCGGGGTCGGCGACGAGCTGTACCTCGGGACGTTGCTCAAGGCGCTGCCACCGGTGGTCGAGTCGTTCCGGCCGGGGTTGGTGCTCTACCTCGCCGGTTGCGACGTCGCGAGCGACGACGCGATCGGCAACTGGAAGATCACGGCCGAGGGGATCTTCGCCCGCGACCGGTTCGTGGTGGACCTCGTGCGTCGCCAGGACGCGCGCCTGGTCGTGATGCTCGGCGGCGGGTACGGCGACGCCGCGTGGCGGTACTCGGCGCGGTTCCTCGCCTGGCTTCTCGCCGGGTCGTCCATCGAACCCCCCGACAACGAGGAGCTGACCCTGATGCGTTTTCGCCAGATCAAGGCCACGCTCGACCCGGTGCGCCTGACGTCGACTACCGGCCACGGCGGCTGGGAGCTCACCGAGGACGACCTGGTCGGCATCCTCCCCGGCGTGCCGCGGCACACGCGCTTCCTCGAGTATTTCTCGAAGGTCGGGATCGAACTCGTCCTCGAGCGCTTCGGAATCCTGCAGCAGCTTCGCGCCCGGGGGTTCAAAGCCCCGGTCGTGCACCTCGAGCTCGAGCACCCGCTCGGCCAGACCCTGAAGATCTTCGGCGGCGCCGACCGCAGCGAGTTGCTCGTGGAGCTGCGCGTGCACCGGAGCACGCGCGCGGTCATCGGCTGCGAGGTGCTCGAAATCGAGTGGCTGCTCTTGCAGAACCCGCGCGAGCAGTTCACGGGCCGGCGCGCCCCGTTGCCGGGCCAGCAGCACCCGGGTCTCGGCATGCTCCGGGAGATCTTCGGCTGGCTGGTGGTCGTGAGCGAGACCCTTGGCCTCGACGGCATCGTGTTCCGGCCCAGCCATTACCACGTCGCGGCGCTGTCCCACCGCTACACCCGTTTCCTCGACCCGGCGGCGGAGGCGCTCATGCGCGCGCTTGAGCGCGTGCTGGCCGGGACGCCGCTCGAACCTGCGTCGCGGGCGGTCGAGGCGGGGCACGTGGTCGACGTTGCGACGGGCGAGCCGGTGCGCTGGGAGGGGTGGACGCTGGCGGTGGCGGCGACCGACCGGATGCGGGCGCGCACCGGCGGGGACGCGTACGAGGCGGCCGTGCGCGCGGCGGCGCGTGACCTGCGCCAGGCGCCGGGCACGGAGCCCGCGCGGTGAGCGCCGGCCGCCGCTGTCAGACGATGGCGCTGTAGGCGACGCCGCGGGGGTGGTCCCCGTCCTTCCGGCGGCGCTTCTCGAGGTACATCCGGTCGTCGGCTTCGCGTAGCGCCGCCTCGGGCTCGCCGCGGGGAGCGAGGCTGGCGATCCCGACCGAGATGCGGCACGGCGGCGTCCCCTCCTCGCCTTGTGCGAGATCCGTGCGCAGCTTCTCCACGCGCGTCCCGGCGGCATCCGGGTCGAGGCCGGGCGCGATGACGAGGAACTCGTCGCCGCCGAGCCGGAACAGGGTGTCGTCGCTCCGGAAGGTATGCCTGAGCGCGCCGGCGACCCGCAGCAGGCAGGCGTCGCCGGCGATGTGTCCGAAGCGGTCGTTGATGTCCTTGAAGTTGTCCACGTCGAGAAAGATCACGGCTGCGCCGGCGGCCCGCACCCGCTCCATCTCGTCCCGCAAACGGCGCCGGTTCGCGAGCGCGGTCAGCGGGTCGAGGTCCACGAGCTGGCGCAGGTGCTCCTGGGATACGAGCAGCTCCCGGTTGAGGTGCTCGAGGTGCTGCGAGGACGACCCCTCGATCACCACGAGGATCGCCAGCGCCATGAACAGCTCGGCCCCGGCGTCGAGGAACGGGGCGTACTGCGTGTGGGGGACGAGGGCCGCGCCGCCCCACACCGTTGGCAGCAGCAGCGGCACGTAGTGGAGGAAGAGCACGCCCTCCGCGAGCAGGGCGGTCCCCAACCAGCGCGAGCGCGGGACGCGCTTTCGGCGCAGCACCCACACGGCGCCGAAGGTGAGGAAGACGCCGGCCATGAGCGACATGCCGAACTGGAGGAACCCGCGAGTCGGGGCGAGCAGGCCGAGGACAAGACTCCACGCGGCCACGGCCGCGACGATCCACCGCAACCGGAGGGTCTGGACCCCGCCGGGCCGGAAGTGGTTTCGGGCCCCGGTCACCAGCAGGAGGACATAGGCGGTCTTGAGCCCGACGTACGCCGTCAGCGCCAGGCGCACGGCGAACGGCGGCGCAACCGTCGTTGCCAGGAACGCAGAGGTGACAGCGGCGGCGTCCGCGATCCACGCCGCCGCCCAGATACGGATCTCCTGCAGGCGGATCGTCCGCATGAGCGCGATGAAAAAGGCGGCCAGGAGCGTCGCCGTCCCGAGCTGGACCCCGAGCGACCAACGCGCCAGCAGCTCGACCTCGGAGCTCACGATCCCAGCCCTCCCGTTCTTGCGACAACGCCAGCCGCGGCCGGGCTATTCCTAACCGATCCCACAGGCTGCGCGGATCACGAACGGCGACCCTGGCGGGGGGCTGTCCCGCCGGCGGCGGGAATCCAGGCCGCTCCCAGCCCACGACGCGAGGGTGGGATCGCCTGCTTCCACGCTCTCTGCGGCGGGCCTGCCCAGCGTTAACGAAGGCGCGACAGGCGGCGCCGCCGGTCGTCCGGGAGCGGCCACATCTCCGGTTTGACCTTTGACCTCGTGCCTTCGGCTCCCGAAAGGGCCCTCGCTACAGGTCGATGTCGGCGCGGCCCGCGAGCTGGTCGAGCGATGTGACCGCGTGGCGCAAGTGGGGGATCACGATCGAGCCCCCCACCACCAGCCCGACGTTGAGGGCGTCCACGATCTCGGGCGCCGTCCAACCGGCTTTGAAGCACTGGACGAGGTGGTAGTCCACGCAGTCGTTGCAGCGCAGGACGAGGGAGGCGACGAGGCCGAGCAGCTCCTTGACCCGGCCGGGAAGAGCGTCGTCCCGGTAAGCGGCGTCGTCGAGGTTGAAGAACCGCTTGATGCCGAGGTGGTCCTGCTGCAGGATCGACGCGTTGGCCGCGCGCCGTGCCGCGATGAACTCGTCGATGTCGCTCATGTCGCCTCCGCCCTGGGGCCTCAAGCTACCGCAACTCCGAGGCGGCTTCCAGTGGCGCCGGTGGGCCGGCGATGGGTGGAGCGCCAAAACCGCTCCGGGCGTGACGAGGATCGCACGCTGTGCGGCGGTGTCGAGTACAATCGCCGGCTGTGAAGCGTCTCCTCGCCCTCGCCCTCGGTTGCCTCACGCTGGCCGCGACGGTCTCGGAAGGTGCACGCCCGGCGCGGCGGCGGCGGGTGGTCCATCCGGTCAACCTGGTCTGGTACGCCGAAACCCTCGACGGACAGCCGGTCGAGGCGCGGCAGCCCGACGAGCCGATCAACCCGGCGTCGGTGGTCAAGATCGCGACCTCGCTGTGGGCGCTCGAGCGGCTCGGTCCCGATTTCCGGTTCGAAACGCGTTTCTTCGCCCGCGGCGCCATCGACCCGGTGCGGCGGGTGCTGAACGGGGACCTCGTCGTCCAGGGGGGCGGAGACCCCGACTTCCACGTCGAGAACGCGTTCCTCGTCGGCCAGGCGCTCAACGACCTGCACGTGGACCGCGTCACCGGCGCCGTCATCGTCAACCGGCGGTTCTGGATGGGGTGGGAGAACGGGTCCGAAGGGCGGCAACCCGACCCGATCAAGCGCGGGATCCTGATGGCCACCCGCCTGCGCCAGGCGCTCAACCCGGGGCGCTGGAACGGTGCGACCAGGGCGGCCTGGCGCGAGTTCGCTCTGCGCCGGAACCTCAACGCGTCGCGGCCGCCCCGGGTCGTCGTCGCGGGCGGCGCCGGCATCGACGGCGAGAGGGCCCCAGGCGAGATGCTCGTGGTCCATCGATCGCAACCTTTGGTCGACATCCTGCGACGCTTCAACTGCTATTCGAACAACGACATCGAACGCGTCGCCGCGAGCGTGGGCCCGGTGGACGAGCTGGCCGGGTTCGTGGCCGAGCGCTGCGGCGTGCCGCGCGAGAGCGTCGAGCTGCAGACCGCCTCGGGCCTCGGCGAAAACCGCCTCACCCCGCGGTTGATCGTGCACCTGCTGCGGGAGTTCAAGAAAACGTGCGAACGCCTGCACCTCCAGGTCGAGTCGCTGCTGCCGGTGGCGGGGTGCGATCCGGGCACCGTGAACCACCAGTTCCCGGAACTGGCCGACGGACCCAACACCACGGCCGTCGTCGGCAAGACGGGGACGCTCACCACGACCGACGGCGGCATCGCCGTGCTCGCAGGGATCGCCCGCACGAGTCAGGGCGATGTCCTGTTCTGCGTGGCGGTGCCGCACGCGGGCGGTCGGCTCAAGGGCGCGCGTTACGCCGAGGAGAAGTGGGTGCTCGACCTGCTTGCCGCTCACGGCGGCGGCCAGCCCCGCCCGTGCGCCGGGTTGCTCACCTTCCCCGACAGCGGGGCAAGCGTCATCCTCCTCGGCGATCACGTGCTCCCGCCGCCCGACGGGACGTCCTCGGCGACTCCGCCCCCTCAGCCAACCGCGCCTGTGAGGAAGTAGGAAGACGGAAGCGGGAAGGCGGAAGAGGGAAGACGAAGACGCGAGGCGAGGCATGCACCTCTCCCCGTCTTCAAATTCTCCTTTCCCTTCTACCTCAGTTCCTTCGCCCCTCCCGTCACATCTCGGGGCGGCCGGGGGTGGTGGCGGGGAGGGCGCGGGTGCGGGCCCACGAGCGGATCGCCTTGATCTGCTCGGACATCGTCGTCGAGAGCGGCACGATCTGCCCCATCGCCGTCAGCAGGTCGCGCTCCTCGACGGGGCGGCCCTCGGCGTTGCACGCGATGCGGGCCGAGACCACCGCCTGCTCGATCTCCGCGCCGTTCCAGCCGCGCCCGGCGGAGGCGAGGAGCACGAGGTCGTACTTGCCCGGGTCGAGCGCCTGGCCGCGCAGGTGGATGCCCAGGATCTCCTTGCGCTCCTCCTCGTTGGGCAGTTCCACGAAGAACACCTGGTCGAAGCGCCCCTTGCGGATGATCTCGGCGGGGAGCAGGTTGATCCGGTTGGCGGTGGCGGCGACGAAGACGTCGGCGCGGTGCTCCTGCATCCAGGTGAGGAACGTCGAGAATATGCGCGTCATCGAGCCCGTCTGCCCCTCCGAGTAACCGGCGACCCCCATCTCGATCTCGTCGATCCACAGCACCGCCGGCGCCACCGCCTCGACCGCCTCGAGCGCCCGGTGGAACACCCACTCCGGCGAGCCCTGCACGCCCGCGAACACCAGGTTCATGTCGAGGCGAAAGAGCGGGAGCTTCCACTCGGTGGCGATGACCTTCACCGCCAGCGACTTGCCGCACCCGGACATGCCCATGAGCAGGACGCCCTTGGGCCGCGGCAGGCCCTCGGCCATCGCCTGCGGCGTGAACAGCGAGGCGCGCTGCCGCACCCAGACCTTGAGCTGGTCGAGGCCGCCGAGGTCGCCGAGGGCGCGGATCGGAGGGACGAACTCCAGGATCCCCTCCTTGCGCATGATCTGCTCCTTCTCCGCGAGCACCTCGGCCATGAACGCGTCGTCCACCGTCTGGTGGCGCGTGAGGAGGCGCCGCAGCAGGCTCTCGACCTCGAGCAGCGACATCCCCCGGAGCGCGCCGATCAGGATCTGGGCGCGGTCGGGGTCGGCGGTCCGGCCGGTCTGCTGCAGGACGGTGGCGACGACCGCCCCCACCTCGCTCTCGTCGGGGAACAGCGAGGTCACGACGTAGGTGAGAGGCTTCATCTCGTACGGCACCTCGCCTTCGGGGGCGAGCGTGAAGAGGAATCGGCCGGTGTTGCGGATCGCGGCCGCGGTGTCGCGCAGCCGGCGCAGCAGCGGGCGGTTCCCCGGCAACAGCGCCTGCAGGTCCTTGAAGACGTAGAAGCCGCGCGGTCCCTGCGTCTCGAGCCAACGCAGCGCGACGATCGGGTCCTCCGTGCCGGGCTGGCCGGTGAGGCCGTCGAGGCAGTTCCAGGTGACCACCGGCAGCGGCTGCGGCTTTGCCCCGGCTGCGAAGCGCTGGATCAGCCGCTCGATGCGATCCTCCTCGTTGGACAGGACCATGATGAGGGGGTAGGCGCTGGCGAGCGCCGTGTGGATCTGTTCGACGGTGGTAGCCATGCTGCCATTGTAGAAGAACTTCCCTGCCTGGGCGCCGCCGGCGGGCGCCGCCGATAGCGGACCATCTGCGTTGTCGGGCTGCGGCGGTTCGGATCCTCACGTAGCCTCCGGCTACGCTCCGGTCCGACCGCCTTGCCCTCCTAGCATCTGGCCCACTCTCGGCGGCGCGGCTCCACGCCCCAAGCTCGGACGCCCTGCCTGTGGGCTTTAGTGTTCGTCTTCGAGGGAGGGCGAGAGGCTGCGCGGCCTGCGGCCGGCGCGGCCGGGCAGGGCGCGGGGCGCAGCGGGTTGTGATGTGGGGCACGCCCGCCGGGCGCGCTTCTGTTGCATCTGTAGCGGCGTTTGCTTGCAAACGCGGGCCTTGCCCCCGCGGATCGGGTACCGGACCACCGGGCCCGGCGGCGCGGCTGCACGCCCCAAGCTGCGAGGCCCTGCCTGTCGGTGTCGTTGGTTCTAATGTGGGGCGCGCCCGCCGGGCGCGCTTCTTCGTGTTCGAGGGAGCGCGGGAGGCCGCGCGGCCTGCGGCCGGCGCGGCCGGTTCGGCGGTGATGCCCGGGCCGACCGTTTGCTACACTCCGCTGTCGTCGGCATCGCGGTCGTTGAGATGGGCCGGAGTGGCGGAATGGCAGACGCGCGACTCAAGACCCCGACATCTGGCGAGACCCCCGCACCCGCTCTGAGTGAGCCCTCCCGCGGTGATGCGCGGGCTGAGCGTTTGCTACACTCCACGCGCTGCGCTGCTGTCGAGGTTTCAGGTTGCCGGAGTGGCGGAATGGCAGACGCGCGGGACTCAAAATCCCGTGTCCGCAAGGGCGTGAGGGTTCGACTCCCTCCTCCGGCACCACGACCTTTGGTGCGAACGAGTTCCCTCTAACCTCGGGACTCGGCAGTCTGCAGCGCGGCGGCGACCTGCGGCGGGCTCGCCTCGCCGACCTCGAACACCGCGGCGCTTCCGAGCGACCAGCGGGCCACGACCTCCTCCAGGCATTCGCGGCGGACGACGAGCAGGAGCGGGGTGGCGCGCGCGACGAGTTCGTCGAGTTCGTGTGACCAGCCGGCGCCGCGGAGCTCCCACGGACCGACCTCGTCCAACACGACCGCGTCGGTTTGATCGCCGCCGAGGGCGCCACGTCCGAGGGCCATTCCCGCGGGATCGACCCAGAACGACCCTTCCTCGCTCCAGCCGTCGCGCGGCTCGCGGCACGCCAGCGGCCGCCGTTCCCCGGTGGCGAGATCGATGACGTCGAACGAGAACCGGGCGCCGTCGCGCCAGGCGCCCGGGGCGAGGATCCCCCCGACCCGCCGGCCCGACGCGCGCAGAAGCTCGACCGCGGCGGCCGCGAGCGTGCTCTTGCCCGACCCGCGCTCGCCGGTCACGACGGCGACTTTGGCTCGTGCGGGCGGGTGAGCGAGCCGCTCCACCAGCGCGTCGAGCCGCGGCAGCATCGAGGCGGCCGCGGCGCCGGGGTTGCGGACGAGATCGCGCGCCGAAGGGACTGAAGCGATGACTTCCGGCAGCGTGGCGAACGCCGCCTCGGTGGCGCCGAGGAGGGCGCCGGCGCCGTGGCGTCCGAGCCAGGCGCGCAGCCCCGGGTGGGCCAGCTCGACGTCGATGGCCGCGAAGCAGGCGGCGACGAACATGGCCCGCAACGTCATCTCCATACCGACCGCGACCGCGACTGGTAACGCCGCGCCGGACCCGAACTTCATCACCGCCGTGGCGGTGAGCGTGATCGTCAGCACGCCGATCCAAAAGCCGGGCCGCATGAGCCGGCGCAACGCGGCGCGGTAGCGCAACCCGGCGGCGGCGATGAAGACGGCCATGCCGGCGGCGGCGGCGGGAAGCGGCACTCGCGAGAGGCCTACGAGGCCCAGCGGCAGGGCGGCGACCAGGAAAACGAGGGCGGGCAGGGAAGGCGCGACTGCGGGCGCCGGGCGGACCGGGCGCGCCGGGAGCGACGAGCCGCCCCGCGCCGCCGGTTCCCCGGCGACACGCTGGCCGCCGGCCCGCCAGCCCGTAAGTGCAGCCGCCAACCCGACGGCCATATTGAGGAGGGCGAGGGCGGCGATCGGACCGACGGCGCCGAACGGCATCGGGCCGAGCTGCTGCGCGGCCGACCCGACCAGCTGGCGGTACACCTCGACGAGGTTCGACCCGTAGCTCAGCAGCAGGCTCAGGAGGAGGTGGAAAAAAGTCCAGGACATCGCCAGGACGCCGCCGATCAGGCACCCGAACAGACCGCCGCGTCCGATGGCGAGGCCGGCCTCGAAGGCAAACCCCTCCATGCTGATCGCCAGCATCGGGCCGAGCAGCACGGCGCTCGGCGACGCGGACTTCATGAGGGCGGCCACCAGCCCGGCGCGCCAGACGACCCCGCGCCCGCCCCACCTCCGCTGGGCGCCGGAGAGCAGGAGCACCGCGATGGCCGTCAGCGCGTGACCGCGGAACGGGACCTTGAGGTTGTGCAGGAAGCTGCCGAGGACGATCTCCGACGTCGCCCACAGGCTCCCGAGCGCGGCGGCTTGCAGCCACCTCGGGTTGCTCCGCCACTTTCCCGCGGTTGCCGTCACGCCCATCTGCTCTCCACTGCTCACGGACGATACCACGTCGCCCGCGGCAGCGACCGCAGCGGAGGTTGCTGAATTCCTGCCTTTCTTGCGACCGTGGTGGAGCTCCTTACTCTGCCGATGGTTATCGGGCACTTGACAACAAGGTTATGTAGCGATATAAATGTATCGGCAAGTGGTCGAGTAAAGAGCTCGACCTGATTTTTGGGTCACTTTGTGAAGTAGTGCACAAAGAACCTGAGGCTCCGGCGTGTGGCGCCGGCGCATGCGGGGAACCCAGCGGTGACTTGGGGGGGGTGGACGTTTTGAAAGGAGAGGAAGCGATGCGTTACGTGTTGGCAGGGGTGCTCATGCTCGCTCTTGTGCCTACTTTCACAATGGCGCAAGCCCAGAGCAACGACGACGGAGCGGCCGGGCTCCGCAAGGACATCCAGGACCTCGAGAAGCGGCTCGACAAGGTGGAGCGGACCTCCGCCATGGACCGCATCCGGTTCTCGGGCGACTTCCGGTTCGAGGCGCACTCGATCCAAGCGTCCATACCGGACCACTACGACGGGATGATGTTGCAGAACGGCCTGGTGAACACGATCTTCTACTACGGCGCCACCGGGCAGCTGCCGAGCAGCCCGAACGCCGTCAACCAGTTCATCGGCCAGCACTACGCCGATTACCTGTACTTCACCAACAACCTGACGTTCAACCAGCTCAAGGGGTACATGGCGATGTTCCCGGCGGCGATGCAGCAGCAACTCATGGGCTCGCTGCTCCCGGGCGCGTTCGTCAAAGGCTACGACGTCAACAACTCGATGATGTACACGAGCCGTTTGCGCCTCTCGATGTCGGCGGACGTAGCCGACAACGTCTCGTTCGGGGGCCGGCTGGCGATGTACAAGGTGTGGGGCGACTCGACCGGCGTGCAGGTGTTCAACGGCCAGGCCAACACCTTCAACATCGACGGGACCACCTCGACGGTGCCGAACTCGGACATCCTCCGCGTCGAGCGCGCCTACTTCGACTGGAAGGACGTCGGCGGGCTGCCGATGTACATCTCGATCGGCCGGCGTCCGTCCACCGGCGGGCCGCCGATGAACCTCCGTCAGGACGAGCTGCGCGGCGGCACGCCGATGGGCTCGCTAATCGACTTCCAGTTCGACGGCATCACGATCGGCTACCACCTCTTCGAGCAGTCGACGTTGCGCCTCTGCTACGGCCGCGGCTACGAGTCGGGCTTCGGCAACGGCGAGGTCCTGCAGCAGCCCGCCGACCGCCTCAAGGACGCCGACTTCCTCGGCGTCAACTGGGACATCTGGAGCGACGACAGCATGCTGATCCAGACCACGATCGCCAAGGCGTTCAACCTCACCGACGGCTTCAACGGCCTGATCGTGCTTCCCAACAACCCGCTCACCGGAGCTCCGATCACCGCGCCGGTGGTGATGCGTTACACCCCATCGGCGAACATCGGCGACATGGACATCGCGGGCCTCGTGGTCCAGCGTTCGGACGGCCCGTTCGACTACTTCGTCAACTTCGACTACATGAAGAGCCACCCCAACGGCATGACCACGCCGTTCGGCGGGCTGTTCTGCGATCCGTTCGAGACGCCGGAGCCGCACAGCGGCACGATGGTCTACGTCGGCGGCCGCTACACGCTGCCCAACGAAAAGACGATGATCGGCCTCGAGTACAACCAGGGCTCGAAGTACTGGTTCAACTTCACCCCGTCACAGGACGACATCATCGCCCCGAAGACCGACACCCGCGGCAAGGTCGTCGAGGCGTACGTCATCCATCACATCGCCCAGAAGTTCCTCGTCAAGCTCGCCTACATCAACTACACCTACGACTACTCGGGTTCGGGCTGGCAGATCGGCGCGCCGAAGAAGCTCAACTCGACGCCGATCCTCGGCTTCCCGACGTACGACAAGGCGCAGATGCTGACGCTGTCGATGACGGCGAGGTTCTAACACGACTCGAGACAGGGGACCGGGGATCGGGAATCAACGCCCGGTCCCCGGCCCGAACCTGAGGGGTGGCCGGCAGGCCACGAAGGGAGCCATGGAATGAAAGGCAAGACCTGGACCGCAACGTTCGTCACGATTGCCGCGTTCACGGCGGCCGTGGCACTGGCAGGCGGCAGCGAGACGAAGGGGAAGTTCTTCTTCAAGAAGAACTGCAAGACCTGCCACACGAAGGGCGCCAAGGGGGGCGAGGTCACACCGCTCACCAAGACGCAGGAGCAGTGGCAGCGCTACTTCAAGGCCGGGACGCACAACAAGGAGACCGAGAAGCTGTCGACCTTCCTCACTCCCGAGCAGATGACCGACGTGCAGACGTTCCTCGTCAACCACGCGGCCGATTCGCCGCAGCCCGAGACCTGCGGCGGCTGAGGCCGGTTCCATCGTGATGCAGACCGCTCCGGCCGCCGGGGGCTCGTCGCCGGATGGCCGAGCCCCTGGCGGGCCGGGACGGGTGATCGTGGGCTGGCGCCGGATGTCCCGGCGAGGGACGGTCGGGTTGGGGAAGATGGGAAAGGGGAGCATCTCCATGCACAGCATCGGGCGGAACGCATGCCACGCGCGGCGAGGTCTTTTGCGTGCGACGACGCGAGGGCTCGCGGTCGGCGCGGCGTTTTTGGTTGCGAACCTGGCGTCCACGATCGTGAGAGGCGCGGCGCCTCCGGCCGAGCCGCCCCGGATCAGCCACCCGCTGCTCGTTCTCAAGGACGCAGCGGGGAAGAACGTCCTGGAGACCGGCGAGCCGATCAGCACCCGCCAGACCTGCGGCGGCTGCCACGACTACGACTTCATCACCGACAGCTTCCACTTCCAGCAGGGCAAGAACGAGATGAACCCGAAGCTGCTCGCCTCCCACGGGATCGCGCCGTTCAACTCGTCGCCCGGCATGTTCGGAAAGTTCTCCATCATCCCCAACCGGCAGCTGGCCCACGCCGGCGTCGCGGCCGTCTCGGACTACGACATGAGCCAGCCCGAGTGGCTCACCAAGTGTGGCGTCTGCCACACCGGCGGGGGCATCTCCGAGTACGACCTCGCCGGCCACCGCTTCCTCACCCCGGAGGCCAAGGCGAGCGGGCCCCTGGATCCCAGCTACACGGTCAGGGATCGCGTCTCCGGCAAGGTCGTCCCGTGGGACTGGGCCAAGAGCGGGGTCGCCGAGAGCGACTGCTTCCTCTGCCACGTGCCCAAGGCCAGCCGGGGCGCCCGCCGCGAGGCGATGACGGCCGGGAACTTCCGCTGGGCCGACAACGCGACGCTCGCCGACACCGGGATCGTGGTCAAGCAGGCGAGCGACGCCTATGCCTACAACCACGCCGCCTTCAACCCGGACGGCACGGTCAAGGCGGAGCTTCTCGGCCTCTCCGACCCGACGCTCGAGAACTGTGCCCAGTGCCACGGCTTCACGGCGAAGAACGCCACGGTCATTCAGCCGATCCAACACGCCGACATCATGCGGGGCACCGAGAAGGCGGGCTGGATCTACAACGGCGCCAAGATTAGCGACACCGTCACCCCGAACATCGTCGGACGGGAGCGGATGGACTTCCCGTGGGACGTGCATGCGGCGAAGGGGCTCATCTGCATCGACTGCCACTTCTCGCCCAACAACCCGGGGCGCATGATCCAAACCGATCCGGCCAAGAACCTCAACTATAGGCCCGGCGTGAACGACATCGCCGTCTACCTCAAACGGCCCGACCACAACTTCGCCCGCGGCAACATCCCGCCCGAGACGGTGAACATGACGCGCCACAACACGATGCGGGGCTGCGAGGATTGCCACGACGCGGAGAAGAGCCACGCCTTCCTGCCCTACAAGAGCTTGCACTTCAAGGCGCTGGCGTGCCAGACGTGCCACATCCCGGAGGTCCACTTCTGGGCGTACCGCAGCGACGAGTGGGGTTTCCTGATGGACACCGGCACCAGCCGGATCACGTTCCGCGGCATCGACGGCGACATCGTGAACCCGGATGCCAAGGTGACCGGCTTCGAGCCGGCGTTCATCCCGGCCCGCGGCAAGGACGGACAGACCGAGATCCGCCCCACCAACCTCGTCACCGGCGTCTACTGGTTCGACAAGGCCAAGGGCCGGCCGGTGTTCACGTGGCAGGTCCAGCAGGCGTTCTTCACCGGCTGGGACCCCGACAACGGCTGGAGCTACCGGCCCGAAATCGTGAAGGCGTTCGGGGACAAGGACGGCATCATCGACCGCGATCAGGCCAGGTTCGACTCCCCGGAGAAGATCGCGCTGGTGCGCGGGCTGCTGCAGAGGTACGCCGGGATCAGCGACCCCGAACTTCGCATCGAGGTGGTGCCGTGGGCGATGAGCCACAGCATCGCCGGCAAGGGCCAGGCCACCAAGACCTGCACGGCGTGCCATGCCAAGAACAGCATCCTGCACCGGCCGCTGGACCTCGACAACTTCCTGCCCAGGGGCGTCCCGACGTTCTTCCAGGGGCGCAAGGTCGACGTCGTCAGCTGGCGGGGCAAGGAGCCGGAGTTCGACAACCGTCCGCTGCTCGCGTCGTTCTACATCATCGGCAACAGCCGGGTGGCCTGGATCGAATGGCTGGGATGGCTCTCGGTGGCGGGGGCTTTGCTCTTTGCGTTGGTCCACGGTGGTGTGCGCATCTTCGGAGGCCGCAGATGAACGCCCAGGAACCGCTTTACTCGCTGCACGAGAGGGTCTGGCACTGGTTGCAGGCGGCGGGGATGGCCGTCCTGCTGCTTTCCGGCTTCGCCATTCACTACCCCGACCGCTTCGGCGTTTTCGGCTCGATGGCGACCGCCATCACCCTGCACTCGTGGATCGGCTTCGCGCTGATCCTCAACGCCTTCCTCGGGCTCTTCTACCACCTGACGGCGGACAAGTATCACCACTTCCTGCCCAAGATGGACGACTTCACCCAGGGCGCCGTCCGCCAGGCCCGCTTCTACCTGTACGGGATCTTCAAGGGGGAGCCCCACCCGTTCGAGACGGACCCCCGCCACAAGCTCAACCCGTTGCAGAAGATCACCTACCTCGCGCTGCTCAACATCCTGCTGCCGTTCCAGATCGTCACGGGCGTGCTGATGTGGGGCGCGAACCGCTGGCCGGCGGCGTTCGAGCGGTTCGGAGGGTTGCGCGTGCTCGGTCCCGCGCACGCGTTGGGCGCCTTTCTTTTCCTCGCCTTCGTGATCGGCCACGCGTACCTGGCGACCACGGGCGACACGCCGGCCGGTCTGATCCGGGCGATGATCACGGGCTACGAGGAGCCGGCTCGTCGCCGCCGTGAGGGGCCGGAAGCGGCTCGACCGGAGGAACCAGCCGAGGAGCCGGCGCCCGACGCGGACGCGCCCCCGCCGCCGGAGGTCGAGGAAGGCGCCGCCGCCCCCGTTTCAGAGGTCTGAGGCCCAGAATCCGCCCCGGCCGTCGCCGGGGCGGTGCATCACCGCCGCCGCGGGACGGGCGTTCGTGAAGCTCGCCGAGAACTCGAAGGTGCTCCCCGACCCGCCCGCGTTCATCCGCTTCCGGCGTTGCTCGCCCCCCACGCTCGCCGAGCGCATCGCATTCTGCTTCTGCCACCGGCCATGGGAAACGGGGGCGCCGAACCGCGTCCGGCGCGGGGCGCACCGAACCGCCGTCGAGGACCGTTGACCCGCCAGGGGAAGGGCGCGCGAGGCGCCCACGATCCCCGCGGCGGGGGTTACTCCGCGGGAGGCGCCTGGTCGGCGGGGTGCCAGAGGTTCTTGTCCTGCAGCAACTGCTCGGCGGCGGCGACGCCGGTGCGGAACTCGTCCCACAGCTCCGGGGTGATGGTCACGCCCTTCTTGGTCGGCGCCAGCTCGCCGTTTGCGTCCGTATAGAACAGCCGGAAGTCGATGTACGTCTTGCCCTTGAAGACGGAGAGCGAGACCCGCATCGTCTCCTCGGCGTTGCGCTTGAACTCGTGGATTACCGTGCGATCATCAGGCATCGGTCGCCTCCCTGCGCCGGGGAGTCTAGCAGGTGGGCCGCCGGGGAGGGACCATGGCAGAGAAGAGCACCGGGACGGTGATCCCACCACAAGCTGCTGCGGCGTCGCCCGTCACGCGCGCCCGCGGCGCGCGGATGAGCGTTTTGATCGGGCCGGCGCAAGGCGCCCCCAACTTCATCACCCGCCGGTTCGTGCTGGCGCCGGGGGCGCGCATTCCCGCCCACCGGCACCCGACGATCGAGCACGAGCAGGTGATGGTGCGCGGCGAGATGGTGCTCGGCATCGACGCCGAGGTGCGCACCGTGCGCGCCGGCGACGCCATGTACCTGCCGCCGGGGTGCGCGCACTGGTACGAGAACCGCACCGCCTCCGAGGCCGAGTTCCTCTGCGTCATCCCCAACACTCCCGGCTACGAGACCGAGTGGCTGGAGGGGCCGCCCGAGGGGGCGTTCCTGGGGTGACGTGACTCACGCGGCGAGGCAGGGTCGTGGGAATGCGCCTTTGCGGGCGCCATGTTGCACGGAGCGGCGTTGCGGTCGCGCGGGGCGCGTGCCCCGGCGGGGCCAGCCCGGAAGCGTTCCCGCCCGTGGCCGGGGGGTGGAACCCGACCGGACCTCCGCAACCGGATCCTGGCGCATTTCTTTGGTTGGATGCGTTCCCCATCGATTGCCGCCCCGCTGCGGGTGAGAGGGGACGGCGCCGTGGCCACGGCCGAAAGGAGCCGAAGATGAAGCGCACCTTGTTTGCCGTCGTCATCGCGGCGGTGCTCGTCACCGCCCTCCCGGCGCTTGCCGTGGACCATTCACCGAACTACCAGACCGCCGGCCAGGCGGTCGCCAACGCCACCAGCGGCGGCGCGGCGCTCGCCGTCTTCGGGTCGGCGGCGCAGCCGGCCACGGTGCCGAACGAGATGTTCGCCACGGGCGAGGTCGTCATGGTCACCCCGGGCGAGGTCGTCCTCCACACCGCCAAGGGGATGCAGAAGTTCGCGATCTCCCAGCAGACCGATGAGAGCACCGTTCCGGTCGAGGGCCAGACGGTCACCGTCGGGTACGTACCCGAGCGCGGCGCCGTGCAGATCCTCGCGTCCCAGCCGATGTCGGCCCAGGCCCCGACCCGGGTGGCCGAGGCGACGACGGCGCCGGCGGCCGAACCCCCCAGCCAGGACACCATGACCGCCGCCGAGCCGGACGAATCCACCCCTGCGGCCGCCCCGGCTCCCGCCGTTGCCCCGGCCATTGCCACGGACATCCGCCGCATGACGCGCCTGCCCAAGACCGCCAGCAACCGGCCGCTGATCCTGGTCGCCGGGCTGCTCGCCGTGGCGGCGGCGGGGACGCTGCGCCTGGCGCTGCGCGCGTAACGCTCTGGCGTGCCGCCCTCCGGCGCCGCGGCGCTCTCCGGCGCCGGAGGCACGGCCGTCGTCCGGCGATGCGAACCAGACCCTTGCTCGTGCTGCTCGAGCGCGCGCTGCTCGCGGCGGGCGTGGCGTGCCTGGCGTGGTGGCTCGCAGGCGCGGCGTACGCGCGCTGGGCGAGCGCCGGCCAGAGCCGCCGCCTCGATCGCCTCATCGACGCCGGATTGGGCGCGCCGGCGGACGCTCGCGCCGGCGCGGCGCGCCTCGGTGATCCGATCGGCCGCGTCGAGATTCCGCGCGTCGGCCTCTCGACCCTGATCGTGGAGGGGGACGGCGACCTCACGCTGGCGTACGCGGCCGGTCACATCCCCGGGACGGCGCTGCCCGGCGCAGCCGGCAACGCGGCGCTGGCCGGCCACCGCGACGGCGTTTTCAGGGGTCTCGCCCGCATCCGCCGGGGCGACCTCATTTCAATCACGACCCCGTCGGGGAAGTACCGCTACGCCGTGGACTCGCTGCGGGTGGTCGAACCGGAGGACGTTTCGGTGTTGCGGCCGACCCGCAGGCCCACGCTCACCCTCGTCACCTGCTACCCGTTCCGGTTCATCGGCGACGCCCCCGAGAGGTTCATCGTCGACGCCCGCCTCGTCGGCGCCACCGGGACCGGCCCGCACGCACCGGCGCCCCCTCCGCCCGGCACCGGTTAGCGCCGCGGCTCGAAGATTCCCAGGTCGCGGTTCTTGCGCACGTTGTCCCAGGTGAAGAAGCGGCCGTTCATGGCGACGTAGACGCCGTGCGGGAGGCACTGGGCGAGGGAGATCGCGCTGCCGAGGTTGAACAGCCCGTCGGAGCTGCCGAACGCGTACGGCACCATCGCGCCGGTCAGCACCACGGTCTTGCCGGTCAACCCCTCGCCGAGAACGCGCGCCGTGGCCTCCATCGTGTCGGTGCCGTGGGTGACGACGATGCGCTCCTCCTCGGCCCGGCGGCAGTTGTCGAGGATGAGGGAGCGGTCGGCGTCGGTCATGTCGAGGCTGTCCACCATCATCAAGGTGCGCACCTTGACCTCCACGTGGCAGCGCCCCAACCGCAGCATCTCGGCGATGTGCGTGTCCTGGAAGTACAGCCGGCCGTGGATCTCGTCGTACTCCTTGTCGAACGTGCCCCCGGTGATGAAAAGCCCGATGCCCATGCCGCCTCCGCTCTCTCGGCCGGCGATCATACGCGAAGGAGCCGGGGCACGTGGCCTATGCCTCCCGGACGGTGGCCCGTCGCACAACGTCGAGGATCGAGCCGTCGTCGGCCTTGACGATCTCCACGGGTTCGCCGGAGATGTCCGGTTCCGGCATCAGCGGCCCGAGTTCTCTGGCCTTCGCCATCGCTTTCGTCGCCAGCGCCGCCATCGGAATGACCGAGATGCCGGCGCCGGCGGCGCGCTCCCTGATCGCCGCCACGTACGGGGATCGCGAGGCCGGGTTGATCACGGCGTCCTCCTCGGTGATCACGAGGTCCACGAGCTCGCCCGGCATCGTCACCGTGTTGACGCGCTCGCGGATCGAGGGGTAGCTCTGGCCGCGGCGCCTGGAGAAGCCCGCCAGGGTCGTAAAGATGATCGTGAGCTTGGAGCGCCCGACGTTGGGGCCGCCGCCGATCCCGCCGACGAAGCGGCCGTCGTAGCCGGTGACGGTGTTGACGTTGAACTCGGTGTCGATCTCCGCGCACGACAGCAGGGAGAAGTCGAGCAGCGGCGTCAGCGTGCCCTTGCACGCGAGGTTGGCGTAGATGGAGCTGGTGACCTCCTGGTGGCCGGGGTCGGTGAGGAGCGATTCGAATACCTCGGGGGTGGGCTGGAAGCACTGTCCGTGCAGGATCAGCTCGACCGCGCCGCGGCGCAACATCTCGACGTGGATCTGGGTGATCCCGCCGATCGTGAACGAGGCCTTGAGGTGGTTCTCGGCGAAGTGGTCGGAGAGCCGCTGCAGGATCGCGAGCGACGCCCCGGAGCCCGACTGGAACGCCACGCCGTCGCGCAGCAGCCCGGCCGCGCCGAGCAGCGCCATCACGCGGTCCGCGACCTTGAGGTTGCCGGCGCTCATGATGCGGGCGAGGTCGAGGGTGCCGGCTCCGATCCCGGCGGCGTCGCCGACCTTCTCGAACGGCACGACGAAGTCCACGTGCTCCATCGAGATCGAGCGGTGGGGCAGAAAGCGGTCGAAGACCGTGCCGGCGCAGACGCAGGCTGTAGTCGGCGTAGCGCACGTCGGCGTCGAACAGTCCGAGCGGCCCGCAGCGTTCGTCGCAGTTTCCGAGCACCCCCGAAGCGTTGCCCCAGGGGTCGGCCGCCGGGGCCGGGAAGATCGCCAGGCGCACCGGCTCGATCCCGAGCGCGATGTCGCGCTGGCGCCCGCCGTGGGTGCACCCCATGACCCGCAGCGGCAGCAGCGCGCCGGCGCCGGCGGCCTTCGCGAGACCGCCGTAGGGGTTGCCGTAGAGGTAGGCGATGGTGCCGTCCCGGATGGCCTCGATCAGGTAGTCCAGCTCGCCGAAATAGGCGTTGCCGATGAGGCGGATCCCCTTGAGGCCTCTCCGCGTCAGCTCCGCGATGACGGCGCGGAGGAAGCGGTCGCCGCCAGTGCGGTAGTAGTGCGGGAACGACACGGCGTCGCCGTCGCGCACGACCTCGAACACCTCCTCGAACGCCGTGACCTTGGAGGCGCCGTCGAACGGGCGGCGGGGGATGCGGGCCGGGTGGGTCGCCTCGTCGGGCATCTCGGCGAACGCGCCGGCGAACGGCCGGAAGCCGCGGCCCGCGATCGTGGTGGGGACGTCGCGACCGAGCGAGTTCTTCTGCCATCTCTCCAGGCGCATGCGCCACCTCCCTGCAAGGAGCGTAGAAGAAAAGGAAAACCTTCACAAGCAGCGGAGCCCCTGGGGGCGAGCTACACTCGCGCGGGGAGGAAACCCGGTGCCGATCCTCTGTGCCCTGATCGTTGCGGCGGCTGCCCGCCAGTCCGTGCCGTCTCCAGCCTTCGCGCCGCTGCGCCTCGAGCGCGTGACCGTCGCGCTGCCGAGCCGGGAGGTCCTCGAGGTGACGTTGGCCGCGCCCGCCCCGGCGGTGAAGCTCACGACCGGGATGAGCGCGCAGCGCCTGACGCTCGGCGGGGTGCCGATCCCGCTCGCAACGCCGGTGGACGTGACGGTCGCTGGCGGCCGGACGCGCGCCGATTTCGACGTCCGGCTCGCCGACGTGCCGGAGGGCGTGCTCGGGCTCGACCCCAACCGCGTCCCGTTGCTGTGGGAAGGCCTCGACGGCGCCGGCGCGCCTTTGCTCGCCATCGGCGCCACGGTCGACCTCGGCGACCCGGGCGAGGTCCAGTTGCCGGTCGCGGAGCTCTACCACGCCTACGCCACGTTCACGGATTTCACGTTCACGCCCGGGCTCTCGGCGGTCAACGTGCATGGCCTCCTGGGCCTGTTCAACCCGTTCTCGTTCGACGTGGTCGCGACGCGCGTCGAGCTGGCGGTCACGGTCGGGACACAGAGGGTGCTGGCGACGAGGCAGCCCGGGTTCCGGTTGCGCGCCGGCCAGAAGAGCGACGTGCTGGTGGACCAGGACGTGCCGCTCGCGGACGCCGCCGGAGGCGTGGGAGCGTTCCTGGGCGGGGAGCCCGCCGTTCTCGAAGGGACGCTCGTCCTGCGGACCCCGCAAGGCGAGAGGGCCGTCCCGCTGCATATGGGAATGCAGCGGTGAAGGAAGGCGCACACGAGAAGGTCGAGGTGACCATGTCCGCCAGCGCTGGGTACCATCGTTGCGCGATGTCGTTGGTCAATCGGTACGCGCTCCTCTTCGTCGCGACCGGCGCCCTCAGCGTCGGTTGCGGTCCGGCCAAGGTCCAGCTTTGGTCAGGGCAGTGGGCGCCCTACCACGTCGGCTCCACATGGGAGCACGGTGTGGCGCCGAGCGACGGACAGCGGTTCGAGGTCAAAGGTCGCAACTACACCTTCCGCGCCCACGCGATCAACTCTGCGAGCAACGAAGGGCAGGTGCGGATCGAGGGCGCAGGCGGCTCGCATACCTGGAGACTTCCGCCGGGGGCGGCCGAGGACCTCGATTGGGCGGTCTTGAGCGCGGGTTCGTACGCGGTTTCGGTTTCCCCGGGCTTGGTCCTTGGCGAGCCCCGTCTGGTGAGACCCCGAAGGAACGCCCCGCTCGTGGTCCTGCTTCTCGCCGACACGCTGCGCGGCGACCATGTGAGCGAAGCGCTCACGCCGCGCCTCCTCGCCGCGTTCCGGAACGGCGAGCGGTTCACCGACGCCACCTCCAACGCCCCGTGGACCCTGCCCTCGATTGCGAGCTTGTTCACTTCGCGCCCCACCATCGAGCTCACGGCCGTCGACGGCGGACTCGTCGCGATCCCAGAGGGAGTGACGTCGTGGGCCGAGGCGCTGCGAGCACGGGGTTTTTGCGGCGGCGCCGTCGTCGCCAACTTCACGGTCAACGTCCCCAACGATTTCGGAAAGGGGTTCGACAGCTTCATCGTGCCGGCGAAGTACGGCCCGGCCGGTCATCCCGAGGCAGAGCAGGTCCTCGGCCAAGCGCGGTCGTGGCTGCGCGCCCATCGAGGCGAGCCTGGGTTCCTGTACCTCCAGTTCATGGACCAGCACGAGCCATACCACGACCACGAGGGCGGCATGCCTCCGATGGCCCCGATCGAGGCCCTGGCGAGCCGCGCGCGGGAGGCGAGCCCCGAGGAGACGCGACAGAGGAAGGACGCCTATGCGGCCACCGTGCGTTACCTCGACCGCCAACTCGGCCCATTCCTCGCCGAACTTCCCCCTCAGGCGGTCGTGGCCTTTACCGCCGACCACGGTGAAGCGTTCGGTGAGCACGGGTGCTGGGGGCACGGCCTCAACCTGTATCGGGAGGCGCTGCACGTGCCGCTGCTCGTGCGGGGGCCGGGCGTACCGGCGAAGGTCGAGCGGGGGCCGGCCCAGCTCCTTGACCTCATCCCCACGCTCCTCGACCTCGTGGGGTGTCCGTTGCCGGCCGGAATGGTGGGCCGCACGCTGCTGCGCGGCGGCTCCGCCGAGCCTACCGTCGCGGTCACGTTTGGCGCCGGACCTCTTCGCTGGCTGTGGCGGGACGGGACACGCGAGGTGATGGTCAACACCCGCCCGCAGCCGGGGCTCGCCCCCGAGGCGGAGGTCAAGATGCAGGAGGACAAGCCGCTTCCCACCGGAGCCTTCGTCTACGACCTCAAGCGCGACCCGAACCAGGATCACCCGGAGCCGCTGGACGCCGCCACGGTCGTTGCCGCGGCCCAGGTGTTCGCCGTCAGCGTCGGCAAGCTGGTGCCGGGCCTGCAGGCAATGATCGTCGCCGGGAGGGAACCCGCCGTCGTCTCGTTCCGTTCCCCGACGCCTCTCCACGTGACTCAGGTGTTCAGCACGACCGCAACCCAGGTCTCGACGAGCGGCGACCGGGTGGAAGTGCGATGGGATGACCCCCCTCCGTTCGGGCTCGTCGCGTTTTCGGCGGCCTCTCCGCTCGAACCGACCCAGCTGACAGGTGAACCGTGGCGGTGGTTCGGAAGCACGAACGATGTCCGCATCGGCGCACCGGGGGCGTTCCTGTGGTGGAACCAGCGCGACGCGTCGCTGCAACGAGGCTACGAGGAGACGCTGAAGCGCTTGCGCAGTCTGGGCTACATTCCGTAGCTCCTCGGCTGCGTCCTTCCGGAAACCGGCGGCGGCGGCCGGAACGACCTACGGCCGTGCCCGTTTCATTGTGCGGACGGCGGCAAGGACGCGCCGGGCGCCGGCCTCGACCTCGGCCGCGGTCGTGAAGCGGCCGAGCGAGAAGCGCACGGTGGCCATCGCGGTCGCGGCGTCCACACCCATCGCGGTGAGGACGGCGGATGGGTGCACCGCGCCGGTATGGCAGGCCGCGCCCGCGGAGGCCGCCACCTCGTCGGCGAGCGCGGCGAGGAGCGCGTTGGCGTCGACGCCCGGGAACGCCACGCTCGCGGTGTTCGGCAGGCGCAGCTCGCGGTGGCCGTGACGGACGAGGTCGGGGAAGCCCTCACCGAGCCTCGCCTCGAGCGCGTCGCGCAGCGCGGCGAGACGCAGCGCCTCGCCGGCGAGGTCGCGCCGCACCACCTCGCACGCGGCGCCCAGCCCGACGATCCCGGGCACGTTCTCGGTGCCGGCGCGCAAGCCGCGCTCGTGGCCGGCGCCGAGGATCATCGGCTCGATCGTCATGCCGCGCCTCACGACCAGGACGCCCACCCCCTTCGGGGCGTATGCCTTGTGCCCCGCGACCGTGAGCATGTCCACGCCCAGAACGCCGACGTCCACCGGGACCTTGCCCACCGCCTGCGCCGCGTCGGTGTGCACGGGCACGCCGCGCCGCCTGCACGCCTCGGCGACCTCGGCGACCGGCTGCAGGGCGCCGACCTCGTTGTTGGCGAGCATGAGCGAGACGAGGACCGTGTCGGGGGCGAGGGCGCGCACGACCTCGTCGGGGTCGGCCCGGCCGGAGCCGTCGACGCCGACCACCGTCAGCCGGATGCGGCCGGCGCGCTCGAGGGCGCGGGCGGTGGCGAGGACCGCCGGGTGCTCGACGGCCGATGTCACCACGTGGCCGCCGCCGCGCGCGGCCACGGTTCCGCCGACCGCCCAGTTGTCGGATTCGGAACCGCCGCTGGTGAAGACGACCTCGTCGGGGAGGACGCCGAGGCACGCCGCCACCTCGGCGCGGGCCGCCTCGACCATCTCCTTCGCAATGCGGCCGCGGCGGTGGCCGGAGGACGGGTTCCCCCACCCGTCGCGCAACGCCGGCAGCATGGCGTCGAGGACCCTGGGGTCCACCGGGGTGGTGGCGTTGTTGTCCAGGTAGATGAGGTCGCCGCCCGGGCCGTTCACCCCGCCATGATAGCGAGCCGCGGCGCTCGCGTGGCAACCCGGTGCGGGTCGGGGTAAACTCCGGCGGATGGCGCCCCCCGCCCTCTGGCTCTACCGTGCGCTGATGGCGGTGTCGCTGCCCGTGATGGCGCCGTTCCTGCTCGTCGCCGACCGCCGGCGCGGCAAGAAGCGCCCTCCCTGGTCGCAGCGGCTCGGGTGGAACCTGCCCGCGATCCCGGCCGGCGGAGTCTGGGTCCAGGCGGTCTCGGTGGGCGAGGTCGCGGTGGCGCGCCCGCTGCTCGCCGAGTTGCGCCGCCGCCACCCCGGGGTGCCGCTCGTCCTCTCGGCGACGACCGCCACCGGCCTCGCGATGGCTTCGGGCGCCCAGCTCGCCGACGTGACGCTGCCGTTCCCGGTGGATCTCCCGGGACCGGTGCGCCGCCTGATGGACGCCGCCCGTCCGCGACTCGTCGTGCTGGTCGAGACCGAACTCTGGCCCGAGCTGCTCGCCGCCTGCGGCGTGCGCGGCATCCCGGTCGTGCTCGTCAACGCCCGGGTGTCGGACAAGTCGTTCCGCGGCTACCGGGCCGTGCGCGCCTTGCTGCGGCCGCTGCTGGCGCCGGTCTCGCTCGCCCTCGCCCAGGACGAGCAGTCGGCACGGCGCCTGGCGGCGATGGGCGTCGGCGCGGATCGGGTCACGGTGACCGGCAACGTCAAGTTCGACGCGACGCCGCCGGGGGCGGCGCCGAAGGTGCTGGAGGAGCTCCGCCGACTCGCCGGCGGGCGGGCGGTGCTCGTGGCGGGCTCGACGATGCCGGGCGAGGAGGAGCAGGTGCTCGACGCCGTCCTGAAACTGCCCGTCCGGACGCGCCCCTTTCTCCTGCTGGCGCCTCGCCACCCGGAACGCGCCGCGCAGGCGGCGCAGCTGGCGGCCGCCCGCGGCCTCTCGGTGGTCCGCCGCACGCTTCTCGCCCAGGCGGCGCCCGGTTGCGAGGTCGTCGTGCTCGACACGGTGGGGGAGCTTGCGGCTCTCTACCAGCTCGCCGACGTCGCTTTCATCGGCGGCTCGCTGGTCGCGACCGGCGGCCACAACCCGATCGAGCCGGCGCGCTTCGGCGTGCCCGTGATCACCGGGCCGCACGTGAAGAACTTCGCCGCGGTGTACCGCAGCTTCGCGGCGGCGGGGGCGGCCCGGCTCGTGCACTCCGCCGCCGACCTGGCTGCGGCGCTGGAGCACTTCCTTTCCGACCGCGCCGCGGCACGCGCCGCCGGCGCGGCGGGCCGCTCGCTGTTGGCGGCCAACGCCGGGGCAACCGCCCGCACCGCCGACGCGCTGGAGCGCTTCCTGGCATGAAGCACTGGCCGCTCGCCGTGCTCGGCCTCGCCGACCTGGTCGAGGGGATCAACGCCATCGGGCATGCCGCGTACCGTGTCGGCCTGCGGCGGGTACACCGCGCCGGCGTGCCGGTGATCTCGGTCGGCAACATCGCCTTCGGAGGCACCGGCAAGACCCCGCTGGTCGCGGCCCTGGCCCGCACCCTGCTCGCCGCCGGCGCGCGTCCCGCGATCCTCACCCGCGGCTATGGGCGGCGGGAGAAGCAACCGGCGCTGATCCGTGGCGGGGAGAACGCGACCTGGGAACGGGTCGGCGACGAGCCGGCGCTGCTCGCCCGCGCCCTGCCCGAGGTGCCGATCGTGGTGGACCCCGACCGGGTGCGCGGCGCGGCGACGGCGATCATGGAGGCGGCCGCCACGCACCTCATCCTCGACGACGGCTTCCAGCACTGGCGCCTCGACCGCGACCTCGACATCGTCGTGGTCGAGGCCTCCGATCCGTTCGGCGCCAAGGCGCCGCGGCGCGAGCACCCCGACGCGCTCGGCCGCGCCGACGCGATCGTCCTCAGCCGCGCGGCCAACCTGACCGAAGCGCGCGCCGCGATGGCGGTGCTGGGAGCCTACGCGCCGGACGCGGTCTTCATCGCTACCTCGCTCGCCGCGCGCGCGGTCTGGCGCGACGGCGCGCGCCAGGGCCCCGATGCGCTGCGCGACGTGAAGGTGCTCGCGATGGCGGGGATCGGCTCGCCCGAGGGCTTCGTCCACACCCTCGGCGACATCGGAGCGATCGTCGCCGACATGCGCTTCTTTCCGGACCACCATCGCTACGTCCGCGCCGAGGTGGAGGCGGTCCTCGCCGAGGCCGCGGCCGACGGAGCGATCGTCGCCACGACCGCCAAGGACGCGGTCAAGCTCCCGCCCGACCTCGCGGCCCGGGTTGCGTGGCTGGACGTCGACGCCGTGGCGGTGATGGGGAGCTTCGAGGAGCTTCTCGCGCCTGTCCTGCAAGGCCGACGGTCCCCCGCCCAGCCCGTAGTCGGCAGCTGACGCCCAAGGGCGGGCAGCGGCCTCGCCTCGGCGATGGCCGGGCGGCGTGAGAGAGAAGTCCCGGCGGCGAGCCGGGGACCGGGCGGGAGTTGGGAGGAAAGCGTCTCACTGGGCTAGAATCGCAGCCGTGAGCGCACGAACCCGCCTCCACGAGACCGTCGAGCGCTTCCCGAGCCGCCGGATCGTGCTCTACGGCGACCTCGTGCTCGACCGCTTCGTGCTCGGCACCCCCAAGCGCATCTCGCGCGAGGCGCCGGTGATCATCCTGCGCTTCGAGGGCCAGCGCGACATCCCGGGCGGCGGCGCCAACGCCCTCGCCAACCTCGCGGCGCTCGGCGCCACGGTGCTGCCGGCCGGCGTCGTCGGCGACGACGAGGCCGGGGCCGCCCTGCTCGCCGCCCTGGCCGGCATCGGCGTGGACGTGCGCGGGATCGTCACGCTTCCCGGCTTTCGCACCGTGACCAAGGTGCGCATCGTCGCGGGCGGCGCCGTTTCGCTCAAGCATCAGGTGGCGCGCTACGACGTCGAGGACCAGCTCCCCGACCACGACGGCTGGCGCGAGAAGCTGCTCGCTCGCCTCGCGCAGATCGCGGCGACGGCGCACGCGGCGGCGGTGTCCGACTACGGCTACGGCGTCGTCACGGCCGCCGGCGTCGCGCGCCTGCGGGCCGCGCTGCCGGCCGGCGCGCTCGCCGTCGCCGACTCCCGCTTCAGCCTCGACGCGCTGGGGACCGTGGACGGCGCGACGCCCAACCTCGAGGAGCTGGCGGAGACCGGCGGGGCGGAGCCGCAGAGCGACGCGGAGGTGGCGTTCGTCGCCGAGGCGCTGCGGGCGAAGCTCGGCGCGCGGTTCGTCGTTGCGACCCGCGGCAGCGAGGGGCTGACGCTCGTCGAGGCGGGCAAGCCCGCGCTCCACCTGCCGGTGTTCGGCACCGACCAGGTGGCGGACGTCACCGGCGCCGGCGACACCGTCCTCGCGACCCTCACGCTCGCGCTGGCGGCAGAGGCGGTCCCGGCGGACGCTGCCGTCCTCGCCAACCTCGCCGGCGGGATCGTCGTCACCAAGCTGGGCACGGCGACCGTCTCCCGCGACGAGCTCCACCGCGCCATCGACCTGGCGCCGTTCGTCCATGACTGAGACGATGGGCAAACGTCAAAGGGGAAAGGGCAAAGGGACGATGCCAACCCCCGCGTTTGCAAACGCGATGGCATTGATGTGGGGCGCGCACGCCGTGCGCGCACGCCGGGACACGCGATGAGCGTCCTCCCGAGATCCAAGCTCGTCCCGCTCGCCGAAGCGCGGGTCATAGCCGCGGGCGCCCGCGCGGCAGGCCGCCACGTCGTCCTCGCCAACGGGGCGTTCGACATGCTGCACGTCGGCCACGCGCGCTACCTCGCGGCCGCGCGCGCAGCCGGCGACGTACTGTTCGTCGCGGTCAACTCCGACGCCTCGGTGCGCGCGAGCAAGGGCCCGCTGCGGCCGGTCGTCCCCGAGAACGAACGCGCCGAGTTGCTTTCGCACCTCGACTGCGTGGACTGGATCGTGCTCTTCGACGAGCCGACCGTCGCCGAGGTGCTGCGGGCGCTCAAGCCCCACGTCCACGCCAAGGGCACCGACTACACCGTCGCGAGCGTCCCCGAGCGCGCGGTCGTCGCCGAGTGGGGGGGCGAGACGGTGATCTGCGGCGACCCGAAGGAGCATGCGACGACGGATCTGGTCGCCGAGATCCTGAAGCGCTTCCGCTAGGGGCGCCGCCGGCGCCGGGCCTCTGGCTGCGTTGCGCTCGCCCCGCTCGCGTCCTCATGTAGCCTCCGGCTACACTCCGGCGCGGCGGGGGTCGCGCGCCTTGCCATAGGCCCACCGGCGGCGGCGCGGCTGCACGCCGCAAGCTGCAACGCCCTGCCTTTCGGGGTCGTTGGTTTCAATGTGGGGTGCGCCCGCCGGGGGCGCTTCTTCGTCTTCGAGGGAGCGCGGGAGGCCGCGCGGCGTACGGCCGGCGCGGCCGGTCTGCATTCGCCTCAGTTCTTTGCTGACCCCATTCCATAGGTCAAAGTGTCTACTTTATCGGGGCAACGTCCGTGCCTGCTGCAAGCGCTTGACACTAAGTAGAGGCGACCTCCTTGGGTGGCACCATGCCACCCATGAGCTCCCATCAACCGATCTGGGAAAGGAGGTCACCGATGGGATTCTACTGTGGGATCGACCTGCACGCGAAGGTCTCGCAAGTGGCCGTCATGGACGAGGAGGGGAAGGTGCTCCTGAATCGCCAGACGCCCAACCGGATCGACGGCATCCTCGCGCTGCTCGCGCCGTTCGGTCCGGGCATCCACATCGCGGTCGAGAGCACGTTCAACTGGTACTGGCTGGTGGACGGCCTCCAGGCCGCCGGTCACGACGTCCACCTCGGCCATCCGCTCAAGCTGTCCTGGATCTCCAAGGCCAAGGTCAAGACCGACCGCCGGGACGCGGTGTGTCTGGCCGAGCGACTGCTCAAGGACGACTTCCCGGAGGCGTACATCTACCCGAAGGCCACCCGCCCCCTGCGCGACCTGGTGCGCCAGCGCGGGCGTCTGGTGGTCGCCCGTGCGCGGGAGTACGCGGGCATCCGCATCCGGCTGTACCGCCACGGCATCCTCGAGCACTCGAGGAACTCGGCCAAGACGATCACCACCGAGGAGCTCGACGCCCTGCTGCGGCACCCGCACGTGCGGCCGCTGGTCCACCAGGAGCAGGCACGCATCCAGCTCCTGTCCGCCCAGATCCTCCAGCTCGAGGGCGCGATCCTCGCCGCCCTGGCGGGCGAGGCCGGCTATCAGCGCTTGCGGACCCTCCCCGGCGTTGGCCAGGCGCTCGGCGCGGTGATCCTGCTCGAAACCGGTGCGGTGACCCGCTTCGCCTCCGCCCGCCACTACGCGTCGTACTGCCGGCTCATCCCCGGCGTCGCCGAGTCGGCCGGGAAGCTCAAGGCCGGCCGTGGCAGGAAGCAGGGCAACGCCTACCTCAAAGCCGCCTTCACCCAGGCCGCCACCCACGCGGCGCGGACCGACCCCAAGGTGCGCAGCCTGTACGACCAGCTCAAGACACGGCATCCCGGCCGCGGCGCCGTCCCGATCGCCACCAACGTGATCGGCCACAAGCTCGCGCTCGCCGCCTACTACATCTTGAAGGAGGGCACCGACTATCACGAGCACTTGCTGTTCGGAAACTGACCGACGTGGCCCAGGGCGTAATCCCCGACGTCCTAACTGGGACGATCCCTCCGCGCATGACCGGGAGCGCCCTGGGCCTTCGAGCGTGGTTGTTGCGTCTGCCCGCACGGGGATCGCGCCACTAACTGGGAGGCCCTTGCGGCCATCCCGCACGCTCTTGACTGCGACCCGCTGCGGCACGACCTGGCTTCTGGTGCGGTCACGCCCCGGCGTGACCACGTGCCGGCTCCGGCGCTCACGTGTGCGCCTGCGCCGGCACGCCCAACCCGTTTGGTTGTTTGGTGCAGGCGCACTCGCCTGTCACCCGACGAGAAGCGCATCGATGTGGACGTGACCACCGCGCTCGCTGTGCCGCACCCGCTGCCCGTGCTCCCGCGCCCCCCTCCGGGGACGTCAAGAGACAGCTTTGCCTCTTGACATCGTCGCCTCTATTGGTTGTTAGGCGCCATCGCTAGAGCCCGGATACTGCTTCATCGGCAATCGACTCCTGCCTTGGCCCAAGGTGCGGACGAGCCGGCTAGCGGGGCTGGATTGGCTCTGAGGAATTCGCGTCCGCCGACTCGCCAAGGTCTTGCTCGTCTTCCACCAGCAGAGTGTGCTCGATTGGAAGCCCCTTTCGCGGTGGGCGTCTAGCGAGGACGAGGAATCTGATACCCACGGCGATGACGACCAGAACGCAGACTGCAAAGACCACACCCTCGATACCGAAGATGGCGAAGAGTCCGACGAAACAGCCTACAAGCCCGACCACTACGACAGCGGTCACTGCCTCTTCGGAGGTCATCCACACAAGCGCGCGTCGGAGGTCTATCGTGGGTACCGCTCCAGCTGTTCTCTGTGAATATGGCGTCTAACGCCGCCGTTCAGCCGATGGCACGAGCCTGCCCGACGCGCAGCGCCGGCTTGCAGGCGAGTGCCAGGGATGTTGACCCGATTTGGTTGACACTCCACAGAGCAATCCTCACGCTGCGGCATGTTCATAGTCAATGGGTGTCCGATGGCCGAGGCTCGAGTGCAGTCGGCTCCGGTTGTATCGGCAGATGTAGCGCCGGACCGCGTGACGGAGAGCCTCTTCGTTCGGGAACGTCCTCGCATGGATCGCCTCCCCCTTCATCGAGTGGAAGAACGACTCGATGAACGCGTTGTCCCCGAGTTCCCGCGGGCGCTTCATGCTCTGCGTGATCCCGAGCGCCGCCAGCCGGGCGCGGAAGGCGTATGCGCCGTATTCGGAGCCGCGATCCGAGTGAAACGTCATGCCCTCCACCAACCGCCGGCGCCGCACGGCGTGGTTCAGCGCCGCCAGGGTGAGATCGAGGTCCCGCCGCGCCCTCAGGCTCCACCCGAGAATCCGCCGGGAGTGACGGTCCATCACCACCGCCAGGTACCGCCACCCCAGTCCGGTCCTCAGGAACGTCACGTCACCCACCCAGATCTGATTCGGTCCGCTCGTCGTCACACCCAGTACCCGGTTGGGGATCTCCGCGTAGAAGGCCCGCGTCCCTCGCGTCCGCCTGTAGATCAGTGCCACGCGCGCCTTCAGCCCACCCTCCCGCATCAAGCGGGCCACCCGCTTCCTCCCCACCCGGTACCCGGCCCCCTGCAGTGCGGCGTGGATCCGCGGGCTGCCGTAGGTGCCGTCGCTCGCCCTCCACACGGCGCCGATCCGCGCCGACAGCCGCTCGTCCACCCGCTCGTGCTGCGAGATGCCACGCCGCCGCCACGCGTAATACCCCGCCCGCGTCACCCCGTACCGCTCGCACAGCCCCTTCACCTCGAACTGGCCCTGCTCCGCCCCGATGAACGCGAAGACCTCGCTCTTCGAGCGGAACAGAACCGAATGGCTTTTTTTAGCAGCTCGTGCTCCTCCTTCAAGAGCGCGTACTGCCGCTTCAGCTCCGCCAACTGCCTCACCTCCCGCTGCGCTCGCGCAGCCGGAGCCACCGCAACCCGCGCCTTCAGCAGCCCCTCCCGCGCTTGCTTCCGCCACTTCGACAGCATGAACGGGTGGATGTCCAACGCGTCGGCCACGTCCTGCACCTGGACGCCCTTGAGCTGGCTCAGCTTCACCGCTTTGAGCTTGAACTCCACGCTGTACCGCTGGACCTTCTTCGGACCGAGAGTCTTCGCCATTCTGACCTCCAACCCCTGTTAGGTCAGAGTGTCTACTTTATCGGGGCAACGTCCCAGACGGCTGCAACGGCTGGTTAGACGGCTTCATGGATGGCTCGGACAGTCCGCCTGAAACGCCTCGCACCGCGCCAGTGCGTTGCATACCGACATGTTCCAGAATTTCTCGTCGAGGAACCGGTTGCCTGTCATCTCGCGCAGCTTCTCCGAACCGACCTTCACGATGGAGCTGCCGTCGCATGAGTACTTCGCCAGGTCGAGGAAGCATATGTAGACATATGCCTTGCCGTGCTTTGACCCTCTGATCTTCACCAGCTCCCCGTCGTAGATGGCGCGGTTCCTGAGGCAGAAGTACAAGCGCTGCATCCTGCCGTGCTCGAACTGCTTCAGAAGGTTCACCCGTCCGTCACGTATCGCAAAGAACGAGTAGAGATGGTTGGAGCCCGAACCGCCCCACCAGGAACTGGTATAGACGTACACAAGCCCTGTGTTCCCCACCGTCTCGATGCGCATGGCGTGGACGTAGTTGGGCGACAGCGAGTCTGCGTATTCTCCCGTGCCTCGAGTGCGGATAGGCTGCCTGTCTCGAACGACCCACTTGCCGTCCCAATCGACGTACAGCAGCTCGATCACCTTTTGCGGGGCCTCTGCGTTGCTGTCGGCCAGAGCCAAGAGGTACTGAAGGTAGCCCCTACCCTCGAAGTCGTAGCGCAACTGCATCGCCACCCGCAGGCCTTCTGGGACGAGACGCCGAAGCTCCGACTCGGTGGGAGACTTCGGCACATTCCCTGCGGCCGTTGCCGAGCCGCTCGTCGCCATCGTGAGGCCCAGCGCAGCGAGAGCGCACAAGTGGCTACGAACGGATCGACGCATCTGAGCACGTGCTCCTTTCAAGCTTAGGGGTAAGCCGCCTAACGCCGCCGTTCAGCCGCCCGCCGGCTGGCGCGCCGGTTGCGCACGCAAGCGGCGTGACAGCCGAGTGGGGCGGCTGCAACGGCCTGTTAGACGGCGCACAGGTACCGTACGCACCACTCAGCTCCGGACGTGGGCTGCTGCGTCTGTGTCTGACCATGCAGGGCCTCGCCCAACACGGTGCTGCCGGGCATCTCGCCCAGGGTCGGTAATCACCCATGCGTTTCAACTCCAATTCCAGATCCAGACCGCCCCGATGATGCTCCCGAGACCGATGAACCTGACTACCCAGACATACCAGCGACCTTGGTACCACTCCGGACGAACTGGCCAGACCAGCCAGCGGGGTGAGCGCTCGACGAGCCTGACCGCCATCCGCTGAAAGGACCGAGAGAAGAAGATCAGCCAGAGGCCAAGGGCCGTTAGGACCGATACGGCGATAAGATCGGGCACCGGCCTCATCTCTGAACGCATCCTTCGCCGTTATCGCGCCGCCTAACGCTAATTCGGCTGCCGAAGAGAAATGGGGAAACACCGCAGGACGTGCAGTGTTTGCTCCGGGCATGGTGGTCTGGAGTGGCGGGGAAAGCACTGGCCGGCCACGCTGATATGTACCGTGCTCGTTGATGGGCGCCTCGTGTTAGGCGGCGCAGAACGTTGCCTAACACACCCGGCGAAAGCCTGCCCGTGGGGTCGCCCGACCCGCTTCTCGTAGGTCGCACTGTATGGACTCCCGACAACTCATCCTCCAGCGTGTTTCCAGACAAGAGTATAGACCCAGTACAGCACGCGGGTTGCCTGCGGGCGTGGAGCGCTGTCAGACTTGCGGACGCAGGGCGAGGATCGAACGGCATGTCGCGGCGCGGCCCCGAGCGCCTCCCTCGAAGACGAGGATCCCAACGACAGGCAGGGCGTTGGAACTTGGGGCGTGCAGCCGCGCCGCCGCCGTTGGGCCTATCGCAAGGCGCGCGAACCCCGCCGCGCCGGAGTGTAGCCGGAGGCTACATGAGGACGCGAGCGGGGCGAGCGCAACGCAGCGAGAGGTCCGACGCCGGCGGCGCCTCTAGAGGGAAGCGAGGGTGGCGAGGCACGCCGGGCAGTACTCGGGCCGCTTCAGATCCACGCCTTCCGGCCACAGCGACCGGTGCATCGCGCAGTCCGGCACGACGCAGTGGACGAGCCCCATGCCGTGGCCGAGCTCGTGGACGGCCTCGACGGTGATGCGCCGCGTGAAGCGCGCCTGGGCCTCGGCGCCCTCCTCCTCGGCGCGCAGCCGGAACCAGGAGACGATGCCGCGCCGGCCGCCGAGGTGGGAGATGCCGAACACGTACGTGAGGGCGGGCATGAACAGGTCCACGCCGGTGAGGCCGACGACCGACCAGCCGGGCTCGGGCTCGGGGATCTGCTCGATCAGGCACGCGGCGTCCACCTGGGCGCGGGCCCGGTCGTGGCAGTTCTCGAGCGCGACGGGCAGCCGGCCGATCTCGCCGCCGGCGAACGGCCTCGGCAAGCCGGCAAGCACGGCCTCGGCCAGCTTGGGCGGGACCTCGCCCAGCCCGAGCAGCCGCACGTTCACGGCCGCTCGATGCCGTACTTTTTCATCTTGTTGTAGAGCGTGACGCGGTCGATGTCGAGCTCGCGCGCCGCCTGGGCGACGTTGTGCGAGCACGCGGCGAGGACCTGGCGGATGTGGGCCTCCTCGACGACGGCCAGCGAGTGGTCGGTGGAGCCGGGAGGCGCCACGAACGGGAAGTGGCCGGGCTCGATCTTGTCGCCGCGGCAGAGCACGACGGCGCGCTCGATCGCGTTGGCGAGCTCGCGGACGTTCCCGGGCCACGGGTAGGCCACGAGCGCCGCCATCGCGTCGGGCGAGAAGCCGGAGATCCGGCGGTTCATCTGCGTCGAGAACTTGGCGAGGAAGTACTCGGCGAGTGCCGAAACGTCGTCCGGGCGCTCGCGCAGCGGCGGCAGCGGGATCTGAAACACGTTGATGCGGAAGTAGAAGTCGTCGCGGAAGCGGCCGCTCGCCACCTCGGCCTCGAGGTCGCGATGGGTGGCGGTGACGAGCCTGAAGTCCACCTTGATCGTCTCGTTGCCTCCGACCCTCTTGAACTCGCGCTCCTGCAGGACGCGCAGGAGGTCGACCTGGACCCGAGCCGGCACGTCGCCGATCTCGTCGAGGAACAGCGTGCCCTCGTTGGCCATCTCGACCTTGCCGCGGTGCCGCCCTACCGCACCGGTAAACGCGCCGCGCTCGTGGCCGAACAACTCGCTCTCGAGCAAGCCCTCGGCCAGCGCGCCGCAGTTCTCCACCACGAACGGGCCGAACCGCCGGTTGCTCCTGGCGTGGATGAGGCGCGCCACCAGCTCCTTGCCGGTGCCGGACTCGCCGGTGATCAGCACGCTCGTGTCGGTCGGGGCCACCTGCTCAACGAGCTCGATCACCTTCGCCATGGCGGGCGAGCCGCCGCTGATCAGCGCCGGCGACGCGCTGGCGATGCGCTCGCGCAGGGCGCGGTTCTCGGCGAGCAGCGCGTACCGCTCGGCGGCCTTGCGCACCAGGCGCGAGACGGCCTCGGGGTCGAACGGCTTGACGATGTAGTCGTACGCCCCCTCTTTGAGCGCCTGCACGGCGGTCTCGACGGAGGCGTAGGCGGTCATGATGATGATCGTGGCGTCGGGGGCCAGCTCGCGGACCTTGCGCTGCAGCTCGAGGCCGTCCATGCCGGGCATCTTGATGTCGACGAGAAGGATGTTGGTTCCCTCGCGGGCGATGGCCGCGAGCGCGTCACGCCCGCTGGCGGCGACGCCGACGTCGTAGCCCTCCTCGCGGAACCAGGCCGCGAGCGAGTTGCGGATGTGCTGCTCGTCGTCCACGACCAGGATCCGCACCGGCATCGTCATCATGTCCCTGCCTCCCCGCCGGGCGCGGGCGCCAGAGGCAGGTCGAGGGTGAACCGGGTCCCCTGCCCTGGGACGCTCGCGACGTCGATCGCGCCATTGTGTCGCTGCACGATCCCGTAGACAACCGCGAGCCCGAGGCCGAGCCCTCGACCCTCGCCCTCGCCCTTGGTGGTGAAGAACGGCTCGAAGATGTGCTTGCGCACGTCATCGTCTATCCCGACGCCGGTGTCCTCGACCTCGATCCGGACCCCGCCGGTCTCGGTGGCGGCAGTCCGCACCGTCAAACGGCCGCCGTTCGGCATCGCCTCCACCGCGTTGATGCAGAGGGCGAGCACCGCCTGCTCGACCTGGGCGGGGTCGCACATCACGTGCGGCAGGTCGGCGGCGAGGGCCAGGTCCGCCGTCGTCTGAGCAAGGTCCATCTTGTGCTTGATGAGGAAGAGGGCGCGGTCGATGACCTGGTTGACGTCGGTCGGTTCCATGCGCGAGCCGGTGCGCCGGGCGAACAGGAGGAGGTTGGAGACGATCTCGCCGCAACGGGTGGACTCGCTGGCGATCGCTTCGAGGATCTGGAGGTTGTCCTTCGTCTCCTCGGCCTGGCCGGGGCGGGCCGCCCAGCGGCGCATCAGGACCTTCGAGTACGTCACCACGCTCGCGAGCGGGTTGTTGATCTCGTGCGCGACGACGGCGGCGAGCTTGCCGAGCGAGGCCATGCGCTCGACCCGCACCATCTGTTCCTGCGCCTGGCGCAGCTCCGCGGTCTTTTCCTCGACGCGCCGCTCGAGCGTCTGCGCCCAACCCACGAGCTCCGCGTTGGCACGCTCCAGCGCCTGCGCCATCTTGTTGACCGACCCTCCGAGGTAGGCGAACTCGGAGATCTCGCCGTCCTCGTAGCGCGCCGAGTAGTCCCCGGTCCCGAGCGCCGCGAGGGTGCGGGTCAGGGTGTTGATCGGGCGGTGCACCGAGTTCCGCACGACGAAGAGCACGACGCCCACGACCAGCAGAAGGACCCCGCCGGTGGCGCCGAGCATCAGGAGTGTGGTCTGCCGGCGCGCCTGCTCGAGGCGGCTGATGTACAGGGTGACGTCGAGGACGCCCAGGAGGCGCTTGCCGGCCGGGTGCGCGTGGCAGCTCGCGTTGGAGCACGCCGGCTCGTTGTCGATCGGGAGGATCACCCCGATCGCCGGTTTGCCGCCGACCTTGAACGACCGCGTGCGGTCGCCCGGCGGGAGCTTGGCGATCGGCCGGTCGGCCTGGTGGCACTTGAAGCACGCCTCGGAGCGCATGTCGACCTTCGTCCCCAGCTCGCGGGGCTCCGAGGAAAAGACGATGTTCCCCTCCTTGTTGAAGATGCGCAGCCGGACGTCGGGGTCGTGCTCGGTGATGTTGCGCACCGAAGCGTGCAGCCCCTCGCGGTCGTTGTTGAGCATCGCGGTGTGGAGGGCGCCGTACAGCGTCTCCGACATCGCCAGGGCGTTGATCCGCGCCGCCTCGCGCGCGCAGTGCTCCTGCAGGCCGACCTGCACCACGGCGGTCAGGGCCAGCAGGAGCGCCAGCGCGACGATCAAGGTACCGGTGAGGCGGAACGTCAGCGAGCTGGAGCGCCAACGCCACATGGCTGCCTGTCCCCCGTTCACGACGGGTCCACGGTACCTTACCGGTTCAGCTGTGGTCAAAGGCGGTGACCGCGCCGGGCACCGGTGAGACGGACTTCGTCTCGACCGCGCCGGCATGCCGGCCGACCTTCTCCTCCTCCGCCATCGCGCCTTCCGGGAAGATCGGGAGGTAACGGCACGCGAGCAGGAAGATCCAGATGCCGACCGCGACGAGGCCGGCGGAGACCAGGAACTCCATCACGGACGGCAGGTACGTGCGTCCCGTCGCCGCCTCGACCGCGGTCACCGACACGTTCAGGCGGTGGAAGATGAAGCCCAGCACGACCAGGCCCTGGGCGACCGCCAGGCGCCTGGGCGACTCGCGGAACCGCGGGATGGCGAGCAGGACCATCGGCACGAGGACGCCGAGCGCGATCTCGGCCAGGAACATCACGGAGACCGAGTTGAGCGGGAAGAGCGTGGCGAGGGCGTGGCGGCCGATCAGGTCGCGCATGCGCAGCGCGAGGTAGATGGCGAGCACGACGACTGAAACCCGCGACAGGCGGGAGAGCAGGTGGGTCTCGATCGGTTTGCCGAACGCGCGGCGCGAGAACCACGACTCGACGACGGTCATCCCGATGCCCGCGGCGAGCGCCGACACGAAGAAGAGGACGGGGAGGACCGGCGTGTACCAGAGCGGGTGCATCTTCTCCGGCAGGATCAGGAACAGCGAGCCGAGGGACGACTGGTGGAGCGTCGAGAGGATCACCCCCAGGATCACGAGGACGGGGGTGACGGGCTTGAGGAGCCGCAAGAGCCAGTCGAGCTTGAAGCGCTCGAGCACGACCGGCGCGAACTCGAGCGACAGCACGCTGGTGTATAGCATGACGCACCAGCCGACCTCGAACATCACGGAGTGGGGGTTCCACATGATGATCGGGTGCCAGATGTTCCACGGCTTGCCGAGGTCGAACACGAGGCCGCAGACGACCAGGATGTAGCCGAGGAACGCGGTGAGCACAGTCGGCCGCATGATCGGCTTGAACTCCTTCAAGTGCAGGATGTGGACGGTCGCGGTGACGGCGAACCCGCCGGCCGCGAGACCCACGCCGCAGAGGACGTCGAAGCCGATCCAAAGCCCCCACGGGAACGTGTCGGACAGGTTGGTCACGGCGCCGAGGCCCCGGGTGAAGCGAAGGAAGGCGACGGCGCCGAGGACGGCGATCATCACGGCCGAGATCACGGCCCAGAACCCCAGTTGAAACGAGGCGAAGCGATTCTTAAGCATCGTGCTCTCCCTTGTCGGCGTGCTCGGCGCGGGCGACATCCTCCTTGCGCTTGGTGAGCCAGAACAACCCGCCGAGGAAGACGCCGCCGAACAGCACGACGTCCGGAATGTGCTTCAGCGCGTTCCAGGTGAGGTCGGGCAGCGGGCTGCTGGTGTCCACCCGCGGCAGCCCGAGGGCGGCGGACTCCCGGGGGCCGATGTAGAGCACGTCCGTCCCCCCCGCCTCGGTGACGCCGTAGACGCGCTGGAAGTAGGTCTTGGGGTCGGAGGCGACGCGCCGGCGCGCCTCCGCGAGCAGTTCGTCGCGGTCGCCGGTGATGGTCGCGCCGGTGGGGCACGCCTCGGCGCACGCGGGCCCGGCCGCGCCGCGGTGGGCGCACATCTGGCACTTGCGCACCCGCGGCACCGCCGAGTACCACTCGTACGTCGGGACGCCGAACGGGCAGGCCATCATGCAGTACCGGCAGCCCATGCACTTGTCGGGGTCGTAGGTGACGGGACCTTCGGCCGTCTTGCGGAGAGCCCCGACGGGACAGACCGAGGCACAGCTCGGGTTCTCGCAGTGCATGCACAGGCGGCGGACGTAGGTGTCGTGGCCGCGGTCCATCAGAAAGGTGTACGTCTGATGGTCGAACCCCTTCGCGTCGTGGGCGGGTTGCTCGTTGGCCTTCTGGCAGGCCTCGACGCAGGAACCGCACCCGATGCACTTCGTCACGTCAACGAGGATCCCGCGGTGCCCCATGGCCTAGACCTCCTCCCCGAACGGGGCGAGGAACTCCTTCTGGAAGGCATCCCAGCGCGCCGCGTCGAGGGCCGCCAGCGCGCCCTTGCGCGGCACGCCCCCGTCAGCGAGCAACGGCACCTTCGCGGGCGTGCCGGCCGGCGTCAGGAAGTCGGCAAGGCGCTGCATTTCCTGGCGGAGGAACGCGGTGGCGGCGCTGCCGATGCGCAACGGCTTGATCGCCTCGTTGTGGTCGCGGGTCCACAGCCCCACGACCCACCCAACGCCGTACGGATCGCGAGTGACGGTCCACGGTTGCTCGAGGGTGTGGCTGTTGACGGCCACGACCTCGCCGGAGGCCGGCGCCGCGATCACGAGGGAGCGCCCCTTGACCTGGAGCCGCAGGAGCGGGTCGCCGCGCTTGACCTGGGCGCCACGCGGCGGCGCCTCGACGGCCTCGACCTCG
>CAVVEO010000034.1:0-81921 GCA_963747245.1 uncultured Acidobacteriota bacterium
TCGGCCGGGACCTCGCCGCGGGCGCATGCCTCGGCGAGCGCGACGAGGTTCGAACCCCGCCCCGACAGCAGCACCGCGATCCGCGTCAGCCCCACCGCCCACCCTCCCCGGGACTCGGGGCTCGAGGCTCGGGGCTCGCGGCGCCCCCTTTCGCCCGTGGGCCAGCGGGAGTTTGGGTCTTTCGAACCCCGGACACCGACCCCGAACCCCGAACCCCGATCTCTTCAGGCACGACGCTCTCCGACGAAACGCACGCCCGAGCCCGCCACGGTCCGGCCGATGACCCAGCCCGGGCCGTGGGGGACGAGCCGCTCCAGCACCGCGCCAAGGCGCGCCGGCGCGACGACGAGAATCATCCCGACGCCGAGGTTGAACGTCCGCCGCATGTCGCCCTCCGGCACGCGGCCCGCGTCGCGGATCACCCCGAAAATTGCCGGCTCGTCCCACGAGTCGAGGCGGATCTCGGCGCCCAAACCCTCCGGCAGCGCCCGCGGCAGGTTGTCGGAGATGCCGCCGCCTGTGATGTGCGCCGCGCTCGTGACGAGTCCGTCGTCGAGCAACGGCGCCACCGCCGCGAGGTACGAGCGGTGGCCGGCGAGGAGCGCATCGGCGACGGTCCTCCCGAGCCCCGGCACCTCGTCGCCGACGCCGAGTCCCAGGACCTCGAAGAACACCTTGCGCGCGAGCGAGTAGCCGTTGGTGTGCAGGCCGCTCGAGGGAAGGGCCACGAGGAGGTCGCCGGCGGCGGCGTCTTCTCGGCGCAGCAGCCGGTCGCGCCGGCACGAGCCGACGATGAAGCCGGCGACGTCGTACTCCCCGGGCTGGTAGAACCCGGGCATCTCCGCCGTCTCCCCGCCGAGCAGAGCGCAGCCGTTGGCGCGGCAGCCGCGGGCAAGCCCCTCGATCACCTTCACGGCGACCCCCGGCTCCAGGCGGCCGGAAGCGAAGTAGTCGAGGAAGAAGAGCGGGCGAGCCCCCTGCACCAGGATGTCGTTGACGCAGTGGTTGACGAGGTCTTCGCCGACCGTGCCGTGCGCCCCGGCCATCTGCGCGACCTTGAGCTTGGTGCCGATCCCGTCGGCCGAGGCGACGAGCACGGCGCCGGACGGGTTGTCCGGCTCCAGTGTGAAGAGCCCCCCGAAACCGCCGATCTCCGAGAGGACCCCGCGGGTGAAGGTCGCCTTCGCGAGCCGCTTCACCTCGGCGAGAGCCCGGTCCTGCGCGGCAATCGAGACGCCGGCGCCCTCGTACGTGAGCGGCGTTCCTTCGGTCGGTTCAGGTGCCTTCATCACCGCTCTTCCTTGGCGACGACGCCGGCGCGGTCCTCCTCGTCCAGCACGCGGTAGTTGCCGGAGAAACAGGCGGTGCAGAAGTTCGGCGCCGGCGTTTCGAGGCACGAGAGCATCCCCGCCTCCGAAAGGTATCCGAGGGAGTCGGCGCCGACGAACGCCCGGATCTCTTCGACGCTCAGCCTCGCGGCGATCAGCTCGCGGCGCTCGGGGGTGTCGATTCCGTAGAAGCACGGCCCGGTCGTCGGGGGCGAGGAGATGCGCAGGTGGACCTCCTTCGCGCCGGCAGCCTTGAGCATCATCACGATCTTGCGCGAGGTCGTGCCGCGGACGATCGAGTCGTCCACCAGGACCACGCGCTTGCCCGCGACGGCGGAGCGCACCGGGTTGAGCTTGACCTTGACGCCGAAGTGCCGGATCGCCTGGCGCGGCTCGATGAACGTGCGCCCGACGTAGTGGTTGCGCACCAGGCCGAGCACGAACGGCAGACCGGACGCGCGCGAGTAGCCGAGCCCCGCCGGGACGCCGGAATCTGGGACCGCGACGACGATGTCCGCCACGGCCGGGTGCTCCTTCGCCAGGCGCTCGCCCAGCCGCTCGCGAACCGGGCCCACGTCCTCGCCGAACACCGTCGAATCCGGGCGCGCGAAGTAGACGTGCTCGAACACGCAGTGAGCGAACGGCGCCGGACCTGGAGGCCGCAGCACACGCGGCTCTTCCCCCGACAGCTCCACCACCTCGCCAGGGCCGACCTCCCGCACCGTGCGCGCCTCGATCAGGTCGAAAGCGCAGGTTTCCGACGCCACCACCCACGCCTCGCCGAGCCGACCGAGCACCAGAGGCCGGAACCCGTGCGGGTCCCGCGCCGCGAACACCCGGCCGTCCACCAGCACGGCGAGCGACCAGGCGCCGACGGCGGCGTCCACGGCCTCGAGCAGCGCGTTCTCGAGCGTCGCCGCCCGCGAGCGCGCGAGCAGGTGCAGGAACACCTCCGAGTCCGAGGTGGACTGGAAGATCGCCCCCTGGCGCTCGAGCTCCCACCGCAAGCGCAGGGCGTTGACGAGGTTGCCGTTGTGCGCGAGCGCCACCTGCCCGCGGTGGGTCTTCGCCACCACGGGCTGCGCGTTGGCTAGGGTGGAGTTGCCGGCAGTGGCGTAGCGCACGTGCCCGAGGGCCACCGCGCCGGGCAGTTCGCCCAGCACCGAGCGGTCGAAGATGTCCGCCACGTACCCCATCGCCTTCTTGTAGCGCAGCTCCCGCCCGTCGAAGGCGGCGATACCGGCCGACTCCTGGCCGCGGTGCTGCAGGGCATACAAGCCGAGGTAGACGAGGTTGGACGCGTCCGGATGCCCGAGCACCGCGCACACGCCGCACTCGTCGTGGAACTTGTCGCCCGCCGCGCTCATGCCCCCGAAAGCCATGCCAGGCTTCCCTCCCGCAACGCGGCGAGGGCCGCGATCGGCTCCTCGACGAGGTTCTTGCCACCGAGCGCAACCGTCATCTTCACGCCGCCGGCGACCCCGAGCCTGGCCAAAGGAAGCCCTTCGCAGGCCCGTTCCAGCGCCGGCTCGAACGCCGCCGGGGCCGCCAGCAGGAAAGCGCCGCGCCACTCGCCGAACAACGCGCGCACCGGCGAGGCCCCGGGCGGAAGCGTCAGCTTGCACCCGACCGCCCCGCCGCTCATCTCCACCGCGGCGATCGCGAGGCCGCCGTCGGAGAGGTCCTTCGCGGCGGCGAGGCCGAGGCGCACCAGGTCGCGGACGGCGGCCCCGGCGCGCCGCTCGGCCGCGTACTCGACCGGCGGCACCGGTCCCGCCTCGAGGCCGAGCGCGATCTGCAGGAAACGGCTGCCGCCCAGCTCGCCCTCGACCGGCCCGAGAAGGTACACGGAGTCGCCCACCTGCCAGCGCGCGCGCGGCCGGTGACGCACCTCGGGGACCACCCCGACCATCCCGACCGTCGGCGTCGGCAGGATGCTGCTGCCCGAGGTCTCGTTGTAGAACGAGACGTTGCCCGAGACGACCGGAACCTCGAACGCCCGGCACGCCTCGGCGAGGCCGTCCACGGCCGCGACGAACTGGCCCATGACGGCGGGGTTCTCCGGCGACCCGAAGTTGAGACAGTCGGTGACGCCCACCGGTTCGGCCCCGACGCACGCGAGGTTGCGCACCGCCTCCGCCACCGCCTGCGCCGCGCCGTTGAACGGGTCGAGGGAGCACGCCAGGGCGTTGCAGTCCGTCGTGGCAGCGAGGCCGATGCTCGTGCCCGGGACGAGCTGCAGCGCCGCGTCGGCGCCCGGGCCCATCACCGTGCTCGCCCCGACCGAGTGGTCGTACTGCTCCCAGATCGGCCTCGAAGCCGCAAACACCGGGCTTCCGAGCAACGCTCGCAAGTCGGCCCCCCAGTTGCGGTCGTGCAGGGGGGGCAGGGTGACCGCGCCGGCTGGAACCGGCGGCGTCCACGGCCGCTCGTAACGGGGGGCGTCGTCCACGAGCGGCGCCACCGGCAGGCGGAACGCGGGCTGCCCGGCGAACGTCGCCGCCACCTCCGGCTCCGGGACGACCGCCCCGATCTCGACCGCGTCGAGCCCCCAACGCCTGCACGCCTCGAGCACCGGGGCGACGTTGGCGGGCGTCGCGACGAGCAGCATGCGCTCCTGTGATTCCGACAGCATCAGCTCGTACGGGGTCATCCCCCGCTCGCGCGCCGGTACCAGCGAGAGGTCGAGGGTGAGGCCGCAGCCGGCGCGCGCCGCCATCTCGAACGCCGAGGAGGTCAGTCCCGCGGCGCCCATGTCCTGGATCCCGACCACCAGGCCGGCGCCCATCAGCTCAAGGCAGCACTCGATCAGCAGCTTCTCGGTGAACGGGTCGCCGACCTGGACGGTGGGGCGCTTGGCGCTCGCGGTTTCGTCGAAGACGTCGGACGCCATCGTGGCGCCGTGAATGCCGTCGCGCCCGGTCTTGGAGCCGAGGTAGACGACGCGGTTGCCGGGCCCCGACGCGCGCCCGTAGAAAATCCGGTCGGCGCGCCCGACGCCGACGCACATGGCGTTGACGAGGATGTTTCCGTTGTAGCTGGCGTGGAAATCCACCTCGCCGCCCACCGTGGGTACGCCGACGCAGTTGCCGTAGTCGCCGATCCCGCGCACCACGCCGTCGACCAGGTGCGTCATGCGCGGCGCGTCGAGGGCTCCGAACCGGAGCGAGTCGAGGAGCATCACCGGCCGGGCCCCCATCGTGAAGACGTCGCGCAGGATGCCTCCCACGCCCGTCGCCGCCCCCTGGTACGGTTCGATGAACGAGGGGTGGTTGTGGGACTCCATCTTGAAGACGCACACCCAGCCGCTGCCTAGGTCGACCACGCCCGCGTTCTCGCCGGGGCCCTGGACGACCCGGAGGCCGCCGGTCGGGAACCTGCCGAAATACGCCCGGGAGGACTTGTACGAGCAGTGCTCCGACCAGAGCGCCGCGAAGATCCCGAGTTCCGTGAGGTTCGGGTTGCGGCCGAGGTCCGCCAGGATGCGCTGGTACTCCTCCTCCGACAACCCGTGCTCGCGGGCGAGCTCCGCCGTCGCGGGGGCGTCCCAGATCACGCCGCCTCCACGAGCGCGCGGATGAGCCCCGCGCCGTCCGAGCCGCCGAGCAGGGCGCTGATGCGCCGCTCCGGGTGCGGCATCATGCCGAGGACGTTCCCCTCCCGGTTGACGAGACCTGCGACCGCGTTGATCGCGCCGTTGGGGTTGGCCGCGCCCCCGATCTCGCCCCGGTCGTCGCAGTATCGCAACGCCACCGCGCCCGCCGCCTCCACCTGCCGGACGACCTCCGGCGCGGCGAACCAGTTCCCCTCCTTGTGCGCGATCGGGAGGTGGAGGACGTGGCCGCGCCGCAGGTGTTTGAGCAACGGCAGGTCGTCGCGCTCCACCCGCAGGTGGACGTCGCGGCAGATGAACCGGAGCGTCCGGTTCATCAGCATCGCGCCCGGGAGCAGCCCGATCTCGAGCAGCATCTGGAAGCCGTTGCAGATGCCGAGGACCGCGCCGCCGCCGGCCGCGTGCCGGCGCACCGCCGCCATCACCGGCGAGTGCGCCGCCATGGCGCCGGCCCGCAGGTAGTCCCCGTACGAGAACCCGCCCGGCAGGACGACCGCGCCGCAGCCCGAAAGGTCGGCGCTCTGATGCCACACCGGCACCGCCTCGCCGCCGGCCGCCTCGACGGCTGCGAGGGCATCCCGGTCGCAGTTGGAACCCGGGAAGACGACGACGGCCACCCGCTTCCGCCCGCCCGCCGCCGTGGCGCCCGCCCGGCTGCCGTCCCGGACCCCGAACCCCGATCCCCGGACCCCTGTATCTTCATGGCAGCCGAACCTCGAACTCTTCGATGACCGGGTTCGCGAGCACCTCGCGGCAGGCCGCCTCGACCCGGGCGCGGACCGCGCCGGCGTCATCGCCCCCCACGTCGAGGAGCATCAGCTTGCCCACCCTGACCTGCCCGACCTCCGCGTACCCCAGGCCCACCAGCACGCGGCGGATCGCCTCGCCCTGCGGGTCAAGCACCTGCTCCTTGAGCTTGACGCGAACCTCGACCTGCATCCCGCACCTCCTGCCCCGCCCCGCGGGCCCCGCCGGGCGAAGCGTACCGCGAACCGGCCGCCCGGCAAAGGAGCCGGGGGCGTCGCGGCGCCTGCCCCCCGTCCGGGTTCAGCCCGGCGCCGGGCCGGCGTCCCGGCCCGCGCCCCGTTCGACCACGAGCGTGCTGTGCTGCGAGGCGACCGCGAGGCGCACCCCGGAACCGGCGAGCACAGCGGCCAGCTCGCGCGCGACCAGGCCGGGGTTGTTGTTGGTCTGCGACAGGTGCATGCCGACGACGACCTCGAGGCCGGAGTGGACGAGCCGCTCGAGCGCCCCGCACGACTGCTCGTTGGAGAGGTGGCCGGTACGCGAGGCGATGCGCTGCTTGAGCGGCCACGGGTAGGGGCCAACGCGCAGCATGTCGCGGTCGTGATTGCACTCGAGCAACAACGTGTGGCAGCCGGCCAGGCGCTCCGCCAGCAACTGCGTCACCACTCCGGTGTCGGTGACGAAGCCGACCCGGTGCCCGGCGCTCTCCAACACGAAGCCGACCGGCTCGCGGGCGTCGTGGCTCGTCGGCACCGGCAGCACCGTGACCGTCCCGAGCCGCACCTCGCGCCCCGAGGCCAGCGCCCCGGCGCCCCGCGGCGGGACCGCCATCCCCTTCACCGTGCCCGGCGTCGCCAGCACCGGCACCGGGTGGCGGCGCAGGAACACCTCGAGCCCCTTCACGTGGTCGTCGTGCTCGTGGGTGAGCAGCACCGCCTCGACCCTTCCCGGGTCGATGCCGAGCGCTTCCATCCGCGTCGTCAGCTGGCGGCAGGAGATCCCGCAGTCGACAAGCAGGCACGTGCCGTCGGCCTCGACCACGGCCGCGTTCCCGCCCGAACCCGACGCCAGCACCGAAACGCGCACCTCACGCCCCCGTCGAGCCGAACCCGCCGGCCCCGCGCGCCGATGGGGGAAGGTCGTCGCGCTCGACGAAGGCGGCCTGGACGACCGGGGCCACCACGAGCTGCGCGATGCGTTCGCCGCGCCGCACCACGCACGGCCGATCGCCGAGGTTGACCAGGATCACCATGAGCTCGCCGCGGTAGTCGCTGTCCACCGTCCCGGGAGCGTTCGCCACCGTCACGCCCTGGCGGAGCGCCAAGCCGGAGCGCGGGCGCACCTGCACCTCGTAGCCGGGAGGCACCGCGAGCACGAGCCCGGTCGGGACCGCCCGGCGCTCCATTGGGGCCAGCACCAGCTCGGACTCGACCGCGGCCGCCACGTCGGCCCCCGCCGCCCCGGCCGTGGCGAAGCGCGGCAGCGGCAGGCCGTCGCCGTGCGGCAGCCGGCGGACGGCGACCACGGGCGGCGTGCTCACGCGACCCTCCGCGCCAACGCCGCCGGCAGGCGCAGCCCCGCCTCCGGGCCGCACACCGCCCCGGCGATCGCATCCAGCCGGAGCACCCGCGCGGCGAGCGCGCGCACGCGCTCCGGCGTCACGTCGTCGAGCTCGCGGCGGACGCGAGCGGCGTCGAACGGGCGCGACCGGGCCAGAAGCTCGGCGGCGTGCGCTTCCATGAGCGCATCGGTCCCCTCGGCCCCGAGCACCACCCCGGACGCCAGCGCCCGCCGGGCCAGCTCCACCTCGTCGTCCGTGACACGGCCCGCGGCGACCTCGCCGAGCACCCGGAACACCGCGTCCCAGCACGCGTCGGCCTGCCGCGCCGGCGCCGAGAACGTCACCTCGAGCACCCCCGCGACGGCCGCCGCGAACATCGAGCTCCCGACGTCGTAGACGAGGCCCAACCTGTCCCGCAGCTCGCGGAACAGACGGCTGGAGGCGCCGCCGCCGAGGAGCTGGTTCAGCACGCCCAGGGTGAAACCCTCGGGGTCCCCGGACGGCAGCGCCGGGAACACGAGGTTGGCGTAGAGCTGCTCCAGCCCGTCACGCGCCTCGGCCGTCACTCCCGGCCGCCACGCCGGCGCCGCGAGCGGCGGCGGCGGCGCGCCGCGGCCGGCCAGGCGGGCCACCCGCTCCCGGATGAGACCTTCGTCCACCGGACCGGCCGCGACGAGCAGCAGGTTCGCCGGCGTGAAGCGTCCGCGGTGGAAGAGGTCGAGGTCGCGGACCCCGAGGCGTTCCACCACCTCCCGCCGGCCGAGGACCGGCCGCGCCAGGGGATGGTCACCCCAGCAGGCGGCGAGCGCGTTCTCCGCCGCGACCTCCACGGGCGAGTCCTGGATGAGGTCGAACTCCGCGGCGACGACATGGCGCTCGAGGTCGACCTCCGCGGCGAGCAAGCGGGGACGGAACACCGCGTCCAGCACCAGGTCGAGCGCCTCTTCGAAGCGCTCGGCGGGGACGTGCGCCGTCACCGCGCACGCCTCACGGGTCGTGAAGGCGTCCACCGCGCCTCCGAGGGAGTCGATCAACTGGGCGATCTCCTCGGGCGTGCGCTCGGCCGAACGCCGCAGCAGGAGGTGCTCCAGCAGGTGCGTGATCCCGGCCGCGCCGGCGTCCTCGTGCGCGGAGCCGCTCCGGATCCAGGCGCCGACGGCCGCGGTCGCCGAGCCCGGCAGCACGTGGACGAAGATGTTCGGCGGGCTCTCCATGAGTGGGCAAGTGTACCAGCCCCGGTGGGCGCGGATGGCGCGCGCCGGGCGCCGCGCGGTCACGGGCTCGGCGGTGCTGCCGAGGCGGGCCGGATGCCCGGGTTGAGCTTGGTGGGGTCGTAGAAGAACTTCCACTCGCAGTACCGGGTGTGGCCGTTGTAGATCTTGACCGAATCGGCGCAGACGCTCGACCTGACTCCGATGATCGGGCCGCCGCGCGGTCCCTGGCTGCCCGGTGTCCCCGGGCCCGGCGTCGGCTGCGGGGTCGGCTGCGGCGTCGGGGTCAGGCCGCCAGGCAGCGGCTGCAGCGTCGTGCCCTCCTCGCCCTGGTACACCGGGACCCAGTCGGGGTGCCCGGTCATCGGGTCGTTCCAGATCTTGCGCAACAGCCTCGGCTTCGCCTTGGCCAGCTCGTCGAGCGCGATGGGAAAGCGGCCGAAGCGCGCCCGGAACAACCTGATCGCCTCGACCATCTGGTTGCCGCGGAAGATCAGCTCCTCCTCCTTCTCCCGCTTCTGCTGGAAGGTCGCCGTCTCCACCGCGACGGTCAGGAAGATCGCCATGACCGCCATGATCACCATCACGGCCGCCAACGTGAACCCTGCCTGGCTGCAGCGGGCGCCGGGCACCGGGCACCGGGCGCCAGCGACAGCGGCGGCGTGGGCGTTCACCTGACCCCGGTCCCCGGAGCCCGGACCCCGGTTCCTACCAGTCGGCGTACTTCGTCCCATCGAGGGCGGTCCCCGGGGAGCCGGAGTGGATGTCGATGATCCCCGGACTGCTCTGTTGCTGGCTCTCGTCCTGATCCTCCGGCGCCACCTCCTCGTACACGAGGACCCACGTGTCCTTCGACTTGGTAAGGGGGTCCACCGGCACGCTCCGGAGGTAGCCCAGGCTCACGATCTCGTCGAGCGAGGTCGGGTAGCGGCCGCGGTCGGCGTGGAACTGGTCGAGACAGGAGCGCAGCGTGAACAGGTCCTCCTTGAGGGCGGACTCGCGCGCCCGCTCCGGCGCCGTCCGCATGGCGGGCACCGCAATCGCGGCGAGGATGCCGATGATCGCGACCACCACGATCAGCTCGATGAGCGTAAAACCATCCTGCCGGGGGGCCCCGCGTCCACTCCACCCCCCACCCGGACGCTCTTGACCCCCCGTGCCCCCCCCGCGCACCGGGAGTGGATCCCGGCGCGCGGATTCGGGATAGCGAAGTTCTTCGCCACCGGGGTCCGGGGTCCGGGGCCCGGAGACGGGTCTCTGCCGGCCACCGGCCACCGGCCACCGGCCACGCCTCTCCGGTGCCCGGGCCCTGGTGCTCGCTGTCGTATCCAGTGTGTCCTGCTTCATCGCTACCAGTCCTTGTATTTCGTGCCGTCGAGGGCGGTGCCTCCGGAGAGCGAGTAGACGTCGTACACGTCTTGCCCTCCCCACGAATCCGAGTTCATCTCGTCCTGATAGGAGCGCAACCCCCACTCGTTCTTGCCGGTCATCGGATCCACCGGGATGCGCCGCAGGAACTTGCGCTTCGTCAGCTGCCCCACGATGCTCACCCCCTGCACCAGGTCGTCGAGCGTCTTCGGGTACCCCTCGGTGCCGACCTCGACCTGGATCATCCCCTGGTCCGCCAGCTGCTTGTAGTTGTCGATCGCGTTCCGCATCAGGCGCAGGTCGAGACGCAGCTCCGACTCCCGCTCGCGTTTCATGGTGAAGCGCGCCGTCGGCAGCGCGACCGCGGCCAGGATCGCCACCAGCGCCGTGACCATCACGAGCTCGGCGACGGTGAAGCCGCGGCTCTCGCGGTTCACTGCGCCGCCCCCGTCGCCGGCAACGCCACCACGGTGCCGTTGCGCGCGACCACGGCCCCGACCGGCCCCGCGAAGATCATCGGCAGCTCGCCGGCCTCGCGCGGCCGCACCACGATGTTCAGCAGCGTGCCGCTTCCGGTCACGCGTCCGCTCCAGGTCACGGTGATCCAACCCAGGTTGGGGGTGTGGGAGACCTGGATCTGCACGGGCCCGTCGCCGCCCGGCATCACGCCGCCCTCAAGCCGGGTGACCTCGAGCCGCGCCGGGTCGTAGGCGATGTGCAACGGGCCGGTCAACCCGGAGACGCCGGGGTCGAGGACGACCTGCATCACGCCTTCGCTCCCGACGACGACCGGCACCCTTGCCGGGTAGAAGGTGAACGCCGGCAGACCGCTGGCGTCGGTCGCCAGCGCCGTGGCCGTCACGCTCTGCGTCGATGCCTGCACGGCCTGTGTCGACGCCGTCATACCCTGGGCGGCGCTCTGGCTGGAGACCGCGGCATTGGGGACCGTGGTCTGTGCGTCCCCTCCGCCCGGGACCGGGTTGAGCACCGTTCCCGGCAAGTTCAGCCGCGGCCTTGCAGTCGGGCCCGTCACAACGCCGGTCGGCGCGGCCGGCGTGGCCGGCGACGACGGTTCTTGCGGAGCGGACGTTTCGGGTTCGGTCGGAGGCGGCGCCTCCTCCCCGAAACCGGGTCCGAACCCCGGCTGTACGCGGCGGGACACACCCCCGAGCGGGTTCCCCGCCACCGCCGACTGCACCCTCGGCGAGTTCCCGAAGATCGTGACCCGGTTCTCGGTCCCGACCCACAGCGGCGCGAGGTCCTCTTCCGTGATGTCGGGGTAGCGGATGATGTGCGGCGTCAGGGTGAGGATGAGGTCGGTCTGGTTGACTTGCTTGGAGGTGTCGCTGAAGAGCCTTCCGATCAACGGTATCTCGGAGAGCCACGGCAGGCCGGTGTCGCTGGTGGCTTTGGTCTCCTTGAGCAGCCCCGCGAGCAGCGACGTCTCGCCGTCCTTGAGCCGGATCGTGGTGTCGATGTTGCGGGTGTTGATCGGGTACTGGTTGGGCTGGCCGGAGACCTGGATCGGGGTGCCGAGGTCCGAGACCTCGACCTTGAGCTTCAGCGTGACCTCGTTGTTGTGGTGCACTTTGGGCTCGATGTCGAGCTTGATCCCCACGTCCTGGTAGTTGAACGCGGTGATCGGCACGATGTTGCCGCCGATCGTCTGCGTCGTGTTGAAGGTCGTCGTCGGGATCGGCACCTTCTGCCCGATGACCAGGCTCGCCTTCTCCCGTTCCGTGATGCGGAGCTGCGGCTGGGCGAGGGTCTCGGTCTCGCCGGCCGACTTGATCAGGTTGAGGACGACGGACGGCACCGCCATGGTCCACATCGAGCGGGAGATACTCCCGAGCTGGTTCAGGTAGAGGGGCGACGTGCTGGTCGAGCCGCCGAGCTTGGTGGCGTCGAGGTTGGCCGTGAAACTCTGCGACGACAGCGACATGCCGATGTCGCGCAGCTTGTTGGTGTCGACCTGCATGAGCTCGACGTCGACCAGCACCTCGGCCTTCGCCTTGTCGTTGGCGTCGATGAGGCGCTCCGCGATCGCGACCTTGTCGGCGGTGTCGCGGATCACGAGCGAGTTGAGCTGCTCGTTGATCGCGATCCGCCGCGCGTCGATGAGGGCGCGCAGCATGTTGCTGATGTCCTTCACGTCCGCGTTGGAGAGGAAGAAGGTCTTGACGACCAGGTCCTCGTAGTCGCGGCGGTTCTGCGGGGTGTCCTCGACCACGATCACGGTCTTGGGGTCGAGCACCTTGTAGAAGTGGCCGGCGGCCTGCATCACGGACTCGAGCGCCTCGCGGGCGGTGACGTTCTTCAGCTCGATGGACAGCTTCTGGTCGCGCATCTTGTTGTCGAACAGGATGTTGATCCCGAACGCCTGGCCGATCGCCTTGTAGATGTCGCGCACGTTGGTCGGGTTCGGGAACGACAGGCTCATCGGCTCGTCCGACGCGGGGTTGAGAACCGGCGGCTTGACCTTCATCTCCGAGGCCGCCTTCTTGATCTCCGCCAGCTTTGACGGTCCGCCCTCCTGGTCCAGGATCGCGAGGTCCTTCTGCACCTTCGCCAGCTCGACCTGGGCGTACTGGTGCGTCGGGTCGAACTGGACCGCGAGCTCGAACTCCGACTCGGCGCGCTGCAGCTCCCCGACCTGCTTGAAGCGCATGCCGCGCTGGAAGTGCTCCTCGCCCGCCTTCAGGCGCGCCCGCTCCAGCGCCATCTTGTAGTGCACGTTGCCGGGGTCTCTGGAGAGCGCCTCGAGGTAGAAGTACACCGCTCCGTCCCAGTTCTGGGTCTGCACCGCGTCGCTCGCCTGCCGGCCGTACCGGTACGTGGCGCAGGACGCAAGCAACCCCATGGCAAGGAGCAAACCGACCGCGACTCTGACTGACCTCGTCGTCACACTCACCTCGCAAGCGGAACCTTGTTGACCACGTTCGTGGGGTAGCCCACGAAGCCGACCGTTACTCCCGTCGGACCGACCTCACGGACGATGAACTTCTGTTTCACACTCTCTCCTACGGGCACCGCCAGCACATTGTCGCCGTCGCGGAAGATCGCCACCGGCAGCCTGTCCGGGCCGAGCCAGCCGAGATAGGCGAGCGTGAAAGCCGGGGGCGGAGGCAGGATCCACTTGCCGTTCACGTAGATGCCGTCCGGCGTGGGGGTGGGCGTCGGAGGCGGAGGCGGGGGCGGCGGGATCGTCGGTCTGCGGTCCGGGGTCGGCGTCGGCGGCGCCCCGAACGTGAACAGGTTGCGCCCCGCGGCCGGCGTCGGGACGACGCGCCGTTGCGACCGGTCCCAGCCCAGTTCAGGCACCGCGTAGCTGCCGATCCGCAGCGACGCGCCGCGGCCGGCCTCGACCCCAGGTGCCAGCGCAGGCCGGAGCCTCACGACGACCACCACGACGAGCGCCGCCACGAGCACCGCGAGCAACACGGCCTTCCTGTCATTCGACCGCGGCCTATTCGCCACCGGACACCTCGCGGACTCCGAGTTGCTTCATCAGACCCTCATCGAGGTCGGCGAAGTACGTCCCGACGCCGAACTGCATGCCGACGTCGAGCGACGTCGCGGCGTCCGCCCCGCGCAGCGTCAAGCCCTCCAGGAGGATGAACTGGGGCGAGGTTTCGAGCTCGAAGACGCACCTCCGGATCTGCTCGTAGCTTCCCTTGACGTCGAAGTGGGCGCTGAAGTAGACGAGACCCGACTTCGCCTCGCGCTTCACGGAGTAGGTGATGCGGTCCGGCCGCAGGCCCGATCCCTCGGCCCGCTTGATGACGTCGTTGAGGAACGGAATCAGGCGATCGCGCATCGGCGCCATCTGTTCCTTCCGCAGCGTGCCGAGGTTCTCCCGCAGGTTCGCCAACGCCCGCTCTGCGTTCTGAAGCTGCGCCGCCTGGCGTTCGAGCTTCGCGACCTCCGACTGAACCGAGGCGACCTGCCCCGCGAGCGCCGAACCGCGCCCCAGGAACGTGCCGCGCACCCCGGCCAGCCAGACCGCGTTGAGCGCCACGAGAGCCGCCGGTGGTGCCCACAGGTACCAGAGTCGGAGCCAGGCCCTCGGGTCGCTCATGGCTTGCCCTCCGGCCAGTAGCGCACCGTCAGTGAAAACCGGTACCCCAGCCCGTTCCTGGCCGACGGCGCCTCCTCCGACCTCGGCAGCGGATCGGAAAACCTGGGGTCGGCGAAGAGCGCGGCGACCAGCCGGAGCCACGCATCCCTGCCGGTGGCGAGGCCGTCCAGGCCGATCTGGAGCGAGCCGTCCTTGGCCACCGAAGGGGTGATGCTCACCAGCCGGACGTCCCACGGCACGACGCGCTCGAGGTCGGCCAGGAGCTGGCTCCAGACGAGCCTGCGGCGGGCCACGACTTCCTCGAGCGAGGTGGTCTCGCCATGGAGCTTCTTCCAGCCGACGGCCGCAAGCTGGCGGTTGGCCGTCTCCACCCTGGTCACCAGCTCCGCGCGGCGCGCCCGCAAACGGACGAGCGACCCGGCCGCCGCCTGCTCCCTGCCGTGCGCCGACAGGAAGTCGCCCAGGCTCACGGCGGTGAGGGCCAGCGCCGCCAGCGCCAGCACACCCCCCGTGACCCAAACCGGGCGGACGTTCTCGAACGGCCGGGCCGCGAGGTTGGGTCGGCCCGTCACGATGCCCCCGACCACGCCGTCCCGAGCAACGACCAGAGGCGCACGTCCTGCACGCCGGAGGCCGCCGGCACGCGCCCCGTGCCGATGGCGAGCGCGTTGACCCTCACCCCGGTCTGGGCGTCGGCCCACCGCTCCACCTCGGCGACGCGAGCCGGGTCGCCAGCGGCGAGCCAGACGTCGACCGGGCCAGCCAGCCCCTCCTGCTCGCGGGCATGCGCGAGCGTGCGCCCGAGCTCCCGGATGATGAACCGTTCTGCGCGTTCGGGGTCGGCGGGCAACGGCTTGTTGCGGAGCAGCACCGGCTTCCCATCCGCCAGGACCACCAGCGCGAGCGAAAGGTCCTCGACCGCGGCGAGCAGGATCGGGGTGGCGGACAGGGGCAGCAGCGCCGTGAGCGCCAGGGCCGCCGGCTCGATCCGCCCCAGGCGGATGCCCGACGCCGCGAACGTCTCCTCCACCGCCGCGAGCGGCCGGTCGAGGGCGAGCACCACCAGCATCCGCCCATGGCTCCCGCCGGGGATGTAGTCGATGCGCACGTCCTCCGGCCGGCAGGGGAGGAGCTTCTTCAGGCGCCAGCGCACGACGTCCTCGGCTTCGTCGCGCTGGCGCGGCAGCTCTTCCGCGTCGATCACGACGCTGCGAACCCAGGCGTTGGGCGCCACGAAGCTCGCGTCACCTGGCGCCTTCTCGATCTGCCGCACGAGCGCCGCGAGCGACGCGGCGAGCGCCTGACGGTCGACCTGGAGCAGGCCGACGGGCCCGAGCCGGAACCAGTCGCGCTCCAGCGGGGCGCGCTCGATGCGCACCAACGCGTCTCGTCGGCCGCCGAGCCGGCCGTACACGAGCTGACTCTCGGCCGCCGTGAAGGCGTGCACGGGAGGGGGGGTCCGGAGCAGTTCGAGCAATCTCATTCGACGAAGGTCACCTTGTTGACTTCCTTCAGCGTCGTCGCGCCCGCGAACACGCGCTCGAGCGCCGACTCGCGCAAAAACTTCATACCCTCCGCCCTCGCCGCGCGCTTGATCTCCGCAGCGGGGCGCTTCTCCAGGATCAGCGCCCGGATATTGTCGGAAAGGTCCATGAGCTCGGAGATCGCGCTGCGGCCGAGGAAGCCGGTCCCGTTGCACTCGATGCACCCGGCGCCCTCGTAGAACGTCACCCCGCGCACCGCCTCGACCGAGAGCCCCGACTCCTCCAGCTGCTGCAGGGAGATCTTGGCTTCGCGCCGGCAGTTCGGGCAGATGCGCCGCACCAGCCGCTGCGCGAGCACGCAGTTGAGCGCCGAGACGAAGTTGTAGAGGTCCACGTTCATGTTGAGGAAGCGCCCGAGCACGTCGACCACGTTGTTCGCGTGCACGGTCGTGAAGACCAGGTGGCCGGTGAGCGCCGACTGCACGGCGATCTGCGCCGTCTCCTCGTCGCGGATCTCGCCCACCATGATCTTGTCCGGGTCGTGACGCAGGATCGACCGCAGGCCGCGCGCGAAGGTGAGACCCTTCTTCTCGTTGACCGGGATCTGCGTGACCCCGGGGAGCTGGTACTCGACCGGGTCCTCGATCGTGATGATCTTGTCCTCGACGGAGACGATTTCCGACAGGCAGGCGTACAGCGTCGTCGTCTTCCCGGAGCCGGTCGGCCCGGTCACCAGCACCATCCCGTACGGCTCCCTGATGAACTTGCGGAGCTTCCGCTTGGTCTCCTCGTCGAACCCGACGACCTCGAGGTTCAGCGTGCGGAACTCCTTGTTGGCGGACTCCTTGTCGAGGATGCGGATGACGCAGTCCTCGCCGTGGACCGTGGGCATGATCGAGACGCGGAAGTCGATCGTACGCCCCTTCAAGCGCAGCTTGAACCGTCCGTCCTGGGGGATGCGTTTCTCCGCGATGTCGAGCTCGGACATCACTTTGATGCGCGAGATGATGGTCGAGTGGTAGCGCTTGTCGATCGGCTCCATCGCCTGGTAGAGGACGCCGTCCACACGGTACTTGACGATCACCTCGTTCTCGCGGGTCTCGACGTGAATGTCGGAAGCGCGCCGCTGGATGGCGTTGAAGACGATCGTGTCCACGAGCTTGATGATCGGCGAGGCGTCGGCGGTGATCGACTCGATCGAGAGCGCCTCTTCGCCGTTCTCCTTCTCCTGGACGAGCTGGATCTTGAAATCCTCGGTGGCCTCGTCGAGGACGCGCTGGGTGGACTCGGACTTCTCGAGGATCTCGGCGATCTTCCCCGCCGGCCCGACCTTGACCTCGACCGGGCCGCCGATGGCGAGCTCGACTTCGTCCACCGCGAGCACGTTGGACGGGTCGGCCATCGCCACCACGACCACGTCCCCCTGCCGCTCGAGCGGCACGAACTGGTAGCGCACCATGACGTCGACCGGGATCTGGCGGAAGAGCTCGGGGTCGCCGCGGAACTCCGAGAGGTCGTCGAAAGGGACGCCGGCGCGCTCGGCCAGCTCGGCCGCGCGCTTGCGGTCCTCCTCGTCGCGCGGGAGCCCGCGCAGGTACTTCTTGGTCACGGTGCCGATGTCTTCTGCCATTCCCTGCCTCACTGCGCCTTCGACATCAACGTGAACATCGGGTAGTACACCGCCATGAGCAGCGTCGCGACCACGCCTCCCATGATCACGAGCACCGCCGGCTCGATGAGGGAGACCACCTGGGCGAGACGGACCTCGATCGATTCGTCGTAGAACTGGCTGACGTTCTCCAGCATACCCTCCAGCGCGCCGGTCGCTTCCCCGACCTGGACCATCGCGATGGAAAGCTCCGGGAAGAGCCCGGTGGCGTCGAGCGAGGACCACAGCGGCTGTCCCTCGCGCACCCGTCCGGCGACCCGCGCCAGCGGCGTGCCGAGCGCATGGTTCGTCACCGTCGCGCTCGCGATCTCGAGCGAGTTCACGAGGGGCGTGCCGCCCGCGATCAGCGTCCCCAGCGAGCGTACGAACTGAGACAGGCCGAACAGGTGGAAGACCCGGCCCACGAACGGCACCTTGAGTTTCGTGTGGTCGATCGCGATGAGCCCGGCCTCGCTGTGCAGCCAGCGTCTCGCCAGCGCATAGGCGATCGCCAGGGCGGCCACGATGTACCACAGGTGCTGCCGGATGAAATTGGAACCTCCGACGATCACCCTGGTGATGAGCGGGAGATCGGCCGAGAAGCCCAGGTAGAAAGTGGCGAAGCGGGGGATCACGTAGGTCACGAGCAGGACGATGAGCCCGAACGACAACGACAGCAGCACGATCGGATAGGTCAGCGCCGACTTCACGCGCCGCCGGACCCCCTCCAGCAGCTGCTGGTGGTGGATGTAGCGGCCCAGCACCCCGACCAGCTCGCCGGAGCGCTCCCCGGCCAGAACCGTGGCGCAGTAGAGCTTGGGGAAGACCCCGCCCTGGGCTGCGAAGGCGTCGGAAAGCGACACGCCGCTGCGGACGTCCTCGAGCACGCGCTGCAACACCTCGCGGAAGTAGGCCGAGGATTGCGTGCGCTGCAGGAGTTCGAGCGACTGCAGGACCGGGATCCCCGCTTTCAGCAGCGTCGCGAGCTGCTGGTTGAAGACGAGGAAGTCGAGCGAGGCGAGGCGCCCCCGGCGACCGAAAAATGGAAGGCGCGCGGCGCCCCCCCTCTCCCGGACACGGAAGACCGTGAAGCCCTTCGCCTCCAGGTCGCGCCGCAGCGCCTCCTCGCTCACGGCTCGGTGGCGCTGCTCGACCACCGCGCCTTCGGGGGTCCCCAGCCGCACGGCGAACTCGCTCAAGGCTTCTCCTCCCGCTCGGCCCACAGCACCAGGAAGAGCGCCTGGTTGGCGTTCTCGGCCCGGGCGCCCCCCAGCACGGAGGGCTGCTTGACCAGCAGCGTCACGGTGGCGCGCACGAGCGGGCGCAGGACCTCGGCGTTGTCCGCACCGCGGTCGCGCCGCGAAAGCTGGAGCTGTGCGAGTTGAACGCGGTCCGGGTCCTGCGGGACGCCCCGCACGGTGAACCGCAGGTGGTAGCGCTCGCCGGCGGCCATCTCCACGACGCTCCCGTCGGAGGCCGTCGCCTGAAGCGTCGCGACCTCCTGGTAGTTCGTGAAGTGGAACAGCTCCTTGAGCTCCGAACCGATCCCCTCGATGAGCGGCGCCGGCTTGCCCGGCGGTTGCGGGTCGGTGGTGGCCAGCAGCACCCGGACGCGCACCTTGTACGAGGCCGGAGCCACGTCCCAGCTCGACAGCGCCTGGGCCACGCGCTGCAACACCTCCGGCGTATCGCGCACCGTGATGGCGTTCAAGCTCGGCTGCAGCAAAACGCTCCCCTCGGACGAGAGCAGCGGCTCCACCAACGCCGCGGCCTCCCGGGCCGGCCGGAAGTGGAGCTGAAAAACCCGCAGCTCCTGTTCGGCGGCGAGCACCGTGCTCGCCGCCATCATCAGCACCGCAACCGCCGACCTGACCAACTAGAGCTCCAGATGCGGATCCACGATGAAGGCCACCTGGATCGCCCCGCGCGAATTGGATGCCGGGGTGAGCTGATACAGTCGCACTCCGGCGTTGTCCACCTCGACGAACGCCGGCTCCATCGTCGCCACCCGAGCCGGCGGGTGCGCGATCGTGACCGGGGCGCGCGCGACGACCTGCCGCGCCGGCCGCGCGACCTGCCTGACCACGGTCGCGCCGCCGAGCAGCGCCAGCACCACCGCGGCGGCCGCCAGCAGCCGGGAGCGGCGCCTGCCGAGCGACCGCTCCAGCCGGCGTTGATGGATCTCGGCCATCACCTCGCCGACGAAGCGATCGTCCTCGAGGCCGGGGCTGGATGCCAGCGCCGCGGCCAGATCGAAGCCGGGCTCGCGCTCGGCCGCCGTCTGCCGGCACGCCGGGCAAACCGCCAAGTGCTCGCGCAGAGCCACTTCGACCTGCCGGGGCAGGTCCATCGCCTCGAGTCGGGGCATGAGCCTGTGGGCCTCGAGGCAGTTCACCGGGCGCCTCCCTTGGGGAGGTACTCCGGGTAGCGCGCCGCAAGCTCCTTGCGCAGCGTCACCCGCGCCTGGAACACGTGGTTGCGGACCGTCGCCTCGCTGCAACCGAGCGCCTCGGCCACCTCCGCGGTGGCGAGCCCCTCCACCTCGCGCAGCACGAACGCCGCCCGCTGGTGCGGCGTGAGAAACGACGCCAGCTCGGCGAAGATGCGCCTCACCTCGCCCTCCGCAAGGTCGCGCGGCGCGCTCGGTCCGACGGATTCGCCGACCAGCCGGAGGTGGGCGGCGTGGGTGCGGTCGCGGCTGTCGCGCGAGCGCAGCACGTCGATCGCGAGGTTCGACGCGATCCGGTACACCCAGGTGGAGAACGCCCAAGCCGCATCGTACTTGGCGAGGTTCTCCCAGGCGCGCACGAAGGCGAGTTGCGCGATGTCGCGGGCCTCCTCGTCGTCGCCCAGGATGCGGGCGGCGCAGCGTCGCACTCCGGCCTGGTGACGGCGGACGAGCAGCGCGAACGCGGCTTCGTCCCCGCCGCGCGCAAGCGCCGCGAGTTGCCGATCGTCGTGCTCGACGCTCACCTTTTCCCGGACCAGGAGACGCAGGACGCCCATCTCAATTCCAACCTCCGCACCGTATACGGCCGTGCCCCGCCGGCCGTTGAGTGCGTCGGAAGTATAGCTCCCGGAAGGGACAGCGGGCCCGACGGGGGAGTCCGGAGGTGCGGCGCCGGGACCGGCCGCCGGAGAGCCGGGGGGGAGTTGGTGGAGCCGAACGGGATCGAACCGTCGACCTCTTGAATGCCATTCAAGCGCTCTCCCAACTGAGCTACGGCCCCACCAGGGAGTGGAAAGCTAGCAAGAGCGCGGCCGGGTGTCAACTTGTCCGCCGGTGCGCCGACCGCGTTCGCGAAGCTGCGCCGGCCGTCGAAAAGGCGGGAGCCGCACGCCCGAGGGGAAGCGGGGCCGGCCGCCCGGCGGACGGCCGCCACGGGCGAATGCGACGCGACCGACGGACGCAGGGCGATGCTAGACTCACGGGCGGAAGCGCACGGGGCCTGGTGGTCCTCGCGGTCTTCAAAACCGTTGCTCCGTGCCCTTGCGGCACGGGGGGTGGGTTCGATTCCCATGCGCTTCCGCCATCTATTCGACCGGGGGGGCCCGCGGCCACTCCACCGCCCACCCGGCCGCTCTCGCCCCCCCGTTCCCCCCAGCGAGCCGCGGCCAAGCCGCGCCTCGCTCCGCTCGACCGGGGGGGCCCGCGGCCACTCCACCGCCCACCCGGCCGCTCTCGCCCCCCCGTTCCCCCCAGCGAGCCGCGGCCAAGCCGCGCCTCGCTCCGCTCGACCGGGGGGGCCCGCGGCCACTCCACCGCCCACCCGGCCGCTCTCGCCCCCCCGTTCCCCCCAGCGAGCCGCGGCCAAGCCGCGCCTCGCTCCGCTCGACCGGGGGGGCCCGCGGCCACTCCATCGCCCGTCCGGCCGCCCTCGCCCCCCCGTGCCCCGGTCTCTGCCGGCCACGGGGCGCCGGCCGCGTCTTCGTCTTCTCGAACCACGACCCACGTCGTCGTTTCTCCGGATCCCGGTCCCCAACTCCCTGCTTCCCCGCGTGCTACCATCCTTCGCGTGAGCCCGGACGCGCGTCACATCTTCGTGGGCGACCTCGCCGACACACCACTCCCGGAGATGCTCGCGACGATCCACCGAAACCGCGTCCCCGGCGTCCTCGAAGTCCAGCTCGGCGAGTTCTCCAAGCGCGTCTTCATCCTCGGCGGCGACATCATCTTCGCCTCCTCGACCAACCGCGGCGAGTCGCTGGGCGACTCCCTGCTGGTCTCGGGCCGCATCACGGTGGCGCAGTACCGCGAGTCCGCCCTGCAGCTGCTTGCCAACCCCGGGAAGCGGCACGGCCAGGTGCTGGTCGAGATGGGGATGCTCAGCCAGGCGGAGATGCGGGCGGCCGTGCTCGAACAGGTGCAGCGCATCGTCTGGAGCCTTTTCGACCTTTCCGAGGGGCTCGTCACCTTCGCGCTCGGCGAGGACCGCGCCGACGAGGTCTACAAGCTGCGAATCCCGACGCCGCGCGCCGTGCTGCACGGCTGCAAGACCGTGGCGGACGCCAAACGCCTGGTCACCAGACTGGGCGGCAAGAGCACACTGTTCTCGCGCCGCCCCGTACCCGAGCACCTGGCGGACTTCCAGCTCGAGGCCGCCGAGGAAGAGATGCTGAACCTGGTGGACGGGCGCAGGGGACTGTTCGAGTTGTGCGACCAGGGCCCGTTTTCGGCCGGCCTCAACGCCCGCGTGCTGTACGCCTTCAACTGCCTGGGTCTGATCAAGAAGGAGAAGGACGCCCCGAGCGGAATCCGCGTCCAGGTGCCCTCGACAGATCCGGTCTCTTGATGTAGAATCTCAGTCGAGGGTGCTCAGGTTGCGCCCGGAGGAGTCCCATGCCGCTGTATGAGTACCGCTGCACGAGCTGTGGAGAGCGCATCGAGGTGCTGCAGCACTTGGGCGCGGCCCCGCCCGCGGAGTGCCCGAGCTGCGGCGGCGTCCTCGTGAAGCTGATTTCCGCTTCGGCCCTGCAGTTCAAGGGAACCGGCTGGTACGTGACCGATTACGGCCACCGCCACACGACCGCCGCCGGCAACGGCGAGTCGAACTCCAAGGACGCCAGCGCCAAGCCCGAGGGCAAGACCGAGAGCAAGGCCGCCGAGAAGCCGGCGGCGACCCCCGGCACGACCGCCAAAGCGAGCTGACCGTCCGGGCCGGGACGGGACCGGGGTCCGACGCCCGGAAGCCGCGGCGCTGTTACCCCTTCTCCGCCTGCACGAACAGCTCCTCGAGCATGCGCCGGAACCCCGCGCCGAGCTCCGGATGGTCGAGCGCGATTTCGACCGTGGCCCGCAAGAAATCGGCCTTGTTGCCGGCGTCGTAGCGCTTGCCTGGGAAGGTGCAGGCGTACACCGGCCCGGTCGCCAGCGTCCGGCGCAACCCCTCGGTGAGCTGGATTTCCCCGCCACGGTCCGGGGGCGTCGCGGCGAGCGCCCGCAGCACGGCCGGCGTGAGCACGTAGCGGCCGATGATCGCGAGGTTCGACGGCGCCTGCGCCGGGTCGGGCTTCTCGATCAGGTCGCGCACGCGCCAGACGCCGGGCGAAACTTCCTCCCCCGCGACGCACCCGTAGTGGCGGATCTCGGCGGGCGCGACCTCCATCACCGCGATCACCGGCGCGGAGGTCTCCAGAGCCAGGTCAGCCAGGCGGCCGATCGCGGGAGGCCGGCCCACGATGATGTCGTCCCCCAGCAGGACAGCGAACGGCTCATCCCCCAGCACCGGCGCCGCCTGGAGCACCGCGTGCCCGAGGCCGAGCGCCTCCTTCTGGCGCACCGCGACGACCTGGACCATCGCCCCCACCTGGCGCACGATCTCGAGGAGGTCGCGCTTGCCACGCTCGGCGAGGAACGTTTCGAGGCGGAGGTTGCGGTCGAAGTGGTCCTCGATCGCCGACTTCCCCTCGGCAGTGACGAAGATCGCGGTCTCGACGCCCGCGGCCACTGCTTCCTCGACCACGTACTGGACGGCGGGCTTGTCCACGATCGGCAGCAACTCCTTGGGAATCGCCTTCGAAGCGGGGAGGAAACGGGTGCCGTACCCGGCTACCGGAAAGACCGCGCGCCGGAGGTTCATCGCTTCGGCTCCTCGACCGGGTAGCCTGTCACACCCTCGAACCGCAACGCGGCGCCGGTCTTGACCCCGTGCGCCGCGGCAAACCCCGCGTTCACCTCGAGGACGGTGCGGGCCGGCCGCGCCGGATCGTACGAGGGACAAGGGTCGGCCCGGCACGGCTGCACGTTCGCGCGCACGTCGACCACCCGTCCTTCCTTGTCGAGCCACACGAGGTCGAGGGGGATGAAGGTGTTCTTCATCCAGAAAGCGAGCGGCGAGTCGGCGTCGAACACGAACAGCATCCCGGCGTCGGCAGCCAGGCTGTCGCGGTACATGAGCCCGAGCGCCTTCTCCTGGTCGGTGAGCGCCAGCTCGAGGCGGATCTTGGTCCCGTCGGGAACGGTGCACACGGGCGGCGCAGGCGCCACCGCCGCAGCCAACACCAAGGCAAGAGTCAGCACGGTCTAGTCCTCCGTCGTCAGGTTGAACTTCTCGGCGTGATAGCGGAACGCCCGGTACGTCATGCGCAACAGCCTCGCCGCGTCCTTCTGCACGCCGCCGCAGCGCTCGAGCGCCTGCCTCATCAGCTCCCGGCGCATCCCTTCGAGGTGGGCCTCGATGTCGAGTCCGTCCTCCGGCAGCGAGGGCGCTGACCCCCGCTGCCCATCATGCCCCTCCGCCCCGAGAAGGCTCCGCGGCAACGAACTCACCGTGATCAGCGGCGACGGCTCCATGGCGACCGTGCGCTCGACGACGTTCTCGAGCTCGCGCACGTTCCCCGGCCAGGGCCAGTGCTCGAGTACGGACATCGCGTCGCGGTGGATCAGCTTGGTCTCGGTGCCCAGGCGGGCGCACGCCCGCGCCACGAAGTGTCGCGCCAGCTCCGGGATGTCCTCACGGCGCTCCCGCAGCGGCGGGACGTGGAGGTGGATCACGTTGATCCGGTAGTAGAAGTCCTCGCGGAACAGGCCGTCCCTGACGCGGCGCTGCAGGTCCTGGTTGGTGGCAGCGAGCACGCGCACGTCGATGTCCACCTCGCGGTTGTCGCCGACCGGGCGGATCCGTCTCTCCTGCAACGCTCGGAGGAGCTTGACCTGGGTATTGGCCGAGATATCGCCGATCTCGTCGAGGAACAGCGTGCCGAGGTGGGCCTCCTGCATGAGGCCCCTCTTGTCGCGGACGGCGCCGGTGAACGAGCCGCGCACGTGCCCGAACAGCTCGCTCTCCAGCAGCCCCTCCGGCAGGGCGCCGCAGTTGACCGGAACGAACAGCCTCCCGGCGCGCGGGGAGGCCGTGTGGATCGCCCGCGCGAGCAGTTCCTTGCCGGTCCCAGACTCGCCGGTGATCAGAACGGTGGCGTCGCTGCGCGCGACCTGCGGGATGCGCTCGAGCAGCGGCCGCATCGCGTGCGAGCGGCCGATGAAATCGAGCGGGCCGGTCAGGACCAGCTCCGACGCCGGTCGCATCATCTGCTTCGCAACGACGAGCTTGAGCTCTTCGACGTCGAACGGTTTGGAAAGGTATTCGACGGCCCCGTCGCGCAGGGCGGTCATCGCGTGCGCCGGCGTCGTGTGCGCCGTCACCACGACGAAGTGGGTGTCGGGGTTGCTGGCGTGGTACGAGCGGACGAGGTCCAGGCCGTTGCCGTCGGGGAGGAAGATGTCGCAGATGACGAGATCGAAGGTCGTCTGGCCGAGGAGCTGCATCGCCTCGGCGTACGTCGCGGCTTCGCTGACCGAGTAGCCCTCGCCGTCGAGGACTATCCGCAGCACCTCGCGGATGTTGGGCTCGTCGTCGACGATCAACAGCTGACCGCTCACGCAGCCTCCAACGGGATGCGCAGCGTGAACGTGGTCCCCTTGCCGGCCTGGCTATCCACCCGGATCTCGCCGCGGTGATCGCTCACGATCGAGTACACGACCGCGAGCCCGAGGCCCGTGCCTCCTTTGCGGAACGCCTTGAACGGCTGGAAGATCTCCTGGATCTGGTGGGGCTCCATACCGACTCCCTCGTCACGCCAACGAACCACGTATTCGTTTCCCTCGGGGGCCGCCTCCACTCGCATCGTACCACCCTGGGGCATGGCCTGAATGGCGTTGCGAGCGAGGTTGTAGAACGCTTGCCGGAGCTGCTGCGCGTCGGCGATCACGGGTCCGTCGTGCGGCGTGATCAGGGTCTCGATCCGGTGCCGCTCGGTTACCTCCGCGGAGTTGGCGAAGAGCGTCAGCGTCTCGTCCAGGACGAGCGCGATGTCGCACGGGGCGCGCTGCGGGTCCGGGGGGCGCGCGAAGCCTAGGAACGACTCGATGATATTGGACAGGCGCCGGGATTCCTCGACGATGATGCGCGAGAGCTTCCGCTCGTTCGCCCCGAGACCCGGAACTTTTCCCAGCACCTGGGCCGATCCGGAGATCGAGGCGAGCGGGTTGCGGATCTCGTGCGCGATGCCGGCCGCCATCTCGCCGACGGCCTCCATGCGCTCCCTCAGGCGCTCGCGTTTCGCCGCCTCGCGCGCCTCGGTGACGTCGCGGAAGTGCACGACGAGGCCGACGAGCGTGCCGGCGGCGTCGGTGAGCGCGGTGACGGTGCAGCCGATCGGCACCTTGCCCCCGACGACCGCGCCCTCGAGGCGAACCGGCGAGCCGAGGGCGAGGCGGGCGAGCACGTCCGGCCAGTGGACACCCTCCAACGGGAGCAACGACGACAGGTGCTGGCCCTCGAACGAGCCGGCCTGGCGCAGGATCCGGTGCGCCGCGGGGTTGGCGAGCACGACGCGGCCCTCCACGTCCGCCGCCAGCACCCCCGAGTCGACCGAGCGCAGGACGTCGGCCGAGATGGCGAACAGCCGCGCGCTCGCCTCCCGCTCGCCCTGCAGGCGGTCCTCCGCCCGCTGCAGCGAGTGGGCGAGGTAGGAGGTGAGCAGCGCGACGACGGCGAAGCCGGCGCCCGTCACCAGGATCTGGAAGGCGAGCGCCGACGGGCCGATCGGCGGGACCGCCGGGCCGAAACGAGAGGGCTTGAGCAGACGGAACGCGATCCCCTCCGCGAGCGCGCCGTAGAGGACGAACGCCGCGCCCGCCACCGTGAGAGCGCCGCGCAAACCGAACATCAGCGCCCCGACCGCGAGGACGATCAGGAAGAGGAAGGCGAACGGCGACGCCGGCCCGCCCGTCATGTAGACGAGCGTCGAGACGATGACCAGGTCGCCGGCCAGCTGCAGCGCGCCGTGCAGCCGAGCCGGGATCCGCAGGACCCACAGCACGATCCAGATCAGGGACAGGGCATAGGTCAGGCCGGCGACGCGTGCGAGCGGCGCAATCGGCAGGATCTCGTCGGTGGTGGTCTGCACCAGCAGGGCGCCGACCAGCAACGCCGACATCGCGACCAGGCGCAGACCGAGCAGCCACTTCGCCACCCGTTCGGTTGGGAGCGCCGAAGTCTCCAGGCCGCCCGACGCGGTGGCCCGGCGGGGTGCGCCGGCGGTCATCCGATCTTCGAGATCATCGAGAACATCGGCAGGTACATCGAGATCACGACCCCGCCGACGACGACGCCGAGGAAGAGGATCATGACCGGCTCGATGAGCTTCATCATCCCGGCGACGGCAATGTCGACCTCCTCCTCGTAGAACTCGGCGATCTTGGCAAGCATCGTGTCCATCGCCCCGGTGGCCTCGCCCACTGAGATCATCTGGACCACCATCGGCGGGAACTGGCCGGTGGCCTTGAGCGGGTCGGCCATGTTCTTGCCCTCCTCGACCTGCTTGCGCACCTCGAGGATCGCCAGCTCGATGACCGCGTTGCCGGAGGTCCGCGCCGTGATGTCAAGCGCCTCGAGCACGGGCACGCCCGCCGAAAGCAACGTGCCCAGGGTGCGGCAGAAACGCGCCACCGCGATCTTGCGCAGGACCGGGCCGAGGATCGGCGCCTTCAGGAGCAACCTGTCGACCACGAGCTTGCCCTGCTCGGTCGCGTAGTACCGCCTCAGGGCGAAGACGCCGCCGACGACGACACCCACGATCAGCCACCAGAAGCGGCCCACGAACTTGGACATCGCCACCACGATCCTGGTCGGCAACGGCAGGTCCGCGCCCAGCGAGACGAACAGGGACCCGAACACGGGGATGACCTTCCAGAGGATGACGTAGACGACGAGGCCCGCGATCGAAAGCACCGCAATCGGGTAGATCATCGCCGACTTGACCTGGGCCTTCAGGCGCGCGTTCTTCTCGATGTAGGTCGCCAGGCGCTGCAGGATCGTGTCGAGGATGCCGCCCGCCTCGCCCGCCGCCACCATGTTCACGAACAGGTCGTCGAACGCCTGCGGGTGCTTCTTCATCGCGTTGGCGAGCGAGGAGCCCGACTCCACGTCCTCGCGCACCTGCAGGATGATGCGCTGGAAGTTCTTGTGCTCCTGCTGCTCGCCGAGGATCTGCAGGCACTGCACCAGCGGCAGGCCGGCGTCGATCATGACCGAGAACTGGCGCGTGAAGACCGCCAGCGTCTTCTCGTCCACGCCACCGCGCAGTTTGGGGAGGGCGATTTCCTTGCCCTTCTCCTTGACGGTAATGGGAACGATCTGCTGGCGCCGCAGCACGGCGAGCACGGCGTCCTTGCTGTCCGCCACCAGAACGCCGCCCTGGGGGCGGCCGGCGCGGTCACGGCCCTTCCATTCGAAACTCGGCATGGCCTAGCCCCTCCCATGCACCCGCGGCGCCGCCCCTGGCTGCACCACGCCGGTGCCACGGTTGATCATGTCCTGCAGCTCCTCAGGGTTGGAGCTGTACGACAAAGCGGTCTGAAGCGTGATCATTCGCCGCTGGTACAGCGTCGCGAGCGACTGGTTGAACGTCTGCATCCCGTGCTTGATCTGTCCGGTCTGCATCGTCGAGTAGATCTGGTGGACCTTGTCCTCGCGGATCAGGTTGCGCACCGCGGCGTTGGGGATCAGCACCTCGCAACAGAGGACGCGGCCCTTGCCGGCGGCGCGCGGCAGCAGCGCCTGGCAGATGATCCCCTCGAGCACGAACGAAAGTTGGGCCCGCACCTGCGCCTGCTGGTGTTCGGGGAAGACGTCGATGATGCGGTTGATCGTCTGCGGCGCCGAGTTCGTGTGCAGCGTCGCGAATGTGAGGTGGCCGGTCTCGGCGATCTGCAGCGCGGATTCGATCGTCTCCAGGTCGCGCATCTCGCCGATCAGGACGACGTCCGGGTCCTCCCGCAGCGCGGAGCGCAGGGCGTTCGGGTACGACTGGGTGTCGGCGTGCAGCTCGCGCTGATTCACCATCGCCTTCTTGTGGGTGTGGAGGTACTCGATCGGGTCCTCGATGGTGACGATGTGCAGGGCGCTCTCGGCGTTGACCTTGTCGAGCATGGCGGCGAGCGACGTGGACTTGCCGCACCCGGTCGGCCCGGTCACCAGCACGAGCCCGCGCGGCTTCTCGCACAGCGCCTCCACGACGGCGGGCAGCCCGAGGTCCCTGAACCCCAGGATCTCGTACGGGATCCGCCGGAACGCTCCGGCGATCGCCCCGCGTTGGAAGAAGATGTTGGCCCGGAACCGGGCCAACCCCTTGATCCCGAAGGAGAGGTCGAGCTCGAACGTCTCCTCGAGCCGGTGCTTCTGCGCGTCGGTGAGCACCGAGTACGCGAGGCGCTTGGTCTCCGGCGCGGTCAGCGGCGGCAGCGGAAGGCGGTCGAGAACCCCGTCCACCCGGATCACCGGCGGCGTGTTGGTCGTGATGTGCAGGTCGGTGGCGCCCCGCTCGACCATGGTCTTGAGAAGCTCGTGCAGCGTGATCGGCATGACTCCCCCTGCTCCTAGAGTACCGTCTCCCGCACCACCTCGTCGATGGTCGTGAGTCCCTCGCGGATCTTCTGCAGGCCCGATTGCCGGAGCGTGATCATCCCCTCTTCGATCGCCTTGCGGCGCAACTCGACTGCGGTCGCGCCGGACAGGATCAGTTCGCGCATGTCCTCGGTGATGTCCATCACCTCGAAGAGGCCGAGACGCCCCTTGTACCCCGAATTCGTGCACTTGTCGCAGCCGCGCCCCTTCACGAGCTTGAGGCCGTGCGCCTCGCTCTCCGGGAACCCCACCGAGAGAAGCGCCTGGATCGGGGTCTCGACCTCCTCCTTGCAGCTCTGGCACACCTTCCGGATCAGCCGCTGGGCCGCGATCACGTTGACGGAGGTGGCGACGAGGAACGGCTCGATCCCCATGTTCATCAGGCGCGAGATGGTGGCCGGCGCGTCGTTCGTGTGCAGGGTGGAGAGCACGAGGTGGCCCGTGAGCGCCGCCTTGATCGCGATCTCGGCGGTCTCGAAGTCGCGGATCTCGCCGACCAGGATGATGTTGGGGTCCTGCCGCAGGAACGAACGCAGCGCCGCGGCGAAGTTGAGGCCGATCGCGTCCTTCATCTGCACCTGGTTGACGCCCGGGAGCTGGAACTCGACCGGGTCCTCCGCGGTGATGATGTTGGTCTCCGGCACGTTCACGCGCTGCAGCGCGGAGTACAGCGTGTTGGTCTTGCCGGACCCCGTCGGCCCGGTGACCAGGATCATGCCGTACGGCTTGAGGATGTTGTCCTCGAACTTCTTCAGGCTCGACTTCTCGAACCCGAGCTTCGTCATGTCAAGGCGAAGGTTCTCCTTGTCGAGCAACCGCAACACGACCTTCTCGCCGTGCAGCGTCGGGAGCACGGAGACGCGGAAGTCGAGCTCGCGCATCCGGCCCTCGATCTTGGCCTTGAGCTTGATGCGGCCGTCCTGGGGCAACCGCTTCTCGGCGATGTCGAGCTTGGCGAGCACCTTGAGGCGCGACGTGATGGCGGCCTGGAGGCGCTGCGGCGGGTTCATGACCTCGCGCAGCAGGCCGTCGATGCGGTAGCGAACCCGGAAGCTCTTCTCGTACGGCTCGACGTGGATGTCCGACGCCCCCCGCTTGATCGCGTCGGTGAGCATGATGTTCACAAGACGGACAACCGGGGCTTCCTGGGACTCCTCGGCGAGCTTGGCGACGTCGAGCTCCTCCTCCTCTTCCATCAGCTCGAGGGCGGCCTCGTCGACCGTCGTCAGGTCCTCCATGACCTTCTTGAGCTCCAGCTCGCGGGAGGACCCGAAGTTGCGGTCGATGCGCTCCCTGATCGCCTCCTCGGACGCGACCACCGGCTCGACGCGATACCCCGTCATGAAGGTGATCTCGTCCATGGCGAAAATGTTGGTGGGGTCGGTCATGGCGAGCGTGAGGGTGGCGCCGGTCTTGTTCACCGGGATCACGTTGTACTTGCGCGCGAGATCGACGGGGATGATCTTCGCGACGTTGGGATCGATCTCGAAGTGGCGCAGGTTGATCGAGGGCACGCCGAATTGGTGCGAGAGGCACTCGATGATGTCGTCCTCGGTGACGTAGCCGAGCCGCTGCAGGATCTCGCCCAGCTTGCCGCCGGTGCTCTTCTGCTCGTCGAGCGCCTTCGTGAGCTGCTGCTGGTTGATGAGCTGGGCTTTGAGAAGCAGTTCGCCGAGCTTAAGGGCCATGCGACTCCCTTCCGTAAACTTTCGGTCCGCTGGCAGATTCTACCACCCCGCCGTGACGCACTCCAGCGGAACAGTGTCGCCGGTCACGCCCGCGCCGCGCCGCACGCGCCGGGCAGCGTCGCTACCCCGCCGCGACGGCGAACTCGGCCAGCGCCGCGAACACCGCCTCCACGCCGACCTCGCCCGCGCCTTCGGCTCGCGCACTGCCCCGCCCCGCGGCGGCGCCGGCGGCGGCGAGCACCCGCACCCGCTCGCCGCGCGGCCCGTTGCGCGCCGGATCGGTCGCGACGAACACCGCCACGATCGGCACGCCGAGCGACGCCGCGAGGTGGACGGGCCCGGTGTCGCCGCCCACGACCGCCGCGCACCCCGACAGCAGGACGGCGAGCTCCGGGATCGAGGTCGCCGGCGCCAGCGCCACACCACGCCCTCCCGCGGCCGCGATCCCCTCCGCGAGCGCCCTCTCGCCCGGGCCCCACACGACCACCGGCTCCAGGCCGGCCGACACCGCCCTCCGGGCGAGCTCCGCGAAGCTCTCGGCCGGCCAGGACTTCCCGACACCGCCGGTCGCAGGCAGCAGCGCCACCCTCGCGGCCGGGCCGCGCCCGCGGCCCGCCGCCGCGCCGCCGAGCAGGAAGCGCCCGTCGGGAGCGGCGCCGAACGGCGCCGGGCGGCCGACCGCCGCCACCAGCGAAAGGTTGATGTCGACGACGTGGCGCGCCTCGGGAGGCGGCGCGAGCGTGCACGTGTAGCACACGCCCGCCAGCCACTCGCGCCGGTGCGCGGAGTCGAGTCCGACCCGCTCGGGCGCTCTCGACAGAGCGGCCCACAGCGCCGATTTGACCAGCCCCTGCGGATCGAGAGCGAGGTCCGGCGAGAAATCACGCAGCGCGGCACGCGCGGCGGCGAGTTCGCGCCGGGTTGCCGCGGCAACGGGGTGCCGGCGCCAGCGCCGGGTCGCCACCGGGATCGCCCGCGTCACCGCCGGGTGGGAGGCCACGAGCGGGAGGAACGGCTCCTCCACCACCCAGGCGAGCTCGACCGTCTCAGGTCCGGCCACGAGCGCGGCGGCGAGCGGCCAGGTGTGGACGATGTCGCCGAGCGCCGACAGCCGGGTGAGCACGATGCGCATCAGCGGATTCTAGCCTGGACCACTCACGGGGGTTCTGCCCCGAACGCGGTTCCGGCCGGCCTGGCGGGCGTGCTCGGGGTTCGGGGCCTGCGGCGCATCGCAGAGGGTACGTCTCGGCTCCTCCCCCCGGAGTGAGGGAGGGGTTGCCGCGTGAACTTGGGGGCGCGGGGGGATTGAGGCGCCGGTCGGATCGGTGGACGGGCCCTGTGGCCCCCGTACCGGACCGTCGCCCACCACACCAGCCACCTCCGCGTTCTCGCGACGAACCCCCACGAACGATCCAGGCTGCAACTTCTCGCTCCCGGACCAGGTCGAGGCGTCACGATCGCCCGGCCGGACGTCGCTTCTGGCTCCGACTGGCGCCTCGAATGGGGGTGTTGAAGATTTCATCATCGCCCGGGAAACCGTGTAACCAGCGAGTTGGCAACGAGAAGCGAGACGCCTGCGGCCGCCCGGCCGACTGGTGCGGGGCGACGGTCCGTTGAATTCCTCTACAGATGCGTCGGACACCTTTCCGGCAGCGGCACACAACTCATTTACTTGGAGCGTGATGCTGCGCACGTCAGAGTTTGGCAAGGAGCTTGCTCCACAACGGGACAAGCGGGGGCCGCACAGAAGCTCTCGCGGGAGGTAACGATGACCGCGATTCTGGTGATTCTCACGATCCTGGCCTTCGTCGGTGTTGACGCCATCGTCATGGCGTTCCGCCGTCGCCACGCAGCGGCGCCGGCGCTGCTGCCGCTCGCTCCGATGCTCGAACCGAGGCCGCCGCAGGGGATCTTCCTCGACCCCCGGCACAGCTGGGTGCGTATCACGGCCGACGGCACCCTGAGGGTCGGCATCGACGATTTCCTTGCCGAGGCGCTCGGCGAGGTCGAGGCCGTCGAGGCGCCGCCGCGTGGCGCCCAGGTCAAGCGCGGCGACCCGCTCCTGCGGCTCCAGGTCAAGGGGCGCTCCCTCGTGATCGCGGCGCCGGCCTCCGGCGAGGTCGTGGCCGTCAACAGCCACACCCTCGAGCAACCGTGGACCGTCACTCGCGATCCGTACGGCGTTGGGTGGGTCGTGGGGCTGTGGACCCGCGACCACAACGAGGCGATCAAGCCGTTGCGCATCGGCAGCGCCGCCACCGCGTTCCTCCGCCAGGAAATGCAGCGCCTTGCCGACTTCCTGACGCCGGCCGGCACGCCCGCGAAGGTGCCGTTGCTCGCTGACGGGGGCGTGCCGCGCAAGGGCGCGCTGGCGGCCCTCGACGCGGCGCGCTGGGATGCCTTCCAGAAGGAGTTCCTCGCCCCGTTCGGGGAGGAGGTCTAGGCCATGGGGCACCGCGGGATCCTCGTTGACGTGACGAAGTGCATCGGGTGCGGTTCCTGCGTCGAGGCCTGCCAGAAGGCCAACGAGCAACCCGCCCACGACGCGAAGGGGTTCGACCATCAGACGTACACCTTTCTGATGGACCGCGGCCACGACACCTACGTCCGCCGCCTGTGCATGCACTGCGAGAACCCGAGCTGTGCCTCGGTCTGTCCCGTCGGGGCTCTCCGCAAGACGGCCGAAGGTCCCGTCACCTACGACCCCGACAAGTGCATGGGCTGCCGGTACTGCATGATGGCCTGCCCGTTCGGCGTCCCGACGTACGAGTGGTACTCGGCGGTGCCGCGGGTGCGCAAGTGCCAGATGTGCGCCCACCGCGGCGCGGCCGGGCCCGCGTGCGCCGAGGCGTGCCCCACCGGCGCGACCATCACCGGCGACCGCGACGAACTGCTCGCGGAGGCGCGCCGGCGCGTCGCCTCCGACCCCAAGACCTACTTCCAGCGCGTCTACGGCGTCACCGAGGCGGGGGGGACGGACGTGCTCTACATCGGCCCCCGGGAGTCCGCCGCCCTCGGGCTGCCGCGGGTGGACACCAGCAGCCCGCTGCCCGACCTCACCTGGAACGCGCTGAAGCACATTCCGGACGTCGTGCTGTTCGGCGGCGTCTTCCTCGGCGGGTTGTTCTGGCTCACCAAGCGCAAGGAGGATGTCGCCCGCGCCGAGCACGCCGACAAGGGAGAGCACGATGCTTAAGAATCGCTTCGCCTCGTTTCAACTGGGGTTCTGGGCCGTGATCTCGGCCGTGATGATCGCCGTCCTCGGCGCCGTCGCCTTCCTTCGCTTCACCCGGGGCCTCGGCGCCGTGACCAACCTGTCCGACACGTTCCCGTGGGGGCTTTGGATCGGCTTCGACGTCCTCTGCGGCGTGGGTCTCGCGGCCGGCGGGTTCGCCGTCACCGCGACCGTCCACATCCTGCACTTGAAGGAGTTCAAGCCGATCATGCGGCCGACTGTGCTCACCGCGTTCCTCGGCTACATCCTGGTCGTCTGCGGCCTCGTGTTCGACCTCGGCAAGCCGTGGAACATCTGGCACCCGATCATCATGTGGAACCCCCACTCCGTGATGTTCGAGGTCGGCTGGTGCGTCATGCTATACACCAGCGTGCTGTCGCTCGAGTTCGCGCCGGTCGTGCTCGAGCGCTTCAAGCTCGACTGGCTCTTGCGGCTCCTCAAGCCCGTCACCCCCGTCCTCGTGATCCTGGGGGTGATCCTCTCGACGCTCCACCAGTCGTCCCTCGGCTCGCTGTTCCTGATCCTGCCGGAGAAGATGCACCCGCTCTGGTACACGCCGGTCCTCCCCGTCCTCTTCTTCGTGTCGGCGCTCGCCGCGGGCATCGGGATGACCGTCGTCGAGTCGTGGTTCTCGCGCCGCGCGTTCGGCAAACCGATCGAGACCCACCTGCTCTCCCGCCTGTCGCGGGTTTCAGTCGTCGTGCTCGCCATCTACCTCGCGCTGCGCATGCGCGACCTGATCGGCCGCCACGCCCTCGCCACGCTCTTCCCGCTCAACTCGGTCTCCGTGATGTTCCTGGCCGAGATCGCGCTCGGCGTCCTCGTGCCGATGGTCCTGCTCGCCATCCCGCGGTTCCGCGAGTCGCCCAAGCGCCTGGCGGTCGCCCAGGGCCTGGTCGTGCTGGGCTTCATCTTCCACCGCCTGAACGTGTCGGTGACCGCGGTCGAGGCGGCGACGGGACGCACGTACCTGCCGTCCGTGATGGAGTTCCTGGTCTCCGCCGGCCTCGTCGCGGTCGGCATCTGGATCTTCCTGCTCGCGTGCCGTTACCTCCCGATCTTCCCGGAGGGCGCGATGGCGGAGGAGGAGAAGGTCGGCCGGCATGCCGGCGCGGTCGAGACGAAGTCCGTCTCACCGGTGCCCGGCGCGGTCACCGCCTTTGACCACACCTGAACCGGTAAGGTACCGTGGACCCGTCGTGAACGGGGGACAGGCAGCCATGTGGCGTTGGCGCTCCAGCTCGCTGACGTTCCGCCTCACCGGTACCTTGATCGTCGCGCTGGCGCTCCTGCTGGCCCTGACCGCCGTGGTGCAGGTCGGCCTGCAGGAGCACTGCGCGCGCGAGGCGGCGCGGATCAACGCCCTGGCGATGTCGGAGACGCTGTACGGCGCCCTCCACACCGCGATGCTCAACAACGACCGCGAGGGGCTGCACGCTTCGGTGCGCAACATCACCGAGCACGACCCCGACGTCCGGCTGCGCATCTTCAACAAGGAGGGGAACATCGTCTTTTCCTCGGAGCCCCGCGAGCTGGGGACGAAGGTCGACATGCGCTCCGAGGCGTGCTTCAAGTGCCACCAGGCCGACCGGCCGATCGCCAAGCTCCCGCCGGGCGACCGCACGCGGTCGTTCAAGGTCGGCGGCAAACCGGCGATCGGGGTGATCCTCCCGATCGACAACGAGCCGGCCTGTTCCAACGCGAGCTGCCACGCGCATCCGGCCGGCAAGCGCCTCCTGGGCGTCCTCGACGTCACCCTGTACATCAGCCGCCTCGAGCAGGCGCGCCGTCAGACCACGCTCCTGATGCTCGGCGCCACCGGCGGGGTCCTTCTGCTGGTGGTGGGCGTCGTGCTCTTCGTCGTGCGGAACTCGGTGCACCGCCCGATCAACACCCTGACCCGCACCCTCGCGGCGCTCGGGACCGGGGACTACTCGGCGCGCTACGAGGACGGCGAGATCTCCGAGTTCGCCTACCTCGGAGGGTCGGTCAACAAGATGGCGCAGGCGCTGGAGCGTGCCAACGCGGAGCTCGTCGGGTGGGCGCAGACGCTCGAGCGCCGCGTCGAGGAGAAGACGGCCGAGCTGCGCCAGGCGCAGGAACAGATGGTGCGGGTCGAGCGCATGGCCTCGCTCGGCAAGCTCGCCGCCGTCGTCGCGCACGAGATCAACAACCCGCTCGCGAGCGTGGTGACGTACTCGAAGGTCCTGATGCGCCGCTGGGCGGCCCGCCCCGGCCAGGCCGAGGAGACGAAGGACACCCTCCAGATCCTCGAAGCGATCGCCAGCGAGTCCACCCGTTGCGGCGAGATCGTCTCCAACCTCCTCCTGTTCGCCCGGCGCACCGGCTCGCGCATGGAACCGACCGACGTCAACCAGGTCATCGACCGCGCCCTCTTCCTCATCAAGCACAAGATGGACCTTGCCCAGACGACGGCGGACCTGGCCCTCGCCGCCGACCTGCCGCACGTGATGTGCGACCCCGCCCAGGTCGAGCAGGCGGTGCTCGCCCTCTGCATCAACGCGGTGGAGGCGATGCCGAACGGCGGCCGTTTGACGGTGCGGACTGCCGCCACCGAGACCGGCGGGGTCCGGATCGAGGTCGAGGACACCGGCGTCGGGATAGACGATGACGTGCGCAAGCACATCTTCGAGCCGTTCTTCACCACCAAGGGCGAGGGCGAGGGGCGAGGGCTCGGCCTCGGGCTCGCGGTTGTCTACGGGATCGTGCAGCGACACAATGGCGCGATCGACGTCGCGAGCGTCCCAGGGCAGGGGACCCGGTTCACCCTCGACCTGCCTCTGGCGCCCGCGCCCGGCGGGGAGGCAGGGACATGATGACGATGCCGGTGCGGATCCTCGTGGTGGACGACGAGCAGCACATCCGCAACTCGCTCGCGGCCTGGTTCCGCGAGGAGGGCTACGACGTCGGCGTCGCCGCCAGCGGGCGTGACGCGCTCGCGGCCATCGCCCGCGAGGGAACCAACATCCTTCTCGTCGACATCAAGATGCCCGGCATGGACGGCCTCGAGCTGCAGCGCAAGGTCCGCGAGTTGGCCCCCGACGCTACGATCATCATCATGACCGCCTACGCCTCCGTCGAGACCGCCGTGCAGGCGCTCAAGGAGGGGGCGTACGACTACATCGTCAAGCCGTTCGACCCCGAGGCCGTCTCGCGCCTGGTGCGCAAGGCCGCCGAGCGGTACGCGCTGCTCGCCGAGAACCGCGCCCTGCGCGAGCGCATCGCCAGCGCGTCGCCGGCGCTGATCAGCGGCGGCTCGCCCGCCATGGCGAAGGTGATCGAGCTCGTCGAGCAGGTGGCCCCGACCGACACGAGCGTGCTGATCACCGGCGAGTCCGGCACCGGCAAGGAGCTGGTGGCGCGCCTCATCCACGCCAGGAGCAACCGGCGGTTCGGCCCGTTCGTGGTGGAGAACTGCGGCGCGCTGGCCGAGGGCTTGCTCGAGAGCGAGTTGTTCGGCCACGAGCGCGGCGCGTTTACCGGTGCGGTAGGGCGGCACCGCGGCAAGGTCGAGATGGCCAACGAGGGCACGCTGTTCCTCGACGAGATCGGCGACGTGCCGGCGCGGGTCCAGGTCGACCTCCTGCGCGTCCTGCAGGAGCGCGAGTTCAAGAGGGTCGGAGGCAACGAGACGATCAAGGTGGACTTCAGGCTCGTCACCGCCACCCATCGCGACCTCGAGGCCGAGGTGGCGAGCGGCCGCTTCCGCGACGACTTCTACTTCCGCATCAACGTGTTTCAGATCCCGCTGCCGCCGCTGCGCGAGCGCCCGGGCGACGTTTCGGCACTCGCCGAGTACTTCCTCGCCAAGTTCTCGACGCAGATGAACCGCCGGATCTCCGGCTTCTCGCCCGACGCGATGGCGGCGCTCGTGGCCTACCCGTGGCCCGGTAACGTCCGCGAGCTCGCCAACGCGATCGAGCGCGCCGTCGTGCTCTGCCGCGGCGACAAGATCGAGCCCGGCCACTTCCCGTTCGTGGCGCCTCCCGGCTCCACCGACCACTCGCTGGCCGTCGTCGAGGAGGCCCACATCCGCCAGGTCCTCGCCGCGTGCTCGCACAACGTCGCCCAGGCGGCGCGCGAGCTCGACATCGACCGCGTCACGCTCTACAACAAGATGAAAAAGTACGGCATCGAGCGGCCGTGAACGTGCGGCTGCTCGGGCTGGGCGAGGTCCCGCCCAAGCTGGCCGAGGCCGTGCTTGCCGGCTTGCCGAGGCCGTTCGCCGGCGGCGAGATCGGCCGGCTGCCCGTCGCGCTCGAGAACTGCCACGACCGGGCCCGCGCCCAGGTGGACGCCGCGTGCCTGATCGAGCAGATCCCCGAGCCCGAGCCCGGCTGGTCGGTCGTCGGCCTCACCGGCGTGGACCTGTTCATGCCCGCCCTCACGTACGTGTTCGGCATCTCCCACCTCGGCGGCCGGCGCGGCATCGTCTCCTGGTTCCGGCTGCGCGCCGAGGAGGAGGGCGCCGAGGCCCAGGCGCGCTTCACCCGGCGCATCACCGTCGAGGCCGTCCACGAGCTCGGCCACGGCATGGGGCTCGTCCACTGCGTCGTGCCGGACTGCGCGATGCACCGGTCGCTGTGGCCTGAGGGCGTGGACCTGAAGCGGCCCGAGTACTGCCCCGCCTGCCTCGCCACCCTCGCTTCCCTCTAGGGGCGCCGCCGGCGTCGGACCTCTCGCTGCGTTGCGCTCGCCCCGCTCGCGTCCTCATGTAGCCTCCGGCTACACTCCGGCGCGGCGGGGTTCGCGCGCCTTGCGATAGGCCCAACGGCGGCGGCGCGGCTGCACGCCCCAAGTTCCAACGCCCTGCCTGTCGTTGGGATCCTCGTCTTCGAGGGAGGCGCTCGGGGCCGCGCCGCGACATGCCGTTCGATCCTCGCCCTGCGTCCGCAAGTCTGACAGCGCTCCACGCCCGCAGGCAACCCGCGTGCTGTACTGGGTCTATACTCTTGTCTGGAAACACGCTGGGGGATGAGTTGTCGGGAGTCCATACAGTGCGACCTACGAGAAGCGGGTCGGGCGACCCCACGGGCAGGCTTTCGCCGGGTGTGTTAGGCAGCGTTCTGCGCCGCCTAACACGAGGCGCCCATCAACGAGCACGGCACATATCAGCGTGGCCGGCCAGTGCTTTCCCCGCCACTCCAGACCACCATGCCCGGAGCAAACACTGCACGTCCTGCGGTGTTTCCCCATTTCTCTTCGGCAGCCGAATTAGCGTTATGCAGACGCAGTCAGGAATCAAGGTAGAAGATGAAGGCCGAGGTGCTGGGCGTTCACTGCGCCGTGCAACTGGGAAGCTGGTAGCGCGGAAAGGCGTCGTGGTCGGGCTGGTCTTCGCAAGCTCGGCAAGGGGTCGGGTACAGGCGTTGTCAGCGGTATCGGGGGTCGCAATGGCTCGTCGTGCCAGTCCACCAAGCAAGGGTGCTCAGAAGGTGAGCGGTCGCTGCATAACAGGCGCTTGCAGTGGACCGGCCACACGGGCAGCAGGCTCGGCGGTCGTCCGGTGTCGAGGGGTAAGCTAGTCCAATGGCAAGGGTGAAAGTGGCCGGCCCGCTGAAGCGCAGCGTTAGGCAGCAGAAGCATGACACTGCAGGCGAGGGCTGGAGGGACCGGTAGTGGGCGGGCTGGTGCACTCACTCAACAACCGCGAAATTGCAGGTGCCCTCTGGATTGTCATCCTGCTCGGCGCTGCGCTGCTGAAGTCCTCCCGGGTTCGAGACGCTACACTCCACCTGCTCAGTGCGATGTGGTCCAAGGCGATTGTTCTCTCGGCTATCGGCATGATGGCCTATGTCGTTGGGGTCGTGCTAGCCCTTCGCGCCCTGCATTTCTGGGGTCCTGGACTTCTGAAGGACACGGTTGTCTGGACTGCTGGGGTTGGTGTGACTCTCCTGTTCGCAGCCACCGGGGTCGATGACCGGTTCTTTCGCAGAGCTATCCGCCGGACGGTAACGGTTACAGCCGTCATTGAGTTCGCCGCAAACCTCCACGTCTTCGCCGTCTGGGTCGAGATCCTAGTAATGCCTGCTGTGCTCTTCGTTGTCTTGCTGAAGACGGTGGCCGATACCGACCGGCGCTACGAGCTGGTCGCCAAGGTGCTTCAGTGGCCTCTCCTCATCTACGGCGCTGTTGTCATTGCCTATTCGATTCGGGCAGTCGTTCGTGACCCGGGATCGCTCCTCTCTCTGCCAGCGTTGCGGACGTTCTTCCTTACTCCCGTTCTGACTGTGGCCTACGTACCATTCATCTACCTTTTCGCCCTCTACGTCCAGTACGAGGCGGTCTTCGTTCGGCTTCAGTTCGTCGACCCGGACCCGGACTTCCGCCGCCGGAGCAAGCGTAGGGTGTGGCGCCGGTTCGGCCTCAACTTGTGGGCGTTGAGCCGGTGGGTTCGAACAGGTGGGATCTGGGACCTTGCAGAGCCTGCTGCCTAACAACCAATAGAGGCGACGATGTCAAGAGGCAAAGCTGTCTCTTGACGTCCCCGGAGGGGGGCGCGGGAGCACGGGCAGCGGGTGCGGCACAGCGAGCGCGGTGGTCACGTCCACATCGATGCGCTTCTCGTCGGGTGACAGGCGAGGGCGCCTGCACCAAACAACCAAACGGGTTGGGCGTGCCGGCGCAGGCGCACACGTGAGCGCCGGAGCCGGCACGTGGTCACGCCGGGGCGTGACCGCACCAGAAGCCAGGTCGTGCCGCAGCGGGTCGCAGTCAAGAGCGTGCGGGATGGCCGCAAGGGCCTCCCAGTTAGTGGCGCGATCCCCGTGCGGGCAGACGCAACAACCACGCTCGAAGGCCCAGGGCGCTCCCGGTCATGCGCGGAGGGATCGTCCCAGTTAGGACGTCGGGGATCACGCCCTGGGCCACGTCGGTCAGTTTCCGAACAGCAAGTGCTCGTGATAGTCGGTGCCCTCCTTCAAGATGTAGTAGGCGGCGAGCGCGAGCTTGTGGCCGATCACGTTGGTGGCGATCGGGACGGCGCCGCGGCCGGGATGCCGTGTCTTGAGCTGGTCGTACAGGCTGCGCACCTTGGGGTCGGTCCGCGCCGCGTGGGTGGCGGCCTGGGTGAAGGCCGCCTTGAGGTAGGCGTTGCCCTGCTTCCTGCCACGGCCGGCCTTGACCTTCCCGGCCGACTCGGCGACTCCGGGGATGAGCCGGCAGTACGACGCGTAGTGGCGGGCGGAGGCGAAGCGGGTCACCGCACCGGTTTCGAGCAGGATCACCGCGCCGAGCGCCTGGCCAACGCCGGGGAGGGTCCGCAAGCGCTGGTAGCCGGCCTCGCCCGCCAGCGCGGCGAGGATCGCGCCCTCGAGCTGGAGGATCTGGGCGGACAGGAGCTGGATGCGTGCCTGCTCCTGGTGGACCAGCGGCCGCACGTGCGGGTGCCGCAGCAGAACGTCGAGCTCCTCGGTGGTGATCGTCTTGGCCGAGTTCCTCGAGTGCTCGAGGATGCCGTGGCGGTACAGCCGGATGCGGATGCCCGCGTACTCCCGCGCACGGGCGACCACCAGACGCCCGCGCTGGCGCACCAGGTCGCGCAGGGGACGGGTGGCCTTCGGGTAGATGTACGCCTCCGGGAAGTCGTCCTTGAGCAGTCGCTCGGCCAGACACACCGCGTCCCGGCGGTCGGTCTTGACCTTCGCCTTGGAAATCCAGGACAGCTTGAGCGGATGGCCGAGGTGGACGTCGTGACCGGCGGCCTGGAGGCCGTCCACCAGCCAGTACCAGTTGAACGTGCTCTCGACCGCGATGTGGAGGCCCGGACCGAACGGCGCGAGCAGCGCGACGATGCCGTCGATCCGGTTGGGCGTCTGACGATTCAGGAGCACCTTCCCCTCCTCGTCCATGACGGCCACTTGCGAGACTTTCGCGTGCAGGTCGATCCCACAGTAGAATCCCATCGGTGACCTCCTTTCCCAGATCGGTTGATGGGAGCTCATGGGTGGCATGGTGCCACCCAAGGAGGTCGCCTCTACCAAGGAGGTCGCCTCTACTTAGTGTCAAGCCGTTGCAGCCGCCCCACTCGGCTGTCACGCCGCGTGCAGGGGCACTCGTCGCGCCAGCCGGCGGGCGGCTGAACGGCGGCGTTAGGCTGCCGCAGGAGGACTGACATAATGAAGCGACGGGTTCGAAATCTCCTGGTCATTGGCGGCCTCTTGGTGGTGGTGGCGACCGTTGCGGTAGTCTTCGCCATTCGCGCGATTCTCTCGTCGGGGATCACTTCGGGGCTTGACAATACCTTTGGTGATCAACACCTGAAGACAGCGGTGGCGCTCATAGAGCTTCACAAGATCCGCTATGGCCACTACCCTCGAGATTTCTCGGAACTGAAGTTCGTCGGTGAATGGGACAACATTGCTCTCTCCCGCGTGTCGTATCGGGTCAACAGTGATCTCACCGCGTACTTCGTCGAGGTCCGACAGGGGTGGGTAGGCAGACCAACGTTCGAGATGCCAGCTGAGTTCTGGCGAGGGACTGGGTACGACCCGTCCCTGAAGCGCTCTTCCAGCAAATGACCCTGTCAACCCAGCCGACCAATTTCAGAGCGTGCCCCTACACGCGGCGTGACAGCCGAGTGGGGCGGCTGCAACGCGAACGTTAGGCGCCCCCCAACATCATGCCGAGAATCGCGACAAAAGTCATCGACCTACAGCAGCTAGCCCGGGAGCCCGGAGCAAGCCTTGTCGTCCGTCTGATGATGGCCTGCAACGACCTTGCCCTCTCGAACGAATGTCTCGGCTGGTACGACGGCAGGCTTTCGGTTACCGAGAAGCATCTTCGGACAGGTGCCCGACTCTACTTTCTTCGGCTTCAACTCGGTCATCTCACGGAAGCGATGAAGGTCGTTGCGGAGATCACCGCTGATCCTTTCCTAATGTCGGTCGTACGCACTTGCCATCCTTTTGCGCAGGAAGCCCTCGAGCGCCTGAGGTTCTTCGCCGACGGGGGCGCACAACATGGTTGGTCTCAAGCGAACGTCGCTTCTGTGCGGCATAACCTCACCTTCCACTACCACGAATCGGGAAAGTGGGTTGACTGGGCGCTCTCCGACCGTGCTTCGCGGAAGGAAGCCCGCTGGTCATCAATCACTCGCGGCGATCAGGCCAAACGCTGGCGTTTCAACGTCGCCGACGACATCATCGACAGCATCATCTGCCGCAAGATCTGGAAGATCCCAAGATCGGCCGACCTCAGGGAGGTCGCGGACGAAAACGTAGCCAGGGTCTTTGAGATACTCAAGGACCTTCTCGATTTCTCTGGCGACTTCATCTGGCGCTTTGCCGCATCCTAGCCTCGCGGCTCTCCGGCGCGTGCAGCCGGCCCGGACCTCGCCCTCCAAAGAGCTGACACTCCGACCTACGGAATGGGATAGCTATTGACTCCTGCATAACGAATGTCCTATGCTTCGGGTGGGAGGGAGCCGATGCGACCACCGGGAGCGCACAGGAGCTTGAGCGGCGGCGACGCCGGGCTGTTGAATTGCTGCAGCAGGGTCTGCCGCCTGTCGAGGTGGCGCGGGCCGTTGGCTGCGATCGGCGCAGCGTGCGGCGATGGAGCGCGGCGTTCCGGGCCAAGGGCGCGTCGGCACTGAAGGCCCGAGTCGCGCCGGGCCGCCCACCGCGGCTGGATGCGAAGACGAAGAGGACACTGGAGAAAGTTCTTCTGCGAGGCGCGGTCGCGGCTGGCTTCCCCACCGACCTTTGGACCTGCCCCCGGGTGGCCCAGCTCGTCGAGGAGCGCTTCGGAATCACCTACCACGTCGATCATGTCGGCCGGCTGCTCCACGGTCTGGGATGGAGCCCACAGAAGCCGCAGCGTCGGGCCATCGAGCGGGACGAGGAGGAGATCCGCCGGTGGGTCAAGCACGAGTGGCCGGGCATCAAAAAAAAGCCGCGCGGCTGAGGGCTGTTCTGGTCTTCTTGGACGAGTCCGGCTTCATGATGGCGCCGCTGGTTCGCCGGAGCTGGGCGCCTTGCGGAGCGACACCACTGCTGGTCCAACGCGGCCGCTCGCACAAGAAGGTCTCGGCCATCGCCGCCCTGTGCGCGCCACCCGAACGCAACCGGGTCCATTGCTACTTCCGCTTTCATCCAAACGCCAACGTCGATGCTCCCCTCGTGCTCTCGTTCCTGCGGCAGCTGGCCACGCAGTTGCGGGGCCGACCCTTCTTCCTGGTCTGGGATCGACTGCAGGCGCACCGGGCGGGAGCGGTCAAGAGCTTCCTCTCCAGCGGCTCCGCGGTCGGCAGCGCGTTCCTCCCGGCGTACGCACCCGAACTGAACCCGGTCGAGTACGTGTGGAGCTACCTCAAAATCAACCCACTGGCCAACGCAGCGCTCCTGGACCTCGCCAACTTGACCGCGACGACACGCCATCATGCCCGCTCGCTCCAGCGCCAGCGCACGCTGCTCCGATCCTTCATCCACCATAACCCTCTCTTTTTGCGCCTACGCGCGGACATTTGATATCCAGGAGTGGATCACCATTGAGCCGTTGCAGCCGCCCCACTCAGCTGTACACGCCGCTTGCATTCGCAACCGGCGCGCCAGCCGGCGAGCGGCTGAACGGCGGCAACTGGGCGTACCATCCCAAAATGGAGGAATGCATTTCGACGTTCGCCTGGCCACACGCGTGCAAGTCGTAGTTCCTGGTCGTTACTTCTCTTCGCGGTTACGCATTCCGCCGTGGCTGGGCCGTATGGGGACTCGCTGGGGAAGTGCATGGTCGGCGGCGACCACGCCCGCAGAGAAGACGACGCTCGTCCGGTGGATCTTTGCGGTGATGGCGCTTCACCCGGACGTCGAGGGCAGTTCCGCTGTGACTCCAGAGCAGCGAACGGCGCTTTCAAAGGAAATCGCACAACTCATCGAACGACTCCTCACGCAATCATGCGCGAAGGAAGAAGCGCGAAGCCATACAGGTCACGAAGGCGAATCAAGTCTCTCAAAGCAGCTTTTCTCTACTGGGCCAGGTTGCGGCACGGGAACTGTTCACGAACCAAGGGTGCTGGAGAGATCTCTAAATTCAGTAAGTACATAGACGAGAAAAGATTAGAAGATGCCACCGCGCCGACGCCGCCGTACGCCGCGCGAGCGGTACGCCTAAACAGCGCTCGCAGATGGACCGGTCACACGGGCGGCGGGGTTGGCGGGCGGTGTCGAGGGGTAAGCTATGCCAATGCCAGGGGCGCAAGTGGCCGGCCCACTGAAGCGCAGCGTCAACGCGCATGATCAGGACCCGTCTCACGACAGGAGTTTCCCATGAGAAAACTCATCGTATCTGCGTTTGCGTCGCTTGACGGAATCATGCAAGCACCCGGCGGACCGGAAGAAGATCCCACCGGCGGTTTTGCCCTTGGCGGTTGGATGTTCAGCTTACGCGGACGAAAGCATGGACATCTCCGCAGCGGGTTTCGACGGCAAGGATCGCGAGCTGGTGCTCGGGCGCAGGACCTATCAGATATTCGAAGCGTACTGGCCATATCAGCCGAAGGACGACCCGATTGCGAAGACGCTCAATGCAGCGAAGAAGTACGTTGCTTCGCGTACGTTGACGGTGCTCCACTGGAACAACTCGACCCTGCTCCACGGCGATGTCGTCTCGGCAATCACCGCTCTCAAGGCCCAACCGGGCCCCGACCTGCAGATGATCGGCAGCGGCAATTTGATTCAAACGCTTCAGGCCGCCTCACTGATCGATGAGTACAACGTGTGGACCTTCCCAGTGGTGCTTGGGCGGGGCAAGCGCCTCTTCAGCGAAACTGCCAAGCCATCGGCGCTTCGGCTCGTTCGCTCTCAGGTATCGACCACCGGTGTTGTGATGAGCACCTATGTCCGGGCGGCGATATCCGGCCCGGTTCGTTCGCGAGTGCCGAGCCGAGCGAGAAGGAGTTGGCCCGACGCAAAATGATGGCGAATGGGACGTGGTGATGTGAGAAGGAGGATGCGCGCTAACCATTCATTCAAGTCGACGCCACTTCGTGGCGCCGCCTAATTCAGGCGTTAGGTGGCCTTTCTCGCTTTCCTGCCGTGATTGGGGGTCGTATGCGCCAGGGACGTATCGCAGCTCTTGCTCTCCTTGTTGCCAGTACTGCCTTCGGGGCTGACAGGGTCGTCTTTACTGGCAGCAAGATTGTCGATCCGGGTGGCGAGTTCCAGATCACACCCATGGGTCAGAAGGAGGCTATCGTTTTCGTTAGCAGGCCGGGTCGGTTTGCAATGGTCTTGCCATACGAGGAGCGGTGGGAGTTCGTTTTCGGTGGTCCCGACTTCGTTCGTGGGCACGGCGGACTCGTGAACGTCTCGGTGCAGATTTTGCCGGACACATGGAAGGACGACGCCACATTCCTTGAGGAGGTCAAGTCCGGCCTGCTCAAGAACAAGGGCGCCAATGGAACGATCAACGCCAGGATCACCAAGTTCGCCGGGAGCCAGCTCGTCCTCTCGATTGCCGACGCAGAGGTCGTGAGCAAGGACCCGAGTTTCAAGGACGTCAAGCAGTACAACTACTTCGCGACCCGCCTTGCCGGAGGGAGCCGCTCAGGTACCACCTTTCCCTGGTTGTCCAGGAAGGCAAGCCAGGAATCGACCCAAATTCGCTTGTGCGAAACGCGACTGCCGGGTTCAGGGTCGTGCCCGATGCGATCCTGCACTAATTGCCAAGGCGAGCGCGAAGAGCGGCAACGAGTGCAGCACAGCGTGTTCCTGAGCGGTCGGGCGCCTAGGTGACGCGCTATTCCAGGCGCCCAGGTGACACTTCTTGACCTTGCAGCGGCATGGACTGCAGGGGAATACCGACGCGGACCCGGCGTTGATCTGGAACGTGAGACACACCGCAGGCCCAACCAAACCTACGACGCCCTGAAACGTGCGTCCTCGACGAAGGGAAGGACACCCCGATGGACGAGCAACGAAAGGCTGCCGACGCCGCTGCGACATCTTCGACGACCCGCTGGCTGACGTCCCAACGGGGGGCCCGACGACGACGCCTGCGCGATCGTTCGCCGAAGACCTGCGACCCTGTCCAACGCCTCAGATGGCGGACGAGGAGATGACCGGATGAGCGAGTACGAAACGGAAGTGATATGGAGCCGCGACGGCGCGGCGTTCACCGACAACCGCTACAGCCGCGGCCATCGCTGGCTGTTCGACGGGGGGGTGGAGGTGCCGGCATCCTCGTCCCCGAAAGTCGTGCCCATCCCCCTTTCGGTCGCGGCGGCGGTGGATCCGGAGGAGGCTTTCGTCGTCAGTCTCTCCAGTTGCCACATGCTCTGGTTCCTGTCCCTGCCGCCAAGCGCGGTTTCGTTGTCGACACCTATCGGGACGCGGCGGTCGGAGTGATGGCAAAGGACTCCTCCGGCAAGCTGGCGATGACGCGAGTGACGCTCCGTCCCGAGACCCACTTCGCCGGTGAAGGAAGGCCGGCAGCGGACGAGTTGGTCGCCTTGCACCACGAGGCGCATGAGCAGTGCTTCATCGCCCGCTCGGTCAAGACGGACGTGCGAGTGCGAACCGGTGGGGCCAAGCGGCTAGCACACATCTGGCCGCTCGGGGGCTACGACGATGAAAGATCTCGCGATCGCCCTGGAAAACCGTCCCGGCGCGCTGGCCGACATGGGAGAGGCCTTGGGCCGCGCCGGGGTGAGCGTCGAAGGCGGCGGGGCCTGGGTCGTGGGCGGCAGGGGCGTCGCCCATTTTCTCTTTGCGGACGGGACTGCCGCCTGCCGGGCGCTGGAGGCCGCGGGCATCCGAGGTCCTCGCGGAACACGACGTGCTCGTTCAGCGATTGCAGCAGGACGTACCCGGTCAGCTCGGTTTGCTCACACGCCGGCTGGCCGAGGCTGGCGTCAATATCGAAGTCTTGTACTCCGACCATGACCATCAGTTGGTCCTCGTCGTGGACGACCTTGCGCGCGGGCGCGAGGTATGCCGAGAGTGGACCCGCGAGAGCCGTCGCCGGACTCGTGATCGGAGTTGAGGCGGCCCGCCCGACAGCCTGCAGGCGGCGCCGCTTCCCGGCGCACCCGATGCCCAGCGTGGCACGGCGCGACGTGGCCGTGGGGGCCGGAAGCGCAGAGGGGGCGGCGCACGATGGGGCGCGGGCCTGCGTGTCGTTCCGCCGGCGGCAGGACTCCTCGCAATGACCGGGGCCGCGCGACGGCCGGCGCCGGCATGGCGTCCACCGAATGAAGAGCGTCGAAAGGGGGTGTCGAAAAGCACCCCGAGCTTTCGACCCTGCCCGGTCTCCCCTACCCGTTCGCGAGGATGACGCCGCGCTGGCTCGAGCGGATGAACTCGAGCAGGCGCATCGCGTCGGGGGCGTCCGCGAGCTCGCCGGCGATGCGCTCGAGCGCTTCGGAGGTGGTCAGCTTCGGGCTGTGGAGGTAGCGCCACGCGGCCTTGATCGCGCGCACGCGCTCCTCGGAGAAGCCGCGGCGCTCGAGGCCGACGGTGTTGGGGCCGAAGCAGCGCGCCGGACGGCTGCCGACGGTCTTCATGAACGGGAGCACGTCCTTGGTGGCGATCGTGCCGCCGCCGATGAACGCGTACTCGCCGACGCTGCAGAACTGGTGCACGGCGGAGAGCGCCCCCACGGTCGCGTAGCTGCCGACATGGACGTGGCCGGCGAGGGTGCCGTTGTTGGCGAAGATGACCTGGTCGCCGACCTGGCAGTCGTGCGCGATGTGGGCGCCGATCATGTACAGGCTGTGCCCGCCCAGGCGCGTGACGCCGCCGCCGCCGGGGGTGCCGCGGTGCAACGTCACGAACTCGCGGAAGAGGTTGCCGGGTCCGATCTCCAGCCGCGTCGGGTCGCCCTTGAACTTGAGGTCCTGCGGCGGCGCGCCGACCGAAGCGTGCGACACGAAGCGGTTCCCCTCGCCCACCTTGACCGGGCCCTCGAAGCGGCAGAACGGCCCGACGGCGCAGCCGCCGCCGAACTCGACTTCGCCCTCGACCACGACGTAGGGGCCGATGACGACGTCGTCGGCCAGCCGGGCCTTCGCGTCGATCACCGCACTGGGGTGAATCGTTGCCATCACGCCTCCGTCTTCGGCCGGTCCACCATCGCCGACGAGAGGTCGGCCTCGGCCGCCACCTCGTTCCCGACGCGCGCCACCCCGTGCAGAACGGCGAAGCGCTGGCGGCGCTTGGACACCGTCACTTCGAGGAGGAGCTGGTCGCCGGGCACCACCGGGCGGCGGAACCGGCAGTTGTCGATGCCGGTGAAGTAGATGAGCTTGCCGTGCCGGTCGGGGACGTCCCGGAGCATCAGGACGCCGCCCGCCTGCGCCAGCGCCTCGACGATCAGCACACCGGGCATCACCGGGACGCCCGGGAAGTGGCCGGTGAAGTGCGGCTCGTTGAAGGTGACGTTCTTGAGGCCGAGGATGCGCTCGACCTCGATCTCGAGGATCCGGTCCACGAGCAGGAACGGGTAGCGGTGCGGCAGGATGTCGAGGATCTCCTGGATGTCGATCATGCTTTCCCCCCCAGTTGGCGGACCGCCTCCTCCAGCTTCTTGACGCGGCGGCGGAGCTCGTCCAGCGTGAACAGGTTGGCGGTCGCGCGCAGCCACTCCTTGTGCGGCCGGGAAGGGAACCCCGAGACCATCGCCCCCGCAGGCGTGTCCTGGGTAACCCCGGTCTTGGCGGTCACGACCGTGCCGTCGCCGAGCGTGATGTGCCCGACCGCGCCGCTCTGGCCCGCCATCACGACGTGGTGGCCGAGGCGCGTGGAGCCGGAGATGCCGGACTGCGAGACCAGCAACGAGTGCTCGCCCACCGTCACGTTGTGGGCGATCTGGACGAGGTTGTCCACCTTGGTGCCGCGGCCGATCCGCGTCTCTCCGAGCGCGGCGCGGTCCACGCAGACGTTGGCGCCCAGCTCGACGTCGTCCTCGACCACGACGATCCCGACCTGCGGGACCTTGCGGTGGACGCCGCCGACGGTCGCGAATCCGAAGCCGTCGGAGCCGAGCACGACGCCGGCGTGGAGGATGCAGCGGGCCCCGACGCGGCAGCGCGCCTCGATCACCACGTGCGGGTGGAGAAACGTCCCCTCCCCGACCTCGACGTCGTCGCCGAGGACGCAACCCGCGCCTACGACCGCCCGCGCCCCGACCACGGCCCGCTCCCCGACGACGGCGGCCGGCCCGACGGACGCGCCCGCGCCGATGCGCGCCGACCCCGCGACGACGGCGGCCGGATGGACGCCCGCCGCGGGTCGCGCGGCCGGGTGCATCAGCTCGAGGAGCGCCGCGAGCGCCGCGTACGGGTCCGAGCAGACGAGCAGGTCGCGCCCCGGGAACGGCGCCGGGTCCGCGACCAGCAGCGCGCCGGCCGCGCTTGCCACGGCGGCCTGGAGGTAGCGGCGGTTGTGGTAGAACGACAGGTGCCGCGCGTCCGCGTCCTCGAGCGTCTTGATCCCCTCGACCCGCCGGCCGGCATCGCCGACGACGGCGGCGCCGACGTGCGCGGCGAGCTCACCGAGGGTGAAGGTGGTCATGCGGCCGTGTCCTCATGCCGCGCGGCTCGCGCCGGTCCCCTCCGCATGCGGGACCCGCGCGGGCCGGGGCGACGTCACTTCGTGACCCTGGTGTTGAACCGCTTCAGGACCTCGTCGGTGAGGTCCACCGAATCGTCGGCGTAGACGAGCCCCGACTGGAACTTGTTGAAGATCAGAAGGAGCTTCCTCTCCTTGCCCAGCTCCTGGATGATCGGCATGATCTGCTTCTCGAGCCCGTCCAGCTCCTTGCGCTTGGCGTCCTCGAGCTGCTGCTGGGCGTCGTCGTCGAAGCGCTTGAGCGCGATCGACTTGTCCTCGATCTGCTTCTGCATGTCGGCGATCTTGCTGTCGGTGAGCGTCGAGCGCTGCGACTCGAGCTGCTTCTGCAGGCCGTCGATCTCGTCCGCGAGCTTCTTGTGCTGGGCGACCTTGTCGTCCTGCGCCTTCTTCAACCGCACCATCGCCTCTTTGCCCGCCGCGGAGTCCTGCACGAGCAGGTTCACGTCGATCACGGCCACCGCGAGCTTCGGAGGCTCCTGGGCCTTCGCCGGGGCCGCCACAGCCGCAACAACCGCCGCCACCACCACCGCCAGGTAGAGCTTCATGTCCGCCTCCTTTTCCTCTGCGTTGCCGGCCCCTCGTCCGGGGCGGCGCATTCTACCATCCGGCCGAGGTTGCCCCACCCGCCGCGGTGCGCGACAATCGCGGCTCCCGGGGAGGGACCATGCGGCCGTTCGACGAGATGGATCAACGCGCAGTCGCAGCGATGCGGGTGCTGGCGGTGGACGAGGTGGAGCAGGCCCGATCCGGACACCCCGGCATGCCGCTGGGCGCGTCCCCGATGGCGTACGTGCTGTGGAGCCGCTTCCTCCGCCACGACCCGGCCGACCCGGCGTGGCCGGACCGCGACCGCTTCGTGCTCTCCGCGGGCCACGCCTCGGCGATGCTGTACGCGCTGCTGCACCTGTTCGGCTACGGCCTGCCGATCGAGGAGCTGAAGCGCTTCCGGCAGTGGGGCTCGAAGACGCCGGGGCACCCGGAGCACGGACTCACCCCCGGCGTCGAGACCACGACCGGGCCGCTCGGGCAGGGCCTCGCCACCGCCGTCGGCATGGCGCTCGCCGAGCGCCACCTCGCGGCGCGTTTCAACCGCGACGGGATGCCGGTCGTCGGCCACCGGACCTGGGTGATCGCGAGCGACGGCGACATGATGGAAGGGATCTCGCACGAGGCGGCGTCGCTCGCCGGCCACCTCCGGCTCGGCCGCCTCACGGTGCTGTACGACGACAACCGCGTCACCATCGAAGGGTCCACCGACCTCGCCTTCTCCGAGGACGTGGAGGCGCGTTTCGCCGCGTACGGGTGGCGCACGTTCCACGTCGACGACGGCAACGACCTCGCCGCCATCGCGGCGGCGCTCGAGCAGGCGGCCGCCGCCGAGGACGCGCCCGCCCTCGTCCGCGTCCGCACCCACATCGGCTGGGCCAGTCCCAAGCAGGACAGCTGCAAGGCGCACGGCGAGCCGCTCGGGCCGGAGGCGGCCGCCGCGACCCGCGCGGCGCTGGGGTGGACGATCGCGGAGCCGTTCGTCACCCCCGAGGAGATCAGGCAGCGCTTCCGCGAGCACGGGCAACGGGGCGCGGCGCTGCACGGCGCCTGGGTGGAGCTGCTCGCGCGCTACCGGCAGGCGCACCCCGCCGATGCCGCCGAGCTCGAGCGCCGCCTCGCCGGCGAGCTGCCGGCCGGGTGGGACGAGGCGTTGCCTTCGTTCCCCCCGGGGTCGCCGCTCGCGACCCGCCAGGCCTCCGGCAAGACCCTGAACGCCCTCGCGCCGCGGCTCCCGGAGCTGTTCGGCGGCGCGGGCGACCTCGCCCCCTCGACCGACACGCTGCTCGCCGGCGAGGCCTCCGTCGCTCGCGGGTCCTACGAGGGCCGCAACCTGCACTTCGGCATCCGCGAGCACGCGATGGCCGCGGCCGCGAACGGCGTCGCGCTGCACGGCGGGATGCGGGCGTTCGTCGCGACGTTCTTCGTCTTCTCCGACTACCTCCGGCCCGCGATGCGGCTGGCGGCGCTGATGAAGCTGCCGGTGACCTACGTGTTCACCCACGACTCCATCGGTCTCGGCGAGGACGGCCCGACGCACCAGCCGGTCGAGCACATGGTCGCGCTGCGGGTGATCCCGAACATGGTCGCGCTGCGCCCCGGCGACGCCAACGAGACCGTCCAGGCGTGGCGGGTGGCGCTCGAGCGCCGCGACGGGCCCACCGCGCTCGTGCTCACCCGGCAGAAGCTGCCGGTGCTCCCGCCGCCCCCCGCCGGCGCGCGTGGCGCGCGGCGCGTACGTCCGCGCCGAGGCGGCATGCGGCGCGCCCGAGGCCGTGCTGATCGGCACCGGGTCCGAGCTCGCACTGGCGCTCGCGGTGCGCGAGGAGCTGGAGGCGCACGGCCTCGCGACCCGCGTCGTCTCGGCGCCGTCTCTGGAACTGCTCGGCCGCCAGAGCGCCGCCTACCAGCGCGAGGTGCTCGGGCCCCGCCACGCCCTGCGCGTCGCGGTCGAGGCCGGGCGCGGCCAGGGGTGGCACCGCTGGGTCGGCGACGGCGAGATCGTCAGCCTGAACCGGTTCGGCGCCTCGGCGCCGGGTCCCGAGGTGATGGCCCACCTCGGGTACAGCGTCGCGGCCGTGGCTGCCCGGGTCACCGCCGCCCTCGCCGCCCGCCGCTGGTCGCCGATCGAGGCGAGCGTGCCGGTGGTGTTGCGCCCCGCGGCCGACGCCGCCCGCGAACGCTTGCACAGCGCGCGCGCCGCGGAGCGCGTCATCGCCCACGACAACCGCCTGTGGGGGGACGCCGCGGCCGCGACCGCCGCCCGCCGTCTGGGGTGGCTCGACCTCCCCGACCGCTCCCGCCGCGAGCTGCCGGAGCTGGAGCGGCTCGCCGCCGCCCTCGCCGCCGACGGCGCGCGGACCCTCGTCCTGCTCGGCATGGGCGGCTCGAGCCTCGCGCCCGAAGTGCTGCGGGCGACGTTCGGCACGCCGGCGGGCCGCGACCTGGTTGCGCTCGACACCACCGATCCCGACCGTGTCGGCGAGACGCTGCGCGGCCTCGAACCGGCGTCGGTCGCGGTCGTGGCGATCAGCAAGTCCGGCGCGACGGCGGAGACCTCCGCGCTGCTCGAGATCATGTGGGAGGGGGTCCACGCCGCCCTGGCGGAGCGCGCCGGCGGCCGTTTCGTGGCGGTCACGGAGCCCGACACGCCGCTTGCGCGCCTGGCCCGCGAGCGGGGGTTCCGCGCGGTGCTGGACCACCCCGTGGACGTCGGCGGGCGCTACTCGGCGCTTTCGCCGGTGGGCATCTTCCCGGCGGTGTGGCTCGGGGCGCCCGCGGAGGAATTGCTGGCCGCCGGCGAGCGCGCTCTCGCGCGCCTCGGCGACGGCCACCCCGCCGTGGAGCTGGCGGTCCTGATGGCCGCAGCCGCCGCGCACGGGTGGGGCAAGCTCGCCTGGGCGGCGTCGCCGGCGCTCGCGCCGCTCGGCGCCTGGGCCGAGCAGCTCGTCGCCGAGAGCACGGGCAAGGACGGGCGTGGGATCCTGCCCGTCGTGCTCGACCGCCCGCCGGCAGCGGGACAGGCGTGGCCGGGGACCGTCTTCCTCTCGCCCCGGCTCGCCGGCGAGGACGCGACGGCGCTCGACCGCGCGCTCGACGGCGTCGCGGCGACGAGCCCCGTGGCGCGCTGGCGCCTTGCCCCCGACGGCCTCGGCGAGGCGTTCGTGACGCTCGAGCTCGCCACCGCCCTCGCCGGCTACCTGCTCGGCGTCAACCCGTTCGACGAGCCCGACGTGGCGCGCGCCAAGGAGAGGGCGCGCGCCGCGCTCGCCGGCGGCAGCCTCGCCGCGCCGCCCGCGACCCCGGCGCCGCGGGCCGCGCTGGCGGATCACCTGCGCGGCGTCGGCGCGGACGACGCGGTCGTCCTCCTCGCCTACCTCCCCGAGCGGCCCGACGTGGCCGCGGCCCTGACGGCGCTGGCGCGCACCGCCTCGGCCTCGCTGCGCGTGCCGGTCACCGCGGCGTTCGGCCCCCGCTACCTGCACTCGACCGGCCAACTGCACAAGGGAGGGCCGGCGCGCATCGTGCCGGTCGTGCTGACCGGCGCGCCCCGCGCCGACCTTCCGATCCCCGGCCAGGCCCACACGCTCGGGCAGCTCCGCCTCGCCCAGGCGATCGGAGACATCGAGGCGCTGGCCGAGGTCGGCCGCAAGGTGCTGCACCTGCACCTCGCCGGCGACCCGGCCGCCGCGCTTGCCGATCTCGCCGAGGGCTGGTAGCCGAGAGGCGAAGAGGCAGAGGTGCGCGGGCGAGCGCGCCCGCGCCACGGAACCCCGGCGGCTCGCGGCACGGGGCTCCGGGCTCGCGCGCGGCACAGAGCAGCGGGGACGTGTCGTGCTGCTGCGAGGGGCGCGCGCGCCGCGGGCGCTGTCGGCGCCTCCGGAGCGGCGTTTGCTCGCAAACGCCGGCCTCTTCCAGGTCGTTGATTCGATGTAGGGGCGGCCCTTGCGGCCGCCCACGGGTGGCGGGAGACACGGGCGCTGCCATCACGGGCGGGGACAAGCCCCGCCCCTACACCGGGCTTCGCGGAGAGTCCGTCTTCGAGCGGGCCCGCACGCCGCGCGCGCTGTCGGCGCCTCCGGAGCGGCGTTTGCTCGCAAACGCCGGCCTCTTCCAGGTCGTTGATTCGATGTAGGGGCGGCCCTTGCGGCCGCCCACGGGTGGCGGGAGACACGGGCGCTGCCATCACGGGCGGGGACAAGCCCCGCCCCTACACCGGGCTTCGCGGAGAGTCCGTCTTCGAGGGGGCCCGCACGCCGCGCGCGCTTCTTCTCGCCCTCGGAACCCGACCGCAGCGCGCCCGGCGGGCGCACCCCATGTTCAAGAACTGGTGGGGCGGGCGCCCCCGCCCGCCCTCACGACGCCCGCGGCAACGACCTCGCCGGGCAGGAAGCGGCTACCGCGGTTCCGGCTCGCCGAGAGCGGCGGCGGCGAGGCGTTCGCACGCGGCCGCTCGCGAGTAGTGGCGCTCGACGGCGGCGCGCAACGCCGCGCCCGCGGCCTGGGCCGCGGCAGGGTCGTCGAGCAGCTCGACCACCCGCGCGGCGAGCGCGTCCGGCTCCGTCGCCAGCGCCGCCCCGGCGCGGATCGCGTCGAGCCCCCGCACCGCTTCGGGGGTGGCGACCAGCGCGCACGACGCCTCGGCGGCCTCGAGCACCTTGTTCGACTGGCCGGTCCCGAAGCGCAGCGGGAAGAGCGCCACCTTGACCCGCCGCAGCAGCGCGCCGCGGTCCTCCATCGGCGAGACGACCGTGATTCCGTCGCGCCCGTGGCGGTTGCGGATCGCCCTCGGGGCGTCGGCGCCGGCGATGAGTAAGGTGGCGCCGGGCCGCAGCGCCCGCACCCGCGGCCAGACCTCGTCGAGCACGAGGTTGGCGGCGTCGCGGTTGGCGAAGTACGCGAGACGTCCCCAGAACCCGACGTCGAAGTCGCGGTCACCGCTCGCGGGGGGGTCCAGTTCGACGCCGTGGAAGATCGCCGCGGCCCGCTCCCCGAACGCCGCCCGCTCCGCGTCGGCCACCACCAGGGTCCGGCCGTAGCGGCGCGCCGCGTCGCGCTCGAGAAGGCGGGTGCGAGCCGCCTCCCACCGCCACAGCCAGCGCGCCGGACCCCGCGAGGCCGCCGCGCGCGCCTCGAGGTTCGCGGCGAGCGAGTCGACCGCGTCGAAGATCATCCGGTCCGCGCGAATGAAGCGCACCACCCACGGGTCGAGGCGGGCCAGCAGCACGACGGCGGCCTCGAACTCGCCGGCCTCGTCCCGCGCCCGGGCCAGCGCTTCCCGCCACCGATAGCCAGCTGCCAGCAGCGCCGTGACCGGCAGACGCTCCGCCGCGGTGCGCACGGCCGCGGCGGCCAGCGCCGTCCCCGACCTCCCGGCAGGGACGAACGCGAACGGCGGCGCGCCTTCCGGGATCCGCCCGGGCGGGGCCACGAGCGTGACGTCGGCGTGCGCGCCCAGGGCCTGCAGCCATGCCAGGGCCCGGATGCGGTCGCCGGTGACGACCGGCCAGGGAAAGCGCGACGAAACCACGAGCACGCGCCTAGCCACGTCTCGCCCTTTCCCCTCCCGGCCCCGCGCCGGCAGCCTGCCGCGCCAGCTCTTCGACCGCCGCCGCGTAGCTGTCCCAGCTCCAGCGCCCCGCGGCGGCGACCGCTCCCGCCCGCAGTCTGGCGCGCACGCCGTCGTCCGCGACCCTCACGAGCGCCGCAGCCAGCGCGCCCGGATCGGACGGCGGCACGAGGAGCCCGTTGACGCCGTCCTCGACCACGTCGGCGAGCCCGCCGACCGCGCTCGCCACCAGGGGGAGCCCCGCGGCCAGCGCCTGCGCGGCCACCGCCGAGCCGGTGGCGCTGCGGTACGGGAGCGCCACCGCGTCGGCGGCGGCGAACCACGCCCCGGTCTCGGCCTCCGGCACCCACCCGAGGCTCGCGACCACCCTCCCCGCGAGATCGGCCGCCCGTAGCCTGCGCTCCAGCGCCGCGCCGAGGCCTCCCCAGGGCTCCCCGGCGAGCAGCACGGTCAGAGGCACCGAGCGAGGGATGCGCGCCACGGCATCGAGCAACACCTCGACCCCCTTGTACGGCCGGATGAGCCCGAAGCTCAGCACCGCCACCGTCGCCGGGGCGAGGCCGAAACGCGCCCGCGCGGCGTCGCGGTCGGCGTCCGGCGGCGCGTCTCCCGGGAGCCGGTGCACCGCCAGAGGCGTGCCCGCGAAGCGCCCCTCGAGAGAGAGCGCCACGGTGCGCGCGTGGCACATGAGCGCCGCGCACCGCCCGAGCACGGCGCAGGCGGCGCTGCGCGCGAGCGCGCCGGCGTCGTGGTCGGCGGGGTTGTGGACGACCGCGACCACCGGGGCGATCCTCCGGGTCAGGAGGAACAGCTCGGCCGGCGCCCATGCCGCCGTCCAGTACGGCATCACCACCGCGTCCGGGTCCAGCGCCCGCAGGCGGCGCGCGAGGCGGGGCCAGCTCCACGGCTCGAACACGCCGAACACGGGCTCGGCCGACGCCAGGCGCGGGCACGCGTCGGGGTCCGCGTCGCGGGCTCCGGGGTAGACGAACGCCGGGTACTGGCGTGCCGGAACGCAAAACCCGGCCAGGTTGCCGCGCGCCCCGAGCGCGGCCGCGAGCGCCGTGGTCGTCCTCGCGATCCCTCCGCGCAGCGGCCAGGACGGCCCGACGAGAGCGAGCCTGATCACGGCGCGAGAGTAGCATCCCCGCGTCCGCCCGCCCCGCGCGTGACGCCCCGCGCGTGACGCCCCGCGCGGGGTCGCCGCGCGGGGTTGACACCGTGGCGGCCCCAGTCCAACCTAAGCGGGTTCCACGTCCCGGCCGGAGGTGAGAGTGTCGTCGCTCTTCGAGACCATCGTGCGCTACTTCGAGCAGGACAAGTGGGAGTTCACCCGCCTGCCGGGCCACCAGGCCGTCGAGATGGGCGCCGCGGGCGAGCACGGCAACTACCGCCTGATCGCCGTCGTGGAGGCCGACCACCCGATCGTGCGCTTCCTCACCTTCGTCGAGGGGAAGGTCCCCGAAGCCAGGCGCCGCGAGGTGATGGAGTTCCTCACCCGCGCCAACTACGGCCTCCTGCTCGGGAGCTTCGAGTTCGACGTCAGCGACGGCGAGGTCCGCTTCAAGTGCTCGGCGGACCTCGAGGACGCCGAGCTCACCCACGCTCAGTTCTCCAACCTCTTGCTCATCGGCCTGACGGTGATGGACCGCTACTTCCCGGGGCTGCAGCGCGTGATCCAGGGAACCGCCGACCCTGCCGCGGCGATCGCCGAAGCCGAGACGTAGCTCGCCCACGCCACGGCGGTTATCGCGCGGGCTGAAGCCCGCGGCTACGAGCCCGCGGCTGCGAGCCCGCGGCTACAAAGACGACCTGCAGCCTCTTCGTTCTTGTAGGCGCAGGCTTCAGCCTGCGGTCTTCCAGACCATCGCCACGCCACACGCGGCGCGGCTGGCAACTCGCGCGGGCTGAAGCCCGCGGCTACGAACCCGCGGCTACGAGCCCGCGGCTACAAAGACGACCTGCAGCCTCTTCGTTCTTGTAGGCGCAGGCTTCAGCCTGCGGTCTTCCAGACCATCGGCACGCCACACGCGGCGCGGCTGGCAACTCGCGCGGGCTGAAGCCCGCGGCTACGAACCCACGGTTTCGAACCCGCGCCTCCGAGGCCGCGGCTGCGAGCCCGCCGCACCAGCGCCGGTTCTGAACTCAACGGCGTTTCAGACGGCGACGCCCGCACCGGAGCGCCGCGCGCCGGCGTCGAACCCGACGGTCTCCCCGACGAGGTAGAGCGGCCGGCCGCGCACGTCGTCGAAGACGCGCCCGACGTACTCGCCGAGGAGGCCGATAGCGACCAGCTGCAGCCCGCCGAGCAGGGCAAGGCCTTCGATCGCGACCCACACCCACGACAGCGGCGAACCCGCGGCCTTCACCGCCAGCGTCGCCACGAGCGCCGCCCCGGAACACCCGGCGGCGGCGACCCCCGCCCAGGTCGCGAGCTGCAGCGGGAGGTAGGAGAACGAAGTGATGCCGTCGCTCGCCAGGCGGAGCATCTTGCGCAACGGGTACTTGGTCTCCCCCGCGTGCCGCGGCGCCCTCGTGTACGGCACGCCGATCTGCCGGAACCCCAGCCACGAGACCATGCCGCGCGTGAAGCGGTGGTGCTCGGAGAACCTGCGAAACGCCGTCACGGCCTTGCGGCTCATCAGGCGGAAGTCGCCGGTGTCGACGGGGATCTCGACGTTGGTGATCGCGTGCAGCAGGCGGTAGAACGCGGCCGCGGTCACGAGCTTGAACGCGGTCTCGCCGTGCCGCTTCGCGCGCACCGCGTACACGACGTCGTACCCCTCACGCCAGCGCGCCACGAGTTCGGGGATCAGCTCCGGCGGGTCCTGCAGGTCGGCGTCCATGATGACCACGGCTTCGCCGTCGACGTGGTCGAGGCCGGCGGTGAACGCCATCTGGTGGCCGAAGTTGCGGGAGAACGACAGCCCCTTCACGCGGGGATCCCGCGCCGCCAGGCCCTTGATCAGCTCCCAGGTGCGGTCGTGGGAGCCGTCGTCCACCAGCACGATCTCGTACGACGCGACCGTGGCGCCGAGCACCTCGGTCAGCCTGCGGTACAGTTCGGGGACGCTCTCCTGCTCGTCATAGATCGGGACCACGACCGACAGTTCGACGCTCACGTTCCGCCTTCCCTTTGCGCCCGCGCGCTACCTCTGCTTCGCCTCGAACACGAGAATGTCCGTGGCGCCGATCGGGGACCACGCCAACCGCGTGAAGAACCAGCGCACCACCGCGGCCGGCGTCGCCCCGGCCGCGTCCTCCACCCACCACGCCCGCAGCGGGATCCGCCTGACGGTGTAGCCGTCCCCCAGGACGGCGCGCACCGCCGCCTCTTGGCCAGGATCGCACACGACGATCGGCGGGCGCATCCCCGCCTTCGGAGTCGCCCACCACACCGGGATCCTCTTCCACTGCCACGAGAGCGGCCAGCTCCCCTCCCCGTCCACCGCGGCCACGACCCCCTCCGGGTGGGTGGCCGCCAGCGCCCGCCCCTCGTCGGCCAGGGCCTTCTCCTCGGGGGTGGTCTGCACGTACACGATGAGCTCCGCGTGGGGGTTCGAGGTGGTGATCGCCGGGTACAGGAAGCTGGACGCCAGGGCGCTCCACGCCGTCGCGGCGATCCCGGCGGAGGCGAGGGCGCGCGACCACCAGCGCCCGCGCGGCGAGAACGTGCGGGAGAGCTGCGCGCCGGCGAGCGGGATGAACGGCAGCACCTGGTGGACGAGCAGCCACGGGGTCTTCTCGCCGAGGTAGGCGTACATCGCGATCGACGAGAAACCCCACGCCAGGCAGAACACCTCGAGGCGCTTGAGGCGCCGCCGCCGCCGCACCGCCCAGACCAGCGCCGCGACGATCGGCAGGAACTCGTAGAGCGCGAGTCGGGGCAGGTAGTAGAACCACGGCCCGCCGACGCGCTGCACCTCGTGCTGCTTGTACCAGTAGCTGATCGCCTTGACCGGGAACATCCAGTCCCCGGGGTGCATGAAGAACACCGTGAACAACGTCACGGTGATGGCGAAGAACCACAGGATCGCGGTCCCCACCGCGACGCGGTACCGGTCGATCCAGGCGAACGCCTTGCGGATGCTCGCCCAGACCCCCTCCCGCAGCGCCACCACGTACGCGCTGAGCCCGACGAGGGGCAACGTGACGTAAATCGTCTCCTTCATGACGGCGTGGCCGGCGGCGGCGGCGCCGATCCACGGGATCGACCTCCACCCCTTCTTCCGCACGCGCAGGAACAGGACGAACGCCAGCGCGGTGAAGAAGGCCACGGGCACGTCCTCCCGGGCGAACCGCGAGTAGTACAGGAGGACGGGCGAGATCGCGAGCAGCAGGCCGCTCCACCACGCCGCGCCGGGCCCGAGCCGCCGGCGCAGCGCGAGCGGGAGCGCGACCAGCGCGACCCCGGCCAAAGCCGGGTACAGGCGGCCAACCACCGTGCTCACCCCGAGGATCGCGAACAGAGGCGCCATCACGTAGTAGATGAGCGGGCCGTGGTAGGTGGGGTCGTACTCGTACGTACCCTGCGTCATGAGGTTGTAGGCGAAGTCGCAGTGAATGGCCTCGTCGTGGTGCGGCGGCCGGGCGCCGAGCGCCCAGAGCCGGAGCACGAGGGCGAAAGCGATGAGCGCGGTCCAGGCCAGGCGCTCCTTGCGGCTCATCGCCGCCCCCTTCACGGCTTCACCTCAACCAGCGTGCACACGCCCAGGTGGAACGCGACCGGTCCCGAACGCAGCACCGCCTGGAGTCCTTCCGCGGGGTAGAGCCTCGCCTCGACGCTCCCCACCACGATGTAATGCGCCCCGAGGGAGCGGGCGATCCGCTGCACCTCGGCCGGGTCGCCGCACCTGTACAGCTTCTCGACCGCGGCCTTGCGCTTCCCGGTCACCTGGTCGATGCCGCCGCCGCGCCAGACCTCCTCGTGGTTCTCCCAGCCCAGCACCGCCGGCACGCCCGACGCCGACGACATCCGGGCCGCGTCGGAGTAGGCGTTGCCGATCCCCTCGATCAGGACGGCCCCGCGCGGCCGGGCACGCAGCCACGCCGCCGAGGCGGCTTCGCCCGGGGCCATCCAGCCGAGACCGCCCCACCCCGGAGGCCAGACGCCGAGGGCCCGCCCCCCGAGCGTCGCGAGCTGCGGCGCCCCCGCGAGCAGCGCCAGCGCGGCGCCGCCGACTGCGAGAGCCGGCCGCCGCCGCCGCAGCCACCCCAGCGCCACCGGGCCGACCACCCCGAGAAAGGTGAACGCCATGGTCGTCGCCTTGAAAACCGTGTTCATGCGGTAGTACTCGGCCCCGTACGGGTCCTTGAAGTAGAAGACCTCCATGAACGCGAGCAGGCCGAGGGGGACGAGCCCGAGGGCGAAGACCGGGCGCGCCCGCCGGGTCTTGCCGCGCAGCGCCGCTGCGAGGACCACCCCGGCTCCGCCGGCCAGAGCCAGGAGCGGCCTCCGCGTCACCGCCGCGGCCAGCACCATCCCGGCGAGCCACAGCGCGCGGGCGAACTGCCGGCGCGCGGCCTCGGCGCCGCCCTCCCGCCACGACAGCTCCCAACCGACCAAAGCGATAGGGATCAGCGCGCCGCCGAGAAGGAGCAGCATCTCGTCGGTCCGCGTCGGCGTCGTGACCAGGCCGAAACCCTGAGCGGGGGGGTGGAAGTTGAGCCAGAACGGGAGGAACAGCGCCCAGCCGAGCGCGCCCACTCCGGCGACGCCCGCCCACAGCTTGAGGCCCCGGCCCGCGGGCCGCACGAGCCCGGCCTCGCCGGCCACGGCCACGAGGAGGATTGCCGCGCCGAGAGGGATCGCGCACCAGGGGTTTGCGGCGGCGGCCGCGCCGTAGAGCACGGAGGTCATGAGCGCCGCCGGCACCCACGACGACCGCGCGGTCGCGAAGGCACGGGCGAGGAAGACCGCGGCGAGCATCAGGGGGATGCACAGCAGGTGCGGGTGCAGGTCGCCGAGCTGGAAGGTGAAGAGCGGGAACTCGGTGATCGTCCCCTTGATCGCCCGCGATGACGGCCAGAGGTTGATCGCGGAGAGCGCCGCGCCGGCGAAGAGCTGGCGCCAGCCGTCGAACGTCCCCGCGAAGACGACGAGGAAGCCAGCCATGACGCCGGTGCGCCGGCTGCCTCCGAGGGCGCGGGCGAGCGCCCACGCCCCCTGCGCGCTCACCATCGCGAGCGTCGGGACCAGGAGGTTGAACGCGACGTCGGGAGCGAAGCCGATCAGCTTGGCGGGCAACAGCCACGGGGCGAAACCCCAGTAGTAGTAAGGCAGCGCGTGTCCCGCCAGCCACGGGTCGAGGGGAGGGATCGCCCCCGGCCGGAGCAGCGTCGCGAGGATGGCGAGGTCCATCGGCTTCTCGGTGGCGGTCACGGCCATCGCGGGGAGCCGGAGGAACGCCAGCAGCAGGAACGCTCCAAGCCCGACGAGCTCGGCTTCCACGAGCATGCGCGGGGTCACGTCGCGCCACCCGCTTCGTCCCCACCAGGCGAGCGCGGCGAGAACCGCGAGGCCGACCCACCACCACGAAGCCACCCCGAGCCAGCCGGCCAGCCAGGCGACGTACGCCGGCAGCGTCCACCCGATCACGCGCGCCACCGCCCAGCTCGCGCCGGCGCCGACGCCGAGACGGCGCAGCACGCCCGTCATCACCGCGCCACCCGCCGCAACCACCAGATACCAGGCCAGCGCCTGCACGATCATCGGGTTCGATTGTAGCCGGTTTCCTGGGCGCCCTGGAGAGCGGGCAGACCGCGGCTCCATTCCGGGGTACACTCGGAGGGTCGCTGACCGGAGGCCCGACACGATGATCACCCTCGCACTCCCGCTCGTCGCTGCGGCGGCACTGTTCCCGGACGTGCGGTCGTTCTGGGCGGTGGAAGGCGGCGCCCTCCAGCCGGCCCAGGTCGAGGTCCACGCCCGCCTGGTCCGGGAGGGCCGCGCGGTGGTCGTGTACCAGGAGGAGGGGTACCGCTTCTCGACCCTCGGCCCGGCCGACGAGGCCCGCCAGATCGAGAATGCGGTCGACGTCTTTGATGGGACGATCTACCCCCGCGAGGTGGCGCTGTTCGGGCCGTGTCCGGACCGCGACCACAACGGGAAGGTGATCCTTCTCGTGACTCGCACGGCTCCGGAGGAGGGCCTCTTCTTCCCGTTCGACGAGATGCCGGAACCCGAAGCGATGCGCTACGGCTTCCACTCGAACGAAGGCGAGGTCCTCTTCGACACTTTCGACCGGCAGGGCAACCGGGCCGGGAGGAACATCCAGGAGGTCGCCGAGACGTTCCACGAACTCCTCCACTACAGCCACGACCCCGGCGAGACCTCGTGGAGCCGCATGCTCGCGAACTACATGCCGTTCCTGTGCGGCCTCACCTCGGCGCGCCTGTTGTGGGGGGAGACCGACCCGGAGGGGCGCGCGTACACGTCCGCCGATCCTTGGGCCTCGCGCGGCTGGTCTCTGCTCTTCGTCGAGTACCTGCGGGAAAAGCTCGGCGAGGAGAGCCTGCGCGACTTGGTGCTGTCCCCGGAAAAGGGCCTGGCCGGCGTCGGCCGGCTGCTGGCGGACCGTGGCGACAAGCGGACGCCCGCGGACCTCCTCGCCGATTTCGCGATGGCGTGCTGGCTGGACGACCCCGCCCTTGCGGACGGGCGCTTCGCGTTCTCCGGCGTCGTGCCGCCCCGACCCCTCCCCGCGGCGATGGCCGTGGCGTCCCGGCCCACCTCCGGAGCGATCGAGGTCGGCGTCGGCGGCATGGCGTTCATCGTCGTGGACGGCAACGGCGAGCGGCCCTTCCCCTTGACGCTCCAGGGCGACCCGTCGGTGAGGTGGGTCGCCCGCGCCGCAATGCTCCGCAGGCTGGGTCCGGACGTGGAGCTGCCGATCGCCTTCGCGCCCACCGGCATCGCCAAGCTCGATCTGCCCACACTCGCGCCCGACGAGAGCGTTGTGGTGGCTGCCGCCGCCGTGCCCGGCGATTCGGCGCTCTTCGACCGGCGCACGCTGCTCCTGCGCTGGGGGATCGGCTGGGTGCCGCATTCGCCCGCCGAGCAGGGGCGCGAGGCGCTTGCCGAGCTGGTGAAGAAGGCGCTCCCCGGCGGCGGGGCGATCGCCCGCACCCGGCTGATGGCGACGCTGGACCGGCTCTCGGGAGCGCCGGCCGAGGGCGTCCCCCCTCCGCTCGTCACGACGCGCTACGCATGGGCGCCGCGGGCGGCCGACGTCGTCGAGGTCCTCCGCCAGGAAGCGGAGCGCCGGGGTTTGCCGGTACGTTCTTCGACGTTCCTGCGGCGCGCCTCGAACGGCGCCGAGCAGACGTGGTCCAACGTCCTCGTCGAGTTGCCGGGGAGCGACTCCCGCCGCTGGCCCGTGGTCCTCGCGGCGCACTGGGACGGCGCCCGCGGGCGCTTGTCCGACTCGTACCTGCGCGCGCTCAACCTCAACGACGACGCGTCGGGCGTCGCGGTGGCGATGGAAGCCGCGGCGGCGATGAGCCGCGTGCCGCACCGCGCCCCGATCGTGGTCGCGTTCCTGGCCGGCGGTTACCAGGACGCCGCCGGGGCCCGCGCCCTGCTCGATGAACTCGGGGGAAGGGTCGGCGCATGGATCGAGGTGGACCGGGTCGGGATTCCCGACCGCTGGCCGCGAACCCTGTCGGTCACGTTCGAGGGCGGCGCCGCGCTCTCCAAGTTCCCCTTCAGCGTCCCGCAGGAGTTCCGCCGGGCCGGGATCACCCCGAAAGGCCAGCCGGAGATCTCTGACCCGCACACCGGGGGCGGCCTCGCCGCCGCCCGCGGCATCCCCTCGCTCGTTGTCTGTGCGCGCCCCGGCGACGAGGGCGAGAACCTCGACACTCCGCCGGCGATCGAGCGGGAGCGCATCTCTCCGGACCTTATGGTCCTGCTCACCAAGGTGCTCGCCGGCACCGTCGTGAGCCTCGCCGGGGCGCCGTAGGCTCGCCGGCGTCGGTTTTGGACCACGGATGCAGGAGGGCACCATCATGAATATCTTCACCGTCACGGTCGAAAAGCCGGAGGCCGCCAACTTCATCCTCGGACAGTCCCACTTCATCAAGACCGTCGAGGATGTCCACGAGGCGATCGTGGCCACGTCCGCCCAGATCCGTTTCGGGCTCGCGTTCTGCGAGTCGTCCGGCCCGGCCCTCGTCCGCCGTTCCGGCAACGACGACCGGCTCGTCGACCTCGCGACGCGCAACGCCCTGGCCGTCGGCGCCGGGCACTCGTTCTTCGTGTTCCTGGAGGACGGCTTCCCGGTCAACGTCCTGAACCCGATCAAGGCCGTCCCGGAGGTGTGCCGGATCTACTGCGCCACCGCGAACCCGGCCGAGGTGGTCGTGGCCGAGAGCGCGACCGGCCGCGCCATCCTCGGGGTCGTGGACGGGTGCTCGCCCAGGGGCGTCGAGGGCGAGGAGGACGTCCTGGCGCGGCTGCGCTTTCTGCGCCGGATCGGCTACAAGCTCGGATAGGCTGCGTTGTCAAACCTGACCATCCCGCTGTCGTTGCCGGCGCTGGTCGTGGCGGGGTTCCTCGTCTCCCTCGCCACGGTCGCGGTGCCCGGCCCGATCACGCTGGTTGCCAGCCGCCTCGCCCTCTCCCGCCACATCTCGTCCGCCATCTGGTTCCTGGTCGGCGTCACCACCCTCGACGTCGCGCTGTTCACCGCTCTCGCCTCCGGCGCCGGTCCGTTGCTGCGCGAGATCGGGGCCCTGCCGATCGTGGAGCTGGTCGGCGGGTTGGCCCTGCTGTGGGGCGGCATCACGTCGCTGCGGGCCGCGCCGGCAGCGGGCGGCCGCCGGCCGGCGCTCGACAACGTCGAGGAGCGCAAGGCGCTGAGCAGCTTCCTGCTCGGACTCGTGGTGGCGGCGGCCAACCCGCACTACTGGATCTGGTGGGTCACGGCCGGCCTCGCGTTCGTCGAGGCGGCGCGCGCCCACGGCGCCTCGGGCCTGGCATGGATGCTGGGTGCGCTCGTCGGCGGCGTCGTCGCGTGGTACGTGCCGCTGCTGTGGGCGTTCGGCCGCGGCTCCAAACTCTTGCCGCAGCGCGCCGAAGCCCTCGTCATTCGGGTGATGGGGATCGTCCTCGTGGCGCTCGGCGCGGGGCTTGCCGGCCTCGGCGGCTGGCGGCTCTACGTCGCTCATTTCTGATATCGGTCAGACGTCGGGCTTCAGGCCGTCGGCAGGCCTCCGGGCGGCCCGCGGCGGTCAGCGCCAGGAGCCGGGGACCCACCGCCACCCTCCCACCACCCGGCGCCAATGTCCGGGGACCCAGACGGCACGCGGGTGCGGAGGCACGACCCACGATCCCGCGACCCACACCCAACGGGGTCCCCACGACCAATGGCCTCCGATCCAGACGTGACCCGGGCCCGGCACCACCCCCCGCACCTCGACGAGCGGCGCCGGAGGAGGACCCGGCACCACCAACCGCACCGCGCACCCCGCGAGCAACACCAAGCCGATCGTCACCGCCAGCGGCGCCAGGGCGCTCCGCCTCATCGTCCGTGCCCTCCCTGGCGGAAGAGACGCACAGCGGGGGCGGCCGTTGACACGGAGGTCGCCCACGGCGGCTCGCCGCCGTCACCGGGTATGACGAGTCGGGACCGTCGGCGCAGTGCTCACTCGACGGGGTAATAGCCCGCGATCGTGCGGGCCGTGAGTCCCCGGCCGGCGACCTCGACGCGGACCTTCCGGAACGTGTCCGGCCCGCGCGTGGACGGCGAGGGGTAGGCGAGCAGGTACTGGGCGCGCAGCTCCTGATCGATGCGGCGATAGACCCCCGCGAGCTCTCCGCCCTTCTTCGCCACGTAGAACACGTCCGCGCCCGTCGCCCCGGCGAGGTCCTCGAGCTGCCTGCGGACGCCGAACTCGAGCTTCGAGATCCCGTAGCCGATGGTGTACACGGGCACGCGCGCGGTCTTCGCGTAGCGCAGCGCGGCGGCCCAGGGCGTGCGCGAGGTCGTGTCGTCGCCGTCCGAGAGCAAGGCCAGCGCCGAGCGGCCGCGGCGACCGCGGAACAGCTCGAGCGCGCGAACGACCGCGTCGTACAGCGAGGTGCCGCCGTCCGGCGTGACCCGCCCCAGCGCGCCGGCGAGCCCCTGCGGATCGCCGCTCCATTCGACCTGGAGCTTCGGCTCGAACGAGAACGTCATCAGGAAGTAGTGGTCGCCGGGCCGCAGCAGCTGCGAGGCAAAGCCGGCCACCGCCTCGCGGACCCCCGCGAAGACCGGGAGCATCGAGCCGGAGGTGTCGACCAGGATCCCGAGGGCCAACGGCAGATCGGCGGTCGTGGAGAACGAGTCGAGCGGGACCTCGACGCCGTCCTCGAAGACCTTGAACGAGGCCTGCGGGAGCCCGGCGACGAGCTTGCCGTCGCCATCCAGCACGGTCACCGGGAGCTCGACCGCCTCGACGCGCACCGCCTCCTGGTAGCCGGTGGCGCCGAGGACCTTGACGGCGTTCCCCCGCAGCCCGTCCAGGCCGGTCGCGTCGGCCGACAGGACCTTGGTCCCCGCCATCGTCGCGGCCGGGACCGACGCGACGCACGGGCACTCGGTCCAACGGGCGATCGCCCGGTCGTCGGCCCGCAGCACCACCTCCGCCAGCCGCGACCGGCCCCCGACGGCCACGGTCACCCGGCGCCCCTCGCCCGCCGCCGGCTCGGGCCCGAGCAAGATCTCGACCGGGATCCGGCCCCCCGCCGCGTTGAGGACGAGGGCGTCCTCCCCAAGGAAGCTCCCGTCGGCGGCGTACGCCATCGCCTTGACCGTGGTCCTGGCCGCGGTCTTGCCGAGCGCCACGGCCACCGTCCACGGCAGGCGCCGGCGCTGGAAGAGCAGCTGCCCGTCCCGGTAGAACTCGACCCTCGCCGTGGCCGCCGGCGCCTCGACCTCCAGCTCGAGCCCCTCGATCCCGCCCGACCGCACCGGGGGCTTGAAGTGCACGGCGCCGCTCTCGGGTGGGGACGGCGCCAGCGCGGCCGCATCGGGCGCCGACCCCGCGGCCGGCTCGAACCGCTGCGCCATCTCGGGCACGACGACCGGCCCAGACCACCCGCCGCGCGCGGCGCCGTCAAGGCTCGCGACTTGAAGCCGCAGCTCAGCCTCGCCAACGGGCCAATCGCGGTATACGACGGCGCTGCCATCGGGCTGCACGTCGACGACGGCGTCTCCGGCGTCGACGGTGGCGCCGCCGTGCACCAAGGCGAGCGAAACCCGCAGCCTCTCGCCCGCGCGTCTGAGGTCCTCCGGCGCGACCTGGATCGCGACGCCCACGACGGTCCCCTGCGGTCCCCTGCCCAGGGGCTGCACCTCAACGCGCAACGCCAGCGGCGGGGTCGCCGCGGCGGCGAGGGCGACGAGCATCGCGAGCATTCGAGACCCTCCCTCCACTCAAAGGCTTGGAAAGCATTTTCCCACGCCGCGAGCCGCGCCGGGAGGCGTTTCCTCATTTTAGCCAATAGCACTAAGATCCTGCTACACGATGCGTCGTTGGACTTGACAAGTTGAAGCTAAGGTATTAGATTATCCCCGGACCCCGAGATGGGGCCCTGAACAAGGAGGAAACCGCCATGAGCACCATCGTCCGTTGGGACCCGATCCGTGAGATCGCCACCTTGCAGAACCGTATGAACCGTGTTTTCAACGACGTGTGGGGCCAGACCCACCGGCCCGAAGAGGATTACATCTCCGGCAGCTGGATGCCGGCCGTGGACGTGCGCGAGACCAAGGACGCGCTCGAGATCTCGGCCGAACTGCCGGGCCTCGACCCGAAGGACGTGGACGTGTCGGTGGACAACGGCGTCCTCACCCTGAAGGGCAGCCGCACCTTCGAGAAGGCCGTCGAGGGGGAGACCTACCACAGGGTCGAGCGCGCGTATGGCTCGTTCGAGCGCTCGTTCAGCCTGCCGACCAACGTGGACCCGGAGAAGGTCCACGCGAGCTACCGGCACGGCGTGCTCTACCTCACGCTCCCGAAGCGCGAGGAAGCCAAGCCGAAGTCGATCTCGATCAAGGTGGAAGACAAGTGACCCGTTGCGCGCCGGCGGGCGGGCCCGGAGCGACCTCCGGCCCCTCCCCGGCGCGGCGCGCTCAATCCGTCGCCGTCGTGACCATGCCCCGCAGCGCCCTCGCGATCACCATGCGCTGCACTTCGCTGGTGCCCTCGTAGATGGTCGTCACGCGAGCGTCGCGGTAGAGACGCTCGACGGCGAACTCGCGCGAGTAGCCGTAACCGCCGTGCAACTGCACCGCCGCCGCCACGATCCGGTTCACGGTCTCGCTCGCCACCAGCTTGGCCTGCGCGCTCGTCCGGCTCAGGCGCCCCGGGCGCTCGGAGAGCCACGCCGCCCGGTAGGTCAGCCACCGCGCCGCCTCGAGCTCGGCGTCCATGTCGGCCAGGCGGAACCCGACCGCCTCGTGCTCGATGATCGGCCGGCCGAACTGCTCGCGCTGCCTGGCGTACGTGAGCGCCTCGTCGAGCGCCGCCTGAGCGACCCCGATCGCCTGCGCCGCGATCCCGAGGCGGGAGTGATCCAGCGTCGCGAGCGCGACCTTCATCCCCTCCCCTTCGTTGCCGAGAACGTCGGCCGCCGGCACCGCGGCCTCCTCGAGCATCACCGCGGCCGTCACCGAGGAGCGCAACCCCATCTTCTTCTCCCGCGGCTGCACGAGCACGCCCGGCTGGCGGGCGTCGAGCACGAACGCCGAGATCCCCTTCGCCCCGAGCGCGGCGTCCCGCGTCGCCAGCACGACGAAGTACGTCCCGATGCCGGCGTTGGTGATCCACACCTTCGACCCGGAAAGGAGAAAACGGTCACCGTCGCGCCGGTACGTCGTGCGCAGCGAGGCGAGATCGGAACCGGCGCCCGGTTCCGTGAGCATGATCCCGCCCAGCGCCTCGCCGCGCGCGAGCGGCGGCAGGACCCGGCGCTTGAGCTCCTCGCTCCCGAAATGCGCGATCGGCCACTGGCAAACGGAGTTCGTGACCGACACCCCGACCGCGACGCTCGCGTCGGCGCGGGCGATCTCCTCGACCGCCAGCAGGTACGCCAACGTCTCCATCCCGGCCCCGCCGTACGCCTCCGGCGTCATCATCCCCAGCAAGCCCAGCTCCCCGAGCTCGCGGAAGATCTCCGCGGGAAACTCCCCGCTCGCGTCCCTCGCCCCCGCCCCCGGCCGCAACCTTTCACTGGCGAACGCCCGCACCATGTCCCGCACCATCTTCTGTTGTTCTGAGAAATCGAAGTCCACGGCGCCTCCTCAGCCGTCATTCTACGCACTTCCGCCCGTGACCCTTCCCACCCGCCGCGCCCTCGTGTACCTTCACCGCGTGCCCCGCATCCGCCTCCTGCCGGACGCCCTCATCAACCTGATCGCCGCCGGCGAGGTCGTCGAGCGGCCGGCCTCGGTCGTGAAGGAGCTGGTCGAGAACGCCCTCGACGCCGGCGCCCGCGCCGTCGCGGTCCGCCTCGAAGCCGGCGGACGCCAGCTGATCGCCGTCGAGGACGACGGCTGCGGCATGGACTCCGACGACGCTCTCCTCGCCCTCGAGCGCCACGCCACCTCGAAGATCGCCACCCCTGACGACCTCGCGGAGATCGCCACGTTGGGGTTCCGCGGCGAGGCCCTGCCCTCGATCGCGGCCGCGTCCCACCTTCTCCTCGAAACCGCGACCGCCGACGGCCTCGGCACGCGGGTCGAGGTCGAGTTCGGCCGCATCCTGACGGCGGGCCCGTGCGCCCGCCCGCGCGGCACCGCCGTGACCGTGCGCGATCTCTTCGCCCGGCTGCCGGCGCGCTTGAAGTTCCTGCGCTCCGAGGCGACCGAGCTGCGGCACGCGGTCGCGGCCGTCGCAGGCCTCGCGTTCACGATGCCCGCGGTCGGCTTCACCCTCGAGCACGGCCGGCGCACGCTCCTCCGCCTCCCCCCTGCCGGCAGCCTCGAACAACGCCTGCCCGACCTCGCCGGCGCCCTCCGCGCCCGCCAGGCCCGACCGGTGCGGCACGGCGCAGGCTCCGTGAGGGTGACGGGGGTCCTGCTGCCGCCCGGCGGCGGGCGCGAGATCGTGCTCGCGGTCAACGGCCGCGTCGTGCGCGACCGCGCGCTCGCCGGTGCCGTCAACCGCGCCCTCCGGGGCCCGTCCGGGGCGGCCGAGGCCGACGCGTACCTCGCCATCGAGCTGCCCGCCGCCGACGTCGACGTCAACGTGCACCCCGCCAAGACGGAGGTGCGGTTCGCCGATCCCGGCCGCGTCATTGGCGCCGTCACGCAGGCGCTGGCCGCCGCCCGCCTGACGTTGCACGGCCCGGTGGAGGTCCGCCGCGTGGTGACCGTGCCGGCGGCTTCCTCGTCCGGCCGGTGGCTTCCGCTCGAGCGTCCCGCCTATCCCGAGGTGGAGCTCCCCGGCTCGCCGCGGGTGCAGGAGGCCGCGCCTGGGCCGCCTCCGGCGACCCGATGGGGCCGCTACATCGGCCAGTACCGCGACACCTACCTCCTGCTCGAGGACGGCGACGCTCTCGTGCTCATCGACCAGCACGTCGCGCACGAACGCGTGCTCTTCGAGCGCCTGCTCGACCAGCGGTCGCGACCGTCGGTCCAGGGGCTGCTGCTCCCGGAGATCGTCGAGCTCACCCCCGCGCTCGCGGCGCTGGCGGCGGAGGCAGGCCCGGAACTCGAAGCGCTGGGTCTCGAGCTGGAGGTGACGTCGGGGGCGAGCGTCCGCGTCATCGGCGTTCCCGCCCCGCTGCCGGCGGCCCGGGCCTCCGACCTTGTGCGACGCCTGCTGGCCGACCTCGCGGACGCCGCCGCGCCCGGCGGAGGGGTGCGGGAGCGCGCCGCGGCTTCACTCGCGTGTCAGGCCGCGATCAAGAAGAACCGCCCCCTCGCCCGCGCCGAGGCCGAGCGCCTGCTCGCCGACCTCGCCAACGTCGCCGACCCGCACCGCTGCCCGCACGGCCGCCCGATCGTGCTGCGCGTGCCGCACGACGAGATCGAGCGCCGCATCGGGCGCCGCTGAGCGCCGTGCGGGAGGATGCGCGCCGCACGCCGGGGGTCCGACGCGGCGGCAGGCTCAGGCAATCGAGGCGTAGGTCGAAGGGTCGGACACGCCGGCCTCTATGAAACCGGCCCGGCGCAGGCGGCACGCGTCGCAGCGGCCGCAGTGCACGAACGCATCCGGCGGGTCGTAGCACGAGAGCGTGAGCGCGTAGTCGACGCCGAGGCCCGCTCCCAACCGGACGATGCCGGCCTTGGAGAGGTGCAGCAGCGGCGCGTGCACGGCGAAGCGGGCGCCCTCCACGCCGGCCCTCGTGCCGAGGTCCGCCACCCGGGCGAACGCCCGCAGGAACTCGGGCCGGCAGTCGGGGTACCCGGAGTAGTCCTGCACGTTCGCCCCGATCACGAGGTCGCGCGCGCCGAGGACCTCGGCGAACCCGGTGAGCAACGCCAGGAAGACCGTGTTGCGGGCCGGCACGTAGGTGACCGGCACGTCGCCGCCGATCTCGGCGCGGTCCTTGGGCACCTCGATCTCGGCGGTGAGCGCCGACCCCCCGATTGCACGCAGGTCCACGTTCACCACGCGGTGGTCCGCGATCCCGAGCGCCGCCGCCACCCGCCGGGCGGCAACGAGCTCGTGCCGGTGGCGCTGCCCGTAGTCCACCGACAGCGCCGCCACCTCGAACCCGGCGGCGAGCGCCCACGCGGCCGCGGTGGCCGAGTCGAGGCCGCCCGAGAGCAGCACCGCGGCCCTCTTCATCGTCCGTCCCCGGCGAGGCGCCGCGCGGAATCGGCCAACTCGCAGACGCTCGCCCACGGGACGTCTGCGAGCTCCCGCCGCCCGAACCCCGCCGTCCGCGCCGCGGACAGCCGCAGCGCCGAGGCCAGCGCCGGGTCGCGGCGGGCCGCGCCTTCCACGTGTCCGACCACCGCGGCGCGCGCATCGAGCGCGTTGCACACCAGCACCTGGTCGCACCCCGCCGCCAACGCCGCGGCCGCCCGCTCCGGGACGCTGCCGTGGGCGGCGAGCGCCCCCATCTCGAGGTCGTCGGCGATGACCGGCCCGGTCGCGAGCCGCCGCAAGCGGCCGACCACGGTGCGCGAAAGCGAGGCGGGGCACGCGCCGTCGCCGAGCGCGGGGGCGAGTGCGTGCGCCACCATCACCGCGCGGGCGGGCGTCAGCAGCGAGTGGAACACCTCCGCGTCCGCCGCCGCCGCGTCGTCGAGCAGGGGCAGCTCCCGGTGCGAGTCCACCGCGCCGGAGCCGAGCCCGGGGTAGTGCTTGAGGCACCCCGCGACGCCGAAGCTCTCGAGCCCGTCGAGGTAGGCAGCGGCGGCGCGCGTCACGGCGGCGACCGAGGCGCCCAGGCAGCGCGCCTCCGCCCCCAGCCACCCCTCCGGCCGGGCGACGTCGGCGACCGGGGCGAAGTCCACCCCGATCCCGAAGTGGGCGCACGCCGCCGCCGCCGCCTCGGCAAGCGCCCGGACGGCGGCGAGCCCCGCTCGCGCCGCATCCGCGGCCGCCGGGAGCGGACCGGTGAGGGCCGCGAGGCGGTTGACGCGCCCGCCCTCGAGGTCGACCGCCAGGTACGGCCGCGACGGCAGCGCCAGGAGTTCGCGAGAGAGGGCGGCGAGTTGCTCGGGCCCGGCGACGTTCCTGGCGAACAGCACGACGCCGCCCGGGCGCAGCTCCTCCAGGAGCGCGCGCTCGCCGGCGTCCAGCTCCGGCCCCGCGACGCCGCAGACGAGGAACGCGCTCACCGCTCGGCCTCGCGCTTGAGCCGGGCCAGCAGGTTGAGCGCCTCGACCGGCGTCAGGTGGTCGACGTCGGCGCTCCGGAGGCGGTCGAGCACCGCGTTCTCAGGCTCCGGAAACAGATCGAGCTGGACGTGCTGCGGGCCGGGGACCGCCGCCTCGATCACCTTGAGCTCCTGCCGCTCGATCTGGCGGAGCACCTCGCCGGCCCGGCGGCACACGGGCTCGGGCACGCCCGCGAGCTTCGCGACGTGGATCCCGTACGAGCGGTCCGACGGCCCGGCCACCACGCGGTGGAGGAAGAGCACGTTGCCCTGCCACTCCTTCACCGCCACCGACGCGTTCACGACGCGGCCGAGGCGGTCGGCCAGGTCGGTGAGTTCGTGGTAGTGCGTCGCGAACAGAACCAACGGGCCGCCCCCTCCCCCCATCGGGCCGTGGAGCGCTTCCACCACCGCCCACGCGATCGAGAGCCCGTCGAACGTCGCGGTGCCGCGCCCGACCTCGTCGAGCATCACCAGCGAGTTCCGGGTGGCGTGGCGGAGGATGCCCGCGACCTCGGTCATCTCGACCATGAACGTGGACTCGCCGCGCGCCAGGTCATCCGCGGCGCCGACGCGGGTGAACACGCGGTCGATCTCGCCGATCTCGGCTTCCTCGGCGGCGACGAACGACCCCGCGCGCGCCATGATCACCGCCAGCGCGACCTGGCGCAGGTAGGTGGACTTGCCGCCCATGTTCGGTCCGGTCAGAAGCACGATCTGGCGGCGCTCGCCGTCCAGCTCAACGTCGTTGGGGACGAACCCGGAGCGGACGAGTTCTTCCACTACCGGATGCCGGGAGCCGACCAGGCGCAGGCGCGCGCCCTCGACCAGGCGCGGGCGGCGGTAGTCCGCGTGGCGGGCGCGCTGGGCGAACGACGCCAGCACGTCCACCGCGGCGAGCGCCCGGGCGGTCGCGGCGAGACGGCCGGCGCGCGCGGCGCAGCGCTCGAGGAGCGCCGCGAACAGCTCCCGCTCCCGCTCGCCGGCGCGCGCCTCGGCGCTCGTGATGCGGCGCTCCAGTCCCTCGAGCTCGGCGGTCACGAAGCGTTCCGCCCCGGCGAGCGTCTGGCGGCGCACCCAGTCGGGCGGGACGCGGTCGCGGTTGTTGTTCGAGACCTCGAACGCGTAGCCGAACACCCGGTTGTAGCGGATGCGCAGGTTGCCGATCCCGCTGCGGGCCCGCTCGCGCGCCTCCAGTTCTCCGAGGACCTCCTTGGCCCCGTGGGCGAGGCCCCGGCTCTCGTCGAGGTCGCGGTCGGCGCCGGACCGGATGGTGCCGGGACCGAACAGCGCCGGCGGCTCTTCGGCGAGCGTGGCCGCGAGGTCCGCCCTCAGGTCTTCGAGCGGGTCGGTGGCCGCGCCGAGCGCCGCCAGGAGCTGGCTCGGCGAGGCCGCAAGCTCGGACCGGATGTCAGGCAGCACCGCCAGCGCCGCGCGCAGCGCCGCGAGCTCGCCGGGCCGCGCCTGGGACAGACCGAGCCGCGAGGCCATCCGCTCGAGGTCGCCGGCCTGCCCGGCGAGTTCGCGCACCACCGCGAGCCGCGCCGGCCCCTCGACGAACGCCGCCACCGCGTCGTGTCGCGCCGCGGCCGCAACGGTGTTCGCGAGCGGCCGCACGAGCCAGTCGCGCAACAGGCGCGCTCCCATCGCGGTGACGGTCGAATCCAGCACCCCGGCGAGGCTCGCGCGGCGGTCCCCGGAGGCGTCGCGCAGGATCTCGAGGTTCCTGACCGCCGCGGCGTCGAGCACCACATCGCCGCCCGGCCTGCGGCGCTCGAAACCGCGCAGGTGGCGGGGCATCCCCCCCTGGGTCGTGCGCACGTACTCGAGGATGGCGCCGGCGGCGCCGACGAGAGGGTCGCCCGGCGCGAGGTCGAACGCCCGCAGTGAGCCGACGCCGAGGGCGAGACGGAGCGACTCCTCCCCGCGCCCCGGGTCGAACCACGACGGCGGCCGCACGCTCACGAGCGGACCGCCTGCGGCCGCAAAGCCGTTGGCTGCCAAGCCGTCGGGCACGAGGAGCTCCCGGGGGCGCAACTGGGCCAGCAGCTCCTCGGCCTCTCGGCGGGAAGCGCACGCCGCACCGCCGAACTCGCCGGATGCGGCCTCCAGGAACGCCAGCGCCACTCCGGCGCCGGCCTCGCGCACCGCGGCGATCCACCGCCGCTCGCCGTCCCCGAGCAGTTCGGGCTCGGTCACCGTGCCGGGGGTGAGGACGCGGATCACCTCGCGGCGCACGAGCCCGCCCGCCTTTGCGGGATCCTCGACCTGCTCCGCGATCGCCACCTTGAGGCCGGCGTCGAGCAGCTTCCCGACGTAGCTCGCGACCGCGTGGTGCGGGATCCCGCACATCGGCGAGGTGACCTCGCCGTTGTGACGGCGCTTCGTCAGGACGATACCCAAGATCGGAGAGGCCTTCTCGGCGTCCTCGAAGAACAGCTCGTAGAAGTCGCCGAGCCGGTACAGCAGCACGGCGTCCTCGACCTGCGCCTTGAGCTCGAGGTACTGCTGCAGCATCGGTGTCTGTTTCATGCCTCGAGGATTGTAGCGTGCCGCGCGGCGCCCTTGACGCGCCGCGCGAGGCAAGCAAGACTGGCGCGGTGAAAACCGTTCTGGCGATCGCCGCGTGCGGCCCGCGCCTCGAGCTGGCGCTGGGGTCGGCCTCCGGCGTCGCCGGGCTCGTCGCACTTGCCGGTCAGACGCCGCGGTCGGAGTTGGTGATGGCTGCGGTTGACCTCCTCCTGCGCGGCGCCGGCATCGGCCGTGAGGCGCTCGAGGGCGTCGTCGCCTCGCGCGGGCCCGGGTCGTTCACCGGCGTCCGGGTGGCGCTCGCCACCGCACAGGGCCTCGCGGCCGCCCTCGCCATCCCCGCCCACGCCTTCTCGTCGCTGCTCGCGCAGGCCGCCAGGGCGGACGTTCCCGAGTGCCTGGCCGTGCAGCCCGCCCGCCGGGGGTTCGCGTACGCCCAGGAGTTCTCCCGCGCCGGCGGCCGCCTGGCGGCCGCCCGGGAGCCGCGGACCGTGACCGTCGAGTCGCTCGCCGTCTCGGGCGTGCCGGTGGTCGCTCCGGCAGGGTTCGCGCTGCCGCCCGCGACGCCGCTGGCCGCCGCGCTCCGCTCGACCGCCGAGGCACTCCTCATCCTGCTGGCGGCGGAGCCGCACCCCGATCCGGCAACGCTCGCCCCGACCTACCTCGAACCGCCCCCGGCAACGCCGCCCACCGGGACCCCACCGCCATGGCCGCCCTCCCCCAAGGCTTTCTGATCCACACCGCCCGGGTCGAGGACGTCCCCGTCGTGGCGGCCCTCGAAGCGGAGGTCTTCCCGGATCCCTGGCCGTCGCACCTCTACATCCAGGAGGTCGGCCAGCCGCTGCGTTTCCAGCGCGTGGTCTACACCGAGAGCGGGTTCCTCGCCGGTTACCTCTTCGCCTGCTGGCAGCTCGACGAGCTGCACGTGCTCAAGGTGGCCACCCATCCGATCCACGAAGCCAAGGGGATCGCCACCATGCTCCTGGCCGAGGCCCGGCAAGAGGCGGAGCACGCCAACGCACGCGCGCTCGTGCTCGAGGTGCGCCCGTCCAACCGCAGGGCGTTCAGGCTCTATCGCAATCTCGGTTACGAAGTGCTCGCCCGGCGGCCGCGTTACTACACCGACGGCGAGGACGCACTCCTGATGTGCCTGGCGCTCGCGCCTCCATCCGGAGTTTGAGCCGGACGGGCGCGATCCCGCGGCGCCGCCCCGGCTATACTGACCGCCGGAGCGAAACGTGGCCAAGCGGCTCGGCGAGATTCTCATCGAACGGGGGGCGATTTCCCCGGAAGGCCTGCGCAGCGGGCTGGAGGCGTGCCGGCGTCACGGCGGACGGCTCGGGACCTGGCTCGTCCGCCTAGGCCTGCTCAACGAGGGGAAGCTCCTCGAAGCCCTCACCCGCCAGACGGGCTGCCCGCCGGCGACGACGATGCAGCTCACCACGGCCCCGCCGGAGATCCGGGGGCTCATCCCGCAAGCGTTTGCCGCGCGCAACCTCGCCGTGCCGTTCGCCCGTCAGGGGCGTTCCCTCGACGTCGCGATGGCGAACCCCAACGACCTCCTGCTCGTCGACGAGATCTCGAGGGTGACCGGCCTGGTGCCACGCCCGCACGTGGCCACCGAGGCCACGATCACGGCGGCCCTCGCCCTCTCGAAGCCGGCCGCCCAGGCCCCCGCTCCGGCGCCGCCGCCCGGACCGCCCCGCGCGGCCGGCCGGGAGTGGCGCCAGTTCTGGAGGCTCGAATCGGCGACGCCGGAGCTGATGCAGGCGCTCGACGCGCCGGAACTCCCGGCGCGGAGTTCGCTGGCGGCGACGTTTCCGCAGTTGCAGCCGATCGCAGGGGCGGAGGGAGCGACGGCCCCCGCCGACGCGGCGGGACTCGCCGACGCGCTCGCCAACGCCTCCGACCGCGACCAGGCCGCCGACCTCGTTCTCGACCGCCTCGCCCCCGACGCGTGCCGCGTGGCGCTGTTCTCGGTGCACCAGGGGAAGGTGATGGGGTGGCGGGCGCGCGGCGCGGCCATCGTCGCCGAGGACTTCCACACCCTGATCCTGCCGCTGGACCGTCCGTCGATCTTCCTCAACCTCACCAAAGGGGTCGAGATCCACGCCGGGCCGCTCGGCGGCGGTGAGGGCAACGGCCTGCTGCTCGACGCGCTCGGCGACCCCACCCCGACCGAGGCCGTCGTGGTCCCCGTCCGCGTGCGGGGCAAGGTGGTCGCCTTTCTCTGGCTGGACCAGGGCGCGGGCGGCGTGGCCGGCATCTCGATCCCGCTCGTCCAGGAGGTCGCCCGGCTCGCGGGCCTCGCGATCGAGATCCTGGTCCTGCGGCAGAAGGTGCGGGCCGGCGCCCGCTTGACAGAGACGGTGCCCTCGGACTAGGTTTGCGCGGCTGAAGGTGGAGGGTTGCATGATCAAGGCCGACCTGGTGCGAAAAGTCATGGGTGCCGTGGATCTCTCGCAGGCGAAGGCGAACGAGGCCGTCAACGCGGTGTTCGACGCCATGCGCGACGCGCTCACGGGCGGTGAGCGCATCGAGCTGCGCGGCTTCGGCGTCTTCCTCGTCAAGAACCGCAAGCGTGGGATCGGGCGCAACCCCAAGACCGGCGTTGAGGTCGCCATCCCTCCGGGTAAGACGATCCGCTTCAAGCCCGGAAAGCGCTCCGGGTGATCGACTAGGTGCCGGACTCCGGCCTGGAAGTGGAGATCATCGGCCCCGACGGCGTCCCCGTCGGGGTCGTTCGCCGTTCTCCTCCGCCCCCGCAGCGCGTCTGGCTGCACGCCGTCCTGCTCCTCGCCACCCTCGCGTCCACCACCCTCGTGGGAGGGATCGCGTTCGGCGATCTCCCGCCGGGCTTCAAGCCGCGGACGTTCTGGGACCTCCTCTTCCATCCCGCGGTCATCACGGCCGGGTTCGAGTTCTCGGTCCCGCTGCTGGTGATCCTTCTCGCCCACGAGATGGGTCACTACGTCGCCTGCCGCTACCACCGCCTCGACGCCACGCTGCCGTTCTTCCTGCCGGTGCCGTTCGGCATCGGGACGCTCGGGGCGTTCATCCGCATCCGCTCGCCCCTGATGACCAAGCGCGAGCTGTTCGACGTCGGCGCCTCCGGGCCGCTCGCCGGCTTCGTGGTCGCTTTGCCGGTGCTCGTCGCCGGGATCGCGCTCTCGACCCCGGTCGCGGCGCTCCCTCCCGGGGGCGCGATGATCTTCGGCGAGCCGCTCGCCTTCAAGGCGCTCGCCTGGCTCGTCCACCCCGGCGTGCCTCCCGGCGGCGACCTCCTCCTCCACCCGGTGGGGTTTGCGGCGTGGTTCGGCCTTCTCGTCACCGCCCTCAACCTGCTCCCGTTCGGGCAGCTCGACGGCGGGCACGTCGCGTACGCCATGTTCGGGCGCTGGCAGCGGCGGGTGGCGTGGCCCCTGCTGGCGGTGCTCGTGGTCCTCGGGTTCTGGTGGCCGGGTGGTGGCTCTGGGCGGTCATCGCGCTGGTGATGCGGGTGCGCCACCCGTGGATCCCCGACGAGCACGGCGAGCTGGACTGGCGCCGCCGCTTGCTGGGCTGGGTCTGCCTCGCCGTCTTCGTGGTCTGCTTCACCCCGGAGCCGATCAAGCTGATCCATTGAGGGCGCCCAGGGTCCTGCGGGGGTTCCCGGCCGGGACGGATAGGTCAGAACCCCGGGCCCTCGCGACCTTCCGCCGTGCCGGCCCACTGCTCGCCTATTCGACGACGCGAACGATCCTGACCCGCGCCACCGAGGCCCCGAGGAGGCGCACATCCCTCCCATCCCGAACGCTCCGCGGCGTGTGCGCGTCCGGGAGCCGGAGCGTCAGCCGGCATGGTGGCGCATTAGACCGGCCGCACGGCACCTGGTAGGCCCGGCGACGTGCCGTCGCCGACGAAGCTCCCACCGGAGTGCCGTTGATCTCGACCAGGATCCGCTGCGGCTGAAAGCTCGACATGGTCAGCCCGCCACGACCGCGCCGACGGATCCATGCTGAAACGAAGCGACGCTTCCCCGGCGCGGCCCAGCGGAAGCGCGGTCGTGGCCGACCAGCCATCGCCGAGGAGCTGGTCGCGCTCGGGCTCGTCATGTCGATGTCGAGCGCGGTCGCGAAGGCCGTCGGCTCGAGCCGGAGACGCCTGCCCCGCGACGTCACGCGCGGCGCCAGGCCGCGGGCTTGAGGAGAAACTCCATCCGGCCGCCGCCGGGAACGAGGAGGCGGCGACCGGCTCGCCCGACCCGGTGAAAGGTGAGCGCGGTCTCCGGCTGGAGCAGGACCCGGAACATCACGATGCCGGAAAAGTCGCCCAGCCGGAACAACTTCTCGAGCGACTCCCACTCGTTGGGGAGGAAACCTCTCTCCTGCCGTCGCCCGCGGCCGCCCGGCGGGCCGGCCAGGACATGCTGGCCAGCCGGCCCGCACGAGCGGTTCGATCTGGCTCGGGTGCGAGCGGCCGTAGTACTGCGGACGATCTTTGCCGTGGAGCTGGCGCAGGCCGAACAGCCCGGCCTGGACGTTGTAGACGGGCACAGCTCCCCGGTGCCGATGCCGTGCCGGCGGCGACGCGAACGGCCACTCCATCGCGGCTTCACCGGGGGCGGCCGCGATCGCCGTCGTGGGTTCCGAACGAGCGGTGGGGACGAGTTCCCCGGGGCTGATGAGGACGCGCGAGTAGGCGGTGACACCCTCCACGACGAGCACGGCGCCGACCCGATCACCGCGGCCTTGCCCGCCGTTCGCCTCCAGAAGCCCGCCCGGACCGCCAGGCTGACGAGCGCGAGGATCGTCGGGTAGATCAGGGCGAAGCGGCCGGTGACGCGGTCGAACTCGAACCAGGCAGCACGCGCTGCAGCGGCACGACGCGCGGTTGGTAGGCAAGGAAGAGGGCGAGCAGCGCGAGCAAGGGCAGCGTCGCGCCGCGTTCCCCCTTGGCCGTGGCCAGGCCGAGAGCCGCAGCCAGGACGAAGAAGATCCCCGGACTGCCCGAGAACTGGC
>CAVVEO010000035.1:0-309389 GCA_963747245.1 uncultured Acidobacteriota bacterium
AACCGGGCTATCCTCGGCGACGGGATGCTCACGATCCGGCCGATTGCCGCGGCGCTCAACCCGCCGGACCAGGTCGCCGCGGCGATCGGCCGTGCCGCTGCGCGGCTCGACCGGCGCGGGATTGCCCACCGCTTCCTGAGTGGGGAGAGCGAGGCCGTGGACGCCCTGCTCATCGTCACCGGGGGGAGCGAGCACCTCGCGCTCGCGGCGGTCGAGCGGCTGCCGGGACCGATCTTCCTGCTGGCGCACACCGAGCTGAACTCCCTCCCCGCCGCGCTCGAGGTCTTGAGCTGCCTCCGCCAGCGGGGGCGCAGCGGCCGGATCTACCTGCTCGCCGACGGCGACGACCCGTCGCTGTCGCGCCTCTCCCGCCACCTCGAGGTGCGCCGGCGCCTTCACGCCGTGCGCCTGGGCCGGATCGGCGCCCCGTCCGACTGGCTGGTGGCGAGCACGCCGTCCGCGGAGCTCGTCCAGGCGACGTGGGGCCCGGAGATCGTCGACGTCCCGATGGAGGAGGTGTTCGCGGCCATGCGCGCGGTCGACGACGGCGAGGCGGCGCGCGTCAGGGAGCACGTGACGGCTCACGCCGAGGCGATCCTCGAGCCGTCGCCGCTCGATCTGGATGCCGCCGCGCGCGTGACGGTCGCGCTCGGCGCCGTCGCCCGCGCCCACCGCCTCGACGCGTGCACCGTGCGCTGCTTCGACCTCGTGACCAGGGCCGGCACGACCGGCTGCCTGGCGCTCTCGTGGCTGCAGGACGAGGGCATCGTGGCGGGCTGCGAGGGCGACGTGCCGGCCGCGCTGACGCTGCTTTGGCTGCAGCTGACGACCGGCGGGCCAGGCTTCATGGCGAACCCGCAGGCGATCGACCCGGCGGCCGGCACGCTGTGGCTGGCGCACTGCACGATCGCCCGCCGCCTCGTATCGCGCTACTCGCTGCGCTCGCACTTCGAGTCGTCGCAGGGCGTCGGCATCGCGGGCGACGTCCCACCGGGGCCCGCCACCATGGCCCGCGTCGGCGGCGCCGACCTGCGCGAGCTGTTCGTCTCGGATGCCGAGATCGTCGGCAACGGCGACAACCCGGAGCGCTGCCGCACGCAGGTCCTCTTGCGCCTCGGAGCCGGCGCCCGCGAGCTGCTCGAGCGTCCGCTCGGCAACCACCACATCCTGACGCCCGGCCGATGGGCCGCCGAGCTCTCCGAGTACCACGGGCTCTTCGTCGCCGCCGGAAGCCCAAGGTGTTGACCGGCGGCGGCCTGCGCTCCGCACTCGCGCACCGGTGGCGGAGCGGGTCGGCCGTCGTCGGTCTGATCGCCGCCGGCACGCTCGCGCTCCACCTCGCGGCGGCCAACGTCTACGGGCTGTTCATCGACGAGCTGTACTTCCTGGCGTGTGGGGAGCACCTCGCGTGGGGGTACGTGGACATGCCGCCGCTGACGGCGGCGCAGGCGTGGCTCGCGCGCGCCCTGTTCGGCGACTCGATGCTCGCGATCCGGCTCTTCCCGGCGCTCGCCGGCGCCGCCCTCGTCCTGCTCGCCGGCGCGCTCGCGCGCGAGCTCGGCGGGAGGCGGTTCGCGCAGGGGCTCGCCGCCCTCGCCGTCGCGACGGCGCCCGGCTATTTGCTCGCCTCCAGCTACCTCTCGATGAACTCGATCGAGCCACTGCTCTGGATGGGGTGCGCGCTCGCGCTGCTGCGCACCATTAGGACCGGCGACCCGAAGCTGTGGCTCGTTTTCGGCCTGGTCGCGGGGATCGGCCTCGAAAACAAGGACACGATGCTGCTGTTCGGCTTCGCCCTCGTGGCCGGCCTGCTGCTCACGCCCGAGCGCCGGCTGCTGGCGAACCGCTGGTTCGTGGCGGGCGGCACGATCGCCTTCCTGATCTTCCTGCCCAACCTGGTGTGGATGATCGAGCACCACTTCCCCCACCTCGAGATGCTCGCGAACATCCGCCGCAGCGGCCGCAACGTCGAGCTCTCGCCGCTGCAATTCGTCGCGCAGCAGGCGATCCTGACGGGGCCGCTCGCGACCCCGATCTGGCTGGCAGGGTTGTGGCGGCTGCTCGCCGGGCGGTCCGCGCGGCCGTACCGGGCGCTCGGCCTGGCGTACGTCGTCACGATAACGGTGCTGCTCGCCGTACACGGGCGCGTGTACTACCCGCTCCCCGCCTACGCGCTCCTGTTCGCCGCCGGGGCGGTGGCGCTCGAGGCGTGGTTCGCCCACCCGGGGTTGCGATGGGCGAAGCCGGCGTCCACGGGCGTTGTGGCGCTTGCCGCCGCGGCGCTCGCACCGCTCGCGATGCCGCTGCTGCCGCCCGCGACGTACCTGCGCTACACGCGGGCGATCCACGTCAACCCGCCGCAGATCGAGCACCGCAAGACGAGCGCGCTGCCGCAACTGTTCGCCGACCGCTTCGGCTGGCCGGAGATGGCGCAGGCCGTGGCCAAGGCCTACCTCGCGCTGCCGGCCGCCGAGCGCGGGCGCTGTGCGATCTTCGCCAACGACTACGGCGAGGCGGGCGCGATCGACTTCTACGGCCCCGCGCTCGGGCTCCCCAAGGCGATCAGCGGGCACCTCACCTACTGGTACTGGGGGCCGCGCGGGTACACCGGCGACGTCATGATCGTCCTCGGCGACCGCCGCGAGGCGCTGGAGCGGGAGTTCGAGGACGTCCAGGCGGTCGCCGAGATCGGCCAGGAGTACGCCATGGCCCAGGAGCACTTCACGCTCTTCGTCTGCCGCAAGCCCAAAGGGTGGACGCTCGCGTCGGCGTGGCCGCGCCTGAAGTCCTGGGACTGACGCCTGGCGCTGCGACGCGTTGTGCCTTGCGCTCCGTCTCACTCTGACCACGGACCACGGATCACGGACCACGTCTCTCCAGAGCCCGGTCCCCGGTCCCCTTTCTCTTCGGGAACCACGGCACGAACGCGCTCGTCGTGCGCTGATACTCGGCGTAGTCGGGACGCGAGAGCTCGGCCTGCGCCTCGGTGGCCGGGATCCCCGTGACCTCGAGCAGGAAGTAGAGCATTAGCGCCGGACCGACGAGCGCCAGCCACCACACCGGCGAGCCCGCGGCCAGCAGCACGTACGACCACCAGTGCAGCCACTCGAAGAAGTAGTTCGGGTGGCGCGAGGCGCGCCAGAGACCGGCCCGGCAGGTCGTGCCGCGGTTGGCCGGATCGGCGCGGAAGCGGGCCAGTTGGGCGTCCGCGAGCGCCTCGCCGAGCACCGCGACGACCCAGACCACGACGCCGGCGAGTCCGGCGGCGCCCAGCGCGACGGCGCCGCGCATCGCGACGAGAAACGGCAGCGACAGCACGACATCGGTCACGGCCTGGACCTGGAAGAACAAGAAGAAGCGCGCCTGCGCCCGCGTTCCCCACCGCGCCCGCAGCGTCCGGTAGCGTCCGTCCTCCGGCTTGCCGACGATCCGGTCGGCGAGCAGGTGCCACGTCAGGCGCAGCGACCATGCGCCCGCCATGACCGCCACGAGCACCCGCCGCAGCGGGGCGCCGCCGAGAGCGACCGCGTATAGAATTGCCAGCAGCCCGAGGCCGGCGACCCAGCCGACGTCGACGACGCCGGCGTCGCGCCGCGCACGCTGGAGGAGCCACAGCGCCGCCATCATCGCGGCCGCCAGGACCCAGCCGAGGAGGAGCAGGGGTGCGGTGCCCATGCCGTGCCTTTGTGCGATCTTACCCGCACGACCCGACGCGGCGGAAATGAAAGCGGCGGTGGCCGCCGTTGTGGCGACCGTGAAGAACGACGCTCCCGTGCGCGTCTCGGCGCCCACCGTCGTCGGGCGCACGCTTCCCAGCGCTTCCGGCCGATCACCGGCCGGTGAGAGCGTGCGCATCCCAGAGGCACTCGCGGGCCTGCGTCCCGACGTTGCGGGCCTGTCCGGCCTCGCGGGCGGGACGCCCGGCAAATGAAGGCGCGGGTCGTCGCCGCGGCCGGGCAACCGCCGCTGTGGCCGATGGCCGCGGTCGCGCGCCGCACCGGGATCGGGCCGCACACGCTGCGCGCCTGGGAGCGCCGGTTCGGGTTCCCTCAGCCGGTGCGGCTGCCGTCCGGGCACCGCCGGTTCACGGACGAGCAGGTCGCCCGCCTCCGGTTGATCGCTCGGGCGATCGGTCTCGGCCACCGCGCCGGCGACGTGGTCCCGCTGCCGCACGAGCGGCTGCGGGAGCTCCTCGGGGCCTCGCTGCCCGAGACCGACAGCGCGGCGGCGTGGGCGGCCGGGATCCTCGACAAAGCCCGCGAGTTCGACCGCGAGGGGATCGCGTGCGCCCTCGCCCGGGCGTCGGCGAGCATGGGTGTGCGGGCGTTCCTGCGCGAGAGGCTGCTGCCGCTCACGGGCGAGGTCGGCGGCGCGTGGGCTGCCGGCGACCTCGACATCAGGCACGAGCACTTCCTCTCCGAGATCGTCGAGGACACCTTGCGCACGTTGCGGGCGCCGCTCGAGCACGACGCCCAGGGCCGGCCCGTCCTGCTCGCCACCCTCCCCGGCGAACGCCACACCATCGGGCTCCAGGCCGCGGCGCTGGTGACCGCCCTCGCCGGCCGGCGCGTGCGCATCCTCGGAGCTCAGACACCGGCCGCGGAGATCGCGAGCGCCGCGGCACGGCTCGACCCCCTCTCGGTCGGGATCTCCGTCACGCCGCACACCGCGCTCCCCACCACAGCGAGACAGCTCAACCGGCTGCGCGCGGCGCTCCCGGACGCCGTGGCGCTCTGGATCGGCGGCGCCGGCGCGCCGCTCCTCGCGGGGCTGCAACCGGGGATCGCGCGCCTCGCCACCCTGGGCGACCTCGAGGAGGAGCTCCGGCGGGCGGCCGGGGGCGACGCGCACCCGGCGACGTTCTAGACTGCCGCCATGGTCGCCGTCGTCGAGCTGATCGAGGTCAGCAAGAGCTACCGCCGCGGCGACGAGCTCGTTCACGCCCTGCGCGACGTCTCGCTCACGCTGGCCGGCGGCGAGATGGTCGCGCTGGTCGGCCCGTCGGGGTGCGGCAAGTCCACGACGCTCAACCTCATCGCCGGTGTCGATCGCCCGGACTCGGGGGCGGTGATCGTGGACGGCGCCGACCTCGCGACGGCGGGCGAGGCGGTCCTCGTGCGCGCGCGCCGTCACTCCACCGGGATCGTGTTCCAGTCGTTTCACCTGATGCCCCACCTCACCGTCGAGGAGAACATCGCGCTCCCGCTCGCGCTCGACGGCGGCAGGGATTCCGCGCGGGTGCTCGAGCTGATCCGGCGCGTCGGCCTGACGCACCGCAAGGACCACTTCCCGGGGCAGCTCTCCGGCGGCGAGCAGCAACGTACCGCCGTCGCCAGGGCGCTCGTGCACCGCCCCTCGGTGGTGCTCGCCGACGAGCCGACCGGCGCGCTCGACTCGGCGTCGGGCGCGGCGGTGCTGCGGCTGATGGACGGCCTGCGCCGCGAGGAGGGGAGCGCGCTCCTGCTTGCCACCCACGACGAGGCGATCGCCACCGCCGCCGACCGCGTGATCCGAATGCGCGACGGCGCGATCGAGGCGCCCTAGCTGTGCTGCTGCGCACCCTCGTCGTGCGGCCCGCCCGGCGGCGGCCGCTCCGCCTGCTCACGACCGTGGTCGGCGTGGCGGCCGGAATTGCGGCGCTGGTGGCCACGGTGGCTGCGAGCCGCGCCGCCGTGGCGGCGCTCGAGCAGGGGGTCGAGGAGGTGGCGGGCCGCGCCCGCCTCGAGGTGACCGGCCCCGACGGCGTGCCCGAGGCGCTCCTCGGGCGGCTGCGGCCGCTCACCGGAGACGCGGTGGTGGCGCCGGTGATCGAGGAGATCGCCCTGCTGCCGGCGCTCGGGGACGCCGTCCGCGTGCTGGGGGTGGACCTCCTGCTCGACGACCAGGTCCGCGCCATCGAACCCGCGGCGACCGCACTGCCCTCCTCGCAGGAGATCGAGTCCTTGCTGACCGGCCGGGGGCTGCTGCTGCCGGCGCGCCTCGCCGCCGGTCTGGGGCTGCGCCCCGGCGACCGCATCGAGCTTTCCGTGCGCGCCCGCCGCGAAACCCTGACGGTGGCGGGCACGTTCTCGCCGCGGCGGTTCGGCTCCGCCTGGGACCGCGTGGTGGTGGTGGACATCGCGCTCGCGCAGGAGCTGTTCGGCCGTCTCGGCCGGCTCGACCGCATCGAGCTCGTCCCCCGCCGCGGAGTGGACGAGGCCACCCTGGCCGCCGAGGCCCGCCGCCTGCTCCCCGCGGGGGTCACCGTCGAGGAGCCGCGCGCACGGGCGAGTGCGACCTCGCGCATGGTCCGCGCCCTCGAGTTCAACCTGACCGCGCTCTCGGGGGTCTCGCTGTTCGTCGGCGCGGTGCTGGTGGCCACCACCCTCGCGACGTCGGTCGTGCAGCGGCGCGGCGTGCTCGCCCTGGCGCGCTCCCTCGGCGCCTCCCGAGCGCAGCTCGCGCGGGTCGTGCTGGTCGAGGCGGCCGCCATCGGCGTTGCGGGCGGCGCCCTCGGCGTCGCGGGCGGCGTCCTCGGCGCCCGCGCGGCGCTCGCCAGCGTGCGCTCCACGGTGGCCGCGGTGGTGCGCGGCATCCCCGCCACCGAGATCCGGTTGCCGCTGTGGCTGGCGGCGGCCGGCGTCGTCGTCGGGGTGGGCACCTCCCTGCTCGCCGCGGCGCTGCCGCTCGTCGAGGCGGTCCGCACGCCGCCGCTGCAGGGGCTCGCCGGCGAGCAGCCGGAGTTCCTCCGCCGCCCCTCGCGGCGGCGCGCCGCGATGCTGGCATTCGCCTTCGCCGCGGTGGCGGTGGCTCTCGCCCGCGCGCCCGCGTGGCACGACCTGCCGGTGGCCGCGCTCCTCGCCAGCCTGGCGCTGCTCGGCGTGCTGCTCGTCAGCGCTTCGCCGCTCCTCGACCTTCTCGCCCGCCGCGCCGCCGCGCCGCTCGCCCGCGCCGCGGAACGCACGCCGGTCCGCCTGGCGATCGCGGCGCTTGCCGCCGGCCGCCGCCGCGCGAGCTGGGCGGCCGGCGCCGTCGGGGTGGCGGTCGCGCTCGCGGTGGCGATCGGCACGATGGTGCACTCGTTCCGCGCCACGGTGATCGACTGGGCGAACCAGGGGATGCGCGCCGACATCTGGGTGCGGCCGCTCGCCGCCGACACCGGCGTCCAGGTCGGGCGGCTCGACCCCGAAGTGGTGCGGGTCGCCGAGCGGCTCTTCGGCAAGGACGCCGTGGACCCGTTCCACACCGCGGCGGCCACGTTCCGCGGGCAGCAGGTGGCGCTTTCAGGCGGCGCGTTCCCGGTCGTCGCCCGCCGCGGCGGCGTCACGTTCCGCGACGGCCGCGACTCGCGCGCGGTGTTCGCGGCGGCGCTGGCGCGCCACGCCACCGTGGTCGGCGAGCCGTTCGCGACCCGATTCCACGTCCGGGAGGGCGACACGATCACGCTCGGCGTCCCGGGCGGGGCGCTCACCCGCCGCATCGAGGGGGTGTTCTACGACTACTCCCACCCCCAGGGGATGGTGGTGATCGACGACGCCGACTTCCTCGCCGTCTACCCCGACGACGGGCCGCAGGACCTGGCGCTGTTCCTGCCGCCGGGGGCGGACCCCCGCGCCGCCCGCGAACGCCTCCTCGGCGCCCTTGACGGGCGTTTTCTCGTGGAGGCGCTCTTGAACCGCGAGCTGCGGGCCGAGATCGTGGCGATCTTCGACCGCACCTTCGCGATCACCCGGGCGTTGCAGACCGTGGCTGCAGGGGTCGCGGTTCTGGCGGTCCTCACCGTGCTGTTCGCGCTTCTGGGCGAGCGCCGCCGCGACCTCGCGCTGCTGCGCTCGCTCGGGGGCACGCGCGGCCAGGTGGCGGGCGTGGTCGCGGGCCAGGCGGCGCTGCTCGGCCTCGCCGGGGCCGCGGCCGGCCTCGCGACCGGCCTCGGGATCGGCCTCGTGCTCGTGAAGGTGGTCAACGTGCAGTCGTTCGGGTGGACGCTGCGCTTCCTGCCGGACTGGGGCTCGATCGCCGTCACCGCGGCGCTGGTGACGGCGGCGTGCCTGCTGGCGGGGGTCGCCCCCGCGCTCGCCGCCGCCCGCATGCACCCGGGCGACGCCCTGCGGGAGGAGGGGTAGCGTGCCGCGCGCGCTCGCCCTCCTCCTTGGCGCGCCGGCGCTCGCCGCCGCGGTCTGGCAGACGGTGAGCGCGCCCCCCGCGCTGCAGTTTCCCCGCGACCACGGCGCCCACCCGGCGTTCCGGACCGAGTGGTGGTACGTCACCGGGCAGCTTGCGGACGCGGGCGGCCGGCGTTACGGCGTCCAGCTCACGTTCTTCCGCCAGGGGATCGAGCCCGGCCCGCCGGCGCCGGGGGAGTCCGCGCTGCGCGCCCGGCAGGTCCTCGCCGCGAACCTCGCCGTGGCCGACATCGCCGCCGGCCGCATGCGCTTCGCCGAGCGCGTCCGCCGCATCGACGGCCTCGCCGCGGCGGCCGAGGGCGACCTCGGCGTTGTCCTCGACGACTGGGCGATGCGGCGCGCTCCGGACGGCACGCTGACCCTCGCCGCCGGCGACCGGGACGCCGCCATCGGCCTGCGCCTCGAGCTCGCGCCGTCGCGCCGGCTCGTCCTCGAGGGGGACGCCGGCCTCTCCCGCAAGGGGCCGGGAGCCGGGAACGCCTCCGTGTACGTCAGTTACCCGCAACTGGCGGCGCGCGGCACTCTCGACGTGGGCGGACGGTCCGTGGCCGTCCAGGGCGAAGCGTGGTTCGACCACGAGTGGGGGACGAGCCAGCTCGGCCCCAACGTCGTCGGCTGGGACTGGCTCGGCCTCCGCCTGGCCGACGGCCGCGATCTGATGCTCTACCGGCTGCGGCGGGCGGACGGCAGCGCCGCGCCGGAGTCGGGCGGAACGCTCGTCGCGCGCGACGGCTCCACGCGCCGCCTGGAAGCGGGCGAATTCACGGTCGTTCCCCTCACCTGGTGGACGAGCCCCCGTAGCGGCGCGCGTTACCCGGCGCGCGCCCGCGTCACCGTGCCGTCCGCCGGCCTCGACCTCGAAGTGCGCCCCGAGATCGCCGACGCCGAGCTCGACGCCCGCCGCTCGACCGGGACGATCTACTGGGAAGGGCCGGTCGCGGTCACCGGCTCCGTCGCCGGCGAGGGCTACGCCGAGCTCACCGGCTACGCGACCTCCCTCGCCGGAAGGTTCTGACCCACCGACGGGCAGGCGAGGCGCCCGGCCCACAGGTTCGAGCCAGAAAACCGGGGCTATCCCCCGTTTCCACGCCGCCTCTCGAGTGCCGGCCCTTGGATGCCGTCATGCCCGCGGACGCGGGCATCCAGGTCGTGGCCGTCGCGCCGGCGGAGCGCTGGACCCCCGCTTTCGCAGGGGTGACGACAAAGGCACCCGCTAGGACCCATTGCCGTTGTCGTTCTGGGACCACGGACCACGTCTCTTCTGTTCCCGGCCCCGTCTCTCCGGTGGCTACGCCACGACCACCAGGACCTGGCCGCCCTCGACGGTGACGCCGGGGGCGACGAGGACGCGCTCGACGCGGCCCGGGCCCTCGGCGCAGATCTGGTTCTCCATCTTCATCGCCTCGAGGATGACGAGCGCCTGGCCGGCCTTCACCTCGTCCCCCTCGGCGACGGCCACGCTCACCACGCGCCCGGGGATCGGGGCGCGCAGCTCGTGTGGCCCGGCGTGCGCCGCGGCTCCGGTCGCCACGCGGTCGAGGGGGTCCCGCAGGCGAACCTCGAACTGGCGCTGGCCGAGGGCAACCCGGTACTGGTTTCGGGCCAGGCGCTGGCTGGCGACGCCGAAGCTGCGCCCGTCCGGGCAGAAGAGCGCGTCGAGCCCGGGGTGGAGCGGCAGCATCTCGACGCGGTGGGCGGTCCCGTCCACGCTGACCTCCCAGGCGCCGTCGAGCCGCCGCGCCGTGACCTCGACTCGGCGGCCGTCGCGCTCGACCCACCAGCGGATCACCGCTCGCCCCCGTGGAGCTGCCGCCGGCCGGCGAGGCGCCAGGCGCGGCCGGCGCGCTCCGCCGCCTCGAAGTCGTCGGCTGGGAGCCGCTCGGCCTCGCGCGCGGCGAGCACCGCCGCCGCCACGATCGCCGCGCGCTCGAGGTCGGGCTCGCTGACTGCTTCCTGCGCCTGCACCGGGCCGCGCGCCAGCAGCTCGTCGAGGAGGCCGGTGTGCAGGGCGCCGGTGGTGAACTCGGGGATATCAAGGAGGAGGCGGAACAGCGGCAGCGTGGTCGCGATCCCGGAGATGCGGTACTCGGTGAGCGCCCGGCGCAAGCGGGCGAGGGCGCGCGGCCGGTCCTCGGCCCACACCACGAGCTTCGCCAGGATCGGGTCGTAGTCGAGCGGCACGACCGAGCCCTCGCGCACGCCGCTGTCGACGCGGACGCCGGGGCCGCCGGGGCGCTCGAGGTGGTGGATCGTGCCCGGCGACGGGGCGAACCCCCGCAGCGGGTCCTCGGCGTAAATGCGGCACTCGACGGCGTGGCCGCGGGCGATGAGGTCCTCCTGGCGCAGCGCGAGCCGCTCACCGAGCGCCTCGCGGATCATGAGCTGGGCGAGGTCCACCCCGTACACGGCCTCGGTGACCGGGTGCTCGACCTGCAGCCGCGTGTTGACCTCGAGGAAGTAGAACTCGCCGGTCGGCGCGAGCAGGAACTCCACCGTGCCCGCGGAGCGGTAACCCGCCGCGCGGGCGACGGCGAGCGCCGCCTCACCCATGCGCGCCCGCAGGGTGGCGTCCACCGCCGGCGACGGGCACTCCTCGAATACCTTCTGATGGCGGCGCTGCAGCGAGCACTCGCGCTCGCCGAGGTGGACGAGGTTGCCGTCGCGGTCGCCGAGGATCTGGATCTCGACGTGGCGCGGGCGCTCGATGAGCTTCTCCGCGTAGACGCGGTCGTCGGCGAAGAATGCCTTGCCTTCCGATTTGGCGCGCGCCAGCGCCTCGGCGACCTCGGCGTCGGCGTGGACGGCGCGCATCCCTTTGCCGCCGCCGCCGCCGACCGCCTTGAGCAGGATCGGGTAGCCGATCTCGGCCGCGAACGCGCGGGCGGCCGCCGCGTCCGCCAGCGGCTCGCTCCCCGGCACGACCGGGACGCCGACACGGCGGGCGACCTCGCGCGCCGCGGTCTTGGAGCCGAGCAGCTCGATCACCGCCGGCGGCGGACCGATCCACACCATCCCCGCGGCCTCGACCGCGCGGGCGAAGCCGGGGTTCTCGGCGAAGAAGCCGTAGCCGGGGTGGACCGCGCCCGCACCGGTGGCGCGCGCCGCCGCCAATACCGCCTCCTGATCGAGGTACGAGGCGCGCGCCGGCGCCGGTCCGATCCGCACCGCGCGGTCGGCGGCGAGCGACATGCGGCTGGACGCGGTCGGCGTCGGAGTAGACCGCGACGGTCTCGTGCCCGAGCTCGCGGCAAGCGCGGATCAGCCGGACCGCGATCTCCCCCCGGTTCGCGATGAGGATCCTCACACCCCCACCCACCCCGGGGTTCGGGGCTCGGGGTTCGGGGTTCGCACACACATCCACGAATGAGAGCTCTTCGCGAGCCCCGAGCCCCGACCCCCGAGCCCCGGTCTCATAGTGGGATGTTCCCGTGCTTCTTGGCGGGCATCCAGTCGCGCTTGTTGGCGGCGAGCGCCAGCGCCGCGATCACCCGGCGGCGGGTCGTGCGCGGGGCGATCACCGCGTCGACGTACCCCCGCTCGGCCGCGACCAGCGGGTTCGCGAACTTCGCGACGTACTCCCGCACCAGCTCGGCGCGCCGCGCCTCGGGGTCGGGCGCGCCCTCGATCTCGCGCTTGTAGAGGATGTTCACCGCCCCCTGCGGCCCCATCACGGCGATCTCCGCGGTCGGGAACGCGAAGTTGAAGTCGGTGCGGATGTGCTTGGAGCCCATCACGCAGTAGGCGCCGCCGTACGCCTTGCGGGTGATCACGGTGACCTTGGGGACCGTCGCCTCGGCGAGGGCGAACAGGAGCTTCGCGCCGTGCCGGATGATCCCGCCGTGTTCCTGCTCGACGCCGGGGAGGAAGCCGGGCACGTCCTCGAGGATCAGGAGCGGCACGTTGAACGCGTCGCAGAAGCGGACGAAGCGCGCCCCCTTGACCGAGGCGTTGATGTCGAGCACGCCGGCGAGGTGCGCGGGTTGGTTGGCGACGACGCCCACCGGACGCCCGGCCATGCGCACGAAACCGACGACGATGTTGCGGGCGAAGTGGGCGTGGACCTCGAAGAACTCCCCCTCGTCCGCGACGCCGCGGATGAGCTCCTTGATGTCGTACGGCTTGTTGGGGTCGGCGGGCACGAGGGCGTCGAGTGCCTCGTCCTCCCGGTCGGCGGAATCGGCGGTGGGACGCACCGGTGGGTCGGCCGCGTTGTTGGCGGGGATGAACCCCACCAGCCGCCGGATGTTCCCCATCGTGTCGAGGTCGTCCTCGCAGGCGAAGTGCGCCACGCCGGAAACCTGGTTGTGGGTCGCGGCGCCGCCGAGGCGTTCCATGGTCACGTCCTCGTGGGTCACGGTGCGGATCACCTCGGGGCCGGTGACGAACATGAAGCTCGAGTTCTTGGTCATGAACACGAAGTCGGTGATCGCCGGCGAGTACACCGCGCCACCCGCGCACGGCCCGAGGATCGCGGAGATCTGCGGCACCACCCCGGACGCGATCGTGTTGCGGAGGAAGATGTCGGCGTAGCCCGCGAGCGAGACGACGCCTTCCTGGATGCGGGCGCCCCCCGAGTCGTTGAGGCCGATGATCGGGACCCCGAACTTGAGGGCGAGGTCCATGATCTTGCAGATCTTCTCGGCGTGCGCCTCGGAGAGCGAACCGCCGAACACGGTGAAGTCCTGCGCGAAAACCGCGACCTGGCGGCCCTCGATGCGGCCGAACCCGGTGACGACGCCGTCGCCGGGGATGCGCTGGCGCTCCATGCCGAAGTCGTGGCTGCGGTGGGCGACGAAGCGGTCCACCTCCTCGAACGACCCGGGGTCGAGGAGCAGGTCGAGGCGCTCGCGCGCCGTGAGCTTGCCCGCGGCATGCTGCCGCTCGACGCGCTCCTTCCCGCCCCCCTCCAGACTCGTGGCTTCGAGCTCAGCAATGCGCCTGCGGACGTCGTCGCCCACCTCGCCCCCCAAACCGTCGTCCGGCCGTGCCGGAAAGCGGACTATGCTATCACGGCGACGTGATGGAACGGGACGAACGATCAGGGCTTTCCGAGCTCGCGGCGGCGGTGGCGCACGCCCGCGTCGCGGGCCTTGTGGACGTCTACCTCGAGCGCCGCGCCGATGCGCTCTGGCGCCTCGCCGCCGGTCGCGTCGTCGCCCGCGAGACGTTGCTGCGCGAGGGCGCCGCCGTTCGACGCGGCGGCGCGTTCGCCTCCAGCGACGGCCTCGACCGGCCCGCCCTGGCCGGCCTGCTCGGGATCACGAGCCGCGCGCTGCCCCCGTTCGCCGCGCCGCGGTTTCCCGAGACGCCGACGCTGGAGGAAGCGGCGCCGGCGTTCCCGCCCTCCTGGAGCACGGTGCGCTGGCGCTGGAGCTGGGCCGCAGTGTTGGCGGGCCGCAGCGCGGTCGCGGTGTCCCGTCCCGAACTCGCGGAGGTCACCTTCTGCGACGGCCGCCGCGCACTCGCATGCTGGCCGGCGCTCACACTCTCCGACCCTGACTCCGGACTCCCGGCGGCATCCGCCGCCGCGCGCCCCGGCCCGACGCGCGTGCTGCTCGCACCGGCCGCGGCCGCCGTCCTGGTTCACGAGCTGATCGGCCACCCGCTCGAAGGCGACCTCCTGTTGCGGGGGGGCTCGCCGTGGGTGGGTCGCAGCGGCCAGCGCATCCTCCACGCCGCCCTCTCGGTCACCGACGACCCGACCCGGGCCGACCTCCCGGGCGCCTTCTCCGCCGACGACGAGGGCGAGGCCGCCGCCTCCCGTCCGCTGCTCGCCGGCGGGGTTCTGGTCGGCGCGCTCGCCGACCGCCGCACGGCGGAGGCGATCGGCGTGCGGCCCGGCAACGCCCGCCGCGCCGGCGTGCACGCCCCGCCCCGCCCGCGGATGTCGAACCTGATCGTCGAGGCCGCCGCGCCGCTGCCTGGGCCGCCGCGCGGCGACGCCGCGGTCGAGGTGGTCTCCGTGTCGGGGGGCACCCTCGAACCGGCCTCGGGCGCCATCCTCCTGCACGTCCGCACCGCGTTCGCGCTGCGCGGCGGCAGCCGGCGGCAGCGCCTCGCGCCGTTCACGCTCGTCGGAACCGTGGCCAAGCTCGCCCGCGGGATCCTCGCCGCCGCCGAACCCGCGGCCGCGGCGCCGGAACCCGGGTGGTGCGGCAAGGACGGAGAGGCGGTGCCCACCGGCGCGGTCGCACCGTGGCTGTTGCTGGAAGGGATGGAGGTCCGGTGAGGCCGGCAGCCGACCTCCTGCTGGCCGCTCTCCACAGCGCCGGCGAGGCGTTGTCGGGGCTCGGCGTGCGCTTCGAGGCGTTCGCGCGCCTCGGCGAGAGCGTTCACCTCCACCGCGAACGCGACGGCTCTCTCGAGCGCCGTTCGAGTCGCGAGTTCGGCGTCGCCTGCCGCGTCGCGGGCGGCGGCCGCGCCGGCTTCGCCGCCGCTTCCGGCTCGGGCGCGCGCGCCGGCCGCGACGCCGCGCGCGCCGCGCTGGCCGCGATGCGCCCCGCCCCGGACCCGCTTCCGCCCCGGTCGCTGCTCGGCAGCAGCGGGACCGCGCTCCCGTTCCAGGCGCCCGACGCAGGCCAGCTCGCGGCGCTCGTCGAGGACGTCGCCAGCCGCTTCGCCGCGGGCGACCACGGGCTCGCGCTCGTGCAGCTCCGGGGGCTGGCCGGATCCTCGGCGGCTGCCCTCGCCACCGGGGACGGGTTCCACGCGCTGGCGAGCGCGGGTGGAGTGGTGCTCGAGCTGCTCGTGGCGCCACGCGAGGGGCCCTGGCGCCACTTCCACTTTGCCGCCCCGGCGCTTGCCGACCTCGACCCGGCCGCGGTGGCCGAGCGCGCCCGCGAGGCCGCCCTCCTGGCCACCCGGGGCCGGCCCCCTGGCCGCCGGCTCGCCGACGTCATCCTGGCGCCCGCGGTGGCCGCCCCGCTGGTCGCGGCGCTCGCCCAGCGGTTGACCGCCGCGGCCGAGCCGTTCGGCGACGCCAGGGTCTCGCGCGCCTGGCGGCTGGTGGACGACCGCCCCGGCCCGGCGGGCCTGCTCCCGCTCCCGTGGGACGGCGAAGGGCTGCCCGCCCGCCGGATCGAGCTGGTCGCAGGCGGCCGGGTGCGCGAGCGGCTGGCCACTTGGGCCGACGCGGAGCGCACCGGCGGCTCGCCCGGCGGCGCCGTCCGCCCCTCGTACCGCCACCCCCCGCACGCCGGCCCGGCCAACCTCGTCGTGCTCCCCGAGCCGGCGTTGCACCAGGCGGAGCTGCTCGCGCGCCTCGAGGACGGCTTCTACCTCGCCATCCCCGCGGGCACCGTCCAGCTTGACCCCGCGAGCGGCCGCTTCGAACTGCGCGCCGCCGCGGTCGCGGTCCGCCGCGGCAGGCCCGCCGTCGCGCACCCTCTTGTGAGCGTGCGCGGCTCGCTGCGGCGCATCCTCGGCGGCCTCACCGCGGTGGGTGGCGACAGCGAAAGCTTCTCCCTCGCGTGTGCCGTCACGACGCCTTCCCTGCTCTTCCGGCGACTGGAGATCGCGTAGGGGTTCGGCGACAGCGGTCGACAGTCGAGTATTGACACCTCATACGATCGTTTGATATAAGCGTTTGGATTGGATTGTCCACCGCGCGTGCCCACGACACACAACCCGTCCCACATCGAGCAGGGAGCCCAGACGCGGCAACGCCTCCTGGACGTCGCCGAAACCCTGTTCGCCGAGTTCGGCTTCGCGGCCACCTCGGTGCGCGACATCACGTCCTCGGCCGCGTGCAACCTGGCGGCGGTCAACTACCACTTCCGCGGCAAGCGGAACCTGTACCTCGAGGTGTTCCGCCGCCGACTGGCGGAGCTGCGCGACCGGCGGATCGCGAGCATCAGCGAGGCCCGCAGCGGCGTCGGGTCGCTCGAAGCCGTTTTGGGCGCGTTCGCGGGGGCGTTCCTCGAGCCCCTCGTCGACCGCGGCCGGGGCCGCCTGCTCATGGCGTTGCTCACCAGGGAGATGCTCGATCCCCAACTGCCTCCGGAGCTGTTCAAGTCGGAGTTCATCGAGCCGGTGCACCAGGTGCTGGTGGAGACGCTGATGGCGACGACCCCGGGCCTCACCCCACGCTCGGCGCGGGCCTGCGCTCTCGAGATCGTCGGACAACTCCTCCAGGTGGCGCAGCGGGAAGGGCGCGCCAGACTCGACCCGGCGTGGGAGGCCGGGTTGCCGCCGCTGCCCGAGATGGTCGCCCACATCGTGCGCTTTTCGGCGGCCGGGGTGCGCGCGAGCGCCGAGGTCGCGGAATGAAAAACCTTCCGCATGCTCTTACCGTAGACGTTGTCTCGGACCGGGGCCAGACCCTGCGCCCCCGTGGAGATCGATCGATGCCTCACTTCTCGACACAACCGTTCCGGCGGGCGCGTGCGCGCGCCGTAGCCGCCGCCTGGATTGCCGCCCTCGCGGTCGCGGGCGCCGCCTGGGCCGGCGGGCCTCCAGCCCCCGTGCCGGACAGCCCGGCCCGCGAGGTCCCGCTCCCGGCGCAACCGCCTTCGGCGCCGACGACCCGGCCTGCGATCCCAGAGGCCCTGCTCAAGCCGGGCGCGACGATCACGATGGCCCAGGTCGTCGAGATCGCGCTGGAGAACAACCCGCTGACCCGCACCTCGTTCCTGCAGGCGCGCTCGGCCGCGGCGTTGCTCGGCAGCAAGAAGGCGCCGTACTACCCGACGGTGGGCGCGACGGCGAGCTTCACCCGCTCCAACGACTCGGTCCAGGACCCCGTCGCCGGCTCGACCATCGACACCTACGGCCCGGCGTTGACGGTCAACTACCTGCTCTTGGACCTCGGCGGGCGCGCGGCCAACGTCGAGGACGCCCGCCTCGGCCTCATCGCCGCCGACTGGACCCACAACGCGACGGTTGAAAACGTGATCCTGGGCGTCGAGACCGCCTACGTCGGCTATCTCAACGCCAAAGCGCAGCTCGAGGCCGCCACGGTCAACGTCACGCAGGCTCAGGCGGCGCTCGATGCCGCCACCGCGCGTCACGATGCCGGACTCGCCACGATCGCCGAGGTGCTGCAAGCGAAGACGGCGCTGTCGCAGGCCGTTCTCGCCCAGCAGAGCTCCGACGGCGCGGTGCTCGCCTTGCGCGGAGCGCTCGCCACCGCGATGGGGTTGCCGGCGAACACGCCGTACGACGTCGGGCGGCTGCCGTCGGATCTCCCCCTCGATCACGCGACGGGCGCGGTCGAAGACCTCATCGCGACCGCCAGGCTGCGGCGGCCCGACCTCGAGGCGTCCCGCGCGCTCGCCGCGAAGGCGGCGGCGCACATCAGGTCGGTTCGCTCCGACGGCCTGCCGACGTTGTCGCTCTCCGCCACCGGGGCCCGGACCTACTTCGACCCCGCGTTCGGCAAGAGCTACGGCAACTACTGGTCGGCGTCGGCGCTCGTGACGATCCCGCTCTTCACCGGCTTCGCCAACACCTACAACATCCGCCAAGCCGTCGAGGACGCCGGCGTCGCCCAGGCCCAAGCCGACGCGCTCGACCAGGAGGTGATCCTCGAGGTGTGGCAGAGCTACTACTCGTTCAAGACCGCGACACAGCTCGTCAAGACGAGCCGTGACCTCCTGGCGAGCGCCGAGGAGTCGGAGCGCGTGGCGCTCGGCCGCTACAAGGAGGGTGTGGGGACGATCATCGACGTGCTGACCGCGCAGTCGGCGCTCGCCAGCGCCCGGGCGGAAGAAATCGTCGCGCGCTCGAGCTGGTACGTCGCCCTGGCGCAACTCGCCCACGACACCGGCACCATCCCGCCACTGGACCAACCGATCGAGATCACCAAGAAGGCCAAGGACTGAAGACCATGAGACTCCCATTCGCCAACCCTGCGATGCCCGCCTCTGCGGCGGCCAGCCATCGCCCCTTGATGGTTTCTGCAGCGCTCATCGTCCTCGGCATCCTCACCTCCTGCGGCGCCCCTCCGAAAAAGGGCGGCGTGCCCCCGGCGCCCGTCACGGCGGCCCAAGCCGTTCGCAAGGACGTGCCGATCGTCGTGACCGCCATCGGCACCGTGGAACCCTACAACTCGGTCAACATCAAGCCCCTCGTGGGAGGGGAGATCACGAGGGTCGCCATCAAGGAGGGTCAGGACGTTCGCAAGGGCGACGTCCTCTTCGTCATCGACCCGCGTCCTTACGAAGCCGCCCTCGGACAGGCCCTCGGGGGCCTGGCGCGGGACAAGGCCCAGTTGGTGAGTGCCGAGGCGCAGGCCAAGCGGTACGCCGAACTCGTCCGGAAGGACTACGTCACCAAGCAGGACTACGACAATGCCGTGGCTTCGGCCGGCGCACTCCAGGCCTCCGTCCAGTCGGATGAAGCAACGGTGGCGGCGGCCCGGTTGAACCTCGCCTACTGTACGGTCCGCGCTCCCATTCCAGGCCGGACGAGCAACCTCCTCATCCAACTGGGAAACGTCGTGAAGGCCAACGACGTCCCGGTCCTCGTCCTCAACCAGATCACCCCGATCTACGTCGATTTCTCGGTCCCCGAGGGCAGCCTGGCCGAGATCAAGAGGAAGCAATCGGCCGGGCCGTTACAGGTCACGGCGGACCTCCCCTCCGGCGGCGGACACTTTACGGGCGAGTTGAGCCTCATCAACAACGCCGTGGATGCAACGACGGGCATGATCCTGCTCAAGGCGACGGTCGCCAACGAGGACAGGGGGCTCTGGCCCGGTTCGTTCGTCCAGGTCTCCCTGACCCTCGGCACGGAAGACGGCGCCATCGTGATCCCGGAGAAGGCCGTCCAGCAAGGCCAGCAAGGGACCTACCTCTTCGTCGTCAAGCCCGATCGCACGGTCGAGATGCGGACGGTCAGCGTAGGCCAGCGGCGAAACGACGAGGTCATCATCGAGAAGGGCCTCGAGGCCGGCGAGGAGGTCGTCACCGACGGCCAGCTCCGCCTCTTCCCCGGCGCCCGGGTGGAGATCAAGAGCGGTTCCGCTCCCTCGCCGGCGCCGGCAGGTGCACAGAAATGAGAGCCAAGGGCACCCCCCGCGAGGCTACGCCATGAACATCTCCGCGCTCTTCATCAAGCGGCCGGTCATGACGACCCTCGTCATGCTGGCCATCCTCCTCTTCGGCATCACCGGGTACCGCCTCCTGCCGGTGAACGACCTGCCCAACGTGGACTTCCCCACCATTCAGGTGAGCGCCTCCCTGCCCGGCGCCACACCGGAGACCATGGCTTCCGCCGTGGCCCTGCCGCTGGAGAAGCAGTTCTCCACCATCGCGGGCATCGACTCCATGACCTCGACCAGCTACCAGGGGTCCACCACGATCACCCTCCAGTTCTCCCTCGAACGCGACCTGGACGCCGCGGCGCTGGACGTGCAATCGGCCATCTCGGTGGCGGAGGGTCAGCTCCCGACGGGCATGCCCACGCCGCCGTCCTACCAGAAGGTGAACCCGGCGGACCAGCCTATTCTCTATCTGGCCCTCACCTCCCCCACGCTCCCCATGAGCCAGGTGGACGAGTACGGCGAGACGCTCATGGCCCAGCGCATCTCCATGGTGAGCGGCGTGGCCCAGGTGCAGGTCTACGGTTCTCAGAAATACGCCGTCCGCGTGCAGGTGGATCCCAACAAGTTGGCCGCCAAGGGGATCGGTCTGGACCAGGTGTCCGCCGCCATCAGCAACGGCAACGTCAACCTGCCCACGGGGACGCTCTACGGTCCCCACGTGGCGTACACGGTCCAGGCCACCGGCCAACTCAACGACGCGGCCGCGTACCGCCCTCTGATCGTGACCTACCGGAACGGGGAGCCCGTGCGCCTCGAGGCCCTCGGCCACGTCATCGACAGCGTGGAGAACGACAAGACCGCCGCCTGGTACATCGACCCCACCCACAACCAGCGTTCCGTGATCCTCGCGATCCGCCGGCAACCCGGCACCAACACGGTGGCCGTGGCCCAGGCGGTGAAGGACCTGATCCCCACCTTCGATCGCCAGCTTCCCGCCTCGGTGACGCTGTACACCCTCTACGACCGGTCGGACACCATCAAGGCGTCCGTGAACGACGTGAAGTTCACCCTGCTGCTCACTCTGGTCCTGGTCATCCTGGTGATCTTCCTCTTCCTGCGGAACGTGTCGGCCACGGTGATCCCAAGTCTCGCGCTGCCCATGTCCATCGTGGGCACCTTCGCGCTCATGTACCTGGGGGGTTACAGCCTCGACAACCTCTCCCTCATGGCTTTGACCTTGGCCGTGGGCTTCGTGGTGGACGACGCCATCGTCATGCTCGAGAACATCGTGCGTCACATGGAAATGGGGAAGGGCATCCTCGAGTCGGCGTTGGACGGCTCGAAGGAGATCGGGTTCACGATTCTCTCCATGACGTTCTCCCTGGTGGCCGTCTTCATCCCCATCCTCTTCATGGGGGGGATCCTGGGGCGCCTCTTCCACGAGTTCGCCATCACCATCGGATCGGCAATTCTCATCTCGGGCTTCGTCTCCCTGACCCTGACCCCCATGCTCGCCAGCCGCTTCCTCAAGCATCAATCGGAGGTGCACCACGGCCGCATCTACAACGCGTCCGAGAAGGGCTTCCTCTGGCTGCTCGGCGGGTACGAGCGGGGACTCAAGTGGTCGATCGCCCACCGCCGCCTCGTCATGATCTTCTCGAGCGTGGTCCTAGTGCTCACGGGCTGGCTCTTCACGATCATCCCCAAAGGCTTCATCCCCAGCGAGGACGCCAACCGGGCCATGGTGTTCACCCAGGCCAAGGAAGGCATCTCCTACGACGCCATGGTCCGCCACCAGCAGGCCATCAACCGCATCGTTCAGGCCAACCCGGACGTGGACGCGTTCTTCTCGACCGCCGGCGGGCGGGGCTTCCTGGCCAGCAACCAGGGGATCTGCTTCATCCGCTTCAAGCCCCGCGCTCAGCGCGCGCTCACGGTTGACCAGGAGATCGCCAGGCTGCGGCCCCAGCTCATGGCCGTGCCGGGCATCATGGCCTTCGTCCAGAACCCCCCTCCCATCCAGATCGGAGGCCAGCTCACCAAGAGCCTCTACCAGGTCACCTTGCAGGGCGCCGACACGAAGGAGCTCTACCAGGTCGCCACCGATCTGGAAGCCAGGATGAAGACGCTCCCCGGCCTCATCGACGTCACCACCGACCTGCAGATCAAGAACCCGCAGGTTGAGGTGGAGATCAACCGGGACAGCGCCTCCTCCTACGGCGTCACCGCGCAAGAAGTGGAAGACACGCTCTACAACGCATACGGGACCAGGCAGATCTCCTACATCTATGCGCCGAACAACACCTATCAGGTGATCCTGGGGGTCGAGGACAAATACCAGCAGGATCCGTCCGCTCTCTCGATGCTCTACGTCCACTCCAGCACCGGACAACTCGTCCCGCTCGACGCCGTGGCCAAGTTGACGCGCGACCTGGGGCCACTCTCCATCAACCACACGGGGCAGCTCCCTTCGGTGACGGTCTCCTTCAACCTCGCCCCCGGGGTTTCCCTCGGCAACGCCGTGGACCAGGTCCAAAAGCTCGCGCGGCAAGTCCTCCCGGCCGACATCACCACGAGTCTCCAGGGCACGGCCCAGGCGTTCCAGGCGAGCACCAAGGGGCTCGGCTGGCTGCTGCTGCTCGCGATCCTGGTGATCTACCTGGTCCTGGGCATCCTCTACGAGAGCTTCATCCACCCGCTGACGATCCTGTCGGCCCTCCCCTTCGCCGGCTTCGGCGCCTTGGTGACGCTGCTCATTTTCCGGGTGGATCTCTCGATCTACGCGTTCGTGGGCATCATCATGCTCGTGGGCCTCGTGAAGAAGAACGGCATCATGATGATCGACTTCGCCCTGGAGGCCCAGCGCAAGGAGAACAAGCCGGCAGCGGAAGCAATCTACGAGGCGTGCGTCATCCGCTTCCGCCCCATCATGATGACGACCATGGCGGCCCTCATGGGGACGCTGCCCATCGCCATCGGCTTGGGCGCGGGCGCCGAGTCCCGTCGCCCCCTGGGCCTAGCCGTGGTGGGCGGGTTGATCTTCTCGCAGTTCCTCACGCTCTTCGTGACGCCGGTCTTCTACGTCTACATGGACCGCTTCCAGTCCTTCGTCAGCCGGCGCATGGCGCGCTCGGCCAACGGGTCGACGATCCCCGAGAGCGCATAGTCCGAGTGGTTTTCTCGACCTTCGAGGGCGGGCCGCACGGCCCGCCCTCTTCGTTCGAGGCCGGCGCCTGCGTCACTGCAGCTTGGCGAGCAGCTTCTCGGCCTGGGCCTTGATCTGGGGGTGCTCCGGCGCCCAGCGTGGGTCCGCCGTCATGGCGACGATTTCCTTCAGCTGGGCCACCGCCTTGGCCTTCATCCCCTCCGATTTGTAGCTCTCGGCGAGGTAGAGCTTCGTGAGGGCGTTGGTCGGCGCTCCCGCGGCCGACTTCTCGAGGAAGGCGATCGACTTCTTGGTGTCGCCCCCCTTGAACCACGGCAGCTTGAAGTACAGCCGCCCGAGCACCCGGTCCGGGCCGTACCCCTCGACCGCCGGGTCGAGGTCGAGGCAGGTCTGCATCTCCTTCTTGATCTCCGGCACCAGGGCGAGCGACTTGAAGATCCCCTTGGCTTCGCCGTAGACCCCGTCGAGCACGCCGAGCCAGAAGTGTCCCTCGACGTTCTTGGGCGCCAGCGCGATCACTTCCTTCGCCAACGTGATCCCGCCGTCGAAGATCGCCATCTTCTCGGTGTCGGACGCTGCGGCTTGCGTGTAGTTGCCGTAGAAGTACGCGGCCCTGGCGCCTTCCCAGCGCGCGTCGACCGAAGCCGGGTCGGCCTTCGCAGCCTCGCGGAAGAGCTCCACGGCGGACTTGGCGCTGGCCGGGTCCGCGCGGCGCTCGTACGCCGCCCGGGCGGCGGCGAGCCCACTCTCCGGCGCTCCCTGCGCCGACACCGACAACGCCACGAGAACACCCAAAGCGGCCGCGGCAGCGGTTTTCCAGGTCGTCATGGCAAGGCTCCTTGAGATGAGTGTACCAGCAGCGCAAGCTTCCGTCAGCTAGAATCCGAGCGGAGGCGACCATGGAGTTCGGAATTCTTGGGCTCGAGCTTTCGGGCAAGACCACGCTGTTCTCGCTCCTGACCGGGCACGACTTGGCGGCCGGGCACGGCAAGCCGGGCGCCCACGTCGGGGTCGCCCAGGTGCCCGACCCGCGGCTCGACCGCCTCTCGGCGCTGTTCGCGCCGCGCAAGCACACGCCAGCCACCGTGCGCTTCGTCGACATCCCCGGCATCGTCAAGGGAGGCTCGGCGGGCCTCAACGTCCCCGAACTCCGCACCATGGACGGCCTCGCGGTCGTCGTGCGCTCCTTCGCCTCCGACGCCGTTCCCCACCCCGAAGGAGACCTCGGGCCCGCCCGCGACCTCGAGCTCGTGGAGACCGAGCTCCTCCTTGCCGACCTCGCGGTGGCGGACAGCCGCCTCGAACGCCTCGCCCGCGACCTCGCCCGGCGGAGGTCGCCCGAGCTCGAAGCCGAGCGCGACGCCCTGGAGCGCTGCCACACCGCCCTCGAGGCCGGCACGCCGCTGCGCCGGATCGGCCTCACCGCCGACGAGCGCCGCGTGCTCAAGGGGTTCACGTTCCTGACGGCGAAGCCGATGCTCGTGATCCTCAATGCCGGCGAGGACGAGGCCGGCGACCTCGCAGGCGCCGTGGAGCGCGCGGGGCTCGCCGCCCTCCAGGCCCAGCCCGGGGTCGCGGCGAGCGCCGTCTGCGCCTCCATCGAGCAGGAGATCTCGCACCTGGCGCCCGAGGACCAGGGGGCGTTCCTGGCGGACCTCGGGCTGCCGGACCGCGCGCTCGACCGGCTGCTCCGCGCCGCGTACGCGCTGCTTGGCCTGGTCTCGTTCTTCACCGCCGGCGAGGACGAGTGCCGGGCGTGGTCGATCCCGGCCGGCACGACCGCGGTGAAGGCCGCCGGGGTGATCCACTCGGACTTCGAGCGCGGCTTCATCCGCGCGGAGATCGTGCCTTGGCAGGAGCTCCTGGACGCCGGCTCGTTCGCGGCCTGCCGCCCGCGCGGCACGCTCCGCCTCGAGGGCAAGGACTACATGGTCCAGGACGGCGACGTGATCACGTTCCGGTTCAACGTGTAGGCGTCGGCGTCGAGGGCGGAGCCGCCGGGCGCGGCGGGGTGTCCCCCAGACCGCCGGGCAGCGGGCGTGCCGGCGGCGCGGGCTGGGCCGGCGGAGGCGGGGGTGCAGCCGGCGCGGCAGCGGGCGCCACAGCCGGCGCGGCGGCCGGCGCGGTGGCCGGCGGCGGGGCGGGCGCCCCCTGGGGGCGCGCTTCCATCATGCGGCGCACCTCGGCGGGGTCGATCTCGGTCACCGGCAGGGTCGAGGTCTTCGCCTCTTCATCGTAGTGGCGAAGGACCGCCTCGGTCTGCAGGTGGGAGTCATAGACGAGAGGGTTCTTCTTCGGGTCGGCGAGCTGCGGGGCGTACCGGTACGCCTTGGCGTAGTCGCGGATCGCGTCCTCCCTGCGGCCGCACCGCTCCTCGGCCATCGCGAGCATGAAGCGGGCCTGGGCATAGCCGCGCCGCTGCTTGAGGGTCATCTTGTAGTAGCGCACCGCCTCACGGTCGCGCCCCTGGCGCTGGAGGACGAGGCCCAACCGGTAGGCCGCTTCGTAGTTGTGCTTGTCGAGCTTGAGGGCGGCCCTCAGGTAGTCCTCGGCATCGCCGGGAAACCCTTTCTCGAAGATCAGCACCCCGAGGTTGGCGAGGTCCATCGAGGAGGCGCGCCCCGACTTCGCGAGCGCAAGGTAGTTCGTGATCGCCCGGTCGGTCGGGCTGTCGGGGGAGAGGTAGCGCTCGAACACCGAGCCGCTCGCCGCCGTTGCCAGGATCAGAACCGCCGCACCGACCGTCACCCGCCTCATTCCTGCCTCCCTCGCCGCACTCGTGCCCGCACGCGCACGGTGCCGCCGTCAGTCACCACCTCGAACCCCTCGACGAGCGCGCCGCGCGACTCGATCCGGCGGCGTTGCTGTTCCAGGGCGTCCCGGAAAGCCTCGAACCCGACCGGCGCCTCCCGCCCGGCGCCGCCCAGCGCCTCGATGTAGCGGGCGAACGCTTGACGGTACTCGTCACTCGCTTCTGGTACGGGCCGCGGCGGCGGTTCGTTGAGCGCGCGCCGCGCGGCGCCAGCGCCCTGCCTCGCCTCCTCGCGGTCGCGCAGCTGCCGCTGCCAGAGCTGGTTGTGGGTCGCGAACCGGTGCAGCAGCTGTTCCATGCGGAACCTCTCGGCCGCGGTCGTGGGCTCGCTGCGGCTCAGCTCCTGCAAGCGGCGTTCCAGCGCCGCCCGCTCTCGCTCCGGCGGGACGGAGACCTGGCGGTCGCCCGCGAAGAACCGCTCCCACTTCCTCGCGAGCTCGACGAGCCAGCGCTCGAGCTCTCCCACCAGGTCAGGCGCACTCATCCCTCCCGAAGGATACACGCTCTCGTTCCCCGCAGCGCCGGGCTCGCCTATCTCCTCGCCCGGGGGCCGGGCACGCCCCGCGGGTACAATCAGGCATGGCCAACCCGCTCGCCACGCTCCCCGCCGTCCACCGCGTTCTGGCCCTCGAGGCGATGGACGCCGAGCGGGCGCGGCACGGGCCCGCCGCGGTGCGCGAGGCGGTCCGCGAAGCCCTCGCCGGGGCGCGGGCACGGGTCGCTCGCGGCGCGCCTGCTCCGACCCCGGAGGCGCTGGCGGCGGAGGCGCTCGCGCTGCTCGCGCGCAGGGCCGCCGCCGCATACCCGGACGTGGTGAACGCCACCGGGGTCGTGATCCACACCAACCTCGGGCGCGCTCCGCGACCCGGGGGCGTGGCACCGGGGTACATGGCACTCGAGTACGATCTCGCCGAAGGCGCTCGCGGGGAGCGCCTCGCCCCCGTGGTCACGCGCCTTGTCCGCTATCTCGGCTGCGAGGCCGCCACGGTGGTGACCAACAACGCGGCCGCCCTCGTGCTGCTCCTCGCCGCGCACGCCGCCGGCCGCGAGGTCGTGGTCTCCCGCGGCGAACTCATCGAGATCGGCGGCTCGTTCCGGCTCCCGGAGATCATGGCGGCCAGCGGCGCGCGCCTCGTGGAAGTCGGCTGCACCAACCGCACCCACCTCGAGGACTACGCGCGCGTGATCGGCGACGCCACGGCGGGGATCCTCGTGGTCCACCGCTCCAACTTCAGCCTCGACGGGTTCGTCGCCGCGACCGTGCTCCCCGACCTCGTGGAGTTGGGCCGCAGCCATGGCGTGCCGGTCTGGGTCGACCAGGGTTCCGGCTGCCACCTCGACCTCGGCCGCTACGGGCTCCGCCCCGAACCCACAGTGCGGCAGATCGTCGCCGCCGGCGCGGACGCCGTACTCTTCTCGGGCGACAAGCTGCTGGGCGGGCCGCAGGCCGGCATCGTGGCCGGCACCCAGACCGCGATCGCCCCGTTGCGCCGCCACCCGCTGCGCCGGGCGTTGCGCCCGGACAAGAGCGCGCTGGCGGACCTCGCGGCGACGCTCGACTGCTACCTCGCCGAGCGGCCCGAAGACGTGCCGTTGTACCGCCTCCTGGCGGCCGACGAGCCGTCGTTGCGGCGCCGGGCGCGCGCGATCGCGGCCCGGCTGCGCCGCGCCGGGGTCGAGGCCGGCGCCGACCCCACGCGCGCGGTCATCGGCGGCGGCACCACCCCCGACCAGACCCTCCCGTCGTGGGCGGTGACCGTCACGGGCGGCGACGACGCCGCCGCTCGGTTGCGCCGGGGGCGACCGCCGGTGATCGGCCGCGTCGAGGAGGGCAAGGTCGTTCTCGACCTGCGCGCGGTCTTCCCCGAGCAGGACCGGATGATCGCCGCCGCCGTAGCCGCCGCGTTCGACGTCCCGCCCCGGCGCTAGCGCTCGAGGGCGGCCGGAGGCACGCCGAGAAAGCGGGCGAGCTCGTCGGCCTCGTCGCCGACCAGGCGGAGCGCCAGCCGGCGAGCCTCGGGGTCCGCGAACCCCGTGCCGCAGCCGGCCGGGTCGAGGCCGAGCTCGCCCACCCCGACCGGCGCGCCCTCGGCGAGGATCACGACCCTCTCCAGCAAGTTGGCGAGTTCGCGCACGTTCCCCGGCCACGGCGCGAGCACCAGCGCCGCCATCGCCGCCGGCCGCAGCGCCGGTACGGTCGCCGCGTGGCGCGCGCCGGCGCGCGCCAGCAGGTGCAGGGCGAGCGCGGGGATGTCCTCCCGCCGCTCGACGAGGCCCGGCAGCTGGATCGGGAACACCGAGAGCCGGTGGAAGAGGTCGCGGCGGAACGAACCTCCGATGACCGCCTCGTCGAGGTTCCGGTTGGACGCGGCCACGACACGGACGTCCACCACGACCTCACCCTCGCCCCCCAATCGGGTGACGCGGTGCTCCTCCAGGGCGCGCAGGAGCTTGGCCTGCGTCGCCAGCGGGACCTCGCCGACCTCGTCGAGGAAGAGCGTACCGCGGTGGGCCTGCTCGAAGCGGCCGACGTGGCGGGCGCTGGCGCCCGTGAACGCCCCGCGCTCGTGGCCGAACAGTTCCGACTCGACCAGGCTCTCGGGCACCGCGGCGCAGTTGAACGCCACGAACGGCCCCGCGCTGCGGTGCGAGAGCTGGTGCAGGGCGCGGGCGAAGAGCTCCTTGCCGCTGCCGGACGGCCCGAGCAGCAGCACGGCCGCGTCGGTGGGGGCGACCCGCTTGAGGGCGGTCACGGCGCCGGCGAAGACCGGCGCGGCGCCCACCAACTCGCGGGTGCCCGCGCCGGTGGGCGGCGTGGCCAGCAGCGCGCGCCGCGGCTCGCACGCCGCGCGCATCGCCTCGAGCACGCGCTCCATGTCGAGCGGTTTGGGAAAGTAGTCCCTGGCCCCGAGCTTGAGCGCGGCCACAGCGGTCTCAACCGTCGCGTACCCGGTGATCAGGAACACGGGCAGGAGCGGGTCGGCTGTTCGCGCCGCGCGCAGCACGGCGAGCCCGTCGGCGCCGGGGAGCTTCAGATCGGTGATCACGGCGAGGTACGGTCCTCCCCGCTGCAGGCTCTCGACGGCCGCGTCGCCCCGCAGCGCGAGCTCGACCTCGTGCCCCTCCTTGCGCAGCGTCTCGGCCAGCATCTCCCCGAGGCTCCTGCGGTCCTCCACCACCAGCACCGGCGCGCTCACACGACCCCCTGCCGCGGCAGCCAGACCGCGAAGCGGGCGCCTCCGCCCTGCCGCGGCTCGTACTCGACGTCACCGCCGTGCAAGCGGGCGAACCGGCGCGCCAGCGCTAGACCGAGCCCGCCCGACGGCTTGCTCGACACGAACGGCAGGAACAGGCGGTCGCGCAGCTCGGCCGGCACGCCGGGGCCGTCGTCCTCGACCACGACCCGCACCGACTCGGGAGCGCGCTCGACACGGGCGGTCACGAGCCCACCGCGGCCGGCCGCCTCCGCGGCGTTGCGCAGGAGGTTTTCCACCACCACGCCGAGCGCCAGCGCATCGCCGGTCGCCGCGGCGGGGACGGCTTCGACGCGAATGTCGACCGCGGGGAACGCGGCGCGCACCTTGCCCGCCGCCTCCTCGACCAAGGCCACGACGTCGAGCGGCTCGCGGCGCAGCTCGTGCGGCTGGGCGAAGCGCAGGAACCGGTCGAGCAGCTGCGCGACGCCCTCGGCCTCGTCGTTGATCGCCGCGAGGAAGCGGGCGCTCTCCTCGGGGCGCGCCCCGGGGAGCAGCCGCAGGTAGCCGCGGACGGTCGCCAGGGCGTTGCGCAGCTCGTGCGCCATGCCGGCCGCCAGCTCCCCGAGCCCCGCCATCTGCTCGCGCTCCGCCAGGGCCCGCTCGAGCGCCTCGACCCCGGTGCGGTCGGAAAGGAACAGGACCTCCCCCTGGGCCTCGCCGCTGGCCGCGAGCAGCGGCAAACGGCGCACCTCGACCATCCGTCCGCCGAGACGCGCGCCCCGCGGAGCGGCCGCGAGCAACGGCGGCAGCGGCCCGCCTACGGCGAGCGCCGGGACGAGGGCCAGCGCCTCTGGGTTCGCCGCCCGCACCGACCCTCCGGGCTCGGTGATCACGACGCCTGCCGACGACCCGCGCGTCAACACCCCCGCCAGCAGCTCGAGTTCGTCGGCGCGACGGCGCAGCGCAGCTTCGGATTCCTCCAGCCGCCGCACCGTGTCGCGGAACGTCTCCACGAGGAAGCGGTCCTCGGCCTCGTTCCGCGGCCCGCCGGTCACGCGCACGGCTTCGGCCAGCAACTCCCGGTACGGCGCGAGCACGCGCGCGACCAGCGCCCACGCCAGCAGGCCGCCGCACGCCGCGACCAGCACCGCGATGCCCGCGCCGACGGTGCGCCAGCGCCCCACCGCCCCCGCGCCCGCCACCGGCACAAGCGCCCGCACCACGCGCCCGTCGGCGAGCGGCTGGTACGCCACCAGCACGCTCCCCCCCGCGGAGGCGAGCGGGCCCGCCACCGGCCGTCCGAGGCGCTCCCACTCGGCCCGCGAGGCCCACGGCCACCATGGCGACGCCTCGGGGCCGGGGACGCCGGCGGACTCGACGACCTGGCCGGCTTTCAGGACCGCGAGCCCCCACCCATCGGTGCGCAGCGCGGCGCTGAAGCGGGGGGCTTCGCCGCCCGCGATCTGGCCGGCCAGCGCCTGAGCCGCGGCGCTGGCGGCACGCCTGGCTTCCTCCTCGACGAGGCGTGTGACCGCGAGCAGCCCAGCCATCTCCGCAATCACCATGCCGACCAGCATCACCAGCGTGACGCCGATCAGGATGCGCGCTTCGCGCAAGCGGCGCGAGCGGACGCGAACCGTCACGACGGTACCCATCCGAGCGCCCGGGCGAGGAAAGGACCGGCGAAGAGCACGACCGCCGCCGCGGCAGCCAGGAAAGTCCCGAACGGCAGCTCGGTGTCTCGTCGCCCGCGGCCGGAGGCGATCAGCGCCAGGCCCACGACCGCCCCGGCCGTCGCCCCCAGCCCGAGGGTGAGCAACATCCCGCGCCAGCCGAGGAACGCCCCGATCATCGCCAGCAGCTTGACGTCCCCAAGGCCCATCCCCTCGACGCCGCGCACGCGCCGGTACACCACGATCACCGCGTACGGCAGGCCGGCGCCGACCGCCGCGCCGACGAGCGCATCGCCGAACCCGACCAGGCCTCCCGCCGCGGACGCCGCCAGGCCGAGCGCGATCCCCGGCAGCGTCAGCACGTCCGGCAACAGGTGGTGCTCGAGGTCGATGAACGCCAGCGGGAGCAGGAGCATCACCAGCAGCATCGCCTCCGCCCCCATGACCGTCAAGCCGAAGCGCCACGCGACGGCGCCGGCGAGCGCGCCGCAGGCCAGCTCGACCACGGGGTAGCGGAGCGAGATGCGTGCCCGGCACGAGCGGCACCGGCCGAGCAGGAGCACGTACGAGACCAGCGGCACGTTGTCGAACCAGCGCACCGGCGCGCCGCAGGCGGGACAGTGCGACCGCGGGCGGAGCAGCGACATCCCCCGCGGCAGCCGGTACACCACCACGTTGAGGAAGCTCCCGAACACCAGCCCGTAGGCGGCCGCGACCGCAGGTACGAACCAGTCCGGCGCGAAGCCTTCAGGCACGCGGCCCTCCTCCCGTACCCGCGTCGGGAGCGACCGCGCCTCCGCCAGAGCGGGCCCCGGACCCCGGGCGCCGGACCCCTGCTGCTGCCGCCAGCTCCAGGTAGAGCGCCTCCTGCTGCCGGACCATCGTGCCGCGCTCGAACTCCTCGAGCCCCTCCGGCGCGCGGGCCGCGAGGCGCGCCCGCAGGCCGCCGTCGCCCAGGATCTCGCCGACCCTCGCCGCCATCGCGCCGGCGTCGCCGGGAGCGACGAGGAAGCCGTTGTCGCCGTCGCGGACCACCTCGGGCACGCCGTCCACCGCCGTCGCCACCACCGGGACGGAGGCCGCCAGCGCCTCGACGAGCACGCGCGGCAGCCCCTCGAAGCGGGAGGTCAGCGTCACCACCGTGGCCGCGTCGAGCAGCGCCGGGACGTCGGCCCGCCACCCCGGGAGGTGGAGGCGCCGCTCGAGGCCCGCGTCGCGGCGGCGGCGCTCGAGTTCCCCGCGCAACGCGCCGTCGCCGACCAGCAGGAAATGCGCCTCGGGAAAGCGGGACGCCAGCGCGGCGGCGAGCTCGACGAAGCGCTCGGGTGCCTTCTGCGGTTTGAAGCACGCGATTTGGACCACGAGCGGCGCCGCCGCGGGGATTCCCAGCTCCCGCCGCACGGCCTCGCCGCCCCGGTGCGAGCGGAACGCGGCCAGGTCGATCCCCGAGCGGATCACCCGCGCGCGGCCGGCTGGGAACAGGCCGAGCCGCACTCCCTCCTCGAGGTTGCGGCGCGACACCGCGATGAACGCGGTCGTCCGCCGCGCCGCCCTTCGCTCGGCCGCGAGGAACGCCGTGCGCACCGGCGCCGCCTGGTGGGCGCCGAAGCCGAAACCGTGGATCGAGTGGACGACGATCGGCACCCGCTCGGAGGCGGCCGCGAGCCGCCCGAGGATTCCGGCCTTGGACGAGTGGGTGTGCACGATGTCGGGACGGACGCGCCGGATCGCCCGGCGGAGCTCCGCCAGCGCCCGCAGGTCGGCGATCGGGCGCACTTCGCGGCGCAGGTGGGCAAGCTCCAACAACTCGACGCCGGCGAGCTCGCGGGCCTCGGGAAGCAGCTCGCCGACGTCCGCGCACGCCAGTGCCACCTCGAACACGCTCCGGTCGAGCATCGCCACGGTGTCGAGCGTGTTGCGCTGCGCGCCGCCGGGCTCGAGCATCGTGATCGCGTGCAGGACGCGGATGCGGCTCATCGGGCGAGCCGCCGGGCGACCGCCGCGCCGTCCCAGAGGGCGTCCTCCATCGTCGAGTACTTCCACTCCGCCCATCGCCCCGCGAGGATCACCCCGGCGGCGCGGAACGCGTCGCGCAGCGCGGCGACCGCGGCAGGGCGGGCCGCGTCGAAGATGGCGTAGGCGGGATCGAGACGGACCTCCTCGGCGACCGCCACGTCGCCGGCGTCGCGCAGCAAGCCGAGCTCGGCGAGGCCGGCGAGGCAGCGCTCGCGCAGGCCCGGCGGGACCGGCGCGCCGGCGGGCAGGCTGACCTCGACCGAGAGCGTGTGACATCCGGGCGGCGCCACCCGGCCGTGGTTCGACGGGATGCCCACGCGGTAGAACGGGAAGCGCTCCTCGGGGACGTACAGCCAGTGCTCCCGGCGCGGCGCCGGGCCCCGCACCCCGAGGTTCAGGTTGACCACCGCGACGGCGCGCAGGCGGGCGGCGGCCGCGCGCGCGGGGGCCGGGAGGTCGTCTGTCATCGCCGCGAGGTGCGACAGTGGCGCCGTCGCCACCAGGGCGTCCCAACCGATCCTCGCCCCCGACTCCAACTCCAGCTCGCGCGGCCCGAGGCGCACCGACCGCACCCGACAGCCGAGCCGCACCGCGGGGAGCGAGCTGGCGAGCGCGTCGGCGACAACCTGGATTCCGCCCTCCCGCGGGTACAGGAACGTCGCGTTGTACCCCACCGGCGTCCGGTACAACCCGAAGGCGCCGGCGATCACGTCGGCGACCTCCGGCCGCGGCACGTAACGGCCCACCCACTCGGTGGTCAGCTCGGCCGGGTCGGTGCAGAACAGCTTGCGGTTGTACGGCAGGAAGAAGTGTTTCGCAAACCCCTCGCCGAAGCGGTCGAGCGCCCAGGCGGCGAAGGAGGCCGGCGCCTCGCCGCGCCCCGCGGCGCGCGCGTGCGCCTCGACGAAACCGAGCACGCACTCCCGCCGGATCTCGCGCGGGAGGCGGTAGGTGTTGATCTGGATCGGGTACGGCGTGACCGTGCCGGCGAGCGCGATCCCGGCCCGCCGCCGGTGCGGGCGCAGCGCGCCGCGCACGCCGATCGCGCGCAGCAACTCGTGGCTTTCGGCGCGCGCGAGGTGCAGGAGGTGCCCCGTCAGGTCGAAGTGGAACCCCTCGCGAGCGAGGGTTCGGCAGGCGCCTCCGACCGCGTCGGAGCGCTCGAGCACCATCACCTCGGCGCCGCGCTCGCGCAGGTGGTAGGCGGCCGAAAGGCCGGTCAAACCGGCGCCGACGATCACGATTCGCCTCACTCGGGCGCCTCCATCCGCACGCGCGCCAGCACCGCCAGGAGCACGATGACGGCGAGCGCGTAGCCGCCGAGCACGGCGACCCCGACCTCCCACGCCCAGAGGACCGCGGTCCCGACGCCGGCAACCGCGCCGAGCGCCGAGAGCGTGACGACCGCGGCCATCGCCTTCGCCGTGCTGCCCCCCAACCGCACGCGCAGGCGCAGGGGAAAGTGGTCCGGGCTGCCGTGCCAGAACGGCTTGCCGGCCCGGGCGCGCAACACGGTCACGTACGCGGTGTCGGCGAGCGGCACCGCGAGGATCGCCAGCGGCGCCAGGAACCCCGCCGCGCTGCGGTCGCTCCAGCGGATCGCGATCGCGAGCGCGCCGAGCGTGAGCCCCACCGCGAGCGAGCCGGCGTCCCCAAGGTAGATCCGCGCCGGCGGGGCGTTGAACACGAGGAAGCCGCCCAGGGCGCCGGCCAGCGCCAGGGACGCCGCCGCCTCGGGGTACTCGCCCGTCGTCAGCGCGACGACCCCGAACGCCAGCGCCGCGACCGCGCCGACGCCGGCCGCGAGCCCGTCCATGACGTCGAGCAGGTTGAACGCGTTGCACACCGCGAACAGCCAGATGGCGGCGAGCGGCCAGCGCAGCCCGGCCGGTACCTGGGTCAGCTCGATCACCGCGCCGCTGCGCAGCAATACGAACACCGCGACCGCCTGGCCGGCGAGCTTCGCGGCCGGCGTCAGCACGCCGAAGTCGTCCACCAGGCCGACGAGCAGCGTCAGCGTGCCGGCGAGCAGCAGGCCGAGCAGGAGGCTGTTAAACGAGAACACGAGCCCGAGCGCGACCAGGTAGGCGAGGAAGACCGCGAGGCCGCCCAGGTACGGCACCGGCTCGGCCTGCCGCTTGAGCCGGCCGTCGGGCTGGTCCACGATGCCGAACCGCAGCGCCGCCTGCCGCGCGAGCGGGGTGAAGTACAGCACCAGCAGGAACGCCAGCACGAAACCGGCGGCGGCGAGCACGGGACTCACCGCAGGCCCGCCAGCGGCCGGCGCCGGATCAGGCGGCGCTGCGCCGCGGCTCGCCGCACGCGCGGGAGCGCCGCGCGCAGCCGGCCCAGCACCCGCGGACGACGCAGCAACACCCAGATCAGCATGGCGACCTCGCCCGGCAAAAGTACCGGCAAGCGCAGCCAGAAATCAACCGGGTGCAGGTTGCGCACCAGCGTTGCCCAGCGGTTCGCGATCACCGCGGCCGCGAGTTCCGGCGTCCGCCGGAAGATCAATCGCCCCGCGCCGGGCTCGGCGGTCGCGCCGCGCCGGTGGGTCGCCACGGCGCGCGGTTCGTACACGACCGGCCACCCGGCCGCGCTCACCCGCCAGCCGAGGTCGAGGTCCTCCCAGAAGGCGAAGTAGTCGGCCGGGAAGACCTCGCCCGCCACCGCCGCCGCGGCGAGCGCCGCGCGGCGATACACCATGGCGGCGCCGCACGCGGCGAGCACCGTGGCCGGCTCGGCGAATCGTCCGACCGCCGGGCCGTCGTAGCCGCGGTCGCGCACGCGCAGCAGCAGCGGCGTCAACACCTGGCCGCAGGAGTCGAGCACCTCGCCTCCGGGCCGCTCCAGGCGGGCCGCCACGCCGCCCGCTTCGGGCCGCCGCGCGAAGACGTCGAGGCAAACCGCGAAGAACTCCGGCGCCGGGACACAGTCCGGATTGAAGAACCCGACCACCTCGGCGGCGGGGTCGAGCGCTTCGAGACCGGCCGCACACCCTCCGGCATAGCCGGCGTTCTCCGCCAGCGGCAGGCCGCGCACGCCGGTTGGAGGCCGCTCGGCGAGCGCGCGGGTGCCGTCGCCGGAGGCGCAGTCCACGAGCACGACCTCGACCGTGACCGTTTGCGCCCGCAGGGCGGCAAGGCACAGGGGGAGGTCCTCACCCCCGTTGAAGTTCACGACCACCGCGCCGGCCCTCATCGCCGCTCCAGTGTGCGCCACACCTCGACGTGGCGGCGAGCCGCCTCGGCCCACGAGAAGCGGGCCGCGAGCGCCGGCCCGGCGGAACGCAGCGCGCCGCAGGCGGCGCCGTCCTCGATTACTCGGGTCAACGCCGCCGCCAGCGCCTCGACGTCGCCGCTCGCGAACAGGGCCACCGCCGGGGCGAAGTGCTCGCGGTGCACCGCGATGTCGGAGGCCACGACGGCGGCGCCGCAGGCGAGCGCCTCGAGCACGGGAAAGTCGAAACCCTCCCCACGCGACGGCGCCAGCACCGCCACCGCGCCGGCGTAGAGCGCGGGGAGTGCATCGTCCGCGACGCGCCCCAGCCGCCGCACCCAGGAAGGGGGCTCGCGCAGCGCGGGGACGTCGGAGCGCACCTCGCCCACGAGGACGAGCTGCAAGCCGGGATGGTGCTCGCGCAGCGCCGCACAGGCGGCCAGCGCGAGGTCCGTCCCGCGCCGCGGCTCGAGCGCCCCGACCTGCAGCAGGAACGGCCTCGTCACGCCGAGGCGCCCCAGCACGCCCGCGGCGGCATCCTCGGGTGGGGGCGCGAAATGGGCGTGGTCCACGCCGTACCCGGTCACGTGGATCCGCGCCATCGGCACCCGGCAGCGCTCGCTCACCGCCTCGGCCACGCTCGGCGACCCGACCAGCACCGCGGCCGCCCGGCGCGCACCCGCCGGGATGAGCAGCCGCAGCGGGTTGGTCCGCCCTCGGGGAAACCACTCGGGGTGCTCGAGCGCCAGCACGTCGTGTACGGCCACAGTGACGGGGCAGCGCGGCGCCAGCGGCGGGTAGTAGAACGGGAAGTGAAACGCGTCGTAGCCGCGGCCGGTCGCCCGTTGCAGGTCCCACATCACCCACCGCAGCGTGCCCCGGGGGCGGTCCGGCTTCACCACATCGAACTCGGCTCCGGGCGTCCCGAGGCCCGCCAGTCCTCCGAGCAGCCCCTCGAGGTAGCGCGCGACCCCGGCCCGGGCCGAGAGCAGCGGCTTGCCGTCCACGCCCACCTTCACGACGCACCCCCGCGGCCTCGGGGCCGCGCATGGGCCAAGTCGTGAGACGAGGCCGCACGCTCGGCAATGACCGACTCCATGACCGCCGCGTAGCGTGCCGCCATCGCATCCCCGGTGAAGTCATGACTCCACTTCTGCCGCCCTCGCTGGGCCAACCGCTGCCGTGCCGACGCATCGGCGAGCAACGCTCGCACATTCTCGATCCAGCCGCCTTGGTCCTCCGCGGCAACGAGCACCGCGTCGCGGCCGTCTTCGACAACCTCGGGCAGGCCTCCGACCGCGCTCGCCACGACCGCGGCGCCGCACGCCCACGCCTCGAGCAGGACGAGCGGAAGCCCTTCCGCCCGCGAGGGGATGAGGAGCAGCGTCGCCCGCCGCAAGAACCAGCCGACCGAATCGCTCCACGGCAGCACGGTCACCGGAGGCACCGCGCTGCTCGGCTCTCCGCCGATCCAGACCCAGCGCGCGGATGGCAGGGAGGGGGACAGCGCTCGCGCAATGACCGCGAAGGTGTCGAACCCTTTGGACACTTGTGGCCGACCGATACCCAGAACCATTCGGCCCCCTTCGGCGAGCGCGCGTTCCTGGGCCGACGGCATGCCTTCCGGGGGCAGCCCGGTTCCGTTGCGGATCACACCCACGGTCCCGGCGGGAAGCCGCCACCTCGATTCGAGCGCGCGGGCGGAGGCATGGGTCACGGCGAGCCACCTGGCCGCCCGCCTCTTTAGCCTCGCAAAGACGGCATCCCGCGCGGCGGAGGCAAGCGGGTAGTGCTCGGTCGCATGCTCCACCACGATCGCCGGCGCCCGCGTGCCCACGAACGCTGCAGCCAAGGCAAGCTCGCCCGGCGAACCTGCGTGAAGGAAGACGACATCCGGGCGAAAGTCACGTAGCGCCGCGAGCAGGCGCCAGTGGCCGGCGAGGTCCGCGTTGCCCGAAATCTCGAGGCGGCGCCACTCCATTTGTTGGGCCTCTGAACACCGCCCCGGCTCCAGAGGCGACAAGACCAGCACCGTGTGGTCACGCCCCTGAGCCCCGGCCAGCGTCTCCACGACGCGCATGAGCCCGCCGCGGACCGATGCCATCGCCAGGTGTACGATGCGCCGGGACGCGCATCCATTGGAGGGACCGTGCAAATCGGCTTCGACGCCAGGGCGGCGTTCCTCGACCCCGACCGGGGGTTCGGACGCTTCACGCGCGCCCTCGCGGAGGCGTTGCTCCAGGTAGTCCCCGGCGAGGTCGTCGTTTTCGTTCCGCACGGTTTTATCGTTCCTCCCCCATGGTACCTACGCGCGGCATCGGTCGTCCAACTCGTCCGCCCGCGCCGCGGGGCGTTCCTCGTCGACGGCCCGGCGTGGGCGTTCACGCTGCGCCGCCACCGGGTGGACGTGCTCCACCTCCCCGCGTGGGGCGTCCCGCGCGGGCTCGGCGTGCCGGTCGTGGCGACGTTCCACGACGCCACCCCTTTCCGCTTCGCCTCGCCACCCCAGCGCCGGCAGCGGTGGCGCGCTCGAGCCGGCATCCGCTCGATCGCCCGCGCCACGCTGGTGCACGCGGTCTCCTGCTACGCCCGGAGCGAGCTTCTGAGTGTCGTCCCGATTCCCGCAACCAAGGTAATCGCGGTGCCCCACGGTGTCGGCGCAGTCTTCGCTCCAGGGCCAACACCGAGTACACCCCGCCACGCCCTCTTCGTCGGCGGCGGCGACCCGCACAAGAACCTGGACCTCGTGCTCGCCGTCTGGGCGCACCCGGCAGCGGTCGCCTTGCCGCCGCTGGTCCTCGCCGGCGCCGCGGCCGCCGACCCGCGCCTGCAAGGGCTCGTGCAGGCGGGGGTCGCGCGCGCGGTGCCGCACCCGGGCGACGGCGAGCTCGTCGAGCTGTACCGCCGGGCTTTCGCGCTGCTCATGCCGTCGCGCAACGAGGGCTTCGGCCTGCCGGCGCTCGAGGCGATGGCGTGCGGGTGTCCGGTGGTCGCGGCGTCCGCCGGCGCCCTGCCCGAGGTGTGTGGCGGCGCCGCAATCCTGCTCGATCCCGACGACCCCGGGGCGTGGCGAGCCGCCATCGCCGGCCTCGCCGCCGATCCCGCGCGCCGCGCCGCGATGGCCTCGGCCGGACTCCAGCGCGCCCGCGAATTCACCTGGGAGCGGACCGCGCGCGAGATGCTCGGACTCTACCGCGCGGCCGCCCGCAGCGAGAGTTCGTGAAGCTCCCGCCGCACGGCGCCGTCGCGCGCCGCGACCGCGGCGGCGTACGGCCCGGGGAAGTCGGCGAACGGATCGACCCTGGTGCGCGCGGCCCACAGCACCCGCATGTTCGCGAGCCACGAACCGTTGCGGTCGAGCAGGCGGCCGGACCCGTACTCCACCTCCGGAAAGTCGTCCACGTGCGGGAGGGTGTCCGCCACCAACGCGGCGACGTCGCGCGGGCCCAGCAGCAGCATCGCCGCGAGGTCGCCGGGGCCGCGCACCCCCGCTTCCGCGAGCGTGGGCGCCAGCTTCGGGTCGGCGACCGCCCCCCAGCGCAGCCGCACCGGGCCCGGGTCGATCGAGCCGGTGACCACGGTGAACTCGTTCAGCACCATGGGGTCGTACCAGATGCACGTCGAGGGGAACACCTCCCAGAACGCCCGCACGATCGCGAGGTAGGACCCGGTCGTCAGCGAGTAAAGCGGCAGCCACATCGAGACCACACCGCCGGGGAGGAGGTGGCGCCGACAGAGCTCGAAGTACTCCCGCGTGTACAGCGTCGAGTTCCCTGCCCACACCGGGTGGATCGAGTCCGAAAGGATCACGTCGAACTTCTCGCGGGTCGCGAGCAGGACGTTGCGTCCGTCGTTCAGCACGACCCGGACGCGGGGGTCGGCGAGCACGCCGTGGTTCACGTCCGCGAACACGGACCCCGAGACTTCCAGCACCTCCGGCGAGATCTCCGCGATCGTGATGGCCTTCACCGGGTGCTGCGCCACGGCCCACGCGGTTCCGCCGGAACCGAAGCCGATGTGCAGGACGCGCTCGGGGTGCGGGTGGAGCAGGAGCGGGAGGTGGCCCTGCAGCCGCTGGATCGCCCGCAACTCGGGGGAGGTGCCGGCGACGTTCACACCGTTGAGCTCGAGCGAGCGCCAGGTGCCGCGCCGGTCGGCGAACCGGCGCACGACGACCGTCGCCGAGGCGCTCTCCCTGATCGTCTCCACCGTGCCATCGGCGATGGCTGCGGCGCCGCGCAGTACGGTTCCGGGAGGCACCAGCGCGCCCTCGACCGCGAGCAGCGCCGCGACGGCGCACCCGGCCGCCCGCACCGCCGGCGAGGACGCCAGCAGCGCGCCGGCCACCGCGCTCGCGCCCCCGAGGACGAGGATCAGGTTCTGGCTGCCGAGGAGCGGCACGAGCACGAGCGGCCCGAGGACCGTGCCGGCGATCGCCCCGGTGGTGTTGGCTGCCGCGACCGTCCCTGTCCTCGCCTCGTCCGACGCCGCCGAGGGGTAGGCCGCCACGGCGAGCGGGAAGCTGGCGCCGAACGCCATGGTGGGGAGCGCGAGCGCCGCGGCGACCGCGATCGCGAGGGCGAGTTGCAGGCCGGCGAACGTCGTCAGGTGCCCGTGCGCCGCGAGCCAGCCCAACACATCGCCGAAACGGCCGAACAGGGGGACCTGCAGCGCCATCGCCACGCCGACGCCGATCTGACACCCGGCAAGGGCGCGCCGCGGGTCCCGCACCCTCGTTCGGACGAGCGCCGCGCCAGCCGCGATCCCCGCGAGGTATACCGCGAGGATCAGGGCGAACGCGTACACGCGCGAACCCAGGTGCAGGAGCAGCACTCGCGTCCAGACTAGCTCGCTCGCGAGCGCGACGAAGCCAAAGAAAGCGGGGTAGAGGAGCCAGGCGCGCCGCGCTGCCGGTGGCGCCGGAGCTGGGGGCGACAGTGCCGGCGCCACCGCGGCCTCCGCCAACCACGCCACGCCGGCCACGAGCACCCCGAGGCACGCGAAGACCGCGAGCGTGCCCCGCTCGCCCAGGGCGGGCAGCGCCGCGAACCCGGCGAGCACCGTGCCGGCCACGGCGCCGAAGGTGTTGGCGGCGTAAAGCCGCCCCACCCGGCGGGCGAGCGCGCCGCCCTGCCCCACACGGGCGACGAGCAGGGGCAGCGTCGCGCCCATTGCGACCGTCGGCACCGCCAGGAACGTCCACGCGAGGGCGAACCGGGCCGCCAGCGGCAGCCCCCAGCCGGCGAGCGGCTCGGGGCCGAGTCCCGCCGCGAGGCGCTGCAGCAACGCCAGAACCGGCCAGGTCGCGAGCGCCGTGAGCGCCGCGGCCACCTCGGCCGCGGCGTAGAACCGGAGGTGGTGCCGCAGGCGTCCGGCCCAGCGCGCGACCAGCGCGCTTCCCAGCGCCATCCCCCCCATGTACGCCGCCACGACCGCAGTGGCCGCCCACAACGAGTTCCCGACCACCAGACCGAGCGCGCGCACCCAGACGACCTCGTACGCGAGCGCCACCATGCCCGAGACGAAGAACAGAACGGTCACCAGCGCCGCCATGCCGCCCCCACCAGCAAGCCCAGCCCAACGATCGACGCCGCGGCGCCGGCGATCAGGCCGGGCGGCCGGTACCGCGCGTCCACGAGATGATCGCCCGCCGCCACCTCAACGCCGTGCAGGATGCCGGCCCCGCCTACGGGTGGGGCGGGCGTTCCGTCCACCCGGATCGCCCAGCCCGGGTCCGGCGTCTCCAGCCAGAGGAACACCCCTCCGGCCGCCCCGACTTCGACCCGCCACGCGCGGGCATCGTCCCCGGTCGCAACCGCCCGCACCTGCCCGCACAGTCGCGGCGCCTGCCCGGGCTGCGGCATCGCGCACACGACCGCGGCTTCCGGCCACGCCTCGGGGTTGTCGTAGACGACGAGGCCGCCCTCGCGGCACAGCTCGGGGAACCCTGGGATCGGGTGCTGCGCGACGATCCGGTCCGCTCCGAGCGCGTTCAGCCACCACCGCCCCGCCGGTCCTATGTCCGCCTCCCCGAGTTGGGCGGCGAGCCTGCGCGAGGCGAGGGGGGCGTAGGTCCGCGCCGTGCGACGTCCGTCGGCAAGAGCGGCGTACCCGAGGGCGAGCGAACGCAGGCGCCGCTCGTCGTTCCGGACGAACGCGAGTTGCTGTGCGGAGGGGGCCACGACGTACACCCGGCGCGCCTCGCGCTGGGCGGCCAGGCACAGCGCCGGCCGCACCGGGCGCACTTCCTCGAGGCCGAGGGCGTCGTGGGTCCGCCACGCCACCGCCGCGGCGCCGATGATCGCCGCAGGCGCCGGGCACACGGACGCCAGGACACTCCCGGCCGCCACCGCCCCGGTCACGGTGGGCCACGGCGACCCGCCCAGCGCGAGCCCGCCGGCCGCCGCGAGGGCGGCGAGGCCGGCCGCCAGCCACGGGCGCGCCCGGCGCGTCCCGGCCGCCGCCGCGGCGGCCGGGACGAGGGCGACCACCGCGGGGAAAAGCAGCCGTCCCGAGTAGCGCACGAACCCCGCGGTCAGCGCGTTCCAAGCGGCCAGACCACCCGGGAGCGCGGGCAGCACGCTCGCGACGACGAGGACCCACCCCGAGAGCGCCAGGCGGCGGACCGCCGCGCGCCGGTCGACCACCGCCACGACGCCGAGCGCGAGCGCCCACAGCGGCACCGCGAGATGCGGAACGAAGTGGACCCCGGTGTACCTCGGGCGCGGGGCGCCCGGCGTCGCCATCGCCGCCAGTTCGGCTGGTACGACGCTCCCCGCCAGTCCCAGCTCCCGGTCATGGGTCGGGCCCCGGTCGCCACCTCGCACCCACGCCGCGAACGGCAGCGCCTGGACCGCCACGATCGCGACGGCGAGGGCGAGGGCGGCGAGGGTGCGCCGGCGCGGGGCCAGGGCAAGGGCGACGAGGCCGGCCACGAGCGCGAGCGCCGGCTCCGCGGCCAGGTACGCGAGCGCCAGGAAGCCGGCGGCCGCCGGCACGCTGCCGGCGAGCGCGGCGCCCCACACCCACGGCATCCAGGCGAGGGACTCGAGGTTGTTCAGGACCCCGACCGCGCTGAGCACGGGCCCGGCGGCGAGCACGCTCCACGCGGCCGCGACGTCGAGCCAGCCGGCGGCTCCGAGACGGCGCGCGAGCAGCGCGCAGCCGACGCCGAGCAGCGCCAGGTGGAGGCCCGCCTCCACCCCGACCGCCGCCCGGGCCGGAAGGACGGCCGCGAGCCACGCCGGCGGGTACAGGAGCGCGCTCTGCGGGTTGGCGAAGAACGGCTCGCCGCACCCGGCGTCGGGGTCCCAGAACGGACCGCGCGCGCCGGTCACCACCGCGGCCGTGCGCTGCCGGAGCGGGACGAAGTAGCTCGGCAGGTCGCCGGCGGCTGGGGCCCGCCCGAGCAACGCCGCGAGCGCCAGCGCGAGCCCCGGCGCCGCCGCCGCGCCAAGGCGCCAGCCGGGCCTCACGTCCCCTCCCCGAGCGCCGCGCGCAGGCGCGCGACCGCCTCCGGGTCGGCCGACGCCAGCGCCCGCTCGTAGGCGGTCACGAAGCTCCGCCCGCGCGCTTCCCGCACGATCGCCTCCGCCCGGTCCAGCGCGCCGCGGGCCGCGCCGATCTCGCCCAGCGCCAGATGCAGGTACGCGAGCTCGACCCACGCGGGTGCGCAGTTCGGTTCGAGGCGGACCGCGGCGTTGAAGGCGCCGCGCGCGCCCGGGCGGTCGCCGAGCGCGAGGAGCGCCCGTCCCTCGCCGAGCGCCGCCCACACGTCGAGCGGGTTGGCGCGGCGGGCGTGGGCGAACGCATCCGCCGCCGCGACGGCGAGGGCGGCCTCGTCGCGCAGACTCGCGCGCGCGAGCCGGAGGTTCCCGAGCGCCTTCCAGGCGCGGGCGAACCGCGGCCGCGCGGCGCAGGCGCGCCACGCCTGCGCCTCGGCGTCCGCGAGCGCGACGTCGGTGGGCCGGCTCGGCCGGGCGGCGGCCTCCGCGGCCTCGACCAGGCGCAGAGGGTCCGGGCCCGCGCCCCAGCCGGGGAGCGCCAGGATCGCCGCCGCGGCGACCGCGGCCGCGATCAACGCCGCCGCCGTCGCCCGGCTCGCGCCGGCGCGCCGCGCCGGGCGCGGCCGGTCGAGCACGCTTCCCAGCGCCAGCGCCGCCATCCACGCCACCGCGGGCACCATGAGCTGCGAGTTGACCGCCGAGGTGACGCCGACCGCCCCCGCCACGCTCCACGCCGCGGGGCCGCGGCGGCGCACCGCGGCGGCCACGCTCGCGAGCAGGCCGGCGGCGAGCACGGTCCCCGGGATCCCCAGCGACGCGGGGACCGCGAGGAGGTCGCTCTCGGCGAGTTCCGGAAGCCGCGCGAAGCGGGCGAACTCGCCGTCGCGGGGGAAGTTGTGCGCCAGCGCCGCGTCCGCGTACCCTCCCGGTCCGCAGCCGAGCGGAAGCTCGGCGGCCGCGACCCTGGCGACCACGCCCCAGATGCGGAGGCGCTCGTAGCGCAGCGGGTCGCGGTCGCGGGCGAACCGGAGCGCGAGGCCGAGCACGGCGGCCGCCGCGACCAGCACCGCCGCCAGCGCCAGCCCGCGACGGCGGCCCGCGAACCCCCACGCCACGGCCACGACGCACGCCCCGATCAGCGCGCCGCGCGAGCCCGAGGCGACGACCCCCGCGGCCGCGAGCGCCATCAGCGGCACGCGCGCGCCGAGCGGCGCTCGCAGCGACGGCGCGAGCGCGAGGGCGAGGAGAGCGGCCGTGGCGGAGCCGTTCGGGTTGCCGAACGGGCCGGCCGGCCGCGCGGCGTGCGCGATCCGTTCCGCCACCATCCAGGCGGCCGCGCACGCGCCGCCCGCCACGACCGCCAGGCGGCCCCACGCCGCCGCCCGCGGCCGGGCCGCCACCGACAGCAGCGCGAGCGCGACCAACCCCGCCGCCAGCACGCGGGCCGCGTCGTACACCGCCACCGGACGCAGCGCCGCGTCGAGTCCCGCCCATGCCAGCAACGCCGCCAGCCAGAGCGCCGGCCCCCGCCGCAACCCTCCGGCGCCGCCCGTCCACGCGAGCGCCAGCGCGACGGCGACGGTGGCCACCGCGACCGCGGGCCGGACGGCCGGCCCGTCCGCGGCCAGCACCCACCCGGCGGCCACCGGGACGAGCGCGGCGGGGGCGAGCTTCAGCGCGGCCGGGCGCACGCCGCCTCCAGCCGCGCAAGGTCGCCGCGCCACGGCGCCCGCCGGCGCGCCTCGCGCACCCACACCAGTGCCTCGCCGGGGCGTCCCTGGGCGAGCAGGAGGCGCGCGCGGGCTTCCGCCCAGGCGGCCGAGCGCGGCTGCACCCACCACCGTGCCGCGAGCTCGCCGTCGACGAGCGCGAGGGCGGTGGGCGCCGACCCCGGATCGAGGGCGTATCCGGCCGCCATCTCCACCGGGGTGACGGTCCACGGCGCCCAGCGGGCGGCGGCGAGTGCCGTCTCGACCGCCGCGGCCGGGGGCAGCGCGGCGGCGGCCGACGCCGCGGTCTCGCTCCGCCACGACAGCGCGGCCAGGAGCGCGCCGCCGGCCAAGAGGGCGGTCAGGGCGGGCGCGGGGGCACTCCGCCGCGGCGCCGGCCACACCCTCCCGGCGAGCGAACCCGCCAGCACCGCCCACGGGAGCAGCACCTCCGGCCGGTAGGCGGAAAAGTCCACCAGGTTGTGGAGCGGGACCGCCGCGACCGCGAGCGCGAGCGCCGGGTGCTCCCGCCACCCGAGCCCGAGCAGGCGCGCCAGCGCCCAGGCGCCGGCCGCCAGAAGGGGGACGCCCGCGACGCCCAGCTCGGCCACGAGCTCGAGCGGGGTGCAGTGAGCGTACGGCGTGATGTTCGCCGCGGCGGTCGGCGCCGTCAGTCCGGCCTGCCCGACCCCGCCGAGGCCGACGCCGAGCCAGGGGTGGTGGAGGAACACCCATGCGGCCGTGCGCCAGTTGAGCCAGCGCAGCTGCAGCGGCTCGAGCCGCCCGAGGTCGCCGCGCCCGGCGAGCACCGCGGCGGCCAGCACCAACAGCGCGACCGCCGCCGCGGCGCCGGCGCGGCCCGTCCGCCTCCGCGCCAGGAACGCGAGCAGCAGAACCCCCGCGACCCCCACCGCCGCGAGCGAGCGGCTGAAGGCGACCGCCGCCGCCGCCAGGGCGAGGAGGGACGCCCAGCCCGCGCGCCGCCAGCCCGCGGCGCGCAGCAAGCGCTCGCCGAGGAGCGGGGCCGCCATCACCATCAGCAGCGCGAAGTGGCCGGGGAGCGCGGCGGTGCCGAACACCCGCTCCGTCGCGAGCCTGGCGGCGGCAGCCGCCCGCCACCCCGGCGGCAGCGAGCCGACGAGCGCGCTCGCCCGCTCGAGCCCGCCGCACGCCTGCCCGACCGCCACCAGCGCGGTCAGGGCGAGACCGGCGGCGACGAGCCCGAGGAGCCGGCCTGAGGGCACGGCGATCCGCGCCATCCCGAACAGCAGCGCCGCGGCGGCGAACAGCAGGGTGTGCTGGAGCGCGAGCTCGTGGTCGGCGGCGACGACCCAGGCCAGAGTGAGGACGACGGCGCCGGCGAGCCACCAACCTGGGCCCGCCAGGCGGCGCTCCCCCGGCGCGAGCGCCAGGACCGCCGTCAGGAGCACGGCCCAGAGCAGGGGGGAAAAGCCGGCGAACGACGCGGCGCACCACCCGGCCGCCACGCCGGCGAACGCCGCGACGATCGCGAGCCCCCGCGCCCCCACCTCGGCAGTCTAGCGTGGATCGCCCGCCCCCTCCGAGCCCCGCCCGCGCCGCCGGCACAAAGAAAAGGGGGGACGCTGGGTCCCCCCTTGGGCGTGCAACAGGACGGCGAGGTCAGTTGGTCTGCTGACCTTCCGGCCAGGTGACGAACTGCCCGTCGGAGAAGATGATCGCTTTCCCGAAGTCGGTGGTCTGACCCGGCCCGTCGGTGAGCGCCCCTGATGCGCCCTTGGCCTTCGACCAGAGCGTGTAGCCGGTGCCGGGGGTGTCGCCCACCCACCCGAAGGCCTGGTTCCAACCATCGTCGGCCGGAAGGCGCTTGATGTAGGTCGGCTGCAGGTACGTGGTGAGGGTATCCAAATTGCCGGCCGCAAGCTTGGGATAGTAGTTGAAGTCCACCTGGTACGACTCGATCGCCGTCGCGATCGAGCGCATGTCCGCCATCGTGCGCTTCTGGCGGCCGCGGTTGATCGCGTTCAGCAGGTTCGGGATCGCGATCGCCGCGATGATGCCGATGATCGCGACCACGATCAGCAACTCGATCAGCGTGAAGCCCTTTTGCTTTCTCATGGAATCCTCCTGTCGAACCGGTTTCGAAGCAAGGCCCGTGCCACGTGCAGGTGTTGCCTGCCTGCCGTCGAGTGACGCCCGGCGTCACTCACGCAGCCGCAAAGTGCCAATCCGCGGCACATCAGTCGGTCTGGACCCCTTCCGGCCACTGCACGAAAACGCCGTCCGTCAGGACGATGTCGTCGGCGAAGTGCGCCGTCGGGCCCGGCGTGAGCGAGCCCTGCGCCAGCCCGTCGCTCCCCAGGCTGCGGACCGTGTAGTCCAGCCCCTCGCTCTGGTAGAGGATCGGCGTGTGCCAGGCGTCGTCACTGGAGAGCGCCCGCACGTAGGTCGGGACGAGGTACCCCGTCAGGCTCCCCACGTCGCCGCTCGCGAGACGGGGCACGAAGCCGAAATCGGTCGCGTAGCTCGAGACGGCGGTCGCCACCGCGCGCAGCTCCACCATGGTGCGCTTCTGCCGCGCCCGCTGGATCGCCGAGTTCAGCGCCGGAATGGCGATCGCGGCCACGATGCCGATGATCGCCACGGCGACGAGCAACTCGATGAGGGTGAACCCCCCTGGTCGTTCGCGCATCGTCTCGAGGTGAGTTTTGCAAGAGACGCGCCAACGGTTCGGGCCCCGGCGGGCCGCCCGGATTCGCTACACTCGCTGCCGGTGCTCTCGCGCGCGAAGCTGCCGCCGGCCGTGCTCGTGGCGTTCTGGGCCGCGCTCTACCTCCCGCACCTGTTCGCGGGCCAGACGCTCCCCGCCCGCGACGTCGCGGCGACCCAGATCCCCTGGCGGACGGTGTGGCGCGAGCAGGTCGCGTCCGGGTCGGCCCCGCTCTGGGACCCGTACTCGAACGGCGGGCGGCCGCTCCTCGCCAACCCCAACGCGATGGCGGCGTACCCGGGGACGCTGCTCTTCCTTCTCATGTCCCCTGAAGCGGCGGCCGGTTGGCAGCTCGCCCTCCACCACCTGCTCCTCCTGCTCGGCTGCTACCGCCTCGCCCGCCGCAGCGGCGCCGCCCGCGGCGCGGCCGCGGTCGCCGCCGCGGCCGTCGGCACTTGCGGCGTCGCGTGGTCGAGTCTGACGTTCCTGAACTCGCAGGCGTCGCTGGTGTGGGCGGTGTGGGCGCTCGGGACCGCCGCCCGCGCGCCGGCACCGGGACGCTCGGCGCGCGGTCGCGCGCTCGCGACCGGCGCGTCGCTCGGCCTGGCGTTCCTCGCCGGCGAGCCGGTCACCGCCGCGCTCGGCGCCGCCGCCTGCGCGGTCGTGACGCTGGCGTGGTGGCGGCCGCGCCCGTGGGCGCACGTCGCCGTCATGGCGGGCGCCGCGGCGATGCTCGCGGCGCCGGTGCTGGTGCCGCTCCTGGCGATCTTCCCGGAGACGGTGCGCGGCGGCCTCGCCCCCGCCGCGGGGGCGCTCGCGGCCGACGCCCTGGCGCCTCGCCGCTTCCTCGAGGTCGTCTTCCCCAACCTGCTCGGGGCCCCGCTCGGCGACCTCGCCTCCGGGTTCTGGGCGGCGCCCTCGTTCCCCTGGCAGCGCTACTTCCCGCTCGTCTTCCTCGGCGCCGTCCCGTTGCTGGCCCTCCCGTTCGCCGCGCGGCGCCCGCGCCTGGCGCCGTGGTGGGGGCTGGCCGCCGCCGGCGCGGCCGGCGCCACCGTTCTGGGGTTCCCAGCGGTCGCCGCATGGGGCCAGGACGTGCCGGGGCTCGCGGGGATGCGCTTCGCGATCAAGTTCCTGGTGCTCGCCGTGCTCGCGCTGCCGCCGCTGGTGGCCGCCGGCTGGAGCGCCCTGGCCGGCAGCTGGCTGTCGGGAGGGCGGCGGGCCGCCCGCGCCGCCGCCGTTGGCGCGCTCCTCCTCGCCCCGGCCGCGCTCGCCCCCGGCTTTCTGCTCCGCCCCGCCCTCGCGGCGCTGTACCCGGCCTCCCGCCAGGCGCTCGCCGGGTTCCCGGCCGCGGCGCTGCGGCGAGCCGCGCTGACCGACTGGGCGGCGCTCGCCGCGCCGCTGGCGGCGGTGGCCCTCGCCGGGCCTTCCGCGCTGGTCGCGACGGCCGCGGCGCTCGCGGCGAATACCGCGGCCGGCTCGGGCGTGCTGCTCTTCGCCGGCGACGCGGCGTGGGCCGCGCCGCCGCCCCTGTGCGCCGCGCTCCCCCCTCACCCGGTCGTGGCGGTCGTGCAACTCCCCGAGCCGCCTCTCCACGAGACCTCGCCGCTCGCCCGGTTCTGGCGCATGCACCGCGAGCTCGTCCCGGAGGCGGGCATACGCTGGGGAGTGGCGTACGTGCTGACGCGCGGCCCGGACGGCCTCGAGCCGGTGCGGCAGGAACTCCTCGCCGCCGCCGCGGCCCGCATGGGCCCCGCCGAGCGCGCGCGGCTCGCCGCCGCGCTCGGCGCGAACGCGGTGATCGGCGTCTCCCCGCTGCCGGGATGGCAGGGCGCGGCGATCGACGGCGTCTGGGCCGGCACGGTTGCGCACCCCTCCCCGCGCGCGTACCTCGCACGCCGCCTGCTCCCGGCGGACAACATGATCGCCGCCGCGGCGATCATGGCCGCCGAGAGCTTCCGGTCCGGGGAGGACGCGGTGGTGCCCGGCGGCGGCGGGGCGGTCGCCGCCGGCGGCGGCGCCGTCCGCGAGCTCGCCGGCCCGCCGCACGACCGCCGCTTCGACATCGAGGCCGACGGCCCCGGCCTGCTGGTGGTGCAGCAGAGCTTCATGAGCTGCTGGCGGGCGCGCGTGGACGGCCACCCGGCGGCGATCGGTGCGGCCAACGGCGTCTGTATCGGCGTCCGCGTCCCGGGCGGGAGCCACCGCGTCGAGGTCGCCCTCGACCCGGTCCCGTACCGCGCCGGGCTCGCCGGGCCGCTGCTGCTCCTGCTCGTCGCCGCCCTCAGCCGGGTGGCGGGCACATCGCGGGACCGCGCGGCGTCCAGCGATGGCGCGGCGCGTACGAGCCCGGCCACCCCACCGGCGCCGTGACCGTGAACCCGAGCACCTCGCAGGCGTAGTCGTAGGCCAGGCCTCCCCGGGCGTGCACGGCGGCGTCCACCAGGTAACGCCCCGGCGTCAGCTCGAGGCGCGGGAACTCGAGGGTGATCTCGCCGCTCCCCGCGAGACGCTCGGGCCGCCAGCCGTCGAGCTCGGTGTTGCTGCCGAAAACGTGGCCGCCGTCCTCGCGGTTGATCGCCACCCCGAAGACGAAGTCCTCCTGCGGCACGCGCACGGTGTAGGCGATGCGGATCCCGGCGCTCTCGCCGCTCGAGAGCATGCGCAGCGGGCGGCCGGCGCCGTCCACCAGCTCGACCGCGTCGAGGCTCACCGCGCCGTTCCCCCAGCGGCGCGCGCTGCCGGCCGGCTCGCCGGCGCCCGCCTCCTCGCCGGCGACGTCGGACCGGTAGCGGGCCACGGCGACCCCGGCCGGCGCCGTCATCACCGGCGCGCCGCCGCGCAGGTACAGCGCGCGCTGCGCGAGCTGCTCGACGAGCCCGAGGTCGTGGCTCACCAGCAGGATCGCGGTTCCGCGCCGCTGCAGCCTGGCGATGCGGTCGAGGCAGCGGTGCGCGAACGCCTCGTCCCCGACCGCGAGGATCTCATCCACGACCAGCACGTCCGGCTCGACGGCCACCGCGACCGAGAAGCCGAGCCGGACGTACATCCCCGAGGAGTACGTCTTCACCGGCTGGTCGAGGAACGGGCCGATCCCGGAGAACTCGACGATCTCCGGCAGGCGGCGCAGCACCTCGGCGCGCGTCAGGCCGAGCATCATCCCGTTGATGACCGCGTTGTCGCGCCCCGAGATCTCGGGGTGGAACCCGGCGCCGAGCTCGATCAGGGCCGTGACGCGGCCGGCCACATCGACCGCGCCCGAGGTGGGCCGCAGGATGCCGGCCACCAGCTTGAGCAGCGTGGACTTCCCCGAGCCGTTCGGCCCGATCACCGCGAACGTCTCGCCGTGCCCGATCTCGAGGTCCACGCCCCTCAGCGCCAGGAACCCCTGCCCCGCCTGCCGCGCCCGCCACAGCTCGCCGTGCAACAGCGCCCCCTTGAGCGAGTGCAGCCGCCCCCGCGGCGTGTGCAACGGGTAGCGCTTGGAGACCGCGGCGAGCCGGACCGCCGGGCGCTCGCTCACACAGTCTCCGCGATCGTCTCGCGCAGACGCGAGAAGATCCATGCGCCCACCAGCCAGAAGACGAGCGCGACCGCGGCCGCCCACGCCCACGTGAGGAGGGACGGGACCACGCCGAGAAGCACCACGTCCCGGTAGACCTCGATCAGCGGCGTCACCGGGTTCGCCTCGATCAGCCGCCGCAGCAGCCGCACCGGGATCCTGTCCAGGGTGTAGATGATCGGGGTCGCGAAGAAGGCGAGGTTCAGCACGTTGTGGAGCAGGTCCTTGAGGTCGCGGAAGTGGACGGCGAGCGCCGCCACCGCGAGGGAGAGGCCGCCCACGGCTATGACCCAGAGGAGCAAGGCGAACGGCAGCAGCACGACGGTCCAGGGGAAGCGCACCAGGCCCATGCCGGCGGCCACGGCGGTCGCCGCGAGCAGCACGGGCAACGCCAGCAGGTGGTGCACGAGGTGCGAGAGGACCGTCACGGCCGGGAACACCTCCGGCGGGCACACGACCTTCCGGAGGAGCGGGCCGTTGTCCGCCAGGACGATCGCGGAATCGAGGAGAGCCCCCGATCCGAACAGCCAGGGGAGCAGCCCTGCGAACAGGAAGATCGGGTACGGCACGTTGCTCGTCGCCCGCGCCGGGATCACCCACGTGAACACCGCAGCGTACACGGCGAGCAGGAGCAGCGGGTTGAGCAGCGACCACAGATAGCCGAGGAACGTCCCGCGGTAGCGGGCCTTGAGGTCGCGAGCGACGAGCACACCCACGAGACCGCGGTGGCGGTAGAGGGAGGCGACCACGCCCGCGGGCGGCGCGCCGGCGCTCACGCCCCGCCGCCCCGCGGCCGCTGTGCGCCGTCCTGCCGCGGGAGCGCATCGTAGTTCTCGACCTTGCCATTGTGGATCCAGTAGTCGCCCAGCGTGTGCACGATGTCGCCGTCGTCGTCGAAGGCGATCGCGCCGGTCACCCCGGCGAGTCCGGCGAGCGCGTGCAGGCGGCGTGCGACCTCGCGGCCAGTCGGCTCCTCCGGCCCCTTGAGCGCGGCCAGCACCGCGAGCCCGGCGTCGTACCCGTGCGCGGCGTAGATGTCGGGCATGAGGTTGTAGGTCGCCAAGTAGTCGCGCACGAACGACCGTATCGGCTCCTGCTGCGAAGCCACGTCGACGCCCGCGAGCGGGAAGAACACGCCCTCCGCGAGCGACGCCGCTCGCGTCACCAGCGACGCTGCCGAGAACGCCGAGGTCGTGCAGATCGTGCCCCGGTACCCGAGGCTGCGCAGCAGCCGCACCCCGGCCAGGATCGCCTCCCCGTAGCCGCACACGTACACGCCGTCCGGCGCGTGCCGGTCGACCGCCTCGCGCACCTGGGCGTGCCATCCCGTCTCGTCGAGGCGGATCGAGCCCGTGATCCGGCCGCCTCGACTCGTGAACTCGCCCACGAACACCGGGAGCAGCCCCCGGGTGTAGTCGTTGTCCTCCTGCAGGACCAGCACCGTGCGGACGCCGCGCGTCACCGCGAGGAAGTCGGCCGCCTTGACGCCCTCGAGCTCATCCGAGGGGTAGACGCGGAAGAAGAACGGCGAGCGACCGGTGAGGTTCGGGGCGGACGCAGAGGGGGAGAGCAGCACGCGCCCGGCCCGGTCCGCCACCGGGATCATGACCTTGGCCTCCGCCGAGGTGACGCCGCCGATGACGAGCACGGCCCCGCTGTCGAACAACGCTTCGGCCGCGCTTGCGGCGCGCGTCGGGTCGGACCCGGAGTCCCGATAGAGCACCTCCAGCCCCTGAGGCGCCGCGCGCCCGGCCTGCGCGTCGTCGAACGCGAGCTTTACCCCGCTCTTGACGGAGGCGCCGTAGACGGCAGCCTCCCCCGTTTCGGGAACCACGACCCCGATCCGGAGGGGTGGGTTGCACCCGCCGGCGGCCATCAGGACCGCCAGCGCGGCGGCACGCCGCATCATCGGATTCCTCCCGCCGCCTCGTCCACGAGCCAGAACTCCGGCGCAGAAGGGCGTGATTCGAGGGTAGAGAGATCCCCTGCGGTCGTCAACCTGAGGCGCACGCGGAGGCCGTTCCAGCCTAGAGCAGGTCGTCGCGCCCCATCTCGCGCAACTTCGCGACGAGTTCCTTGACGCGCTGCGCCTGGTCTTTCGGCACCACCAGCACCGCGTCGCGCGTGGCGACCACCACCAGGTCTCGCACTCCCAACGCCGCCACCAACGGGCCGTCCGAGACCAGCACGCAGCCCTCGCTGCCGAGCGCCACCACGTCGCCCATCGTCACGCCCGCCGCCGACGTCGGCAGCAGCTCCGCGAGCCCCACCCACGACCCCACGTCGGACCATTCGAAGTCCACCGCCACGGTCCACACCGGCGACGCCTTCTCCATCACCCCGAAGTCCACCGAGACCCGCGGCAGCTGCGGGTAGTGGTGCGCGAGCGCTTCGGTCTCGCCCGCTTCGTCGGCGGCCGCCATCATGGCGTCGAGGCCCGCCGCCAGCGCCGGGAGATGTTCCCGGATCGCGCCCTCGATCGCCGCCACGGTCCAGGCGAACATCCCCGAGTTCCAGCGGAAGTTTCCGGCCGCCATGAACGCCTCGGCGCGGGCGCGCTCCGGCTTCTCCACGAAACGGCGCACGGCGTAGACCTCGTGGCCGGCGGCGGTGCCGGCGCGGTCCCCCAGCTCGAGGTAGCCGAACCCGCTCTCGGGCCGCGTGACGCGCAGCCCCAGGGTCACGAACCCGCCCCGCTCGGCCGCGGTCGCGGCCGCCGCGGCGAGCGCGGCGCGCAATGGCGCGCCGTCCGGGACGAGGTGGTCGGCCGGGATCACCACCATGACGGCGTCGGGCGAGGTGCGGGCGAGCCGCCACGCAACCCAGCCGACGCACGCCGCGGTGTCGCGCCCGGCCGGTTCGGCGAGGACGTTCTCGGCGGGCAACCAGGCCAGTTCGTCCCGAACCGCATCCACGAGAAGGGACGAAGTCACGACGAGCGTGCGCGAGGCCGGCACGAGCGGCGCCAGCCGCTCGACGGCGGCCGCGAGCAGCGAACGCCCTGCGGCGAACGGGAGGAGTTGCTTCGGACGGCAGCAACGGGACAGCGGCCAGAAGCGCGTGCCGGCGCCGCCCGCCATCACGACCGCGACCAGTTGCGTCGTCTCAGCCGATGAGCTCATACAGCCCCCGCAGGTCACGGATGCGGACGTAGCCGTCCGTGAACGTTCCGGCGCGGTCGAGGAGCACCGCGCGCATGCCGGCGCTCTCGGCGCCCCGTACGTCGTCGAGCGGCGAGTCGCCGACGTGCACGCACCGCCCCGCCGCGACCCCGAGCCGCTCGGCGGCGCGGCGAAAGATCTCCGGCCCCGGCTTCTCTACCCGCTCGAGCGAGGAGACCAGAACCGCGCCGAAAGAGCCCGCGAGCCCGAGCCGCTCGAGCAGCGCCGGCAGGCGGGAGTCCCAGTTGGAGACCGCCGCGAGACGGAGGCCGCGGGCGAGGAGGCGTTCGAGCACCTCGGGCACCTCGGGGAAGACGTGCCAGAGGGCGGGGTCGGAAAACGCCCCCATCAGCTCGGCAAGGACGGGTTCCCACGGCGCCGTATGGCCGAGGCGCGCCAGCACCCGGCGCAGGAACTCGCCCCACCACTCCCGCTCGCTCCCCTTGACCTGGTGGTAGCGGTCCAGCCCGCGCGGATGCGCCTGCGTGAGCTCCGACCACACCTCGGCAAATGCCGGCGCGACCTCCCCCGCAGCAACCGGCGCCCCCCAGCGCGAGAGGACGCCGGCGTACACCTGGGCGGCGCCGGGGCGGCACTCGATGAGCGTGCCACCCACGTCGAAGAGCACGGCCTGTGGGGAATCGTCCTGGCGCACCCGAGGTTGCCTCCACCGTCGTCCTGACGCGCTATTCTACGCGCGGCCGCACGACGGGGAGGAGCGATGCCGATCACCTGCTCACGTTGCGGCGGCGCCGCCGAAGAGATGGCGCAGCCGCCGATGCCCACCGCCCTGGGGGCGGAGATCCGGCTACACGTGTGCCCGGCGTGCTGGCAGGAGTGGCTGCGCACCCAGGTCATGCTGATCAACGAGTACCGATTGAACCTCGTGGATCCGGAGGCGCGCAAGACCCTCGAACGGGAGATGCGCGCGTTCCTGAACGTGCCGGCCAGCCGCCCGGAGTGACGCCGCTCGCCCGCCTCGCCCGCTCGATGTTCGCCGCCGCTGTCGCGGCGGTCGCGCCCGACGCGCTCGTGCGCCGGATCGGGTTCACAGCGGGCGGCATCGAGTTCGACGGGAGTGTTCTCCACCCGCCTGGCAGGCTGCACCTCGTCGCGCTCGGTAAGGCCGGGCCGGGCCTCGCGGCCGAGTTCCTGCGCCGCAGCCGGCGGGCGCCGGACACGGTGTTCGTCCTCGCCCCCGACGGCGCCCCGACGCCGGCATCGGTCGCAGGGGTCACCCGCTTCGCGGCGCACCCGCTGCCGGACCGGCGCGGCGGCGCCGCCACCAGCGAGTTGCTGGCGGCTCTGGCGGACGCGGCCCCCGATGACGGCGTGGTCGTCCTCCTCTCGGGGGGAGCCTCGGCGCTGCTGGCGGCGCCGCTGCAGGACGTGGATCTCGACGAGGCGGCGGCGCTCACCGGTGCGCTGCTGGCGGCCGGGACGCCGATCGCGGAGCTGAACGCCGTGCGAAAGCACCTGTTCGCCGCCACCGGCGGCCGCCTCGCCGCAGCCACCCCCGCGCCGCTCCTGGCGCTGGTCCTCTCGGACGTCCCCGGCGACGACCTCGCGGTCGTGGGCTCGGCGCCCACGTGCTGCGACCCCACGACCTTCGCCGACGCTCTCGCGGCGCTCGAGTGCGCCGGCGTCGCGGGGGCGTTTCCCCATGCCAGCAGCATCCTCGCCGAGGGAACCCGCGCCGGGCGCGCCGAGTCGCCGAAACCCGGCGATCCCCGGCTCGAGCGCGCGACAACGCGCCTGCTGGGCTCGAGCGCCGACGCCCTCGCCGCGGCCGGGGCGACCGCCCGGGACGCGGGCCTGCGCACGTTGGAGCTGACACGCGCGCTGTGCGGCGAGGCGCGCAGCGTCGGCACCACGCTCGCGGCCCTGGCGGCGAGTTTGGCGCCAGGGGAGGCGATGGCACTGCTGCTCGCCGGGGAGACGACCGTCCGCGTGCGCGGCCGCGGCTGCGGCGGCCGCAACCTCGAACTCGCGCTCGCGGCCGCGTGCGGCCTCGCGGACGTCCCCGAACGCTGCCTGTTCGCCGCCGGCAGCGACGGTGTGGACGGAAACTCGCCCGCGGCGGGCGCGGTCGTGGACAGCGCCACGATCGCCCGTGCCGCGGGACGCGGGCGCGACGCTGCGGCGGCGCTCGCGGACAACGACGCCTGGGGGTTCTTCGACGGGCTGCCCGAGGCCGTCGTCACCGGTCCCACCGGCACGAACGTGGCGGACCTCGTGTTCGTGCTCGCCGCCGGCGCCGTCCCCGATTTCCTGCCGGCGGCCGCGGCGCTCGGCCGCCGCGCCCCCTCGGTCCCGAGCGGCTTCCAGCCGCGAACTGGCCGGCGCGCGCGCTGACCGGCGCGCGTCCGGCGCCGAATTGGCTACACTGACGGCGATGATCCTCCACCCCACGGCCGACGGTTGCGTGGCGATCGCGCAGTCCGCCCACGCCTTCCTCGCGTTCCAGATCGCCGAGCACTGGGGAAACCGGCTGACCCCTCGCCCGTCGCCCCGCGCCGAGACCCTCGCCGCGGTCCTCCTCCACGACGCCGGGTGGGACGGACGCGAGGAGCCGCGCCTGGACCCCGACGGGCGTCCCGTAGCATTCGACACCCTCCCCGAGGAGGAGCACGAGGCCGTCTGGGCCTCCGCGGTCGAGCGCGCCGGGGTGCGCGGCCGCTACGTCGCGTACCTGGTCTCGCACCACGTCGCGAACCTGGCCGAGTCCGGCTCGCATCACCGCCACCCCGAATTCGTCGCGGCCCAACAGGCGCTGCGCGCCCGGCTCCGCGACGAGCTCGCGAGCGACCGGCGCTACCAGACCGCCTTCGGGTCCGACGCCGACGCAGTCAACCGCGCCGTGGTCCGCCTGGCCGACGCCCTCGCCGTGCACCTCGCCCGCGGGGCGCAAGGAACGACGGTCCTCGCGGACCTCCCGCGCCGCGACGGCGTCGCGTCTCTGACCCTCACGCAGGTGGCGGAGCGCACCTACCGCCTGCGCCCGTGGCCGCTGGTCGGCCGGCGGCTCGACGTCACCGCCGAGGGGCGCCTGCTCCCGGCCAGCCGGTTCGCCGACGCCGAGGCGTTGCGCGCCGCGTGGGCGGCGGCGCCGACTATGCGCCTCTCCTGGGCGCTCCTCGCGACCGGCGCCGCGGATTGACAGGAGGAAGCTCGCAGTGTAGAAGGAATGGCCCGGTTTTCGGGGGCGGCGTACGTGCTCCGCAGTAGCTCAATGGTAGAGCATCCGGCTGTTAACCGGAGGGTTGGGGGTTCGAGCCCCTCCTGCGGAGCCAATCACGCCAACAATTTACGGCGTGATGACCCTCTGACTCCTGACCCCATTGCCCCCTTCTTGCCCCCTCGCGAGGGAAAATTCCTCGTTCGCCTTGGGCCAGAGTCCAGATGGTCAAGCCAGTTTGAGCGATGCTGGGCCACTGCCTCATGGTGACAGAAGCCAAAGGCTGGGCCCTCTCCTTTGCCTGGGCCGAGAGGGCGAGGATCTCGGCGGTGCCCCAGACCGGGATGACCTGGCCCGGTGTCACCGGGTCGGGCGCCGCGCCGACGCAGTTCGACCAGGTGCCCATCCCGATCTCGAACTCCCCGTTCGCCGCAATGAGGTTGCCCTGGCCGTTGCGGTCGTGCCAGATGAACGCCGCGACGTCGCAGGCGATGCGGGTGCCGTCCGAGTCGAGGATGACCTGGCCGTGGCGTGGGCCTCCCATGACAAGTTGCACAAGAACAGGATAGGTCGGTCCTGCCCCCATGGCGTCCTTGATCACGAGCTTCAGGCGGGAGTTCTTCTCGATGCGATGGCCGTGGATGCCGTCGACTCCAACCTGGCCGTTGGGCAGCGCTTGGCCGGTGGCAGCTTGCGCACCGGGAGGCACCTATCCCATCGTCTCCTTCGCTACGCGGTTACACGTCAGCTGCTCGCGTTCTTGGCACCCAATACGCCTACTCCTTCTGATGCCCGCCGGCCGGCACCCGCTCGACGAGCGCCGCGCAACCGTTGGCGCCCTTACCTTCGACCTCGGCGAAAATGTGTGTGCGGCCAACAAACACTTTCCGGAATGTCGTGAACGCCGGATCATCCCGACCCACAACGGTCTGCATCTTTAGGCCGGTCGCGAGGGCCATTCCTGTGGCACCGCCAGGCGACGATTCCTCCGCCACCTGTGCAATCGGCAAGAATCCGAACGCCCTGTGGGGCCCCCAGCCTTCGCGGATTGTGTCGGCGACGATGAGGTCATCATCTGGACCAAATCCACAGGTGGTCGGTGGGACCGACCCGACGCGGGTCGCGGTCTTGGTTGCCAACGGGAAGCGGTAGAGTGTCAGGTCGGGCCGCGGGTAGAGTGGCGCTGGCTTGCCCGCCACGAATTCGCCCCGGCGTTTCTCAGAGTAACTGCCATGAAGGACCGCGTAGAGCGATGATCCGTCGCTGCTCCACCCGAGGTGCCATAATTGGTCGGGCCCAACCGGAGCGCCGACGCTCGCAGGCAGCTGCATGACCGTAACATCGCCTGTTTCCAGGTCAAGCAGTCCAATTGCGTTGTCGCCGAGTTCGTCGGGCTTATCATCTCCGTTGCCGAACTGGTGGACGAACGCTGCGACGCGTTTGCCATCGGGGGATATGGTCGGTGGAGAACCTGCGAAGGAACCGCACGAGTGCTCTCCTGACGTCGTGGCAAACCTGTAGTCGCGGAGGTTCTGCGGCTCAGAGTATGGTTTCCACACCGAGACGCCATACGGCTTGTACATTGTGTCATCGAGCTTCCGCACTACGACCACTGTTCGCCCATCAGCCGAGATTCCTAGGCTGACTGGAAACGGCGACAAGAGCTGCGGTCCGACCGCGAGCGCTCTGCCGTCTTGCAGGTCGATCAGCGCAAGTTCCTCCTCCGACACTCCAATCTTCGCTTGATCGTAACCCGGGCCGTCGCGGCGCGCGGTGCGCAGCACAACAGCAGTCTGCATATCAGGGTTCACCGTATACGCTGAGATGCCCCGCGCGTGGGTCGAATCGCAGTGGCTCAGGCTGAGGCGATAAACCAGGGATGGACTCTGCGCCGCGACACCAAGTACAGCAGCAAAGACACTCAAGGTCGAACGGAACATGTTTCTCTCCTCTCTAATGGTCGAAACGGAACTGGGCCCAGAACTTCATGAAGTCGAAGTTGCCCTTGTTGACCTCACTCGTGTACCTGAAGAGGGCATGCGCTGTCCGGGTATGTAGGTACACAGACGCAGTTAGGTCGAGGCCGGGGGACACCCTGACAAACCAGTAGTTGTTGGTGATCGCGTATTCCCTTCCGGCGTAACCTTCCGTTGTGTTGACCTTCAGCAACTCGCCATCATGCGGCGCTTGCGGTGTGACTGGAAGGTTCGACGGGGCACCATCGAAGTACCTACGCGCGAAATATGCCGCCCATGCGACCTGCACCGACGCCCACCGGTAGCTCCTCGAGGCAGGTTGCACACCCATAAGCTTGTTGAGCGGTGGCGTCGGGTTACCGGGTGGTCCCGGACTCAGTAGACCGTCCACACTGTTGCCAGGGTACCCTGCGATCGCGGTCTGTTCCTTCTGCGCGTGGGTCAACAGGACCTTCGGACTGACACGCTCGTAGGAACACCACGTCGCTAGCACGCGAGCAAAAGAGATACCTTGGTATCCGTTATCGGGTATGCAGGCCGACGTGTTCTCCTCGGGCGCGGGGACGTATCGGTCTTCCGCACCAACCTCGAAGGTACGGTTGCCGTTCCCGTCGAAGTACATTGCGGGCCAACTCTGTTGAGAGTTCACGCCATAGACCCCAAGAGGCTTGCCGTCGGAATCAACAGTTGCCAGGAAAGCTGGCGGATCGCCGACAAAGTAGAGGTTCTCCAGCTGTGAGCCCTGGTCATGGAGGAAGGACTGGATTGCGGCCTCGTCCATCGACGTGTCGACATAGGCCGCATCCGTGAGCGGCGCCGCGTCAGTGGCGGATCGGTAATAGACGGCCTCTCGAAAATCGTACCGGCTGTAGACAAGCGGGAAGTTCGGGTCACCCCAGTAAGGGTGCCAGGTACGCAAGTAGCGGAAGTAGCATTCGAGCCGCTCACCGCGCGACTTTCCCGGCCAGCTTCCGATCGAGCCGGTCCAGTCGCCGTGCGAACGCCGGCTCTCCCGCCCGCCGACGTGCTCCCCGGCGGACCCAGTGACTCACTCCGTCGCGGCTCTTGCCCAGCGCGTCGGCGAGCGCCTTGACGCCCACGCCCCACCGCTCCACCGCCAGCGCCGCCACCAACTCCCGCGCCTCCAGCACAGCCGAGCTCCGCTGCGCGCCCGCCAACTCCCGCATCCCCACCCCGAGCAGCGGCTCGACCCGCGCCAAGAACTCGCCCGCCGAGGTGCGCGGCCGCATCGGCCCGGCGCTGCCTCCCAGAGCGTCCAAACCGTGCCCGCTCTCCTCGACCGCCGGCTCCGCCCTCCACCACGGCAACTGCTCCAGACGCCCGCCGACCCAGCGCTCGCCGCGTTCGCGTCGCAACAGGCTCAGGTAGGAATGGATCGCCTGCCGCCGGGTTCCGCCGAAGAACGTGTACACGAGGTCCGCGTCGATCAGCGGTCGCGCCGTCCGCCGCAGGAGCTCGCGATGACCGCTCCACCGGTACCTCGCAGGGTCGTCCACGATCTTGGCCGTCACCGGGTTCAAGTGGACGTAGGCGAGCAGCCGCAGCAGGGAGTCCGTGTCCTCGATCGGTCGCGCCTTGTAGCGTGCCTGCCACAACGGCCCGAGCACCTTGCACCGCCGGTTGAACCCCTGCGTGTACGCGTGCTGGAGGAACCGAATCGAGCGCCACAGCGGCACGCCCGCGGTGCGGACGGCCAGGTGGTAGTGGTTCGGCATGATGCACCACGCCATCACGGAAAGGCCGTCCCGCTTCTTGACCTCGTGCAGGAGGCTCCAGAATCGCCCGGCCTCGTCCTCGAGCTTGAACGGCGCTTCGCCACGCCCCGCCCGATTGTAGACGTGGTAGACGAGCCCCTCGACGAACACTCTCGGCCGCCGTGGCATTGTGATCTCTTACCAGCGACACTACCACACTTCAGCTACTTGCGTACCTGGCACCCCTTCTCAACCCGATCCCGTCTTTGCAGGCGCAGGAAACGTTCTCCCTCCCGACCGCGTCTTGGTAGGCGCAGGCTTCAGCCTGCGGTCGTTCCTCGTTCCGGTCGCTCGCCGCCCGCCCACCCCGCGGGCTGAGAAGCCCGCGCCTACAAGGAACCGGCCTCGACCACGGGAACGCCGGCCTTCATATTCCGGGGCGCGGGACACGTTCTCCCTGCCGACCGCGTCTTGGTAGGCGCAGGCTTCAGCCTGCGGTCGTTCCTCGTTCCGGTCGCTCGCCGCCCGCCCACCCCGCGGGCTGAAGCCCGCGCCTACAAGGATGCGGCTCCAACCAAAAACGGGTCGACCCTCATCCCCGGTGGCGGCGGCGAGCTGCCATCGGCGGCTCACGCGGGGGTGAGGTCTGTGCGCTTCGCAACCCGCCCGTCGCGGCACTCGAAGCGCGGCGCCGCCTTGCCGAGCGCGGCGACGGTACCGTCGGCGTCCACGCGCAGCGCGCCGCCGGCCGGGATCCCGTAGCCGACCCCTCCGCCCGTCAGCTCGAGCAGCGCCCGCAGCTCCTCCCAGTCGTCCGACTCGGCGTGGCAGTCGCACAGAACCGGAGCGAGAGCGAGACAGGAAAACAGCTCGGATGTCGTGTCGTCGTCGGGGTCGGACCAGCGCACCCAACAGCGCGCGAGCATGATGCTGCCCGCGGAGAGGCCGACGAACGGCGTGCCGGCGCCGTGCAGCGTCCGCAACAGAGGGATCAGCCCGTGCCTCTCGAGGTGCGCCATGCCGGCCTCGACGTCGCCGCCGCTCACGAACGCCAGGTCCGAACGTTCGATCACGGCCCTGGCCTCGGCGACGTCGGCGCGCGCCGAGGCGAGCGCCGCCAGGCGCACCTCCCCTGCTCCCGAGCGCTGCAGGTACGCCGTGACGAAGCGGAAGAAGTCGCGATCGTCGTCGCTCGCCACCCCGATGTAGGCGACCGAGGGGCACGGCCTGCCGGTCTCGGCGAGCGCGGCTGCGATGACCGGGTCAACGCCCCGCGAGCGCCCCTGCGGCGATCCGGCGAGCAGGTGGACGGGCCGCGGCCGGCCGCTCATCGGAACGTCCCGCTCACCACGCCGCGATCTCCCGCAACGCGTCCAGGGCGTGCTCGATCTCGGCGTGCGTGTTGAAGACGTGCGTGGAGATCCGCACCGTTCCCGCGAGCTTCAAGCGGTCGTGCAGGAGGTGGGCGCAGTGGTAGCCGCCGCTCGCGATGACCTGGTAGCGGTCGCACAGCACCCTGGCGAGCGACTCCTGGCTCAAGCCGGCCGCCTCGAGCGTGAACGTGGCGAGGCCGATGCGGCGCTCGAGCGGCGCCGAGCCGGCGACGATCCGGACGCCGGGGATCTCCCGCAGTCCTTCGACCAGGTGGCGGCCGAGCGCAAGCGAGTGCGCGCGCACCGCGTCCATGCCGAGGCCGCGCAGGTACGAGAGCGCCGCGGCCAGGCCCACCGCGCCCTCGATGTTGGGCGTGCCGGCCTCGAAGCGCAGCGGCACGTCGTGCGGCGTGAAGCCCTCGTCACCGTGGCGGCGCACCATGCCGCCCCCGGTCTGATACAGCGCGAGTTTCTCCAGGCGCTCGCGCTTGCCGTACAGCACCCCGATCCCCGACGGCCCCAGCAGCTTGTGGCCGGAGAGGACGAGGAAGTCGCAGTCGAGCGCGCGCACGTCGATCGGCAGGTGGCTCGCGCTCTGCGCGGCGTCGACCAGCACCGGGAGGCCGCGGGCGTGGGCGGCCGCGATCCACTGCTTCGACGGGTGCGACGACGCCGGTGGTGTTGGAGACCTGCGCCAGCGCGAGCAGGCGCGTGCGCGGCGAAATGAGGCGTTCGACCTCCTCGTAGCGCGGCAGCCCGTCGTCGGACAAACCGACCGGAGCGGTTCTCGCCGCCACCCGCCAGGGGAGGAAGTTGGAGTGGTGCTCGAGCGCCGTCACCACAACCTCGTCGCCGGGCGCGAGCCCGAGGCCGTGGGCAACCAGGTTGACGCCCTCGGTCGAGTTGCGGGTGAAGACGATCTCCGCCGGGGAGGCGTTCAGGAACGAGGCGACCTCGGCGCGAGCGGCCTCGAACGCCTCGGTCGCCTCCTCGGAGAGGACGTGCACGCCGCGGTGGACGTTGGCGGTGTGGCGGCTGTACACGCCCACGATCGCGTCGATGACGCACCGGGGCTTGGGCGCGGTCGAGGCGCTGTCGAGGTAGACGATCGGCCGGCCGTCGATCGTCCGCTCCAGGAGCGGGAAATCCGCGCGGGTGTGGGTCAGCGGGTCGGGCCAACCGGGTGGGGGCGTCAACCGAACAGCTCCTCGGCGCCCCACTCGAACGTCGTCCCCGCGAGCCTGAACTTCCCCGACTGCTCGGGGGCGAGCGCCGGCTCCCGTCGCGGCGCGACCTCCGCGTCAGGACCGTACACGGTGCGCACCAGCGCTGGGAGCGTGGTCGCGAGATCCTGTTCCGCCCCATCCTCGGCGACGTAGCGCGCCACGTACCGCCGCGGGCCGGACTGGTCGATCCGGTACGCCAGCAGGCCCTCCGCCGCGGCGATGGCGTCGTCGAGTTGCCTGACGGTCACGGCCATGCCGCGCGTGTCGAAGGTCAGGTCGCGGACGCGTCCCTCGATCGCGTCCACCGTGAGGCCGTCCGTCCGGCCGCACCGGCAGGGGGCGCCGCCGTGCAGCCGGGCGAGGTCGCCGACGTCGAACCGGAGCAACTCGAACCACGGGTTGCCGAGGGTGGTGACCAGGATCCGTCCGAGGCGCCCGCGGGAGCGCGAAGCCCGCACCGGCTGGATGTCGACGTGGCAGGTGGCGGTGTTCTGGTGGAGGAGGCCGGCCTCGCACTCGGTGAACACGTACCCGGTCTCGGTGGACCCGTACGAGCTCACGACCGGCACAGCCGGGAAGGCGCGGCGGATCTCGCGCAGGTGCAGGCGCGAGGGGAACTCGTACGTCAGCGAAATGCACGCCGGCTGGTGCAGGGGCGTGTCCGAGTGGACGGACGCGCGGGCCAGGACGGCGAGGTACGCCGGGTCCGCCTCGATGACGTCCGGTTGAAATCCGTTGAGTTCGTCGGCCATCCGCCGGACGCTGGCCGCGTCCCACCGCGCCGGGTCAAGTTCCTGGTTGAGGAAGAGCAGGTTTCCGAGCGTGCGCTCGGCCACCGGCAGCTCGCCGACGTGGCAGAGGTTGCCCGTGCACATCGGCGAGGTGAGGACGGCCTCGCGGTGCGGCCCGTCGTATACCGCCTCGAGCGCCGGGTGGACGCGGGCCGCTTCGCGCAGCGAGCGGTCCCACCATGGTTGGTGCCAGACCACCGACGCCCGGTCGGCGGTCGTGCCGCTGGTCGTCACGATCTCGATCTCACCGGCAGCAAACCCGTCGCGCGCGGAAAGACCGCTCCTGACGAACCCGTGCGGGACGTGCGCCCGCAGGTCCGCCCGGGAGAGGACCGGCAGCGCGGCCATCCGCTCCGCCGCCGGCCGGCCCGGGCCGGGGTCGAGCGCCCGCCAACCCCGGTAGAACGGCACCGTCGCCAGCGCGTCTTCCAGCGCGGCGGCGCAACGGGCGGAGTAGGGGTCGTATGACACGGGATGCGGCCTTTCAACCGACCGACGGCACGGGCGCGGTACCTTCCGCCCGCCCCCGCGGTCCGGCGTTCATGATAGCGCGTCTCTGTCCAAACCGCTCGCCCTAGCGCAACCAGAACAACAGCGCCGCCACGCCGGCGCCCGCGAGCGCGCCGGCGAGGAAGATCGCGACCCGGACCGGCCAGGCCGACGCCCGGGCGGGCCCGGGCGGCAGCGTCGTGACCTCGCCGAGCGCGAACACGAGGTCGTACGCCGACTGCAGGCGTTCCTCCGGGTCCTTCGCGAGGCACCGGCGCACGATCCGCTCGAGCGCCGGCGGCACCGTTCCGCCGGGCGGGGCGATCTCCGGCGGGTCTTCCGTGAGGATCGCGCCGATCGTGTCCCCGACCCCGGAGCGGGCGAACGGACCCCGTCCGGCGAGCATCTCGAACAGCACGACGCCGAGCGCGAAGACGTCGGTGCGCGCGTCCGCCGGCTTGCGCAGGATCTGCTCCGGCGCCATGTAGACGGCGGTGCCGATCAGCGTCTCCTCCTCGGGCAGCGGAGGCCCGCCCGGCGCCGGGTCGTGGCGCGCGAGACCGAAGTCGAGCACCTTCACGCCGCCGTCGGCGAGGAGAAAGATGTTCTCGGGTTTGAGATCGCGATGGATGATCCCCCGCGCGTGCGCGGCCGCCGCCCCCATCGCGACGCCGGAGGCGATCGCCACCGCGGTACGCCACGGCAGCGGCCCCCCGTTCAGGCGCTCGCGCAGGGTCGTTCCGCCGAGCAGCTCCATGACCGCGAAGTGGATCCCGTCCTGCTCGCCGAAATCGAAGATGCCGAGGATGTTGGGGTGCGAAAGCGCGGCCAGGGCGCGGGCCTCCCGCTCGAAGCGGAGCAGCTCCTTCGTCTCGGAGGCCAGCGCCTGGGCGATGACCTTGATCGCAACGTCGCGCCCGAGGCGCTCGTCGCGCGCCCGGTAGACCTCGCCCATGCCGCCGGTCCCGAGCAGCCCCGTCACGGTGTAGCCGCCCAGCCGGGCGCCGGCTTCAAGCGCCATCGCGACCTCCCTTTGCCGCCCGCGTTCGTTCGGTCACCGTGTCAGGATACCGGATACCGGTCACGTTGCCGCGGGCCCGTGGCGCACCGACGCCGGCCAGGGGAACAGCAAGGGTCCGAGACGTGTTTGCGAGCAGTGGCGCCGATGCCGCTCTGGACGACACCGCGCTCCCCCTCGTTTCGGGTACCCTGGACGCGGAACAGCGCCGCAACGCGGTGGGGCGGCGTCCCTTGGGCGGACCGCAGGCGCCTGCGAGGACGAGGACATGAACGACACTCTGTTCAAGCAGCAGCTGTACGACACCGATCCCCAAGAGACCGCAGAGTGGATCGAGTCGCTCGACCGTGTGCTCGCGACCGCGGGACCACAGCGGGCCAGGTTCCTCCTGCGCAAGGTCCTGAAGCGGGCGCGCATGCAGCACCTCGGGATCGAGGCGATCCAGACGCCGTACATCAACACGATCTCCCCCGAGCAGGAGCCGCCGTTCCCCGGCGACGAGGAGATGGAGAAGCGCATCCGCCGCATCGTGCGCTGGAACGCGATGGCGATGGTCACGCGCGCCAACCACCGCGACCCCGGCATCGGCGGACACCTTTCGACGTACGCCTCGGCGGCCGCGCTCTACGAGGTCGGGTTCAACCACTTCTTCCGCGGCAAGGACGACGGCGGCGGCGACCAGATCTTCTACCAGGGCCACGCCGCCCCGGGCATGTACGCCCGCGCGTTTCTCGAGGGGCGCCTCACCGAGGCGCACCTGGACGCCTTCCGCCGGGAGACGACCGGCCACGGCCTCCCCTCCTACCCGCACCCCCGCTGCATGCCGGAGTTCTGGGAGTTCCCCACGGTCTCGATGGGGCTCGGGCCGCTCAACGCGATCTACCAGGCGCGCTTCAACCGTTACCTCGCGAACCGGGGCCTCGCGGACACGAGCGGCTCCCGGGTGTGGGCGTTCCTCGGCGACGGCGAGACCGACGAGCCTGAGGCGCTCGGTGCCCTCCACGTCGCGGCCGACGAGGGCCTCGACAACCTTGTCTTCGTTGTCAACTGCAACCTCCAGCGCCTGGACGGACCGGTGCGCGGGAACGGCAAGATCATCCAGGAGCTCGAGGCGGTGTTCCGCGGCTCGGGGTGGAACGTCATCAAGGTGATCCTCGGCCGGGAGTGGGACCCGCTGCTCGCATCGGACGCCTCCGGGGTGCTCATCGAGCGGCTCAACACGATCGTGGACGGCTGGTGGCAGCGCTACCACGTCGAGGGCGGCGCGTTCATGCGGCACCACTTCTTCGGCGCCGACCCGCGCCTCGCCGCCATGGTCGAGCGCCTCTCCGACACCGACATCTGGAACCTCAAGTTCGGCGGCCACGACTACCGCAAGGTGTACGCCGCGTACCGCGCCGCGACCGAGGCCAGCGGCCGCCCGACCGCGCTCCTCGTCAAGACGGTCAAGGGGTGGGCGCTCGGCAAGGACTTCGAGGGGCGCTACACCACGCACCAGCTGAAGAAGCTCAACGCGTCGCAACTGCTCGCGTTCCGCGACGTGCTCCACCTCCCGATCGCCGACGCGGCGCTGGTCGACGACCCGCCGTACTACCACCCCGGGATGGACAGCCCGGAGCTGGAGTACCTCATCGAGCGGCGGCGCGCGCTCGGCGGCACGCTGCCGCTGCGCAAGCCCCGCAGGCCCACGCTCGAGCTGCCGGCGTCCGACGTCTACGCCGAGTTCTACGAGGGGACGCCGCCCAAGCGCGAGGTCTCCACCACGATGGCGTTCGTGCAGCTCCTGCGCAAGTTGTTGCGGACCCCGGGGCTCGGCCCGCGCATCGTGCCGATCATCCCGGACGAGGCGCGCACGTTCGGCATGGAGTCGCTGTTCAAGGACCTCGGCATCTACGCGTCCGGGGGCCAGCTCTACGAGCCCGTCGACCACAACATGATCCTCCGCTACAAGGAGGCCAGGGACGGCCAGATCCTCGAGGAGGGGATCACCGAGGCCGGCGCCATGGCGTCGTTCACCGCGGCCGGCACCGCCCACGCCACCCACGGCGTCGCCGTGGTGCCGTTCTACATCTTCTACTCGATGTTCGGTTACCAGCGCGTCGGCGACCTGGTGTGGGCGTTCGGCGACGCCCGCGGGCGCGGCTTCCTCCTCGGCGCCACCGCCGGCCGCACGACGCTCCAGGGCGAGGGGTTGCAGCACGACGACGGGCACAGCCCCGTGCTGTTCTCGGTGGTGCCCAACGTGCGCGTCTTCGACCCCGCCTACGCGTACGAGCTCGCTGTGATCGTCAGGAGCGGCCTCAAGGCGATGGTGGAGGACGACCAGGACGTCTTCTACTACATCACGCTTTACAACGAGAACTACGACATGCCGCCGATGCCGGCAGGCGCCGAGGAGGGGATCCTGCGCGGGATCTACCCGCTCCGCGGCGCCGGCGGCGGTTTCGCGCACCGCGTCCAACTCTTCGGCAGCGGCGTCACCGTGCGCGAGGCGCTGCGCGCCGCCGACATCCTCGCCGCCGACTTCGGCGTTGGCGCCGACGTCTGGAGCGTGACCAGCTACCAACAGCTGCGCGCCGAAGCGCTCGCCGCCGAGCGCTGGAACCGGCTCCACCCCGCCCAGCCGGCCCGGACGCCGTATCTGACGGCGCAGCTCACGGGCTCCCAGGGTCCGGTGATTGCGGCGTCGGAGTACGTGAAGCTGCTCCCCGATTCGGTCGGTCGCTGGGTCCCGCAGGGGCTCACGCCGCTCGGCACCGACGGCTTCGGCCTGTCCGACACGCGCGCGGCGCTGCGCCGCCACTTCGAGGTGGACGCCGAGCACATTGTCGTGGCCGCCCTATCGGCGCTCGCCCGCGGGGGCGCGATCCCGGCCGCGCAGGCGGCATCCGCGGTGATCGGCCTCGGCCTCGACCCCGACCGCCCCGACCCGGTGGCGCGGTAACGCCCGCACGAGCCCGGGCCGGGCTCAGCCCGTCGGCTGCCCCGCGGGGACGCGCTCGCCCTTGGCGATCCCCGCGCCGATCTCGGCCAGCCTTGCCTCGAGGCGGTCGAGCGCTGGCAGCGGCGCCGCGATCGGCATGCTGTCGCCGTAGAGGACGGCCACGAGGTGCGGGCCGGCCTTGACCGGAAGCGCCGCCGCCTCGACCGGCCACTCGCCGCCGAGTTCGCTGACGAGCAGCTGGTTGGCGTCGGTCGGTTCGAGCCGGCCCCGGCACGTGCGGCCGGCCGCGACCGCCTCGGCCATGAGCGAGGGGGCGCCGAGCGGCAGCCAGAGGTTTCGGATGCTCTCGTCGACGGTCGCGTCACCCGCGCGCACGCCGAACTGCCCGACGCCGGTGAGCCCGTACCGCTCGACGAGCAGGAGCACGGCACGCGAGAAGAACCCCTCCCCGGCGCGCAGCAGCTCCATCGAGCTCTCGGCGGTGAGCGACGGCGTGGGCCTGGCGGCGAGGATGCTGCCGAGGGACGAGACCTGCGGCGAGCTCGCGTCGCTCTCGGCGACGGCCGCCGTTGCACCGGTTCCGGCCGCGGGCGCACCGGCCTGTGCGACCTGCGCGCCGACCTGTCGCGCCTCGTCGGCGATCCGCGAGAGTTCGAGCGCGATCCGATGGGCGTTGAACCCCGACTCGGCGAGGAACTCGCGGGCGTCGACCGCGATCTCGCCGTGGTCAGGGATCTCCATCGCCTCGAACTTGAAGTACCCGTCGCGCCACTTGACCAGCGCCCCGATCACCCGCTGGACCTGCTGGTAGATCACCGCTTCGAGCGCCTCGGGCGACAGCGCCCCCAGCTCGACCAGGATCGACCCCAGCCGTCGCTCCTCGCGCGACCTGAATTGGTGCTCGAGCGCCTTGTGCAGCACTTCCTCCGACACCAGCCGGCGGCAGACGAGGATGCTCCCCAGGGTTTCCCGCGCCGCGTTCGACGCGGCGTAGATGACCCGCCCTCTGCGGAAGACGATCAGGCCTTCGCCGTCCCGGCTGGTGAGGTCGAGCCGGCCGCTCTTCTCGGCCAACGCCACGATTTGCAGAAGATCGGGGAGCGCGAGTTCGCTCAGGTGTCCTGCCAGGCTCATTGAGTAATTGTAGAACACTCCGCCCGCAGAAACGACGCCGGGGCGGCAGCGCGCCCTGGGCGGAGATGCGGGGCGGGACCGCAGGGCGCGTTCCCTTCGCTCGTGTAGCGGCGTTTGCCCGCAAACGCCGGCCCCTTGCCGATGGAACGCGGCACGCCGCCCGATCGTGCGCTCTGCCGGTCGAGGCGAGCATCGGCCGCTACACGGAACCTGCCGATCCGACCGCCGACGCGAGGCCCACAAGCGCACGCAAGACCGGACCCCGCTTCAATCGACATGGAGCGCGCGCCGGCGGACGGCTCAGTGGAGGCGCGGCAGGATCTTCAGGAAGATCACCTTGCCGTCGCCGGGGGCGTAGAACTCCGGCAGCTCCGCGGCGACCTCGTAGCCGCAGCGCAGGTAGAACGCCCTCGTCGGCACGTACTGCGGCCGCGACGAGGTCTCGAGGTACACCCGGGTGCGCCCCTCACGGGCGATCCAGGTCTCGATGGCGTCGAGCAGCGCCCGGCCCAACCCCTGGCCTTGCCGCTCGGGGTGGACCGCGATCCAGTACAGATCGGCCGACGCCAGCGTGCCCGGGATCGGGCCCCAACAGGCGTAGCCAAGCACCTCGCCGGCGCTCTCGAGGACGAGGAACCGGTAGTGGCTCGTCTCGCCGTGGGCCAACCGGTCGTCCACCAGCTCGAGCGCGACCTCGAGCTCCTGCGGGTTGAAGAAGCCGGTGGCCCGCAACAGCGCCTCGAGCGGCGCACGGTCCTCGGAACGCAGATCAGTGCGAATGTTCACGTGCCCCTCCGCCACGCCTCGTGCGTCGGCGCAAGCCTACCACCGCTCGGGGCGGTTCAGCGCCGCGGCGTCACGGCGGCTTCGAGGACCCGCGCCACCAGATCGGCCGGCGCCAGGCCCGCCTCCCGCGCCGCCGCGACGAAACCGGCGTCCGCCGACAGGCACGGGTTGGTGTTGACCTCGAGGATGACGGGGTCGCCGGCCTCGTCGAGGCGCAGGTCGACGCGCGCGTAGCCGGCGAGCGAACACGGCCGCCAGCACGCGAGCGCCAGCGCACGGATGCGCTCCAGCAGCGCCGCATCCTCGCGGCCGGGAAAGCGGCGCACGGTGTGGGTCTCCTCGAACGAGCCGGCGGCCCACTTCGCCTCGTACCCGACCAGCGCCGGGAGGCCCGCGGGGAAGTCGACGAACGCGATCTCCGCCACCGGTAGAGCTTCGGCGCCGTCACCCGCGGCGAGCAGCGAGACGTTGAACTCGCGCCCGGGGAGGAAGTGCTCGAGGAGCACCGGCTGGCCGGGAAACCGCGCTTCGAGCGCCCGGGCCCGCGCGACCGCCTGCTCCGGCGTCGCGCACACCGGGTTGCCTTCAAGGCCGACCGAGGCGTCCTCCCACGCCGGCTTGAGGATCCACGGCGGCGGGACGCGCTCCAGCAACGCGGGGCGCTCCGGGGCCAGGCGCCCGCCGGCGGCGACCGGCAGGCCCTCGGCGGCGAGCACGGCCCTGGTCGCGAGCTTGTCGGTGGTCAGCCACAACGCCCCCGCCGGGGACCCGGTGAACGGCACGCCCAGGAGCTCGAGCGCCGCGGTCGCCGCGGCGTGGAGCTGCGGCTTCCCCGGCGGCGCCTCGAGCAGGTTGCAAACCACCGCCCCGGCGAGCTCCCCGGCGTGCGCCCACACCCGCCCCGCGTCCACCGCGACGGTCGTGTGGGGGACGCCGAGCGCGGCGAGGCCCTCCTCGAACAGCCGCACCTGGTCGAGAACATCCGCGGTGGACGGATCCGCCCTCGGGTCGACGGCGGTGTGCGCGATGACGGCCCGTTTCGGCCTCACGTCCGCCACCCGTCGCGCCTCACGCCTCCCGCCTCCCTCACAACCCGTGCCGCTGACGGGCCGAATCGACGATGGCGCCGATCAGCTCCTGGTACGGCATACCACCCAGGCGCGCCATGATCGGCAGGTCGGAGCGCACGTGGTTGATGCCGGGGAGCGGGTTGACCTCGAGGAAGTGCAGGGCGCCGCTTGCGTCGCACCGCAGGTCGACGCGCCCGGCGTCGCGGCAGCCGAGCGCCGAGAACACCGCAAGCGCGAGAGCGCGCGCCGGCGGCGCGAGCGGGTCGTCGGTGAGCACCCGGTAGGCGACCCTCGACTCGTACTCGTCCTTGTTGAGCGCGGTGTACGCCGCGGTCTCGGCGTGCTCCGTGAACGAGACCTCGAGGACTCCGACCACCCGCGCGCCGGCGCCGTGGCCGACGATCCCGACGGTGACCTCGCGGCCCGGGAGGAACGTCTCGACGAGCACCGGCTGGCGGAACCGCTCGAGCAGCTCGCGGCAGACGGCGGCGAGGTCGCCCCGGTCGCGCACCAGCGAGCGGCCGGTCACTCCCTTCGAGCTGCCCTCGGCCACCGGCTTCAGGAACAGCGGCGCGGGCAGGTCGACCCCGGCCGCGTCCTCGGGCGCGGCGACCACCGCGAACGGCGCCGTCGCGAGGCCATGGTCGCGCACCACGCGCTTCGCCATCGCCTTGTCGAGCGTGAGCGCGCAGGTGAGCGGGTCGGCGAAGGTGTACGGCTGGTCGAACAGCTCGCACAGCGCGGGCACCTGCGCCTCGCGCGAGCGCCCCCAGGCGCCCTCGCAGATGTTGAACACGAGGTCCCAGCGCTCGCCGCCGACCAGGCGGCGCGCGAGCTCGCGCCCGCGCCCGACCCGCTCGGTCCGGTGGCCGAGCCCCGTCAGCGCCTGCTCGAGGCCGGCGACGGTGTCGAGGCCGTCGAACTCGAGCACCTCCTCCGGCGAGAGCCCCGCCGCGAGATAGTCGTCCTTCAGGTCGTAGGTCAGGCCGATCGCGAGGCCCATGCGCCTACGCGTGGTCCGCCGGGTCCACGTACGAATACGTCCGGCCCGCCCAGTTGCGCAGCAGCGCCTGGCCGTTCTCGTACGAGACGATCGTCTCCGCCTGGATCGGCACCTTGCCGCCGCCGCCCGGGGCGTCGATCACGTAGGTCGGCACCGCGTAGCCGGTGGTGTGGCCGCGCAGCCCAGAGATCAGCTCGATCCCCTTGGCCACGCTGGTGCGCAGGTGCCCGGTCCCGACGACCGGGTCGCACTGGTAGAGGTAGTACGGCCGTACGCGGACCTTGAGCAGCGCGTGGACGAGGTCCTTGAGCGTCTGCACGTCGTCGTTCACGCCCTTGAGCAGGACGGTCTGCGAGCCGAGCGGGATACCGCCGTCGGCGAGCAGGTCGCAGGCGTGCGCGACGTCCGGCGTGATCTCGCGCGCGTGGCAGAAGTGCAGCGAGAGCCACACCCGGTGCTTGCGCAGCACCGCGACCAGCTCCGGGGTGATGCGCTGCGGCAGGAACGAGGGAACGCGCGAGCCGAGGCGCACGAACTCGATGTGCGGGATCGCGCGGATGCGGCCGAGCACGTCGTCGAGACGGTCCTCGGACATCAGCAGCGGGTCGCCGCCGGAGAGCAGCACGTCGCGCACCTCGGTGTGCGCCTCGAGGTAGGCGATCACCGCGTCGAGGCGGCGCGGCAGCGGGTCGAGCTCGCCCTGGTTGACCAGTCGCGAGCGCGTGCAGTACCGGCAGTACGCCGCGCACGTGTCGAGCGCCAGCAGCAGGACCCGATCGGGGTAGCGGTGGACCAGGCCGGGGACCACCTCGTCGTGGTCCTCGCCGCACGGGTCCGTCATGTCCCCCGGGCCGACCAGCAGCTCCTCCTCGCGCGGGACCACCTGCCGGCGGATCGGGCAGTTGGGGTCGTCGGGGTCGATGAGCTCCGCGAAGTGCGGCGTGATCGCCACCGCGAACTTCTCGTGCGTCATCGCCAGGCCCCGCCGCTCCGAGGTCGTGAGGCGGAGCAGCTTCTCGAACTGCTCCGGCTTGATGAAGCGGTGGCGCATCTGCCACCGCCAGTCGTTCCAGCGCGCGGGGTCGTAGGACTCGCCGAAGATCCGGCAAATCTCGTCGCGCCGCGCGCTTGCTATCAGTGGGTCCGCAGCTGCCGTGTTCTCGTTCATGATCTCCTACCTCTCAGGTCGGGAGGCGAAACGTTCTTGACGCGTTGTCTGGGTGGACAGGGACTCGGACTCTCTCTGCTCTGCTGCTCTAGGGGCCACCCGCTGCCGGCCCGGCAGGAAAGCCCTCGAGGGGCACGGGAGCATGGCTCTCGTCCCCTTAGGCTCGAGTCCCGCCAGAGCTCAGCCGCGGCGACTGTGGCGCGCTGCAAGCTGCCGTGGCGAGCGTTTTCGTGGTGGGAAAAGCAACCGCGGCCGCGTTGGGGGAGACTCTCCCTGCGGCCGCGGAAAGACGCCTCACGCGGTGGGTACTACTTGGAGGCTGGTCAGGCGAGACGACCGTATCCATACTCACCTAAAAGATAGGGCAAGAATCCACGTTGTCAAGGGGGTGGGCGCCGGCCTTCGGGACGCCGGCTCAGCGGGCCACGAGGGCGAGCCACCCGGCCGCGATCGCGAGCGTCGCGAGCGTCACCGGGACCCCGACGCGGGCGTGCTGCCTCCAGCCGATGCGGACGCCCAGGCGCGCCGCCTGGTCCACCACGATGATGTTGGCGACGGAGCCGACGATGATGAGGTTGCCGGCGAGCGTCGAGGCGAGCGCGAGCAGCGGCCCCGCGGCCGGCCGCGTCGCCTGCGGCAGCAGCAGCATCACGGCGGGGACGTTGGAGACCAGGTTCGAGAGCACGACGGTGACCGGAAACAGGACGCCGAGGCGGGTGAGGTCCACGCCGCCGCGCTCGAGCGCGTGCGTCGCCACCGCCAGTGTCCCCGAGTCCGCGAGGGCGAAGTTCACCACGAACAAGCCGACGAAGAGCACGAGCAGGTGCCAGTCCACCGTCCCGAGGATGTCGCGCGACGCCATCCGCCGGCTGGTCAGCAGCACCGCCGCCGCGGCGAGAGCGAGCACCTCGCGCGGGATCGGCGCGAACAGGAACCCGAGCAGGAGCAGGCCGAGCACGACGAGGCCCTTGCCGGTCTGCCAGCGGTTCAGGCCCGCCTCGTCGACCTGCGGGACGCTCGTCGGCTTGAACCACGACCCGCGCACCGAGACCGCCACGATCCCCCACACCACGGCCAGGCCGAGGAGCGCGGGCACCGCCGCGTCGCCGAGGTATCCCACGAACGAGAGGTGCAGCGTCTGCCCGATCAGCATGTTCTGCGGGTTGCCGATCAGCGTCGCCGCGGAACCGACGTTGGCGGCGCAGGCGAGGGCGAGCAGGAACGGCACCGGGTCGAGACCGCGCCGCGCGCACCCCTCGATGAGCAGCGGTGCGACCGCCAGGCAGACGATGTCGTTGGCCAGCACCGCCGAAAGGCCGCCGGCCACCGCGACGACCAACCCGAGCAGGAGCGCCGGCGAGACGCGCGCGCCCGCCGCCTTGCGCGTGACGAAGGCGTAGAACCCGCCGAGGCGGAACTGCGCCGAGACCACCATCAGCCCGAACAGGAGGGCGAGGGTCGGGACGTCGACCGCCTGCCACGCCGCCTCGGGTGTCACGCGCTCGGAGGCGATGAGCGCGAGCGCGCCGAGCAGCGCGACGCCGGTGCGGTCGAGGGCGAGGCCGGGGATCTCGCCGAGCACCATGCCGAGATAGACGAAGCCGAAGACGAGGACGACCCAGGTGTCCACGCCGCGACGGTACCACTCCCGGCGCCGCCGGTGACGGACCGCCGCGGCCGTGGCATGCTGCTCGCGTGCAACCAAGGACCCGGGTGCTGTACGCGGACGAGCGGATCGTGGCGCTGGACAAACCACCCGGCGTCAGCCTCGCCACGCGCCGGGCCGAACCCGGCGCGGCGGTGACCCGCCTCCTCGCGGCGCTCCCGGACGCCGAGCGCAGTGCGAACGCCCTCGATCCCGGCGCCCTCCGGCTCGTGCACCGGCTCGACGTCGGCACCTCCGGCGTGGTCCTGCTCGCCCGCGACGAGGATGCCCACCGCGAGTTGGTGCGGGCGTTCGCAGCGCGGCGGGTCGCGAAGGTCTACCTGGCGCTCGTGTGGGGGCGCCCGCGTCCGGCCGAGGGGAGCTGGTCGTTCCCCCTCGGCCCCGACCGTGCCGACCGCCGCCGGATGCGTGTGGATCCGGAGGGGCGCCCCGCCGTCACCGCCTACCACGTCGCCGGCCGCGCCCCCGGTGCTGCGCTCGTGCGCCTCGAGCCGGCCACCGGGCGCACCCACCAGATCCGCGTCCACCTCGCGCACGCCGGCCACCCGGTCGTGGGCGACGACCTGTACGGCGGCCCGCGCCACCGCGGCGTCCGCGACCCCGCGCTGCGGCGGCTGCTCGATCCCGGCCACACGCTGCTGCACGCGTGGCGCCTGCACCTGCCCGCGACCGCGGCCGGCCCCGAGCTGATCGTGACGGCGCCGCTGCCCGCCGAATTCGCCGCCGCGCTCGCGGGGCTCGGTCTCGCCCCGCCCGAGGAACCGTAGCGGCGGCCGCGCGCCAACCGGCGGCGGTAGAATGGGATCGCTGGAGGCCACCATGATCGACGCGATCCGCACGCACCTGGGCGACAAGGCGACCCTGCTCGACTACACCTGCAACGGCATCCCCAAGGATATGTTGCACCTCCCCGGGCCCGACTTCATCGACCGCGTCGTCGCGGCGTCCGACCGGCCCATCAACGTGCTGCGCAACCTTGCGGCGATCTTCAACACCGGGCGGCTGGCCGGCACCGGCTACTTCTCGATCCTCCCGGTGGACCAGGGGATCGAGCACTCGGGCGCCGCCTCGTTCGCGCCCAACCCGGCGTACTTCGACCCGGAGAACATCGTCAAGCTGGCGCTCGAGGGCGGGTGCAACGCGGTCGCCTCGACGCTCGGCGCCCTCGGCTCGGTGGCGCGCCGCTACGCCCACAAGATCCCGTTCATCCTCAAGCTCAACCACAACGAGACGCTCACCTACCCGCTGACCTACGACCAGACGATGTTCGCCGGCGTCGACCAGGCGTTCGACTTGGGGGCCGCCGGGGTGGGCGCGACGGTGTACTTCGGCTCGGCCGAGTCGCGCCGCCAGATCCAGGAAGTCGCCGAAGCGTTCGCGCACGCCCACGAACTCGGCATGTTCACCGTGCTGTGGTGCTACCTGCGCAACCCGGCGTTCAAGAAGGACGGCGTGGACTACCACACCGCAGCCGACCTCACCGGCCAGGCCAACCACATCGGCGTCACGATCGAGGCCGACATCGTCAAGCAGAAGGCGCCCGAGTGCAACAACGGGTACGGGGCGATCAAGTTCGGGTACACCAACGCGCTGGTCTACGACAAGCTCACCTCCGACAACCCGATCGATTGGACGCGCTGGCAGGTGGCCAACTGCTACCTCGGGCGCTCGCCGCTGATCAACTCCGGCGGCGCCTCGGGCAAGAACGACCTCGCCCAGGCCGTGCTCACCGCCGTGGTCAACAAGCGCGCGGGAGGCTCCGGGATGATCTCCGGCCGCAAGGCGTTCCAGAAGCCGACAGCCCAGGGGGTCGAGCTGCTGCACGCGATCCAGGACGTCTACCTGTGTAAGGACGTGACCGTCGCGTAGCGGCAGGGCTCAGGGTTTCGGGGGGAGCGGTCACGTGGCGCCAACGGGTGTAGGGGCGGGGCTTGCCCCCGCCCGGCCGCGGGCGGCCGCAAGGGCCGCCCCTACCTTTGAAGCCGGCGGACCGGTATAGAAGGAACTGGAGCTGCGCCGAAGGCAGGGCCGGGTTGGGCGCGGGCCGCGGTTGTGCTAATTTTCACGTCCCGAAGCCGGCGGCAGCATCGGCCGGGCGGCGGACAGGAGGGATGCCATGCTGCGCAAGCCCGTCGTGCTCATCACCGGCGCCTCCGGCGAGATCGGCCACGGCCTCATCGGCTCGCTGGCCAGCGACGCCGGACGGTCCATCATCACCCTCGACGTGAAGTCGCTCGCGCCCGAGCTCGGGCGGCTGGTGGCGCAGGAGTTCATCGGGTCGATCCTCGACACGGACCTCCTCGAGCGCATCCTCTCCGAGTACGAGGTGGACGCGGTCTTCCACCTCGCGGCGTTGCTCTCGACCCGCAGCGAGTTCACGCCGATGACCGCCCACCACGTCAACGTCGAGGGCACGATGAACCTGCTCGAGTTCGCCCAGAAGCAGGGGGAGTCGCACGGGCGGCCGGTGCGGTTCCTGTACCCGTCGTCGATCGCCGCCTACGGGTTGCCCGACGCCGCGACCAAGACCAGGGTCGGCAAGGTCACCGAGAACGAGTGGACGAAGCCGACCACGATGTACGGCTGCAACAAGCTCTACTGCGAGCACATGGGGCGCTACTACGCCAAGCACTACAAGCAGCTCGCGGTCGAGCCGCTCGCCGGCAAGGTGGACTTCCGCTGCCTGCGCTTCCCGGGCCTCATCTCCGCGGTGACGGTGCCCTCCGGCGGCACCTCCGACTACGCCCCCGAGATGATCCACGCCGCCGCGCAGGGCAAGCCCTACCCCTGCTTCGTGCGCCCCGATACCCGAATCCCGTTCATGGCGATGCCGGACGGTGTCGAGGCGTTGCTCCGGCTCGCGGCGGCGCCGCGGGCGAACCTGGGCCACACCGTCTACAACGTCGGCGCGTTCAACCCCTCCGCGGAGGAGGTCCGAGCGGTCGTGCTACGGGCTTTCCCAGGCGCGGACATCACCTACCAGGTGGACGAAAAGCGCCAGGGGATCGTGGACGCCTGGCCCGCCGACGTGGACGACTCGGCGGCGCGCCGCGACTGGGGGTACGCCCCGCGGTACGACTTCGAGCGCGCCTTCTCCGAGTACCTGATCCCGACGATCAGAGGTCGCTACCAGACGTGACGCCCCCGCCGGCGCGGTTCAGTCAGCCGGTGTGACCGGCGTGAGACCCCAGATCTCGCGGGAGTACTCGCGAATCGCGCGGTCCGAGGAGAAGTAACCCATCGCCGCGACGTTGCGGACCGCCTTCGCGGCCCACGCCCGCGGATCGGTGAACAGCGCGCCGGCCCGCGCCTGGGCGTCGAGGTACGGCCGGAAGTCCGCGAGGTGCATGAAGCGGTCGCCGCGCTCCATCAGCCCCGACCAGATTTCCCTGAGCGGCGCGGCGTCCGGGCCCGCGAACGTGCCGTCGCGCAACGCGTCGATCACGCCGGCGAGTTCGGCGTCCGCGTGGTAGAGGTCCCACGGGTTGTACCGGCCGCCCGTTCGCAGCTCGGCCAGTTCGGCGGCGGTGTGGCCGAAGATGAAGATGTTCTCCTCCCCCACTGCGTCCCTGATCTCGATGTTGGCGCCGTCGAGCGTGCCGATCGTGAGCGCACCGTTGAGCGCCAGCTTCATGTTGCCCGTCCCGGACGCCTCCATTCCCGCGGTGGAGATCTGTTCGGAGAGATCCGCGGCCGGGATCACGGCGCTCGCGACGGTCACGCGGTAGTCGGGGAGGAAGGCGACCCTGAGCCGCCCGGCCACGTCGGGGTCGCGGTTGACGACATCGGCGATCCCGTTGATCAGGCGGATCGTGAGCTTGGCCATGCGGTATGCCGGGGCGGCCTTGGCGCTGAAGATGAAGGTCCGCGGGGTCAAACCGGCACCCGGATCGGCCTTGATCCGCCGGTACAGCGCGATGATGTGCATCGCCGCGAGCAGCTGCCGCTTGTACTCGTGCATCCGCTTGACCTGGACGTCGTAGAGCGAGCCGGGGTCGATGACGACCCCGCACAGCCTCTCGACCATGGCGGCAAGGCCACCTTTGTTCGCCCGCTTGATGGCGAGGAACTCGTCCTGGAACGCCGGGTCATCGGCGTGCGGGCGCAACTCGGCGAGGCGGTCGAGGTCGCGGATCCAGCCGTCGCCGATGCGGGCGGAGATCGCGGCCGCGAGGAGCGGGTTGCACGCGAGCAGCCAGCGCCGCGGCGTGATCCCGTTGGTGATCGAGACGAAGCGGTCGGGGAAGAGCCGGTCGAAGTCGGGGAACACCTGGCTCTTGAGCAGCTCGGTGTGCAGCCGCGCAACGCCGTTGACCCGGTGGCTGCCGACGATCGCGAGGTGCGCCATGCGCAGCCGCCTCTCGCCGTCCTCGTGAACGAGCGAGATCCGGCGCAGCAACCCCTGCTCGCCGGGATGCTGCGCCTCGACGCGGTCGAGGAAGCGCTTGTTGATGTCGAAGATGATCTGCGCGTGGCGCGGGATCAGGCGCTGCACCAGCGCCACCGGCCACGTCTCGAGCGCCTCGGCGAGCACCGTGTGCTGCGTGTAGGCGCACGCGGCGCGGGTGATCGCCCACGCCTGCTCCCACGGCAACCCGATCTCGTCGAGGAAGACCCGCATCAGCTCCGCGACCGTGAGCGCCGGATGCGTGTCGTTGAGCTGGAAGGCGACCTTGTCGGCGAAGACCTCCCAGCGCTCGCCGCAGCGGGCGCGGAACCGGCGCACGACGTCGGCCACCGAGCAGGCCACCAGGAAGTACTCCTGCGTGAGCCGCAGCTCGCGCCCGGCCTCGGCCTCGTCCGAGGGGTAGAGCACCTTGGTCACCGCCTCGGCGTTCTCGCGCCCGGCGACCGCAGCGAGGAAGTTGCCGCGCGAGAAGGTGTCGAAGTCGAACGAGTCGGGGGCCTCGGCCCGCCACAACCGGAGGATCGACACGCTCGCGGTGCCGTACCCCGCCACCAGCACGTCGTAGGGCACCCCGTAGAGCGCGTGCTCGCCGGTCCACACCGGGCGGCGCCGACCGTCGTCGCCCTGCATCACCACTGTGCCCCCGAGCCGCACCTTGACGGTCATGTCGGGACGGCCGACCTCCCAGGCGTACCCGTTCTTCAACCAGGTGTCCGGGCGCTCGCGCTGCCAGCCGCCCGCGAACTCCTGGCGGAAGATGCCGAAGTCGTACCGCAGCCCGTAGCCGTACGCCGGATAGTCGAGCGTCGCCAGCGAGTCCAGGAAGCAGGCGGCGAGACGCCCGAGGCCGCCGTTGCCGAGGCCGGGGTCGGGCTCTTCCTCGACCAGGCGGTCGAGGTCGAGACCGAGCGCCTCCAGCGCCTCGCGGGCCACGGGTTCGAGGCCGGTCGCGAGCAGGTTGTTCTCGACCAGGCGCCCGAGCATGAACTCGAGCGAGAGGTAATGCACGGTCTTCGGGACCTGCGTGCCCTGCACCCGGCGCGTCGCGACGGCGCGGTCGATCAGCGCCTCGCGGATGGTGAGCTCGAGGGCGGCGAGCAGGTCGGCCGGCGCGGCCTGGGTCACCTCGAGCCCGCGGACGTAGCGCAGGTAGTGCAGGAAGCGGCTCGAAAATGCCTGCGGAGAAACCGCAGCGTGCGGCGGAATCGTCGCCAACGACACCTCCTCGGGGGCGCGCGGCCCGCCGGCCGCGACCGCGGGATTCTACCGCGGCAGCACCCCGGCCGCACCCGGCCCACGCGGGTCGGCGGCGGCCTCGAAGACGCCGTCCGGGTGGCGCCGCACCGCGTTCACCTCCCCGAGGCGCGGGAACGATCCGGATTGGGTAGCCGCGGCGTCGGAGGTCCGTCGCCGACGCCGCCGGCGACCGCCGCCGGCTCGGCCATGATCTCGTCGGGGAGCCACTGGTGGTGGACGCGCGGCGCGTCCACCGCCGCCTGCAATGCCGAGCCGTCGACGAGGACCGCCAGCAGCACTTGCTCCGTGACGGTCGGGATGTACGACCCGCCCGGCGTGCCGACCGCGAGCACGTCGTCGCCCCGCCACGCCACGGTCGGCGCCATCGAGGAGAGCATCCGCTTGCCGGGGCCGACCGCGTTGGCCTCGCCCTGCACCAGCCCGTACAGGTTCGGCTTCCCCGGCGCGGTAGCGAAGTCGTCCATCTCGTTGTTGAGCAGGATCCCGACCGGTCCGACCAGCAGACCGCAGCCGAACGCCCCGTTGAGCGTCGTGGTGATCGCCACCGCGTTGCCGCTGGCGTCCACTACCGACAGGTGCGTCGTCTCGCGCGGTTCCGAAACGACGCGTTCCGGCCACGGCCGCACCGCGGTCGAGGGCGTCGCCCGCACCGGGTCGATCCCGCCGGCGCGGCGCGCGAGCCAGGCGGGGTCGAGGAGCTGCACCGGCCCCGCCTGCGTGGTCGCGGGGTCGCCGAGCAGGAACCGGTCCGCGTACGCCCGCCGCCAGCTCTCGACCATCACGTGGATGCGCTGCGCCGAGCCTGGCGGCAGCGCCCCCCAGTGCAGCCGCTCGAGCATCCCGATGCTCTCGCCCATGATGATTCCGCCCGAGGAAGGCAGCGGCATCGCGGCGACGCTCCAGCCGAACGCCGCGAAGCGCAGCGGGTCGCGCCACACCGGCGCGTAGGCGACGAGGTCGGCGGCGGTGAGGATGCCGCCGTCCGCCCGCGAGGCGCCGCCGCGATCGCCGCCGCGGCGGCGCCGGTCGGTGATCGCGGCGGGGCCGCGCTCGGCGTACGCCGCGAGCGTCGCGGCGAGGGCGGGGATCTTCATCACGCTGCCGGCCGCGGGAGGCTCGCCGCCGGGGAGCCACACCGCCGCCGAAGCGGGGTAGCGTGCGAGCAGCGCGCGCGCCGCCGCGATCTCGCCGCGCAACCGCGGCGTGACCACGAAGCCGTCCCTGGCCAGACGCACGGCCGGCGCCACGACTTCCGCCCAGGGCAACGCGCCGAAGCGCCGCTGCAGCTCGAACAGCCCGGCCGGCGAGCCCGGCACGCCGGCGGCGAGCGGGCCCACGAGCGAACGGCCGGGGACCGGCTGGCCGTCGGCCCTGAGATACATCGTCGGGGTGGCCGCCGCCGGCGCGGTCTCGCGGAAGTCGAGCGCCGCCGCCTGGCCGCCGATGCGCACGACGGCGAAGCCGCCGCCGCCCAGGTTCCCCGCCTCGGGGTGGACGACCGCGAGCGCGAGCGCCGTGGCGACGGCCGCGTCCGCCGCGTTCCCACCGGCGCGCAGGATCTCGAGCCCGACCGCGGTCGCGTCGGGCGCCGCCGACGCCACGGCACCGCCGCGCGGAGGAGCAGGGGTCGCCGTGCCGACCGACGGCCGTGGCGAGAGCAGTGCGGCCGCCGCAAGCAGCAGCACGACGGCGGAGCGCGCGTGGCCCCGGGTCAATCTCGCAGTCCGGTTGGGGCGGCAAGCGGGGTGTGGTCGCATGACCGCGAGTCTAAACCGCTTCGGGAGGAAACCGCCTACGAGGCCGCCCAACCCGGCGGCAACGCCCCCGGAAGCGAGCGCGCGACCGCGACCAGCTCCTTGGCCGCCGCCACGTGCGGGAGCAGCCCCATCACGCTCCCCTTCGTCAGCTCGAGGCGCCCGCCCATCACGGCCATCAACGGGTCGAGCCCGCCGCGCAGCAGCTCGACCCAGGTGGCGGCGTCGGCGGTGAGGACGTACCTGGCGGCCTCGGCGTCGGGCGGACCCGCAACCCGCACCGCCCGGCACGCGCCGTGCCAGAGGTCGAGGAACACCGCGCGCGCCTCGACGCCGCGAGCCGGCTCGCCGCGCACCGCGACCACGACCGCCCCCTCCCAGCCGGCGGCGGCGGCCCGGTAGCTCTCGCTGGCGTTGAGCGCGTCGCTCCACGCCTGTGCCCACGCCTCGCTCAGGATCTCGACCGCCATTCCTCACCCCCTGTGCCAGGCCCATCGTAGCGCGGGTCCCGGCGGCGGCGCAGCGGCGTCAGCGCCCCGGTCACCAGAGCTCGCTGGCGGTCCACCGCCTCCACCTGCAACCGGACCGCCATCTCACCCTCGGCGCGGCGCCGCCGGCCGGCCGCCACCGCGTCGAGGACCTCCTGCCGGACGCCGTCGAGCCGCGCCCGCACCTCGGCGTCGAGCGTCTGCGCCAGAGCATCCAACCAGCGGACGAGCGCCTGGTCCACCTCGTAGAAGTTGCGCCGCACCCAGTCGTCGGCAAGCTTGACGGCCGCCGCGGCCGCGCGCGCCACCACTGCGCGCCGGGACGACAGCGCGTCCGCCACGGGGATGACGACGGCCCGTGGATCGAGGAAGATCACGTGCTCGAAGAACTCGAACGTCAGCGGCCGCGCCTCGAGCTCGAGAAGCTCCGGTTCGAACGCCGCCACCGGGATGTCGAACGCCTCGGCGGCGGCCGCAGCAACGCGGCCGATGAGGCGGTTGGCCGCCTCGGTGGCGGTCGAGGTCCATCGCTCCCGCAGCTGCCGCATCTCCGCGTTGGCGCGCTCGTGCCAGGCGTCGACCTGCCGCCTGGTGGCGTCGCGGGCGTGATCGCGGGCCGTTGCCCTGATCCGCCTTCGGCTCGCGCTCCCCACGTGGCGGATGTCGCTCTCCACTCCGGTGACCAGAACGCCCCGCGCCCGGGCCAGGAACTCTTCCTTCTCCGCCTCCCAGGCGCTCCAGTCGTACGAGAGCCCCCCCTTGATCCGCGCCAGGGCGGCCAAGGTGAGGTCTTCGACGTCGCACATGGCGTTTTGGAATGCGGCGATCCTGCGGTCGAGCTCCTCCGCTGGCGAGAGCAGGGCCGCGCGCTCGAGGTCGAGCTGTTGCAGCAGATGACCTGCGATATGCCGGGCGGCGCGCACGGCGGAGGCGCGTGCCAGCTCGGCGCCGGCGCCGGTCGCCAGTTCGGAGAGTCCGCGCATTAGGGTGGCGACGCCCGAGTCCACCCCACCCCGCAGCGCCGTCAACGCCGATGTGTGGATGAGAGGTCCCGGGTCGGCGCCGACGGCGCCACGGAGGACCTGGCGCGTGAACGCTTCCGCCTTGAACCGGGTCGTCTCGGAAACCAGGTCGGCCTTGTTGAGGATGAAGTACATGCGACCGACGCCGGGCGCCGCCGATTTGACGAGGGCAAGCTCGTCGCCCGAGATCGGCGGGTCGCTGCCCAGCACGACGAGCGCGACGTCGATCCGGGGAAGGAACTCGCGCGTGGCCTCGGCGTTGCTTTCGAACACGCTCCCCACGCCCGGGGTGTCGACGAGCCTCATCCCCGAGGCCAGCAACGGGCTGGGAAGCTCGAGGCGGGCCACGCGGACGCCCTTGCGGTTGCCCGGGTTGTCTTCCTCCGAAACGAAGAGGCGGAGCTGGTCCACTCCGACCTCTTCCTCGTGCCCGTCCACGAAGCGGACCGCCGCGGATTCGCGGGGACCGTGCTCGACCACGGTGACGGCGGTGGTGATCGGCGCCACGTCGGCCGGCAGCAGCTCGCGGCCGAGCAGCGCGTTGATCAGCGTGCTCTTGCCGCGCTTGAACTGGCCCATGACGGCGACGTTGAACCGTCGCCCGGCGAGCGCCGACCGGGCCTCGCGGGCCTCGGCGGCGATCCCCTCCTGCCCACGCTCCCTGGCGACGGCCTCCAGCGTTTCGAGTGCGCGTTCCTCCGCCTGCATGTCGCTCCTCGCGAGTACCGGCCCGGTACGAACCTACTTCGTATCGCAACGACGTCGCGTAGGGGTCATCAGCGGATCAACGCCGCGATTATGGCGGACTCCATCGCCGGGTCGATTCTACACGCCGCGACCGGAAGAACGGCCCGCTCCGGGCGCGGCCGCTCCGCCCGCCAGCCGGGCCCGGGAGGAAGGAGAAGCCGGCGGAGGGGAGCCCGCAGGCTACACTGACGTCGGAGGTGCCGCGATGTCGACACGGGTCACGACGGCCCACGCGCGCGAGATAGCGGGTCCCCGTGGTCACCCGACCGGGGGAGTCGAGGCGGCGCCCCGAGGCTGGGTGCGTCGTTCGCTGGCGCCGCGTGCCGTTGTGGGTGCGACCGGGCCGGGGAACCCGGCTCGACGGGAAGGCGGGCGCGGAACGGGAGGAAGACGATGGCCGTCGAGATCACACTACCGGGCCAGCCGACTATCGAGGTGAGGAACCTCGCTCTCGATTTCACCGGCACGCTGTCCCGGGACGGCGGCCTGCTGCCCGGGGTGGCGGCGAGGATCACCGCGCTGGCCGAGCGGCTTCGCATCACCGTGATGACCGCGGACACCCGCGGAACGGCGCGGCGGGAACTCGCCGGGCTCCCCCTCGCCGTGGAGCTTGTGAGGGACGGAGCGGCAAAGGCCGCGCTCGTGGAACGCATCGGGCCGTCCCAAACAGCGGCAATCGGGAACGGCCGCAACGACGTGGCGATGGTGAAGCTCGCAGCGCTCGGGATCGCGGTGCTCGGCGCCGAGGGCACCGCCGGCGAGCTGATCCGGGAGGCGGACGTCGTCGCACCGGACATCAACAGCGCCCTCGATCTGTTCTCCGACCCGCTGCGCCTGATCGCAACGCTTCGCGACTGAGCGTGCCAGCCCGCGCGCCCGGTGGTAGGATCTGGATCCGGCGATGGGGTCCGCCGAAAGCGCCCGGGCGCGGGGCTGACGATCCCTACCAACCGAACCCGCGCTGGGGGATCCCATGACAGGGGTTGCGACCGTCCATCGACGCTGCACCCAGCCGACGAGCGGGTTGGAGGCGGCCGGCACGCCGAGGCTGAGGGCTCAGCCGTGTTGATGCGCTCCCTTGCGGTCGCCGTAGGGGGAGCGATCGGCGCCGTGTCTCGGTACCTCATTTCCGGGTGGGTCGCGCACCTCACTCGCGAATCGTCTTTCCCCCTTGGCACCCTGGTTGTGAACGCGACCGGAGCTTTTGTCCTCGGGATCGTCATGGGCAGCACCGCGTCCGGGGGCAGGTTCCTCGTCGGGCCGACGGCGCGCACCTTCCTCACGATCGGGATCCTCGGAGGGTACACGACGTTCTCGACGTTCAGCTACGAGACGATCGAGGCCCTCAGGCTTGGTGACATGCGGGTGGCGCTCGGCAACGTCGCCGCGACGGTCGTCGTCGGAATCGCCGCCTGCGGGCTGGGGCTGGCGTTGGGTGAGCGCCTTTGACCCGGGCGCCACGACCGGCGCCGGACAAGGAGTGTCGGCCATGACCACGATGCGGGGCGAGGGCAAGTTGGTACGTGTCTTCATCGGCGAGAGCGACCGGCTGCACGGGCGTCCGCTGTACGAGGCCATCGTCTTCGCGGCCCGGGAGATGGGGCTCGCAGGCGCCACGGTGCTGCGAGGCGTCGAGGGGTACGGCGCCGACTCGGTGGTCCACACCGCCCGGCTCCTGCGCCTTTCCGAAGACCTGCCGATCGTGATCGAGGTCGTCGAGATTCCCGAGCGTCTCGACGCGTTCGTGGCACGCATCGAAGCGATGCTCGACGACGCCAACTGCGGCGGCCTTATCACCCTCGAACGCGCTGAGATCATCCGCTACCAGCCGGACCGCCGCCGGAAGGGCTGAAGGCCGAGACTCGGGAAGGGTCACGCTGCGTCGCGTCTCGCGCCGCCTTCGCGTCTGGAGGTTCGGCGCGCAGGTCGGGGCTTGCCTCTGCCAAGAACCCGCGTCCGCTTGACGCGCGCGGTCGATTGATCGATACTTCGTTTGTTGACGAAATGAGAACCGGGACCGTCGTGGGCAGGGAGGTTCGAGATGACGGAGCGTGACGTGAAGAGTGCGGTGCGGGAGCACTACGCCGACCTGGCGCGCGCGGGCGGCGGGTGTTGCGGCCCGGCGCCCGCCGGCGGCTGCTGCGGGGCGACCTCGGCCCCCGTCGGGCTGAGCCGCGAGATCGGCTACTCGGAGCAAGAACTCGCCGAGGTGCCGGAAGGCTCGAACCTCGGCCTCGGATGCGGGAACCCGCTTGCCCATGCGGCGCTGCGCCCGGGGGATGTCGTCGTGGACCTCGGGTCGGGCGCGGGGTTCGACTGCTTCCTGGCGGCCAACCGGGTGGGGCCCGAGGGCCGCGTGATCGGCGTCGACATGACCCCGGAGATGCTCGCGCGGGCGCGGGCGAACGCCGTTGCGAGCGGCTACACAAACGTCGAGTTCCGGCTCGGCGAGATCGAGAACCTGCCGGTCGCCGACGGCGCGGCCGACATGGTGATCTCGAACTGCGTGATCAACCTCGCGACCGACAAGCCGAGGGTGTTCCGCGAGGCGCTCCGGGTGCTCAAGCCCGGCGGACGGCTGATGGTGTCCGACCTCGTCCTGCGCCGCCCGCTACCCGAGAGCGTGCGGCGCTCGGTCGAGGCGTACGCCGGGTGCATCGCCGGGGCGATGCTCGAGGACGACTACCTCGCCGCCATCCGCCGCTCCGGCTTTGCCGAGGTCGAGGTGGTTGCTGAAGCGACCTACCCCGTCGGGACGAGCAACCCGGACGAGACCGAGGCGACGCTGCTCAACGACCCAGCGCTCAGCCCCGAGGACGTCCGGTCGGCGGCCGAGGCGGTCGTCTCGCTCAAGGTCGGCGCGCGCAAGCCTTGAGGGGCGGCGCCGACCCCCGCGCGCGGGCGTGAGGGCCAGCCTCGGCCCCCGGCTTCGCGGGAACCGCGGTGGCGCGTGACCGGCCGTTCGCGTGCGGTCGCCGCTCAGCTGCAGCCGTGGACGGTGCCGCAGTTGCCGCACTTGTAGCAGGCGCCCGAGCGGACCATCACCATGCCGCAGGTCGGGCACGACGGCGCGTCGGCCTGGTTGACGAACATATGTCCCGCGTCCCCCGCCTCGAGACCCGGCAGCGCCGGCTGCCGCGGCTGCGGCAGCGCCGCCGCCGGGGCTGCCTCGTCGGTCGCGACCGGCTGCACTCCGACCGCCGCCTGGTCCTCGGGCGCCAGGAACTTCGCCGCCAGCCAGCGGAAGATGTAGTCGATGATCGACTTCGCGTACGGGATCTGGGGGTTGTTGGTCCAGCCGGAGGGCTCGAAGCGCACGTGCGAGAACTTGTTGACCAGGAACTCGAGCGGCACGCCGTACTGCAGCGTGAGCGAAATCGCGGTCGCGAACGCGTCCATGACGCCGGAGAGCGTCGAGCCCTCCTTGGCCATGGTGATGAACAACTCGCCCGGCTTGCCGTCCCCGTACAGCCCGACCGTGACGTACCCCTCCTGTCCCTCGACGGAGAACTTGTGCGTGATCGCGACGCGCTCGTCGGGGAGCTTGCGGCGCACCGGCTGGAACGCCGGCTCCGCCGCCTTCTCGCCCGCGGCCGCGAGCGGCTGCGAGCCCTTGCAGTTGTCGCGGTAGACGGCGATCGACTTGAGGCCGAGTTTCCACCCCTCGACGAACAGGCCCTCGATCTCCTCGGGCTTGGTGTCCTCGGGGACGTTGACCGTCTTCGAGATCGCGCCGGAGAGGAACGGCTGCACCGCGCCCATCATCCGCAGGTGGCCGAGGGGCGGGATGAAGCGGGTCCCGGCGATCGCCTTGAACGCGCAGTCGAAGACCGGAAGGTGCTCGCCGGCCAGGCCGGGAGCGCCCTCGATGGAGCCCGTCGCCTCCAGGTGCCGCAGGATCTCGGTACGGGTCGGCTCGTCGTACCCGAGCTTGGCGAGCGCGCGCGGCACCGTCTGGTTGACGATCTTGATCGTGCCGCCGCCGACCAGACGCTTGACTTTGACCAGGGCGAGGTCGGGCTCGACGCCGGTGGTGTCGCAGTCCATCATGAAGCCGATCGTCCCGGTGGGCGCCAGCACCGTCACCTGCGCGTTGCGGAACCCCGCCGCCGTCCCGCACTCCAGAGCCGCGTCCCACGCCTCCGCGGAAGCCTGGCGGAGGTCCGACGCGACGCCGCGGGTCGGGATGCGGTGCGCCGCATCCCGGTGCATCGCGATCACCTCGAGCATCGGCTCGCGGTTGGCCGCGTAGCCCGGGAACGGACCCATCCCCTCGGCGACGCGCGCCGAGGCCAGGTACGCCTCGCCGCACATCAACGCCGTGACGGCGGCGGCGTACGCCCGCCCCTCCGGCGAGTCGTAGGGGAGACCCTCGGACATCAGAAGGGCGCCGAGGTTGGCGTAGCCCAGGCCGAGCGGCCGGAAGTCGTGCGAGTTCGCCGCGATCCTCGGCGTCGGATAGTGGCTGAAATCGACCAGGATCTCCTGCGCGAGGATCGAAACGTCAACGGCGTGGCGGAACGAGTCGGTGGCGAAGGCGCCGCCGGCGTCCACGAAGCGCATCAGGTTCAACGACGCGAGGTTGCACGCGGTGTCGTCGAGGAACATGTACTCCGAGCACGGGTTCGACGCGTTGATGCGGCCGGTGTTCTTGCACGTGTGCCAGCGGTTGATGGTGGTGTCGTACTGGATGCCGGGGTCGCCGCACACCCAGGCCGCCTCCGCCATCATGTGCATGAGCTGGCGCGCCCGATACCGCCCCGCAACCTCCCCGTTCGTGACGGCCTTCGTCTCCCACCAGCCGTCGTCCTCCGAAGAGCGCATGAACTCCTCGGTCACCCGCACCGAGTGGTTCGCGTTCTGGTACTGGATCGAGTCGTAGGCGCCGCCCTCCTCGTCGAAGTTCGCGGGGTACCCCGCCGAGATCAGGACGTGCGCCTTCTTCTCCTCCTCCGCCTTGCAGCGGATGAACTGCGGGACGTCGGGGTGGTCGATGTTGAGGATCACCATCTTCGCCGCGCGGCGCGTCTTGCCCCCCGACTTGATCACACCGGCGAACGAGTCGAACCCCCGCATGAAGGAAACCGGCCCGGAGGCGGTCCCGCCCCCCGCCAGCGACTCCCGCGAGGACCGGAGCACCGACAGGTTCGACCCGGTGCCCGATCCGTACTTGAACAGCATCCCCTCGGTCTTGGCGAGGTCGAGGATCGAGTCCATCGAGTCCTGCACCGAGTTGATGAAGCAGGCCGAGCACTGCGGCCTGGGCTCGATGCCGACGTTGAACCACACCGGCGAGTTGAACGCGACCATCTGGTGCAGCAGCAGGTGCGCCAGCTCGTGCTCGAACGCGCGCTCCGACTCGTCGTCCGCGAAATAGCCGCCGGTGCGGCCCCACTCCACGATCGTGGTGACGACCCGCGAGATCAACTGCCGCACCGAGCCCTCGCGCTCGGGGGTTCCGAGGCGGCCGTGAAAATACTTCTGCGCGACGATGTTCGTGGCGGTCTGCGACCAGAACTCGGGGACCTCGACGTCGGTTTGCTCGAACACGACGGCGCCGTCGCTGCCCGAGATCCGCGCCGTGCGGCGCTCCCAGCGCACCAGATCAAAGGGGTGGTGCCCCCCGTTTGTGAACAAACGTCGGACCGAAACGCCCTGGGCGCCCGGCCGGCGAGAGGCAGCGACGGCTAGCGATGAAGGTTCCGCGGACATCCCAGATCCCCCTTCCCATAGAGTTCAAGTGCTACTTGAACTTTGCAGATCGAATCTAGAGTGCGGCCGGGGGGTTGTCAAGGGCCTACCGCAAGATATTGGGCCTTTGCCTGCGATCCGCTACCACATCTTGTGTTTAGCTCGGTTCGCCGCGGGTTGGGGGGCGCCCCTCGGCCGCTGCGGGCGGACCGCCGGAGAAGCCGGCGGCGCCCTACCCCCGACCCCGGCAAAAGTCAAGGGCACGCCCGCCGAATTCCGGACCGTCGCCGACACTGAAAAGGGCGCGGTTGCCCGCGCCCGAGAGACAAACGGAACGACAGCCGGGCTACTTGGCCACCTTCTCCTTGAGCGTCTTGCCGACCTTGAACGCCGGGTAGGCGCGGGCAGGGATCTTGATCGTCGCGCCGGTGGCGGGGTTGCGGCCCGCTCGCGCGGCGCGCTTGCGGACGGAGAAGCCGCCGAAGCCGGGCAGGGTGACCTTGCGGCCGGCGCCCAGTTCCACCGCGATGAGGCCCTTGTTGGCGTTGAAGACCGCGTCGACGGCCTCGGCCGCCTTGGCCTGGGTGAGACCCGTCTTCTTCGCGAGCTTCGTGATCAACTCGGTCTTGTTCATCTCTCCTCCTTCGGCGTCATCGGCCTACTTGGCCAGCTTTTCCTTGAGCGTCTTGCCTGCCTTGAACGTGGTGTACTTGCGGGCGGAGATCGTGATCGCCTTGCCCGTGGCCGGGTTGCGGCCCTGGCGCGCGGAACGCTTCCGCGTCGCGAAGGTGCCGAAACCGGGGAGAGTCACCTTGCGCCCGGCGTCCAGCTCGACCGCGACAATGCCCTTGTGTGCGTTGAAGATCACATCCACGACTTTCGCCGCTGCGGCGTGCGTCAGGCTGACCTTCTTCGCGAGTTTCACGGCCATCTCTGACTTATTCATTCCCCGTCCTCCTTTGTGGTTCGCTTCCTACGCTATTATTCGGATCATGTCTCGAGTTTGTCAAGTGCCGCAAGGGGTTTTCGCCTTTGTCCTCGCCGCTTCGCTCGTCGCTGCCGTCGTGTGCGGCACCGAGCCAGTCAGCCAGCCCACCCCCACGGGCGTTTTCGTGCATCTCGTCCCCTGGACCCCAACCCCGTTCGCCGATGTCGCCCTGGGCGACCCCGACCTGGCGGCGTGCTTCACGATCTCTCCCGGGTTTTGGGCGGCGGCGGCCCCCTCGACAACGACCGTGGACGAGAGGGCCGTCGGGGCCGCGCTCGCATCCGAGCTCGGCGGCGTCATGGACGCAGGCTGGCTCCCGCCGCGATCGGTCACGTTCGCCGCCGGCGAGACCGGAGCGGTGGCCGCGGTCGTCCACGGCGAATCCGGGTTCGTCATGACCCCGAAGACGCAGCCGTTCGAAACCCGGGAGGTCGCCCGTGCGCTGGCGGCCGCCGTGCTCACGGCGACGCTCCGCCCGGCGCCGCCGGACCCGCGGTGCGGGGAACCTCTGCTCGCCCTCGCGGAGGCGGTCGCCGACGCCGGTTCGTTCGCCCTCGCGGCGTTGCCGCCGACGCTCCGGCCGGTGCGCGAGTGGATCGAACGCCAGGACGCGGCGGCGGCCCTCGACGCAATGGCGACGCAGGCGCTCGACCCCACCGTTCCCTGGCACGAGCGCCGCGCCGGCCTTGCCCGGCTCGCGAGCGCGGGGGGCGCCGGCCCACAGTTCGCGGCCGCGGCGGCGTCCGTCGTCGAGGCGTTCGGCGACGCCGCCCGCGCGCGACGCCGTCCGTTCGACCTCCTCCTCGCGTGGCGGGAGGGGCGCGGCAAGGCGTACCCGCCGATGCCACGGGCGCTGCGCGCCGCGGTCGCGAAACCGATTGGGGCCGGTCTCCCCGGGGAGGAGAAGAAGGCCGATCGCGACGAGGTGGCGCGCGACACGCTGGTCCGCCTCGTCGCCCAGGGCGAGTTTGCGCTCGCCGAGATTCCCCGGACGGCGAACCTCGCCCTCCGCCTGGAAGCGGCGGCGTGGCGGCGCGCCGCCGGCGGGGCCGGGCTGTGCGCGTGGCTGGCGCAGGACCAACTCCCGGCCGTGCGGACCGGTTGCCGGCAGGAAGGGGAGGGCGGCGGGCTCGTCGTGGCGCGGCCGCGCGACGTGGGCTTCGAAGTCGTGTGGCGTTCGGCCGCGGGCGACGAGGCGCCGCTCGTCGTCTGGCCGCGGTGGCTGCTCTTTCCCGCCGTGCTCCCCGCCCTGGGCGAGCTCTGGTTCATCGACACCGAGGGGATCTGGCGCCTCCCTCTCGACGGCCACGCGGCGCCTCGCCTCGCGGCGCCGGGCGCGTTCCGCCACCTCGCGGCAGCGCCCGACGGCACTGGCGCCGCGACCGCCCGCTGGCCGGGGGGCGAGGTCGTCGTGATCGGGGAAGGCGGCGTGCGGCCGCTCGGGATCAACGGCCGGGGAGGGATCGCCTGGCTCGATCGCGACCTGATCGCGGCCAGCGACGGCGAGAAGTTGTCGCTGGCGTCGCTGCAGGGGGAGGTGCGCCGGGCGATCGCCGGGGTCCCGTGCTGCCGCGCCCTCGCGGCGACTCCCGGGGGCCTGACCGCCGGGGTGACGGCGCCGTGCCGCCCCGGCCTCGTGCGGGTGGCGCTGCCCGAACGTACGGCCACGCCGCTGCTCGAGCTCCGCGACGGTCCTTCCAGCGTGGTCCCGCTCGGCAACGGCGGCTTGGCGTTCGGCAACGCCGAAGGTCTGTTCCTCTGGCGCGGGGCAGGCGCCCCGCAGCGCATCGGTTCGGGCCTGACGCCCGGCCCCGGCTAGGCGCGGTCGGCGGTGCTTTCGAGCTCCTGGCGGAGCTTGAGGAACGAGGTGTAGCGGCGCGCCGCGAGCTTTCCGGATTGTGCCGCATCCCTGACCGCGCACTCGGCCTCGCTCTCGTGCGTGCAGTCGGCAAACGAGCAACCGGCCGCCGCGCGGGCGATCTCGGGGAAGCACGCCTGCAGTTTGGCCGGCGCCAGGTCCCAAAAGCCGAACTCGCGCACGCCCGGGGTGTCCACGACGAACCCCGCCCCGGGCAGCGCCAGCAGCTGCGCCGTGCTGGTCGTGTGACGGCCCTTGCCCGTCGCCTCCGAGATCGACCCCTCGCGCAGCCGGTAGCCGGGGTGGATGGCGTTGAGGAGCGCGGACTTCCCGACTCCGGACGGACCGCAGAACAGCGTCGTGCGCCCGGCGACCCGGCGGGTCAGGCAGCCGACGCCGCGCGACGTGCGGGCGGAGGCCAGCAGCAGCTCGTACCCGGCGTCCACGTAGTCGCCGATCCAGGCGTCGATGCCGGCGGTGCCTTGATCGACCTTGTTGAAGCAGATCACCGGATCGATGCCGGCGTGGTGGCACGCCACCAGGAAGCGGTCGAGCAGGCGCGGGTTCGGTTCCGGCGACACCGCCGCCATCACGACGACGGCCTGGTCCACGTTGGCCGCGATCACGCGCGACCGCCGTTCGCCCGGCGACCGGCGGGTCAGCGTGGTCCGGCGCGCCTCGACCCCGGTCACGATCGAGTCGGGAGGTTTGCCATCGAGCGACACCCGATCGCCGACCACCAGGCGGCGGTCGGTGATCCCCTCGGCCCAGTGCAACGTGCGCCGGAAGGGCACCACCAGGGCGTCCTCCCCCACCTGCACCCTCACGAGGGGGCCGAAGACCGCGGTCACGACGCCGGCAGCGCGCTCCGTCACGTCGCAGAGTATAGCTTAGCCTATGAGGACATCGGAAACGGCAGCTGGTAGGCGAACGCCCCGCGCTGGATCACGAGCAACAGCGACGACCGGGTGTGCTCGCGCGCCACGACGGCGTCGATCTGCGCGATGCTCGAGACCCGCTCGCCGTTCACCTGCAGCACGACGTCGCCGTCGGCGAGGCCGGCCGAATCGGCCCGGCTCCCGGCCACCACGTGGCTCACGACGACCTTACCGCCGCGATCAGCGAGCTTGACGCCGACGAACCGGAGGAGCACCTGCTCACCCAGGTCGGCCGGCGGCTCGGACGCCCGAAGAGTCACCGTCCGTCGGGCGTCGCGCCCGCCGATTTCAAGGGTCACGCTGTCGCCGGGCGCGAGCTGGGCCAACAGCGTCGTGTAGTCGTCGCGCCCGTTGATCGGCCGGCCGTTGCCGGCCAACAGCACGGCGCCAGGGCGCAGTCCCGCCACCGCCGCCGGCGAGCCGGAAAAGACGTCCGCGACCTCGACGCCCGCGGCCTCGCCACGACCTCCAGGCCGGCGCTCGTCGCGGTTGGCGACGAACATCCCCAACCACGCCGCCTGCACGTGCCCGTAGCGCAGCAGGTCGGCAACGACCCGGCGCACGCGCTTGGCCGGGATCGCGAAGCCGATCCCCTGGGCGTCGCCGATGATCGCGGTGTTGATCCCGACCAACCTGCCGTCGAGGTCCACCAGGGCTCCGCCCGAATTTCCGGGGTTGATCGAAGCGTCGGTCTGAAGGAAGTCGGTGTAGACGCGGTGGGTGTCCGGCGAGGTCACGGTCCGGTCCCGGGCGGAGAGCACGCCGACGGTCACGGTGCTTCCGAGCCCGAGCGGGTTGCCGATCGCGATCATGGTTTCGCCGATCATCGAGTCGTCCTTCTCGGCGAGCGGCAGGAACGGCCGCCCCCTGGCCGCGACCCTCAGGATCGCGAGGTCGGAGTCGGCGTCGGAGCCGATCACCTCCGCCTGCTCGCTCTTGCCGTCGGAGAAGCCCACCTTGATCTCCGCCGCGCCCTGAATGACGTGCTCGTTGGTGACGATCAACCCGTCCGGCGAGATCAGCACGCCGCTGCCGAGCGACTGCGACGTGTAGACCTCGGGGCCCGTGGCGCCGAACTCCGGAAAGAGGTCGCCGAACAGCGACCGCGGTCGGACCGTCACCACCTGCCGCGCGGTCAGGTTGACCACGGCCGGGCGGACCCGCTCGACCACCCGCACGACGGGGGTCCGCCGCAGGCTCTGGGCCGCGCCCGGCGCCGCCACCACCACCGCAATCGCCATCGCAAGACTCCGCCTCACAGGTCCCTCCCCCCGGCCGGCCGCGGGTTCCCTCAAGCCTACCGCGCTTCTTCGGCTCGCGAGAGACCGTCGGCCGGCTCCGGTCGCCGCCTTGGAAACCGGCGAGCCGGAGCCTACTATTGCGCTCAAGGCGCGCCGCGCCCCCGGAGCAGCGCAGGCCGGCCCGACAGCGGGACCGGGAGCGCGACGCGAGGAGGTCCGACCGGGATGGACGTTCCAGTTTCCGAGGTGATTCGCCCTGCCACCGTTGCGGAGGCGCTGGCCGCGCTGGCGGCGCGCGAGGACGCGCGCCCGATCGCGGGCGGCACCGACCTGATGGTGCAGCTGCGCGACGGGCGCCGCCTCGCCAGCTGCCTTGTCGACCTCGGCCGGCTCGGGCTTGCCGGCATCCTGCGCGACGGCGAGGCGATCGAGGTCGGCGCCGGCACCACCATGGACGCGATCGCGGCGGACGCCGACATCCAACGGTGCTTCCCCGCGCTCGCCCGCGCCGCACGCCAGGTCGGGGCGTGGCCGATCCAGTGCCGCGCCACGCTCGGCGGCAACCTCGCCAACGGCTCCCCGGCCGCCGACACCGCCCCGGCGCTTCTGGTCGCCGAGGCGATCGTCACCGTGATCTCGACGTCCGGGCTCCGCCGGCTCCCCATCGCGGAGTTCTTCCTCGGGCCGGGGCGCACGGCGCTGGCTCACGGTGATCTCGTCACGTCCGTGCGCCTTCCCCTCGTCGAGCTGCCGCCCGGACACCGGCTCGTCGAGCGCTTCGTCAAGGTCGGCCCGCGCCGCGAGCAGGTGATCTCGGTGGTGAGCCTCGCCGGGCGGGCGGTCATCCGGCCCGACGGCGCACTCGCGATGGTGCGCCTGGCCCTCGGTTCGGTCGCACCCACGCCGGTGTGCGCACACGCCGCCGAACGGGCGCTCGCCGGGCGGCGCCCCGACGCGGCGGCGCGGCGGGACGCGGTACGCGCGGTTCAGCACGACATCGCGCCGATCGACGACGTCCGCGCCCCGGCGCGCTACCGACGGATCGCGGCGGCGGTCCTCCTCGACCGCTTCCTGCAGGAGGCCGGGCGTGCGTGAGCGCATCACTGTCACGCTGACGCTCAACGGCGAGCGCCGCAGCTTCGAGGTGGCGCCGGGGCGGCGCCTGCTCGATCTCGTCCGCGAGGACGCCGGCCTGATCGGCGCCAAGGAAGGGTGCGGCGCGGGCGAGTGCGGCGCGTGCGCGGTGCTGCTCGACGGCGCCCCGGTCACCTCCTGCCTCGTGCTCGCGGCCTCCGCGGACGGCCACGAGGTGGTCACCGTCGAGGGGCTGGCGCGGGGCGGCACGCTGCACCCGTTTCAGGAGGCCCTGGTGGTCCGCGGCGGCGTGCAGTGCGGCTTCTGCACGCCGGGGATCGCGGTGACCGGTGCCGCGGCGCTCGCCCACGGCGGCGACGCCGCCGACCGGACCCGCCTGCTCGCCGGCAACCTGTGCCGATGCACCGGCTACGCCAAGGTCATGGAGGCGCTCGACGACGCGGCGAAGGAGGCGGCCGATGCCCCGGCCTGACCGCCGTTCCGCCGGCCACCGCGCGGTTGCGGACCCCGGACCCCGGACCCCGGACCCCGGTCCTTTGGGCGGGCGCCATGAGCGCCCCGACGCGCGCGCCAAAGTCGCGGGCGCCACCCGCTACGTCGGCGACCTCGCGCTCCCCGGGATGCTGCACGCGGCGGCCGCCGTCGCGCAGGTCGCCTCAGCCCGCGTCCTCGCCCTCGACACCGCCGCCGCGCGCGCCGTCCCTGGCGTCGAGGCGGTGTTGACCGCGGCCGAGCTCCCCGGGGCCAACCTCGTCGGCGTCATCTTCCCCGATCAACCGCTGCTCGTCGCCGGCCGCGTCCGCATGGTGGGCGACCGTCTCGCGCTCGTCGCGGCGCGCACGCAGGAGGCGGCGTGGCAGGCGGCTCGTCTGGTCGAGGCCGACCTCGAGCCGATGCCCGCGCTGCACGACCCGCTGGCGGCGCTCGCCCCCGGCGCCCCGCCCGTCCACGACGGCGGCAACCTCCTCAGGACGTTCCAGGTGGAGCACGGCAAGGCCGGCCGGAGGCGGGCCGACGTGGTCGTGGAGGCGCTCTACCACGTCGGTGGCCAGGAACACGCCTACCTCGAGCCGCAGGGCTGCCTGGCGATCCCGGAGGGGCGCAGCCGCATCACGATCATCGCCTCGTGCCAGTGCCCGTTCTACGTCCAGCAGGCGGTGGCGCGCGTGCTCGGGCTGCCGCTCGCCGCCGTGCGCGTCGAGCAGGCGCCGACCGGCGGCGGGTTCGGCGGCAAGGAGGACTACCCCTCCGAGCCGGCGGCGTGCGCCGCGGTCCTCGCGTTCGCGGCCGGCCGGCCGGTGCGCTTCGTCCTCCCGCGCGAGATGGACATGCAGGGCTCGACGAAGCGCCACGCGATGGTGATCCGCCACCGCTGGGGTGCCGATCGCGATGGCCGCCTGCGCTTCGCCGAGGTCGACGCCGTGCTCGACGCCGGAGCGTACGCCGGCATCTCGACGGTCGTGGCCGAGCGCGCCAACGTCTCGGCGATCGGCCCCTACGACGTCCCGAACGTCCATGTGAGGACCCGCATCGCATACACCAACAACCTTTTCGGCGGGGCGTTCCGCGGCTTCGGCGCGCCGCAGGTGACGTGGGCGGCGGAGGCCACCGTGGACCGCCTGGCGCGCGAGCTCGGCCTCGACCCGCTCGAGTTCCGGCGCCGCAACCTGCTCGACGACCGCCGCCGGCGGATCTGCACCGGGCAGCTCCTGCGGCGGCCGGTGCTGGCGCGCGAGTGCCTGGACCGCGCCGCCTCTCTCGCCGGTTGGGACGAGTTTCACGCCCGGACGCGCGCGGCCGACGCCCCGACGCTGGAGGGGATGGGGGTCGGCATGGCGCTGTACGGTTGCAACCTCCACCACGGCGGCCAGCGTCTCGACCGCTCCTCGGCGGTCGTGATCCTGCAGGCCGACGGCTCGGTGGTCGTGCGCGTCGGGCTCACCGAGATGGGCCAGGGGAACCTCGCCGCCTGCCAGACGATCGCGGCGCAGGCGCTCGGCGTCGACCCCGCGGCGGTGCAGGTGTGGCAGCCCGACACCACGACCGTGGCGGACTCCGGTCCGACGGTGGCGTCGCGCGGCGCGCACGCGTCGGGGATGGCGATCCTCGACGCGGTGCGGCGGCTGCGCGCCAGGCTCGACCCGGTCGCGGCCGAACTGCTCGGCTGCGGCCGCGGGCAGGTCGAGCTCGCGGGAGGCCGCGCCCGGGTCGCGGGCAAGCCGGAGCGCAGCGTCGCCGTCGCCGAGGTCGCCGCCACGATGTCGGCGCGCCGGATCGAGGCGATCGCCACCGGGTGGTACCGCAGCCGGCCGCGCCGCTTTGACCCCGCCACCGGCGCCGGCGAACCGTACGAGTTCTACGCGGTCGCCTGCCACGTCGCGCGGGTGGCCGTCGACCGCGACCTCGGCCTGGTGCGCGTCGAGGAGGTCTCGGCGGCCCACGACGTCGGCCGCGTCATCCACCGCGACGCGCTCGAGGGGCAGATCCAGGGCGGCGTGGTCCAGGGCGTCGGGTGGGGCACGACCGAGAGGCTGGCGCTCGACCGCGGCCGCCTCACGAACCCGTCGTTCACCGACTACCTGATCCCGACCTCCGCCGACGCCCCCAAGGTCAACGTCGCGATCGTCGAGAGCGAAGGCGGCGGCGGCCCGTTCGGCGCCAAAGGCGTGGGCGAGCCGGCGCTGATCCCGGCGGCGGCGGCGGTGCGCAACGCGGTGGTGGCGGCGCTCGGGGTCGAGCTCGACACCCTGCCGCTCACCCCGCCGGCGATCGTGGCGGCGCTCGGGGAGGCGCACCCGTTCGCCTGGGTGGCTCTCGAGAAGGAGCACGAGCATGCAAGTCCTGAGACGGTTACTGCAGGCCGTTGACGAGGGCGACACCTGTGTCCTCGCCACGGTCGCCGGCGTGACGGGCTCGGCGCCGCGCAAGGCGGGGACGCGCCTGCTGGTCTCGGCCCGCGGCGTGCGCCGCGGCACCGTCGGCGGCGGCGAGGTCGAGGCCGCCGCGCTCGCGAACGCGGCCGAGATGCTGGCGGGCCGCGACTCCGGCCGCACCCTGGAGATCGCCACGAATTGCGGAGGGGTGGTGACCCTGATGCTGGAAAAGTTCTCGCCGCAGCGGCGCCTGCTCGTCGTCGGGGCCGGCCACGTCGGCACCGCCGTGGCGCGCGCCGGGGCGCACGCCGGCTACCGCGTCACGCTCGCCGCGCCCGCGCGGCCCGAGCCGCCGCCCGACGCCGCGAACGTCGAGTGCGCCGTGGCCTCCAACCCCACCCTGCTCGAGGCCTGGGAGGGCGCCGAGCGCACGCAGGTCGTCGTCGCGACCGGCGACGCCGACGCGGACGGGGCGTGGGCCGTGGCCGCCCTGCTGCGCCCGTTCGCCGGGATCGGCGTGGTCGGCTCGCGGAACAAGGCCGCCGCCATCCGCCATACCGCGGCCGGCGCCGGCGTGCCCGCTGATCGCATCAACGCGCTGCGGTGCCCCGTGGGGCTCGACCTCGGCGCGGTCACGCCCGAGGAGATCGCGATCTCGATCGTGGCCGAGCTCATCCGCCTCGACCGCGTCGGCGAGGTCCCCGAACCGTGGCGCCGCGCGCAGCGGGGCTGATCCTCGCCGGCGGGGCGGGCGTCCGCTTCGGGGGTCCGAAAGCGTTCGCGACCCTTCCCGACGGGCGGACGTTCCTGGCCGCGGCTGCCGAAGTGCTCGGCGCCGGCGGCGCCTTCCCGATCGCGGCGACGCTCCCGCCCGGCGCGACGGTGGTCGGCCTGAAGGGACTGGTGGCGGTCCCGCTCGCTTCGCCCGGCCTGCCGATGTTCGAGTCGATCAGGACCGGCCTCGGCCCGCTCCTCGCCCAGCCCGGGTGGGACGCCGTGCTGGTGCTCCCCGTCGACCACCCCCTCGTGCGCCCCGAAACCGTGCGTGCGCTCGCCGGCGCCGGCGCGGCCGCGGCGATCCCCTCGTTCCGCGGCAAGCACGGTCACCCGGTGGCGATCGCGCGCGAGGTGGCGGCGCGGATCGCGAGCGGCGAGCTGCCGGGCCCGACGCTGCGCGAGGTGCTGCGCGCCGTAGGCACCGTCGTCGTCGAGGTGGACGACGCGGGCATCACGGCCAACTGCAACACCCCGGAGGCTCTCGCCGCGGCCCTCGCCGTCGCCCCACCCGATTGACGGCCCGCCGCCGGCTTGACCCCGGTCAAGGCGCGCCCGTCGGGCGCGCCCTACCCTCGCGGGTGGACGCCTTGGGGGGCAGATCACGATGATGAGGGACGTTGTCCGGATCGACGAGGCGAAGTGCGACGGGTGCGGCCTGTGCATGGGCGCGTGCGCGGAGGGCGCGATCACGCTCGTGGACGGCAAAGCGCAGCTTGTGGACGAGTCGCACTGCGACGGCCTGGGCGCGTGCCTCGGCCGTTGCCCGCAAGGCGCGATCACGGTCGAGCGCGTCGAGACGGCGCCGTTCGCCGAGGCCGCCGGGGCGCGCCGGCCGGGGCCGGCCGTTCCCGCGGCAGCGAAATCCGCAGGCGTTTTCGCCGCGTGTCCGGGGTCCCGTCCGGTGAGCTTCGCGGCGCCCGCGCCGCCGCACGGACAGGATGTCGCCGGCCGACCCCCAGCGCTGCGCCACTGGCCGGTGCAGCTCCACCTGGTGGCCCCGGCTGCGCCACACTTCCAGGGCGCCGACGTGCTGCTTGCGGCCGACTGCGTCGCGTACGCGGTCGGCGACTTCCACCGCGACCATCTGGCCGGCCGTTCGCTCGCCATCGCCTGCCCCAAACTCGATACCCACCAAGAGGTCTACCTCGAGAAACTCGTCGCGATGATCGACGAGGCCAAGATCGCCTCCCTCACGGTGATGGTGATGGAGGTTCCCTGCTGCGGCGGTCTTCTCCGCCTCGCACAATTGGCGCGCGCACGGGCCGTACGCCAGGTTCCAATCCACACCCTCGTCGTCGGCATCCGGGGCGACATCGTGCACGACGACGCCGCGCTTCCCACACCGCCGTCGCCACGCGGCGTCAGCTTGCCACGACTCGGCTGAGTCGGCGATCGCGGCGTCCACCGTTTTGGGCGCTCCGCCGCCTTTGCTACCCTGAAGGCCGGGGTGGCGCCCGTGGCCGACGGGCGCGGCGGTGTGGCTCGCCTCGCGGCCGGCGGTACGGGTTCATTGCGGCTCCTCGCAGGCCCGCCGGGTCCGGGCGATCTGCAGGCGGGGAGGTTCCGGTGCCGGATTCGCGGCGAGTGGCGGGATGGTTGGTGGCGGCGCTCGCCCTTGCACTCGCGGTTCGCCTCCCCCGCGTTCTCGAGGACGACTTTCCCATCAACGACGGCGGAGTCTTTTGCGTCATGGCCGGCGAGCTCGCGGATGCCGGGCTCGTGCTGCCCGCGTTCACCGACTACAACCGGGCGCACATCCCGTTCGCGTACCCTCCCCTCGCGCTCGTTGTCGCCGCCGCGCTTCACCGCGCGACCGGATGGAGCCTGCTTGGCCTGCTGCGGTTTTTGCCGCTCCTGACCAACCTCGCCGCAATCGCGGCCTTCCTCTTGCTCGCGAAGCGCGTCCTCGGCTCGCCGTTCCCGGCTGGTCTCGCGGCCCTCCTCTTCGCTGTGCTGCCCCGCAGCTACGAGTTCCTGATCGCCGGCGGCGGCCTGACGCGCGGCTTCGGTTTCCTGTTCGCGATGCTCGCCCTCGCCGCGGGCTACGACTTGCTGGTCGGAAACCAGCGCCGAGCTGCGCTCCCGGCCGCCGTTTGGAGCGGCCTCGCAATCCTGTCGCACCCCGAGATGGGACTTTTCGCCTTGGTCGGTCTGGCGGTCACCGCAGCCGCGACGGGAATCACCCGCCGGCGACTCGGTCTGGTCGCGGGCGTTGCTGCCGCCGCTGCGCTGATCGCCGCGCCGTGGTGGGTCACGGTGCTTTCGAGGCACGGCCTGCAACCATTCCTGGGCGCCTCCGCGACCGCGGACTGGCGGTGGGGTTCCCTGCTCCGTCTGGCCTCGCCCGAACTCACCGGCGAGCGCGGCCTGGCCCCGATCGCGTGCCTGGCCCTGCTCGCTTTGCTCACCGCGATTCGCGGCGGGCGCCTGCTCCTTCCCGGTTGGCTGCTGGCGGCGTACACCGTGGTCCCACGCAGCGCCCCGACTCTGGCGACCATCCCGGTGGCTCTGCTCGCGGCGCGCGCGCTGACGGACGTCGTCCTCCCGGCGTTCGCACCCTCCCGTGCCAACGAGTCGACCTGCGGCCGCGCGAGGTCGCACGCGGCGATGGCGCTTGTAATCGCCGGACTCCTCACGTATACCCTCGTCGTGTCGAACCTCCGACGCGCCTCCGAGCAGTGGCCGGCAATGCGACGCGTGTCACCGGCGGAACGTCAGGCGATGGCGTGGGTCGCTGCGAACACATCGGGCGACGCCCGCTTCCTCGTGGCTTCGACCGCCCGCTCGTGGTGGGCCGACCCCGTCGATTCGTGGTTCCCGGTGCTCGCCCAGCGGGCGAGCGTCGCGACCGCGAACGGTGCCGAGTGGTTGCCCGGCGGCGAGTTCCGTCGCCGTCTCGAGGCGTACTCGGCGCTCAAGCAGTGCCAGGTCGTGGATGCCGCGTGTGTCGAGGCGTGGTCCACTCGCTTCGGCGCCGGCTTCACCAACGTGTGGGTCTCGAAGCCGGCCGGCGCCACGACAGGGGCGGCGGGTCCCGCCGGCGGCTTCGAGCACCATGCCGGTTTCGTCGTCGTCTATGACGGCCCCGGCGCCACCGTGATCGCGCGTCGGGGTTTTGGGAGCGAGTCGGGCGCGCCCGACCGCGGCCCCGGCAACGGCAACCGGTGAGGCGCATGCGCAGGGACAGCCTGTTCGTCGCCACCCTCGGCTACCTGTTGCTCCCCAACGCGATCTTCGCCCTCGGATGGTTGCGTCTGGCGTGGGCTGTCCCGCTGGTCGCGTTGATCGTCGTGGCGGTGACCGACGCGGCGCGGCGATCCTTCACCGACACCCCACCGCTTTCGGCTCGGCTCTGGATCCTAGTCGGCGGGCTCGCCGTATTCTGGGCGATCGCCGGCGGCATCGGCGAACTCAACGTCCAGACGTGGGACTACCTCAAACACAACCTCGTCTTCCACGATCTCATCACCCGGAGCTGGCCGATCTCCTACCGCGGCGCCTCCGGCGGCGACTCGATCCTGTGCTACTACCTCGCGTATTACCTGCCGACGGGGGTGCTCGGCAAACTCCTCGGGATCCGTTGGGCTGCGATGGCATCGCTCGCCTGGGGCCTTGGCGGCCTTCTCCTCGCGTTCGCATGGGTGGCGCGCCTCGGCCGCCCGCGCGGGGGCTGGGTCCTCGTGCTGTTCACGCTCGTCGACGGGTTTAGCTGGATGCCCGGGCTGTACTCGTTGGCCCAGAAGATCGGCCTCCTGGCCGGCGCCCCCGACCGGGATTGGTGGTACACGAACAACTTCGCGGAGCACTTCTTCACGTTCGCCGGGCCCCAGACCAGGCTGATCTTTCAGGCCGAGCCGGCAGCGCTCATATGGGTACCGCAGCACACGCTGGGGGCCTGGCTCGGCGCCGCGTGCGTGATACGCTCGCTGCTCGAAGGGCAACCGGCCCGTTACGTGCTGGTGGCCAACGCCGCGGCCGCGCTCTGGTCGCCGTTCGTGGCTCTCGGTCTGCTCCCGTTCACCGCAGCGGCATGCGTGAGGGATTGGCGCTCGAACCTGGCGTGGCGCAGGACGCGCGCCCGCAGCGGCGCTGGCGCTCACGGTCGCCCTCTACTTTCAGGCCCACGGGCCGCAGCAGTTCGCCGGCCTCCTGTTTTCGACGTTCTCCGCGCCGGCGGACTGGCTCAGGTACACGCTCTTCCTCGCGCTCACCGTGGGGATCTTCTGGCTCGCGGTGGGGTTCGTGCGACGGCGGCTCGGCCTGGTCACGGAGCCAGAGTGGCACGCGCTCTCTCTCGCCAGCCTGACGTTGGTCGCGACGACGCTCATCTACCTCGGCAAATACGACGACTGGGCGATGCGGGTCAGCATGCCGGCGCTGTTCGTGGTCCACCTCGTGGTCGCGGTGGCGGCGACCCGACTGTGGTGGAGCGGCGCCCCGTTCCGCGCGCGCCTGGCGTTCGCCCTCCTCATCCTCGCAAGCGCCGAAAGATCGCTCAAGACCTACGTTCTCGCCCCGTTCGGGAGGGTCGGCGACCAGGCGATCCAGACGACGATCGCCACCGCGACACGGTACGAGGACTCGGTGGCGGACCTGCCGCGCACCCCCGAGTTCGACACCGCCGCGCAGTACCTCGGATCTCGGGACACGATCTTCGGGAGGTACCTCATGAGGCCTGCGCACGCTGGCCACCACCAGGGCGACCGGCGATGAGCACGGTCCTCGTCACCGGCGGCACCGGCTTCGTCGGCAGCCGGCTCGTCAAGCGCCTGCTGGCGGCCGGGCGGCACGTCCGCGTGATCGCAGTCGCGAACGACCCGCTCCTCGCCAACCTCGCCGGCGCCGACTGCGAGGTCATGACCGGAGACATCACCCGGCCGGAGACGCTCGCCGGGCCGCTCGCCGGTGTCGACGCCGTAGTTCACCTTGCCGCGGTCCTGTACACCGAGGACGCCGCGCTGTTTCGGAGAGTCAACCTCGAAGGGACGGCGCGCCTCGTCGAGGCCGCCGTGGCAGCGGGCGTCGGGCACTTCGTCTACGTGTCGGCGGCCGCCGCCGGCTACCGGGTCCGCACGACCTACGGCGAGACCAAGTTCCTCGCCGAGCAGTTGATGCGGGCGCCGGGCGGCCGGACGAACTTCACCATCGTCCGCCCGACGCTGGTGTTCGGGCCTGGAGGCGGCGGGCAGGAGTTGGTCATGTACGTGGAGCGCTTGCGCCGGACGAGGGGGTTCGTCCCGATTGTCGGCCGCGGAGCCGCCATGAAGCGCTGGGTGCACGTCGACGACCTCGTGGAGGGGCTCGCGCTGGTCGTGGACCGCCCGATCGCGTACGGCAAGACCTACAACTTCGGCGGCGCCGACGCCCACACCATGCGTGCGTACACGGAGATGATCTGTCGCCGTCTCGGCACCGCCAAGCCGGTCGTTCCGGTGCCGCTCTGGCTGTGCTGGGTCCTCGCAGGACTGCTGCGCCTCGTCCAGCGCCGCCCGCTCCTCAAGCGCGACACGATCGTCGGAGTCACCATGGACGCGGACTTCGACATCGAGCCGGCGCGGCGCGAGATCGGTTACGCGCCCGTGGCGTTCGCGGAGTGGCTGTTCGCCGGGACCGCCGGCGACCCGTTCTGGGAGCCGTGAGGTCGGACAGCGGCGCTCCGTCACGCCGGTGCCGGATCTGCGCTACATTGACCAAGATCAAGGACGTTCCAGCGAACCGCCGCATGCTGGCACAGGCGATCTTGCTGCATCGGCGTCAGCCGCGGACGATCCGCGAGGGAGGTGTCACGATGGACAGCCAACCCGTCCGATGGACCGGAATCGCGGTGCCTGCCGCCGCCGCCGGCGTCGCGCTCCTGGTGGCGGTCGCGAGCGGAGCCGGGCCGGTCTTCTTCCCCAAGCTCTCGGACGAGAGCGCCGCGTGCGACGAGTGCCACGCGCAACAGACGCCCGCGATCGTGCAGCAGTGGGGCGCGTCCAAGCACTACCGCGGCAACGTCGGCTGCTTCGAGTGCCACGCCGCCAAGGCCGGCACGGCGGGCGCCTACGAGCACAACGGGTACTCGATCCACACGATCGTGACGCCGGCCGAGTGCGCCCGCTGCCACGAGCGCGAGGCCGCCGAGTTCCAGGCGAGCCGCCACGCCAAGGCCGCCGAGATCCTCGGCTCCCTCGACAACACCCTCGCCGAGGTGGTGGAGGGGAACGCCGCGTTCCACGGCGGCTCGGCGCTGCTGGTCAACGGGTGCCAACAGTGCCACGGATCGGCGGTCAAGGTCGACAAGGACGGCCGGCCCACCCCGGACACCTGGCCCAACACCGGGATCGGCCGCATCAACCTCGACGGCTCGCGCGGCTCGTGCTCGGCGTGCCACCAGCGCCACACGTTCTCCGCGGCGCAGGCGCGGTACCCCGACACCTGCGGCAAGTGCCACCTGGGGCCGGACCACCCGCAGAGGGAGATCTACCAGGAGTCCAAGCACGGGATCTCCTTCGCCGCCAACGCCGGCACGATCAACATCGACCGGCCCAAGTGGGTGGTCGGCGAGGACTACAGCGTCGGGCCCACGTGCGCCACCTGCCACATGAGCGCCACCCCCGATCAGGGCGTGACCCACAACGTCGGCGATCGCATCTCGTGGAACAACCGGCCGGAGATCTCGATCCGCAGCGACCTCGCCGACGCCAGGCTCGGTCTGCCTAACCCGATCCCCTGGGAAAAGCGGCGCGCCGCCATGAAGGACGTCTGCGGCGCCTGCCACGCGCCGGCGTTCGCCGACAGCTTCTACACCCAGTACGACGGCCTGGTCGAGCTCTACGACGAGAAGTTCGGCGCGCCCGGCAAGGTGATCTTCGACGCGCTCAAGCAGGGTGGCCTCGCCGGCGAGGTGCCGTTCGCCCAGAAGATCGACTGGACCTGGTTCGAGCTCTGGCACCACGAGGGCAGGCGAGCGCGCCACGGCGCTTCGATGCAGGGCCCCGACTATACCCACTGGCACGGACTCTACGAGGTGGCCAAGGCGTTCTACAGCGAGTTCATCCCCGAGGCGCAGGAGCTCGTGGCGAAGGGGATCGCGGCCGGCGGCGCCAAGGCGACGGCGGCCCGCAAGGTCGGGGCGCTGATCGACGCGACGCTGGCGAGCGACGACCACCGCTGGTTCCTCGGCCGGATGACGCCGGAGGAGAAGGCGGCGCGGGCGAAGCAGCGCGCGGAGTTCGAGAAGCGCTACCTCGCCCAGCCGGCGCCGAAACCGTAGCCCCGATCGCCCGCGGCCGCACACAACCGACGGCCCCCGGCACGCGCCGGGGGCCGTTTTCGGGCGCCTCGAGGCGCCTGGGTCGGTTGCGAGCTACATCAGGACGACGAGCGTCACCCTGCGGTTCTGCGCGCGTCCCTCTTTGGTCTTGTTGTCCGCGATCGGCTTGGCGGCGCCGTAGGAGATGGCGTTCATGCGGTGCAGCGGGAAGCCGTGCTGCATGTTGAGGTACCGCATGACCTCGTCGGCGCGCTCCTGCCCGAGCTTGAGGTTGTACGCCGCCGAGCCCGTGTTATCGGTGTGGCCCTGGATCTCGACGTAGACGTTCTTGTTCTCGGCGCGGATCTTGTCGGCGAAGGCGTCGAGCGCCGCCTTGGCCGGGGCGGAGAGCTCGCTGCGGTTGAAGCCGAACTTCACCGCGTCATCGGTGAGGGTGACCTCGTAGAGGAACTTGCCCTTGGCGAGCTTGCCCGCTTCCTGAGCGCGCGCCAGCGCGTCGCGCGCCGTGTCGGAGAGCTGGGCGAGCTTGGCGTTCTGCTCGCCGTCCGAGGTCTTCAGCGCGGCGACGTCCATCTGCGTGGCCTCGACCTGCTTCTGCACCTCACCCACCTTGGCGTCGGACGCCTTCGACGCCTGGCCCACCTGATCCTGGACGTAGGTCTTCGTGGCGCACCCGGACACCCCGAGCGCCAGCGCCACCACCCCAACGAATATCGCCGCCGTTTGCTTTCTCATCGCTTCCTCCCGGTTTCGATCGGCTCCGGCCTCTCGATCCACCCGATCCCAATGCGAACCTCATGCCATCCGTGGCGATCTAACTAACACGTTTTAAATCAACGCGATCGGATGATCGGTGCGGAAACCGAAAGGCGGCGGCGAGGGCGCCGGCAGGGCGGATTTCCCTGGGTCCCGGACGCCGTTCGGTCCTGCCGTCGGCACCGCGCGCCTGAGGCGCCCGCCCTCCCACCTGATGCTGCAGACGCGCCTGGACTTGCGCTACAGTAGGCGCGATCCGGGAATTTTTCCCGCCAGGATGCGGTCGGGAGCGACGATGAGCGAGAAGTCCTTGACGATCCTCGTGGTGGACGACGAGCCCGCGATGCGCGAGGTGCTCGACATGCGCCTTGCCGAGTGGGGGCACCGTGTGCTCCTCGCGAGCGACGGCGTCGAGGCCCGCCTGGTGGCCGAGCGCGAGCGCCCCGATGCGGTCATCTCGGACGTTCAGCTGCCCGGGCTCGGCGGGCTCGAGCTGCTGCAGGCGCTCAAAGCCGGCGAGAGCGATCGTCCCGTCATCCTCATCACCGCCTACGGCAGCATCGACGCGGCGGTCGAGGCGATGAAGCTCGGCGCCCGCGACTTCCTCACCAAACCTCTGGACTACGCCAAGCTGCGGGTCACCTTGGCGGCGCTTGGAGCCGAGTTGGAGCGCCGGGGCCAGGTCCACCGGCTCGAGTCCACGCTCGAGAAGGGCGCGGGGCTGGCGGCGCTCGTCGGGCGCAGCCAACGGATGCGCGAGGCGTTCAAGCTGATCGAGGCGGTGGCGGCGAGCGACGCATCGGTGATCGTGACCGGCGAGAGCGGCACCGGCAAGGAGCTCGTGGCGCGCGCGATCCATGACCTCGGCCGGCGAGCGACCGGGCCGTTCGTCGCCGTCAACGTCGCCGCCATCCCCGAGGGCCTCGTGGAGAGCGAGCTGTTCGGCCACGAGAAGGGCGCTTTCTCCGGGGCGGTCGCCGCGCGTCCCGGTTGCTTCGAGCTGGCCGACGCCGGGACGCTCTTCCTGGACGAGGTGACCGAGATGCCCGCCCCGCTGCAGACGAAGTTCCTCCGGGTCATCGAGGGGGGTCAACTGCGGCGGGTCGGCGGCACCAGGGAGATGCGGTTCGACGTCCGCGTCATCGCGGCGACGAACCGCGACCCGGCGCAGGCGGTCGAGGTCGGGATCCTGCGGCGCGACCTCTTCTACCGCCTCAACGTGTTCACGCTGCCGCTGCCGCCGCTGCGCGACCGCGAGGGCGATGTGGTCCTGCTCGCCCAGCACTTCGTGCGCCAGTTCAACGCGAAGCACGGCGCCAACGTCGAGGGGCTGGGGCTCGAGGCGGAGCGGACGTTGCGTGGCTACGCCTGGCCCGGCAACGTGCGCGAGCTGCGGAACGTGATCGAGCGGGCGGTCATCCTGGCGCGGACCGGCTGGATCGAGGTCAACCATCTGCCGCCGTTCCTCCTGGGCGCCGGGGTCGAGGCCGGCGACGGGATCGTCATCCCGGCCGGCAGCACGGCCGCCGAGGCCGAAAGGCTGCTCGTCCTCGAGACCCTGAAACGGACCGGCAACAACAAGGCCGAGGCCGCGCGGGTGCTCGGCATGGACGTCAAGACGATCCGCAACAAGCTCAAGGCGTACGGTATCGGCCCGGCCGAGCCATGAAGGTCGCCACCAAGGTCGCCACCGGCTCCGGCCTGCTCGCCGCCGTCCTCATCGGCGTCCTCGGCTACTTCGTGCTCCTGGTGCGGCACCTCGTCGTCGCCAACCACGAGCTCACGGCCGTCCACTTCCGCGTCACGACCGTCGCCCTCGAGCTCTTGGACCAGGTCGACCAGATCGAGGTCAACGCCCGCAAGTTCTACGTCACCCGTGACGCGGCCTACGCCGGCCGGGTGACGAAGGCGCGCGACGACTTCGCCGCCGGCCTCGCCGAGCTGCGCGCGCTGGCTTCCCGCGGCGCCAACGCGGACCCGATCGCGCGTCTCGACGAGCTCTGGCGCCAGTTCGCCCTCGCTTCCCTCCCGGCGGGGGAGATGGCGGCGCGCCTGGCCGGAATCAGCGATTCGAGGATTCCCGAGGTGCTGGAGACCCCGATCGAAAAGCTCAGCCGCCAGACCTGGGTCGTGCTCAACGCCTCGCGCCAGGGGATCGCCGCGCAGGTGGCCAGCGTCGCCGACGCCGGGCGCGTCGCCGAGTGGGTCTCGGCCGCGATCGCCGGCATCGCCATCCTGCTCGCGGTGCTCATCGTGGTCCTCACCGTCCGTTCGATCCGCGAGCCGCTGCGGCGGCTCATCGAGGGCACCCGCACGGTCGCGAACGGGGAGTTCACCTACCAGCTCGAGACCGGCGGGGGCGACGAGTTCGCCGCGCTCGCCGAGGACTTCAACACGATGGTGCGCCGGCTCGGCGAGCTCGACCGGATGAAGCGCGGCTTCGTCTCGCACGTGTCGCACGAGCTCAAGACGCCGCTGGTCGCGATGCAGGAAACCAACCGCCTGCTCCTCGACGGCCTCCCCGGCCCGCTCAACGAGCGGCAGCGGCGCCTTCTCGACCTCAACCTCCAGGGGAGCCGGCGGCTTTCCGCGATGATCGCGAACCTCCTCGACCTCGCGCGTCTCGAGGCCGGCGGAGTGGCCTACGACATCCGCCCGCACGAACTCGGGGCGCTGGCCCGCGAAGCGATGGCCGAGCTCGAAGCTCTGGCGCACGAGCGCGGCGTGGGCCTCGAGCTCGACCTCCCCCAGGCGCCCGTGATCGTCGAGTGCGACGCCGACCGCGTGACGCAGGTCCTCGTCAACCTCGTCGACAACGCGGTGAAGTTCTCGCCGCCGGGCGGGCCGATCACGGTCGGGGTGAGGCTCGAGCCGACGCTCCCGGCCGACGCGCCGCGCGCCGTCGCCGCCGCGCTCGGCCCCGCGCGAGCCGGCCCGTTCGCGGCGGTCCGGGTCGCGGACCTCGGCCCGGGAGTTCCCGAGCCTGAGAAGCTGCGCGTGTTCGAGAAGTTCCGCCAGGCGCACCACGGATCCAAGCGAGCCGGCGCCGGCGTCGGCCTCGGTCTCGCCATCTCCGCCGAGATCGTCCGCGCGCACGCCGGCGCGATCTGGGCCGCGGACAACCATCCCTCCGGCAGCGTGTTCGCCGTCCTGCTCCCCCTCGCCCCGCCCGGGCCGAACCGCTCCGACGCCGGACGCGCTACCATCGGGGCGGCACATGAAGTTTGAAGCCCGCTACCTGCCCGCGCTTGCCCTCGCGCTCGCGAGCTGCGCCACGGTCCCCTCCGTCGCGGACCGCGAGTTCAGGGCGGGCGACTACACCGCTGCCGCGGCGGCCTACGAGGAGGCGCTGCGCACGGACCCCAAGGCGCGCGACAACCCGGCCCTCTGCCTCCGCCTCGGGCTCGCGTACGCCCGTCCCGGCACGCCGGCGCACGACCCGAAGCGCGCAGCGGCGGTGCTCAGGGACCTCGTGGCGCGCTTCCCCAGGACGGAGGAGGCGCGGCAAGCCGCCGTGCTCATCCCCCAGGTCGACGATGAGGCCGCCCTCGAGGCCGCGGCTGCGATCGCCTCCGCCCGGATCTCGGATCTGGAGGACGCACTCACGATGTTGCAGGGGGAGGTTCGAACGCTGGATTCCGCGGTCAAGACCGGCGCGGAGCAGCTCCAGCGCCTGCGGGCGCTGCTCGCCGAGCGTGAAGCGCAGCTGCGTCGCGTCAGCGACGAACTCGAACAGCTCAAGCGCATCGACCTGCAGCATGCGCCGTAGCGAACCCGCCGCACGGCTCAGACTCTGATCGTCACCACCTCGATGCGGGCCGGGTCGCCCACGCCGAGCCCCTTGCGGAACGCGGTCTCGATGTGGCGGCTCTGGCGGGTCGTGTCGGACAGCCCCTTCTCGGCCCGCTTGGCCATGATCGCTTTGCGGCCGACGGTATCGAGCGCCACGGGGTCGGAAGCGACGTAGATCGCGTTCGCCCGCCACAGGCGCCCGCGGTCGGCGGGGCGCGGGCCACCGTCGAAGCACGCTTCGGTCGCGTCCGCCACGATGAGCGGGACACGGGTCACGGCGAGGTAGTGCTCGTACGCCTCGGCGATGAACGGGTCGCAGTTGTTGTCGTGGGCGCTCCGGTAGTGGTCGTAACAGCCGAACGCGACGTTCTTGAGCGCGAGCGTCACTCCGGAGGTGCCGTGGTCCTTGAGGACCGGAAGGCTGATCGTGGCGTCGGTCCGGTCCGCCGCGATGGTGTCGACCGGGGCCGTGCCCTCGCTCCCCTTGAGCATCCGCGCCGCGTCGTAGCGACCGCCGGCCTCGATGCTCTCGCCGTGCCGTCCCTTGCCGAACTTGTAGCGCGTCGGGCCGAAGTGGTCCTTCCAGCGGTCCCAGACGATGACGTCCTCGGGCCTCACGCCCGCCGAGATCACGCCGGCGGCCACGGCGTCGGTGACCTCCGGCGCGGTGTAAACGAACGGGCGGCCGAGCAGGTTGATCTTCAGCCCCACCCGCATCCCGGGCTTGACGAACCGCCGCCACGCCGCCTCGGAGGTGGAGGCGCCGGCGAGCGCCATCACGCCCGCGTCGACCATCGCCGCAACGACCCTGGGGTCGCGCGCGTCTCCGGCCCACACGCGATCGGACTCGACCCGGATGATCCGCGCGCTCGGCCGGCCGCCGCGACCGAAAGCCGCGGCCCGATCGCCGCCGCCGCCGCGCCGCCCGCGATACCGGCCAGCAGGCCGCGCCTCGTGATTCCGTCGCTCGATCCGCTCATTCAGCGCTCCTTCTCTCCTCGCGAGCAACGGCGCCCGGGCCCGGTCGGCGCGAGCGTGGCGCCGCGGGGGCGTCCGACATCGGCAGGCCCGTGCGGTGGACGCCGTCGAATACGGCCATGGCGCCGGCCACCGCCGCGGCGGTGGGGACGAGGCCGATCTCGCCCACCCCCTTGGCGCCGTAGCCGCCGATCGGGTCCGGAACCTCGATCAGGATCACCTCGACCTCGGGCATCTGGGCTGCCTTCACGATGCCGAGGTCGCGCATCAGCGTCGAGACCGGCCTCCCCTCGCGGCACGGCAGTTCCTCGGAGAGGGCGTAGCCGAGCCCCATGTGCACCGCGCCCTCGATCTGCTGCGCGCAGGCGAGCGGGTTGACCGCCCGACCGACGTCGTGCGCCGCGACCACCTTCTCGATCCGCCCGTCCGCGTCCACGAGCACGACCTGGGTCGCGTAGCCGAAGGTCATGTGCGTGACCGGGTTGTCCACTTTCGTGCCGGGCGCGACCGTGATGTCGCAGACGTACTCGCCGCGGTACTCGCGCCCGGCGAGCGCCGCCAGCGGCGCGCCCGCGAGGTCGGCCGCGAGAGAGCGCGCCGCCCTCTGGCCCGCCATGGTCGCGAGCGCGGTGGCGCGCGATGCGGTCGTCATGCCGCAGACGACGGCCAGCTCGCTCCGCGCCGCGACCGTCATCGCCTCCGGGGCGATCCCGGTCTCCTCGTGCACTACCTGGCGAAGGATCGTGAACAGCCCCTGGCCCATTTCGGTGAAGCCGGTGAGCACCTCGAGCCTGCCGGCCGGCAGCACCCGGATCACCACGCGGCCGATATCGGCCAACCCGTTGCCGATCCCCGTGTTCTTGATCCCGCAGGCGATCCCGGCGCGCGCCGCGTTCGCCTTGTACACGTCGCGCACGGCCTCGAGCGTGGCCCTGATGCCGCAGGCCCCGGTCATGATCTGCCCGGTCGCGAAGCGGTCGCCCGGACCGAGGATGTTGCGCTCGCGGATGTCGTAACCGTCGAGGCCGGCACGCTCGGCCAGCAGGTCCAGGCAGCCTTCGATGGCAAAGGCGGTCTGGCACACGCCGAAGCCGCGCATCGCGCCGGACGGCGGGTTGTTGGTGTACACGGTCCTCGCCTCGACGTCCACGGCGGGGACGCGGTACGGCCCGCACGAGTGCCCCGCCGCACGCTCGAGCACCTTGGCGCCGACCGAGGCGTAGGCCCCGGTGTCGCCGACGATGCGGGCGCGCACCGCGCTCAGCCGCCCCTCGGCGTCGCAGCCCACCTCGTAGTGCATCGTGAGCGGGTGGCGCTTGGGGTGCAGCAGGATCGACTGTTCGCGGGTGAGCACGGTGCGCACCGGGGCGCCGAGCAGGAGCGCCGCGAGGGCGGTCTGCGCCTGCACCGAGAGGTCCTCCTTGCCGCCGAACGCGCCGCCGTTGGAGACCAGCTCCACCAGGACGCGCTCCGGCGCCAGGCCCAACACCGAAGCGATCTGCGCCTGGTCGTCGTGCACGCCCTGGCCCTGGGAGTACACCCGGATGCCTTCCCCTTCCGGCACCGCCAGGCACGCTTCCGGCTCCAGGAAGGCGTGCTCGATGCGCTGCGTCGTGAACGTCCTCCTCACGACATGGGCGGAGCCGGCGAGCGCCGCGTCCACGTCGCCACGGGCGAACGCCGTCACCTCGAGGAGGTTGCCGCCGGGGTGGATCGCGGGCGCGTCCGGCGCCAACGCCGCCGCGGGCGAGGTCACGGGCCGCAGCTCCTCGACCTCGACGCGCACCGCCTTCGCCGCCTGGCGGGCGTGGAACTGCGTGTCGGCGACTACCAGCGCCAGCACATCCCCGACGCAGCGCGTGGTTTCCCCGACCGCGATGAACACGGGCCAGTCCTTGACGACCAGGCCCACGTAGCGCTCGCCGGGCACGTCGGCCGCGGTGAGCACCCGCTCCACGCCCGCCATCTCGAGGGCCGGCGCGGGATCGATCGCCAGCACGCGGGCGCGAGGGTGCGGCGCGAGCACGACGGCGCCATGCCGCATCCCCGGCACGCGCAGGTCGGCGACGTACGGTTTGGCGCCGAGGGCGTGGTCGAGCCCGCGGTAGCGCGGCTCCGAGGCGCCGACGCCGCGCCCGTCGTTGCCGGGCGAGGTCCGTCCCAGGCCGTGCGCCTCGCCGAAGAAGTCGTGCCGTCGCGGCTTGTCGCTCGCAAACGCCCCGCCCGCCCGCCACGCCTCCCCGGCGCTGCGAATCGCGTCGAAGATGCGCTGGTAACCGGTGCAGCGGCAGATGTGGCCCGACAGCGCCTTCGCCACCGCCTCGCGGTCACCGCTCTTGCCGCGCTCGAGCAACGACGCCGCCCGCACCATGATCCCGGGGGTGCAGTAGCCGCACTGGACCGCGCCCTCCTGAACGAAGGCGCGCGCCAGCACCGCGCGCTCGGCCTCCGAAATCCCCTCCAGCGTCACCACCGAACGGCCGGCGAGGTCCTGGGGCTTCTTCAGACACGCCAACGCCGGATGTCCGTCCACGAGCACGGTGCAGCAGCCGCACACACCCTGCGGTGCGCAGCCGTCCTTCGGCGAGGTCACCCCGCACTCCTCGCGCAACACCTCGAGGAAGTGCATCCCCTCCTCGTAGGGCACGGTGGTCTCCCGCCCGTTGAGGGTGAATGTCACGGTGGGCATCGGCGTTCCTTCCCGTCGTGCGCCGGGCGCGCTGCAGGATCGCCCGCGATCGTCCGGGCCATTCTAGACCGGAGCGCGCTCGCGGTCCGTCGTGAGCGCCAGGCCGCCGTCCGCGACGCCGAGGCGCACCGTGTCGCCGTCGGCAACCTCGCCGGCCAGGACCATGCGGGCGAGCGGATCCTGCACGAGGCGCTGGATCGTACGCTTGAGCGGCCGCGCGCCGAAGTCGGGGTCGTACCCTTCCTGCGCCAGCAGGTCGAGCGCCGCCTCGGAGGGCTCGACGACGATCCTCCGCTCGGCCAGCAACTCGTTCAGGCGCGCGAGCTGGATGCCGACGATCGCCCGCATGTGCTCGCGGCCGAGGCGGTGGAACACCAGCACTTCGTCCACGCGGTTCAAAAACTCCGGCCGAAAGTGGGCCTTCAGCTCGCGCTGCACGAGCTCGAGCATGCGCGCGCGGTCCCCTTCGGTGAGCTCCCCGATCACAGTCGAGGCGATGTTGGACGTCATGATCACCACGGTGTTCCTGAAGCTGACCGTGCGGCCCTTGCCGTCGGTGAGGCGGCCGTCGTCGAGCAGCTGCAGCAGGACGTTGAAGACGTCGGGGTGCGCCTTCTCGACCTCGTCGAGGAGCACGACCGCGTACGGCCTGCGGCGCACCGCCTCGGTGAGCTGGCCGCCCTCCTCGTAGCCGACGTAGCCGGGCGGGGCGCCGATCATCCGCGCCACCGCGTGCTTCTCCATGTACTCCGACATGTCGAGGCGGATCATCGCGCGCTCGTCGTCGAAGAGGAACTCGGCGAGGGCGCGGGCCAGCTCGGTCTTGCCGACCCCCGTAGGTCCGAGGAAGAGGAAGGAGCCGACCGGGCGGTTGGGGTCCTTGAGGCCGGCGCGGGCCCGCCGCACGGCCGTGGCAACCGCGACGACCGCGTCGTCCTGACCCACGACGCGGGCCTTGATGCGCTCCTCCATCTCCAGCAGTTTGGCCTTCTCCCCCTCGAGCAGCTTGGTCACCGGGATCCCCGTCCAGCGGCCGACGACCTCGGCGATCGCCTCCTCGGTGACCTCCTCGGCGAGCAGCGTGCCGTGCGCCGCCTGGTGCGCCTTGAGCGCGTTCGAGGCGTCCTCGAGCTCCTTGCCCAGGCGGACGAGCTCGCCGTAGCGCAGCTGCGCGGCGCGCTCGAGGTTGCCGTCGCGCTCGGCGCGCTCGGCGGCTTCCCTGGTGGCCTCGGTCTCCTCCTTCGCCTTGCGGATGCGCGCGATGAGCTCCTTCTCGCGCTGCCAGGTCGCCTTCATCGCGCTGATACGTTCCTTGCGCTCGGCGAGCTCCCCGTCGATCTCGCCGAGACGCTCGGCCGAGGCCGCGTCCTTCTCCCTGGCGAGGGCACGCTTCTCGATCTCGAGCCGGACCGCCGTCCGCTCGAGCTCGTCGATCTCGGTGGGGAGCGAGTCGATCTCGATGCGCAGCTTCGAGGCCGCCTCGTCCACCAGGTCGATCGCCTTGTCGGGGAGGAAGCGGTCGGTGATGTAGCGGTGGGAAAGCGTGGCGGCGGCCACGATCGCGCCGTCGGTGATTCGGACGCCGTGGTGCACCTCGTACTTCTCCTTGAGGCCGCGCAGGATCGCGATCGTCTCCTCGACCGAGGGTTCGCCGACCATCACCGGCTGGAAACGGCGCTCCAGGGCGGCGTCCTTCTCGATGTACTTGCGGTACTCGGACAGGGTCGTGGCGCCGATGCAGCGCAGCTCGCCGCGGGCGAGCGCGGGCTTGAGCAGGTTGGCGGCGTCGATCGCGCCTTCGGCGGCGCCCGCCCCGACGAGCGTGTGGATCTCGTCGATGAAGAGCACGGCTTCGCCGTCGGAGTCCACGACCTCCTTGATCACGGCCTTGAGGCGGTCCTCGAACTCGCCGCGGTACTTGGTGCCGGCGATGAGCGCGCCCATGTCGAGGGCCACGATCCTCCGCCGCTTGAGCAGCTCCGGCACGTCGCCGGAGGCGACGCGCTGCGCCATCCCCTCGGCGACCGCGGTCTTGCCGACGCCTGGCTCGCCGATCAGGACGGGGTTGTTCTTGGTGCGGCGGGTAAGGACCTGCATCACGCGGCGGATCTCGTCGTCGCGCCCGATCACCGGGTCGAGCTTGCCGGCGCGCGCCAGCTCGGTGAGGTCGCGGCCGTACTTCTTCAGCGCTTCGAGCTTGTCCTCGGGGTTGGCGTCGGTGACGCGGTGGGAGCCGCGCACCTCCTGGATCGCGCGCAGCAGGACGTCGCGGCCGACGCCGTGGCGCGCCAGGATCTCGGACGCTGTCCCAGGCACGGTCGCGGCGGCGAGCAGGAGGTGCTCGACCGACACGTACTCGTCCTGAAACTGGGGGGCGAGCTTCGCCGCCGAATCGAGCAGCTTGCGCAGGTCGCGCGAGGACTGCGCCTCGGCCCCGCCACGCGCGGAGGGGAGGCGGTCGAGCGCGGCGGCGAGGTCGTCGCGCAGCCGCTCGGCCGCAACCCCGACCTTGTCCAGCAGGCGCGAGGCCAGACCGTCCTCCTCGGCGAGGAGCGCCGCGAGTAGGTGGGCCGGGGTCGCCTCGGGGTTGCCGCGCTCACTCGCCATTTCGAGCGCCTTCTGCACGGCTTCCGCGGCCTTGATCGTGAAGTTACTGTTGGACGCCATCTTCGCACCTCGGGCCGGGCCGTTCGCTGCTCCCGGTCGGCCACCGTCAAAGAATAGAATCTTAGCGTGATATTGTCAAGCACTATGCACGTAGATCTTAGCATAATACGATAAGATCTGAACAACCGCCCGCGACTCCCGCCCGGCACCGGCGGCGCGGTCCCGGACTCGGGTCCGGGCTTCCGCCGCTGCGATGGCGGCTTTCCCATCTTCCCCGTGTAGAATGCCGCGAACTGCCACCCAGCATCCGCCGGTTGCGGCGATGTGTGGCGACCTTGCGGAGGACGAACGCAATGAGCGACCAGCGTTTCACCCCCTACGTGCCCGCCGACTCCAACATGCGCGAGTTCACCGTGCGGGCGCTCATCCTCGGCCTCTTCATGTGCGTGATCCTGGGCGCGGCCAACGCGTACCTCGGGCTCAAGGCCGGCATGACGATCGCCGCCACCTATCCGGCCGCGGTGATCGGCATGGCGGTGCTGCGACTGATGAAGGGGTCGCTCCTGGAAGAGAACTTTGCCCGGACCGTCGGCTCGATCGGCGAGTCGGTCGCGGCGGGCGCCATCTTCACGATCCCCGCGTTCGTCATCTTGAAGATCTGGAAGTTCGAGTCCGGCCACCTGTTGCAGGACTACCTGACCGCCTCGGCCCTGATGATGCTGGGCGGCGTGCTCGGCATCATGTTCGTCACGGTCCTGCGCCGGGTGATGGTCGAGGACCCGGGGCTGCCGTTCCCGGAGTCGGTGGCGGCCTCCGAGATCCACAAGGCCGGCCAGCGCGGCGCCGAGGCGGCGCTGCAGCTGTTCCGGGCGATGGGGGTCGGGGCGCTCATCAAGCTCCTCGACGGCCTGGGGATCTTCCGCTCCTCCAACGACTTCCCGCTCGCCGTCGGGAAGGTCAACGAGAGCGTGGTGCGGCTCGGGCTCGACAAGGACGCCAAGACGATCGCGGCCGGCGGCGTGACGACGCTCTCGGCCCCGGCGGCGACGCCGGCGTACATCGGCGTCGGTTACATCATCGGCCCCGAGCTCGGCGCCCTCAACTTCGCCGGCGGTCTGCTGGCGTGGGGTTTGTTCGTGCCGCTGCTGGTGTACTTCCTCGGCCCGAGCATGATCGGCCAGTACACGACCAACGGCGTGGCCGACTGGGCGCTCCTCACGACCCGCCTCTACCAGTTCGTCGTCAAGCCGATCGCCGTGGGCGGGATGCTCGTCGGCGCCTGCTACACCCTCTGGAAGATGCGCAAGAACCTCATCCTCGGCATCAGCCGCGGCGTCGCGGACGTGCGCAAGTCGGCCTCCGCCGCGGCCGCGACCAAGCGCACCGAGCGCGACCTCAGCTTCAAGGTGGTGCTCTTCGGCATCGCGCTCATCTTCATCCTGATGATCGCGCTCTACGCGTATTTCACCAAGGCGATCGGGCCCGCGATCCTGGCTGCCATCGTCATGCTGATCACCGGCTTCTTCTTCGCCGCGGTCTCCGGCAACCTCGTCGGCATGATCGGGTCGTCCAACAACCCGATCTCCGGACTCACCCTCGCGACGACCGTGGTCGCCGCCCTCACCATGGTCATCGTGGGCGCGAAGGGAACGCAGGGCGTCGCGGCGGTCCTCGGCGTGGCGGCGATCGGTTGCGTCTCCGCAGCCGTGGCGGGCGAGATGCTCCAGGACCTCAAAGTCGGGCACATCCTCGGCGGCACGCCGTGGAAGATGCAGATCGGCGACATCATCGGGGTGGTCGTGGCTTCCCTCGTGATGTTTTTCCCGCTGTACGTGCTGCACGTTTCCGACCTCGCCGCCAACCCCGCCACCGGCGGCTTCGGCGGCAAGAACCTCCCCGCGCCGCAGGCCGGCCTGATGGCCGCGCTGTCGCAGGGAATCGTCGGCGGCCAGATGGCGTGGCCACTGGTGCTGGTCGGCATCGCCATGGGGGTCTCGCTCATCCTCATCAAGGTGAGGAGCCCGATGCTGTTCTCCGTCGGCATGTACCTGCCTCTCGAGACGACGTTCGCGATCTTCGTCGGCGGCCTCATCCGCGGCGTCGTCGACCGGATGCGCGAGAAGCGCGGGTTCAACGACGCGCAGAAGGCCCGCGTCGAGAACGCCGGCATCCTGGCCGCGTCCGGGCTGATCGCCGGCGAGGCGCTGATGGGGCTGTTCATCGCGACCGTGGTGTTCATCCGCGACCGCATGCACCAGCCGGCTCAGTTCTGGACCGTCCCGGGGTTCTCCGGCATCGCGCCTTGGCTCGCCATCCCGGTCTTCGTCATCCTGGCCGCGTACCTGGTGTTCGTGCCGCTCCGCAAGGCCGGGGATCCCGACGAGCCGGCGCCTCCGACGGCGGTGATGTAGGCGGGCGGACGGCCGTGACGAACTGAGACGGCGGACCGCTGGGCGCTCCCCCGCGGCCCGCCTGAATTCGGAAACGGCGACAATGGAACCCCTCACCATCGTCGAGATGCTCGAGAAGACCGGTTTCGCGACCGGTTCGGTGGTGCAGATGTTCGAGGCCGCCGCGGGCCTGGCGGCGCGCGGGCACAAGGTCGTCGTGGTGACCCGTCCCAGCCCCGAGATGGCCGCCCGCTGCGCCGCCGCCCGGGTCGAGCACCGAACGCTCGCGCTGCGCCACGAGTTCGACCTCCCGTCGATGCTCCGCTTCGCCCGCCTGGCGCGCGAGCGCGAGGTCGACGTCGTCCATGTCCACAAGGGGATCGCCCACGCCGTCGCCTGGGGGGCCACGTTCCTCGGCGCCCGCTACGGCCTCGTCGTCAACCGCGGCGTCTCGTTTCCGATCGACGCCTGGAGCGCCATCAAGTACCGCTCGCGCCGCGTCGGCCGCGTCGTGACCGTGGCCGAGAGCATCAGGCAGGTGGTGATCGCGACCGGCCGCATCCGGCCCGACAAGGTCAGCGTCGTCTACGCCGGCGTCGACGTCGCCCGTTTCGACCCGGCCCGAACCGATCCGGCCGCCGTCCGCGACGAGCTCGGCATCCCGCCAGAGGCGCGGGTCGTCGGTCACGTCGGGATGCGCGACTGGAAGGGTTGGAAGGAGCTCGTGCGGGCGTTCCCGGCGATCCGCGCCGACCATCCGAACGCCCACCTCCTGCTGGTCGCGTGCACTTCCGCCGCGCAGCGCGAGGGCGTCCTCGGTCTGGCGCGCGAGATGGGGCTCGCCGGCGCGGTCACCGCGACGACGGCGCGCACCGACATGCCGGACGTGCTGGCGGCGTGCGAGGTCGTCGTCGATCCCTCCTGGGCGGGGACCGGGATCACCGGCACGGTGCGCGAAGCGATGGCGCTCGGCAAACCCGTCGTGGTGACCGCGGTCGCGGGCAACCCCGAGCTGGTCGAGGACGGCGTCTCGGGGATCGTAGTGCCGGCGCGGGACGTGCCGGTGCTCGCGGCGGCGGTGTCGCGCCTGCTGCGCGACGCGGAGCTCGCGGCGCGCCTCGCCGCCGCGGGCCAGGAGCGGGTGCGAGCGCACTTCTCCACCGAAGCCAGGGTGGCGCGCCTGGAGGCGCTCTACCTGCGCGTCGCCCACGAGAGGCGCACCGGCTCGCACTAGCCGGGGCCGGTCCCGCCCCGGCGGTCACGCCCGCAGGCAGGTGATCCAGAGCTCGCGCTTGCGCGGGCCGTCGAGCTCGAGCAGGTAAACGGCCTGCCACCTCCCGAGGGCGAGCTCCCCCGCGCTGACGGGCACCGTCACCGAGTGCCCCACCAGGGAGGAGAGAAGGTGCGCGTCCGAGTTCCCCTCGGCATGCCGCCAGGCGACCGAGGGGAGCATCGCCGCCAGCGCGGCCAGGATGTCGTCGCCGACGGCGGGGTCGGCGTTCTCGTTGAGCACGACCGCGGCGGTCGTGTGCGGCACCGCGACGTGGCAGACGCCCTCCTCGACACCCGACGCGGCCACCGCCTCCTGCACGAAGCTGGTGACGTCCACGAGTTGGCGCCGGCGTTGCGACGACACTCCGATCACGTCCATGGGTACGGCCTCCCGTCCGGCCAGTACAGGATCCGGTAGCCCTCGGCCAGGAGCACGACCCGGTGCACGTAGTCCCAGGTCTCCGGGATCTCCAACCCCTCGACGAACTCCGGGCCGTCGCGGCGACCGCACCTGTCCCAGGCGTCGAGCACCCGTTTCGTCCCGGCGTTGTAGCTCGCGAGCGCCGCCGTCCACGAGCCTCCGAACGCCTCCCTCAGGCGCGCGAGCAGCGCCGCACCGAGCGTGAGGTTGCGGTCGGGCTGAAAGAGGTCGCCGGGCGGGGCCCCCCCGGCATCCCGCGCGCCGCCTCGGCGGCGACGTCCGGGAGCACCTGCGCCAGCCCGAGCGCCCCGGCCGCGGAACGAGCGCGGGGGTTCCACGCCGACTCCTGCCGCACGAGGCCCGCCAGCACCCACGGCGGCACCCCAGTCCGGCGCGCCGCCGTCTCGATCTCGGCTCGCCACGGCAACGGGAGGTAGCGCTGCAACAGCTCGCGGCTGAGCCCCTGCCAGGGGCCCGCCAGCAGCCTGGGCTCGCCCTTCACCAGCAGCGGGATCGCCTCCAGGGGCGGCATTGCGGCGAGCGTCGCGAGGCCGAGCCACCCCCGCCCGTCGGCGTCGCCCGCCTCGAGTTCGAACCGCCACGCCACCACGACGTCCGCGACCCGTCCGGCCGCCATCAGGTCGGCGGCCCACGCCGGCGGGGGCGGCACCGCCAGACGTCCTCCCCCCGGGACGACCGCGACGCCCGACCGGCCGAGCGCTTCGGCCGCCCACTGCGCCGGCAGGTCGGGGAACCCGCTCCCGGCCAGCGCTTCGAGGCCCGCGCGGTCGCCGCGTCGGGCCTGCGCCAAGCCGTGCCAGAGAGCCGCGAGGCGCAGGCCCCGCTCGCTGTGGGCCAGCGGCTCGATCCCGGGCGGCCACACGCTCCCGTCCCGCGACTGCAGCATGACGAGGCGCCGGCACACCCACTCGAAGCGCGGTTGGGCGGCGACCGCGGCGCCGGCCAGGTGCGGCATCGCCTCGGCGAAGCGCCCCAACTCCACGAGCGCCTCGGCCTCGAGAACCTCGCCGCGGGCGCGCAGCGGGTCCGACGACGGCAAGATCCCGTCCGCGCGTCTCGCGGACCGCAGCATCCCGCCGAACCCCCGGGCGCGCAGAGCAGGCGGCGCGCCCCACGCGAGTTGACGCTCGGCCTGGGCGCGTTCCACCAGACATGCTCCACAGCGCTCGCCGCCCCGTCCCGCCCAGGCCAGCGCGGCCGTGGGCCGGTGCAGCCGCAGGGCGGCGCGCGCGGCGATCACGAACCCGGCGTTCCCCGCCCGCTCGGCGGCCCGCAGCGCCGCCTGGGGCTGGCCGGCCTCCAGCCACGCCCGCGCGTTTTCCGCCCACTCCGCGACGGAGAACGACGCGGCGAGGCCCGCGCCGCCGCCCGGACCGGCGAGCGCGCCGAACAGCTGCGGGAACTCGACGGCGAGCGCACGCCGGGCGGCAGCCGCGGCGGCGCCCCCCGACCGCGCGACCACGCCGAGCGCGCGGGCGCGCGCCTCGCCGGCGAGGCGGCCAGGTTCGGGGACCAGCGCCAAGGCAGCGGAAAGGTCGCCCTGCGCCAGGAGCGCCTCGGCGCCCCGAAGCTGCAGGTGGGTACGGTCCTCGGCCGTAAGCCAGGGGGAGCGCGCCGCCGCCGTCCACGCCGCCGGCGACGGGCGCGCCGCGGCAAGGGCGTCCTCGAGCCTGCGGGCTGCGAGCCGCGCCAAACCGCCCGCCGGACGCGCGAGGTTGAATCCAGCGAGGCCCGCGAGCGGGGCGCGGGCGTCGCAGGCGTACAGGCCCCACAACATGGCGGCGCGGGCGCGTTCCGCCCCGCGCCCCTGCACCGCCACCCGCATGAACGCCCTGGCCCGTGCTGCGGCGTCGCCCTTCGCCGACAACGCGTGCGCCAGCGACGGGGGAGGTGCCGCCCGGCAGCCGCAGAGGAGCGCGAGGAAAACGGTGAGAGCCGGCCGGAGCAGGGCGTGCTTACATGCCGAGGGCGTCAGCGTCGCCATCCGCAAGGATGCGCACCATCTCGTCGTGGAAATAGTTGCTGTCCGCGCGTACCTCGGCGGAGACCCGCTGCTCGTACATCTCCCGCGAACGGTCGATGTCCTCCCTGAGGTGCCCGTAGATGTCGCGGGCGAGCTTGCCGGTCTGCACCGCCTGCTCGTTGTACAGGCGGATCTCGGATACCAGCAGGCGGGCGAAGCGGCGCGCCTCCTCGTGTTTCCGCTCGTCTTCCGGGTCCCGCGCCGCCGCGACCGGGGCCGCCGGTGCGACTGGCACCTTGAGCTGGACGGTCTCCGAACCGTCTCCCACCGCCGGGGGTGCTTCCGCCGCCGCGACCGGGACCTCTTCGACCGCGCGTGGAGCCTCCTCGGAAACCGCCGGCGGGACTTCGGCCGCGGCCTCGGGCTGGCCGGAGATCTCCTCGGGCGGGGCAAGCGCCGGCGTCGGGACGTTCGGGCGTGAGGTCAGCGTTTCGAGCATGAGTCCGACGGTATACGTGACCTGCTGCACCATCGGGACGTTCAGACCAGGTCCACCCTCGAGCGCCAGCAGCACCCCGACGACCTTGCCGCGCAGCGACATCGGCACGACCAGCAGACGTCCGTCGGTCGGGCCGAACCACTCGGAGAGCAGCGCGTCGGCGCGCGGGCGCACGACGACCGGTGTCCCGGCGGCAGCCCTGGAGAGCGCCGGCGACGCGGCCAGCGCCCCGTGCCACGCCCGCGGCGGGTTACCCTCCTCGAAACCGGCGCCCGACCACCCCTGAGCGTTGCCGTCGCGGAAGACGGCGATGGCGCGCGGGCCGCACCACCCCCCGAGCTGACGCAACAACTCCTGCAACACCGCCGACTGGGCGCGGCCGGCGTCGAGCGCGCGCAGCGTGTCGAGATCCAGGGCGAGCACCGGCGCCGGAGGCGGCGGTGGGGGCGCCGCCAGGCTCCGCAGGCGTTCAGCCAAGGATGCGATCGGGAGCAGGGCCTCGAGATCGGGAGGCACGACCACGCCGAGGTCGCCGGCGACCCGGTTCGCCTGGTCGCGGATCTGACCCGCCATGGCGTCCAGCTTGGCGCGCAACAGCGCCGCGGCACCTTCGCGCATCTGCTCGATCTCGGCAAAAATCGCTTCGTGCGTCTCCATGGTGCCTCCGTTTGCTCGATCCGATCGGCATTATCCGCGTGGCGCGCAAAGACTGTCAAGGAAATGACACGTTGCCTCGAAGCCCGCGTCTCTGCTAGCGTCATCATCCAGGGGGGGCCTTGCGGAACTGGAAGCGACGTGCGGGAGGCGGCGTACTGCTCGTGCTCGCGACTGCGTGCGGCGGCCGGCCCGAGCCCACCTCCGGGCGGTTCGACGCCGCTACCGAGTTCGCCAAGGCGATGGCCGTGCACACCCAGTTCGCGTCGGCCCGCGACCGGCTGGAGCGCTCGCAGGCGCCGGGCCCGCCCGGATCACCCGGGGAAACCGCCCTCTCGCGCGAAGCCGCGGCGGCGTACGACGCGGCGTTCACGCGCGATCAGCTCGCCCTGGCCGCGTTCCTCAACCAGGCACTCAACCTCGCGCCCGATCGGCCTGAGACGCGCGAGGCGCTCGGCTTGTACGCGGACGCGGCGGTCGCCAACGCGCGCTACCTGCTGGACCGCGGCGGCGACGCCCGGCAGGCGCTCGAACCCTTGACCGCGGCAGCGCGCGCCTACGGCGTCCTGGGCGTCCCGGTCCCCGCGCGCCTCGCCGCGGCGGAGGCGGAGGCGCGACGCCCTCCGGCACCCGCCGCCACGCCCACGACGGCCGCCCCCACCCCCCGCCCGAGGCGCCGCCACCGCCGTTGACCGCACTCCCCCTCGGTGTGCTAAGATTCTCTCCCTTTGACGAGCGCGTGCGCGCCCACCCCGTGTGGCGCGACAAGACCAGCGCAGAGGGGGGGTGAGATCGCGCGATGCCCACGATGGTGCATGTTCGGGACAACGAATCGTTCGAGCAGGCGCTGCGCCGCTTCAAGCGCAAGTGCGAAAAGGCCGGAATCCTGTCCGAAATCAAGAAGCGGCAGCACTACGAGAAGCCGAGTGTGCGGCGCAAGCGGAAGTTGATCCAGGCGCGCAAGAAGCTCCTCCGGAAGCTGGCCCAGCAGCGCAAGGCGGGGCTGCTGTAGCCCCACCGGCACGGCCTTGACCTTCGCGTCACTGGAGTTCGACCGGGTTCTCGAGCTCGTCGCCTCGTTCGCGCGCAGCGAGCGCGGGCGGCGAGAGGTCACCGCGGCCCTTCCCCGATTCACCCCGGGGGAAGGGCCGTCGGCTTTCCGTCTGACTCGCGACGTCCTCGCGTTCGTCGCCGAGCACGGCTCGCTGCCGTTCACCGGCCTGGACGCGGCCGAACTGCTCGTCCACGACGCCCCGGGACCCGCCGACGCCGCCGACCTCGCGCGGCTCGTCTCACTCGTTCGCCGGACCGTCGAGGCGCGCGCCGCCCTTGCGGCCGCCGGGGTCGGCGCCGAGCTGGCGGCGATCGCGGCGGCGCTCCCCGGGCTCGAGCCGCTTCTCCTTTTCTGCGAGCGGCGCCTGGGGCCTTCCGGCGAGGTCCTGGACAGCGCCTCACCGGCGCTCGCCCAGGCCCGCGCCGCCCGGGAACGCCACCGCGCGGCGATCGTGGCGGCGGTCGAGCAGGTGCGGCGGTCGCACGCGAGCGTCCTCGGCCCTTTCACCCTCCGCCGCGACCGCTACTGCGTCCCGGTCCCCGCCGCCGAGCGGTCCACGGTCCCGGGCCTCGTCCTCGACGTTTCCTCCTCCGGCGCTACGGTGTTCCTCGAGCCGTTCGCCGTCGTCGAGCTCAACAACGCGCTCGCCGAGGCGACCGCGCTGGCGCGCGCCGAGGAGGAGCGCGTCCTCGCCGAGACCGCCGCCGCGTTCCACCGCCACCGCGGGGAGCTGCTCGCCGCGGCGGCCACGCTCGCCAGGCTCGACGCAAGTCAGGCGCGGGTGCTGTTCGGCCAAGCCTGCGGCGGCGCGCTGCTGGAGCCGGGCGCGGGCGACGCGATCCGCCTCGTCGGCGCGCGCCACCCGCTCCTCGAACCCGCGCTCGCCCCCCTGCGCGCCGAGGTTCTCGGGAACGCCGGCAACACCCGCCCGGTCGTGCCTCTGGACCTGCTCCTCACCGCGGAGCAGCGGCTCGTCCTGCTCTCGGGCCCGAACGCCGGCGGCAAGACCGTGGCGCTCAAGACCGTCGGCCTCGTCACCCTGATGGCGCAGGCCGGCATCCCCGTGCTCGCCGAGGCCGGCAGCTCCCTGCCGCCGTTTTCCCGCCTGTGGTGTCACCTCGGGGACGAGCAGAACCTGTTCTCCGACCTATCGACCTTCACCGGCGCGATGCGCGCGACCGCCGAGTTGCTCGCCGAAGCCGCCGCCGACACCCTCGTGCTCTACGACGAGCTCGGCTCGGGCACCGATCCGGAGGAGGGCGCGGCGCTCGCCGCCGCGCTCGTCGAGGAGCTCGCCCGGCGCAGGTGCTGGACGGTGGCCACCGCCCACCTGATCACCGTGGCGGCTCACCTTGAGGACGTCGCGGGCGCCGTCAACGCGGCGATGGGCTACGACGAGGCGAGCGGACGCCCCACGTACCGATTGCACCTTGGCGTGCCCGGTCGCTCGCGCGGGCTCGCCATCGCGAGCTCGTGCGGGGTGCCGGCCGGGGTGCTCGATCGCGCCCGCGAGATGGTCTCCCGCTCGTTCCTCGCCATCGACGCCTACCTCGAGGAGTTGGCTCGTGAGACCGAACGCCTGCGGCGCCAGACGGAGCTCCTGCGCGCCGCCGAACGCAGCGTCGGGGAGGACCGGTCGCGCCTGGAGCGCGAAGTGCTCCGGCTCGACGAAGAGCGCGAGAGGGTCCGGGCGCGTCTGGACCAGGAGCGGGACGCGCTCAGGCGGCGCGCCAGGGAACAACTCGCCGCCGCGCTCGCCCAGCTCGAACGGGCGCGGGAGCGCGGCGAGTTCCCAGGGAAGAAGCGGATTGCGGCGCTGCGCCACCAGGCGCTCGCCCTCGATCCCGAGGCACCCGCCTCCCAACCCGTCGCCGCGCCGCTCATGCCGGGCGCGACCGTCCACGTCGCGGGGACCACGGCCAGCGGGCGCGTCCAGAAGGTGGTCGGCGAACGGGTCGAGGTGCTGGTCGGGGACAAGCGGCTCTGGCTCGAGGCCTCGGGGTGCGAGCCGGTCGCGCCGGCCGGCCTCAGTCGCGGCCCGGAGGTCGAGGTCGTCGCCGCGCCTTCCGCCACGGTCGAGCTCAAGCTCATCGGCATGACGCAGGAGGAGGCCCGGGACGAGCTGGAGGCCTTTCTCGACCGCGCCATGGTCTCCGGGACTTCACGCATCAGAGTCGTCCACGGCCACGGCACCGGAACCCTGCGCCGGGTGGTCCGCCAGGTGCTCGAGCGGCACCCCGCGGTTGCAAGCTTCGCCCACCCGCCTCAGTATCGGGGGGGACGGGCGTGACCGAGGTGGAGCTGGAGGGCAAGTGAGGGCGGACCGCAAGCCGCTCCCCGGGCGGCGCCGGCCCGCCGGGCCGGGCCGAATCCGGCCGCTGCGCCGGAGCGGGCGCGGCGCGGGCGATGCGGCGCGGACCGCGGCCGGCCGCGCCGAGGGGCGGGGATGAGCCAGTACGACCTGTCGCGGCCCGTGCTCGAGCAGCTGCGGGAGGCGGCCGACATCGTCGCGGTGGTGGGCGAACACCTGACGCTGCGCAAGACCGGCCGCAACTACGTGGGGCTCTGCCCGTTCCACGGCGAGAAGACCGGCTCGTTCAACGTCTCGCGCGAGAAGGGCACGTACTACTGCTTCGGCTGCAAGCGCGGCGGCGACGTGATCGATTTCGTGATGGAGATGGAGCGGGTCACCTTCGCGGAGGCGGTGGAACGCCTCGCCGACCGCTTCGGGGTGAGGCTGCCCCCCGCGTCCCCCGAAGCGCGGCGGCGCAAGGACGAGCAGGAGCAGCTCGCGGACGTCATGGAGGCGGCGCAGGCGGTGTTCGCGGGCCAGTTGAGCCAGGACCGCCCCCGCGCCTTTCTCGAGCGCCGCGGCGTGCCGCTCGACGTCGCCGCGGAGTTCGGACTGGGGTTCGCAAGGAACGAGTGGCGCGCGCTTTACGACGAGCTGCGCAAGAAGTTCTCCGAGCGCGCCCTCGTCGGCGCGGGCCTCGTGGTCGAAGGCGAGGGCGGAAAGGTCTGGGACCGGTTCCGCGATCGCGTCACCATCCCGATCCGCAGCCCCCGCGGCCGCATCGTCGCCTACGGCGGCCGCGCGCTCGGCGACGAGAACCCCAAGTACCTGAACTCGCCGGAGACGAGCCTGTTCTCCAAGGGCCACGTCCTGTTCGCCCTGGACCGGGCCATGCGGGCGTTCCCCAAGGCCAATCGGGCGGTCGTGGTGGAGGGTTACTTCGACTGCATCGCCCTGCACCGGGTCGGCCTGACCGAAGCGGTCGCGACCCTCGGCACCGCCCTGTCGGAGCACCACGCGGCCGAGCTCGCCCGCCGCGTCCCGCACGTGGTCGTGTGCTTCGACGGCGACGCCGCCGGCCGCCAGGCGGCGGTTGCGGCGCTGCGCACGCTCCTCGCGGCCGCCCTCGAGGTGAGCGTGCTGGTGCTCCCCGACGGGGAGGACCCGGACGACGTCGCCCGCCGCGAAGGCGCCGAGGGGTTCGGCCGCAGGGTGGCGCAGGCGTATCCCGCCGCCGGCTTCCTGCTCGAGCTGATGGGTCCGACACGCCAGGAACGCCGCCGCAACCTCCTGCGCTCCCTGGAGGTCGTCAACGCCTGCCCCGACCCGGTGCGGCGCTTCGAGATGCGGGAGACCCTCGCCCGCGGCGCCGGGGTCCCGCTCGAGGAGCTTGGCGGGTTCGAGACGACGCGCATGGTCGCGCGCCACGCCGCCGCCGAGGGCCTCCCGGAGAACGCGGAGCTGGCGCTGTTGCGGTCGTTCCTCCACGACCTGGAACCGGCGGCCAGCGCCGAGCACCTGCGCGGCTTTCCGATCGACGGCATCTGCCACCCGGGGGTGCGGCGGGTATTCGAGGTCCTGCAGCGGCGACTGGCGAGTGGCGGCGGCATCGAGATCACCGGGGTGCTCTCCGAGATCGAGGATCCGGGCGACCGGCGCCTGCTCGCCGGCCTCGAGCTGGAGGCGCCGCAGACGCCGCGCGAGCGGATCCCGAGCCTCGTCGAGCTGGTCCGGCGCCGGGCCGATCGGCTGCGCAGCAGTGAGATCATCGCCAGGATCCGCGCCGCCGAACTGGCCGGCGACAGAGACGCGCTCGCACGTCTACAGGCGGAGCAGAGCGAGCTCATCAAACGGCCCAAGAGGGGCGCCTAGAAGGGTTCCAGGGGCGCCAGGGGGGTTGCGCCCGGTGGTACCCTTGAAATTTCGTCACCGACGTCCCACATTGAAGAGGGTGAGGGGTGGCGGGTGGTTTCTACCCTGGAGCTGGAGGCGCCGGGACGGAATATGAGCGCCCCAGACCCATCAAACCGAGGGAAACTTGCGAAAATTACACGACAAGAAGACAGCTCGCGCGAACCGATCCGGCGACCGCGAGAACAAGAAGGCAAGACCGTCCTCGTCGGCCCGTACGGCCAGGGCGGACAGGCGGGCCGCACCCGGCCGCGCCGCGTCCCGCACGGTGCGCCGGGCGGCTTCGACCGCCTCGCGGCCCGCGCGGGCCGCCCGCGCGGGCGCAGCCAAGGGCGGACCCGCCACGACGGCCCCCCGGCGGCGACCGACGAGCCGCCCCGGCGTCGCCCCGCGTAAGGCCAGGCAGGGCAAGCTCCCCGCCAAGGCGGCCGTCAGGCCGACGCCGGCGACCCGGCCCGCATCGAGGGCCGGGAAGGCCAGGTCCGCGAAGCGCCCGGCCAAGCCTGCCGCCAAGCCGAAGTTGGCCAGGCCAACCAAGGGCGCTCCCAAGCCGGCGCCGGGCAGACGGCCGGCCAAGCCCGCCGCCAAGCCGAAGCCGCAGGCCAAGGCCGCGAGGGGGACCGCCAAACCGGCGCCGGAGAAACCTCGGGACAAGGCGGCCGCCCGCCCGACCCCGCCGGCCAAGGGTGCCGCCAGACCGAAGCCGCACGCCGCGGCCGCGCCCGCCAAGTCCCACCCGGCGCGCGCGAAAGCAACGCCGGCTCCAAAACCGCCCGCTCGGCCGCCGCAGACCCGGCCCGCGGCGAGGTCCCACGCTGCGGTCGTGCCGACTCGGCGCCCACAGCGGGCGGCCGCGCCCGCCGCCCCCCAGCCGCATCCGGCCAAGGCGCGCGCGTCCCAGACCAGGGAGTCCCGCCCGCGCCGGGAGAGGGAGCACCAGGGCTCTGAGGCGTCGGCGACCCCCGGCGTCCGCGATGCCCTCGCCCTCACCGTCGAGGAGAAGTACGTCGAGCTCGGCCGGCTGCTGGGGCTCGGGCGCGAACGCGGCTACGTCCTCGTGGACGAGATCCTCGAGGTGCTTCCCGAAGAGGTGGCCTCGACGGCCGAGGAGCTCGACGAGATCTACCTGCGCTTCACGGAGAACGACATCGAGATCGTGGAGAGCGTCGAGAAGCTGGCGGCGCTCGAAGAGGAGGGCCCCGCCGGCGAGCGCGCCGAACCCCCCGAACCGGTCCCGGGAGCGGGCCTCGTGGACCCGGCCATGCTGGAGAAGACCAACGACCCCGTCCGCATGTACTTGCGCGAGATGGGCACGGTCAAGCTCCTCGACCGCAACGGCGAGGTCGCGATCGCGATGCGCATCGAGTCGGGCGAGGCCCAGGTCTTCGCCGGCCTCGCCTCGAGCCCGCGGGTGTGCGAACTCTTCCTGCGCGCCAACGAGATGGCCCGGCGTGACCGCCGCATGATGCGCGACATCCTCGCCGGCTTGAACGGCGAGCTGGACGAGCGCGGCCAGCAGCGCGTCGCGGAGACCATGAAGCTCTTCGCCCGCATCCGCCAGCTCGACGAACAGTCCAAGCAGCTCAAGGAGCGCCTGCGGCGCTGCAAGCGGGGCACGCGGCGCGGCGACGAGCTGCTGCAGCAGATCGACGCGCTTTCCGGCGACACCTCGGTCATGGTCCGCTCCACCGACTTCACGACCACGACCCGCAACCGCCTGGTGCGCTTCCTGAACGAGGTCGAGCGCCAGTTCTCGATCCCCGTCAACACGATCCGCAAGGACGACGCCAAGCTCAAGACCGAGCGCAACGCCGAGCGGCGCACGTTCTACCGGGAGCGCGTCAAGCGGTACAAGGTCGAGCTCGCCGCGCTCGAGCAGCGGTTCGGCGTCTCGTACGAGGAGCTCAGGCGCGTCCTCGGCGAGGTCCGACAGGGCGAGCAAGAGACGGACGGCGCCAAACAGCAGCTCATCGTCGCCAACCTGCGGCTTGTCGTCTCGATCGCCAAGAAGTACACCAACCGCGGCCTCCAGTTCCTCGACCTCATCCAGGAGGGAAACATCGGCCTGATGAAGGCGGTGGACAAGTTCGAGTACCGCCGCGGCTACAAGTTCTCCACCTACGCGACCTGGTGGATCCGCCAGGCGATCACCCGCGCGATCGCCGACCAGGCGCGCACCATCCGCATCCCGGTGCACATGATCGAGACGATCAACAAACTGACCCGCACGCAGCGGCAGCTCGTCCAGGAGCTCGGGCGCGAGCCCACCGCCGAGGAGGTCGCCGAGAAGATGGAGATCCCGGTGACCAAGGTCCGCAAGATCATGAAGATCGCGCAGGAGCCGATCTCCCTCGAGACGCCGATCGGCGAGGAGGAAGACTCGCACCTCGGGGACTTCGTCGAGGACCGTTCCGCGGTCTCCCCGATCGACGCGGTGATCGCGGCTTCGCTGAAGACGCAGGCGGAAGGGGTGCTGCGCACCCTCACGCCGCGCGAGGCCGAGGTCCTGCGCCGCCGCTTCGGCATCGGCGACGGGACCGAGCACACGCTCGAGGAGGTCGGCAAGGCTTTCAACGTGACGCGCGAGCGCATCCGACAGATCGAGTCGAAGGCGCTGCGCAAGCTCCGCCACCCGACCCGCGCCAAGTTGCTGAAGCCGTACCTCGACATGATCGGCTGAACAGGAACCGACGTGGCGGGTGGCCCGTGACCGGTGGCCGGGTCGAGCAGAGTGGCGGCAGGTCCCTGAGGGGTAAGTGGGTTTCTGCCTTGACCTGCTCTGGCCACCGGCCACTGATTACGGGCCACGCCTCTTGCTTCGCGCCGGTTGCGCCAAGTCTCAACAGCGCCTACAATTCGGCGCGCTGGGTCCATAGCTCAGCGGTCAGAGCTGCCGGCTCATAACCGGTTGGTCCCAGGTTCGAATCCTGGTGGACCCACCACGCACCGAGAGGGCTTGCGGCCTGCCGGGTTACGCCAGGCCGGGTTCGGGGTGCTTGAAAAACGGGAGGGGCGTTGACGGCGAGGGACCAACTTGCAGGGTACGTTGCGCTGCAGCGGCTGCTGACCCGCCGCGCGGCGCTGAAGCGGGAGCGGGACACGCCCCCGGAGGCACTGGCCGCGCTGCGCACGCAGTTTTCGGAGCGGCACGAGAAGCTCGAGGCCGCCCGCGCGCGCCGCGACGAGCTGGCCGCGGAACAGGCGGCGCTGCAACGGGAGGCCGACGCGCTGCGCGAGGAGCGCGAGCACTTCCGCAAGCAGAAGAGCCACGTCACCAACATGAAGCAGCTCTCCGCCGTGGTCTCGGAGCTGGACCACGTGGAAACCCAGTTCAAGGCCAAGGAGGATCGTCTCCTCGAGATCCTGCAGGAACTCGAGACCACGGACACCGCGATCGCGACGCTGGGGGAGGAGAGCCCCGAGGAGAAGGCGCTGCGCGAGCAGGCCGAAGCGACGTGGGAGCAGCGCCGCCAGGCGAGCGAGGGGGAGCTGGCCGCGCTCGAGACGGAGCTGCGCGCCCTGCAGGCCAGGCTCGGGGGCAAGGCGATGGAGAGCTTCAAGAAGCTGTGGGCGTCGCGCAAGCCGAACGCGGTCGTGCCGATGGACGGGACGGCCTGCTCCGCGTGCCACGGCGACCTGCGCCCGTCGCTCGTGCAGCTCGTGCGCACGGTCGAGGAGTTGCAGACCTGCGACCACTGCCGCCGGCTGCTCTACGACCCCGAGCAGTTCCCGCCGTCCGCATGACCGCTTCCCCCACCGCCGCGGCCGCGATCGACGGCGGATCGCGCGGCAACCCTGGCGAGGCGGGGTGCGGCGTCGTCCTCGAGCTCGGGAACCGGCGCGAGGAGCACTGCCTCTACCTCGGCACCGCCACCAACAACGTCGCCGAGTACGCCGCGCTGCTGGCCGCGCTCGAGCGCGCCCGCGCCCTCGGCGTCGAGCGCCTTGAAGTGCGCTCCGACTCGCAGCTGGTCGTCGAACAGATGAAAGGGGCCTACAAGGTCAAGGCGGCGCACCTCAAGCCTCTGTGGCTGCAAGCGCGAACGCTTGCCGCCGGCTTCCGGCGCTTCGCCATCGTGCACGTCGCACGCGAGGCCAACCGCGCCGCCGACGCCCTCGCGAACCGCGCGATGGACGAGCACGCGTCCACCCTGCCGCGGCCGGAGGGGGTGTGAGGACCGGGGACCGGTGTCCGGGGTCCGGCGGCCGAAGGACGGGGCCGTGAGCGTCGCGGCGAACCTCGCGAAGGCCAGGGAGCGGGTTGCGGCGGCGTGCGCCCGGGCCGGGCGCGATCCGGCGGCGGTGAGGATCGTCGCCGTGAGCAAGACGCAGCCAGCGGCGGCGGTGGCGGAGGCGGTGGCGGCCGGCGCCGACGCGATCGGAGAGAACCGGGTGCAGGAGGCGGCCGCCAAGCGGCCCCTGGTGGCGGGAGCGACGCCGTGGCACCTGATCGGCCCGTTGCAGCGCAACAAGGTCCGGGCGGCGCTCGAGCTTTTCGACGTCATCGAGACGGTCGACCGTCCCGAACTCGCCGACCGGATCGAGGGGCGGCTCGCCGGCGGCGGCCGCGTGCTCCCGGTCCTCCTCGAGATCAACGTCGGGGGCGAGGCGGCCAAGAGCGGCGTCACCGCCCAGGCAGCGCCCGGCCTGGTTGAGCACATCCTCGCGCGCTGCCCGCACCTGCGCCTTGCGGGCGTGATGACGGTGCCGCCGTACGATGCCGACCCCGAACGCTCCCGGCCGCACTTTGCGACGCTGCGCGCCCTCGCGACCGGCCTCGCCTCGCGTTTCGCACTCCCCCAACTCGAGCTCTCGATGGGGATGAGCGAGGACTTCGAGGTGGCGGTCGAGGAGGGGGCGACGCTGGTCAGGCTCGGGCGGATCGTATTCGGAGAGCGCCGCCCGAGGGCGTGAGGCGCATCACCGCCCGCGCCGAAAGGTGAGGTAAGCTGGGACAAGGCAGGAGGCGCTGCGATGAACAGGTTGACTCCGCTGGAGATCCAGCGTGCGACGTTCGCACGCAAGCTGCGCGGTCACGACCCCGACGCGGTGCGCGAGTTCCTCGGCGAGATCGCCGAACAACTCGAGGAGGAAGCGCGCACCCGCGGTGAGCTGCGCGCCCAGATCGCGCGCCTGAGCCAGGAGGTCGAGGAGTACCGGCAGCGCGCCGATGCGGTGAATCAGGCGCTGGTGGCGGCGCAACGCACCGCCGAGGCCACGGTCGCGCGGGCCGAGATCGAAGCGCAGCGCATCATTGCCGACGCGGAGGCGCTGGCCGACCGGGTGGTGGACGACGCGGCGCGGCGCGCCGAGAACGTCGAGCTCGTGATCGGGCAGCTACGCGGTCGGCGGCGCGCGGCGCGGGCGGAGCTCAAGCGCCTCGTCGACGTGCTGGGCGGCGCCGCGCGCGACGACGAGCTCGCCGAGCAGCGGACGAGCGATTCGCCGACCGTCAGCTTCCTGCGGCGCCGCTCCGGCGACGCGAAGGGCGAGCGCTGAGGCGGCCGCGGGCGACGCGGCCCGGGCCGGAGGTGCCTTCTTGAGCCTGCTCATCCAAGGCGCCGCCGTCGTGGCGACCCCGCGTGGGACCTCGGCGCTCGCGGGGCCGTCTCAGGGTGCGCTCGACGTGCTCCCCGGCGCGGTGGTGCGCTGCGAGGGGCGCGAGATCGTCTTCGTCGGCGAGCCGCGCGAGCACGACCGCCTCTTCCCAGCGCCAGATACGGCCCTCGACGCCGACGGCGGCACCGTTCTCCCGGGCTTCGTCGATCCGCACACCCACCTGCCGTTCGCCGGCTACCGTGAGGACGAGTTCGACCGCCGCCTCGCCGGGGCGAGCTACGCCGAGATCGCCGCCTCGGGAGGCGGCATCGTCGCGACCGTCGCGGCGACCCGGCGGGCGGCGTTCGACGAGCTGCTCGCGCTCACGCTGCACCGCCTCGACCTCCAGCTCGCGTGCGGCACCACGACCACCGAGGCGAAGTCGGGGTACGGCCTCGACCTCGACAACGAACTCAAGCAACTCCGCGTCCTCCGCGAGGCCGGCCGGCGCCACCCGGTCGAGATCGTGCCGACGGCGATGCCGGCGCACGAGGTGCCGCCCGAGTGGCGGCACGACTCCAACCGCTACGTCGAGCTCGTCGTCTCGCGGATCCACCCGGCGATCGCCGCCGAAGGCCTCGCCGAGCAGGTGGACGTCTTCTGCGAGAGGGGCGTCTTCACCCCGGATCAAACGCGGCGGCTGCTCGCGGACGCGGGCCGCTTTCGGTGGCGGATCCACCTGCACGCCGACGAGCTCTGCGACCTCGGGGGCGCCGCGCTCGCCGCCGAGGTCGGCGCTGCCGCCGCCGCGCACCTCCTGCACGCCTCGGCGGCGGGGATCGAGGCGATGGCGAGGCGCGGCGTGATCGCGATTGTGCTGCCCGGCGTTTCGTTCTTCCTGCGCGACCGCTTTGCGCCGGTTCGCGCCCTCGTGGACGCCGGCGTGCCGGTGGCGATCGCGACCGACTGCAACCCCGGTTCGTCCCACACCGAGTCGATGCCGGCCGTGATCGCCCTGGCCTGCCTCGGCGCCGGGCTGTCTTCGGAGGAGGCGATCGTCGGCGCGACGCTCAACGCCGCCGCGGCGCTCGGCCGCGCCGACCGGCTGGGCAGCATCGAGACCGGGAAGCAAGCCGACCTCGTCGTGCTCGACGCGCCGTCCCCGAAACACCTCGTCTACCACTTCGGCGTCAACCTCGTGCGCCATGTCGTCAAGGCCGGCTGCGTCGCGGTGCGTGGCGGCGTTCGGGTCTAGAGCTTCTCGAGCTTGGCCAGCGACGGGATCAACGTCTTGCGGCCGGCGCGGTCGAAGAAGCAGACCAGGCGCGTCTGGGCGCCGGACCCCTGCACCTGGAGGATCACCCCCGACCCGAACGTCGCGTGCCGGACCTTGAGGCCGGGCCGCCAGCCGTCGGGGCGCTTGGGCGAGGACCGGGGTCCGGGGTCCGGGGTCCGGGGTTCGAGCCGATCATCGGGGATACCGCTCGAGGACCTGGCCGATCGCTGCTGCGGGTGCGGGAGATGGGTGCGGAACGGGTCGCGGCCGAAAGCCGCGGCTCGGTCCTCCACCACCTCCCGCGGCACCTCGAGCAGGAACGGCGACGGCCGGCCCGAGAGCAGTTGGCCGTTGACGCGACGCACCCGCGCGGAGGTCAGGACCAGGCGCCGCCGCGCCCGCGTCATCCCCACGTAGGCGAGGCGGCGCTCCTCTTCTTCGTCCGCCTCGGTGCTGCCCTCGCGGCGCAGCGGCAGGAGGCCGTCCTCCATCCCGACCAGGAACACGGCCTCGAACTCGAGGCCCTTAGCGGCGTGTAACGTCGAGAGCTGAACCGCATCACCCTCGCGCCGCATATCCGCATCGGTGAGCAACGCCACCTCGTCCAGGAACGACGCGAGGTCGAGCTCCCGTTCGGCCGCCTCCGCCGCGGCCGCCACGAGCTGGTCGAGGTTGGCGCGGCGCGAACGGTCGTCCTCGTCGGCAGCGGTGTACTGCGCCGCGAGCCCCGACCGCTCGAGCAACTCGCGCACCACCTCCGCCGGCGGGGCGCTGCCCGCGAGCGCACGCAGGGCGTCGAGGAGCGCGAAGAACTCCCCCAGCGCCTGCCGTGCGCGCGGCGAGAGCGCTTCGGGGAGCCGGCGCGCCGCCTCCGGAAGAGCGACCGCGAGCGCCGCCGCGGCGGCCTCGAGGTGGTCCATGGCGACCTGGCCGATACCGCGCGCCGGGACGTGGATCGCGCGCCGGAACGCGAGCGCGTCGCCGGGGGCGACCAGCAGGCGCAGGTACGCGAGCGCGTCCCGCACCTCCTTGCGTTCCCAGAACCGGGTGCCGCCGACGACCACGTACGGCATCGCGCGGCGCACCATTTCCCCTTCGAACGGTCGCGACTGGGCGTTCACGCGGAACAGCACCGCGATTTCGCCCGCCGGCACCGAGGCGCGCAGGCGGGAGATCTCGTCGGCGACGAAGCGGGCCTCGTCGGCCTCGTCGGCGGCGAGGTACACCGTCACCGGAACACCGGCGCCCACCTCGGAGGAGAGCCGCTTCGGGCGCCGCCGGACATTGCGCTCGATGACGGCCGCGGCCGCGCGAAGGATCGGCTCGGACGAGCGGTAGTTTCGCCCCAACGTCACCACCCGAGCGTCCGGGTAGGCCTCCTCGAACGCGAGGATGTTCTCGACCTCGGCGCCGCGCCAGCGGTAGATCGACTGGTCCTCGTCGCCCACCGCGGTAAGGTTCGGCGACTTGCCCCCCAGCAGTCGCACCAGGCGCGCCTGCGCCAGGTTGGTGTCCTGGTACTCGTCAACCAGCAGCCAGCGGAAGCGCGAGGCGAGCGACTTGCGGATCGCGTCGTGGCGTTCGAGCAACGCCATCGCCAGAGAGAGCATGTCGTCGAAGTCCACCGCTCCGGCGGCGCGCAGCTCCCCTTCGTACGCCTCGTACACCTCGGCGAGGAGGCGCTCCGCGTCGCCGCGCGCCCGGCCCGCGAGAGCCTCCGGCCCGATGAGCGCGTTCTTGGCCGCGGAGATGCGCGAGCGCGCCGCCCGCACCGACAACCGCGTCGAGGGGATGTCGAGCCGCTTGAGGATGCGGTCGAGAGTTTGGCGCTGTTCGTCCTCGTCGGCGATCGCGAAGCGCGGCGGCAGTCCCGCTTCGGCGGGATGGTTGCGCAGGAGTTGCAGGGCAAAGCGGTGGAACGTCCCGACGAAGCCGCCGCGCAGTCCGCTTCCGACCAGGCGCTCGACGCGCTCCGCCATCTCGCGCGCCGCCTTGTTGGTGAACGTCACCGCCAACACCTCGTGCGGCTGGGCGAGGCCGCGCGCCAATAGCGCCGCGATCCGGTAGGTGAGCACCCGCGTCTTCCCGGACCCCGCGCCGGCGACGACGAGGAGCGGACCCTCGCCGTGCATCACGGCCAGCTTCTGGTCCTCGTCCAGGTCCGCGAGCAGCTTTGCGAGTCGATCCAACACCCCTCCCAGGAACCGGTGATTGTACCCTGCGCCGAACGCGACGCACAGAAACGACGTAGTCAGTGGTCCGTGGTCAGTGGTCCGTGGATCGTGGGTCGTGATCCGAGCCGGCTGCGCCGGCCGCAGGCCGCGCAGCCCCGAGTCGTCGTTCCGGCGCAAGCGGGAACCCAGCCACTACCTGGATCCCCGCGTCCGCGGGGATGACACCTGAGAACCCGAACACTCGGCCGAAGGCAGGGCCTCGGAGCTGGGGGCGTGTAGCCGCGCCGCCGGGATTGGGCCGGATGCAAGGCGCGCAAGCCGGTCGCACCGGAGCATAGCCGTAGGCTATGTGAGGATGCGAACCGGCGCAGCGCAACGCAGCAGACGGTCCGATATCGGCGGCGCCAACGGCGACGCCTTATTCGACGGTGACGGACTTGGCGAGGTTCCGGGGCTGGTCCACATCGCACCCCCTCCGCACCGCCACCTCGTACGCCAGCAACTGCAGCGGCACCGCCGCCACGACCGGCAGCAGCGGCCAGGGCAAGGCGGGGAGCGGGACGACGGCGCGGGCGAGCTCGGCCAGGCGCGAGTCCGTGGCGTCCCCGATCACGTACACCGGCGCCTTGCGGGCGCGCACCTCCTCGATATTCGAGCGCACCTTCTCGGCGAGCTCCCCCGCCGGGCACAGCGCGATCACGGGAAAGCTCTCGTCGAGCAGCGCGATCGGGCCGTGTTTCATCTCGCCGGCCGGGTACCCCTCGGCATGCAGGTACGAGATCTCCTTGAGCTTGAGCGCGCCCTCGAGGGCGAGCGGGTAGAGCGCGCCGCGGCCGATGTAGAGGGCGTCGCTCGCGTGCTGCAGCTCCTCCGCCACGGCCGCCAGCTCGCCCGCGTGCCCGAGGGCGCCCTCGATGTCGTAGGGAAGCGCCCAGGCGCGCTCCAGCAGCGCCCCTGTCTCGGAGGCGGGCAGCCCCTTGGCGTCGCGCCAGGCGAGCGCGAGCGCAAGCAGGGCCACGAGTTGCGTTGTGAACGCTTTGGTCGAGGCGACTCCGATCTCCGGCCCGGCGTGGGTCCCGAGTCGGAACGCGGCGAGGCGCTCGGCGAGTGAGCCGCGGACGTTGCAGACCGCCGCGAGCGACGCTCCGGCGCCGGAAGCCAGGCGCATCGCGGCGATCGTGTCTGCGGTCTCGCCGGACTGAGTGATCCCGACCACCAGCGTGCCGGACGAGAGCAACGGCTCGCGATAGCGGAACTCGGAGGCGTACTCCACCTCGCACGAAACCCTGGCCAGGCGTTCGAGGTAGAACTTGCCGACCAGGGCGGCGTGCCACGAGGTTCCGCACGCGACGAGCCGCACCGCCGTGAAGCGGCGCAAGGTCGCGGCGTCGAGGCCGAGGTGGGCGAGCGAGGGCACGCCGGCGTCGGGGAGGAGCGCGTGCAGCGTCTCGGACACGGCCCCCGGCTGCTCGTGGATCTCCTTGAGCATGAAGTGGCGAAAACCCCCGCGTTCGACCTCGCCGGGCTCCCAGTCGAGCGTCACGACCGCCCGCTCGACCGGGCTGCCGGACGCGTCCAGGACCGTGACACCGTCCGCCCGCACGACCGCCACGTCGCCGTCCTCGAGGTGGATGCAGCGGCGGGTCATCGCGATCACCGCGGCGGGATCGGACGCGACAAGGTTCTCCCCCTCGCCGAGTCCCACCACGAGCGGCGGCCCGTTGCGGAACGCGACCAGCATCCCGGGGTCGCCGACGGCGATCGCGGCTACCGCGTACTGGCCGCGCAGCCGGGAGCGAACGGCGATCGCCGCCGCCGTCAGGTCGCCGCCGGCGCGGGCGAGCAGATGGGCGATCACCTCCGAGTCGGTATCGGACGAGAAACGCACGCCGACGCGCTCGAGCTCGCGTTTGAGTTCGCGAAAGTTCTCGATGATGCCGTTGTGCACCACGGCCACCCGGCCGCCCTCGTCGGTGTGGGGGTGGGCGTTGCGCTCGATTGGCGCGCCGTGCGTGGCCCAGCGGGTATGCCCGAGCGCGAGGTGGCCGCGGAGCCCGGCCGTGTACGCCTTCTCGGCGAGGTTCGAGAGCTTGCCCGCCGCCCGCAGCACCGCCAGCCGGTCGCCGCAGTGGACAGCGACGCCGGCGGAGTCGTAACCGCGGTATTCGAGGTGGCGCAGCGCCTCGAGAACCACGGGCACGCCCTCGCGCGGGCCCACGTACCCGACGATCCCGCACATATCCCCTCCAAACTCAGACGGATCCGGCCGGTTGACTCCGGCCGTCCCGAACGCCCTAATCGCCGCGACGATGCGTCAACGGCGGGACCGCGGCCCCGTCCGGGAGCGTGACGTCCTCGAGAACGGCGTGGGCGCCGATCCGGCAGCCGTCGCCGATCCGGCAGGCGCCGCGCAGGTGCACGCCGGGCTCCAGCACCGTGTCGCGCCCGACCGCGCACGAGGCCTCCACCCAGGTGGTGGCGGGGTCGAGCACCGTGATGCCCGCCCCCTGCAGCGTGACGATGACGCGCGCGCCCAGCAGCCGGTGGACTTCGGCGAGGTCCGCGCGCGAGTTGACTCCCGCCATCTCGGCGGGGTTCGCGAGCGGCAGGCCGACCACTCGCATCCCCCGCGCAGCCAGAATGCCGATCACGTCGGTGAGGTAGTACTCCTGCTGGGCGTTGGCGGGCGAGAGCCCGGCGAGAGCGGGGCGCAGCGCGGCGAGGTCGAAGACGTACGTCCCGGCGTTGACCTCGCGGATCTCGCGTTGCTCCCTCCTCGCGTCCTTCGCCTCCACGACCGCCGTCACGTCGCCGTCCGCGCCGCGGACGACACGACCGTAACCGCCGGCATCGGGGAGAACCGCCGTCGCCAACGCCGCCGCCGCGGCGCGCGAGCGCCGCAGCTCGACCAGCGCTGCGAGCGTCTCCGACTCGATCAACGGCACGTCGCCGGAGAGCACCAGCACCTCCCCTTCCCGCGGCAGGAGCGGCAACGCCCGGCCGACCGCGTCGCCGGTGCCGCGCGGCGGATCCTGCACCGCGAACAGCGCTTCGCGTCCGGCCAGATGTCTCTCGACCTGGTCGCGCAGGTGACCGACCACGATGACCAGCGGCCTCGGGACGAGCGGCGCGAGCGCGTCCAGCACGTGGTCCACCAGAGCCCGCCCTCCGGCTTCGTGCAGCACTTTGGCCGTGGCAGTCTTCAACCGTTTGCCCTCGCCGGCCGCCAGGACCACCGCCGCGACGCTCACACCGTCACCTCCACCCCTGCAATGGTAGTCGCGACGGCTGGCGCTGCGCAAAGCGTCGCCTCGCGGCCGCGCCCGGGTCAGCGACGCCCCAGGGTGAAGCTCCCCGCCAGCCCTTGGGCCCTTGGTCTCTCGCCTCTTGGCCTTCGACTCTGGTCGCCTATTTCCTCGACAGTTCCTGCAGGACCTGCTTAGCGACCGCCTTCAACGTTTCGAAGACGCCGATCCCCTTGGGGGCCACCGCCTCGAACGTCGGCTCACCCTTGATCTGGAGGGCGCGCAGCATGACGTCGTAGGGAACCGCGCTCGGAAGGTCGCGCTTGTTGAACTGCAGGGCGTACGGGATCAGGGCGAGGTCGAAGCCGTTCTCGCGGAGGTTGTGCTTGAGGTTGTCCAGCGACTCGAGGTTCGCGTCCATCCGCGCGTCCTGCGAGTCGGCGACGAAGATCACCCCGTCCACCCCTTTGAGGATCAGCTTCCGCGACGCATCGTAGAACACCTGGCCCGGAACCGTGTACAGGTGGAAGCGGGTGCGAAACCCGCGCACGCTCCCGAGGTCGAGCGGGAGGAAGTCGAAGAACAGGGTGCGGTCGGTTTCGGTGGCGAGGGAGATGAGCTGGCCCTTGTTCTGGGGGTTCGTCCGCTCGTAGACGTACTGCAGGTTCGTCGTCTTCCCGCCCAAGCCTGGGCCGTAGTAGACGATCTTGCAGTTGATCTCCCGCGAGGCGTAGTTGATGAAGCTCATTCGGTGAACAGGGCATCGATGTCGTCGTCGGTGATCTCGGCAAACGGCGACGCCGGGGCCTCGCCCTGGTCCGCCGCCTTGGACGCCATCTGGGTCAGCACCTCCTCGAGTTCGGCCGCCGCCTTGCGCACCCGCAACCGCACCAGGCCGAGAGACGAACGTTCGTCGAAGATCAACACCAGGATCAACCTCTGCCCGACGATGGAGATGTGGATGTTGTCCCGCTCTCCCTCGTGGAACAGGATCGAGAACTCCTTCTCGCCGATCAGCTTCGCCAGGCCGTCGGTGGCCGCGACGTTGCCGGCGGTGAGGGAGGCGAGCGACGTGGCGTCGACCTTGTCGAGATCGCCCTTCGCGGCGATCTGCTGCCCGTTCTTGTCGACCAGGAACACGATCTTCGCGTTCGCGTCCATCCACAACCGTGCGAGGACCGCGTTGATGCGGTCGAACTCCTCCTCGTACAAGACCAGGTTCGACCCGAACATCGTCATGCCTTCCGGCCTCCGCTCATCAAATATCGAGTATATCCTTCAACTTCCCGTCAATCCATCCCCCGCCGCCCGGCGAGCGCACGGGTCAGGGTCACCGAGTCGGCGTAGGAGATCTCGCCTCCGGCCGGCAACCCGAAGGCGATCCGGCTCACCCCGCTCCCGGTCGGCCGCAGCGCCCGCGCCAGATAGTGCGCCGTGGCTTCCCCCTCGACCGTCGGGTTTGTCGCGAGGATCACCTCGCGCACCGCGCCCGAGCGGACGCGCTCCAGCAGCGCGGCGATCGTGAGCTCCTCCGGCCCGATCCCGTGCAGCGGGTCGAGCGGCCCGCCGAGTACGTGGTAGAGCCCGTGGAACTCCCCCGTCGCCTCAACCGCCCAGCCGTTGAGCGGGTCCTCGACGACGCAGATGACGGCGCGGTCACGGCTCTCGTCGCGACAGACCGGGCAGGGGTCCTCCTCGGTGAGCAGGAAGCAGGTGCCACAGTGGTGCACGGCGTCCGCGACGTGGGCGAGAGCGTCCGCGAGGCGCCGGGAGAGCTCGGGAACGCGCACCATGTGCTGCACCATGCGCGTTGCCGTGCGCGGCCCCACCCCCGGGAGCTGCTCCAGTTGCTCCAACAGTTTGCGCACTGCGGGCGGCCGCAGCTCCATCAGAACATGCCCGACATCCCGGCCGGCAGCCCCATCCGGCCGAGCAGCTCCTTCGAGCGCTCCTCGAGCTGCCGGGAGGCCTCCTGCCAGGCGGCCACGATCAGGTCCTCGACCAGGCCCGGCTCCTCGCCGGCGAGCGCCTTGGCGTCGAGCGTGACACCCTTGAGTTCCTTGAGGCCGGACAGGCGGACCCGCACCAGGCCGCCCCCGGCCGAGCCCTCGACCTCGAGCTCGCCGAGCATCTTCTGCATCTGGGCTTGCGCCTGTTGCGCCTGCTGCAGCAGCTTTGCGACGTTCATGGCTTCTCCTCGACGCTCTCCACCCTGCCGCCGAACACCTCGAGGACGCGCTGGACGCCCTCGTCGGACTCGACGCGCGCGCGCAGGCTCTGGTCGCGCCGACCGGCCGGGGCGCCGTCCTCGTCCACCTCGACCCGCTCCCCGAGGCCGGCGCGGCGGACCGCGGCCGTGAGCGACTCGACCGCCTCCCGCAGCGACTTCCGCGTGGACGCCGGGAGCCCTCCGCAACGCAGCACGACCAACTCGCCGGCGACCGCCACCTCGCGCACCGCCCCAACCCGGCCCGCGAGCAGATGCTCCCCCATCGCCTCGAGCGCAGCCGCCAGACGGGCGCCCGGCGATCCGGCCGCCGGGGCCGGCGGCGCGGCCGGCGCCGGCGGGGCGGGCCGCGACGGCGGCGCGGGAGCGCCGCCGGCCCCCGGCGCCGGCTCGCCGGCGAGCAGCGCCTCGACCCGTCGCAGCCGCGGCCACAGCGCCAGCCGTCCGACCGCCACCGCCACGGCGACGCCCGGCTTCTCGGCGGCGGCGACGAGCCCCTTCCCCTCGAGAGCGAGCGCGAGCAGGCGCACCAGCAGCGCCGGCCCCAGCCGGCCCGCGTTCTCGGCCATCGCCGGCCGGTGGGCGGCCGGGAACGGCGTCGGCGCGGCGGGGTCGGTCGCCAGCAGCAGGAGGGCGTGCAGGAGCTGCACCAGCTGCTCGAACAGCGCCGCGGGATCGCGGCCGGAGCGCTCCTCGGCGCGGACGAGCCCGAGCGCCGCGGCGACGTCGCCGCCCTCGAGGGCGCGCCAGAGCGCGAGCACGACCTCGAACGGCGGCAGCCCGACAACTTCGGCGACCGCGTTCTCGTCGACCGCACCCTCGGCGAACGCCCGCACCCGGTCGAGCAGCGAGAGCGCGTCGCGCAGGGAGCCCTCGGTGGCGCGGGCGATGAGTTGCGCCGCGCCCGCCGTCAGCTCGAACCCCTCGCTCTCGGCCACATGGGCCAGACGGGCGGCCACCAGGTCGGCCGGGATCGGGCGAAAATCGACCTGCAGGCAACGGGAGAGGATCGTAGCCGGGAACTTGTCCTTCTCGGTCGAGGCCAGGATGAAGACGACGTGCGCGGGCGGCTCCTCGAGGATCTTGAGCAGCGCGGCGAAGGCGTCCTTCGACAGCTGGTGCGCCTCGTCGAGGATGAAGACCCGGAAGTGGTCCCGCACCGGCAGGACCCGCGCCACCTCGCGCAGTTCGCGGACGTCGTCGATGCCTCGGTTGGAGGCGGCATCCATTTCGAGCACGTCGAGGGAGGAGCCGGCCGCGATGTCCAGGCAGGCGCCGCACTCACCGCACGGCTCCGGCGTGGGCCCCTTCTCGCAGTTGAGCGCCTTGGCGAGCAGGCGCGCGACCGTCGTCTTGCCGACCCCGCGCAGGCCCGAGAACAGGTACGCATGGGCGATCTGGCCGGAGGAAAGGGCGTTGCGCAGGGTGCGCACGACGACGTCCTGGCCGACGAGGTCTTCGAAGCGCTGCGGCCGCCAGCGCCGGGCGAGGACCTGGTATCCGGTCACCCCAGCCTCCCACACCGGGGTTCGGGGCTCGGGGCTCGGGGCTCGAAGCCCCGTCCGACCTGGAACCCGAACCCCGGGCAAAGATTCTCTTCGAATCCCGGATCCCGAGCCCCGAGCCCCGGTCTCACGCCGTGGCGAAGCAAGGAGCCCGGGGGGACCGCGGCGCCCGTTGCGTTCCCCTTATCGCTGCTCCCTTCCGGGCCTGACGAGGTTCGGGGGGCACCGTCGCGCGGGACCCGGGCTCCTTGCTTCCCACGGCGCCCGCCGGAGCGGGACACGCCGTCGGAAAACTCGCGTGGCATGGCGGAGAGGGCGGGATTCGAACCCGCGGTACGGTTACCCGTACACACGCTTTCCAAGCGTGCTCTTTCGGCCACTCAGACACCTCTCCGCGTCACCACGATCATCCGTCGCTCTGTCACTCCGGTGCGCCCGCAACGCACCCCAGGTTCCTGCTGGCGGAGAGGGTGGGATTCGAACCCACGGACCCCCGTGAGGGGGTCAACGGTTTTCGAGACCGTCCCGTTCGACCACTCCGGCACCTCTCCGCACCGGGAGCGAGAGTCTACCCGCGGTCGCGCAACTTTGCAAAAAACCTCAGAAGCATCGCGGCACACTCTCCCGCCATGAGCCCGGTGCGGACCGCGACCCGGTGGTTGAGTCGCGGCTCGTCCAATAGGTTCCCTAGCGACCCCGCGAACCCCGCCTTGGGGTCCGGCGCCGCGAAGACCACGCACGCCAACCGGGCCGCCACCGCCGCGGCAGCGCACATCGCGCACGGCTCGAGCGTCACGAACAGCGTGCACCCGTCCAGCCGCCAACTCCCGAGCGCGCGGGCCGCTTCGCGCAGGGCCAGGATCTCCGCGTGCGCGGTGGGGTCGCCGTCCGCCTCCCGCCGGTTGCGCGCGCGCGCCACGATGCGCCCGTCCGGGGAGCAGACGACCGCGCCCACCGGCACGTCGCCGGCCTCCCCGGCGGCTTCCGCTTCGGAGAGGGCCGCGGCCATCGCCCGCCGGTCGGCGTCGGAGAACGCCCAGTCCGGGGTCGGTTCGCTCATCCGCCACCTCCGCCGGCGCGCACGAGCGCCCCGGCGCGGCACGGCACGAACGAGAAACGCGTCGCAAGCTCGTCCAGCCGGTAGTACGGCCGGTAGGTGTCGGCCAGCATCACCGGGCCCGACTCGAGGGCGCGACCGATCTCCCGGGCGAGTGCCGCCGCCGGATCCGCGGCGCCCAACGCCACGTCGACCGCCACGGGCTGGAGCTTGACGTCGCGCCGCCAGCCGCGAGCCACCTGCGCGAGGCGCAGCGGCGCGCCCGGGTTGAAGTCCGCGACGATCGTGGCGCCGGGCGGGGCGCACGCGCCGACGGCGGCCACGTAGCGCTCCGTGCCGGGGTCGAGCAGGGCCGCCGGTCCCCATGCGGCGGCCGCGGCCGGCAGCCCTTTGAGGGGGCAAAGGAAATAGAAGGCGTTGTTCCGGAACGGCAGCACGCGCGCGCCGAGGTCCTGCCACCCCGCGATCGTCAGCGCCGCCGGGACGGCGAGGTAGACGAGCGCCTGGACCGCCGCGGCGGCCCCGCGCGCGGCCGCTCCGAGGCGCACCGGGAAGGCCACCAGCGCCCCGCCGATCAGAAAGACCGCCATCAGGTGGAGACGGTACGGGGCGTAGGTGGCGAGGAGCAGGGCGAGCGCGCTCAGGCTCACGCCCCACACCGGACCGCCGCCCGCGTGACGCCGCCCCCGCCACAGGGCGGCGACGCCCATAACGCCGAGCCCGTAGAGAACGACCACCGCCAGAACCGCGAGGCCGCGCGGCGCCCGGGCGAACGCCACGAACGCCTCCCAGTGCCAGCGCCAGGTCGAGCCGCCGCTCGCGGCGAACGACGTGAGCGGGTCGGGCGGCCCCCCTCCGCCGAACGCGAGCCAGAGCGGCGCGGCCCCCGCGGCGACGCCCGGCAGCAGCCTCCATCCCCTGCGGCCCCCCGCCTCCCAGGCCAGCGGCACGATCAGGAAGACGGTCATCGCGTGGCAGGCCAGGGCGAGACCCCACAACAGGCCTGCGCCAAGCCATCGCCACCCTCGCCCCGATTTCAGCAGCGCGACGCCGCCCCCAAACGTGAGCGCGAGCGCGACCGCGTACGTCTCGGCCACCGTCGCGGCCCACCACATAGGCAGCGCCACGAGGAGCAGCGCCGCGGCGGTGGCCGCCCGCTCCCGGTCGCCGCCGCGAGCGCGCACCAGTACCGCCAGGAGCGCGACCGCGAGCGCCCCCGCGAACGCCGAGAGGCGGTGGGCCGCGACGACCGGGTCGCCGCCGACGAGGCGCAGCCACACCCCCGCCAGCACCGTCCAGCCGGCGTGATCGCCCGGGTTTAGGCTCGGGAAGTAGCCGGAGAGCGCGTACAGGGTCAGTTTGGAGGAGTCGGCCCACACCAGGCCGCGAGCCCCGGTCGCCAGGTACAACGCCAGTGCACCGGCGAACCAGAGCACCGCCGAACGCACGTCCGCGCGAGTGATGTCGGCAGTCATCGTTCAGCGAGGATCATAGCCCGACCCGGCCGACCCGCGGGCCCAGCGACGCGTTCCCGCGACGCCGTCGCCCCAGTGGGCCGCTACTCGATCCGGAACGGGAAGCCGACGCTGCCCTTGCCCAGGGTGCACTCGAGCAGGTACACCCCGGGAGGCAACGGCTTGGTGAAGCGGACCTTGAACATCTCCGTCTCGCCCTTCATCGGCCCGACCGTGATCGCGTCGGAGGCCGACGGCTTCGACGAGTCCTGCTCGTAGAAGCCGGCGCCGTGCTTGTAGGCGGTGAGGGCGTTCGGCTTGTAATCGCCGTAGAGGATGAGGTAGTCGCCGGTGCGCACCGTCCCCGTCGGCTCGCCGTTGAAGTAGTTGAGGGCGAACCCCTCGGGCGTGAACTGTGTTTCCACGTTGACGGCGGAAAGCTCGATGAGCTTCTCGTTCTGGACGAGGAAGCCCCCCTTGTGGTCGGGCTTGATCTCCCGGTTGCACGCCGCGACCGCCACACAGACGGCGGCCATCGTCACGAGAGTCAGGGGGTTCTTGCGCATGATCGGCTCCTTTGGCCTCCGAAAAACGTCGTCTGGCCCCGACCCCAGGAGTATACCAAGCGGCACGGCGCGGGCGGCCGGATCCGGAGCTACCAGACCGGGGCCTGGAGGAGCATCGCCTGCGTGGCCGCGCGGTCCACCGGCCGTGAGAACCAGAACCCCTGCGCGTGCGAGCACCCGATCTCGCGCAGTCTTTCGAGTTGCACCGCGGTCTCCACCCCCTCGGCGACCACGCTGATGTTCAGCATGTTGGCGAGGGTCACGATCGTCTTCACGATCGCCGAGGCGTCTCCCTTCGTGTCCATCCCGGAGATGAACGAGCGGTCGATCTTGAGCGTGTCGTAGGAGAACCGCTGCAGGTACGAGAGCGACGAGTACCCCGTGCCGAAGTCGTCCACCGAGAACTGCACGCCCAGCTTGTGGAACTGCGCCAGCTTCCCGAGCGCGACCTCGCCGTGGTCCATGATCACGTTTTCGGTGATCTCCAGCCGCAGGGAGGTCGGCGGCAGGCCCGTCTTCTCGAGGATCGCCACCACCCGGTCGTACATGTCCGGCTGCATCACCACCTTGCCGGAAACGTTGACGCTGACGTAGAGCGGCGGGTCGGCGGGGACGAGGTCCTGCCACTCGCGGGCGTGGAGGCAGGACTGCTCCAGCACCCACCAGCCGATCGGCACGATGAGCCCGGTCTCCTCGGCCACCGCGATGAAGCGCGCGGGGCTCACCAGGCCGCGCTCGGGGTGGCGCCAACGCACCAGTCCCTCGAAACCGACGATCCGCTTGTCCACCAGCGAGACGATCGGCTGGTAGTGCATCACGAACTGGTTCTTCTCCACCGCCTGCCGCAGCTCGGTTTCGAGCTTGAGCAGCGCCACCACGCTGCGGTGCATCGTCTGGTCGAACACCTGGTAACAGCCGCGTCCGGCCGCCTTGGCGCGGTACATCGCGGTGTCGGCGTCGCGCAGGATCTCCTCCGGGGTGCTGTACCCCGGATTGGAGAGCGCCACGCCGATGCTCGCCGAGGTGAACACCTCCCGGCCGCCGATCACCAGCTTCTCGCGGATCAGCTCCTGGACACGCTCGGCGACGCGCGTTGCATCGCCAGGTCCGTGAATGTCGTTGAGCAGGATCGCAAACTCGTCCCCGCCGAGCCGGGCCACGGTGTCCCCCGGCCGCAGAAAATGGGTGAGGCGCCGGGCAAGCTCGACCAGCAGTTCGTCGCCGACGCTGTGTCCGAGCGAGTCGTTGATGTTCTTGAAGCGGTCGAGGTCGATGAACAGCAACGCCACGACCGACGACTTGCGCCGGCGCGCCTGCTCCATCGCGAGGCCGAGGTGGTCGAGAAAGAGCGTGCGGTTGGGGAGCTGCGTCAGGGCGTCGAACAGGGCGTCGTGGAGGAGCTGTTCCTCGGCGCGCTTGCGGGCGGTGATGTCGGTGAGAGAGCCCGCCATCCGCGCCGGTTTGCCGGCGGCGTCGCGCACCGCCAGACCGCGTGCGAGCATCCAGATCGCCGCCTTGTTCTTCCCGATGATGCGGTGCTCGTGTTCGAAGTGCGGCTCGGTTCCCGCGAGATGGGCGTCGAGCGCCTTGCGCAGCCCCGAGCTGTCGTCGCCGTGCACCCGCGAGAACCACTCCTCGATCGAACTCCCGATCTCGTCCGCGCGGAACCCGAGCATCGTCTTCCAACGCGGCGAGAAGTACGCGCTTCCGGTCGAAAGGTTCCAGTCCCAGATCCCGTCGTTGGCGCCGTTGACCGCAAGGGCGTAGCGTTCCTCGCTCTCCCACATCGCGCGCTCGACGTGCATGCGGGAGATCGCGTAGCGGATCGAGCGCAGCAACAGGTCGTTGTCCACCTGACGCTTGACGAGGTAGTCCTGCGCCCCCTCGCGCACCGCCGAGAGCGCTGTTTCCTCGTCGTCCAGGTTGGTGAGGATCACGATCGGCACGTGCGGCGCCACCTTCCGAGCTTTCTCGAACGAGACCAGGCCGCTCGAGTCCGGCAGCGAAAAGTCGAGCAGCACGATGTCCACGGGGTCCGAGACGAGGCGCGCCAGGCCGTCCGCCAGGCGGGAGACGTGCTGCACGTGCAGCACCTCCCGGCGCGACTGCGCCAGCATCACCTGGATCAGCTCGGCCTCCTCGGGGCTGTCCTCGATCAGGAGCACGTTCAGGGGCTTGGTCACGCCGTCCATCCCTTCAACCCTTCGTCTCCATGGCAACCCCGCCGGAGGCCGGCTTCGCGACCCTGGGGATCGTGAAACAGAACGTCGAGCCGCGCCCTACTTCCGAAACCGCCCAGATCCTGCCGCCGTGTCGCTCGACGATGCGCTTGCAGATCGCCAGGCCGATCCCGGTGCCGGGGTACTCGGCGGCGGTGTGCAGCCGCTGGAACATCCCGAAGACGCGTTCGAGGTGTTCCGGGGAGATCCCGATCCCGTTGTCCGCCACCGCGAACGTGACCCGGTCGGCGTCCTCGACGGCGTAGATGCGCACGGCAGGCCGTTCCCGCCGGAACTTCAGCGCGTTACCGATCAGGTTCTGGAAGAGCTGCACCATCTGGGCGCCGTCCACGGCGAGCACCGGCAGCAGGTCCCAGCTGACCTGCGCTCCGGTCTCGTCGATCCCGGTCTTCAGGTTGGCGATCGCCTGCTGCACCACCCCGGCGAAATCGACCGGTTGAAACGGGCGCCCCTGCGTGTCCACCCGCGAGTAGGCGAGGACGTCGTTGATCATCACCTGCATCCGGTCCGCGCACTGGACCATGTTCGTGACGTACCGCTTGCTGTCGCCCCCCGCGCCGGCGCCGTTGGAGGCCAGCAGGCGGGCGTACCGGCTGATGAGCTGCAGCGGCTCCTGCAGGTCGTGCGAGATCACGTACGCGAACTGCTGCAGGTCCACGTTCGAGCGCCCCAGTGCGGCCGCGCGCTCGGAGAGTTCGCGCTCGGCCTTGCGGTGCCCGGTGATGTCCTCCACCGCCCCTTCGAAGCGCACCACCCCCTGGGCGGGGTCCACCACGGGCCAGAGCGCCATCCGCACCCAGGCCACGCCGCCGTCGGTGCGGCGCACGCCGGCTTCGAGGTCGCGCAGCGTCCGGCCGCGGCTGAGGCTCGCCAGGACCTGCGCCTGCAGCGCCGCGTCCGAGAGGAACTCGGCGATGTTCCGGCCGATGAGCGCTTCCTCGCTCTCGACGCCGAGGATGGTCGCAAGGGCGTGGTTGGCGACGGTCAACCGCCCGTCCGCGACGGTGGAGAACGTGCCGAGCGCCAGCTCCTCGGTCAGGCGCTGGAACAGGGCGAGACCTTCGCGCGAGGCGCGGTTCTCGGCGTTGCGCTCGATGACCCGCCGCACCGCCGCGGGGAGCTCCACGTACCCGGCGCTGCCCTTGACCACGTACGCCGACAGGCCGTGCCGGAGCCCGTGCGCCGCCACGGACTCGCTCCCCTCCGAGGCGAAGAACACCACGGGGCAGTCGGGGGCGAGGCTCTTGACCGTCTCCAGGACCTGCAGTCCGTCGCCCCACTCCAGGCGGTACTCCGTGACCACCGCGGCGAACCCTCCGACCGGGAGCCGGTCCGCCAGCATCATCCCGTCCGCGACCTCCTCGATCTCGACGTCGGGCAACTCGCGGCGGAGCACGAGCGCGGCGAGGGCCCGGTCATCGCTGTTGCTGTCGACGAGCAGGACGCGGGGGCGGGCGTTCATCGCGTGACGGATCGACTCGAAGAAGGGTGAAAACAGGACACTGTGACATGTCCGCGGATGGTCCCCCACCGCTCTGGAGCGCCGCCGCGCTGACCCATGTCTCTCCAACCCCTCCTGAAGCCGTCCCAGTCTATCACGGACCCGGGTGCGCCGAGCACGCCATCACGACCGCGGCGAACACCTTGGCGTCGGCGATCAGGTTGTCGAGGAGGCAGTACTCGTCGGGCTGGTGGGCGCTCTCGTCGAGCTTGGCGTACACCACCGCAGGCAGGCCGATCCGGCGGAAGATCGCAGCCACCGTCCCGCCCCCGATCCCCTGCGGCCGCGCCGTGACTCCGTGCACCTCGCGGACCGCCTCAACGACGAGCCGGACCACCTCCGCGTCGGGGCTGGTCGCGGGGGCCGCCTCGGCGCGCTGCACGTCCTCGAGAGTCACCTTCACACCGTGCGCCACCTCGACCTCGGAGGCCAGGCGGCGGACCTCGGCCTCCACCTTCGCGAGCGGCACCCCGGGAAGCACGCGGGAGTCGAGGTAGAACACGTCCTCGCCGGGGATCGTGTTGATGTTGGCGACGTTGGGTTCCTTCTTCGTGGGCTCGAACGTGGAGACCGGGGGGTCGAACAGCGGGTCGGCTTGGGGGAACGTCCGGGCCAGCGACCCGAGGCGGGTCACCAGGTCCGACGCCGCCCGGAACGCGTTGACGCCCTGAGCCGGCGTCGACGCGTGGCACTGCCGGCCAACGGTGCGCACCTTGAGCCACCAGATCGACTTCTCGGCGATCTCGACGAGCGACCCCTCGGAGTTGCCGGCGTCAGGCACCAGGAACATGTCGTGCGGCCCGAACAGGCCCCGGTGGTGCGCGGCGAGGTACTCGGCGCCGTACTCCGAGCCGTTCTCCTCGTCGGCGCAGAACAGGAGCGCCAGGTCCACCGGCGGGCGGACGCCGCTCTCCAGCAGGGCGCGCGCCGTCAGCAGGCTGGCGACGACCGCCTGCTGGTTGTCCTCGACGCCCCTCCCGACGAGCTTGCCGCCCTCGACGCGGAGCACGTACGGGTCGCCGGTCCACAGGCCAGCCTCGCCGGGGGGCACGACGTCGAGGTGCGACATGATCCACACCGTCCGCGTCGAGACCTCGCCCCGGATGCGGGCGACGAGGTTCGGCCGCACCCCGCCCTTGGCAGTGGGGTCGGAGGCGTCGAGGCGCGTCACCTCGTCGAACCCGAGCCTGGCGAGCTCGCCCTGCAACCAGAGCGCCTTGTCGAGCTCGCCTTCGCCGCCGCTCGCCGGCGACACCGCGGGGATCGCCGTCAGGCCGCGCTGCAGCTCGACCGCCCACGTCCGGTACCCTTCGATCCGCTTCAGGACCTCGTCCCTCACTCCACACCTCCCCGCCCGCGCCTGTGCCCTCCGGCGCTTCGCTCGCCATTGTCCCGCCGTCGCGACCCCGGCGCCAACCTCGGATCCGCCCGCAACCTCAGCCGCCGCCCGCCCCGGCCCGCGACCGGGCCTGCCGGGCAAAGGCGACCAGCTCCCAGTACGGCGGGCGGTACCCGTTCCGGCGCACGAACGCCTCCGCCAGCAGGAGCACCCTCGCCTTGATCGCCGCGTGGGTCCGGGTGAACTCGCGGTTGCGCAACGCGCCTGCGGCCGAGAGCCCCTCCGGCACCGGGCCCACCGCCCCCGCCTCGTTGAGGAGCCAGCTGTATGCTTTCGCCAGGCGTGCGATGGGCAGCAGTGCGACCGGACAGGGAAGCGGGTCCCCGGCTCCCTCGAGCATCGCGTCCACCACCGCGTTGTCCATATGGTCGGAGTAGAGCGCCTGCGGGTCGCGCCACTCCGCCACCACGCGCAGCTGGGGATCGTACTCGAGGTCGGAAGGTTCCTGGGTCTCGAAGTGGCGCACGCCGAACCCCGCGAGCCACGCCGCGAGACCGGGCGAGGAGAGGTGCGAGAGCCCCATCCAGAGTCTGATGCCGACCCTCTCGTACGCCGCCGAAGCCACCTCCGAACAGAACAGCTTGGAGTGATCGGCGAAATCCATCTCGAAGTCGTAGGGGATGTGGCGACGGCGGGCATCCGCGAGAGCGTCCGACGCGGCCTCGTGCGGGAGCATCGGGTCGGCGACGAGGCGGGGGAGGTCGGCGCGCGCTCGCAACACCATGACCCGCAGCTTGACGTCCCGGAGGTAGTCGGCCAGGGACGAGACCGCGACCCCGCGCTCGATGTGGGCTTCGACGACCGAGACCTGTCCGGTCTTTCCGTCGACGTAGACGAGCGCCACGTGCGAGAAGTTGCCCGGGTAGTCGTTGCCGCGAGCGATCAGCGCGGAGGTCGGCACGCCGCCGCGGGAGACGAGGATGTCGCCACTGTGAATCCTCACCCCCAGGATCTCGGCTCCAGGGGTCGCGGAGCGTTCGTCGTCACCCTTGGTGAGGGCCGGCGCGGCGCCGGGCGGCGCCTGAAGCATCGCCTCCTCCACCGCGGCGCGGCTGCCGTACAGCGACCGGTAAAGTCGGTCCCTGGCCGCCGCCGAGCCCATGTCCCACCGCCGCGACTGGTCCTTGACCACCGACCGCAACCTGGCGACGAGCTCGAGGTATTCGGCGATCCGCTCCGGACACGCCGCGATCATCGGCCCGAGATCGAACACCGTCCGCCCGATCTCGTCGAACTTGGCGTCCTCCGGAGCGAGGGGGCGCGTGGTTGCGGCCGCCAGCAGCCGCCGGCCCTCGGCGAACCGGTCCGCGATGCCGGGCGCCAGGATGTCGCAGTCGGCCGCGCGCGCGCTACGGAAGGCGGCTTCGAGCGCCTGCCAGCGCTCGTCCTGGCGCCACGCGAACGGCGTGCCGCTACTGGGCGGCGGCGCGGCCGGCTCCGGCCAGGGGACCGACAGCACGGCGGCCAGCGCCGCCGCGGCGGCGGCCGCTCCAACCACCCGGCGCCGGGTCCTCCTGCCGGAGCTCGATGTCGTCATCGCAGCAACCCGGCCGATGCTCGCGCGGCGATCGCCTGCGGTGTCAGGCCAGCCGGCGGCGCGCTCATCTGGGTCAGCGTTCCGCGAACGGCCGCCAGCAGAAGTCGATCGGGGTGGCGCTGGCGGCGGCGCCGGCGGGCGCCAGGCCGTAGAACGCCTCGATCGTACGCAGCACCTCGTAGTGAGTGATGCGCTGCTCGTACCGGCCGGGCCGCACCATCGGGCCCACGAAGAGCGTCGGGATCCGTTGCCCCTCGTGCCCGTCGTCCTCGTCGAACGTGAGGACGAGCAGGCTGTTGTGGGCCGCCGCCCAGCGCACGTACGCACCGAGCTTTGTTCGCAGCCACTCGTCGCCCTGAGCGATCGTCCCGTCGTGCATGTCGTGCTGCAGGTCGGGGATCACGAACGCCACCGTCGGCAACCGGTCGAGGTCGGCCGGCCACGCCGCGAACGGCAAGTTGCACGTGGGAGGGATCGCGTTGGCCGGGGCGCCTTGCCAGTTCACCCACGGGTTGTGCTTGCGCGCGTAGTCGCCGGCCTTCTTGCCGCGGAATCCGGCCTCCGGAAGACCCTCCGAGTAGCCGCGGAAAGTGAGCCCGGCGGTGATCAACTCGGCGCCGAGGTTCGGTGCGGCGAACGGGAGGTGTCCGGGGAGCCCGTCGCCGGTGACGCCGAGGTTGGCGCCGGCGAACAGCATGATGTAGTTCGGCTGACTGGGATGGACGAGGGCGTACGACTGGGCAAAGAGCGCGCCGCGACCTGCGAGCTCGTTGATGTACGGCGCCTCCCGGTTGCCGATGACGCTCGAGAAGCTCTTGTTCTCGTCGACCACGATGACGATGTGGTCGGGGCGCGGCAGCGCACCGCCGGCGGCGACTGCGGCGCCACTGCAGCCGACGAGGACCGCCACCGCCAGACCCAATGAAGCGCCTGATCTCATCGTTCCCTCCCTCTGGCGGCGGGCGCTCCGACGATCGAAACGCGCCCCTCCAGCCGGCCGTCGATCGGGTCGTGGGCCTTGAGGTAGTCCACGAACGCGTCGATGTCGAGGATCCCCGTGTCGTAGCGGTAGCCCTTGGCGTTCTTCGCCAGCGGGTGGGCATCGCCGCCGCCCGCGATGAAGCTCGGAACCGTGATCCGATACGTCGCCCCGGCCTGGACCGGCTTGCCGCCGACCTCGAGGTCCTCGACCCTGTCCCCCACGGGCTTGGCGACGTCGATGACGTAGGAGGTGCCTCGCGAGGGGTAGAGCAGACCGGACGCGTTACCCGGCATCCCGCCCAGCGTCTCCTCCAACACTGCCTTGAGCTCGGCGCCGGTGAGGTCGAGCTGGACGAGCGTGTTGTTGAACGGCTGCACCGTCACTGCATCGCCGTAGGTGATCGGCCCGGGGTCGAGCCCGGCGCGCACGCCGCCGGAGTTGACGAACGCGGCGACCGAGCCGGCCTTTTCGGTGGCCGCCAGCATCGCGTCGGTGATCACGTCGGCCATCGGGTTGTCCGCGTGCCGCGGCGTGACCCTCGTCCTCGCCACCCCGGTGACCGTGTGGCCGACGATCTCGTCGCGCGCGGCGGCGAGCGGCAGCGAGAACGCCGCCACCATGCTTTTCACCGTCGCGTCCTCGGGAACCGCGGGAACGATCGGCACGGGGAGGGCGTCGGCCCAGCTCGCCACGCGGCCGGCGTCGTCGAAGCTCACCTCGATGCGGCCGAGCACCCTGCCCCAGTCCCACGCCTGCACGACGAGGACCGTGTTCCCGTCCAGGTCCTTGAGCACGGTCGGGTAGGGGCCGGCCGGCTGCGGCAGGCCGGGAACGGTCCCGAGCAGGGTGTGGCTGTGGCCGCCGACGATCACGTCGACCCCTCTAAGCTTGGGGGCGAGCTCCTTGTCCGCGTCGTAGCCGATGTGCGAAAGCAGGATGATCTTGTCCACCCCCTGTCGGGTCAGCTCGTCGACCGCGGCCTGCACGCTCCTCACGAGGTCCTTCAGCTTGACGCCCGGGCCCGGCGTGCTGATGGTCAGCAGCTCCGGGGTCACGGCGCCGACGATCCCGATCCGCTCGCCGCCGACCTCGAGGACCGTGGAGGGCTTGATCAAGGCGGCGAGCTCCTTGTCGCCGCCGACGTCGAGGTTCGCGGCCAGGAGCGGGAAGCGAGCGAGGCTCGCGAACCGGGCGAGCACGGCCGAGCCGCGGTCGAACTCGTGGTTGCCGACGGCCATCGCCTGGTAGCCGGCGTAGTTCATGAACGCGAGGTCGGCAAGGCCGTGGTAGACGTTGAAGTACAGCGTGCCCTGGAAGGTGTCGCCCGCCGAGAGCACGATCGGGTTGGGGTCGCTTGAGCGGAACTTTTCGATCAGCGTCGCCTGCCGCGCGTAGCCCCCCATCTCGTGCCCGCGCTGGGTGAACGGCTCCACGTGCGCGTGCAGGTCGTTGGTGTGCAGGATCGTGATCGTGATCGCCTTGGCGAGCGCCGGCCACGCCTGCGCCGCCAGCAGGACCAGGACGAGAACCGCGCCGCCGATCGCCTTCTTCATGCGTCCTCCAGCGTCCCGCGGTCCGCCCTCACGGCGTCGCGGTCCGCACCGCCGCCACTACCGCCGCACGGTAGCAAAACGACGGCCCCGGCGCGACGGCCGCTCACGCCGGGGCTCGGTCCTCCCGCCGGCCGGACCGGGTCAGTTCGAACCGGCGGGCCATTGCGGCAGCGGGTGCGTGTACACCGGGTACGGCGGCCGCTCGAACGTCGGCGGCGGGTTCTTGGCCAGCAGCTCGAGCACCGTCTGCACCGCCTTCTCGAGCTGCGGGTCGTGCCCCTCGCGCACCAGCTTCGGGTCCTGCTCGACCTCGACGTCCGGAGCGATCCCCTCGTTCTCGACGTCCCACTTGCCGGAGAGACCGTAGATCGCCCAGCGCGGGGCGGTGATGCGCCCGCCGTCCATCAGCGGCGGGTAGCCGCCGATCCCGACGAGGCCGCCCCACGTCCGCACGCCCACGAGAGGGCCGATCTTCGCCTTGCGGAAGTACCACGGCATCGCGTCCCCGCCCGATCCGGCGAACTGGTTGATGATCATCGCCTTCGGGCCGTAGATCGACTCCACGGGCTCGGTGTAGTCCAGGCCCTCGCGGGTCATCACGCGGCTCATCGGCGGCCGCCGCAGGTAGTCGATGATGTAGTCGGCGAGCTCGCCGCCGTGGTTGAAGCGCTCGTCGAGCACCGCGGCCTGCTTGCCGACCTGCGCGAAGAAGTACCGGTTGAAGCTGGTGTAGCCGCCGCCCGCGGTGTCCGGCAGGTAGACGTAGGCGACCCGCCCGCCGGAGAGCTCGTCCACCTTGCGCCGGTTCCCCTCGATCCAGGCGAGGTGGCGCAGGCCGCGCTCGCTCGCGACCGGGACGACGGTGACGTCGCGGGCGCCCTTGCCGTCCGCGCTCGGCCCGACCCGGATCACGGTCTGCTTCCCCGCGGTCTCGAGGAAGAAGCTGTACACCTCGTCGGCGGCGGTGAGCTCGCGGCCGTTGACCGCGAGCAGGTACTCCCCCGCCTTGACGTCCACGCCGGGCTGCGTCAGCGGCGCCTGCAGCTCGGGGTTCCAGTTCTCGCCGCCGTACACGCGGGCGAAGCGGTAGCGCCCGCCCTCGAGCGCGTAGTCCGCGCCGAGCAGGCCGACGCTCACCTTGTCGCTCTTCGGCTCGGCGCCGCCGCGGACGAACATGTGCCCGACGGTCAGGTTCCCGGTCATTTCCGCGAACAGCACGTTGAGATCGTCGCGGCTCGCGATCCCCGCCAGGTACGGCGCGTACGCCTTCTCCGCCGCCGCCAGGTCGAGGCCGTGGAAGTGCGGGTCGTAGAAGAAGTCGCGCTCGATCCGCCAGACCTCGCGGTACATCTGCGCCCACTCCGCCTTGGGATCCACGTACACCTTGAGGCCCTTCATCGCGAGCGCGCCGTCGCCGCCCTTGGGCGCCTTGTCGGCGCTCGCGATGTGCCAGGCAGGCCCTGTGCGGTAGAGCATCTTCTCGCCGTTGGCGGAGAGCGCGAACGCCGAGACGCCCTCGAGCAGCGGCTCCGTCTTGCGCGTCTTGAGCTCGAACCTGGACACGGTCAGCGCCGGCGGGCCGTCTTCCGTCTCGACGAGCGGCGCCTCGACCAGGTACAGGACCCCCTCCTGGCCCGCCGCGAGCCCGCGGTAGTTCTTCGCCGGGATCGGCAGCGCGACGATGCGCTGGTCGAGGCCGGCGAAGTCGATCTCGACCTTGGCCGCCGGCTCGGCCTTCTCGACCTTGGCCTTCGCCTCCTCCTTCTTCGCGTCGGCGGGCGTCGCGGCGGCGTCCTTCTTCTCCTTCTCGGCATCCTTCGCCTTCTCCTCGTCGCTCTGCGGCGGGATCGGCGACGGCACGTCCTTGGCGAGCACCGCCGCGTAGACGCTGCGCGTGACCGGGTGTCCGATGCTCGTCATGTCGAGCCACCCCGCCGTCAACCCCATGTCGGTGCTGGCGGTGAAGTAGAGGTACTTGCCGCTGGCGTCGAACACCGGGTAGAGGGCGTCGCTCATCCCGTCGGTGACCTGTGTGGCGGTGCGGCTCGCCAGCGAGTAGACGAACACGGCGCGCAGCTGGCTCGGCAGCTGCTTCGTGTAGGCGAGCCAGCGGCTGTCCGGCGACCACCGCGCGTCGAACTCCTGGTTCGGCGAGTCGAAGCGGTCGGTGTCCACCTTGACCGGCGTCGGGTGCGCGAGCTCCACGACCCAGAGGTTGAGCCGCTTGTCGCTGTACGCGATCCGGGCGCTGTCGGGCGACCACGTCGGCGAATAGAAGAACGATGGCGGCGCGCCGAGGTCGATCTTCTGCACCTCGCCGAGGCCGTCCTGGCGGCGCACGTGCAACGCGTACTCGCCCGACTCGTCGGAGAAGTACGCGATCCGGGTGCCGTCCGGCGACCACGCCGGGTCGCGCTCCGCCACCCCTGGCGTGTTGGTGATGTCGCGGATGTCCCCCTTCTCGGCCGGCACGGTGAGGACCTCGCCGTGCGCCTCGAACACCGCGCGCTGCCCGGTCGGCGAGATGCCGGCGGCGAGGATGTCCTTGACCGGGTCGAGCGCGAGGAAGTGCGGGCGCAGCTGCGGCATGTCGGCGGCGATGCGCACCGGCACCACCCGGTCCTGGCCGCTCGCGAGGTCGAGCAGGTGCAGCGAGCCGAACTGCTCGTAGACGATCGCCCCGGGCCCGGCCGACGCCGAGCCGATGTCGAGTCCGGCGTTCTTCACCACCTCCCGCACCGCCCGGGTGCCGAGGTCGTAGGCGAACAGCGACACCGGCCCGTTGCGGTCCGAGAGGAAGTACACCGTGTTTCCCACCCACATCGGGTTCTTGTCGTTGGAGTTTCCGGCTTGCGGCACGGTCACCACGCTCGAGTCGGCGAGGTCGGCGATCCAGACCCGCGTCGTCTGTCCGCCGCGGTACGACTTCCAGGCCGGCTCCCACTGGAAGTTGGGCTCGTAGGCGAGGTGCGAGCCGTCCGGCGAGTACGACGCATCCTGGACCCGCGGCAGCGGCACCTCGGTCGGGAAGCCGCCCGCGACCGGCACCGTGTACATCTGCTCGGGGTCGGCGACGCTGGCGCGCGGCGAGCGGAACGCCACCCGAGTCCCGTCCGGCGTCCAGGCGATGGCGACGTCGGCGCCGGGGTGGTAGGTGAGCCGGCGCGGCTCGCCGCCGGCGGCGGGGACGACGTAGACGTCCACGTTGCCGTCGTACTCCCCGGTGTAGGCGATCGTCCCGCCGTCCGGCGAGAAGATCGGCCCAGCGAGGCGCCCGCTGCCCGCGACCAGGCGGACCGCCTCGCCGCCGGTGCGGGGCACGGTCCAGATCTCGCCGCCGTACGCGAACGCGATCTGCGTCGCGCTCACGCTCGGCGAGAGCAGCAGCAACGGCGTGGGGGTTGCGGCCGCGGCGGTGCCGAGGCCGAGCACCGCCGGCAGCAGGGCGGCGAGTACGCGCTTGAGCGCTGTCTTCATGGCGTCTCCTATGTCCGCAAGGTCAGTGAGAACGTGTCCGTCTTGCATCGCCGCCGAGGATACCACCCGCCGGGGGGCCATCACGCGCGCCGCCGCCCCGGCGGGCCAACCCGGCGGACCGGGGGTCCGGTCCGGAGGTTCATGCCGTGCATACGTCCCGGCGTTCACGAAGGTTCGCCTGGGCGCGGGGGACATGCCGAACAACCGTGGACGTCCCACCTTGCGCCCGGGGTCATGGGGTCGGCCGCTGCTATGATCGGGGCCGTACGAAAGGACGCGGCGATCCCCGACCAACCCCTCTCCGGCGCCGACCACTCGCGCGAGACCGCGAAGCAGCCCGCCCGCCGCGGCGCCATGCGGCTCGGCCTGGTGGGGTTCCTCGTCGAGTTGGTCCTGCCGACGGCGCTCGCCGGGGCGCTCCTTCTCGTCGCGGCCAGTCACCTCCCGCTCTGGGACCTCCGCACGACCCCGGGGCTCGTGGTGTTCGGCGTCCTGCTCGTCGCGGCCAGCGTGTTCCTGAGCATCAAGGTGGACGGCCTCACCCTCGCGCGGCGCCGCAAGGCGGGGGCGAGCCAGCTCCTCAACCGCGCCGGCCCGTGGCCGCGTCTCGTCAAGTTCATCCTCGCGGGCGTGGTGATCCCGGTCGCGGCGCTGGTCGCCGCGAACCGGGTCGAACTGCCCGGCCACCGTACCCCGATGGCGCTCGCGATCGCGGCCAGCGCCCCGGCGCCCGAAATTTCCGGCGAGCGCAAGCTCGCCGCCGCCGTCCTCCGCGCCTCCGACCCCGCCGCCAAGGTCGAGGGGATCCTGGCGTTGCGGGCGGCCGCCACGCCCGCGGCGCTCGACGAGCTGCTCCGCATCGCAGACGCCGACCCGGCGGCGCTGACCGGTGGCCCTGTCTCGCTGGCCCTGGCCAAGGCGCTGGCGTCGTTCGGCGCGCAAGCGGCGCCGAAGCTGCTGCAGCGCCTCGCCGAGATCGGGGCTGCCGCCCGCAAGGCCGCGGCCGCACCCGGCGGCCTGTTCGAGCGCTACCTGTCGCCCGGGTTCGACGCGGCGAAGCGCGAGGTGAAAGTGCGGCCCCTCGACCCGGCGGCGCGGGCCGCGGTGCTCGCGCAGCTCCAGGCCAGCGAGGACGCAGCCGAATCGGCGCTGCGGACAGCCGAGCCCGGCGGCGCCGCTTCGGGGGAGAGATTCGGCCTGCCGGCGCTCGTCATGCAGGCGCTCCTCGCGATGAACGTCAAGCAGGACGCCGGGGTGCTCGCGTTCGCCCGCGCGACCGCCGCGGATGCCGGGTGGTCCGACGGCGTGCGCGGCGAGGCGCTGCTGCTCGTCGCCAAGCTCGGGGGCAAGGACGACCTGCCGGGGCTCTTCGCGTTCCTCGACGACCCGAGTGCGCTGTTGCGGGAGCGGGCGATGCAGGCGATCGCGGAGCTCGAGGAGAAACTCGCCCCTGCCGGCGGCGCCGGCTGACTGGGGCGCGCCGTTCCTCCTCACCTTGGAGGGCGGCCTCGGGACGCGGCATCGGCGTCACCAGTCGGGAAGCGCCGGTCAGCCTCTCCAGGACGGCCCCCCGCCTTCGCGAACGAGGCTGCCTGTTCCGCCCCCGCGTCGCATCGACCCTGTGGTACGCTTTTCAAGAATCAGTTAGCAGGAGCGAGCCGGCGTCGCCTGACCATTCGAAAAGGGGAGCAGACCATGAGGAGAACATGCGTAGGGTTGGTAATCGTGACCGCGGCATTCCTGGCCGCCACGTCCGCGTTCGCTGGGCCGACGGGGCAGTACGTCCTGACGGCGGGGGATCAAAAGACCGACTGGGTCGTGCAGGGCGCCGGGGTCGCCGCCACGTGGGCGACCACGAACTCCGAGTACCCCCTCATCGTCCTCGGCACGGTCCGCGCCACGGGGGCTGGGCCCGGCGGTGTGGGCGGCGGGTACACGTTGACCGGAACACCCACGGGGGCGACCTACACCAACGGGTTGGGAAGCGAAATGTGGGATGGGGCCACGGACGGCAGCAATATCTACGTCATCAACTGGAACACCGGAAACGTCACCCGCCTCGACCTGACCTGGTCGAACCCCCAGGTTCTGTTCAGCCCAGGAGGCGCCGGAAACTACCTTGGCATCACCTACGACCCCACCAACAACTCGCTCTGGGTCGCCGGGTGGACCACCGGTACGGTCGCCAACTACAGCCTGACCGGGACGCTGCTCTCGAGCTTCACGGTCCCCTACACCGCACTGACGTGCCTCGCGATGGACTACAACGACAACACCCTCTGGTTCGGCAGCCAGAACACCAAGGGAACGTTCTATCAGTACTCGAGAACGGGGACCGCGCTGAGCACCCAGGCCTACCCCGCGCTGGCCAGCCAGAACACGCTCGGGGGGGAGTTCCCGTACCAGGCGTCGCCCGCGGAAAATGTCCCGGCCCTCGGGACCGCGGGCGTGGCGGCGCTCGTCCTGCTGGTGGGAGCGCTCGGGCTGCTCGCGGTCGCCCGGATGAGAACCGTCGTCTGACGCGCCGGCCGTTTGCGGCGTCGGCCTCCGTGTGGTCCCAGGGGTGGGCCGAGGAAATGGCTGCCGCACCGGTTCGGCTTCGTCGGGGGCGCTCGCGCCCGTGAGGGGTCCGACCATGGGAAGAGTGCGAGAGATCTTCGGGCCGAACCGGGAGCAGGTGTGGCGGCAGCTCGCCCGGGAGATCGGCGCGACGTACGTCGACGGTGGTTTCTGGCACGGCGGCAAGGTCGAGGCGAAGGTCAAGGCGTGGACCGTCACCCTCGACACCTACACCGTCTCAACCGGCAAGAGTTCGGCGACGTTTACCAGAATGCGGGCGCCGTACGTGAACCCCGACGGCTTCCGCTTCAAGGTCTACCGCAAGGGGTTCTTTTCCGCGCTGGCGAAGAAGCTCGGGATGCAGGACATCGAAGTGGGGGAGCGGGAGTTCGACGACGCCTTCATCGTCCAGGGCAACGAGACGTCCAACGTCCTCTCGCTGCTCGCGGCCCCCAGGCTCCGCCGGATGATGCTGGCCCAACCCGGATTCTACCTGGAGGTCAAAGACAGCGAGGGCGTCTTCGGGCCGACGTTCCCGAAGGACGTTGACGAGCTCTATTTCCAGGTGGGCGGCGTGATCCGCGACGTGGCGGTCCTCAAGGGCCTGTTCGACCTCTTCGCCGAGGTGCTCAACACCCTCTGCCACCTCGGTTCGGCCTACGGCAACGACCCGCAGCTCGCGCTGTGATCGGAGCCCGACGGCGGGAGGGGACAACCCTCCCCTCGGCCCGCCGGCCGATGCGACCATCGGCCGCTACTTCTCGATGGGGTGGCGCACGATCGTGCGCATCTTCTCCGGATTGGCCTGCCGCGGGTCCCCAACAAGGTAGATTTCGTGGTGCTTGCCCCGGTAGCGGTAACCGTTCTCGGCCGCGAACGCCTTCATCCGCGCCACCGTCTGCGGCTCCTCGTGGTACCCGCCGACGTGCATCGTCTGGATCGCGAGGCCTTCATGGAACGGGCCGAAGCGCATCCTCGTCGCGGCCTGGTGACCCGACTTCTCTTTCAGCCCCTCGAGGGCCCGGCCGAACATCGTTTCGGTGATGTGTTTCGGCTGGACGATCATCAGCGTCCAGCGCCAGCGCGACGTCGACTGAAAGGCGAAGTCGCCCGCATCAACCCACCACAACCCCTCGAGCGGCATGACGGCGTAGTCGATCGGGTTGCGGGTGCGCTGTTTGGACGCGACCTTCAGCGCGAGCGACACCCCGAGCAGCCCGGCCATCGCATTCTGGAAGGCGGCCGACGTCGCCGGCCGCTCGTTCGGTTCCATATAGCCGTCGACCATCGCAAAGTTGAACTTCGGGACATTGACAACTTCGATCTTCCGCGCGGAGGGCGACAAGAGTTGCTTGAACTCCTTTTTGAGATCGACTTTCGTGACCATGGCATCCTCCTCGGTTCGTGGGCCGATGTCCCGAGACTGGCGGTGGTTCTGGTCGGTTATCCGACACCATGGTACAGCCGATCCGTCTCACGGGAAAGCGGATCGCCGGGGCCGACCCCGGCGCTGGCCAGGCCTGTCACCTCAGCCGCGGCGCGTCGGCCGACGGGAGCGCCGGCCGCTACATCTTCCCTTTCTCCAGCTCAGCCGTCGCCCGGTCGATGACCGACGCCACCCCGGCGAGGACCTTCGCGGTGCGCACGATCCCTTCGTCAGCCTCCTGCCACCTCTTCAACTCGATCGCCTCGCGCACCATCGGAACCGTCTTGACGCCGTAGCCGGTGTACATGCCGGGCGCGTACAGCAGGTTCTCGAACCACGGGCGGCCCGGAAGCCCGGCCGGGTCGAGCAGCGCGCGCTCCACCCCCAACAGCGTCGCGTTCACGGCCTGAACGTTCCGTCCGTCCAGGCCAGCGCCGCCGTTCGCCTGCGCCTTCGCGACCGCCTCGTCGTAGCGCTGCGCGCTCCGCGCCAGCGTCTCGGCGGCGTTCTCGAGCGGCGCGAAGTTCAGGTGCGGCGGCACCGCTTCGGCCGGCGGCGGGAGCAGCGGCGCGCGCGGGTCCACGGTCGCCGCGAATACGCCCTCCTCGAGCTCGAGGTCGCGCTCGCGCGCTTCGGCCCGCTCCTTCTTCAGCAGCTTCTTCAGCTGTCCGAGGTAGAGCTCGACGGTATCGGCGAGGTTGGTGAACCGGTACGGGAGGAGATCGGCGTCGGCCAAGCGCATGACTGCGGTGCCCGTCGCCTGCGCGAGCGCGCGGCCGTAGACGAACGCGGTGTCGCCGAAGTGCGTGTACCAGTAGAAGTCGTCGTAGATCGAGTGGTAGATCCCGCCCTCGTCCTCGCCGCCGAACCCGAGCGAGATGCAGGGGATCCCGAGGTGGTCGAGGAAAACCGTGTAATCGGAGCCGAAGCCCAGGGCGCCGACGCGCAGGTCTGGACGCTCCCGGATCTCCTTGCGGTCCTCGGCCGTCTTGGCGTCCTCGATGCGGCGGAGCCGGAGCCGCTTCCACACCGACATCCCCGACTCCGGGTCGGCGATGTCGCGGGCGACGTCGTTGTAGAACGCCTCGAGCGTGTGCGAGCCTCCCATCTCGAGGTAGCCGCGGCCGTTCGAATCGGAGTTGAGGTAGGCGACGGCGTGCTGCGACAGCTCGGCGGCGTGCGTCTCGGCCCACTCGGTCGAGCCGAGGAGGCCCGGTTCCTCGCCGTCCCAGGCGCAGTAGACGATCGTGCGCTTCGGCCGCCAGCCTTGCTTGAGCAGCTCGCCGTACGCGCGCGCCTCCTCGAGCAGCGCGGCCTGGCCGGAGAGCGGGTCCTCGGCGCCGTTGACCCAGGCGTCGTGGTGGTTGCCGCGAATCACCCACTCGCCCGCGTTTGTCGAACCGGGGATGGTCGCGATGACGTCGTAGACCGGCTTGATGTCCCAGTTCGACCTCACCACGAGGTGGACCTTCGCCGCGCCCGGGCCGACGTGGTAGGTGATGGGGAGGGCGCCCCGCCACGCCTCCGGCGCCATCGGGCCGCCGAGCGCCGCGAGCAGAGGCTTGGCGTCGCCGTACGAAATCGGCAGCACCGGGATCTTCGTGATGACCGTGACGTCCTTCAACGCGAGGCGTTTGGCGTCCTTGGTGGCGCCGACGCCGGGCGTCAGCGGGTCGCCGACGTAGTAGGTGTCCATGACGCTGCCGCGCTGCACGCCCTCGCTCGGGCGGAACGGGCCGTCGGGGAACGTCGCGCCCTCGAAGTAGCCGTCGTCGCGGGGGTCGGAGTAGATCAGGCACCCCACGGCGCCGTGCTCGGCGGCGACCTTGGGCTTGATGCCGCGCCAGGAGTGGCCGTAGCGCGCGATCACCACCGCGCCCTCGACCGAGACCCCCAGGCGCTGCAGGCGGTCGTAGTCATCGGGCACGCCGTAGTTGACGTAGACGAGCGGTCCCGTCACGTCCCCGTCGGCCGAGTACGCGTTGTAGGTCGGAAGCTGCTCCTTCGTCTGCCCGGAGGTCGGGTCCGCCGCGACGGCCGGCTCCTGCAGCGCCGCGACGAACCTGGTCGGCGCGACCATCTCCAACCGGCGCTCCTTAGGCGTCGGGAACAGCACCTCGAACGTCTCGATCCTGGCGTCGAGCCCCCACGCCTTGAACTGCGACAGGATCCACTCGGCGTTGTCCTTGTCGTACGGCGAACCGACGGCGTGCGGCCGCGCCGAGAGCCGCTTCACGTACGCGCGCAGGTTCGCCGGGTCCGGGATCGCGCGGAACTTCGCCTCCCACCCGCGTTCGACCCGTGCCGAAGCATCGGAAAACCCCGCCAGCCCGGGCTCGTCCGCTAGAGCCGAGCCGAGCGCGAGCACTGCCGCCGCCGCCACACCGAGGAGCCTGCAACCCCGCATGGGAGCCTCCCTCTCGAGAAAGTTCGCCGGCAGTATATCCAGGTCTCGCGGCCGCGGCCCTGGAGATCCTGGATGCCCGCGTTCGCGGGCATGACGACGAGGGACGCCCCTTGCGGCCGCCCCAAGGTGGGTGGGGAAATGCAATGGCCGGCCTCCGCAACGTGAACCTCGGCCCGGCGGCCGATGGAGGCGGTCCGCCGCCCGATGCGAGCATCGGCCGCTACGGCGCGAAGTCGTACGCCCGCGGGACGACGGTGATGCAGGCGTCGCTGCAGCGATAGCCTGCGCGGAGCATCTCGAGCTTGACCTCGCGCCCGCCGTCCACCAGCGTGAAGCCGCGCGCGAGGTCCTTCTCGTGCTCCAGACCGATCGTCTCGCCGGGCGGCACCGTCACCCACTTGTCCACGATCGCGCGCCAGAGCTGCGCGCCGGCGCCGATGACGTTCTGCCCGAGCATCAGCGAGTCGAGGACACGCGCGCCGTCCTCGACCTTCCCGACCATCGAGAGGATGCTGCGCTCGACGATGGCGCCGCTGACGATGACGCCGTTGGCGACGAGCGAGTCGACGATACGCGTGCTGCTGTGGATGAACTTGGCCGGCAGCCCGCTCTCGACGTGCGTGTAGATCGGCCAGTGCGGGTTGTACAGGTTGATCGCGGGGTCGGTCGCCCGGAGCTCCATGTTGGTGTCGTAGTAGCTCTCGATCGTCCCGATGTCCCGCCAGTAGCCGCGCTCCTTTTCCACCGCCCCCTTGACCAGGAACTGCGAGAAGTCGCACGCGAAGACGCGTCGCGCGGGGTTGTGAAGCGTTGCGGGGATCACGTTGCGCCCGAAGTCCTGCCTCGTGTACCGGCCGGGCTCCCGCCGATCGCGGTCGTCGTCCACGGGCTCCTTGGCCGCGTCGCTTGCCAACTCCTCGAGCAGCGGCCGGTACCGCCAGGCGTAGTTCCCCATCGAGACGAGGCAGTGCTCCGGGTCCTCGGGCAGCGGCTTGGGGTCCCTGGGCTTCTCCTCGAAGCCGATGACGCGACCTTCCCGGTCCACCTCGAGCACGCCGTACCGGCTCGCGTTGCTGACGGGCCACTTGACGGCCATGATCGTGAGGTCGGCGTCGTGCTCGAGGTGAAAGCGCTCGAAATGACGGTAGTCCATCATGTAGACGTGGTCCCCGCCGAAGACGAAGACCACGTCCGGCGCCTCCTTGAGGATGAGAGAGGCGTGCTGGGCGATCGCGTTCGCGGTGCCGTGGTAGCGCCCGAGGTCGCTGCCCTTGGCCGGGATCGGCGGCGAGTCGTCGATGTACTGCTCGGCGCTGATCCCGAACCGTCCGGCGTGGCCGAGCTTGATCTGGCGGTTCAGCGACCCGGGGAGGTGCTGCGTCGGCAGGATCACGTTCCGGATCTTCGAGTTCCAGATGTTGGAGACGACGTAATCGATGACGCGCTGGGTGCCCGCGATCGGGATCGCGGGCTTCGCGCGATGGTTCGTCAGGGGGAGAAGGCGCTCGCCGACGCCGCCAACCAGGACGAATGCGAGGGTTTCAGTGTCTGCCATACCCGCCCCCAGTCGTGGCGCCGCGGTGCATGCCCACCCCGCCGCCACGCCTCCGGGGACGGCGCTCGGCGGCGGCGAGATCGGCGATTAAGCCGACGCCGCCCTCTTCGATGCTGCCGTGGGGGTACGGCCCTTCCGCCGCTTCGTCGCGCGCCGGGCCGTCTTGGCTGCCTTCGGTGCGTCCTTCATCGTCACGAGGCGCCGCTTCGCCTCCCGCGCCCCGATTCCCCGGATGGCAACGATCGCCGCCCTGGTCCTGGCCCGAACCTTCAGAGGCCCACTCCCCTTTTCCCAGGCGTAAACTGCCTGTCCCGTCACGCCTACGAGTCGGGCGAACTCCTGCCCCGACAAACGCAGCCTGCGCCGCAGGCTTCGCATCCCCTTCGCGGTGAGGCGCGCCTTGTCGGCCGTCGTTTCCGCGGCCCCAGCCGCCGGGCGGAGACCGGCCATCGCCCTCTGCAACGACCGCACCTCCTTCTCCAGCGCGGCGACCTTGCGCTTCAGATCGGCGGCCGTGCGCTTGAGCCCCGCGGCCGGTTTACGGGCCGGGGCGACGATGGTGTTCGCTTCCCGGCGTGCGATCCGGGCCATCTCGTCTTTCAGGATCTTGGCGATATTTGGCATGCGACTCCTTTCTCAAAACCATGCGTTTGTCAAGGATACTACGATTGCGGCGGTCAAGACTCGTTGTCCAACCGAACCGCTGCCCGCTCCTGGCCGACGACCCCGTTCATGCAAGCTCCTCCCGCCGGGTGCGTGATGCCAACCCCGCCCAGGCGGGAACCCGGGAGTTCTACTGCCCGCCGTCACGGCCTGGGTCCTCGACTTCAGGGGACCGGCGCCCGAGCGGCGGCACCCCGTTCCCAGCCGCGGGGCCGAAACCGCCGCGCTGACACTTGCAGGACGGAACCCGCCTTCGCGACCACGAGGCGCGGAAACCGGGCGCGCGGCGCTCGCCTCCGAAGCGGCGCCTTCTCGCAAACGCCGGCCCCGACGTGAGCCTCGCCTCGCCGGCCGATGCGGGCCTCGGCCGCCACACGGGAGCAGGGCCGCCGCGCAAGAGAAAGCCCGGCTAGGAAGCCGGGCCTCTCGTTCCGGTCTCGAGGAAAAAGAGCGCAGCGAGCGGGTCGCCTACTTCAGGTGCTGGCCGACCAGCTTCGTCATCTCGAACATCGACACCTGCCTCTTGCCGCCGAACACGGCGAAGAGGGCGGCGTCGGCGTTGATCATGCGCCGGTTCACCGGGTCCTGCAGCCTGTTCCTCTTGATGTACTCCCACAGCTTCTTCGTGACCTCGGTGCGCGGCATCGGCGCGGATCCGACCACCGCGGCCAGCGCGGCGCTCGGCGTCATCGGCTTCATGAACGCCGGATTCGGCGCGCGCTTGACGCGGGGCTTCTTCACCGCCACCTTCTTCACCTTCTTCACTTTCTTCGCCACCTTCTTCACGGCCTTCTTCGGCGCCTTCTTGGCGACCTTCTTCTTCGCCACCTTCTTCACGACCTTCTTCGGCGCCTTCTTGACGGCCTTCTTCGCCGCCACCTTCTTCACGGCTTTCTTCGGCGCCTTCTTCACCGCCTTCTTCGCCGCCGCCTTCTTCACAACCTTCTTCGCCGCCTTCTTCACAACCTTCTTCGCCGCCATCTTTACCACCCCTTTCTCCAAGGTTCACTTGGTTAGACCCCAACATGAAGCGTGCATGTACTAGGAAAGAGTGCCCCAAGGAGGAACACCTGTCAATCTCCCACCTCCGGATCGGCCCGGCGGGGGTGGGTGAGGGGCTCGGCAACCGCCCACGCGACGGCCGTCGTTCCGGCTGGGAGACGCCGAGGTCCGCAGGTCGGGCGAGCGGGACGCGGGTGCGCACGCCCGGTGCCAACGGGCTCCGGTTCACGTCTGAGCGGCCTTCCATCACCCGGCGGCGTGCGTCGAAGCGGTGCCGGGTGGATGTGATGACGACCGCCTGCGTCCATGTTGGGTCTCCCCTCCCTTTCGCTTGACGGGGCGCCCCTCCGAGCGGTCGGAACTCCCCTCCGTGAAACGGCGAAACCGCTCCGCAAACCCGGCCGCCTCGCCGGGCGGGCGACGCCTGGCGGCGGGCGCCCGTCCCTCCCGCCGCCGCAAGGCGTGGCGGCGGACCCGACGGGTGTCAGCGGGAGCGCTGCGTTGCGGGGGCGGCCGGCGGGTGCGGCCACTCCTGGTCGGAGAGCTTCCAGCCGCCGCCCAGCGCCTTGTAGAGCTCGACGAGCGCCGCGAGCCGGTCGAACCGGGTGAGGGCGAGCGCGTTCTCGGCGGGGTAGAGCTGCTGCTGCGCCTGCAGCACCTCGAGGTAGTCGGACAGCCCCGCGACGTAGCGCATGCCGGCGAGCCGCACCGCCTCGCGGTAGGAAGCCACCGCGCGGTTCTGCTCCGCCTCGACCTCGGCGAGCCTCTGGTAGGCGACGAGCGCCGAGGACACCTCGGCGAAGGCGCTCGTCACGCTCTGCTCGTAGCCGGCCTTCGCCTGCTCCCACTGTGCCAGCGCCGCCCGACGCAGGTGCTTGAGGCGCCCCGCCTGGATGACCGGCGTGAGCAGGCCGCCGCCGAGAGACCAGGTGCGCCCGTTGCCGAACAGCTCTCCGACTCCCGGCGCAATTCCTCCGAACGCGCCGGTGAGCGAGATCGTCGGGAAGAGGTTCGCGGTGGCCACGCCGACCTCGGCGTTGGCGGCGATGAGGTTCTGTTCGGCTTCGCGCAGGTCGGGCCGCCGCTCCAGCAGGTCCGAGGGCAGGCCCGCCGGGACGCCCGGCGGCAGGAACTGGTCGTCCAGGGCGGCGCCGCGCGGGATCTCGCCGGGCTCCCGCCCCAGCAAGACATCGAGCTGGTTCTCCTGCGCCGTGATCTGGCGCTCGATGTTCGGGATGTTCGCTCTGGTCGAGGCGAGCGCCGCCTCGGCGCTCGCGGTCTCGAGCTCCGATGCGGCCCCGCCGGCGAGACGGCGATTGAACAGATCGCGGGTCTCCCGGAACGCCGTCGCGGTGCGCTGGGCGATCTCGAGCTGGAGGTCGAGCAGGCGGAGCTGGAAGTAGTCCGTCGCGACCTCGGAGGCGAGGGAGAGCATCACGCCGCGGCGGGCCTCCTCGGTCGCGAGGTACTGGGCGAGCGCCGCCTGATTGGAGCGCCGGATCCGCCCCCACAGGTCGAGCTCCCACGAGGCCCCGAGGTTGACGTCGTAGAGGTTGACCGGTGCGGGAGGTTTCGGGCTGTTGAACAGCGATGCGCGGCTGCGCGACCACCCCGCCGACGCCTGGAACTGGGGGAAGAGCTGCGCCCGGGAGATGCCGGCGAGAGCGCGCGCCTCCTCGACGCGCCAGGCGGCGATGCGGACGTCGTACCCGTTCTTCAGCGCCTCGGCGACGAGCGAGCGCAGGGCGTCGTCGTGGAACACGTCCCACCACGCCTGGTCGGCGAGCGAGGCGGCCTGGGCGGGGCCGATCTGACCGCGCGTCGCCGCCGGGGTCGCGACCCCGGGGCGCCGGTACGTCGGGCCGACGGCGCACGAGCTGAGCACGCCGGCGGCGAGCAGGAGGGAAGCTCCGAGCCTCATCTCACCGCCCCCCGCCCGCGGGGCTCGGCCCCGGCTCGAGCACCCCGCCGGGCCTCTCCTTCTCGCCGGCCTTCCTCTCGGCGAAGCGCTCGACCACGACGAACAGGACCGGAATGATGAAAACCGCGATCGCGGTGGCGGCGAGCATCCCCGAGATCACCACGGTGCCGAGGATCCGCCGCGAATTGGCCCCCGAGCCGGACGCGATCCACAGCGGCACGCAGCCGAGGATGAATGCGAACGAGGTCATCAGGATCGGCCGCAGGCGGAGGCGAGCGCCCGCGAGCGCCGCCTCGACGAGGTCCCGGCCCTTCTCGTGCTCGAGCTTGGCGAACTCGACGATCAGGATCGCGTTCTTCGCGGACAGGCCGATGAGCATGATGAGGCCGATCTGCGCGAATACGTCGAGGTCGTAGTGACGCAGGAACAGGCCGAGGAACGCGCCCAGGATCGCGATCGGCACCGAGAGCAGCACGGAGAACGGCAGGGTCCAGCTCTCGTAGAGCGCGGCGAGGATCAGGAAGACGAACGCGAGCGACAGGACGAACAACCCGGCCGCGCCCCCGGAGGCCCGCTGCTCCTGGTAGGAGAGGTCGCCCCAGTCGTAGCCCATCCCGGGCGGAAGGGTGTCGCGCGCGACCTCCTCGAGCGCGGCCATCGCCTGGCCGGAGCTGTACCCTGGCGCCGCGGTCCCGATGACCTGCGCCGCGCGGTAGAGGTTGAAGCGGTTCGTGTACTCCGGGCCCTGGATCTGGCTCGTGCTCACGAGCGCCGAGAGCGGCACCATGTTCTGGTCGTCGTTGCGGACGTAGTACGACCCGATGTCCGCGGGGCTCTGGCGGTCCTGCCCCTCGGCTTGCAGGAAGACCCGCCACTGGCGGCCGAAGCGGTTGAACTGGTTCAGGTACAGCCCGCCGAGGTAGGCCTGCAACGTCTGGTAGACGTCGGCCACGGCGACGCCCTGCTTGAGGACCTTGTCGCGATCGACGTGGACGTACAGCTGCGGCACGCCCGCCGAGAACGAGGAGTTGACGCCGGCGAGCTCCGGCCGCTTCCGGCAGGCGGCGAGGAACTTCTGCAGGTTCGCGTCGAGGAAGTCCACGGTGCCGCCGCTGCGGTCCTGGAGCCAGAAGGAGAACCCGCCCGAGGTCCCGAGCCCGGGGATCGCCGGGGGCGGGAACGCGAAGGCGACGGCCTCCGGGATCTGGGCCGCGAACTCGCGGTTGAGCGTCTGGACGATCCCGTTGGCGTGGAGCCGGGCCGGGCCGCGCTCGTCCCAGGGCTTGAGGTCGACGAAGAAGAACGCGTTGTAGCTCGCCGACACGCGGTTGAGCAGCGAGAACCCGACGATCGAGTTGTAGTGCTCGACGCCCTCGGTGTGGGCGAGGATCCCCTCGATCTTGCGGCTCACCGCGTCGGTGCGCTCCAGCGAGGCGGCCGGCGGCAGTTGCACGTTGAGGAAGAGGAAGCCGTAGTCCTCGTCGGGCAAGAAGCTCGTCGGGAGCCGTCGGCCGACGACGGCGTCGAGGCCCGCGAACGCAGCGAGGATCGCCACGGCGAGCAGGGCCTTGCGGATCAGTCCGTGGCTGACGTTGACGTAGCCGTGGGTGAAGCGGGCGAACGCGCGGTTGAACAGCGCGAAGAGGCGGGCGAGAACGCCGCGGCTCTCCTTGCGCGGCCGCAGCAGCAGGGCCGAAAGCGCGGGCGAGAGCGACAGCGCGTTGAACGCCGAGATCAGCACCGAGATCGCGATCGTCACCGCGAACTGCTTGTTGAGGCGCCCCTGGATCCCGGTCATGAACGCGACCGGGATGAACACGGACGCGAGCACGAGCGCGATGCCGACGACCGGGCCGGACACCTCCTTCATCGCCCGCAGCGTCGCGTCGCGCGGCTTCAGCCCCTCCTCGATGTGGTGCTCCACCGCCTCGACGACCACGATCGCGTCGTCCACCACGAGACCGATCGCGAGCACCAGGCCGAACAGCGACAGCGTGTTGATCGAGAACCCGAGCGCCGGGAAGAACGCGAACGTGCCGATGAGCGAAACCGGCACCGCGATCATCGGGATGAGCGTCGCGCGAGCGTTCTGCAGGAAGAGGAAGACGACCAGCGTGACCAGGAGCATCGCGATGAGGAGGGTCTTGACGATCTCCTGGATCCCCTCGGTTACCGGCAGCGAGGTGTCGAGCGTGATCGCGTAGTCGAGATCGGCGGGGAACCGACTCTTGAGCTGCTCGATCGTCTGCCGCACGCCCTTGGCGACGGCGAGGGCGTTGGCGCCGGGCGTGAGGAACACGGCGATGAGGCAGCCGGGCTGGCCGTCCACACGCGCGACCTGCTGGTAGTTGAGGGCGCCGAGCTCGATGCGGGCGACATCCCCCAGGCGCACGACCGAGCCGTCGGGGTTGGAGCGCACGACGATCGCCGCGAACTGCTCCGGCGTGCGCAGCCGCCCCTGGGCGCGCACGGTGTAGGTCATCTCCTGGCCGTGCGGCTCCGGCTCGGCGCCGATCTGCCCCGAGGGGTTGACCGTGCTCTGCTGCTGCACGGCGCGGGCGAGGTCGGGGACCGTGAGGCCCAGCGTGGCGAGACGGTCGGGCTTGACCCAGATCCGCATCGCGTAGTCGGAAGCGCCGAACATCAGCACGTTGCCGACGCCGCGCACCCGGTAGAGCGCGTCGTTGATGTTGATGTTCGCGTAGTTGGCGAGGAACAGCGAGTCGTACGTCTTCTTGGGCGAGATCAGCGAGATGACCATCATCGGCAGACCGGTGAACTTCCGCATCGTCAGGCCGAACTGGTTGACGTCGGGCGGGAGGTTGGGCTGCGCCTGCGCGAGGCGGTTGGCCACGTTGACCTGGTCGATGTTGGGGTCGGTGTCGACGTCGAACGTGACGGCGAGCGTCTCGGTGCCGTCGTTGGCGTTGATCGACTGCATGTAGAGCATGTCGTCGACGCCGTTCATCTGCTGCTCGAGCGGTGTGGCCACCGACTGCTCGATCGTGACCGCGTCGGCGCCGGGGTAGGTCGTCGAGACGTAGATCTGGGGCGGGACGATCGACGGGAACTGCGCCAGCGGCAGCCCCCGCATCGCCACGAGGCCGACGAGCACGGTGACGATCGCGATCACGATGGCGACGATCGGGCGGTTGACGAAGAAACGCGACACGGGCTCAGCTCCCCGCGCCCGCGGAAGCGGGCGGCACCGGCATCGCGCCTCGGGCGGCCGCCGCGGCCGCCTCCGGTGGGACGGGCACGGGGTTGACCAGGGAGCCGGGTCTCGCCTTCTGCAGGCCCTCGACGACGACGCGGTCGCCCGGGTCGAGCCCCTTCGCGATGACCCAGAGGCGGCCGACGCGCTCGGCGGTCTGAACCGGACGGATCTCGGCCTTGTCGTCGGGTCCGACGACGATGACCTGGTAGGTGCCCTGGAGCTCCGACACCGCCCGCTGCGGCACCAGGAGAGCCCCCTTGCGGACGCCGGTGACGGCGCGGATCCTGGCGTACTGGCCGGGGCGCAGGGCGTGGGAGGGGTTGGGGAAGACGGCGGCAACCGAGATCGTGCCGGTCTTGACGTCGACGCTGCGGTCGGTGAAGGCGAGGTCGCCGCGCTCCGGGTAGAGGGAACCGTCCGCGAGGATGAGCTGGAACAGCCCCTTGTCGCCGCCGGGGGCCGCCATCCCGGGGCGGGCGACGGGCACGAGGTGCTGCAGCCAGCTCATGTACTCCTGCTCGCTCGGGTTGAAGTACGCCCTGATCGGGTCGACGGTCGAGACGGTGGTCATGAGCGTCGCGCCGCTGACGAGGTCCCCGACCTGGGCCTTGGCGCTGCCGGCGATCCCGTCGATCGGCGAGACCACCCGCGTCCAGCCCAGGTTGAGCCGCGCCCGCTCGACGGCGGCCTTGGCCGACTCGACGTCGGCCTCGGCCTGGCGCAGCGCGGCCTGCGCGTTGTCGAGCTCCTCCTGCGAGATCGCCTTCTCGGCCGCGAGCGGGGTGAAGCGCTCGACGTCGATCCTCGCCTTGACGAGCGCCGCCTGGTTGCGGGCGAGGTCGCCGTTCGCCTGGTCGAGGGCCGCCTGGAACTGCCGCGGGTCGATCTCGAAGAGGGGCGTGCCCTTCCTCACGTACGAGCCCTCGTGGTAGACGCGGCGCAGGAGGTAGCCCTCGACCTGCGGGCGGATCTCCGCGTTGACGGAGCCGTCGAGGGTCCCGACCCACTCGCGGGTCAGGTCGACGTCCTGGCGGACGACCGGCGCCACCTCCACGGTGGGCGGCGCCGCCTTCTGCGCCGGTTCGGCTTGCGAGCAGCTCGCCGCGACGAGAGCGGCGAGCGGCACGGTCGCGGCGAGGCCGGCACGCCGGAGCACCATTCCACGGCTGGCCGGGCGCGGGAGCGGCCCGGAACGAACACTCTCACGGCTGCTCATGACCACTCCCTCCTGGGCTCACCCCTGCGCAGGCCGATGCGATCCGACCCGTGCGGCTTGCCGGTCCCGGGTCCGGATACCGAAAAGCTGGATAAGGCGATGCGGCGCTCGGCCGCGCGTCCCCCAACGAGACGCGGCTTCTTCACAGGGCAGAAACCCGAGCGCCGGCCGTCCATTCCCTGCCGCCCCCGGCTCGCCCCGCCACGGCACCGTTCTTGGAACCTCCGTCACCGGCGGCGACGCCGGGGTTCGCGCCGACGACCGCCTCCGCGAGCCGCTGCCCCTGGAGCGCGTTCGCTCGAGGGATCCACGACAGCGTCCGGTTTCCATCGGGTTTCGACGGGGAGCGCCACCATCGGGCCCGGCGCCGTCGGTCGTCCGGGTGCGAGCGGCCCTTGCGGCCGGCGCGCTAGCGCTGCAGCGCGTACGAGGCTTTGAGGAAGAGCTGGCGGCCCGACCGCTGGAGGCCGCCATCCGCCTCGAGCGTGCGCTCGTCGCCGTAGCCGAGGAAGAACACCGTCTGCCAGTTGAGCTTGTAGGCGAGCAGGGCGGAGCCGGTGAACGAGCCGGTGCGCGCGTCCACGGGGTCGCGGAACAGGGCGGGGTCGTTGTCGGTCCGCGTGTACTGGCCGATCAGGCGCACCCAGGTGCGCGCGTTGAAGGTGTAGGTCGCCTTCAGCCGCTCGACCTGCGCCGTGAAGAGGCGCGCCTCGGGGCCGCCGCCCTCGCGGCGGACGTCGATCCAGCGGCGCGACGCATCGAGGCGGAGCGCGAGGTGGTCGGTGGTTCGCGAGGTGAGCGCCAGGATCAGGGTGGCACCCCGACCCGGGCGGGCGTTGGCGAAGTCGATCTGCTCCCCGATGACGGCGTCGAGAGAGACCCCCGCGAGGACCTGCGACGGCGAAGCCTGCACGCTGAAGCGGAGCTGCGTCTGGGGGATCTCGCGGAAGGTGGCGGGATCGGCCCCGGGCGGGCCCACCCGCCAGCGGTCGCCGTACACCCAGAGCTTGGCGAACGAGTTCCAGCGGCCCTCGACGTTGACGCCCGCCGCGACCAGGTCGCGCAGGCGCCCGCCGTCGTTGTCCCACATCGGGTCGGTGAGCGCGAACACCCTGACGCGCGAGAAGAACCCGGCCGGCAGCCAGCTGTACCCCAGCTCCGCGTAGCTCTCGCGGAAGCCGACCTGGGGGACGAAGCCGGCGTCGGCGCGGAAGGAGTCGCCGAACGCCTTGACCTCGGCCGACGCGTCGAAGTGGCGCGTGCTGTGCGACCACCAGAGGTCCGCCGCGCCGCCCGAGAGGGTGCGGCCGTCCCACTGGGGGGCGAGGTCGGGCCGGTTCGGGGTCCGGCTCGTGGTGAAGAGCACCTGGCCGGTGACCGTGTCGGCGGCGCTGGGGTGCCACTGGAAATCGGGCCCGAACACCCGGTTCGACCCTCCTTGCGAGATCTCCCGGTCGGTGGCGAGGAAGCTCACGAACGAGCCGCCGATGTCGCGGCGCGCGCGTACCACGGCCACGCGCGAGGCGAAGTCCTGGTTGGCGAACGACGACGAGTCGGGACCGGGGAGGATGGCGCTGCCGCCGCCGCGGTCGTCGGCGACGAGGGCGGTGTAGGCGGTGGCGCCGATCTTGCCGGTCGCGCGCACGCCCCAGCGCGGCGAGGTGATCGCGCGCGTGTAGACCGCCTGGATCGGCGTCGCGAACAGCTCCGTGCCCTCGAGGAAGAACGGCCGCTTCTCCGGGTACAGGAGCGCGAAGCGCTCGTTCGCGGCGATCTGCGCCACGTCCGACTCGACTTGCGAGAAGTCGGGGTTGATCGTCGCGTCGAACGCGTGATCGGGGTTCGGGACCCACTTGGCGTCGATGCCGCCGGTGACGTCGGTCGGCCCGTCGACGAGCGGCGTGCCGGGGCCTCCGCGCGGCAGGGCCTCCCGCTTGGCCGAGAGGTACGGGGCGACGACGAGGTGGTCGCCCGCGGGGAGGCCGTCGAGGCCGGTGAGGGTGTTGGCGCGGCAGACGAAGCAGTTGCTGCCGCGCGGCAGCGGCATCGAGAAGAGCTGGTAGCGGAACTCCCGCGGGTAGTTGCGGAACAGCATGATCCCCCAGCTCTGCGGGCCGGCCCCGGCGTAGCGCAGCGACGAGAACGGGACGCGGATCTCCAGCACCCAGCCGTCGCTCGTGATCCTCCCCGCGGAGTCCCAGTAGAAGTCGGGCGAGGAGTCCTCGTTGCCGGTGGCGTCGTTGGTGACCGCGTCGTACTGGACCCCGCGCGGGGTCGCGAGGAAGAGGACGCCGGTGCGGCCGTCGTTGCGGGTGTCGAGCACGATGCCGCCGTAGTCGATCGCCTCGGAGATGTCGTCGCGGTCGGCGTACGGGGCGCGGATCTTCCCCGGGTCGGGGTCGAAGAACTCGAACCCGGCGTAGAAGTAGCGGTCGTCGTACGTAATGTAGCCGACCGACCTCACCTTGGCCGGCACGTTGTCGCCCGGGCGCGTCTCGATCCAGCTGTCCACGCGGGTCGCCCCCCGCCATCCGGGGTCGGAGAGATCCCCGTCCACCGTAATCGGCCCGGCGGCGCGGGCGATGCGGATCTCGGGGCCGCGCAGCGACTCATCGGCCGAGACGCCGGCGGCGCACGCGACCGCGATCGACGTTGCGACAAGCGCAGTGGCTCGCACATCTGTTCCTACGAAAGCGGGCCGTTCTGGTTCTCGCCGAAACCCGGCACAGGGGACGAGCGCTGTGCGGCGCGACCGCCGGGCGGGCGAGGGCGCCCGCCCCACGCGGCCCTGGCTCTGGGGCGGAGTCAGGACGTGGCGAGGGCTTCGAACTCGGCGACGGTGCGCTCGTCGCCGGAGCAGACGAGGTCGCGGTTCATGCGCAGCTCGGGGAGCTTGACGGCCAGCCACCGCCCGGCGACGGCGAGCTTGCGCTCGCTCGCGGCCGCCTGGCCGCAGAGCAGGGCCGCGATCACGAGGGCGCACGCCATGTCCACGAGCTTGCGGCCGTAGAGCGCGGCGTAGCCGGCGCCCGGCTGCGCCTTCGCGAACGCGACCGCCTCGTCGAGGAGCGCGAGACCTTCCCGGACTTGCGCGGTCAGCGGCCGCACCGCCTCCGTCCACGGCCGATCGAGGAGGCTCTCCACGACGGAGCGCGCGGTGCCCGCGGCGACGCCGCCCATCGCCGCGACGACCTGGAGCTGGCTCGTGCCCTCGTAGATGGTGGTGATGCGGCTGTCGCGCAGGTGGCGCTCGACGGCGTAGTCCTTCATGTAGCCGCTGCCGCCGAGGACGGCGATGGCGCTGTTGGCGACCCGCATCGACATCTCCGAGGCGACGTACTTGCTCATCGGCGTGAGCATCGCGTTGGCGCGCTTGAGCCGGCGCAGCTCCTGCGGCAGCGATTTGGCCTCGTCCCCCGCGGCCCCGCTCTCGATCCGGCGGGACGTGCCGGTCTCGAGGTCGACGCAGAAGCCCGCGTAGTAGGTCAGGGCGCGCGCCGCCTGCAGCTCCACGCTCATGTCGACGAGGAGTTCGCGGACGGCGGGGATTGTGTCGATCGCGACGCCGAACTGCTTGCGCTTGGCGGCGTACTCGCGCGCCACCCGGTACGCCGCCTCGCCGATGCCGAGCGCCTGGGCCGCGATCCCGATGCGGGCGCCGTTCATCAGGCTCATGACGTAGGTGACGAGGCCGCGCTGGCGCGCTCCGACGAGCCGCGCCGGGGCGTCGTCGAAGAAGAGCTCGCAGGTCGGGCTGCCGTGGATGCCGAGCTTGTCCTCGAGACGGCGGACCCGCACGCGCGGCCCGCGCTCGACGAGGAAGAGCGAGAGGCCGCGGGCGTCGGCGATCCCCGCCTCGCTGCGGGCGAGCACGAGCAGGACCTCGCCGCAGCCGTTGGTGATGAAGCGCTTGACGCCCTGGACGAACCAGTGGCCCGTCCCGTCCTGGAAGGCGCGCACCTTGATCGCCTGCAGGTCGCTGCCGGCGTCGGGCTCGGTGAGGACCATCGCGCCGTTCTTCCGGCCCGCCGCCATGTCCGGCAGCACCGACGCCTTGATCTCCTCGCTGGCGAAGGCGTTGATCGTCTCGGCGATCCCCTGCAGGCCGAAGAGGTTCATCAGGGAGGCGTCGGCCCGGCTGACGACCTCGGTTGCCATCGTGTAGGCGAGAAGCGGGGCGTTGAGGCCGCCGAAGCGGTACGGGAGGATGAACCCCATGAGGCCGGCCTGGCTCAGACGCACCATCGCGTCGGCGATCCCGGGGGCGTAGCTCACGCTGCCGTCCTCGTGGAGGACGTTGCCGACCCGGTCGGTCTCGGCGGCGGTGGGCGCGATCACGTCGGCCGCCAGCTCGCCCAGGGAGGTCAGAATGCGGCGGTAGTTGTCGAGGGCGTCGGCCGCGTCCTCGGGGGCGAAGTCGAACTCGGCGTGGAAGCGGAACCCCTCCTCGAAGAGCTCGGAGAGGAGGCGCAGGTCCATGTGCTCGAAGAGGAACTGGATGTCGGCGTTGTCGAGGAAGAAGTTGCCCATCGTCGTCCCTCTATCCCCACGTCCCGCCGGGTTCGGCCGCCGGCGGCGCGAGCGGCTCGCCGAGCTGTTCGGCCTTCGCCCCGCTGCGGACCGCGCGGATGAGCTTGGGGATGACGACCCTGAGGTCGCCCACGATGCCGTAGTGGGCGACGGCGAAGATCGGGGCGGAGGGGTCGGTGTTGATCGCCAGGATCTTTGCGGACTCCTCCATGCCGGCGCGGTGCTGAACCGCGCCGGAGATGCCGCAGGCGATATACAGCGCGGGGCGGACCGTCGTGCCGGTCTGTCCGACCTGGTGGTCCTTGTCCACGAAACCGAGGTCGATCGCCGCCCGGCTCGCCCCGACCGCGCCGCCGAGGCAGTTCGCCAGCTCCCAGATGAGGCGGAAGCTCGCCTTGTCCCCGACGCCGGCCCCGCCGGCGACGATGACGCGGGCCGCCTTGAGGTTGACCTTCTTCGCCCTGCGCTCCGATTCCAGGATCGCGAGCGGCGGCCGGAAGCCGTCGAAGGCGGCGGCGTGGCGCACCAGCGCGGGCCGCCTGCGGCCGTCCGGCTGCGGCATCACCATCACGCCCTCGCGGACGCTGGCCATCTGCGGCCAGCGGTCGTAGTTCACGATGGTGGCGATGATGCTGCCCCCGAACGCCGGGCGGATCTGCAGGAGCAGGTTCTTCTGCAGCTCCTTGCTCCCGGGCGGTGTGTGGTCGCCGATCTGCAGGTCGGTGCAGTCCGCGGTCAGCCCGCACTTCAGCGCGCTCGCCACGGTCGGCGCGAGGTCGCGCCCGAGCGCGGTGGCGCCGTACAGGACGACCTGCGGCGACCAGGCCGAGACGAGCTCGCACACGACGCGGGCGTACGCCGCGGTCTGGTAGTGGCGCAGCAGGTCGTGCTCGACGAGGTAGACCCTGTCGGCGCCGTACTGGCCGAGCCGGGCCGCGGCCGTCTCGCCGTCCGCGGCGGTGAGCAGCACCGCCCCGAGCGGCACGCCGAGCGTGTCCGCCAGCTCGCGGCCCTTGCCCAGCAGCTCGAGCGACACCTCGGCGAGCGCGCCGCCCTCCTGCTCCGCGAACACCCAGACCTCGCCCTGCCGGTTGACCTCGATCATCGCCCGCCCCTCGCCGGCCGCCTAGCCAATGGTGTGGTCCTCGATGAGCTCGCGGACGAGCTGCGCCGCGCCAGGGTCGGTGGCCGGGTACTCGCGGTAGGCCCCGCCGGTCAGCACGATCGACTGCACCCGGTGAACCTTGGTCGGGCTGCCCTTGAACCCGCACCAGGCGAGGTCGGCGCCGACGTCGTCCAGGTTCCACTGCTCGATGAGCAGGCCGCGCGCGGCGAGCTCGCCGCACCGCCTGGCGGCCTCGGCCGCCCTCTCGTCGTCGCCCGCCGCGGCCAGCTCGCGTCCGACGGCCCCCTCGACTTCGCTGCGGCAGCGCGCCTTCTTGAACTTCATCACCCTCCGGGCCGCCGGCGGCCGCGGCGTGTTGGCGGTGTCGAGGACGGTGGCGAGCACCGGCAGTTCCGTCTCCACGATCTCCCAGCCGTGACCCAGGTTCCGTTTGGCCCGCAGCGTGCGCCCGCGCAGCTCGAGGAGTTCCTCGAGGTAGGTGACGAGCGTGAACGAGAGCTTCTCGGCGAGCTGGGGACCGACCTGGGCGGTGTCGCCGTCGATCGCCTGGCGGCCGCAGAGCACGATGTCGGCCTCGAGGCGGCGGACGGCGCACGCCAGGATGTAGCTGGTGGCCAGGGTGTCCGAGCCGGCCGCGCGCCGGTCGGTGACGAGGACGGCGCGGTCGGCGCCGCGGAACAGGGACTCGCGGAGCACGTCCGACGCCTTGGGCAGGCCCATGGTGACGACCGTCACAGTGCCGCCGTGTAGGTCGCGGATCGCGAGCGCGGTTTCGAGCGCGTTGAGGTCCTCGGGGTTGAAGATCGCCGGCAGCGCGGCGCGGTTGACCGTGCCGTCGTCCCTCATCGCCTCGCCGGTGATCCCCTTGGTGTCGGGCACCTGCTTGACGCAGACCACGCAGTGATATCCCACGCCGCGACTCCTCGCCTGAGCAACCGTTCGGACGGCTTGCCCCCCCAAGACCGCGGGGAGGGTACCCCAGGGGCGGCGGCAAAGACAAGCGCGGACGGGCAGGCTGCGGGCGGGGAATTCCGGTTCCGCGGGGCCCCGTTGCCCAGACGGAGTGTGGAACGGGAGGCTGACATGACGAATCAGGAGTTCTTCGTGCAACGGCTGAAGGCCGAGGCGCCGGCCTTCGTCAAGGTGGTCCGGGCCCTGCCGCCGGAGCGCGCCGATTACCGGCCCCACCCGAAGTCGCGGTCGGCAGCCGAGCTGGCCTGGATGCTGGCCGGGTCGGCGACGAGCGCCGTGACGCTCCTCGAGAAGCGTCGGGTCGACTGGAGCGAGCCGAAGGCGGACGGCGGCGTCGCAACGGCCGCAGCCGCGCTCGACAAGGCGCAGGCGCAGCTGCTCGAGCGGGTCGCGCGCGTCGACAAGAAGGCGTGGGAGCAGGAGGCCGAGTTCGTGATGGACGGGCACGTCGCGTGGAAGGCGCCGCTCGGCGAGATGATGTGGGGGCTGCTGTTCGACGCGGTCCACCACCGCGGCCAGCTGTCGACCTATATCCGCCCGATGGGCGGCAAGGTCCCCTCGATCTACGGGCCCTCGGCCGACGACCCCGGCGCCTGACCCCGGCCCGCCCGCCTCCCGACGTAGCGGCCGTTGTCGGCGACGCGTGCCACACCGAGGCGATCCGCGACAGCGGCCGACCCTCCCGTCGGCCGACGGCTCAGCCGCATCCGCCGAAGGGCCGACCCTCAACTGGCGAAGGTTGGCGTTTGCAGGCAAACACCGCTGGGGAGGCGAGGACCGCCTGCCCGACGGTCCGACCCCTTACCGTTCCGTCACTCCCTACAGCCATCGGAGAAACAGGTGGGCGACCCATTCTCTGATCCTGTCCGCAAAGGGCCTTCGCTTCCACGTATTCCATCGGATCTCGTCGGATTGGGCAAGGTCCGTGGCGAACATCTTCTCCATCTCGACCGCGACCTCACGGCTCAGGATGACCGCGTTCACCTCGTCGTTGCTGACAAAGCTCCAGTAGTCCATGTTGGTCGAACCGACCGTCGACCACACGCCGTCGATGACGGCCGTCTTGGCGTGCAGAAGGGCGTTGTGGCGCTCGTAGACCTTGACTCCGGCCTTCAGAAGCCGCGAGTAGTTGTACTGCTGCGCATCGAGCACCAGGCGGGAATCGGTCGTCGACGGCACGATGAGCTCGACGTCGACGCCGCGCCGAGCGGCATCCGTGAACGCCTTCAGGATCTGGTCGTCGGGGATGAAATAGGCGTTGGTCAGATGGACGGAATGCTCCGCAAAGGTGATGGCGGACACGTACGCGACGAAGGTGAGCCGGTTCGTCTCTCCCGGCGTGCTGCCGACCGCTCGCACCAGGGCGGTGCCTTCCTCTTTGAGGTGAGGGAAGTAGCTCGGGGTTGCGAGTTCTGGACCCTTCTGCTTCAGCCATGTATCGAGGAAGAGCTTCTGGAACTCCGCCACGCCGGGGCCTTCGATTTGAACGTCCGTATCACGCCAGGGCAACGCCGGCTTGACGGCCACCTTTCTTCTGGAAACGCCGCTCGAGTAGACCTGGCTGATGTTGACGCCGCCGACAATGGCGACCTTGCTGTCGGCGACCAGAATCTTGCGGTGATCGCGATGGATGAGTCCCCACTTGCCATGGGCCTTGAGTGGATTGATCTGGTTGAACTCGACGACCTGAACCCCGCCGTCGCGCAGGCGCTGGAAGAAAGCGGCGGTCGTGTTCGAGCTCCCGATGCTGTCGTAGATGAGATTGACCTGAACGCCCGCGGCCTGCTTCTGCAGCAGCAGATCGGCAAATTTGCGCCCGGTCGCGTCATCCTCGAAGATGTAGCTCTCGAGGTCGATATTGACGCGGGCATCCTGGATGGCTTTGAACATCGCCGCGTACGTCGCCGGCCCGTCAACGAGCAGAGTGACCTTGTTCCCCTTGGTCAGGGGGCTCTGACTGACGGACTCCATGACAGCAATTTGGCGATCAAGGAGGTCCGTCGGCTCAACCGATCGCTTGAGCCGTTCCATGATCGCCCGGCTGGTCTCGGGAGAGAGCAGGCCTTTGGCGGAGACCAGTTGACGAGGTTTCCGGCCGGCGGGCACCTCGTCAATCGTTTCAGAAACCTTCGGCAGGGTCGCACATCCCACACCCAGACCAACGACTGCAAGCAAGAGATGGAGCAGAGGAAAGGAGTCGGGGATGGTCATTCCCGTGCAGGAAAACAGCTGTCTTGATCCATGGCTGAGTATACACACCGGCCAGGTTCTCAACGACCGGGACAGATCGCTGCGGGATGGGTACGGGGCCTTTTTCACCCGAAATTTCGATCGCGACGGTCGAAGGGGGGTGAAGCGGTTTGGAATGCGCTCGCTGGCCGGCTCGCCGGGATGATGTGGGGGCTGCGCTTCGACGCCATCCACCACCGCGGCCAGCACCGCACCTATGTCCGCCCGGTGGGCGCTAAGGTCCCTTCGATCCACAGCCCCTCGGCCGCCGACCCCGGCGCCTGACCCAGGGCTCTCGGCCTCTTCTCTGGCGACGCGCCGATTCTGGGTTGCGTCCCACCTGAGCGACGCAACAGGGCGGGGCTCGCCCACGCCGTCTCGCGGGGCGGGCACGTCCGCCCGCCCCGCGAGAACCTGCCTACCCCGATCTCACTTCTTCGCCTTGATGGCCGCCTCCAGCTCTCCGACCATCTTCTCCAGGTTCTTCCGGTTCGCCTCGTCGGGCGCCTGCGCGACCGCGAGCTTCGCGTACTTGAGCGCCTCCGCGGTGCGGCCGACCCCGCCGTAGCCGCGCGCCAGGCCGACGTTGACCGGCCAGGAGCCCGGGTGTCTCTTGGCGTTCAGCTCGAACACCGCCAGGGCCTTCTCGTTCTCCCCCCGGGCCTGGAGCTGGCGGCCGTACTGGTGCAGGTCCATGACGGTTGCGGTCGGGTGGTCGATCGCCTGCCGCCAGGTCTTCTCGGCCTCGGCGCTCATGCCGTTGGCGGCCTGGAGGTCGGCGAGCGTGCGCAGCGTGTAGAAGTTCTCCTCGCCGATGTACGGCAGGGTGACGGCGTTCTGCGCCCAGCCGAGCGCCTCCTTCAGGTTGGTTTTGCTGGTCAGACAGAAGTTGGCGGCTTGCTGCCACCCCTGCCAGTTGAACCCGGGCGCGTTGCGCAGCTGCCGGCGCAGGTTCTCGACGTAGAGCTCGGTGGCGTCGTCCACGGTGACCGTCCAGGGGACCTCGAGGTACTCCCACTTCAGCGCCACCGTGGCCCGGTCCGGCTGCCGCTCGGTGAATTCGTAGGTCAACCAGTGGTTGTACTCGCACTTCTTGGGCTTGACGGTGACCCGCAGCGCGTCCTCGGCCTTGTCGTAGAAGAAGCTCCCCCACGAGGTGGAGTTCTTCGAGAAGACGATCGTCCACTCCTCCCGTCCCGGGATCATGTGAAGGCCGTAGGCGCCGGCCGGCAGCGGCTGCCCCTCGACCTTGACGTCGTGGGAGACCCGAAACACGGTGTTCTCGTTGGCGCCGGCGCGCCACGGGCACTGGTCGCCGCACGTCCCGAAGCCCAGGTTCGCCATCCCGTACGGCACCAGCTGGCCCCAGATCTTGCCGGTCCGGTCGGTGCCGTCGGGGGCGGTGACCTTGGGCGAGTTGTAGGTCACGTTGACCTCGACGAGGCCGATCCACTGCGACACCGACGCTTTCTGGTTCTTGCCGTCCGGCGGCAGCGTCACCATTTGCGCCGTCGCCACGACGGGGATCGTCACCAGGGTGGCGACGGCGAACGCCACGGTCCACAACCCCTTCGCCTTCATCGGTTCACTCCTTTCGTGAGCGGCCGATTCTACGTCTCAACGTGGGGAAGGTTGCGGAGGGCGGCGGAGCAACCCGGCGGCGCGGCGCGGCCGCCCGTTCTCGCAGCCTCGTGGTCGGCCGTGCTACTGGAGCGTCACGGTCTGCGTCACTCGAGGGTGACCGAGAGCTCCTGTTCCTTTCCGGCTCCGACGTCGACCTGGAGCGTCTTCCCGGTGAGCCCTGGCGCCACGACGTCGATGCGGTGCGCGCCGGGCGTGACCGCGATCCCGCGTTGGAGTCGGCCGAACTCGTCCCCCGTACCCAGGAGGACGCCGTCGAGGTACACGGCGGCGTTCGGCGGGGTCACGCGCAACCTCAGCGCGCCCATGCCCGGCGCTGCGGCCGGCGCCTGTCGAGTCGCGTCGGCGTCGTTGCGGTGGGGGAGTTCGCCTCGCACCGGGGAGGTGGGGCCGGCGTGCGCTTGGGCCGTCGCGGGTCCGAAGTCGGGGGTGAACGTCCTTCCGTACGGCAGCCCCGGCGACGGCGGGACGGGCGGCGCGGCAACGCTCGCCGGGTCACGTGGGAGTTCGAGGCTGATCAGGGTCTTGGCCTGGTCCCCGATGTCGAGGTCCAACACCTTGCTGCGGTAGCCGGGCGCGCGGAACTCGAGGGTGTACCTGCCGGCCTCGAGATTGAGCCCGCCGGCGCCTTGGAACTGGTCCACTGAGCCGATGACCACCCCGTTGAGAACCGCCAACGCGCTCTGGGGCGACACCTGGAGGTCGACCCGTGTGGGACCGGCGACCGGCGCCGTCTCGTACCCGGAACCGAACGACCCCTGTACGCCGTACGATGGAGCGGAGTCGGGATCCGTGCCGTAATAGCCGTCATAGGGGTAATACCCGTACCCGTATGGCCACCCCGACCAGTAGGACGACCCCCAACCGTAGCCCCCGCCCCACCAGAACGGGAAGCTCAGGTATGAGCCCCATGGGTAATATCCCCCCCACCCGGAGTACCCGCCCCATCCACGGTGACCACCCCAGTGGCGACCGCCCCCCCGGTAGGCGCCGCTACCCCCTCGGTAGACGCCGCCGCCCCCGTGGAAGGTGCCTACCCCGTGACCGCCGGCGCCGGCACGGCCGACCGAACCGGGGTGGCCCACAACGCCCTGGTGGCCATTCCCGCCGACGTGGCCGCCGAAGGACCGGCCGCCGCCGACGTGTCCGCCACCCCGGCTTTGACTCCACGCCGACCCCGCCCACACCGCCAACCCGCTCGCCAGAACCGCCACCAGCAGCCGTGACCGCATATCCGCCTCCGAGTCGGGGCTCGAAAAACGGCCTTCGGCTCACTATCAATCTACGCTCCCCCGGCCCCTGCCGCCATCGAGTCGAATTTCTTCCGGCCTCCGAGGGCAGCGGCGCCACCGGGCGGTCAGCCGTGCCCGGTCCCGGCCGCAACACAAGAATGGAACAGCGAGGTACCTGGTACCGGTGTTCCGCATTCCTTTCGGCGATAATCAGTTCGGGGACCGAGACCATGAACGCCTGGGACAAGCCGGACGCCCTCTCGGAGTACGACCCGACCCACGCGATGCTCCGCGACCTGATGGGGTACCGGGTGCGCGAGGTGCTGCTCGTCTCCTCGCTGTACGACTCGTACATCCTCGAGGAGGACGGCCAGCTCTCGGAGAGCCTCGACGCCGAGTTCTACGAGCTGAACCTCGCGACGTCACCGCGCATTACGCAGGTCGAGACGGGCCAGGAGGCCCTGGCGACGCTGCGAGAGCGGCCGTTCGACCTCGTGATCACGATGCCCCGTCTCGGCGGGATGGACGTCCGGGCGTTCGCCCGCGCCGTCAAGGAACTCCACTCCGACCTGCCGGTCGTGATGCTCGCCGACACCCACTTCGAGGCCAACCGGGTCAAGGAGATCAACCAGCCACCGCTGCTCGACCAGGTGTTCGTGTGGCGCGGGGACGTGGCGCTGGTCCTGGCGATCATCAAGCTCATCGAGGACCGCCGCAACGCGCAACGCGATACCGCACTCGCCGGCGTGCGAACGATCATCCTGATCGAGAACTCGGTCCGGTTCTACTCGGCATACCTCCCGATGCTGTACGCCGAACTGACCAAGCAGACGCAAGCGCTGATGGCGGACGGGGTCAACGCTCGCCAACGCCTGCGCCGGATGAAGGCGCGCACGAAGATCCTGCTCGCCGGGACGTTCGAGGAGGGGTGGGAGCTGTTCGAGGAGTTCCGGGGGACGACGCTCGGGGTCATTTCCGATGCCCGCTTCCCAAGGGCCGGCGAGAGCGACCCGGAGGCCGGCCTGGAGTTCCTGCGACGGGTCAAGGCCCTGGACCCCGACATGCCAGCGCTGCTGCAGTCGACCGACGAGTCGCTCGCCGAACGCGCCCACGCCCTCGGCGCGGCGTTCCTGTACAAGCACTCTCCCTGGCTGCTCGACGAGCTGCGCCGCTTCATCCAGTCGAGCCTCGGTTTCGGCGACTTCGTATTCGTCGAACCGGCGACCGGCGCCGAAGTGGCAAGGGTCCCCGACCTTGCCGGGATGGCGAAGGCGCTGCGAACGGTGCCGGGCGAGACGCTGCGCCACCACGCCTCGAGGAACCACTTCTCCAACTGGTGCTTGGCGCGCACCGAGTTCGCGCTCGCCGCGCGCATCCGGCCCCGGAAGGTGTCGGACTTCAAGGACGTGGAGGAGTTGCGGACGTACCTCATCGACGCCTTCGCCGGGCTCCAGTCCGAGGCACGCCGCGGTGTCGTCGCCGATTTCACTCCGCGGGGGTTCGAGGGCCTCTCCGGTTTCGTGCGGATCGGCACCGGGTCCATGGGCGGCAAGGGTCGGGGGCTTGGGTTCATCAACGCGCTGCTCGCGCGCGAGCCGACGGCCCAGGACGGTGTGCGCATCTTCGTGCCGCCCGCCGCCGTGATCGGCACCGACGTGTTCGACGAGTTCATGGGGCAAGGCGATCTCTGGGCGGTCGCCCTCTCCGACGCCTCGGATGAAGCCGTCGAGGAGGAGTTCCTGCGGGCGCCGCTCCCGGCCACGCTCGAACCCTCTTTGGTCGCGATCGTCGAGCGCGCGCGCGGCCCCCTTGCCGTCCGCTCCTCGAGCCTGCTCGAGGACTCCTACGATCAACCGTTCGCCGGCATCTACCGGACTTTCATGCTCACGAACGCCGACCCCGACGCGCGGGTTCGTCTGGCCGACCTTGCAGCCGCGGTGAAGCTCGTCTACGCCTCCACGTTTTCCAAGAACGCCAAGGCGTACGTCGCCAACACCCCGCACCGGCCTGAGGAGGAGAAGATGGCGGTCGTCGTCCAGGAGATGGTGGGGCGGCCGCACGGGCGTCGCTTCTATCCGTCGTTCGCGGGCGTGGCGTGCTCCCGCAACTATTACCCGGTTCTCGGGCTCAAGCCAGAGGATGGACTCGCCGCCGTCGCGCTCGGGTTCGGGCGGACGGTCGTGGAGGGCGGCAAAGCCGTACGTTTCTCGCCCGGATCGCCACGCAACGTGCCCCAGTTCTCCTCGACCGAAGGGGTGCTCGAGAGCGCGCAACGGGAGTTCTACGCGCTCGACCTCGAGCATGCGTCGACCCTCGGCGAGCCCGGGCACCCCGACGCCCTCGTCCCGCTTTCGCTCGAAACGGCCGAGCGCGACGGTACTCTCCACCAGGTCGGCTCGGTGTACTCGCCGGACAACGATGCGGTATACGACGGCGTTTCACGGCCGGGCATCCGCCTCGTGACGTTTGCGCCCATCCTCAAGACCGGGATCTTCCCCCTCTCCAGGATTCTGACCGGGCTGCTCGCGCGCGGGGAGCGGGCGCTGAGCTGTCCGGTGGAGGTGGAGTTCGCCGTCAACCTCCCTGCGCGCGGCGAGCCCGGTGAGTTCGCCGTGCTTCAGCTCCGGCCGCTGGTGGTGGACGTCGGCAGCGAAGACCTCGACGAGGCGCTGCGAGAAACCTCTCCGGCGGGCGTCCTGTGCTTCTCCGAACAGGCGCTCGGCCAGGGCCGGGTGCAGAACATCCGCGACGTCGTGTACGTCAAGCCCGAAACGTTCGACCGCGCGCAGACCGTGGCGGTGGCAGGCGAGGTCGAACAGATCAACCGGGCGCTCGCCGAGGACGGCAGGCCGTACCTCCTGATCGGGCCGGGCCGGTGGGGGACGTCCGACCGCTGGCTGGGGCTTCCGGTCGAGTGGCACCAGATCGCCGGCGCCCGCGTGATCATCGAGACCGAGCTTGCCGACGTCCCGGTGATGCCTTCGGAGGGCACCCACTTCTTCCAGAACATCACGTCGTTCGGAATCGGATACCTCACCGTCCACGCCAGGGGCGGCCGTGGGCGGGTCGACTTCGACTGGCTCTCGCACCGCCCCGCCGAAGCCGAGACACGTTTCCTGAGGCACGTTCGGCTCGATTCGCCTCTCGACGTCCGCATTGACGGCCGGTCGGGCCGCGGCGTCGTGCTGAAGCCCCCGCTCGGCCTCTGAGCCGCAGGCTCGGGTCCGAGGGCGTCCTCCCGACGCCGCGACCGCCTTCCGGGCCTCGTGATGACGGCGAGGGCACAGAGGACCGTCGGCGAGCCGGCGCTAGCGCAGCATCTTCCACAGGTACGCGTACTGCAGGCCGGTGACGTACGCGGTCTGTTTGTTGACCGCGCCGGTGCCGTGGCCGCCCTCGGTGTTCTCGAAGTAGTAGACCGGGTGCCCGAGCGCCTCGAGCTTGGCGGCCATCTTGCGCGCGTGCGCCGGGTGGACGCGGTCGTCGCGCGTGTTCGTCCAGAAGAACGGCGTCGGGTAATGGGCGTCCTTGCGCAGCAGCTGGTACGGCGACCACGTCTTGATGTACGCCCAGTCCTCGGGCTTGTCCGGGTCGCCGTACTCCGCCGTCCAGCTGGCGCCGGCGAGCAGGTGGTTGAAGCGCCGCATGTCGGCGAGCGGCACCTGTGCGACCACCGCGTGGAACAGCTCGGGCCGCAGCGCGAACGTCCCGGAGACGAGCAGGCCGCCCTGCGAGCCGCCCATGATGCCGAGGTGGCGCGGCGAGGTGATCTTCCGCGCGATGAGGTCAAGGGCGACCGCGGCGAAGTCCTCGAAGTTGCGCATGTGGTTGGCCTTGACGGCGGCGTTGTGCCACGCGGGTCCGAACTCGCCGCCGCCGCGGATGTTGGCGAGGACGTAGACGCCGCCGCGGTCGAGCCACGCCGAACCGACGACGCCGCTGTACATCGGCAGCTCCGGCACCTCGAACCCGCCGTAGCCGTACAGCAGCGTCGGGGCGGCGCCGTCCGCCTTGAACCCCCGCGGCGTGACGAGGAAGTACGGAATCCTGGTGCCGTCCTTGGAAACCGCCTCGAGCTGCTGGACCGCGATGCCGGACGCGTCGAAGAACGCCGGCATCGCCTTCACCTTCGCGAGCGGCCTGCCGCTGTCGCCGAGCCAGAGCGAGGGAGGCGTCAGGAAATCCTGGTAGGAGAGGAAGAACGTGTCCGTCTCGTCACTGGCCGCCACCGGGTTGGCGGTGCCGATCCCCGGCAGCGTGATCTCCGCTTTCGTCCAGGCGCCGCCCACGAGCGTGAACGAGCTGGCCCGGCTGTGCACGTGGTCGAGAACGCACACGAGCAGGCGGTCGGCGGTGCGCGCGACGCTGGCGAGCGAGACCCGGTCGGAAGGCTCGAACAGCACGTCGAACCGGCGGTCGCCGCGCAGCAACTCGTCGAGCGGGATCGCCAGCAGCGAGCCGGCACGGTAGGTACCGCCGGCGACGGTCCAGTCGGAGCGCAGCGAGAACACCACACGGTCGCGGAAGAAAGCCTGCAGCTCGGCGTCCTCGGGCAGGTCGAGCTTGACCAGCCGCCCGCCGAGCATCAGAAACGTCTGCTGGCGGAAGAACGCCGGCATGCGTGTGACCACGTCGTAGCGGCCGTCGGAGAGGATTTCGGTCGCCCCGCCCACCGAGACGTCCTCGGGCCGGCCCTCGAACACGGTCCTCGCCTCGGCGAGCGGCGTGCCGCGCGTCCACAGCTTCACGATGCGCGGGTACCCCGACGAGGTCAGCGAACCCGGGCCGAAGTCGGTGCCGACCCAAAGCGTGTCGAGGTCGCGCCACGCCACCCGCGATTTCGCCTCGGGCAACGCGAAGCCGCCGGCCACGAACTGCTTCGCGACGGTGTCGAACTCGCGCACGATGGCGGCGTCGGAGCCGCCGCGCGACAGCGTGATCATGCAGCGCCGGTACTCGGGCGCCAGGCACTGGGCGCCGTGGAACACCCAGTCGACGCCGTCGGCCTTGGCGAGGGCGTCCACGTCCAGCACCGTCTCCCACGCCGGGGACGAGGTGCGGTACGAGGCGAGCGTGGTGCGGCGCCAGAGCCCATGCTGGTGCTCACCGTCGCGCCAGAAGTTGTACACCGCAAGGCCGAGCAGCTCCGGGTATGGGATCTTCTCCTTGGAGTCGAGGATCGAGAGCGTCTTCGCGACCGTGGGGGCGAACTCCGGCACGGCCTCCAGCACCTTGGTGGTGCGGGCGTTCTGCTCCTTCACCCAGGCGAGCGCCCGGGCGCCCTGCACGTCCTCGAGCCAGAGGAACGGGTCAACTTCGTCGGCGGCGGACGCCGCCCAGGAACGCAAGCACGCTCGCCGCCACCACCGCCGCCAAGACCTTGCTCGCCACGCCTCACCTCCGCCGGGTCGGCTCGAGGGCCCTGCCGGCCGCGCGCCGCGCCTGGGCGGTTCCGCTGCAGCCGAGGCCGCCCGGCGCCGGCCGGGCATTATCACACGCACCCGTGCCGCCGGCGGAGGAGGTGGCGCGCCGAGAGGGATTCGAACCCCCAACCGTCTGATCCGAAGTCAGATGCTCTATCCATTGAGCCATCGGCGCGCGGACCGTGACCGCGACAGTATCGCGCAAAAACCCGCGCCCGACCGTAGCCTGGCCAGCCGGACGACTTCGGCTCGCCCGAGAGATGGCCCCGGACGGCCTTGGCGGACGGTCGGGGTGCAACGTCATGGCCGTTCGGTCCGCTACCGGCCGTGCTACGATTCAAGATTGTAGTCTGGAACGAGTTTCGATTGCGTTTGGTTGAGGGCAGTATGGAAAAGTACGATTACCTCGATGGCAAGTACGAGCTCCTGGAGAAGCTGCACGAGGGGGGCATGGGCACGATCTACAAGGTGCGCCACCGCCTGCTCGACGAGATCCGCGTCATCAAGGTCATGCGGCCGCAGCACGAGACCAACGAGGGTCTGCGCGCCCGGTTCCTGCGCGAGGCCCAGATGGCGGTCAAGTTGCGCCACCCGAACATCGCGCAGATGTACGACTTCGCGTTCGATGAGGCGGGCCGCGGCTTCATCGTCATGGAATACGTCGAGGGCGTCTCGCTGCAGCAGATGCTCGAGCGGGTCGGCGCCCCGTCCCTGAGGCTCTCGCTCGACCTGGCCCGTCAGACGCTGACCGGGCTCGGCTTCCTCCATCGCAAGGGGATCGTCCACCGGGACATTTCGCCCGACAACATCATGGTGGCCTGGGACGAGTTCGGCCAGCCCATGGTCAAGCTCATCGACCTCGGCATCGCCAAAGTCATCACCAGCACCACCGCTCTGACGGTGAGCGGGACGTTCCTCGGCAAGCTCCTGTACGCGTCGCCCGAGCAGTTCGGCACGTCGCCCGACAAGGTGGACCAGCGCAGCGACATCTACTCGTTCGGCGTGGTGCTCTACGAGTTGTTCACCGGCAACCGCCCGTTCCCCGGCACCAGCCCCGAGGAGCTGATCGCCGGGCACCTCGTCAAGCCGCCTCTCGATTTCGCGCTCGGCGACCCGGACGGCCGCGTCCCCGACGACCTGCGGGGGATCGTGCTCAAGGCGATCGCCAAGAGACCCGAGGAGAGGTACGCCTCCGCCGAGGCGCTCGACGAGGCGTTGGCCGCGGTGCAGGCTCGCTTCCCTCGCGACCCGGACGAGTTCACCAAGATCCTCCAGGAGTGCGACTCCTCACAGCCGACCGCGAGGGTCGCCAAGCCCGCGCCGGGCAGCACACAGCGGCACATCGCGGCCCAGTTCGGCCTGGTGGTCACACCGCAACCGATCTCCTTGGCCGACGCTCCGAATCCCCACTCCACCGTCCCTTCCCTGCTCCCCCCGCCGGACGGCTGCGCGGGCACGGAAACGGTGCCGAAGGGCGAGGCGGCGCCCGGTCGCGGCCGTACCGGCGGAAACCCAGCCGACGTTGATCCTGCCGGAGGACGTCCCCGTGCCCGCCGTCCAGGCCGCCGGAGCCGATGCCGGTCAAGGGGCGCCGGCCGCGTCCGCTCCCGCCGCAGTCGCCCAGCCTGCAGCAAACCCGAAACCCCCGGCCAAGAAGCAAGCACCCTGGTTCCTGCTCGCCGCGGGGGGCGCCGTGGCGGTCATCGTCGCGGCCCTCCTCGTCGGCAGAGCGATCCTGGCGCCCACCGCCCGACCCGCCGCCACACCGCTCGCGGCTCAGGCGCCGGCCGTGCCGAACTCCCCGTCGCCGGCGGAGCCCGTGACGCCGGCGACGCTCCAGGGCGCGGGCTCCCCCAACGCCGAGGCGAGCCAGGCCGATCTCGAGAACGCGATCGCCGCCGGAAGCGTGGAGAGGCTCCGCGCCCTCCTGGCCGACCTGTCGGCGCCAGGCCGTGCCGCCATCGCGGCCTCCCCCAACGGCGCGCGGCTCCTCGATCTTGCCCGGCGCAGCGTCGAGGCCGACGCGGCGCTCGGGAAGGCGATGAAGGCCAAGAACTGGGTGGCGGCCGTCCAGCAGGCCTCCGCTCTCGTCGCGCTCCTCCCGGCCGGCCGCGAGGCGCAGCAGGCGCGGGAGACCGCGGCCGTCGCGCTCGAGGCCCAGGCCGAGGCGCTCCTCCGCCAGGGCCAGAGCGATGCGGCGCTCGCGAAACTGCAGGCGTTGCAGCGTGCGTGGCCGAACCGCGCCGGCCTCGAGGCCCGTCTGGCCGGCATCCACTCCGCCCGGGAAGCGGAGGCGCGCTTCGTCGCCGCACTTGCCGCGGCCGATGCCGCGGAAAAGGAGCGCCGGCCGGAGAAGGGGTTGGAGGCGCTCGCACAGGTGGTTCCGGACGCGCGCTTTCGGGAGCGCTTCGCCGCGGCCCGCCAGCGACTCGACAGCCTGCTCGCCCAGCTCGACACGGCGCCGCCGGTGGTGCGGCTGAAGCCCGGCTCCAAGACGAGCTACTCAAAGGGCAAGCCGTTCACCCTCTCCGTGATCGTCACGGACGACTACCGGGTGAAGAGCGTCACGGTCATGGCTCGCCAGGAAGGCGCCCCTGCCTACCAGGAGCTGCCCGTTCACGGCACCGGCCCCGACGAGTACACGGTCGAGATCACGCCGGCGTTCCACGACAACAAGACGGTCGAGCTGTACGTCGTCGCGACGGACTTCGCCGGACACTCCTCACAGCTCGGGACCGCCGAGCAACCTCTCCACATCAAGAAGCGCTGGCTGTTCTTCTGAGCCCGGCGCACCTCCGGCGATGGTTCGGACCTTTCCCCCAGTCGAGGGTTGCTCGAAACATCTGGCGCCCCCACGATCCCCCAGCGGCGCGCCCGCCGTGTCACGGGTCACTCTGGGGGCGCCACGCGGGGGAATGCCCGGCGGATGGATCAGCGTTGAGTACACGCTGAGACGACATCGATGCCGCTGACTCCTGGAACCCTCCTCGGCCCGTACGAGATCGTCTCGCCGCTCGGCGCCGGCGGGATGGGCGAGGTGTACAAGGCGAAGGACACGCGGCTGGGCCGGTTCGTCGCGATCAAGGTGTTGCTCGGCCGGCACGCCGAGGACCCCGCGATGCGGGAGCGCTTCGAGCGCGAGGCGCGGGCGATCTCGGCGCTCTCGCACCCCTCGATCTGCACGCTCCACGACATCGGCGAGCACGGGGGGACGCACTTCCTGGTCATGGAGCACCTGGAAGGGGAGACCCTGGCGGCCCGGCTTGCCCGCGGGCCGATGCCGCTCGAGGAGGCCCTCGAGGTGGCGACCCAGGTCGCCGTGGCGCTCGCGGCGGCGCACGACCGCGGGATCGTGCACCGCGACCTCAAGCCCAGCAACGTCATGCTCACCGGGACCGGGCCGAAGCTCCTCGACTTCGGCCTCGCGAAGCTGCACGCGGCGAGCCACGGCATCGTGGACCCGGCCGCGCAGGAGACGGCCTCCGCGCCGCTGACGGAGCGGGGGGAGATCTTCGGGACGCTGCAGTACATGGCGCCGGAGCAGCTCGAGGGGCGCGAGGCCGACGCGCGCAGCGACATCTTCGCGTTCGGCTGCCTGCTGTACGAGATGATCTCGGGGCGGCGGCCGTTCTCCGGCCTGAGCCGGGCCGGCGTGATCGCCGCGACCCTGAAGGATGCGCCGGCGGCGCTGTCGGAAGGCGGCGGCGGCATCCCGCCGGCGATCGATCGCATCGTCCGGCACTGCCTGGAGAAGGACCCGGCGCAGCGCTTCCAGTCGATGCGCGACCTCGCCTTCAACCTCGCCGCATGGTCGCGGCCATCATCACCGTCCCGCACGGGCGACGCCGTCGAGGCGCCCGCCACGCGCGTGATGCTCGTCGTTCTCCCGTTCGAAAACTTGAGCCAGGACCCCGAGCAGGAGTACTTCAGCGCCGGACTCACCGAGGAGACGATCGCGGACCTCGGGGGACTGGCCTCGGACCGGCTTGGCGTCATCGCCCGGACCTCGGCCATGAGCTACAAGGGCACCCGCAAGACGATCACCGAGATCGGCCGGGAGCTCGGCGTGGAGTTCGCGGTGGAGGGGAGCGTGCGGCGCCACGCCGACCGCGTGCGCATCAGCGTCCAACTCGTCCGCACCAGCGACCAGACCCACGTCTGGGCCCAGCAGTACGACCGCGAGCTGAGCGACGTCCTCGCCGTCCAGGACGACATCGGGCGGGCCATCGCCCAACAGGTCCAGGTCAAGCTCACGCCGGAACGGGCCGCGCATCCGACGGCGGCGCGGCAGGTGGACCGGGCCGCCTACGACGCGTACCTCCAGGGCCGCTTCCACCTCTGGAGGGTGACCCGGCCGGACCTCGAGCGCGCCCTCGAGTTCTTCCGGCAGGCGATCGAGATCGATCCGGCCATGGCCGTTGCATACGCCGGACTCGCCCAGACGTACGTCGTCTTGCCGATCGCCGGCGGCGCCGACCCGCGGCAGGCGTTCCCCCGAGCCGAGGAGGCGGCAGGTCACGCGTTGGAACTCGACCCCGGTTCCGCCGAGGCCCAGACCGCGATGACCGGTCTGCGTCACTGGTACAACTGGGACTGGTCCGGCGCGGAGGGGTACGCTCGCCGGGCGATCGCGCGCAACCCGAGCAACGCGAGGGCACACCAGGTGCTCGGCCGGCTGTTGACGAACATCGGCCGCCACGACGAGGCGATCGCGGAGATCGACGTCGCCCGGCGGCTCGATCCGCGCGCCCCGCTGATCATCGCGCTTTCCGCCGACTTCAGGTTGGAGGCCAGGCGCTACGATGAAGTGGAGCCGTTGATCCGCAAAGCGCACGAGCTCGACCCGAACTTCTGGGTCGCCCACGTGTCCGCCGCCAGGCTGTACCTGCACCAGGCCCGCTACGCGGATGCCCTGGCCGCGGCCGAGCGTGCACGGCGCTTCTCGGGCGGGCACAGCGAAGCCCTCGCCCTGATCGGCTGCTGCCACGCCGCCATCGGCCACCGCGACGAGGCCGGCGCGGTGCTCTCGGAGCTCGAGCGCCGCCGGGCAGCCGGCTACCTCCCGGCGACGCACCTCGCCGCGGTTCACCTCGGCCTCGGCGACGCCGTCGCGGCGATGCGATGGTTGGAGAAGGCGTTCGAGGACCGCGACGTCTGGTTGACGGAAGCGGCCGTCGAGCCGAGGTGGGACCGCCTCCGCGCCCATCCCGGTTTCCAGGACCTGATATGCCGGATCGGTTTCCCCGTGGGCCGGTGAGGCCGAACTGACACACGGAAATCCTGCCGTGCCCGGCCTCCAGCGAGCTTCAGTGCGAGGCCCGCGTGTCCCCAAGCCTCCGGAAGGCGGGTAGGATTCAAGCCATGAGCGAAACGTGCGCCGCCCTCGTCAGCGAGGAAGATCGCCTCCTCTCCGAGTACCTGCGGAAGATCGAGCACTGCGTCGGGTTGCTCGCCCCGGCCGAGGTCTGGTGGCGGCCGAACGAACGGTGCAACAGCGTCGGCAACCTCCTCCTCCATCTCTCCGGCAACCTCTCGCAGTGGGTGCTCGCCGGTCTCGGCGGCGCCGCGTTCGAGCGCCACCGCCGCGAGGAGTTTGCCGCCGCGGAGGGTGGGGATGCCACGGCGCTGGTCGCTCGCCTGCGCGAGGTCGTCACCGCGTGCCAAGCCGTCGCCGCCCGCCTCTCCGACGACGACCTCGCCCGGACCCACACCATTCAAGGCATGACGCGCACCGGCGCCGGCGTCCTCCTCCATGCGGTCGAGCACATGGCGTACCACACCGGGCAGATCGTTTTCGTCGCGAAACAGCTCGCCGGCGAGCGCGCCGATATCGAGTTCTACCCCCACCTGAAGTGACGGCCTGCTGACCGGGGCGGCTTGCCCGCCGTGTCACTTCAGCCGCGCGGCTAGTTGTTGCACCTGTACGCGTGTTCGTAGCCGTTCTTCGCGGGCGTCGCACCGGGACACGGGATCCGGTACGTGAGGTTGAAGATGTCCCCGTTCTGGCTGGCATAGTGACACATCAGCTCGTTGGCTTCGGGGATGACGTTCGACCCCTTCACGTACACCTTGACCTCATTGAGGTTGGACGCGTTGTAGGTCGCGCCGTACTTGCTGTGCAGCTCGTTGTTGTCGATTTGCACCTTGACGGTCAGCTCGCGGGCGCAGCTCCGAACCACACCGGGGTTCGGCGTCAGCCTGAACATCGGCGTTCTTGCCGGCGCCGCCTTGGGCGGCGTCAGTGCAGGAGGCGCCGCGAGCGCCATCGCCGGGGCGAACGCCGCGCTCGCGACACAGGCCAGAAGTATCTTCATCGGATCCTCCCTCGACGGGATCGCCCCGTCGTTCGCTCTTCTGAATTTGAGATCTCTCTCGAGCGTAGTCGCGAGGTCCCGGTCCGTCAAGACGGCGACGCCGCTCCGCGCCGGCGCGACGATCCGAGCGAAAGGCATAGGCGTCGGGAAGCGCGCCCGCGGCGGTTCACTCACAGGGTCGTGGCGGCCGTAACGAGCCCTCGTGCCGGCAGCCGCGCCGCCCTACTCGGTTACCTGGTACCGCAACGCTCCATTTTTCAGCTAATCGCCGCCCGCCATCCGGCGTCGGATCCCGGGACGGACGCGAGCCAGGTAGCGGGGCATTTCGAGCAACGAGCCCAGGCCCCAGAAGCGCCGCAGGTAGCCGGGAAAGCGCAGGAGCGCCCTGAGGCCGCCTTCGCCGCCACTCAGGCGCCGATGCCGGTACCAGTGCAGGCGCAGGCGCCGCAGTTCGGTGAGCGGTTTCACCTGGAGCCGCAGTTCCCGCCTCTCCCATGCCGCCGCCGGGGGGACGACGCAGGCCTCGACTGCACTCGCCGGAATCGCCAGCCCGAGGATCCTCGACAGGTACGACAGCGCCACCGCGAGCACCGGCGCGACCCGGTGCGTTCGCGCTCTTCGGGAAAGCAGTTCCCAGTCGACGGCGCCGGTACGAACCAGCATCGCGGCGTCGGCGACCCAGCGCAGCGGCGGCTCGGGGTCCCACCGCACACCTTGAACGCACGCGTGGAGGAGTTGATCCGTTGGCGTAGGGGCCAGCGTTTGGACGCCGTCCACCAGCATTGCGACCGGACTTGCAACCGGGCCAGCGACTGCGCGCCCTCGATGATCGGCGGCACGTTGTTGAACCCCTGCCGGACCTGGGCGTTGAACAACCCCATGACGACGTAGAACGACACCAGCGCGCCGACGGTCATGCCGCCGCGGGCGACCGCGATGCCGCCGAACACCAGCACCACGACGCCGGCCACCGTCGCGACCGTGCTTTGCACGAACCCGTACGCGGACCACGAGAACGCCATGCCTCCGCTCACGACCCGCAGCTCCTCGAACCGCCGCTGCTGCCGTTCCATCTCGATCGTCTCGGCGGCGCGGCTGCGCGTCAGGTCGAGCGTGCGGACGAGCTCGACGACGCCGCGGCTGAACGCCTCGAACGAGCGGTGAAACGCCTCGATCCAGCGCTGGAGGTGCGAGCGCAGCGACCGGCGGAGGACGTAGGCCGCCGGCAGCACCCCGGCCAGGATGGCGACCAGCCCCGGGTTGATGACCAGCAACACGCCCGCCAACAAGAACGCCGTGAGCGCCGCGGGCAGGAGTTGGGCGACGAGCGCGTTGCTCATCATGTCGACGCGCGCTCGTGGATCCCCCTCTCGTGGCGCGCGCGCCGCGGAGGCCGAAGCGCACGGGTTGCGTCCCCGGCACCGGCAGACCTCACCGAGCAGGGCTCCACGGTCCGCTGAAGCCCCCGGACTCAAAGGGGTTGTCTCGCGGCGGCAGACCTCGCGGAGACGCGATTCGAGATAGATATTGAGATAACGTACGCGACGAGCGCTCTTGACTTGATGATATAGTCACCGGCAATGTTTTTTCACCGGGGCTTCTTGACGAGTTCGAGGCAACTTGTCGGCATCCGTGAGGGTCGCCTTCCCCTCCGCGCCGACCAGACACTGAACCCTGTTTTGTGCCTTGTCGCCGCCCGGGGTGCGGCGACGCGCGTCGTGAGTTCGATCGAAGCTCATCGAGGTCTGAACGAGGAGAGGAGAAGAGGATGAGTCGTCAAGGGACAAGCACGAAGAGGTTCGCCGCCGTGGCGCTGATCTCACTCGGCGCGCTGGTGGCCGGCTTGCCGGCCGCAGCGCAGAGACGCCCGAAGCCGGAGCTGCCGCCCGGCGGCGAGTTGAAGATCGTTCCACCGATCGCCGCCGCCCGCAACGAGCAGCTTCAAGTCCTCGTGGAGCTCAACGCCCCGGGCGCCGCCGAGGTCTACGCGCAGAGGATGGCGGGAGCGGCCGGCCTGAAGACGGCGTCGGCCAAGGCTCAAGCCCTGGCGGCGGCGCAGGCCCAGTTCTACGCGATCGACGCGGCGCAGCAGCAGGCTGTCGCGGCGCTCGCCGCCCCGGCCATCGGGGCAACCGAGATCTTCCGGGTGAAGCGGGCCCTCGACGCGGTCTCGGTGTACACGACCCGGGACAAGCTCGCCGCGATCAGGGCGTTGCCGGGAGTCAAGAGCGTGCGTGTCGTCCGGCCCGAGTATCCGACGAACTCCACGAGCGTCCCGTTCATCGGCGCGCCGCAGGTGTGGACCGACACGCTCGGCATCGGCAAGAACCTCACCGGCGCCGGCGTGAAGATCGGCATCATCGACACCGGTGTCGACTACCTCCACGCGAACTTCGGCGGTGACGGACAGGCGGCGACCTACACCGCGGCGGCGGCCGCGACGGCCAACTTCACGACCCTCGGCGGCGGATTCCCTTCGGCCAAGGTGGTCGGCGGATGGGACTTTGCCGGCGACGCCTACACCGGAGGCAACGCGCCGTCGCCGGACCCGAACCCGATGGACTGCGGCGGTCACGGCTCCCACGTCGCCGGGACCGCGGCCGGGTACGGGGTGAAGAGCGATGACACCACGTTCTTCCCCGGCCCGTACAACGCCAGCGACCCGTTCGGCTCGCTGAAGATCGGCCCCGGGGTCGCTCCGCTGGCTTCGCTGTACGCGCTGCGCGTGTTCGGCTGCGGCGGCTCCACCGGCCTCACCGTCCAGGCGATCGACTGGGCGATGGACCCCAACAACGACGGTGACATGTCCGACCACCTCGACGTGATCAACATGTCGCTGGGCTCGTCGTTCGGCCGTCTCTCCGACACCTCGGCGATGGCGTCCGATGCCGCGGCGGCGATCGGCGTCGTCGTCGTCTGCTCCACCGGCAATGCGGGTGACACGTACTTCATCGCGGGGTCGCCCGGCAATGCCGCCCGCGCGATCTCGGTGGCCGCCAGCGTCGATCCGGGCGGCTCGGACGGCGCTCAGCTGACGATCAACACACCGGCGGGCATCGCCGGCAACTACCTGGCCGGATATGCCACGTTCGGGCCGGCGCTCACGCCGACCGGCGTCACGGGGAACGTGGTGCTGGCCAACGACGGCAGCGCGGCCCCGACGCTGGGGTGCAACAGCGCACCGGCGTGGCCCGGGATGACCGGCAACATCGCGCTCGTCGACCGGGGAACGTGCGCGTTCGCGGTCAAGGTCAAGAATGCTCAGCTCAACGGCGCGATCGGCGTCATCATCGCCAACAACACGACCGGGATCATCAACATGTCGGGCACCGACGCAACGATCACGATCCCTTCACTGAGCGTTTCCCAGAGCGACGGGAACACGATCAAGGCCCAGCTCGGATCGGGCGTCAACGCCACGCTCCGCTACGGCGGTTTCCCGCAGTACGCCGACACGCTGGCGAGCTTCAGCTCGCGCGGTCCGCTCGCGAACTCACCCGTGTTCCTCAAGCCGGACCTGACGGCGCCCGGCCAGAACATCACCTCGACGCTCACCGGCTGGACCTGCGACGGCGTGACGATCACGGGGTGCATCTGGCCGACCGGCGTGTCCGGCGTCCGCATCAACCCCGATAGCCAGGCGGGGGTGCTCTCCGGCACCTCGATGGCGTGCCCGCACATGACGGGGACGATGGCCCTGCTCAAGCAGCTCCACCCCGACTGGTCGGTGGAAGAGCTGAAGGCCCTTGCAATGAACACCGCCCTCCACAACGTGACGGTCAACCCCAGCGGCGGCGCACCGCGATTCGGACCGGACCGCGTCGGCACCGGCCGCGAGGACATCCCTCTCGCCGCGCAGAACAACACCGTCGCCTTCAACGGTGACGATACGGGCCTGGTCAGCGTCTCGTTCGGCACCGAATCGGTCAACTCGCTCACGGCGACGAAGACCGTGCGGGTGGACAACAAGGGTTTGACCGCCCAGACCTACACCCTCGGCGTCGAGACGGTGGAGGACAACCCCGGCGCCAGCTTCTCCCTGCCCGGCGGCACCTCGCTGACCGTCCCGGCCGGCACCAGCAGCACCTTCACCGTGCAGCTTTCCGCGACTTCGGATCTGCTCAAGCACACGGTCGATCCGACCGTGGCGCCCACGCAGACGAGCGCCTTCGGCACCACCCCGCGTCAGTGGCTGACGGAAGAGGCGGGCTACCTCACCTTCAGCCAGGGCGGCGTGCTCAAGATGCGGGTGCCGCTGTTCTCGGCGCCGGTTCCGGCCTCGACGATGAGCGGCGGCCCGATCAACACCGGCGGCAACCCCAGCGGCACCTACAATATCCCGCTGTCCGGCAGCGGGGTGTGCACCGCGACGCACACCGCAGGGCCACCGGAGGATTGCACGGCATTCTCGTTGCCGACGGACGAGATCTCGCTGGTCAGCCCGTTCGAGCTGCAGGTCGTGCATCCGGCGGACCCGGCAAACATCGCTCCGTACCAGAACCTCCAGTACGCCGGGGTCAACTACGACTCGGCAGACAACATCATGATGTTCGGCGTTTCCACCTGGGGCGACTGGGCGACGCCCAGCGACGTCTCGTTCACCATCTACGTCGACTGCGGCGTCTCCGACGCCAGCGGGGTCTGCACGGGCGCGCCCGACGGGATCTGGGACCGGGTCATCGTCAGCAGCGACTTCGGCAGCATCTCGAGCTACTGGGCGGGCCAGAGTTACAGCCCGAACGACAGCTTCGCGAGCTTCTACTGGAACCTCGCCACCAACGGCATTGGAGCGAGCTACTACACCAACCTCCTCAACGCGGCCCAGCAGGACACCCGGCTCTACAACACCAACGTCATGTTCATCCCCGTCGCCCCGTACCGGATGGGGTTCGGCACGACATCCGGGACAACGGCTCGGGCGTTCAACTACAAGATCGAAACCTGCCCCGGCTGGGCGCCCGCCTGTGGTCTGATGAACGGGTTCAACGCCGACTCGGCCGGCACCGACGCCTCACCGTTCCACTTCGACCCCACCGCGCAGGGCCTCGACTTCGGCTACGACTGGCTCTCGAACGATCTCAACGGCTCGACCCTGCCGGTGACCTTCAACACCGCAAACTTGACCGCCAACGGCTCGCTCGGCGCTCTCTTGCTCCACCACCACAATGCGGCCGGCCAGCGCGCGCAGGTCGTGCTGCTCAGCCCCGACGGCAGCGCCCAGGGCAGCGACATCGCCGTCACGGCCTCCGCCGCGCCGGGCAACCCGGCGATCAACCAGAACGTCATACTGACGGTGCACGTCGTCAACAACGGCCCGGCCGCGGCCACCGGCGTGACGGTCACCGGAACGGGACCGTCGAGCCTGCAGTACGTCAGCGACGACGGCGGCGGCGCCTTCAACGCCTCAAGCGGCGTATGGACCGTGGGCAGCCTGGCAAACGGCGGGGCGGCCACGTTGCACATCACCGTCAAGTACACCCAGAGCGGTCCGGCAACTGTGACGTTCCAGGTCTCCGGTTCGACGCCGCTCGACCCGAACCCGGCCAACAACCTTGCCTTCGCGGCGATCGCCGTCGGAGCGCAGGCCGACCTGTCCGTCACCAAGACAGTCGATAACGCCTCTCCGCTGCTCAACAGCAATGTGACCTTCACCATCACGGTGGCCAACGCGGGACCTGATACCGCCTACAACGTGGTCGTGACCGATCTGCTCAACGCGGGCTTCCAGTTCGTCAGCGCCACTCCCAGCGCCGGAAGCTACAACCCGGCGAACGGCCAGTGGACGTTCGCGAGCCTCGGGATCGGCGGACAGGAGACCCTGACGCTGGTCGCCAAGGTCACGATCGTGGGACCGCTCACGAACAGCGCAACCGTCGCCTCGGCGACCGCGGATCCTTCGGCCGCCAACAACCAGGCCGCTCTCAATTTTTCCACCGCCCAACTGATCCCGCTCGCGGGCCCGGCTGGTCTGCTCCTTCTCGCGGCGCTTCTCGCACTCGCAGGGGCCGTGGCACTGCGCCGGCTCTCCTAGCGTCGCTTGTTCGTCGCAATTCGGGGCGGCCCTGCGGGGCCGCCCTTCTCTTTGCGGCGCCTCCCTCTTCCTGGTCGCCGCGAGTGGGTGGACGCTACGGGCCTTGGTTCCGCGGCCGGTGCGGGACAATCGGCGCCTCGCCGCCCGGTCGGTGCCGGTCAGGCATATCCATTTTTCTCCCGATGTGTCAACGAGGGTGGCCGTGGCAGCCGACAGAGAGTCAGGGCGGACCTCTCCGCTCCGAACCATCCCGCCGCCCGAGCGCCTCCAGGTAGCGCGACCAATCCAACCCGCGCGCGCCCAACGGAAGCGTCGCCGGGTCGTCCAGCCGATAGGGCCTCCAGCGGACGTCCGGTGGTGCGTCCACCACCGCCTGGACCTTGCCCCTCGGCGCCAGCACGATGCTGAGCGGCTGAATGTTCCACTCTCGGACCAGCGCTCCGCGCAGGTAGTCGTGTCCAGGGTCCAGGAATGAAGCGGCTGTGTCCCAGGCGATGGGCCCCTGGCGTGTCGCGACCAACCTCGCGAGGTCCCTCTGGTACCCCGCCCACTGCACGCTCAGCGACGTTTGCACGACCAACTGCATCGCAACGACGCCCACGAGGACGCCGCGCACGGGCGGGGGCGCCAGCCGCTCCGGGCTCCAGCCGGCGTGCCGCAGCCAGTGGGTCGCGAGCGCCATGAACGTTGTCCCGGCGATCGGCAGCCAGCGACAGGCGCTGAAGGCGTCCCAGAGGGTCACCCACCTCGGGACCGCGAGAAACAGGCCCGCCACGAGCGCGAAGAGCAGAAGCGAAGCCCGGCACGCGACGCGAAGCATCCGTGCGCGCCGCTCTTCCGGCCATCCGCGCGGAAGGTGAACGAGAAGCAGGCAAACGCCCACGGCCATGCCCGCGACCGCCGGCAGGTGGACGCCCGCGTTGTGGGGCTCGGTCGCGACCAGGAACCCGCCGAACACACCGTGCAGGAAGCTACCGCGGTTGGAGAGATCACGCGGGTGAACCGTCCAGGCCAGGGCATGACCGGCGGCAGCCAACGCGAGCGGAACGATGAGGACGAGAACGGTCCGCCGCAGCCCTTCAGCCTCCCGGGCGCGCCAGGCGGCGAGCAGCGCGATCCCCAGCAGGAACGGAAAGGCAGCCTCGTTGAGATCGAAGCATGCCGCCGTCAGAGCCGCTGCCGCAACCGGCCGCAGCCATCCCCCCGATCCGAATTCCAGCAGGAGGAACAACAGCCACATCAGGCAGGACGCGACGATCGCTTCGTGGACGCCCTTGAGGCTCACCGTCGGGATGATGGCGGCGAGGTTCAACAGCGGCCCCAAGATCCATCCTTTCTCGCCGCGCGGTAGCAGGAACCAGCAGGCGGCCGTGAGAACCAGCGGCCAACCCTGCATGCCGAGCGTCAGCAACCGCCCCAACGTCACCAGGTCGGTCACTCCCAGCCGGAAGCCAACGCACGGGAGGGACTGTTGCAGCAGCTGCACCGTCTTGCGCGCCGGCTCGAACAGCGCGAGACCGTGATGGCTGACCGCGACCAGCAGATAGAGCGGCCCGTCGGCGTTCAAGTCCCGCGACACGGCCGCCGCATGCAGCGCCGCCGCCGCGCCCAGCGCCAGCGCCAACACGAAGGTCCGGGGAACGCTAGGCGCCGGGCCGCACCGCATGGTGGGTCCGCAACCGCGACCGGCCTCTTCGAGAGGTCGCCGACGAAGGGAACACCGATCCTCCGAGACCGGCCGGTGCCCCGTTGACACGAGCGCCGGCGCGGTCTTCCCGGGTTTCAGCACCTCGACCGCACTCGATCGTCACGCCGGCGCATGCGAGCGAACGTCCTCCCCTGGGAGGTCCAATCTGCCGCTCGTGGTTCCCGGCCGCTCCGAATGGGTGCCCGGTCCGTCAGACATCGTCCGACGGCGTTTGCGCGAGAAGTGCGCACGAATGCAAGCCCGACTCATTCCACAAATGCGATGAGCTCCCGCTTGACATTGCTCGGGTCAGTCGCTAGAAGTTGGACAGGTCAAGGCATGAGGTGAGACGTCGATCCCCCGATAGCCGCCGCGTCGGTTCGCCGTGGCTCCGACCGTGCGTCGCCAACGCGGGGACGTGCAGCCACCCCGCCTCCGAAGGTTTGTCCGTCCGCGTAGCGGACGCCGGCCGGGAGTCCGGCGCACGCCGGAGTGCGCGCCAGGCGGGTACGCTCAGACCCGCCGGAAGATTTCGATGACTCTCGCTCCCGACAGCTCGTTGCGACAGATCACGAAATTCGACGTCGTCGGCGACCGTGGAAAGCTTCTCTTCGTTGGCATGGCGGCCGTCTTTGCGGCGTGCCTGGCCTTCGGCATCGCGCGGCTGGCGCTGACGCTGAGCGCGGGGGCGCTCACGCCGTGGTGGGCCAACCTGGGTGGAGCGGCGGCGATGCTGGCCCTGTATCTCTGGTATCGACGCCGCCCCCAGGCGAGGTCCGCCGAAGCGGCTCACGGTACGGCCCTGGTCGCGACGCTGGCGCTCCTGGTCCCTGTCGCCTACGGCATGGGCTCGACAATCTGGTGGCTCGCGCTTGTCGGGTTCGCCATGGTCCTCCTCGGACGGAGGCGTGAGGCGTGGGTGTGGGGCCTGGCGATCCCGGTCGTCGTCACCGGGGCGGTGTTCTTGGAGCCGTCCGTGCAGCTCGAAGGCGCGGCCGGCGAGACCCGGCTGGAGAGCGGGATGGCGAGGATCGCCTTCACCGTCCTCCTGGTGTCCATGGCCGCGGGTTTCCGGGGAGTGGCCGAACGGCGTGCGCGTGAGCTCCACGACAGCGAAGAACGGCATCGAAACCTCCTCGACCGCGCCCCGGTGGGCATCGTCCATTACGACAGGAAGATGCACATCACCGACTGCAACGGGCGGTTCGCCAGCATTCTGGGCAGCGATCGCGAACGGCTCATCGGCCTCGATCTGCGCTCGCTCGGCGACCAGCGTGTACTCCCCGCGCTTCAAGTCGCGCTCAGCGGCAGGCACGGTGAATACGATGGACCGTTCGATTCCGGCGCCCCACCGGCGGGCATCTTCATGTCGATCCGGACCGCGCCGCTGCACGGCGAGGACTCCGACGTCGTGGGGGCCATCGGCATCCTCGAGGACGTCACGACGCGGAGGCGCGCGGAGGAGGAGCTGCGGCGTTCGCAGAACGAGCTGGAAGACCGCGTGCAGGAGCGCACCGAGGAGCTCCGTCAGCTCAACCTCACCCTGCGGACGAGCGAGGAGCGCTACCGGCTGATCGCGGAGAACACCGCCGACGTGATCTGGACGCTCGACCTGGCCAGCGGACGCTTCACGTATGTCAGCCCTTCGATCCAGAAGCTGACGGGCTTCACGCCCGAGGAGATCATCGCGCGCCCGTTCATAGAGAGCGTGACCCGCGAGTCCCTCCCCCGTGTGGAGGCGCGGTTGGCAGCCAACCTGGCCGCGATCGGCGCGGGGGACGAATCGGCCCGCACTGCCACGATCGAGGTCGAGCAGCCGACCAACGACGGCGGCACGGTGCCAACCGAGGTGGTCGCGACGGTGATCAGCTCGCCCAACGGCGAGGCGACCGCCATCCTGGGCGTCACTCGCGACCGGCGGGACCGCAAACGGGCGGAGGAGGCGCTGCGCGAGAGCGAGGAGCGTTACCGCAGCCTGTTCGAGCAGTCGCCGATCGGCATCTACCGCACCACGCCGGATGGCCGGATCCTCCTCGCCAACCCCGCCCTGCTCCATATGCTGGGTTACGAGAGCCTCGACGAGCTTCTGGCCCGCAACCTGGAAACCACGGGGTTCGAACCGGAGTATCCGCGCCAGAGGTTCAAGGATTTGCTCGAGCGCGACAACGAAGTCCGGGACTTCGAAACCCTCTGGACGACGAAATCGGGCAGCCGGGTACGGGTCATCGAGAACGCGCGGGCGATCCGCGACGTCAAGGGGAATGTCCTCTACTACGAAGGCACCGTCGAGGACATCACGGCGCGCAGGCAAGCCGAGGAAGCGCAACACCGCCTGGCCGCGGCGGTCGAGCAGGGCGACGAGGCCGTCGTGATCACCGACCCGAACGGAACGATCGAGTACGTCAACCCGGCGTTTCAGCGCATCACGGGGTACAGCGCCGACGAAGCGGTCGGCCAGACCCCGCGGTTGCTCAACAGCGGCAGTCACGACGCCGCGTTCTACAAGACCATGTGGGACACCATCACGGCGGGCGGGGTGTGGTCCGGCCGTCTGATCAACCGCCGCAAGGACGGGTCGAAGTACGAGGAGGAGACCACGATCTCGCCCGTCAGGGACGTGAACGGCAGGATCGTCAACTTCGTCGCGGTCAAGCGCGACGTCACCCGCGAGGTTGCTCTCCAGCAGCAGCTCAACCAGGCGCAGAAGATGGAGGCGATCGGCCGTCTGGCCGGCGGCATCGCGCACGATTTCAACAACCTCCTGCAGGCGAGCCTGTCCCACGCCCAGATGCTGCGGACGCATGCGGACGACCCGGAGCGTGTCCGCGCGGAGGCGACCGAAATCGAGGAGCATGCCCTCCGTGGTGCGGGGTTGACGCGCCAGCTCCTGCTCTTCTCGAGGCGCGAAGCCGCGAGGCCCGAACGTCTCGACCTGAACAGCGTCACCCAGACGGCCGCAACAATGCTCCGCCGGCTCGTGCGGGAGAACGTCGTCTTCGACCTCGATCTCGCTGCCGCGCCGGTCATGGTGGAAGCGGATCACGGCCAGATCGAGCAGGTGCTCATGAACCTGGTCGTCAACGCTTCCGACGCGATGCCCAACGGGGGGCGACTGGTCATTCGCACCGGATGCGATCCCGCCGGGTTCTCCTGGCTCGAGGTCGAGGACTCCGGCCACGGGATCCCGGAAGCGATCCGGGAGCACATCTTCGAGCCGTTCTTCACCACCAAGGGTCCGGGCAAGGGGACCGGGCTCGGTCTATCCGTCGTGCACGGGATCGTCACCCGCCACGGCGGCCGGGTGGAGCTGGAGTCGCACGAAGGCCGGGGTTTGAGGTTCCGCGTCTTGCTGCCTCATGTCGAGTCGAGCCGCCCTTCACCTCTGGGAGCCGCCGCGGCGGCGGCGCCAAACGAGCTGGCTGTCGGCCGCGGTGAGCGGGTCCTGGTGGTCGAGGACGAGGAAGGTGCGCGCGAGGGGCTCAGGGAGATCCTGGCCTCGCTCGGATATGAAGTCGTGGCCGTCGGGTCCGGCGCCGAGGCCGGGCGCCTCGCGGCCGAGCCCCGGTTCGCGCTGCTCCTCACCGACCTGATGCTCCCCGACATCGCAGGGCACGAGCTCGCCGCCGGCCTGCAGGCTCGCTGGCCGGAGATCGCGGTCGTGTTCATGTCCGGGTACGCCGAGGACGACGCGCTGCGTCGCGGGATCGAAACCGGCCACCTGCGGTTCCTGCAGAAGCCGTTCAACATGCCGACGTTGGCCAACGCGGTCCGGGCCGCACTCGACGAACGCACCGACCACAAAGGGGCGTAGCCGTCGCGGGCGCCCCACGGCCCGGGCCCTCACAGGCGTGCTGCCTCGCCTGTCGGGCGGGGTCGCCCCGCCCCCTGCCCTACCATCTCCCGATCACGACCTCGCGCCCACCCTCAGTGCGAGGCCGGGAGCCCGGGCGATCCGGCGCTTGCGACTCCTCCCACCTCGGGGGCGGGCTGGGCGATCGGGACCGCGCAGGGCGCGCACGATGAACCGTTTCGGCGCTGGAACCCTCGTAGTCGAACGGATAGCAGGTGACCAGCGTGAGGATCCTGTCGGTCGAAGCGTCGAGCACCGACACGTCCGCGGGGTCGACCACCCAGGTGCGCTCGACCGTGTAGCGAAACTCGCCCTTCGGCGTGGTGAGGGTGATCGTGTCGCCGATGCGGATGTGGCGCAGGCCGTAGAAGAGCGTCGTCCGATGCGCCGCGAGCGCCACGTTGCCGGCGACGGGCGGCAGCGGGGTCTCGGGGAAATGCCCCACGGCCCGCCGGATCGTGCGGTCGTCCACGCCCTCCAGGATCGGCGCCGAGACGCCAACGCGCGGGATCTCGATGCGGCCCAGCGCGTGGTCGGCCGGCGAGACCGGTTGGAACGAGCCCGGGTCTTGCTCCCGAAGCGTGTCGGCGGTCCGCGACACCCCGGACGTGGCCGCGCGTGCGGGTCCGGCCACGGCGACCAGCGCGACCCCGGCGAGCACAACCGCACGCGTCAAAACGACTGTGATTCTCGTGACGCCCATGAAGTGACCCCCATCGGACTCGGTGTGATGCTCGTGTCCTGGGGGGTAGACGCGTGGCGCACCCAAGCCGAAGGAATCTTAACATCGCCGTCAAGATAGCGATCGACTCAGTCGGATAGCACCCAGTTCTGCGACAGCGACCCGTGTTCCAAATGTTTCGCCGGGTCCGCGCTGCGAATCGAACCGCTCGTGCGGCCGCGCATGGGCGGCCCCTGCGTTGGCCGCCGAAGGGCAACGGTTGCAGGGGGCGCCACCGTCGTCTCGTGGGTGTACGGGCGGGACGGCCCCGCCTGCCGTCGCCGGGCGCCTCGCACGGGGAGTCAGGGGCTCGCGGACCGAGGGACCATCAGCGCGATCGTCATGAGCCCGGGCGCATCCCGCGCCATGAACGTGAGGGGATCGAGGGCGCAGGCCGGGTCACAAGGAAACTCCCAGCGCGAGAGCAGCGTTTGCGCAGGGGACCGCGAAGCAGAATGACCTCGACGTGGTGCAACGGGCGGGCTGCGCGATGGACGACGGGGTTGCGTCCCCGACCCCCGCGCGGCCGCGGCGAAAGCCCGCCCGCGGCAGGTTCCGTCCCACCGGGGGGCGAAACCTCGCGCACGCGCGTGGCTAGCGGGCGCGGCGGTAGGGCGTGAACTTGCCGAGGCCGCAACTGCCGTATTCGATGCCGCTGACCGGGTCGAACACGGTGACGATGTCGCCGCGGCAAAGCTGCGTCGTCGTGGTCCGGGTCTTGAGCGCGCGCCCGACGTCAAGGTCGGGGCAGCCTGCCGCCGGGCGGTTCACGTAGACCACGTCGTCGGTGCGGCCGCCGAACAGGACGACGCGCCTCCCATAGGACCTGTTGCCGCCGAGATCGTCCTGGCTGACGCAGTCCTGCGGCGGGCCGGCGATCCTGCCGCTCAGCGCCGCAGCGAGGCCGGCCTCGTCCTCGGCGGCGCTCGCCCGGGAATGCGCGGTCGCCTTGGGCCCGCCATCGCAGGTGCAGGCGGCCGCGAGCACCGCCGCGAAAAGCATGATGCCGGTCTTCATGACATCCTCCCGCGGGTGGCGTGCCTGGGTCGTGACACCACCGTTCATGTTAGTCCTGTCATGGTTGACCCAAAAGCCAGAAGACTCGTCCTGGTGGACGTCGCGTTCGGCCGCGGTCAGTCGTCTTCTGGCTGTGCGCGGCAGCGGGACGAGATGCGCGGACGCGGCCGCACTCAGTTCGAGACGGGCCACCACCGGGAGCTACGGACGGATTCAGCGCCAGGCTGCCGTCGTGGTGTTGCGGGGCTTCGTACACTTGGCGATCAGAGGTCGCGCTCTTGCCGCCAATGCCCGCCCGGGAAGCGCAGCGAGTTGGCCATCACGGTTGCGGCGGCGAAACACGGCGGGGCGTTTCAAGGTCGTAGATCACGTACCGACTGGTTGAGGCGCGCACTGCGAAGCTGGTCGCCAGGAGGTGATCGAGGTCAGGTTGCGCGTGCAACTCCGGCAGGTCGGTGGCGACGAAGTACCGCGCACCCGTTTGCGCGCGGACAGCTGCAAGCCGCTCCTGGGCGCTCTCCTGCGGCAAACCTGCGAGGCGGGAAAAGCGCTCGTCAAACGAAAGGGGCCAGTACGTTCCGCCAAGTTCGCCGTAGTAGCGCAGCGGGTAGGCGTAGTAGTTGGCGAGCAGAATGTTCTTCGAGCCGTGGCCGACCACGCGACCGACCTCCCGGTAGGCGGCGACCTCCGAGTCGAAACTCATGCCGCGCTTCCTGTAGTAGGAGAGGGTGGAGACATCCAGGACCGCCGCGACGAAGACCACACCAAGGACCACCGCAGTTGGGGCCGAGGCGATGACTGGAGCGGCACGCAATTGCCCGGCGCAGCGATCCACCAGGGGCGCCAACGCGATGCCGACCAGGGGAATGAGTTGCAGGTGGTAGTAGTCGTGGGTAAACGTCGTATAGGAGAAGCACAGTCCAAAGACGAAATAGCCCGCGGCAAGTCCCCCCAGCATGGACCGGGCCGCGCCCTTCGGCAGCGCAACGAAACCGAGCACGGCGGCGGCCGGCGCCAGGAACCCGACGACCTTCCAGACCTGGGCCAGCCACCCCTTCCAGAACGTGAGCGTCAGGAGCAGACGGGGCAGGAATATCTGGTGTGCCACGCCGGCGAGAGTGCTGGCGTGGAGCCACTCGTACATGTAGTAGAAACCACCCAGGGCAAGAACACTCACGGCGAAGGCCGCGAGCTGCAGTACCCCACCGTCCCCGTGGCGACGCCGCCGGACGTACCAGACGGCCAGAAACCCGCCCACCACCTGGAAGATGGCCACCGGCTTCACGAGCGTGACCAGCCCGCCACTGGCTGCGGCGCCGAGCAAGCGCCAGCCGCCGCCCCGCTCGCCATATTCGAGCAAAGCGAGATACGTCAGAACGAGGAGAGTCACCATGACGCCGTCGGGGTGGAACGCGCGACTGGCGTCAACCCCGAAAGGGACGAGGAGAAAGAAGGCCGCGGCCGCCGTGGCGCCGTCGCTCGTGGCGAAGCGCCGTGCCGCGACGTACACCAGCAACCCTCCTGCAAGCCAGGCAAGCACCGAGATCGCCCGGGGGATGCGCAGGTCCTCGCCGCCAACTGCCCTGTAGCCGAGGGCCGCGACGTACTGCAGGAGAGGAAACTCGTAGGTTTCATCGGCGTTGTGCACGGCCAACGCGCGTTGCCACGCGGGAAACGAAGGGTTGTGCTCCACGTAGAAGCGGCGGGCCAGGAGCGCCGAGCGGTACTGGCGCGTCGGGTGAAAATCAAGGGGAGGGTCTCCGATGTGGTCGAAACGAATGACGGCCGCGGCGATGAACACGACCGCCAGGGTGGCCAGACCCCCGAACCTCCGCAAGGGACCGACGCGTACGCTCATCCCCGGCTGTTCCTCTCCCCCTGGCCGTGCCGCGTGCATCCTTCGAGAGGCCTGAATCCTACCACCGTTTGGCGACCACACCCAAAGAGCACACGACCGGTCCCGTCTCCCAAAAAGGGACGAACCCCAAGCCCGAGACCCTCTTCAACTCCGGATGTCACGACGAGGGGCTGCATCGGGTAATGGACTTGTTGGCTCAGGGCCGAGGACAAACCGCATTGACCGGTGTCCTTCTCCACCGTCGGCCCCTTCAACCTCGAGGTGAATTCGCTGCCGTGCGACGCCGGGCGTTCGCGGGTGGAGATGGACGACGAGAACAGATATCCGCAGGTCCCGCCGAGCTAAGGTACAAGGTAAACCGCGCGAGGCACGGTCCGCAAACCCTGCCGAACCTGGTACGTGCTCCCCCCATGCCACCCGATTGATCGCCCGCGGCTCGCCCGTGGAAGGTCTTGACTTTGCCCTGGCCACACGTATCATCCGCCTATCATGCATCTCAGACTCAGGCTAGGAAAAGGGGGTTCGCACGCCTGAACTCCTCGGGGTTCCGGGCTGCGTTGATCGTCCGAAGGAGGTGCGCTATCCGGGTTCGACTCCTCGATTGGCTCATCCCAACATCGACCGAACGACAGAATCGCCAACCATCTCAACCGAGAAAGGGGGAACTCTCGTGAAACTTCGCAACCTTCTATCCGTTTGCGCCGTGGTCCTCATGATCGGCCTCGTGCAGGCGCCCAGCAGCGCAGCCACTGTAGGCTCCCACGTGTCGCCGTTCGTCAAGGTCGGCCCGCAAGCCGTACCGGCCGCCACCGCTGGGCCGAACTATGGCCTCTTTACCTGCCAGGTCGTCAACCTCAGTCCAGCTGCTACCTGTTATGACCCTTATCAGATGCGACATGCGTACAACATTGACACGCTTATCGCCGACGGCTTCGACGGCGGCGGTAGGACGATCGCTATCGTCGACGCGTTCTCCGACCCGTACCTAGTGGGGGATCTCAATTACTTCAACAGCTTCTACGGCCTGCCCGGCTTGAACGGGCTCGGCGGTCCTTCCGACCCCAGCCTCGGCACGTTCACGCAGGTTGCGCCCGACGGCTTGGGGCCGTTCGACATCGGGTGGGCGGAGGAGATCACGCTGGACGTCGAGTGGGCGCACGCGATCGCGCCCGGCGCCAACATCACGCTCGTCCTCGCAAAATCGAACTCCGACGCCGACATCCTGAGCGCCACGAAGTACGCTGTGGACAACGATCTCGGCGACGTCATCTCCCAGAGCTTCGGCGAGAACGAGAGCTGCATGGATCCGGCCCTCGTCGCGCAGCAACACCAGGTGTTTGCGGACGCCACGATGAAGGGCATCACGATCTTCGCCTCATCTGGCGACAACGGCGCGGCGCAGTCGAATTGCGACGGCACAGCGGCCATCCAGGCCGTCTCCTCGCCTGCGAACGACCCGCTGGTCACGGCCGTAGGCGGCACCGAGCTGCACGCGGCGCGCTATTGCCTGGCATCCCACGGATGTGATCCGGCCACGAACCCGTCTCCCGGGACCTACCAGGGCGAGATCGCGTGGAACGAGTTCGCTCTCGGGATTGGCGCCACCGGAGGCGGATTCAGCCTCGTGTACGACGAGCCGTCGTACCAGCAGGGATCGATCCACGGCGGCAAGCAACGGGGAGTGCCCGATGTGTCGTACAACGCCGCCGTGGAGCATGGTGTGCTCGTGCAACTCTTTGGGGGCTGGTATCTCTTCGGCGGCACCAGCGCCGGCACGCCGCAGTGGGCGGCCATCGCCGCGATCGCCGACCAGAAAGCCGGATATGACCTCGGCTTCATCAACAGGGCGCTCTACCACATCGGCCAGGCCAAGAGTCACTACTCGGCGTCGTTCTTCGACGTGACGAGCGGCAACAACTCCGCCCCTGGCGTGCAGGGCTTCAACGCGGGACCGGGTTGGGATCCCACGACGGGTCTCGGATCCCCCTCTACCGATCAACTCGTCGATTACCTGATCCAGTTCACGTCGGCGGGCGACGGCGCCGCCGCGATCGCTGGGTCGAAGCCGCATGCGCAGGGCAAGGCGACTGCACCAGGACAGATGAAGCCGCATTGATCATTTCCAGCTTCGAGTATCACGGCGTGACGGTGGGGTGAGCCTCGGCAATCCGGCCATTTGCATGCTGGGATTCGCGCTGTAGCCGTCGCGACCGGCAGTGCGTGGAATCGGGACAGGGGGCGGCGACGGGATCGTCGCCGCCCCTCTCCCACACCGCCGCGCGCCCTGCTCCGCAGCTGGCGCTTCTTGACAACGCGCCGCAGCGGTCTAAGATGACATCAGACGAGATAGCGACTGTGTTTCGATTGCATTGCGGAGCGGCCACAGGCTAAACGTTTTGGGGGCCACCGACGTGCAGCAACACCGACGGAAGCCATGGCTCGTGTCGTTGCCGCCGCCGCGATCGCCCCCGGAAAGGGGGTACGCACCATGCGAGACAGCACCTTCATCAGGCCGACGGTGGCCGGCGCCGTCTTCGTGACGCTGCTGGCCGTGAGCGCGCCGGCCGGCGCCTATCAGTCGTACGGCGGGGGGTTGACCGTCCAGGACGAGCAGTGGCCATCCAAGGCGTTCAACACCGTGTTCAACAACCCGAACGTCATCAAGGCGAGCATCGACCACGCGTGGGCCGCGCAGACGGACCCGATCTGCGACATGGTGAAGAAGTTCGCGACCACACCGGGAGTGATCCGCAAGGACATCTCGGTCCTCAAGGTCACCTGCAACTTCGCGCCCAGCGGGTCCCTCTGGCTCGACCCGGCACCGCTCGGCCACCAGGTCGTGAGCTTGCGCTACGTCGTCCCCGGCAACTCGATCGACATCATCACGTCGAAGCCGGCGCCCGACGCGGGAACCGTGGCGCTCGGCGTCGTCACCGGCGGCGCCAGTACCGCGCTCGAATACGGCCCGGACAATCCGGAGTTCACGATCGCGTTCGACATCTCCGCCGACGTCACGGCGGCGATCCAGAACATGAGCCTGAACATCTCCTCCGCGGTCGCCAGCGTTCAGAACGTGCACTTCAACTCGCAGAACTTTCTCGCCGCCCTTGCGCTCGCGTTCCAGCCGTCGATACGGCAGCAGGTCGAAAGCGCGGTGCAGAAGCAGCAGGTGGACCTCAAGAGCCAGGTCGCCAACAGCCTGGCGCTCATCAACGCGGCGTTCGCTCCCGTGAAGGACCAGGGATACACCCAGGTCCAGTCCTCGTTCACGAGCGGCGAGCTCCTGCTTCGCTTCGTCGGCAAGACGTACCAGGTGCCGACCACCGGCCCGGGGCGGATCAGCGGCGCCGTCTACTTCACGCCGCCGAACGGGCAATCGAACCCGGCCGGGCTGTGCGCGGCGATGTCGGTCAGCGCGGAGACGCCCGACAGCTTCAACGACATCAGCCCGTTCAACGTGACCAACATGCAACAGGTCGGTCAGACCGGGCCGATCACGGGCGGCCCGGCCCCGGCTCAGCGCTACGAGTGCTCCTACGCCCTCACGTCGGTCCCGGTCGGCGTGCCGGTGACGATCGTGGTGCGGGCCCCTTCGACGAGCACCGGGTTGGCGTCATCCTCGCCGGTGGGGTGGAGCGGGACCGTCACGCTTCCCGGGTTCGGCACCGAGACGAGGCTGAGCTCCGTTCACCCGGCCCCGCCCTCCTATGCGGTCGCCCCGCAGCCGATCGGCGCGATGCAGGCCAGCTACCGCCAGGTCAACCCCGGTCTGCACCCCGCCCCGGCGACCGGCCGGATGGGGATGCGGACGGCGATGGCTCCGGCGGCGGCCGCGTTCTCGGTCCCACCGCCGTCGGTCGCCGGGAACACCGCCAACAACATGAACTTCACGCTGGCCTGGCAGGGTATGCCCCGCTAGCGGAGAGTTCCGGCCCAGGCGGCCGGTCCGCCGACCGGCGGACCGGACCGCCGTTGCCGTTCGCCCTTTGACACGGGGTCGGGCGCGTCGGATACTGCGGCGCGTTCCGCCGCGCCAAGTCGAACGCCCGCGGCGGAGGGAGTCCCCGTGTCCGCCCCGACCCCACAGGACGCCCGCCACGAGCTGCTTGAACCGTTCCTGCAACGGTTGCGGGCGTTTCTCCGCGCGCGCGGCGACGAGAACCGACCGCTCACGATCCCGTCCGAGCCGATCCCGCTGGCGCTCTCCGCGGAGGAGCGCAAGGCGGCATGGTCGGTTCTCTGCGATGGGACCGTCGCCTGGTCCGACGCCGGCGCCTGGGTCCCGCTGGGCGCCGGGCTTCACCTGGCCATCGCCGCAGCGCTCGAGAGCGCGGCTCGCGTCGACCCCCGCGTCGCGTCGGGGGAACTGGGCCCGGTGCGCGCCGTCGCGGCGGGTTACACCGAGGCGCTGCGGGAGGCCATCGCCGCCATGGTCACCGGCGGCCAGACCGAGGAGGCGAAGCGGCTCTCGAGCTTCCGCAACAAGCTCCTCGTGACCCTCACCTCGCTGCGCGCCGCCGGAGCCGCCAACGCTCCGCCTCCGACGGAGGTCAAGATCGACGAACGGTCCTCCGACCCCTCGCCGGTCGAACCTCGTGATGCCCTCGCGGGCATCGACACGTCGCCAGCGCCCGACCCGGCGCTGACCCCCTACCTCCAGCGCGCGGCGGTCTTCCTTCGTGCCCGCGGGTACGAGGAACATCCGCTCACGATCTCGTTCGGCCGGAGGGCGTTGTCGTTGAGCGCCTGGGAGCGCCGGGTGTTGTGGCGGTCGCTGTGCGAAGGCAAGGAACCCGCCAGCGATTGGCACCGGCTGATCCCGGAGTGTGTCGCGGTGCAGCTCGCCCTGCTGCTGTCGCTGGACGAACTGGAGCGAGCGGGTCGGAGCCCCGGCGCGGGGCGCGCGGCCCGATCCACCTTGGACGGAGTCGTGAAGCTCGCGGCCGGCGTCGTCGAGCGGTTCCGTGCTCAGGTCCAGCGGGCAGTGGGCGCCGGCGCCCTGGAGGATGCGAAGCACCTCTCGGCGCTCAGCGGCGCGTTCGCGACGACCCTCATCGAGGCGAGGAGGGTCCTGGCAGAGCCGCCGAGGAGCGCCGCGACTGCGGACGGCGGTCCCGGTCAAACCGCCACCACGATCCCGCCGGACCTGCCTCCGCCTGCTGCCGGCACCGCATCCGCCGGGCCGCCCGACAAGCTCGAACCGTTCCTCGACCGCGCGGCGCACCTGCTCGAACTCCGGGGCCACGAGGACCGGCCCGTCTCGATCCCGGTCGGCGACAGGTCGTGGAACCTGGACGGATGGGAGCGGCAGGTGCTGTGGAAGGTGTGGTGCGAGGAGAGCCCACGACCTCCCGAGTGGTCCGTCCTGCTCGGATACGGCGCGGCAGCTCAGCTGGCGGCGCTTCTCGCGCTCGAACGGCTCAAGCGGGCGGACGGCGCGCCCGGGTCGCGCACCGCCGCCGAGGCGGACCGACACACGGCGCTGGAGCTCGGTTCCGATGTCCTCGAGCGACTCCGCGCGACCGCCGAGGCACTCGCGGCCGACGGCCAGGTGAAGCTTGCGGAGCGGCTCACACAATTCCGAGCCAAACTGACCGAGCCGATCCAGCTCCTGAACCCGACCCGATCACAGCCGCCGGCCTGAGAACGGGATGAGGCGGCTGCCGGTGAGCAGCACGGGCGCTCGCCAGCCCACGTGCTGCCCCCGGAGCGGGTGCCTAAGCCAGCCGTCTTGGCACCTTAGCTTGGTTTGGCTCGACCTGCATCTGCCTTCTCGACCATCAGCAACAGAAGGCTGTTCTGGTACTCCAGGTGTTCCAGGATGACCTCGATCTCCTGCTCGGCCTTGATGTTGGTCTCGTATTCGCTCTGGGCGCGCAACTCGGCATGGCGGCCCTGGATGTTCTGCCCGATCATGATGAGCGGCATCAGAAGCAGCTGCAGCATGTTCGAGATGAAGAGCCAGAACACAAACCCCATGGGGCGATCAAACTGCAGGTTCTCGGGAGCGAGCAGGTTCCACCCGAGCCAGATGGCGGTCCAGACCAAGATGATGATGAAGAACCCCATGGTGCCCACATGCTCGGTGATCACAAGGGCCAGACGCTCCAGGATGCGCAGGTTCTCCGTATGTTCCTGGTTCACGTCTCGGACGGGCTTTCGCTGGCTCTTGACGTCAATCAGGGACTTTGGCGGGTGGCGACGGGCGGACGCTGTCATTGGATCCTCCTGCAGTACCTCGTTCGAGGATAGTGCACGCAGATCCGGCGCCGCAGGAGGAGCCGCGGAGTGGGTACCAGAATGAATGGGTACCAGGTACGGCACAGTTGACAAGTGATGGAGAACGAACCGCGCGACACTCCACTCGGCGAGCGCGCCCCAACCCGGGCCCGACAACGCAAGTCTGACCCCAAGATATTGTGCGGCGGCATTTTCCAACGGGCCGCCGCGTTGACGTCTTCCGGTATGGAGAGGGGAGCGATGCCGAACCCGAGACAGCTCGATGGCGCCAGCCCGGCGCGGGGCGTGGCGACGGGACGGCGCGCGGGGACGGAGGGCGGCCACCGCCTCGCGGTGTGCCTGATCGTGCTCGCGGTGGGGGTATCGGGAGTTTCCTTTGGCGCGTCTGCTGCCGGTCCAACGCCGACCCCCGCGACATCGCGCCGGCCCGTCACCCAACCGGCCGTGGTGCGGGTCACCGCCCAGGATGTGCGCCACATGATCCGGGGTGCCGCCGGCCGGGTCGTCCTGGTCAACGTGTGGGCGACCTGGTGCGAGCCGTGCCGCCAGGAGTTCCCCGACCTGCTCAGGTTGCGCCGAGCGCTCGCCGGCCGCGGGCTCGATCTCGTGCTCGTCTCGGCGGACTTCGACAGGGAGCTCCCGCAGGTGCGCTCGTTCCTGGCCCGGCAGGGGGTCGACTTCACGACGTACCTCAAGAGCGAGGGCGACATGCCGTTCATCGACGGGTTGGACCCCGCCTGGTCCGGCTCGCTTCCGGCGACGTTCGTCTACGACCGGAGCGGAGCGTTGCGCGACTTCTGGGAGGGGCCGGCAACCTACGACAAGCTCCTCGATAAAGTGAGCAAGCTGCTGGGGTCGTGAGCGAGCGACTCTGGCGAGGGAAAGGGGACGTTTCATGACGCACAGGTTCAGCTCTGTCACGATGGCGGCGCTGGCGCTGGCGGCCACCGTCCAGGCCGCGGGCGCGTTGCAGCTCGGCGATGCGATGCCGATGACCACCGTGAAGATGAGGTCGGTCAGCGGGAAGGAGGTCACCTTGAGCGGGGTGGCCGGGGCCAAGGGCACGCTCGTGATCTTCTCGTGCAACCACTGCCCCTGGGTCAAGGCCTGGGAGACCCGCATTGCCGCCCTCGGCAACGAGCTGCCGGCGAAGGGGATCGGCGTGGTCGCGATCAACTCCAACGACCCGGCGGCGTACCCCGGCGACGACTACGCGGACATGGTCGAACGCGCCAAGGCGCGCGGCTTCGCGTTCCCCTACGTCGTGGACTCGACCTCCGACGTGGCGCGCGCGTTCGGCGCCACCCACACCCCCGAGGCGTTCCTGTTCGACGGGGCCGGCAGGCTCGTCTACCACGGCGCCATCGACGACAACGCCCAGGATGCGGCCAAGGTCGAGCATCACTACCTGGCCGACGCTGCGGACGCGCTGCTCGCCAGCAAGCCGATCGTCGCGGCGGAGACCAAGTCGATCGGCTGCTCCCTGAAGCTCCGCCCCAGGGGCTGAGACGCTCGCGGGGGGTGGGGGAAGACGGGCGCCAGAATGGAATCGGCACCGACTACTCGACACGAACAAACGGGAGGACGCATGCGGCGGATCAGGGTTTGGATCACGTTGGCGTTTTGCTTCTTCGTCGTGGCGGTTTCCGCCTCGGCGCTGGACAGGAAAGCCGGCCTCTGGGAGCTGACCACGACGATGACGTGGCAGAAGTCCCCCTACGGTGGCGCCGGCAATCCGGCCGCGGCCGGTGGCCCGCACACGACGCCGGTCTGTTTCACTCGGGAGCAGATCGAAAAGTACGGCGCCATTCTTCCGCCGCTGCACCCCGGCTGCCAGATCGTCGACCTCGTCAAGAAGGCCAGCGGCATGACGGCCGACATGGTGTGCACGGGGAAGATGAGCGGCAAGGCAAGCCTGGAGTCCTCGTGGAGCGACGCCGAGCACGCGAAGGGCCACATGCACTTCGTGGGGTCGATCCAGGCAGGACCGCACACGATGCCGATCGAGTGGACGACCGAGTCGAGCTCGGTCTTCAAGGGCGCGGAGTGCGGCGCCGTGAAGCCTTTCCAGATGCCGGATAAGTGAGTGAGCCCGCATCCAACCCCCGAATGTGCCGCCGACGCCCCCCACCGCGGAGGCGGAGCCGAGAATGCAGTGCCAACGTCAGAGGGGTGGCATGCAACCGATTGGAAAAGGCGAGCTTCCCCCAATTGATTTGGTGAAGATCAGCAATCGACGAAGTGGGATTGCTTATACCCAACGTGGATTCCTCCTCTGTCCTCTGCTCGACAGCCCTTCAACCTGAGTGTGCGGTTTCGGGCGTGCAGGCGTTCTGGAAGTAGGAGCCTGCACCGGCCGGGAGGCGCGGCGACACGGCGCGCGGCCGGGGCGAGGAGGGCACGTGAGAAGGCTTGTCGCGGCGGTCGGGTGTGCGTGTTTCGCGGCTTCGGGTTGGGCGCAGAACCTGCAGGTCGTGGCGCCTGCGGCCGGGGACGTGTGGACTTTCGGTTCGACGCAACAGATCAAATGGCGGGCGAAGTACCTCGGCTCCTCTGCGTTCGTGAACGGTCAGATCACCCTCGAGCGCTACGGGCGGACGGTGGCCGTGATCAAGGCCGGCGTCTCACTCGTCTCGACGATGTGGATCATGGGCCACGGCCCTGCCGTCGGCGGGTTCATGGACTCCAACCTCTCCTGGCAGGTCCAGCGCTCGGCCGACCCGGTCTTCGGGCCGGGCGATGGCTACCGGGTGCGGCTGCGGCCGCAGCCCGCCAATCCCTCGTATCCGGAAGCCGTAAGCGGGGCGTTCGCGATCGTCGTGCAAACGGCTACCGACCAGCCGGGCAACCAGATCGCCATCAAGAAAGGGGATTGCGTCATCTCCTCCTTCCGGGTCGTGGCCCGTCCCAACGATCCCGCTCACGTGGCGATCCGGGTCGAGGTGCAGAACCTGCGGTACGCCTCCTCGGCCGGCCTGCAGTTGCGCCTGATCAAGAACCACGTCCAGTTCAAGTTCGTGCCCATCCCGGAGATGAGGCAACGGACGCGCTGGCACCTGGACGTGACCGACGACGCCCCGGCGCCGTTCCACACCTCCGCGTACATCGCGATTCTCAGCACCGGTGACCCGATCTCGGAGCCGGCCTCGGAGCTCGACCGCAAGCAGGCCGAGTACCGCCGCGCGGGAGTCCTGCACGGCGGCTCATAGGCGTCGCGGCACCGCCCGCGTGCGTTCGAACGTCGTCGCCGCCCCCGATCGGAGTCCGGGCCGGGCTCCGGCGGTGAACCGCCCCTGACGTCATCCCTGCGGAAACCGATCGGGATTGGATCGGGTAGCCGGGATCGCCATTTCACCCTCTTCATCGCTGGGCGGCCGGTTGCATGAGCGGCCGGCGAAGTCCTCCAGGCGAAGGCGAACGAACTGGAATTCCGGGTGCTTCTCCGGGCGGTCGCTCAGCGGGAAGATGGTGCGGGCTCGGGCTGGACGCCGAGGGCGCGGTCGAGGGCGGCGACGCTGTAGACGACGCCGCCCTTGACGACGGTCTCGACCCGGCGCAGCGCGTGGATATCAGCGACCGGGTCGCCGTCGACGACGATCAGGTCGGCGAGCTTCCCCGGCGCCACGGAGCCGAGGCCGTGGTCGAGCTTCATCACCCGCGCGCCTCCCAGGGTCGCGGTCTGGAGCACCTTCGCGCTGGGGATGCCGGCCTCGACCCAGAGCTCGAGCTCGCGGGGAAGCGTGAACCCGGCCATCTCGTCAGTGCCGGCGACCATCGGGATGCCCGCGTCGTACTGCGCCTTGAGCATCGCGAGCATGGCGCGGAACGAGGCGCGGTAGCGGGTGTCCTCGCCCTCGGGGACGGGCAGGCCGCCGGCCAGAAAGCCGCGCCGGACCTGCGCCGGCAGCCGCCTCGCGACCTCGGCCCACCCCGGAAGGACGGCGCCGCGCCGGGCGACGAACATCGTCTCGAAGACGTTGATGGTGGGGTCGAGGACGGTGTGGTGCTCGAGGAACAACTTGAACAGCGCCTGGACGCGCGGCTGCGCAGGGTCGATCTCGACGCCGTGCTCGGCCACGGCGGTGAACCGCGCCGGACCGCGCGTGTCCTTGACGGTGTCGAACAGGAAGTTCAACAAGACGAAGTTCTCGTGCTGGATCTCGTCGGCGCCGTCGCGGACGAACTGCTCCGCGGTCATGAACCCCGGGACATGGCCCGAGACGCGCATCCCGTGTTCGTGCGCGAGGCGGGCGAGCAGCGGCACCAACTCCGGTTTGATCGAGCTGTAGATCTTGAGCTGCACGTAGCCGTGCCGGAAATAGGTCTCGACCGCGGTCCTCGCCTGCGCCGGGGTGTCTGTCTTGTCCTTGATCGGCGACGTGTACGGGCCGCTGCCGTCGACGAGACCGGCCAGGACCACGCGCGGCCCGATTGCCGTGCCGTCGTCGAAGCCCTTCTTCATCGCCAGCAGCGCGTCCATGTCGTTGCCCATGTCGCGCACGGTAGTGACGCCGTTGGCGATGTCGAGGATGCCGTCGACGCCCCCGAGGTGCACGTGCATGTCCCACAGACCGGGCAGCAGCGTCTTGCCGCTGATCGGGACGACCTCGGCGCCGTCCGGCACTCTGACTTCGCCGTCGGGACCCACGGCGGCGATGCGGTCGCCCTCGATCACGACGGTCTGGCCGGGCCTCAGCACCGCCTCGTCCGAATCGAAGAGCGTGGCCCCGGTGAACGCCAGCGCCCCCGCGGGCCTATGGCCGAGGCTCTTGGCGAGGGCCGCCGAGCGGGTGGCCTCGGCCGCGTCCTGCGCCGCGAGCAGCTTGGGAATCGCTTCCTCCCATCCCTTCGGCACCACCGTGAGCCAGTGGCTGGCCGAGGCGAAGAAGCCACCCTCCTCGTCGAGCCACACCCGGACCGGGGTGAAGTCGAGGCCGGCGACCGCGTACTCCACGACCTTGCGGCGCGTGGTGCCCTCCGTGAGCTCGAGCTCGCCGACCTTCTCGAGCGTCGCCTCGCCCTCGGGCAGTAGGGCGAGCGTTCCGCCCGGCGCGCGCAGCAGCGCATGCGCGAGGAGGCCGGTGTCGAACGGCGTGCCGTCGAACGGGAGGTAGAAAGCGCGGCCCGCGACGGCGCGGCTCCCGGTTTCGCCGCCGCCCGACCACGCGGCCCCCGTGGCAGTGCGCTCGAAACGCTCGGCGACCGGGCCCTTCATGTAGTCGTTGCCGTCGGTCTCGACTCGAACGGGCGTCGAGTCCTCCCCGAGCCGGAGCTTCGAGTCGAGGTTGGGGCCTCGCCCGCGGTCGTTGTACGAAAAGGTGACGCGGTACGCAGAGGGCTCCGTCGCCCGGACGGTCATAGTGCCCGCCTGCGCGCCGCCGAGGACGACCGCGAAGGTCGTCACGGGCACGGAGGCTGGCGGCTCGGGCGCCGCACCGGCGATCGCCGCCATCAAAGTGAACGCAGCCACGGCGATCATCCGCGACAACCGGCCGGCCCGGTTGCGGGGCGCCGTGCGGCAAACGGGCCGCGGCGCGGGGTTCATGCCGTCCCCCAGATCTCGCCCAGGACGCGGTTGAAGTTTCCGCCGACGACCTTCTCGATCGCCGGCGGCTTGTAGCCCCGGGCCGAGAGCGCCGCGGCGATCTTCTCCATCCGGTTGGCGGTGTTGAGCTCGGGGATGAACGGCGGCCGGTCCACGCTCTCGCCGGGCGCGCTGACGCCCGCCTTCTTGCGCGCCTCGATCTCCTTGCGCAGCTTCGTGCGGTACTCGGCGTTGTCGTCGATCGGCACGATCCCCTGGTCGCTGCCGATGCCCACGTGGTCCTCGCCGCAGACGGCGACCGCGTGGTCCACGTGGCGCAGGAGGTCGTCCACGGTGATCGGTCCCGGTCCGACGGACAGGTACGGCATGAGGTAGATCCCGGCGACGCCGCCCCGCTCGGCGAGCGCTCGCAACGCGGCGTCGTCCTTGTTGCGCGGGTTGTCGAACACCGCCCGGCACCCGGTGTGCGAAATCAGGATCGGCTTCGCCGAGACCGCGATCGCCTCGGCCGTGGTGCGCTGGCCGCAATGGCTGGTGTCGACCGCGATGCCGAGCGCGTTCATGCGCGCCACCGCTTCGCGGCCCAGATTCGACAGGCCCGCGTTGGCCGGCTCCAGGCAGCCGTCGCCGTACAGGCTGCGCTCGTTGTAGGTGAGCTGCACGATGCGCACCCCGAGGCCGCGGAAGAGGTCGAGCCTGGCCAGCTCCTCGCCCAGCATCTCGGTGGTCTGGAAGCCGAGGATGAGCCCGAGCGCGCCGCTCGCCTTGGCACGCAGGATGTCGGAGTGGCGGCGAACGACGAGGTAGCGATCGGGGTTCGCCTCGGCGACCCGCTGGACGGTGGCGATCGCGCCGACCGTCTCCTCGAACCCGGAGCCCGGGCCGACCACGGTGAAGTTGATCGCCGTGACGCCCGACGCGGCGGCCGCAGCGAGCGCCTTGGGCGCGGCCGGGAAGCCGTCGGGCGTGGTGTCGAACGCCTCCGCGCAGCCGTCGATTACCACGGCCCGGCGGTAGAGTTCGGGGACCGTGGCGGCGTCCTTCGGAACCGCCTGGGCGAACAGGACGCGTGGCCGCGCAACCGCAAGGCCTCCCGCCGCCGCGAGCGTGACTGTGAACTGCCGCCTGGTGATCATCGGTCGCCCCCTGGCCGTGATTCTACGACGGCCCCGCCCACGAGCGGACGCGAGAGAGGGCCCGATCGCCGGGTCCTCGACCCGGCCGGTCGGCACGCCCCCTCAACTTCATCAGAGGGCACCAGTTCCACCTGAGGTCACGAAGGCCGGAAGTCGAGCCGCGCGTGCCTCGGTTCATCGACTATGGCGGACCCGTGCCTGATAACGCAACAACGCGAGCCTCGCCAAATTGCCATTGTTGACCGACTTCCCCGTGGTCCACTACCGCCCCAGCCTAGCCCTTGACTGTAACGGTCGCTTCATGTAACGTTCGTTTCATGTCGGACCGACGCCAAGAACTGATCGGAAGAGCGCTTTCTTACATGGTGGCACACGGGGTGGCGGGCTTGACGCTGCGTCCGCTCGCCGGAGCGATCGGCACCAGCGCCAGGCTCCTCGTCTACCACTTCGGCTCGAAGGACGGCCTCATCACCGCCGTCATGGACGAGGTCCGGGCCAGGGCCCAGAGGTCGTTCGCCGAGGCCGCCGCCAGACCCAGCAAGGGAGCCGCCAAGGGCGCGATGCGAACGTTCTGGGCCTGGACCATCCATCCGGCGAACGTCAACTACATGCGCCTGCTCTTCGAGGTGCAGGTGCTGGCGATCCGCGACCCCGCGAGGTACGGACCCTACCTGGAAGGAACGTCCGGCAGCTGGCTGGAGCTGGTCGAGGCGTCCTTGCCGCCTTCGAAGCGCAACCGCGCGGCCGCGACGCTGTGCACCGCGGTGATCGACGGGCTGCTGCTGGAGTACCTGAGCAGCGGCGACGACCGGCGGACCACACGGGCGCTCGAGCACTTCGGCCGCCTGATGACCGACACGGCGCGGGACGGCGGACCTTCGGGGCGAAGACCTGCAACGGGACGAATTGGAACGCCGGGCCGGGCCGGCCGCCGGGAACGGGGGAGGGCGTGATGGACGGCGAAACCATCATCGAACCGCGGGAGCACGAGCCGGTGGCCAGCTACTGGCACTCGCTCGTTTTCCTCGTGATCGTGGCTGCGGTCGTCGCGATGGGGTACCTCGCCCAGCATCGCGCCGGGGCGGGCCCGGGGCTCGTCGACTCCCACGCCCACGTCGTCCCGATCTACCTGTCCGCCGCCATCCTGGACTGGCTGCTGGTGCTGTTCGCCTGGAGGGGCGTCAGGCGGCACGGCGGCACGTTGAGCGCGATCGTCGGAGGGCGGTGGACGAGCGCTCGCGAGGTCGTTCGGGACCTTTGGATCGCGGCCCTCTTCTGGGGCGCCATGGTGGGCCTGGGGTGGGCCATGGACCGGCTTCCGGCGCAAGGGGCCGCAAAGAGCGTGGCCATCCTGTTCCCGAAGACGCCCCTCGAGGTCGGCGTTTGGCTTCTCACGGCGGTGTCGGCGGGGTTCTGCGAGGAGTTCGTCTTCCGGGGGTACGTCCTGCGGCAGCTCCTCGCCCTGAGCGACAGCACCGCGGCAGCAGTGCTCGGCCAAGGCGTCGTCTTCGGCGTGATGCACGTGTATCAGGGATGGATACCCGTCCTCCAGATCACGGTCCTGGGCATCCTGTTCGGCGTCCTGGCGGTGTGGCGGAGGACCCTGAGAGTCGGGATGATCGCTCACGGGTGGTACGACATCTGGGCGGGGTGGCTGGCCAACGTCCTCCTGCGCTGAGACCCCTGCGGCCATCCCGTGGCCTGCGCGGCAGGAGACGAGACGGGGTCCCGACGGGAAAACGCGGTCCAGACGCGCACGCGCCTCGCCGCAGGTGATCGCCGGGAGACGCCCCACCCACTCGGTAGGACGCCCCCCGGCTCGCCTCGGAGTCAGGTCCGGGCCGGGCCTGACCTGTCACCAGCCGGTGGGCTCGGGGCAGTAGGCGCCCGAGAACCCCCGCGCCCGCTCCCGGCGCGTCATCGGGTCCGGGGCGGCCGGCAGCACGCCGAGCCGGACGAGCTGCTCGCGGAACTCGTACCGGATGCGCACCACGGCGGCAGGCCGGTCCTCGAGGTCGATGTCCATCCACTCCACCTCGTGCCGCGTGCGCCCGCCGATCCCGGTCGCGGCGTACTCCTCCCTCGCCTTCCGGTCCACCTGTGGCTCGTTTAGGACTTCGACCCGCTCGGAGAAGCGCTCGCCGCTCGGGACGCCGCCAGGCGTGCCGCCCGCGACGCCCCCGTCCACTGTGCTGCCGTCGGCCCGGGGCGCTGCAGTTGGAGGCTGGGGCACGGGTAGGCCGGCCGAACCCGCGGCGGAGTCCTGTGCTCGACCCCGGACGGGCGGCTCAACCGGCTGCGTCACGGCCCTGATCGGCCGGTCCTTCTGCCGGTAGAACACCGCCTCGATGACGCCGAGGTTGTCGGTCTTGCCGAGCCACGCGCCGTACGACGACCGCTCGCCGGTGAAGAAGAACCGGCGCGCGTCGAGGCCGTTCACCTGCCAGCCGGGGATCTCGACCGTCTCGTACGGCCGCAGCAGCCACTTCGCGGCGCCCCTTGCGTCGCCGTGTCGCGCGTCGATGGTGTTGAGGCCGTCGACGGCCAGCGCCACGCCCACCCAGCACGGCAACGGGTTGGTGATCCGCAGGACGTACGGCCGGTCCCGCACCGCCTCGACGTAGACCGCGCCGCGCGCCCGGTACTCGGCCCGAACGCCGCCGTCGAGCAGGACCTCGAGCGAGAAGCCGCGCGTCGCCGCACAGTCCCCCGTCGCCGCGAACGCCGCCGCCAGCCCCGCGGCCAGGGTTGCCACCTTTCGAGTGTTCATGACGGCCTCCCTTCTCGCCCCTTAGACACCGCTCGCGCGAGAAACCTCACCCCGGACGCCCCGGCGCGAGCGACGGCGAGAGCCGCGGCAGCCGGCGGCCGCACCGCGGCGATTGGGCGTCACGCCATCGGGCACCAGATTCACCCGAGTCGACGGGTGAGAGAAGGCGAACAGCGCGATCCTCCGCCGGTCAGCCGTGCCGGACCTGGAGGTGCACACTTTTCGACAACGGTGAGATAGTGACCCCCGGCACGGAGTGAAGACGAGAGTAGGCACGGAGGGCGAATGACCCGACGAACACTTGGAGGTGTGGCCCTCGGCGTGGTCTCTGCCTGCCTGTCGTCGTGCAGCACGACCGCACTGGAGGTCGTCGCCGAGCCGCCGCTCGGAGAGGTGCGGACCGTGGACGTCGGCGGCACGCTGATCAAGCTGACCACGTTGGTGAAATCCCCGGCGTTCGACCTCAGGAGCGAGCTGGAGGCCACGACCAGGGGCGACTTCACGACCACTCACTTGACCCTTTCGCCTGGGATCCTCGTTGGAAAGGAACTGGCTGCGGGACAGGACTGCTACGTTTCCGATCAGCCGCCCAAGATCAGTCCGGCCATGGGAGAGCTCCAAGTGAGACAGGTCGCTTTGTGCTTCGACCGGAGCAGCTTCGGCAGCTCGGTCGTTCTCGCCTTCATGCAGGACGGTTCGAATGTACCCTTCTATCTCGTTGGTCCGGTCGACGGGGAGGTCATCACATACGTCGACGACTCCATACCGTCGTTCTCGCAGGACCTGATCTACGGCGGCAGGAGCGGACATAACGTCAAAGTCATCTATCGCCAGTTCTCGAGCAAGACGGCCGCTCACCCGCCTGACCAGGAGACGCAGTACGACCTGAACACGAGTCACCTCATTGAGGTCAAGGGCGCACGCCTCGAGGTGGTCCAGGCGACCGACACCAGCCTCACCTACAAGGTCCTCGCGCGCTTCCCTCAAGCGGTAATGGACGGAGCGGGGGACCTGGCGCCTCGACGTCCTTCAAAATGGTGAGACGGTGGTACGTAGTACCGATTGGGGGGGCGCCCGCCGAAAAGGGTGCTGTCGCAGCGTTTGGTCCCGAACCGAACCCCGGCCCGCGAACGGCGACCGGGACGGACGCAGGGGCTGACGCGGCCGGAGCGGGGGTGAGGATTGAACGACGTCCTGTTGAGCGTGCTGCTGGGTTTCGTCGAGGGCCTGACGGAGTTCCTTCCGGTCAGCTCGACCGCCCACCTTCGTATCGTTGAGGCGCTCGTCGGCGTCTCGCTCTCCGACGGCTACTGGAAGATGTTCTCCATCGTCATCCAGTTGGGCGCGATCCTCTGCTTGCCGATCTACTTCCGCGAGAGGATCGCGCGCTTCGTGGCCTCCTTCCCACGGGCCGGTCGCGACGGCCGGGGTTGGGCGACGCACCCTCTCACGCTGACGGCGCTCGCCTTCGTGTGCACGGCGGTGCCCTCGCTGCTGCTCGTCAAGCTCATCGGCAAGCACCTCGAGAGCCTCGTGGTGATGGGCGTCTCCCTGATCGTGGGCGGCATCGTGATGTGGGTGGTGGATGTGCTCTACGAGCACGGGGCCCTGCGCACCCACACCGATCGGATGGAGGCGATGGGCCCCGGACAGGCGATATGGATCGGTCTCTGCCAGACACTCTCCGCCGTGTTTCCCGGCACCTCGCGTTCGATGTCGACGATCGCCGCCGGGCAGCTTGCCGGCATGACGCGCACGTCGGCGCTCGAGTTCTCGTTCTTCCTCTCCATGCCGACGATGGTGGCCGCCACCGGATACGACCTGTTCAAGTCCCTCTGGCACGCGCAGGCGAGCCCGCTCGGCGCGGTCCGGATGACGCTGCACGGCTGGGTGTTGCTGGGCATCGGCTTTTCGGTGTCGTTCGTCGTGGCGTACGGGGTCGTGGCGTGGTTCATGCAGTGGGTGCGGCGCCGCGGCTTCGTGCCGTTCGCCGTCTACCGGATCGCCATCGGAGCGGCCGTGCTCTGGTGGATGGTCCGCGCCGCCCACTGAGCCCGGATTGCGTTTCAGGTCCGGCTGAGTTGACAGAAGATGGAGGATGATCAGCGGCAGGTCGGTTCATCGACGGTGCCGGACTTGCGGATCCCGTTTGTCGTCCACGATGTCGCCACGCGTGGACCTGAAGGCTCTATTTGCTACCTATTTCGTACCGGCTCGGAACGCGACGTAGGCCAGGATGATGGCGAGGACCACCAGAATGAATCGGGCCATCCCCATCATGCTGGTGTGGGCCACGGGCCTGGTCCCTTTGGCTTTGATTCCCGTAACGGCCGCGAGGGCGGCGATGATGCCTGCAATGCTGAGCAATACGAGCCAGTTCATGACCTCACTCTAGCAGACAAGATGCGGGCTTCACGCGAAATGCGTGCGGGGTTGGCCTGAGTTGGCACGTCTTGGAGAACGACTCGCGCAAGACTCGGTTCCTCAACTGTGCCGGTTCGCGTACCTATCCCAATGAGATACCTGCTACCGATTCTGGTCCCGATTCAGCGACGAGTACGTGCCCGCTGGCGCCCCGGGGCGCATACTCGGGTGGTCGTGATTGCGCCGGTGTGGCGCGAGACGGAGCGGACGATGGCGGGGCGTGCAGGCGCGGTCCTCGGGGTGTTGATCGTCGCGCATGCGGCGGCGGCGCAGTTCGTCCAGCAGGGCGCCAAGCTCGTCGGCTCGGGCGCCGTCGGGCCCGCCCACCAGGGCTACTCGGTGGCGGTCTCGGCGGACGGCGACACCGCGATCGTCGGCGGCTACGCCGACAACGCCTTCGCCGGCGCCGCATGGGTGTTCACGCGCAACGAGGGGGCGTGGCCGCAGGAAGGGAGCAAGCTCGTCGGTGCCGGCGCCGCCGGCGTCGCGAGGTTCGCCAAGTCGGTGGCGGTCTCGGCGGACGGCGACACCGCCGTCGTCGGCGGGCCGTACGACAACTTCAATACCGGCGCCGCGTGGGTGTTCACGCGCAGCGGCGGGGTGTGGTCGCAGCTGGGGAGCAAGCTCGTCGGCAAGGGCGCCGTCGGGGCTGCCGAGCAGGGCTGGTCGGTGGCGATCTCGGCCGACGGCGACACCGCCATCGTCGGCGGGGCGTTCGACGATTCCGACGCCGGCGCCGCGTGGGTGTTCTCGCGCAGCGGCGGGGTGTGGTCGCAGCAGGGCGGCAAGCTGGTCGGCGCCGGCGCCGTCGGGGGCGCCGCCCAGGGCTACTCCGTGGCGATCTCGGCGGACGGCGACACCGCCATCCTCGGCGGGGTCGCCGACGCGTCCTTCGCCGGCGCCGCCTGGGTGTTCACGCGCGGCGGGAGCGTGTGGTCGCAGCAGGGGAGCAAGCTGGTCGGCTCGGACGCGGCCGGCGGAGCTTTCGAGGGCTACTCGGCGGCGGTCTCGGCGGACGGCGACACCGCCATCGTCGGCGGGTATGGGGACAACTCCAGCGCCGGCGCCGCGTGGGTGTTCATCCGCAGCGCTGGGGTGTGGTCGCAGCAAGGGAAGCTCGTCGGCGCGGACGCCGCCGGGGACGCCGCCCAGGGCTGGTCCGTGGCGATCTCGGCGGACGGCAACACCGCCGCCGTCGGCGGGCCCTAGCGACGACGCCAACGCCGGCGCCGCATGGGTGTTCACCCGCGGCGCCGCGGTGTGGTCGCAGGCGGGCGGCAAGCTGGTCGGGACGGACGCCGTCGGCGCCGCCAACCAGGGCTCGGTGGCGATCTCGGCGGACGGGACCACCGTGATCGCCGGCGGCTCCTACGACGACGCCAAGGCCGGCGCCGCGTGGGTCTTCGTCGTCCCCGGCTGCGCTCCACCCGCGATCGCCGTGCCGCCGCAAGGGAGGACCGTCCTCGACGGGGGGACCACCACGCTGTCGGTCACCGCAGCGGGCACGCCGACGCTGACCTACCAGTGGTACCGGGGAGGCGCCGGCGACACCTCGGCGCCGGTCGGCGCCGACGCGAACACGTTCACCACGCCGCCCCTGACCGCAACTACCGGTTTCTGGGTCAGGGTCAGCAACGCCTGCGGCGCCGCCGACTCAACCGCCGCAACGATCACGGTCGGCCCGCGCGTGCGGCGGCACCTTCATCGCCTCAGGTAGACGCGGGCGCGCGGCCGGCGTCCGGCTCGCTGCCTCCTATCCGCACCGTTGCGACGACGCATAGGTGTACGCTTCGAGATTGTGTTGCCGAACGGGGGAGCTCCAGAGCTCGGCGCATCGGTGCCGAGGCGAGGCAACCGGGCGAGCCGGTGGCTGGCGCATCTCGCGTTTCGGCTGTGGGGGTGGCGGATCGCGGGGGGCTTCCCCGACGTGCCCAAGGCGATCGTCGTGGTGGCGCCGCACACGACGAACTGGGATTTTCTCGTCGCCATGCTGACGGCCTTCGCGATCGGCCTGCGGATCAGCTGGCTCGGCAAACACACGCTGTTCCGCTGGCCGCTGCGGCCGCTGATGCTGTGGCTGGACGGCGTCCCGGTGCGCCGTAACTCCGGCTCGGGCACGGTGGCGAAGCTCGTGGAGACGATTCGCCGGCGCGAGACGATGGTGCTGGCCGTCGCGCCGGAAGGAACCCGGCGGGCGGTTTCCGGATGGCGGATGGGGTTCGCTCACGTCGCGGTCGGAGCCGGCGTGCCGGTGGTGCCGGTCGGCTTCGACTGGCGGCGCCGGGTGGTCGCAATCGGGCCGGCGTTCACCCTCACCGGCGACCTCGCCGCCGACGAGCGGACGCTGCGCGGCTGGTTCGCCGGCCAGGGGATCGAGCCGGGCGTGCCTCCACCCGGGCCGTGAGAGTGCGACGACGCCCCGGTTGTGACTCGAGAGATGGTCGGCTGCAATTGCCTGCCGGGCTCGACTGTCGTCTCGGGGTTCACGCCGACGCGTCGTCGAGGCGCCGCTGCTCGCCGCGATCCAGGCCCATGGAGGCGAGCGGCAGCAGCTCGGCGAGCTGCTCCGGCGTGCGGGCGCTGGCGATCGGGGCGACGACCCCCGGCCGTGTCAACAGCCAGGCGAGGGCCACCGCCGCGACCGTCGTCCCGCGCGCCGCGGCGATCGCGTCGAGCGCCGCGAGGATCCGCAGCCCCCTGTCGTCGAGGTACTTCGCCGCGCTCGACGCGCGCTGGCTCTCGACCTTCGAGCCGGGGCGGTACTTGCCGGCGAGGAAGCCGCTGGCGAGCGCGTAGTAGGGGAAACACGCCAACCGTTCGCGGACGCAGAGGGCGGCGAGACCGCTCTCGTACTCGGGCCGGTGCACCAGGTTGTAGTGCGGCTGCAGCGCCACGTACCGCGCCAGGCCGGCGCGCTTGGCGACCGCCAGCGCCTCGGCGAGGCGCGCCTCGGTGTGGTTGGAGGCCGCGATCTGGCGGACTTTCCCCTCGCGCACGAGCGCGTCGAACGCCCCCAGCGTCTCCTCGAGCGGCGTCGCGGCGTCGTCGGCGTGGGCGTAGTAGAGGTCGATGCGGTCCGTCCGCAGCCTGCGGAGCGAGCCCTCGGCCGCCGCGCGGATCGTCTTCGCCGACAGGCCGGCGAGGCCCGGGAGCTTCCCCACCTTCGTCGCGATCACCATCCGGTCGCGGTTGCCCCGCGCCGCCATCCACCGTCCGAGGATCGTCTCCGACTCGCCGCCCGCGTGGCCCGGCACCCACGCCGAGTAGGCGTCGGCGGTGTCGATGAAGTTGCCGCCGGCGGCGGCGTAAGCGTCCAGCACGGCGAACGACTGCGCCTCGTCGGCCGTCCAGCCGAACACGTTGCCGCCGAGACAGAGCGGAAAGACGTCGAGCGACGTGCCGCCGATCCTCGTCATGAGTCCTCCGTACGCCAGGCCTGGCCACCACCGCCCGCACGCGAGCCGAACGCTCGAACGCGGACCAACCAGGAGCGCGCCTCTCCCGGCCCGGCAACCCCTGCAACACCACCGGCACCCGATTGTATTCGCCGTTCCCACGCCGGCGCGCCCCGGAGGGACGGACCAGCTCCTGGGTCCTGCGGTGGACGCGAAGCCGAAGGATCGGTCCCTGGTCCGGCTCCGCTGACAGATGAGAGAGAACGGGCCAGGTGGGGCCAGGTTTGCGAACTGCGCCCGACCTGACACCGATCTCGCGGAGGAGGTGACGCATCATCCGTGGACGAACCAGAAGAGCGCATCTCGACGACGATCGACGAAATGGGATGCCCGGTACCCATCGGCAGGCTCGTCTCCCCGCACTCGACCTCGGGGGGGGTCGGTGGCGTACACTTGAGTCAGAGGTGACGACAATGAGACGGCTGGTCCAAAGGTCGCTGGTGGTTTCTACGGCTATCTGTCTCTCGGTGTCGGCAGGGTGGGCGGCCACCGCCGGCGGTCGCCCGATGCTCTCGGTGTCGGCGCCTGCGTTCGGGTGCCCTGCCACCGAAGGAGCGTTCGTCGTGCTCCTCGACCCGGGACGGGGGATGCTGCTGCTGTCCGGAGCGAAGTTCGTGGGCGGCCATCGCGTCGGACGGGCAAGCGGGGGCGCGTTCCGGGTCGCTCTCCCGAGAAGCCGCGCCTGGGAGCTCGCGCGCGCCGGTTCCGCCGCTGGGCCGGTCGCAATGTGGGGCGCAGCCTATCGGGTGAGCACCGGCGGCGCCGGCGGGTGCGTCGCGTTCGACCACCAGCAGTTCTCCAGCGAGGGCGACCTGGTCACCTACGCCCAGTGGCTCGTCAACGACGTCTACCTCAAGCTGCCGCAGGCGGAGCGCCAGAGTTTCCCCGCCCTGCGGCTCTCCGGCCGCACGGTCCGTCTGCGACTGCAGCTCGCGGGTTACGAGCCTGTGTCGGTGCAGGAGACTGAGGGCGCCACCATCGCGTTCCGCGTGCCGGGAACTCCTCAGGTCCTGTTGCTGCGCCCCTTCGTGCTCGACGACGCGACCGAGCGGATCGCCATCGACCTGACGATCGCGGACCAGCCCGACCTGCAGAGTGCCCAGAAGCGCTCGCTCGGGTTCGTCGTCGCCTCGGCCGCCCAACCGGCGACGCTCGCCGACCCTGCGATAACGATCCACGTCGAGTCGGCCAAATAGGACCTCCAGGTCCGGCTGGGTTGGCACTGAATGGAGGATGAACCGCAGCAAGCTCGCCTCATCAACTGTGCCGGGTTTTCAGGTCCTGCTTCTTGTCAACAATGGTGACACGAGCGGACGTCGCACCGATCAGAGAAGGGAGTCGAACGTGAAGCTCAACATCAAGGCGTTTGCGCTCACCTGCGGCATCCTCTGGGGGTTTGGACTGTTCTTCCTGACGTGGTGGATCATCGCATTCGACGGGCCCGGCAATAGCCCCATGCTCCTCGGCAGGATCTACCGGGGGTACTCGCTCTCTCCGATCGGCAGCGTCGTGGGTCTGGTCTGGGCGTTCTTCGATGGCCTTGTCGGCGGCGCCGTATTCGCGTGGCTCTACAACAAGCTCGCGGGTTCCCTCCGGGCCACGTAGGCGCCCGCAGCGCGCACAGGCACCGATCGGGCCCCGCCCTCGCGCTTCAGGCCCCCGCGAACCGGTCCGTGGCGGCGACGAGGGCGCGGCTGTTCGGCGGCTCGTAGGCGCTGTGGCCGCTGTCCGGCGTGATCACGAGATCCGCTTCGGGCCAGGCGCGGTGGAGGGCCCAGGCGCTGTCGATGGGACAGACGGCGTCGTAGCGTCCCTGGACGATGACGCCCGGGATGTGGCGGATCTTCGCGGCGTCGCGCAGGAGCTGGTCGTCGACCTCGAAGAAGCCCCGGTTGACGAAGTAGTGCGCCTCGATCCGGGCGAAGGCGAGGGCGAACTCGTCCTCCTCGTAGTGGCTCGTGAAGCCGGCGTCGGGGAGGAGCTTGGAGGTCGCCCCCTCCCATCCGCTCCAGATCTTGGCCGCGGCCAGGCGGACGGAAGGGTCGTCGCTCGTCAGGCGTGTGTGGTACGCGGTCAGGAGGTCTCCCCGCTCGGCCTCGGGGATGTGCGCGAGGAAGGGCTCCCAGGCGTCGGGAAAGAGGAACGACGCCCCCGCTTGGTAGAACCAGTCGATCTCCCTTTTTCGAAGGAGGAAGATGCCGCGCAGGACGAGCTCGCTGACGCGCTCGGGGTGGGTTTCGGCGTAGGCGAGTCCGAGCGTCGAGCCCCACGAGCCGCCGAAGACCTGCCACCTCTCGATCCCGAGGTGCTCGCGGAGCGCCTCCATGTCGGCCACGAGGTCCCACGTCGTGTTGTCCTCGAGGCTCGCGTACGGCGTGCTCTTCCCCGAGCCGCGCTGGTCGAACAAGACGATCCGGTACCTCTGGGGGTGGAAGAAGCGCCGCATCTTCGGCTCGGTCCCGCCGCCCGGGCCGCCGTGGACGAAGACGACCGGCTTTCCCTTCGGGTTGCCGCTTTCCTCGAAGTAGAGGTCGTGGCCGCCGCCGACCGGGAGCCTGCCGGTCCGGTAGGGCTCGATCTCGGGGTAGTGCCAGGTGAGGGGTTCCTTCATGGGGTGGGCCATCGTCTCCTCCGGACGCCGCGCGGGCGGGCGCCGCTCACAGGTTCTTCTCGAAGAACCAGGGGAACCGCGTGTTCGCGTAAAGGCGGGCCGCCGGGTCGCGGGGGCCGTCCTCCTGCCGGCGGAGGGGGACGAAGTCGAAGTCCTCCCCTGCCCGCGCCAGCGCGCTTGCTAAATGGATAGGAACTTCCCTTTTCATCTCGACCGATGCTAACCGGACGAGGGGAGGTGTCAAGGTCTCGGGGGGGCTCGTGGCGAGAGCTGGAGATACTTATCCGGTCGCGTATGATGCGCAGATGCGAGTCACGTTGCGCATCGCGACGGCGGCAGGTGCCATCGTACTGGCGGCGTCGGCGCCGGCCCTGGCGGCGGTGGACCCGGCGCCGCAGCCCGCCGGCGCGCTCCTCAAGGCGGCCGAGGCGCGGGCCGAGACCGCCGGCACGAACGTCCTCGTCCTCTTCCACGCCTCGTGGTGCGGCTGGTGCAAGCGTCTGGAGAAGTACCTCCAGGAGCCCGAGGTGCGCCGGCGCATCGGCGCCAGCTACGAGGTCGTGTGGCTCGACGCCCTCGAGCGCCCGACTCAGGCGAGCCTCGAGAACCCCGGCGCGCGCGAACTCATGGCCGGCTGGGGCGGCGGCGGCGCGTTGCCGTTCATGGTCGTGCTCTCGCCCGGCGGCGACAAGCTCGGCGACTCCGGCAGCATCGGCTTCCCGGCCACGCCCGCGGAGATCGACGCCTTCATCGGACTGCTCCGCTCGACCGCACCCCGCCTCGGCCCGTCCGACCTCGACGCCCTGCGCGCCCGCCTCTAGGCGCGCTGACCTCCCGGCGGCGAGTGCCCGCGGTCCAACTCGTCAACTCTGCCGGACCTCACACGGCTCTCGCGGGTCTTGCCGCGTCAGTTTGCGCCGCCATCCGGGACCGCCGGGGCCATAAAGGCGCAGATCGCTCCAGCCAACTTTGCCTTGACGATGCTCGTTCTCTACCATCGGGGTGATGAACCCTCCCGTCATCGTTGTCGCGGGGGCTTCCGGGAATCTCGGCGGGCGCATCGCGAGAGCGCTGCGCGAACGTGCAGCCGGCGTCCACGGGTTGGTTCGGAAGGGCACCGCGCCAGACCGGGTCGAGCGGCTGCGGGACCTCGGGGTTGTGGTTTCCAGCATCGACCTGACCAGCGGCTCCGAAGTGGCGGCAGAATGCTCGGGCGCGTCGTGCGTCGTGTCCGCGCTGCAGGGCTTGCGGGACGTGATCGTGGAAGCGCAAACGGTCCTGCTGGACGCCGCGATCGAGGCCGGCGTGCCCCGTTTCATCCCCTCCGACTACTCGATCGACTTCACCGGGCTTCCGCCCGGAGGGAATCGCAACCTCGACCTGCGCCGGGAGTTCAATGGGCGCCTGGACAAGGCTCCGATCGCAGCGACCTCGATCTTCAACGGTGCGTTTGCCGACATGCTCACCGGCCGGATGCCGCTCATCCTGTTCCGGCTCAAGCGGGTCCTCTACTGGGGGGACGCGGACCAGCGCATGGACTTCACCACGATCGACGACACGGCGGCGTTCACGGCGAGCGCGGCTCTGGATGCGTCCACTCCTCGCGCGCTGCGAATCGCCGGCGATCAACTGAGCGCCCGTGAGCTGGCGGAGGTCGTCAGCGAGGTGGCCGGAGAGAAGTTCCGCCTCTTCCGGGCCGGGGGGCTCGGAACGCTCGACGCGCTCATCAAGGTCACGCGCTCCCTCGCTCCGGGAGGGGAGCGACTGTACCCGGCCTGGCAGGGCATGCAGTACATGCGGGACATGTTCGACGGCCGGGCCAAGCTCGAGCCCCTCGACAACGATCGCTACCCCGGCATGCGTTGGAGGACCGTGCGGGACGTCTTGGCCGTGCGCCGGCCCGCCAGCTCGACCAGTGCAACCTGATGATCGACCACACGGACCGTCACCAGACCGGTGGAGCACACGTGACGGGGTCAGGCCTTCGTTGTTGCGTCAATGGCCTCCAACCACCCGACCCAGGCCTCGTGTCGCCCGCGACCGGCAACAGGTAGCTTGTCCGCTTGAGCTCTTTGCGACCTCCGGGTCCGCCCGAGTTGACAGGCGACCCCGCGCCAAACGCGGAAAACTCCGTTCGCCAACGGTGCCGGACCTGGTACCCAACCCTGGTACCCAACCCAGGCGGGAGGTTGCAACTCCTCCCCTCCCGCTGACCTTGCGAGGTTTCCGAGCGGAGCGAGGGATGCGAGGCCAGATCGAGGTGTGAGGAGAGCGTGAGCCACGAGGTTCGGGACGGCGGCGCTCCGCCGCTTCGCCCCTCGCAGTCAGAGCCTTCACTCCGGCGGGGGGTGATTCCAGTAGCCTGTGGGGGGCGCGCGCCCTTTCGCGACGGCCCGGCAGCGCGCTACGATCCCCCGGCAGGCGGAAAATGAGAGCTGCTATGGGCAATGCCCTTCCATCCCGGCTTCGCCACTCGCCGCGCATTGCTGCGGGCTCGTGGTACGCGCACGCTGGCCACTCTCGTCCCACCGCCGTCGGAGCCTGCGCTGGGGCCGGCGTCCGAAGGCCGGGGTTCGTATGGTGCGTCGTGGCCACCCTGCTGGTCGCCTGGAGCGCGATCGCGGCACCGTCGTCGACCGACGCCTTGACGCCACCGGGTGAGGGCGACCGCTGGCTGCGGTTGCAGGTGGCCGAGTTCGTGATCTACTCGAATGGAAGCGCCGCTGAGGCCACGTCAATCGCGGAGCATCTGCAGCTCTTTCGCGCCGCGCTCGGGCGCCTGACCGCCCTCAAGGTTTCTTCCCCGCTGCCGATCCGGGTGTACGCGTTCAGGGACGCGGCGTCGTTTGCGCCCTACCGCGACCTGGCCTTGACGGAGCCGGCCCTGGGGGTCCTCGGGCTCTGCCTCCCCAAGCAGGATGGGCTCGTGCTCCTCCTCGACGCCGGTGGCGAGTGGGGGAGGGAGCACCTCCTGTTCGAGGGCCTCGTGAACACCTTCATCGCGAACACCGGCCAGCCGATCCCGGCCTGGCTTCGCGCCGGCCTCGCAGATTTCTACTCGGCGTTCGAGGTCTCGAAGAGCCGCATCTCGTTCGGGCTCCCCAAGCCCGGCTACCTTCTGGACCCGACCTGGCGCACGTCGATTCCACTGCGGAAGGTACTCGAGGCCGACGACCGGTCGCGGTTCTTCGCGGACCCGAACACGTGGCAGGCCTTCAACGCCGAGGCGTGGACGATGACGCACTACCTCCTCATGGATTGCCCACAGCGCAAAGGGCAGCTCACGGACTACCTCGGCCAGTTGGAGGCGGGGCGCTCGGTCGCCGATGCCTTTCTCAACGCCTTCTCCACCACCCCCGAGGCGTTTGCGGGGGAGTTGGACGGTTACGTCAGCCGCGGGAAGTTCCGCTACCTCACCTTGCGCAGGAGGGAGATCAACCTGGAGCCCGTCGGCGAGCCTGTCCCGATGAAACGCGACGAGGCGCTGGGCGCGCTCGGGTCACTCCTTGCGGAAGAGTCCAGCCGGGCCCTCGTGAGCGCGGACTGCTTCCTCACGGACGCGCTGGCCGTGAACCCCGACAACATCGGCGCCCTGACCGCGCTCGGGTTGGTGCGAGAAAGACAGGGGCAGCCCGACAAGGCCTGGGAACTGTACGACGCCGCCCTCGCTCACAGGCCCGATAGCGTGCGCGCCTACCTGATCCCCTCGCTGGCGTTGCTCAAGCGCCTGCAGGGCGAGGACCCGCCAGCGCGCGCGGACGTCGAGCGTGCACGCGGGCTGCTCCGCGAGCTGGTGAAGATGGCGCCCGGTTACGCCGACGCATGGGCGTGGCTTGGGCACACCTATGTCCAGCTTCCTGAGTCCGACGCGACGCCAGGAATCGAGGCGCTCGAGAGGAGTCTCGCCCTCTCGGCCGAGGAGCTGCAAGCAGCCAGCGACCTGGTCGTCCTGTGCACCAGGGCGGGGCGACGCGATCGAGCGCGTGTCGTGTTCGGGACACGCCTGCTCCACTGCTCCGATCGCGGGGTCGTCCAGCCCGCGCGGGGGGCGCTGCTGGCGGGCGACCTCGACGAAGCCGAGGCCTTGCTCCGCGACGGCCTGCTCGACGAGGCCGACGAGGCGGCGAAACAGGTGATCCACGCATGCGATGCGTTTGGCGCCAGCGCGGCCATCAAGGACCGTGCGATCGCCCTTCAAGCGTCGGTCGCCGCAGCACGGAGGCCGGCAAACCGTTGAGCCGCCGCGGGCGCGCTTGCTTGCCGGGACGGCGGTCAACAGCCCAACTTGGTTGGTATGAGGACCAGGCCCACCTGAATGGACAAGCGATCGAGCGCCAACCGCGCGAGACTCCGTTCGTCAACGCTGCCGAACCTCGCGCCTATCCTGCCGGGCGAATTCATCCAAGCGGCGATTGATGGAATCGTAGAGCCGGCACCTCGATGCCCTTCAACACGGTGAGATGGTGACGCCGGCGCCGATCGGCCTCGATTCGATGATCACCGCTTCTCTTCGACTTCGGAATGGGCGACCCACTCCCGTGCTCGTCGCTGCGCCTCAGCGATCTGATCCGGGGTCATCCTCTGCTCGAGGTTGGTCATCACCCCGTGCGGAGGTGGGTACCCGCTGGCGGCTGCCAGAACGAACCACTTGTATGCCTCGACTTCATCCTTCGGGACGCCCCCACCTTTTTCGTACATCCACCCAAGGCCGACCCGTGCCCGCCCTTCGCCTTGATCTGCGGCCTTGCGCCACCAGCGGACCGCCTCGACCTCGTCCTGCGGGACACCTCTGCCGATCGCGTACACGAACCCAAGGTCGGATTGCGCGACCGCATTGCCCTCCTCCGCGGCTTTGCGCCACCAGCGGGCAGCCTCGGCCTCATCCTTCGGGAGGCCGCTGCCGTACGCCGACATCTTCCCAAGGTTGTATTGCGCGTCCGCATTGCCCTGGTCCGCGGCTTTGCGCCACCAGCTGGCAGCCTCGACTTCATCCTTCGGGAGGCCCCTGCCGTTCTCGTACATCCACCCGAGATTGGTTTGTGCGGCGGCGTTGCCCTGTTCCGCGGCTTTGCCGTACCAGTAGACCGCTTCGTCGTCGTCCTTCGGCGTACCCCGACCCTTCTCACACATCCACCCAAGATTGACTTGCGCGAGCGCGTTGCCTTGATCCGCCGCCCTGCGGTACCAGCAGACCGCCTCGCCGTCGTCCTTTAGGACGCCCTTGCCGTTGGCGTAACGCAGCCCAAGGTCGGTTTCCGCCCTCGCCCAGCCTTGGTCCGCCGCCCTGCGGTACCAGCGAACCGCCTCGGCCTCATCCTTTGGGACGCCCCTGCCGGTCTCGTACATCCACCCGAGGTTGTTCTCTGCTTTCGCGAAGCCCTGGTCCGCGGCCTTGCGATACCAGCGAACCGCCTCGGCCTCGTCCTTGGGGACACCCGTACCGGTCTCGTACATCCACCCGAGGTCGGTCTGTGCGATCGCCAAGCCTCGCTCTGCGGCCATGCGGTACCAGCGGATCGCTTCGACCTCGTCCTTCGGAACACCCTTGCCGTTTTCGTACATCCAGCCAAGGCTGCGCTGTGCGAGCGCGTTCCCCTGGTCCGCAGCTTTACGGTACCAGCGAACCGCCTCGGCCTCGTCTTTCGGCACGCCCGTGCCGTTCTCATACATGACGCCGAGCATGTACTGGGCCTTGTCGTTCCCGGCGTTGGCGAGCCGGATCCATCGCGTCAGGGCGCCCTGGTAGTCGCCGGCCCTGTACGCCCTATCTCCCCTCAAGTACGCCCTGCTCGTGCACGAGGAGAGAACGAGAAGGCCCAGCAGGACCACCACGTGCGCGCGAGGTTGCATGCGACGCCTCCGAGACCAGTCTAGCCCCGCTCGACCCGAAGGTCCCGCGCCGGCCACGATCTCAACGGCGCCGCCATCTTGTCGTCGATCGGCACCTCCAGGTCCGCCTCAGTCGACACGTGATGGAGCGCCAACCGCGCGAGATGCCGTTCGTCGACTGTGCCCGACCTGAAGCTCGTATCGTTCGCCCGTGGGTCCCCGTGGCCCGCACTAGGGCTTATGCCACAGATCGGAGGTGACGGTGTTGTTGGCGCTGCTGCGCTCGCGAAAGCCCGGCGTCAGTGTCGCCCGGCACCGCAACGTCCCGACGTCCTTGCTGTCGACCGTGACGACCCACCCGCGATTCGAGATTTCGTTCGGCTGCAGCTTGTAGTGGGTGTCGAACCCGCTCACCAGCTTCCGGAAGCTCTGGCCGTTCGCGGCGCACTCGAACTCGACCTTGATCGTGCCGTCGAGCTTCCCGTCGCCGACGTTCTGCACTTCCAGGTCTCCGAAGCAGTGCGAGGCGTTGATGTTGTCGTGCTGACACCGGGAGACCCGTATCCGGCGGGCAGTCGGGTCCGGGATTCCCGCCTCGTAGTGCTGACAGTCGGACGCCCTGGATTTCGTCGCGGCCGCGGGCTGCGCTACGTTTCCGGGATCGATCTCCGCCAGGAAGCAGTAGTCCCCACTCTCCCTGAAGCTGAAGAGCTTCCCGGCGGCCGTGTCGTGGTTGTGCGCCTGAGCGGCGAAGTGGAACGTCTCCAGCTGCGTCCACGGAGCCTCGTACTTCGTCTTGTAGGAGAGACGGACGTCGATCGGCCCCTTCGTGCCCTCGCCGAGGTTGCGGATCTCCACCCGGACCCTCAGGCAGAGCGGCTCGTTGCACTCGACCTTGCTCACGAGCACGCGCGTCACGCGCAGGTCCGGGGCGGGACCCAACAGCGCCGCGACCCCTTGGACGGGCGGCCGTTCCTGGAGCTGGCGGGTGGGCTGCGCGAGTGCGGGCGCTGCGATCGACACCACAGCGATCGAAACGGCCACAAGCCGGCGCTTGACGGTCCCTCCAACCGATGCGGCGTGTGATGCTCCCGTGCAGGAAACCGTGACTCCGCTGACACCAGAGAAGTTGGAGCGTCTCATTGTGGTGCTCCTTCCCGTGAGTTCTGAGCTAGTTATCGCGCTGGCGGTGGGCAGCTTCGACTTCGCCCTGCACCTGGCGGCGCCAGCGGGTCTCTCCAAGCCGGGACGGGGCGTGCCCCGCATCCCCCCGCCTTCGGCAGCGGCGTGCCGCGAGACCGCGAAGTGAACCGCGCCGAGAGCCATGCGCCGGATCCCACCTTCCAATACCTAGAACGCCGCCATTCGACAAAGCGCACGGCCCTGCGGTTCGGATCCGGGTCACCGAGCCGTGCTGGATCGGGGCGGCCTCGGCGACGCCACGTGACCGAATCTGCGATCAGCGTTCTCCACGACACCGCCGGCGCGGGCGGCGGTGAACCCGGCGCCGCACCCCGCCGCGGCGATCCGCGCTACTCGTCGGGTCCGGCGTCGATCCGGCGCACGCGCAAGGTGAGCCCGTCGGCGACGCCGACGACCTCGATCCGCTCGCCCTTGCGCAGCGGCTCGGAGGCGACCGCGTTCCAGATCTCGCCCTTGACCTCGACGCGTCCGCGCGTGCCGTCGCCGTCGACGACCTCGCCGAACCTGTGCGCCATCCCCTCGGCGCCGGTCTGCACGGCGCGGTGCATGACGCGCAACGCCAGCACGAACACGGTCCCCGACACGAGGAGGATCGCGAGGTAGGCGGGGATCGCGAGCGGCAGCGGCAGGAGCCAGAACACCCCCAGCCCCACGAGCGGCAGCAGCAAGGTCAGATGGGCCATCGGTCCGCCATTGTAGGGGAACGCGGCCGGCCCGCCAAACGCCCCCGCGCGCGGCGGCGCCGTCAGAGCTGCGCGATCCGGTACCCCATCGGGATCGCGATCTCGGCGCACCCCCGCCAGCGCTCGATCCGCCGCATCGCCTCCGCCCCCTGGCCCGCCAGCTTCTTCGCCAGCTCTTCGTGCGACGCGAACCGCTGCACCGCGTCGAACCCCGCCTCGCGCCGGACGCCGCGGCCGGCCACCGCCCGCCACGCCGCGGCGACCTTCTCCGCCTCGTCGGCCGCATGCGCCCACGGCGAGCCGGGGGCGTGGTCGATGACGACGGTGTCGGGGGCGAGCGCCCCGGCGTGGGCGAGCGCCGCCGCGGGGTCGGGGAGCTCGTGCAGCGCGAACTCGAAGAGCACGACGTCGGCCCGCTCCTCGACCGCCATGAAGTCGTTCGCGACGAGGGCGAACCGGTCCGCGATGGCGAGCGCGGCGATCCGCTCGGCGAGCGCCGCCAGCGCGGCGCCATCGGGGTCGACGGCGATCACCCGCCGGGCGGCGCGCCCGTACCCGGCGAGCTGGCCGCCGCCGGCCCCGACCGCGAGCACGACCTTGCCGTCGAATGGGTAGAAGCGCAGCAGGTTGTCGAGCAGCGCCGCGAGATCGGTCGCCATCGCCCCTCCGGCCAGCGCACGGTCCCTGACCGCCGCCCTTGTACCACCGCCGGGCCTCCGCTTCCACGCCGGCGGCCGGCCCGAGCCCGACCGGGCACTCCACCGGCCCGGCCGGTGAACAGTCGCGAGTGGAGGGTTGCGGAAAAGGGGAAAGACAAAGGGATCGATCCCTGGATTCGTTGGTATTACGCACGTCGCCCGCCCTCAATCCTCGGCTACAACAGCCCGGCCAGTGACGGCGCTCAAGAACCCACGGTGGCTTGATACGGAGGGGCCACTCCATTGCAGCGATCGCGGAGCGGGTCATCCAGACGCTGCGGACAAGCCGGACAAGTTCGCCCCAGCGAAATTGAACGAATTGGGATACCTGGAGGTACCTATCCTATCTACTTGTTGCAACACCGCGGACACCCGATCGTATTCGGCGTTCACACGCCCGCAGGCTTGTACCTGAGAGGGAGGCAGTGCGCCTCGCCACCTCTTCCCTCACCCCCGCTTGGTAGCATTAAGATAGGATCCATGCCAGTGGAAGTCGGCACCAAGCTCGGTCCCTACGAGATCCTCGCAGCGATCGGCGCGGGCGGCATGGGCGAGGTATATCGCGCCCGCGACACCCGGCTCGGTCGCGACGTCGCCATCAAGGTTTGTCGGGGCGATCTTGCGCGGGACCCGGAACGGCTGCGCCGCTTCGAGCAGGAAGCACGTCTGGTCTCGACCCTGAACCACCCCAGCATCGTCACCGTCTACGACGTCGGGGACTCCGGGGGAGCTGCCTACATTGCGATGGAGCTGTTGGATGGGCGCACGCTTCGCGAACTGCTGGCCGAAGGGGCGCTGCCGACGAAGAAGCTCCTCGGGATCGCGGCACAGCTTGCTGACGGCCTCGCGAAGGCGCACGACGCGGGAATCGTCCACCGGGACCTCAAACCCGAGAATGTGATCGTTACGACTGACGGCTTCGCGAAGATCCTCGACTTCGGCCTCGGAAAGCTGGTCGAGCCCGACGATCCCGGCCACGAGGCGACGGGGGTGTCACTGGTCACGGAGCCGGGGACGATGATGGGGACGTCCGCCTACATGTCCCCCGAGCAGGCGCTGGGCCGGCCGGCCGACTTCCGCTCCGACCAGTTCGCCTTCGGTTCGCTGCTGTACGAGATGCTGACGGGAAAAGGGGCTTTCGCGCGCGCAAGCGTCCCGGAGACGATGACGGCCGTCATCCGCGAGGAACCGGAACCGCTCGAGCGCCGCGCGCCGCGTGCGCCGGCGCCGCTCCGCTGGATCATCGAGCGCTGCCTCGCGAAGGACGCGGTGGAGCGCTACGCGTCGACGCGGGACCTGGCGCACGACCTCGCGCGCCTCAGGGACAGGCTCTCGGAGGTGACCGATTCCGCACCCGGCGGCGCCGCGGCGCCCCGTCCCACCGACCGCCGTCGGACCGCGACGACGGCTTCGACGGCCGTAGCTGCGACCGAACCAGGTGTCGCCACGCTCCCTTCCGTGGCCGTGCTGCCGTTCGTGAACATGAGCACCGACCCCGAGAACGAGTTCTTCGCCGACGGCATCACCGAGGACGTGATCGCGCACCTCGCCAAGATCCGGACGCTGCGCGTCATCTCGCGCACGTCGGTCATGGCCTTCAAGGGACGCCAGCAGAGCCTGCGCGAGATCGGCGCCGCGCTCGGCGTCGGGATGCTCGTCGAGGGGAGCGTGCGTCGCTCGCACAACCGCGTGCGCATCGTGGCGCAGCTCGTCGATCCGCGCGCGGACGAGCCTCTCTGGGCCGAGAGCTACGATCGCGAGCTCGACGACATCTTCGCCATCCAGACCGACGTGGCGCTTCAGGTCGCCGCCGCCCTGCGCGCGGAGCTCACCCTCGAGGAGCGCGCGCGTATCGGTCGGCGGCCCACCCGCGATCTGGCGGCGTATCAGCTCTACCTCCAGGGGCGGCACCACCTGGTGCGCTTCACCAAGGAGGGGGTCACCCAGAGCCTCGCCTTCTTCGAGCAGGCGGTCGCGCGCGATCCGTCGTTCGCGCTCGCCTACGCCGCAATGGCGCACGCGCACACCCAGTTCGGCATCGAGGGGATCAGCGGCGTGGTGCCGGTGGAGGCGTTCGCCCGCGCGCAGCGAGCGGTGGAAAGCGCTCTTGCGCTCGACGACAGCCTCGCCGAAGCGCACGGCATCGTCGGCTTGCTCCTGTTCACCCGCGATTTCGACTGGAAGGGTGCCGAAGCCGAGTTCCGCCGTGCGCTCGCGCTCAGCCCCGGCAGTGCGGATGTTTGCGACCACTTGGGCTGGCTTTGTTCGGCGCAACGGCGCTTCGACGAGTCGTTGGCTCTTGTGCGACGGGCGCACGAGCTCGATCCCGTGGCGCACCGCAGCGACGTCGCCAACGAGCTGATGCGCGCGGGCCGGACGCAGGAAGCGCTCGCCGAGGCGGAGCGCGCGTTGGCGCTCGATCCGAAGTTTTCGCGCTCGAACGCGGTGTTCGGCTGGGCGTGCCTGAAGCTCGGGAGGACGGTCGAGGGTCTCGCGGCGATCGCGCGCGCCGTCGAGTTCTCGCCAGGCAGCACCCTCTTCCTCGCCCAACTTGGGCAGGCGTACGGCATGACGGGGGACGAGGCAAGGTCGCGGGCGATCCTCGCCGAGCTCGAGGCGCTGGCCGCAACGGAGTACGTCGCCGCCTACCATTTTGCCCACGTCTTCACGGGCCTCGGCGAGCACGACGCCGCCATCGACTGCCTGGAGCGCGCGTTCGAGCAACGCTCCGGGGGAATCTACGGCGTCAAGGGCTCGTACCTCTTCGCCAGCCTGCACGAGCACCCCCGCTTCCGGGCGCTGTTGCGCCGGATGAACCTCTGACCCTGCGCATCGGTACCTCCCGGTGCGCCTGAGTTGACACGTGATGGCGCGCCGACCTCTCGGGACTCGATTCGTCAACTTTGCCGGACCTAACTGCGGGTCATGCACACGCTGCGGACGAACCGGACGAGTTCACCCAGACGGCAATAGACGAAATGGGATACCTGATACCTATCCCTTCGTTGTCGTCTTCGCGGGCCTCGGACTCACCGGTCACACCCGCCTCATGTTCGACCTCGGATTGACGGCGTCCGACTTCCGCGCACGACCTGGCGCGGCCACTCTCAGAGCAGGCTGGTGAGGTCGTCCTCCGGCGGAGCGCCTGGCGGCGCCGGGACGCCATAGACCGGCGGGATCTTGCGCCAGTCCTGCACCTCCCAGCTCCGCTCCTTCCGAGCCCCCACCAACCGCTCGAGCGGCGCGAACAGTTGCTTCCCCTCGATCACCGTGGACAGGTGAGCCCACATCTGGGCGCGCGTGATCGCCACGAACAGCAGCCGCTCGATCCGCGCGGGCGTGTAGCGCCGGAAGTTTTCCGTCTGCAGCGCCGGCAGCAACACCGAGTCGAGCGTGATCCCTTTCGCGCTGTGGTACGGCATCACCTTGGGCAGGTCGCTCGCGAAGTCCATCCGGTCGGAGGTCTCGACCTCGATGCCGGCGGCCCGCATCGCGGCGGCGACTTCCGCCATCACGCGCCGCTTGGGCACCAGGATTCCCACCCGTTCGGACCGGGCGAGGCGCATCCGGACCATCTGGGCGAGGATCCCCATCTCGGTCTCCGGACTGTGTGCGACCAGCACCACCGGTTGCTCGCGCTCGGTCTGTACCGTCCGCACCTGGCGCAGGTACGCTGCGCGCTCCTCCTCGTCCGGCACGAACTGGGCCGCCAGGTCCGCGATGTAGGGGCAGCAGCGAAACGCCTCCAGCAGCGCGATGTTCTTGCGGCGGATCCCGAGCCGGCGCAGGATCTCGCCCTCGTCGCTGCCGCCGTCGTAGATCTGCTGCTTGACGTCCATCCCGACGGTTACGTGCCCGGCGACCGCCGTCAGGATCTCGAACGCTGCGCCGTCGAGGTCCTGCCCCTCGTCCACCATCGCGAAGTCGTAGAACTTCGGCCTTGGCGGCTGCGCGCGCAACCGCTCGGCCACCGCCACGCGGATCCCGGCGAAGTCGGGCGTGCCGTCCTCGTCGTCCTGGGTCGGCAGCACGGGCGAGATCCGCCGCCGGTAGAAACCGACACACCAGGCGTCGAAGCCCCACACGCAACTCTCCGGCAGGTCCAGCAGGTGGAGCGCCGAGCGGATGTAGCGCTTGAGCGAGTTGGTGAAGACGAAGATGCGGAACCGGTTCGGCTCCGACTTCAGGCGGTCGCGCAGGTGCGCCGCGCGGTGCAGCAGCACTTGCGTCTTGCCGGAGCCGGGCGGCCCGGCGATCAGCCGGTGCTCCGTGGGCGGCAGCTCGATCGCGCGCAGTTGGTCGGGGAGCAGCTCCCCGCGCGCCACCAGCCACGTCCTCATTCCCGGACGATCTCCAGGTGGCGAAGGCCGGGCAGCACGCCGCCGACGTCCTCACCACCCCCGCCGCGCCGGCGCAGCTTGAGCTCCGCCCGCGCCTTCTCCTGCAGGCCACTGTCGCCCGCCATCGCGGCGGCCGTGATCAGCCAGCCGATGCCCCACTCCGACAGCCGGACGGGCGCGGCGAACGCCGCGAGCGCCGCCGCGAGGTCGCGCTCGGCCTCCGCTTCCCGCCCTAGCGCGCGCGCCAGCCGTGCCCGCAGGACCAGGTACGGAGGCAAGCTCTCGCGCTCGAGCGCCCGGTCGATCGCCTCGAGCGCACCGGCCGGATCGGCGCGGCGCTCGAGCAGCAGCGCCAGGTTGAACAGCGCACCGCCCCATCCCGGCTCCGCGGCCGCGGACTCCCGGTACAGCTTGGTCGCACGCTCGGCGTCGCCCATCTCGCCCGCGAGCATCCCCATCCGGTTGAGGACCCCCCCGTCCGGGGAGTTGCGGCTCGCCAGCACCTTCTTCAGTTGCGCGAACGCGCGCTCGCGGTGCCCGAGCTCGGCCATCAGGTCGGCCGCCTCGACCAGCGCCGCGGGCACCTCTGCCTTCGGCACCGCCCCGGTGCGGATCGCCTCCTCGAGCTCGTCGAGCTTCAGCCGCGCCGCCTGCGGGTTGACCACGTTCGTGAGCGGGTTCTCGACGCCGCACTCGAATGCGTCCGTGCCGGCTTTCGTCGCCAGGCGCAGCCGCAGCTCGAGCACCTGATTGGCGTCGTAGCGGTACTCGAGCACGAGGCCTTCGCCCTTGCTAACCGGCCCCGGCACGCTCCAGCGCCCGCGGAAGAGCGGGCGCTCACCCGCGCCTTCGCCTGCGACCAACTCGACCCGGATCTCCACCGGTCGTTTCGGGCTCGTCACCGGGACCGTCAGGCCGTCCTTGCGCGCCCACCCGTCGGCGGGGTACGGGAGCGCGGCGCCCGTCGGGATCAGCTCCACCAGTCGCGACTCCGTGCGCAGCGAGATGGCGTCGTTCGCGATCGGCCGCACCAGCCCGCTCCCGGTCGTCGCGAGCGCGAGCGCGTGCAACGCCGCCCCGCGCGCAACCGCGGTCTGCACCGAGTCGCGGTCGGGGTAGCCGAGCACCTCGGCGTTCGGGAAGAACGCCCGCACCGCGCGCGCCACCTGGGGGATGAGGCTGGAGCCGCCGACCATCAGGAAGTGGTTCACGTCGGCGGCCTCGACGCCGCTGCGGTCGAGCGCGTCCTGAAGCGGCGCGAACACGGAGCAGGTCAGGCGGTACTCCGTCTCGCGCGCGTACAGGAGGTCGCGGTCGAGAAACGGCGCGAGCAGCGTCTCGAACGCCGCCGCCGTCAGGCGCGGTTTCGTCAGCCTCAGGGTGCGCCCGGTCGCGCGCACCTCCACGGTGACAGGCTGCTGCGCCGCGATCGCGCCCGCATCGGCGCCGTCGTACTTGCCGAACGCTTCCAAGCGGGCGATCTCGGTGCACAGCGAGATCTTGAGCGCCTCCGCGAGGCCGAGCAGCGCCGGCTCCAGCGCCTTCTTCTTGTCCTCGAACGCGAGGTCGAACGGACCGAGTCCGTTCTCGCGCATCAGTTGTGGAATCAGCACCTCGTGCACGATCGCGGCATCGATGTCGCCGCCGCCGAGCCGGTGGTAGCGCGACACCGCCAGTGGCGACACCCGCAGAGGCTCGCCGTCGCCGGCGGCCACGCGCATCACCGCCACGTCGCACGTCCCGCCGCCGAAGTCGAGCACGACGAGCGTCCCGCCGGCCGTCGTCACCGTCGTCCCGTCCAACCCGGGCCCCGCGACGTAGTCGAGGAGCGCCGCGACCGGCTCGTCGAGCAGGTCCCCGCCCGACAGCTCGAGCCCCGCGAGGCGCGCAGCATCGCAGGTGTCGCGCCGCTGCGCCGCCTGGAACGACGCCGGCACGGTCACCACCACCCGGTCCGGCGGCCGCGCGTCGTCCGCGTGCGCAGCCTCCAGCAACTTCCCAATCACCTGGGCGCCGATCGCCGCCGCCGACCGAAACCCCTCGGGGGCGCGGTGGTACGTCTTCGCGTTGCCGATGTCGTTCTTGCACTCGAAGAAGAGGTCCCGGTTCTGCTCGAGGCCGAGCTCGGGCGCCATGGCGCGCAGCCGCTTGGCGCCTTCGCCCACCCACGTCCGGCCCTCGTGGATCGCCGCGACCGATGGGAACAGGACGTGCGTGTAGGCGCCCTGCATCGTCGGCTGCTCAACTTCGATACAGCGCACCGATGGCGGTGCGCCGTCACCGGGCCCCGGCCGCGCCTCCGCGATCGTCGAGTTCGTCGTCCCGAGGTCGATCCCGAGGACGCGCAGCGACTCTTCCCGCTTCATGACCCCTCCGACGGCCGCAGGTTACACCCGCGACGTTGAGCGCGGGCGCTGCAGGCGCATGCGCAGACCACGCGGCATCGGGGATCGGCGTTTGCGCCTCAGAGCGTCGAGTGCATGCCGTAGTGTTTGCCGGCGCGTTCCCGAAGCGAGAGTTCATGGAGAGTGCGTTTTTGCACGAGATCTACACGCCACTTTTCCAAGGAGAAAGGCTCGCGCACGACCCGCAACAGGCGTTTCCGCTCGCCCCCGCCACGAACACCCTCGGCCTCCGCGACACCTCACCCCTCCGCTCTTCAGAGAGGACGAGGCACGTCGACCTCGACAAGGTGAGATCGCGCGACCTGGAGGTCCTATCCAAGCGGGACCGGGTTCGGATTGAGTGACCGAGGCTGCGTCGGGGTCGGTAGCGGCTTCATCATCGGCCTGAACTCGCGCACCAAATCGTTATTGGCCTCGTTCGACTCGTTGACGGCGTGGCCCCAGTCCAGTCGAACCCGGAACTTCGGCCAGTCGGGCCCGATATCCCACAGCAACTGGTCGGCGGGGTGCCCGCCTTCGGTCCAGCTCTGGCCTGCAGCCAGGTCGTTCGTGAACGACTGCCCGAGATACGGTCTCCAGGTGTTGGCCGCTTTGTCCCAGTACTCCCAGGCGATCTGGAACGGCCCCGTCCGGCTTCGCCCCTGGTTCTTGTAGGTGAAGGCGGGCGTGACAGCGCCCCGCAGGCCGCCGGTTGAGTTCGGCGAGGTTGAGAAATTCGTGAAGTTGATCGAGACGACGACGAGGTCGGGCCGGGTCTCCTTGATCGCCGGCACGTTGGCAGCCGCAAGCGGTTTGCTGGCAGGCGGTTGCGGGGGCGCGGCCATGACGCTCGCGCCCAGCAGGACGAACGGGCATGTGAGGAAGAGGCCGTTCCTGGAAGTCATCGACACCTCCCTTGTGGTGTTCCCATGGTACAGCATTCTGCCCGAGTCCGGGACCAGCCCGGACTGGAATCTCTCAGAATCACGGGGCGATCTCGCGTAACCGATTCATGGAGCGGTGTCACGCTTGCGTTCTTGGACAGAGGGGCCCCACCCTCCTTGCGAACCCCGCCCTGCCCCGAACGGCCGATCCTGTTCGGCCGCCAACTCCACGGCGCCAGCAGGCGGTCAAGCGTCAACCGTCACGACGATCGACGGCTTCGCCCAGACATGCACAGAAGCGCGCCCGATGCGGCGTAGTGCCGAAAGCGGTATCAACGCCACGAAGGACACCCCAAGCCGCACGTCGTCGCGCTTCTGGCTCTGGCCCGCCAGCGCTTCAAGGTCGTCTCCAAGCTGATGACCCCGGGCGCGGTCTACGACAAGGAGATCCTGATCGCCAGTCATCTCGACCGCGAGCGCCGACACACGACCAACGGCACACGAGCGGCCCAGCGAATGCCCGCACCTAACACCGCCCTACTTCACCTTGACTTCTGATCGAGGTACCGATCTGATGTGGGGCCTCTCCACATCCGCGGCCCGTTGACTATCCGTCGGACGGGATTATCATCACCCGAGCTGAGACATGGAATCCATCTCCATCTGCGAATTCCCCGCTCGAGGGGAGAAAGGGTACGTCGATGCAGCAGCGAACGACCACAGTCAACCCTTCGGAAGAGACCATCACGATCGGCCCGCTGGGGATCCGGTTCCTCCTCACGGGCGATGACTCCAACAACAACGCGTCGGTCTTCGAGTTTCGCGTCCCCCGCGGACAGAGGCTGGCGGCACCGGCCCACAAGAACGACACCTACGAGGAGATCCTCTACGGCATCGAGGGCGTCCTCACCTGGACGGTTGACGGCACGCCCATCGCGGTCGGCCCCGGGCAGGCGCTGTGCATCCCCCGCGGCGCCGTGCATCGCTTCGACAACCTCGGCAGTGAGGATGCGAAACAGCTCGTCGTCATCACCCCTGCGATCATGGGCCCCGCGTACTTCCGCGAGGCTGCCGAGGTCATCAGTTCCGCACACGGCGGCCCGCCCGACCGCGCGAAGATGACGGACGTCTTCCGGCGCCACGGCATGACGGTCGCCGAACCGCCGCCTGCCAAGTAGCAAAAGGTGCGAGGTCCGGCATAGTTGACAAACCCGGCCTCGCGCTCACCTTTCTCCACCTGCTTGTCAACCATGGCGGACCTGGAGGTACCCAACTTTTTGGTACCTATTCGGGAGAGAGCGGGATGAGGGCTCACGCAACGGCAGCGGCCGCTGCCGCCTTGGCATTCTGGGCGCGCCGAAGTCTCTCTTCGACGACCGTGAGTTCATCCCGTCGAGCCGACGCGTCCGCGCTGCGGCCGGCCCGTTCCAGCTCCAGCACGAGCTCCCGCAACGCCGATGCGAGCCGCTCGAGTGTTTCCTCGCTGGGGTTCTCGCGGTGCGCGATCAAGCGGTGCAGCTCGGCATCGTCGTTCCGGACCTCCAGCGCCGACTCCGCGTCCCCAGCGGCCAGCAGCCGATCGCCAGCGCTCTCGAGCAATCCCACAAGGTAGGCGATGCGGACCCAATCCTCGCCTGCCTCGTTGACGGCCGTCCGGAGGAAATCGACCCCAGCTTGCCGGTGCTCCCTAGCCGCATCCCTACGTCCCGACTCGAACTCGAGGACGCTCAGTTTCAAGTGCGAGGCAGCAAGGTCGCTCGCGGGCTCGAACCCGCCGCCGGCTTCGATGCCCTGCAGATCTCCGGCAATCGCCTCCTCATAGACCTTCCGTGCCAGATCGGGCTTACCGGCCACTTCCTCCAAACGAGCCAGCGTTCTTAGTGCGGAGGACAGCTCGGTTCGCGTCTCGACGGTTGCACTCACCTCCATCAGAGCGCGCAGAATCGCGAGGGACTCGTCGGCTGCCTCCCGGCCGGCGTCGAGGTGACCGGCCCGACCCTCGGCCTCGCAGACCTTGTAGAGGGCGGTCGCCAGGAACTGCAGTCGATGGGGCCGGCGAGCGTCAAGCTCGACAATTCGCCTCTGGACGCTCGCGCACTCTCGAAACGCCGACACTGCCTCGTCCACATCGTCGGTCTCCAGGGCGGCGTAGCCGAGTCCGAAGAGGCTAAGTGCCAGGTCGACGAGCGCATCCAGGGACGAGCCGCTAAGCTCGGCACGGCGCCGTGCGAGGTTCGACCCCTGCCGACGGGCCGCCAAAGCCCTGTCGGAGTCGAAGCAGGCGTCCCACGCGTCGCCAAGGCGGTCCAGCGCCGCAAACAAACGGCCGAGCGAATGAGGCGAGTCGTCCGTAAGCGCCGCCAGCGATTTCCCTACCTCGACGGCGCGCGAGAACGTGGCGGCCGCCCATGCCGGCGCGCCGAGATCCCTCTGCACGTCACCTAACGAGATGAGGCACCAGCACATCAGGTCCAGGGCGTTGGCTCTGTCCGCTACAGACTCCGCGGCGGCCTGTGCACAACTGACCGCCTCTTCAAGGGCCGTCGTGGCAGCCTCGAAGCGGCCCTGCCGTGCAGCCGTATTGCCGAGGTCGTACAACGCATATCCGAGTCCGTACCGACTCTCGGGGTCGCCCGGCGCCAGTTCGACGACCCGGTGCCGGATTCGTACCGACTCGGAGTACGCATCGAAGGCGGCACCGTCCGCCTTCCGCGCGGCCTCGATGTCCCCTAGGACACCCATGATCCAGGCAGCCGAGGTGGCGATCCCGGCCTCATCACCACGGACCAGCATCGACTTGTGGGCGAAGTTCGCGGCCTCGAGTTGGGCCTCGCGAGCCTCGTCGAGATTGCCGAGTTTGAGCTGAACGTGGCCCAAGTTCCCGTAGGCCCAGCGAAGGGCATCAAAACTCCATTGTTGATCGCCGAAAGTCCTCGACATGTGTTTAGCCAGGTCTAGGGCTTGGCGGAAACCCCAAAGCGCACCCTCGAGATCGCCGTGATCCCGCGCCGCCTTGGCCTGATCGCCGATCTTCATTAACCGCCGGTACAGACGCTGGAAGAGGCTTTCGCCGATCAAGGACCGCTTCAGCGCCCGACCCGCCGCGCGCGCCTTCCCAACGAGCGAATTGTCCGCCTTGTCCATCCCGTGGACATCATACAGCTCCGTCCGTGGTGCCTCTCGGAGCTATATACGGGATAGGCGCCAAGTCCAACATCATAGGCATAGGTACTAGGTCCGGCACAGTTGACAAACCGAGCCTCGCGCTCTTACCTCTCCACCTCCTTGTCAACTAAGGCGGACCTGGTACCTATCCCGGCGTCAAATCCGATGGCCCCGAGAGAGAGGGTGTCTCCGACGGCCGTTTGGACCTCGGCGAGGGTGAAGGTTGGAATGGGCCTTCCGACCCCCGAGTTCTCATCTATATTGGTGGCTGCAACGGCACGGCCTCGCGAGAGGGTACCAGGCGGGCTTGAAGTCCTGAGTACCGAGTGAAGGGGGTGCTCGATGGGTTGCTGTCTTGGAGTCTTGCTGCTCGGTGGTGCGCCGCGCGTCGCTCTTCTCTTGTGGTGGTTCATGGACCCCGCGCGCATCGGCGGAGCATTCCGCGGCTGGTCCACCACGGCCGGGGGCTTCACGGCTCCCCACTGGATATGGCCGGCAGCCGGCCTCTTGCTGCTGCCGTGGACGACCCTCGCCTACATCTTCGTCTCGCCAGGTGGAATCACGACATTCGGATGGGCCATCATCGTGATCGGCCTGCTGCTGGACCTGAGTGCACATGGGGGAAGCGGCCGCGAATACCACCGGCGCCGATCGGAGAGGTAGAAGGCAGCCGACAGGCACCGGGGATCACACCCGAGAAAAGGTACCGGATTAGGTACCTCCAGGTCCGGCATCGTTGACAAGCTCAGGATCGCACCGCTCATGCATAGACGCCGCCCCAGCTCCGCTTCGACTGCGGCTGCCTGAAGTTCGAACACCTCCTCGGACGCGGCAAACACCCGCGCACCGTGGGCGAACCGACGGACGACGTGGTAGGTCGCACCGTCGACGAAGGCTCGCGGCCTGCGGGGCATGCCAATTCCTTGACCCCAACGTGCACCACCACCCAACTCGTCAACGTTGCCGGACCTATCCTGGTACCTATCGCACGGCTGCCGTTGGAAACATAGAGAGGGATGCATCGCAGCGGTCAGTGGGCATCCTTGCCGGCGAACCGATAGCTCGAGAAGATGCTGATCGCGGCGATGCCGGCGAAGCAGATCCCGAGGGCGGCGTCGCTGCCCGCGACCCGGCCGGCCCGGAACAGGGCGACGCCGATCGCCAGGTTGAGCAGGGACCAGAGCACGTTCACCGTGGGCGAGGACAGGCCCTTGCCTGGCGGGTGGGCGAACGGCGTGGGGAACCGGTCCCCGGAAATGCCGTGCACGAAATGCGGCACGGTATTGGCGAGCAAAAGGCCGGCGAAAAAACTGGCGAGGGCGTGAGCGAAGGTCATGATCGTGATTCCTTTCTAACGCGTTAGGCGATAGCTTGGATGACGGCCTGGACCCCGGGCCGCTCCAGGCCGAACCAGAGCGATCCGGCCAGGCAGAACGCCCCGGTCACGAAGACGGTATTGGGGGCGCCGATCCGGTGGGCCAGGGCGCCCGCCAGCAGGCTGCCGAACGGGGCTGCGCCGAACATGGCCATGACGAAGTAGCTCATCACCCGGCCTCGCTTGTCCTCCGGCACCAAAGTCTGGATGAGGGTGTTGCTGGCGGAAAAGACCTGCATCATGCCGAAGCCGATCAGCACCATCAGCCCCATCGACAGCCACAGGGTGCGGGACAGGCCGAACAGGATCAGCCCGCCTCCCAGCGCCCCGGCTGCGATCTGGAGCATGCGGGGGAGCCCTTCGGTGGAATTGCGGAAGGCCAGGGAAAGTCCCGACCCCAGCGCGCCGACGCCCGAGGCCGCGGTCAGCCAGCCCAGGGTGGTCGGGCCGCCGTGCAGCACCTGGCCGGCGAACACCGGAAGCAGGATGTTGTAGGGGTAGCCCATGAGGGCGAGCAGGGCCATAAGCAGCAGGAGCGCCCGCACCGGGCGGAACCCGCTGACGTACTGCCAGCCCTCGCGCATCTGCTCGAGCATGCCGGCTCTGTTCGGGCGGGTGGCCAGCGGCTGGATGCGCATCATCAGCAGGGAGGCGATCACCGCCAGGTAGCTGAGGCCGTCGATGAGGAAACAGCCGCCTTCGCCGAAGCCCGCGATCACCAGGCCGGCGATGGCCGGGCCGATCAGCCGCGCGCCGTTGGACAGGGACGAACTGATGGCGATGGCGTTGCCGAGATCCTCCCGGTCGTCGACCATCTGCCCCACGAAGATCTGCCGAAGGGGGGTGTCGAAGGCGTTGATCAGACCCTGGAACACCGCCAGGACGAGGATTTCCCAGATGGTGACGACCCGCGCCAGGGTGAGCGCGGCCAGGATCAGCGACTGCGTCCCCGCGGCGGCCTGGGTCCACACCAGCAGCCGGCGGTGGTCGAGCCGCTCGATCCAGACTCCGGCGAAGGGGGCGAGGATGAAGGTGGGGATCAGCCCCGCGAAGCCCACCACGCCGAGCAGCAGCGGGGAATGGGTCAGGCGGTAGACCAGCCAGACGGTGGCCATCCGGGTCATCCAGGTGCCGATGATCGAGATGCCCTGGCCGGCGAAGTAGAGCTTGAAGTTGCGGTGCCGCAGCGCCCGCCAGGCGTGCCCTACCGAGGGCCCGCTCATCGTTCCGCCAGCCGCTTGAAGATCTCCCCGGCCGCGAGCAGGGTCTCCTGGTCCCGCGGGGCGAGTTCGGACATCGCCTGGGCCAGCCAGGTGTGCTTGGCGTCCTTGATCCGCTTGCGCGTGGCCGCGCCCCGGGCGGTGAGCCGGATGTGGATCTGCCGGCCGTCCGTGGGGTGCGGCTTGCGCTCGACCAGGCCCATGGCCGCCAGCGCGGCGACGGTGGTTCCCATCGACTGCGGTTTGACGGCCTCGGCCCGGGCCAGTTCGGCGGTGGTGGCGGGTCCGCCCCGGGCCAGCCGGCCGAGCACGGCGCTCTCGCTCCAGGAAAGCTCCTGGGAGGCCGTGGCGGCGCGCACCCGGCGCATCAGCAGGCCGATGGCCTGGGCCAGTTCAGCTACGGATCGTTCGAGGTCGGGATGTTTCTTCATGGATCCACAGTAGAACAAAACAGATAACCTTGCAAGTCGTAATTGCAAGTTGATCTGTTCAATTAGGCAACCCCCTGGGGCCCAGGCCAGAAAATAGCGAGCAAATCGGGTTCGTGACCCGTCCCGGAAAACTGGACCGCCCCACGGGTCTTGGGTCAACCCAAGCGGAGGTGTACTCCCACGGTTTCAAGGAGGCTCGACTATCTCGGGAGGGCAAAGCAGAAATGAGGTTGAGACTGGCGCGCCGAGAGGGACTCGAACCCCCAACCTTCTGATCCGTAGTCAGATGCTCTATCCAATTGAGCTATCAGCGCGCCCTGCGCCAAGGCCGAGTATAGCGGAGTTGTCGGCCGCTGCCAACCCGGAGCGCCCCCGACCTTGCCTGGGGGGAGATCTGGCCCGCGCCCGACCGGCCGGGGCGGCCGCGGCGGCGGCCGGTGCCTTCCGCTCCGGCCGCGCTGGGCGCCGCTTGGTGCGCGGGAGCACTTTACAGCGCTTGGACTTCCGTGCTACGTTCCCGATCCGCGGTCGGCCCGTTCGTCTAGTGGTAAGGACGCTGGCCTCTCACGCCGGAAGCAGGGGTTCGATTCCCCTACGGGCCGCCAACCTCACCGCTTCACTCCGGGCAGGGACGCGTACACTGCCGCCATGCCGACATACCGGCTGCTGATCGAATACGAGGGGACGAAGTTCGCCGGGTGGCAGGTGCAGGCCTCCGGGCGGACGGTGCAGGGCGTGCTGCTCGACACCCTGCGAACGATCACCGGGGAGCGCGGCCTCGACCTCCAGGGCGCCGGCCGCACCGACGCCGGGGTGCACGCCCTGGGCCAGGTGGCGTCGCTGCGCTGCCGCGCCCCGCTCAACTCCGGCAAGCTGTTCCACGCGCTCGAGCGCGAGCTGCCCGCGGACCTCGCCGTGCTCGACGTCCGCCCCGCGCCCAAGGGCTTCCACGCCCGCCACGACGCGGTCGCGCGCGCCTACCGCTACCAGATCGCGACGCGCCGCTCGGCGTTCGGCAAGCGCACCTCGTGGTGGGTCGAGGGCGCGCTCGACGACGCGGCGATGCGCGAGGGGGCGCGCCGGTTCGTCGGCCGGCACGACTTCCGCGCCTTCGTCAAGCGCGCGGGCGAGGCCGAGAGCACGCTCGTTGAGGTGGAGGCGGTCGAGGTCGCGACCGCCCCCTCCTGCGTGCTGCTGCGCTTCGTCGCCAGCCACTTCCTGTGGAACCAGGTGCGCCGGATGGTCGGGGCGCTGGTGACGGTCGGCCGCCGCGAGGCGCCCGCCGACGACGTGTCGCGCTGGCTCGCCGGCAAGGCCCCGGCGCCGCCGCTGTCCGCGCCCGCCGCGGGATTGTTCCTGGAGGCGGTGCGTTATCCGGACGAGGCGTGGTCGCTGCCGGCGCTGGGGCCGGTCGGACTGCCGGCGCGCTCCTGATGCGCCCGGCCCGCCGGTCGGTGCTAGGCTGGATCGGCTAGGACCGCGGAGGTTTCATGGCGTTCGACCTCATCAAGCTCCTGACCGACGTCTTCGACCCACAGGCCGACGAGGTCGTGACGGTCGCCTGCGACATGCCCCGTTCCCTCGGCGAGGACAATGACGCGTGGAGGGAGCGGCGGGCGATGGCGGGCGAGTGGCAGCGGGCGTTCACCGCGCTCGGCCGCGGCCGGCACTTCAGCACGCGCCCGATCCTCACCTACCCTGCGACCGGCGCCAACGGCGCCCAACTCCCCGACACCGGCGCGATGGCGGGCAAGCCCGCGCCGATCCGCGACACCCTGCTCCAGAGCACGCTCGCGGTGTTCCTCACGGAGTACTCGGCCACCGCGGCGCTCGACGGACTGTGCAGCGAGAAGCAGGACTTTCGGGCCGCCTCGATGCCGGGGGTCGCCAAGCGCATGGAGCAGACCTCGCTCGCCGCCGATTACCACGAGGTGGCGCGGCGCTGCAAGCTCCTCTATCAGGCGCTCAAAAGCGCCACGAGCCTCGAGGTGTCGTTTTCGACCGGGCACCGCTGCAGCTTCGACCTGCGCTTCCGCACGGCCGTGATGGACGACGGGTTCCTGCCGCGCGGGAAAGCCGGCGATCGCGTCATCAACCTGCCCTCCGGCGAGACGTTCATCGTCCCGTACGAGGGCGAGCAGCCCGGCACCCAGTCGCTGACCGCCGGCACGATCCCGGTCCGGGAGGGCCAGGAGCTGATCTCCCTCCAGGTCGAGGCCAACCGCATCGTCAAGGTGGACGGCAACGGCGAGAGGGCCCGCGCCATGCGCGCCTTCTTCGCCGCCGACCACGCCCGGACCAACATCGCCGAGGTCGCGTTCGGCTGCAACGAATGGGCGCAGGTCACCGGCAACGTGCTCGAGGACGAGAAGGCCGGGTTCCACTGGGCGTACGGCCGCTCGGACCACCTCGGCGGCGCGATCGGCGTCAAGGCGTTCGTCCAGCCCGAGACGGTCGTCCATCAGGACATCGTGTACGCGAAGGGGAACCCGATCCAGGTGGCCGAGGCGGTCGCCGTCCGCACCGACGGCATCCGGACGCGCATCATCCGCAACGGCGCCTACATGGTGTTCTGAGACACCCTCCTGTTTCCGACCCCTGCCGGGCGGGCGAGGGCGCCCGCCCCACAGGATCCTCAAAGTGGGGCGCAACCGCCGGGCGCGGGGTCTTCGGATTCGAACTGTAAGAAGAAGCGCGCGGGGCGCGCGCGCCCCACACGGAGACAAGACGCGTCCCCGCTTTTCTGTGGGGCGCAACCGCCGGGCGCGCTGCCGTCGTCTCCGTAGTGCGGCCGCAGCTCGTCGGCCGATGCGAGCATCGGCCGCTACACAAAACGTGCCGATGTGGGGCGCGACCGCCGGGCGCGCTGCCGTTAACCGCCTGAGGTGCGGCGCAGCTCCGAGCGTTTGTGACCGTAGAAGATGTAGATCATCATCCCGGCGACGAGCCAGATGGCGAACCGCATCCAGGTGATGAACGGCAGGCCGGCCGCGAGGAAGAGGCACGAGCCCACCGCGAGGATCGGCAGCCACGGCACCAACGGCACCCTGAACGGCCGCTTCGCCTCGGGGTGGGTGCGGCGCAGCACGATCACCCCGGCGGCGACGATCGCGAAGGCGAACAGCGTGCCGATGTTGGTGAGGTCCACCATCTCCTCGATGTTGGCGAAGCTGGCGAACGCGGCCACCAGCACGCCGGTGAGGATCGTCGTGACGTGCGGCGTCTGGTACTTCGGGTGCACCTTGGCGAACGCCTTCGGCAGCAGGCCGTCGCGCGCCATCGAGTAGAAGATGCGCGGCTGGCCGAGCTGGAAAACGAGGAGCACCGCGGTGTGGGCCGCCACCGAGCCGACCGCCACGATCCCGGCGGCCCACTCCAGGTTGTAGCGGTGCATCGCGACGGTGAGCGGCTCGGCGGTGTGCAGGTCGAACCACGGCACCATGCCGGTGACGACGGCGGCCACGGCGATGTAGATCACCGTCGAGATGATCAGCGAGCCGATGATGCCTCGGGGCAGGTCGCGCCCGGGGTTGCGCGTCTCCTCCGCCGCGGTCGAAACGGCGTCGAAGCCGATGTAGGCGAAGAACACGATCGCCGCCCCCGCCCAGACGCCGTGCCAACCGTTGGGCAGGAACGGGTGCCAGTTCGCCGGCTGCACGTACTTGACCCCCACCACGATGAAGAAGGCGAGCACGATCAGCTTCACGATCACCATGACCGCGTTCAGGCGCGAGGACTCCTTGACGCCGATCACCAGGATCCAGGTGATGAGCAGCACGATCGCGGCCGCGGGGAGGTTCATCATGATCGGCACGCCGCCGATGTGGGGCGCCGCCGCCACGATCGACGGGGTCGCGAGGCCGGTGCGCACGTCGGTGGCCAGCCAGGGCGGGATGATGATCCCGACCCCGCGCAGCATCTCGCAAAAGTACCCCGACCACGAGATCGCCACCGCGACGTTGCCCACCGCGTACTCGATGATCAGGTCCCAGCCGATGATCCACGCGAGCAGCTCGCCGAGGGTGGCGTAGGCGTACGTGTACGCCGAGCCGGCGATCGGCACCAGCGCCGCGAGTTCGGCGTAGCACAGCGCCGCCAGGCCGCACACCGCGCCGGTGAGCACGAACGAGAGGATGAGGCCGGGCCCGGCGCCGGGCCGGGCGGCGTCGCCCGCGGCGGCGGTGCCGACGGTGGCGAAGATGCCGGCGCCGATGATCGCCCCGATGCCCAGGCCGATGAGGTCCCACACCCCGAGGGCGCGCTTCAGGCGGCTGTCTGCGGACTCCTGCAGCAGCATCGCGAGCGGTTTCGTCTGGAAGAGGCCGCGCAGCGTCCGGTTCATTTGCGGGAGGCTACCGGCGAAACGGCGCCAGCGCAACTGGTCCGCCAGCCGCCGGGCGCGCCGCGACCGCATGGCAAGGGGGAACAACCTTCTTCCCACGCGCGGGCATCGCCCGAAGGCCTCCCCGATTGCGCGGGCTGTGCCCTGCGTCCCCAGGATTCCATGGCGATGGATGTGCCCGGGTCCACGAATCGCGACGGTCGAAGCGATCTTCCACGCGACCGCATCCTCCCGCGCCTCGCGTAGGCGCATGCCCCCGATGGCGCCTGTCGTCGGCGCGTGTCGCCGGTATGCGTCGTCGGCGCGTCGCCGGCATGCGTCGTCGGCGTGCCGTCAACGCGGGTTGTAGGCGCGGGCTTTAGCCCGCGGGGCGGGGGGTGGCGTGCGGATCACCCGGGAGACCGCAACGTAACAACCACGGAAGGGACAACGATCGCGAAAGAGGCGAAGACCGCGGGCTGAAGCCCGCGCCTACACGACGCACCAACAGCCCGCACCCACAGCCCACGCCCGCGGCCCACGAGCGCCGTCGTCGCGTCGTCGGCGCGTGTCGCCGGTATGCGTCGTCGTCGCGTCGTCGTCGCGTCGCCGGCATGCGTCGTCGGCGTGTCGTCGTCGCGTCGCCGTCGTCGCGTCGTCGGCAGGTGTCGCCGGCATGCGTCGTCGGCGTGTCGTCGGCGCGTGTTGCCGACATGTCGTCAACGCGGGTTGTAGGCGCGGGCTTTAGCCCGCGGGGCGGGGGGTGGCGTGCGGATCACCCGGGAGACCGCAACGTAACGACCACGGAAGGGACAACGATCGCGAAAAGGGCGAAGACCGCGGGCTGAAGCCCGCGCCTACACGACGCACCAACAGCCCGCACCCACAGCCCAAGCCCGCAGTCCGCGCCAGCAGCCCACACCCACAGCCCAAGCCCGCAGTCCGCGCCAGCGGCCCGCAGCCAGCGCCCGCAGAACGTGCGCGCCGGCGCCGACCTGCGGCGCCTTACCTCCCCTCACCGCCATGGCCCGGGGCGCGCCCTCCCAGCTTCTCCCAGTCGGCGAGCGATGCCGACAGGAGGGCGTCGAGCCGGGCGAACCCCGCGACCGCGTCGGGCGAGGGATCGGCGTCGGCGCCGTCCACCGCCTGGAGGAGCTCCCGGAGCGCCACCTCCAGGAAGCGGAAGCTCTCGACGCTCGTCACCGGGACCGCCCAGGTATTGGCCGGGTTCGCGGTGGCCGTGATCCCGGCCAGCGCCACGACCTGATCGTCGAGGAGGCGGGCTTCCTCCCCCGACCGCCCGTCCCCGCGCAGCGCGAGGAGGGCCTTGTGGACCTCGTGCGCCTGCGCCTGGGCGCGGGCCAGGCGCACCTGGGCAACCTCGACCTTGGCGGCGAGGGCGTCCTGGCGGGCGTAGGCGGCGGCGGCGAGGACCACCCGCGGGTCGGGGTCGACCTCGAGCGGCTGCCGGAACGCCTGACCGTCCACGTCGAGTTCGACGCTGTACCGGCCGGGCGGGACCCAGCGGCCGTCCGCATAGAGGTTCCCGTGGTCCAGCTCGGGCGGCAGCGCGCGGCGCAGCGGCCAGACGAAGCGGTGCATGCCTGGCGTCGCGGCGAGGACGCTGGGCCGCGGGATCCACTCGGGCGCGGCGTGGGAGGTCGCGGCGTCCACCGCCGGGGGGAGGTCCGCGCTCGAGTAGCGCCGCACCAGCTCGCCGGCGGCGTCCCGGATCTCCAGCGTGATGGGCTGGCGGGCGGGGGCGGCCAGCACGTAGTCGATGAACGCGCCGAACGGCGGGTTGGGGGCGGTGGGCTCGTCCTTGGGCAGCGGCGTGCCCGTGAATGTGGCCGGGTGCAGCCGGATCGCCCGCGAGGGCTGGAATAGCCGGGTCTCGTCGAGCCGGTCGCCGGTCCCGATCTGGCGCAGCGGGCCGACCCCGTCCAGGATCCAGAAGCCGCGCCCGTGGGTGGCGATGACCAGGTCGTTCCCGTGGACCTCGACGTCGCGCACGGAGACCCGCGGCAAGTCGAGCTGGAGGGGCTGCCAGCGCCCGCCGTCGTCGAACGAGACGTACACACCGAGCTCGGTGGCGGCGAAGAGCAGGCCCCGCCGCTCGGGGTCCTCCCGGACCGCGTTGACGAAGTCGCCGTCGCGGATGCCGGCCACGACCGGCTGCCAGCTCCGGCCGCCGTCGCGGGTGCGGTAGATGTAGGGGCGGCGGTCCTCGATGCGGTGGCGGTCCACGCCGACGTAGGCGGTCCCAGCGTCGAAGTGGGAGGCCTCGATCCCGGCGATCTTGGACCACGGGGTGAGGGCCGAAGGCGTGACGTCGGTCCAGTGGGCGCCGCCGTCGGCGCTGCGCCAGACGAGGCCGTCGTCGGTGCCGACCCACAGCAGCCCGCCGTCCACCGGCGAAGGGGCGATGGCGTAGATCACGCCGCGCCGCGGCCCCGCGCCGGCGTCCGAGGTCATTCCGGCGGCCTGGAGGCTGGGGGGCGAGCCGGGGCGCTCGCGGGTGAGGTCCGGGCTGATCGCGCTCCAGTGGTCGCCACCGTCGGTGGTCCGGAACAGCAGCTGGTTGCCGAAGTAGAGGGCCTTGGGCCCGCTCCGCGAGAACGTCAGCGGCAACGTCCAGGCGCGACGGTACAGGCCGGGAACCGCCAGGGTCGGGTCCACCGACCGTGTCTGCTGGGTGCGCAGGTCGAGCCGGTCCACGACGCCGCCGAAGACGACCGCCGGGTCCTCGGGATCGGGCGCGATCATGCCGTTCTCACCGCCGACCGTGACCTCCCGCACCTCCCCGGGACCGATGGCGGAGGCGTACGGGGTGAACGCCGGCAGGCTCACCGCGCCCGAGTCCTGCTGCGCCCCGTAGACGCGGTAGGGGAAGCCGCGGTCCGTCGCGACGTGGTAGATCTGGGCGGTGGGCTGGTTCATGCGGGAGCTCCAGGTCCGCCCTCCGTTGACCGTGACCTGGGCGCCCTGGTCCGAGCCCACGATCTGCCGTTCGGGGTCCGCCGGGTCGATCCAGAGCTCGTGGAAGTCGTCGCCCGTGAGGTCGCCGCTGGCGGCGACGAAGTGCCGGCCGCCGTCGTCGGAGCGCAGCAGGATCGTGTTGGGGACGAAGACCCGGTCCGCGTCCGCCGGGTCCACCGTGACGCTGCCGAAGTACCAGCCCCGGGCCCAGATGCGGCTGTCCGTGCTGGTCCGGGTCCAGTGCGCGCCGGCGTCGTCCGAGCGGTAGAGGCCGCCCTCGGGACCGTCCACCAGGGCGTACACGCGGCCGGGCCGGCTGGGCGCCACGGCGACGCCGATCCTGCACGTCCGGCCGGGGAAGCCCCCACCCTCGACCTTGGTCCAGTGATCGCCGCCGTCCACTGACTTCCACAGCCCCGACTCAGGTCCCTCCAGCGGCGGGTAGACGCTCCAGGGCGTGCGCCGCGCCTGCCAGAGCGCCGCATAGAGCGTGTCCGGGCGGCCGGGCTCGAACGCGAGGTCGATGGCGCCGGTGGCGTCGTCGGGCCCCAGCACCTTCGCCCACGTCCGGCCGCCGTCCGTGGTGCGGAACACGCCGCGCTCGGGGTTGGGCCCGTAGGGGTGGCCGAGGGCGGCGACGAAGACGCGGTTCGGGTCGCGCGGGTCGACGAGGATGCGCCCGATCTGCTGCGAGTCGTCGAGGCCGATGCGGGTCCAGCTCTGCCCTCCGTCGGACGAGCGGTACATCCCGTCGCCCTGGGTGATGTCGGAGCGCATGTCCGCTTCCCCGGTGCCGACGTAGAGCACGGCCGGGTCGGAGGGGGCCACCGCCAGGGCGCCGATCGCGTTCACCGGCTGGCCGTCGAAGATCGGCCGCCACGTCCGCCCGGCGTCGCGGCTCTCCCACAGGCCGCCGCTGACGGCGCCAAAGTAGAACCGCTCGGGATGGCCCGGGACACCGCTGACGGTGAGGATGCGACCGCCCCGGAACGGGCCGATCATCCGCCAGTGCAGGCCCTCGAACAGCGCCGGGTCGGCCGCAGAGCAGACCGCCCCGGCGGCAAGCAGGAGGAGGGTGCAGAGCGCGCGGCGTGGCATGGAGGTCCCCCGTGGCCGGTCCGGTCCGACCGGCGCGCGCCCATCATACCGGCCCCGGAGCCGACCGGGTGCCCGGCTCGAGGCGCGCGGGGATGTGACGCCACTTCGCCTTCTGTGGGGGCGGGGCTTGCCCCGCCCGATCTGTCCCCGCCTGCCGCCGTGCCGGCGCCACCATCCTCACCGCGGGCGGCCGCAAGGGCCGCCCCTACACACGAGATCAGCGCGCGGCCGCGCGGTTGGCGTCCTCCGCGGCGTTCACCTTCGCCAGCGCGCTGTGGCGGCGCCCGTAGCCGAAGTAGATGACGAAGCCGACGAGGAGCCAGGCGAACAGGCGCAGCCAGTTCTGCCCCGGCAGCGAGAACATCAGGAGCAGGCAGAGCAAGACCCCCAGGATCGGCACGACGAGACCGAACGGCGCGCGGAACGGACGGTCGGCGTTGGGGTTCGTGAAGCGCATGATGAGCACCGAGATGCACACCATGACGAACGCCAGCAGGGTGCCAATGTTGGTGAGCTCGGCGAGGATGCGCAGCGGCAGGAACGCGCCCAGGATCGCGACGACGATGCCGGTCAGGATCGTGGACTTCCACGGGGTGCGGAACTTCTCGTGGATGGCGCCGAAGATGCTGGGCGGCAGCAGCCCGTCGCGCGCGATCGCGAGCAGCACCCGCGGCTGCGAGAGCATCATCACCAGGAGCACCGAGGTGATGCCGGTGAGCGCCCCCAGCGAGACGATTCCCTGCGCCCAGGGGAGGCCGACCTGCCGGAACGCGTCGGAGACCGGGGCGTTGATGTCGATCTTGTCGTAGCGGACCATCCCGGTGAGCACGGCCGACACGGCGATGTACAGCACGGTGCAGATCACCAGCGACGAGATGATGGCGATCGGCACGTCCCGGTGCGGCCGCTTGGCCTCCTCGGCGTGCGTGGAGACCGAGTCGAAGCCGATGTAGGCGAAGAAGATGATCGCGGCGCCCGCGAGCATCCCGAGCGGCTGGCCGCCGGCGTCCGACTGCCCGAGCACGGTCTTGCCGAAGAACGAGAGCCCGGTGTAGCCGAACGGCGCGAACGGGTGCCAGTTTGCGGGGTTGACGTAGAACGCGCCGACGACGATGACGAACAGGACGATGACGAGCTTGAGCCCCACCATTCCGGCGTTGAACGAGGCGCTCTCGCGGATCCCCTTCACCAGGACCGCGCAGATCAGGATCGTGATCACGATCGCCGGCAGGTCGAGCGTCGTGCCGGTGGACACGATCCGCCCGAGCCCGGGGTCGTAGTCGAACGGCGCTCGAGTCAGGGCGTGCGGGACGTGGAAGCCGAAGATGCCTATGAAATCCTGGAAGTACGCCGACCACCCGTGCGCCACGGTGGCCGACACCACGGTGTACTCGAGGACGAGGTCCCAGCCGATAATCCAGGCGAACAGCTCGCCCATGGTCGCGTACGCGTAGGTGTACGCCGAGCCCGCCACCGGCACCATCGAGGCGAACTCCGCGTAGCACAGCGCCGCGAACACGCAGGCGATCCCCGACACCACGAACGAGAGGACGAGCGCCGGCCCGGTGTTGTCGTGGGCGGCCTTGCCGGTGAGCACGAAGATCCCGGTGCCGATGATCGCGCCCACCCCGAGGCTGGTGAGCTGGACCGGCCCCAGGATCCGGCGCAGCCGGTTCTCCCCCTTCAGTTCCTCGAGCAGCATCGCCAGCGGTTTCGTCGCGAACAGCTGTCGCCTCATGCGAGTGTCCTCCTCGCGCCCACGTCCCCTTCGCTGCGACCCGTCCTGGGGGGCTGGCACGCGGGGCCGATCGGCCCCGACGATCCTAGAACAGAATGCGCTCGACGTTGTGCTCGACCGGCCAGTCGTACTTGTACACGCCGATGTCGAACACCACGTGGTACCGGACCACGATCTTCACGCGGCCGCCGTCGCGCGAGACCTTGATCTCCTCTTTCTTGATCGGCAGGTCTTCCTCCTTCGCCTTCTGGAAGATCGCCTCGGTGATGTCCTCGTCGCTGTAGTGCGGCAGCGAGGCCCTCTCCGCCTGCTGTTCGCAGAAGTCCTGCATCTCCGCCACGGCGACGCGGGTCGGGACGACCCTGATCCCGACGAAGACGACGAAAAGCAGGAGCGCGAAGCTGATGATGCACCCGATGTTGCTGCCCCCGAACTCGCGCCGACGTGCCATCTGCGCCTCCCTGAGGAACCTGCTGGCACATTGTAGCCCGGGTTCGCAACGCGCGGACGGGCGGAATCGCCGCCGCCGTACACTGGCGGGGAGGAGACTGTCGATGAGACGCCTTGCGGTCGCCGCCGCCGTCGTCCTGCTCGTGATCGCGCGCGCGGGCGGCGCCGCGGCGCCGAGCGCAGCCGCCGAGGCGCTGGCGGCGGGCGATGCCGCCGCGGCCAGGTTCGACCTGTCGGCGACGCTCGCCGCGTACCGCGCCGCCCACACCGCCGAGCCGGCCAGCTACGAGGCGGCGTGGAAGCTCGCGCGCTCGCTCGCCGACGCTGCCACCCTCTCCCACGATTCCGGCGAGCAAAAACGTCTCTGCCTCGAAGCGGAGGCGCTCGCGCGCGAGGCGGTCCGGTTGCGGCCGTCCGGTCCCGCGGGTCACGACATGCTCGCCATCGCGCTCGGCAAGCTGGCGCTGTTCGAGGGGGGCAAGCGCAAGGTCGAGCTCGGGAAGGAGGTCGAGGCCGAGGCCGACAGGGCGTTGCAGCTCGACCCGAACGACGACCTCGCCCTGCACGTGCTCGGGATCTGGAACCGGGAGATGGCCTCGCTGGGGTGGCTGCTGCGCGGCTTCGCCGAGCTGCTGTACGGCAAGCTCCCGCCGGCGTCGCTGGCGGCATCGATCGCCGACCTCACCCGCGCGACCGAGCTGCGCCCGGAGGTCATCGCGCACCACGTCGAGCTGGGCGTCTCGCTGGAGGCGGCCGGCCGTTGGGCCGAAGCGAAGGCCCAGTTCGAGCGGGCGCTGGCGTTGCCGACCGGCTGGGTCACCGACGACCACTACCGGGCGATCGCCCGGAGGGAACTCGCTCGGGCGCGCGCCCACCTCGGGTGACGGGCCCCTGGAGCGGCCCTGCCGCGCGACCCGGGCGCGGCGGCGCGGGTGGTAAGGTTTCATCCATGCGAGCGACGCCAGGGAAAGCCGGACGCGGCTCGGCGGCCGGCGCCGCCCCGCCCCACCCCCGCATCCTCGCCGTGGGGCGCGCGCTGCCGGAGCACTACGCCGACCAGGAGACGCTGATCGCCGCTTTCCGGGACGCGTGGGCCGGGGCGCACTTCAACGTCGAGCGGCTCGAGGATCTGCACCGCGCGGTGCAGGTCTCCGGACGCCACCTGGCGCTGCCGCTCGCGGCGTACTCCGGGCTGACGTCGTTCGCCAGCCGCAACGACGCGTGGACGGAGGCCGCCGTGGACCTCGGCGAGACGGCCGTCCGCGAGGCGCTGCGCAGGGCGGGACTCCCGCCCGCCGACGTCGGGCACCTCTTCTTCGTCACCACGACCGGGATCGCGACCCCGAGCGTCGACGCCCGCCTCGTCAACCGGCTCGGGTTGGCCCCCGGCGTGCGGCGCTCGCCGCTGTTCGGCCTCGGCTGCGCCGGCGGCGCCGCCGGACTCGCGCGCGCCGCGGACTATCTGCGCGCGTACCCCGGCCAGGTCGCGGTCGTGCTCGCCGTGGAGCTGTGCTCGCTCACGCTCCAGCGCGACGACTTCTCGATCCCCAACATCATCTCCTCGGGGCTGTTCGGGGACGGCGCGGCGGCCGTGGTGCTCGCCGGCGGCGCCCGAGACGGGGCGGACGCGCCGCCAGCGCCATCCGTGGTCGCGACCGGCTCGGTGTTCTACCCGGACACCGAGCGGGTCATGGGGTGGGACGTCGTCGATTCGGGGTTCAAGGTCGTCCTCTCGGCAAAGGTTCCCGATGTGGTGCGCGCCAACGTGCGGGCGAACGTGGACGAGTTCCTCGCCGCCCACGACCTCGCGCGCGCCGACATCCGCCACTGGATCGTCCACACCGGCGGCCCCCGGGTGCTCGAGGCGTTCGAGAGCACGCTCGAGCTGCCCGCAGGCGCCCTCGCCCGCTCGTGGCGGTCGCTGCGCGAGACCGGCAACCTCTCCTCGGCCGCGGTGCTGTTCGTCCTCGGCGAGCTGCTCGACGCCGGCGAGCCCGCCCGGGACGATTTCGGTCTGCTGATGTCGATGGGGCCCGGGTTCTGCGCCGAGCTGGCGCTGCTGCGATGGTGACCTCGACCGCGCTCTACCTCGGCTTCCTCGCGCTGCTCTACGGCGAGCGCGGGGTCGAGCTCCTCGTCTCGCGTCGCAACGTCCGGCTCGCGCTCGCCGCGGGCGGGGTCGAGACCGGCCGCCGCCACTACGCCGTGATGGTCGCCGTGCACGCGGTCTTCCCCCTCGCCTGCGCCGCCGAGGTGCTCGGCCTGCACCGCCCCTTCCCCGGCGCCGCCGGGTTCGCCGCCCTGGCCGTGGCGCTCGGAGCCCAGGCGCTGCGCTGGTGGGCGGTCGCGACGCTGGGTCGCCGCTGGAACACCCGCATCGTCCACGTCCCCGGCGCCGAGCCGGTGACCGCCGGCCCGTACCGCTTCATGCGCCACCCCAACTACCTCGCGGTGATGCTCGAGGCCGCGGCTGTGCCGCTCATCCACGGGGCGTGGATCGCGGCGCTGGTCTTCGTCGCCGCGGACGCGGCGCTGCTCGCCGTCCGCATCCCCGCCGAGGAGCGCGCTCTGGGCGCCGCCTACGGGCGGGCGTTCGCGGCGCGGCGGAGGGCCGGGACGGTGCGCCGTGCCTGAACTCCCCGACCAGGTCCTGGCCGAGATCCGCCGCATCTTCACCGAGGAGCTCGATTTCCCGGGTCCGGTCGAGCCGCGCCACGCTCTGGCGGCGGACCTCGAGCTCGACTCGATGGGCGCCCTCGTCCTCGCGGTCGGGCTCGAGGACCGGTTCCGCGTCAAGCTCGCCTATGAGGACGCCACCGCGCCGGTCACGGTCGCCGACCTCGTCGCCCTGGTCGAGCGCGCCGTCGCCGAGGCGGGTGACGGGACCGAGCCGCGCCCCGTTACGGGTGAAGGGCGGTCCGCCGGATGAGAGGCCCGGCCGCCCCGCCGCCGCGCCACCCCACCGTCAACGCGGCGCTCGCAGCCGCCGCGGGCGGCGACGCGGCGATCACCTTCGTGGACCTCGCCGAGCGCGAGATCGCCATCCCCTTTTCGGAGATCTACGCCCGCGCCCGGCGTGCCGCCGCGGCGCTGGTCGCGCGCGGTGTCGCCGCCGGCGACCGCGTCGCGCTCGTCCTCCCCACCTCGCCCGCGTTCCTCGACGCGTACTTCGGCGCGCTGCTCGCCGGCGCCGTGCCGGTGCCGCTCTACCCGCCGCTGCGCCTCGGGCGACTGCCCGAGTACCACGCCGCGACGGCGGCGATGATGACGGCGGTGGAGGCGCGGGTCGTCGTGGCCGACGGGCGCACCCGCACGCTCCTCGGCCGGACGGTCGAGCTGGCGCGGCCGCCGCTCGGGTGCGTGCGGGCGGACCAGCTCGGCGCCCGCGACCCCTCCGAACCGGGCGCCGAGGCCCGCCCCGACGACCTGGCGCTGGTCCAGTTTTCCTCGGGCTCGACCACCGACCCGAAACCGGTGGCGCTGTCGCACGCCAACCTGATGGCGCAGCTGGCCGCGCTCGCCGCCCTGCTCCCGCCCGAGGAGGGCACGCCGCAGACCGGCGTCTCGTGGCTGCCCCTCTACCACGACATGGGCCTGATCGGCTGCCTCTTGCTGGCCGTTTACGTCCCCGGCCCGCTCGTGCTGATCCCGCCCGAGAACTTCCTCGCTCGGCCGGCGCTCTGGCTGCGGGCGATCGCGCGCCACCGCGCCACGGTCTCGGTGGCGCCGAACTTCGGCTACGAGGTCGCCACCAAGCGCGTCAAGGACGAGGAACTGGCCGGCTGCGACCTCGCGAGTTGGCGGCTCGCCGTCTGCGGGGCCGAGCCGGTGTCAGCGGCCGCCCTCGAGCGCTTCGCCCGGCGCTTCGCGCCGTTCGGGTTCGACCGGCGCGCCCTGCGTCCGGTCTACGGTCTGGCCGAGGCCGCGCTCGCCGTCACGTTCACGCCTCCGGGCCGCGGGCCCACCGCGCTGGGGGTCGATCCCATCCGCCTCGCGGCGGCGGGCGAGGCCGTGCCGGGGTCCCGCTCGATCGTCTCGGTCGGGGCGCCGGTCCCCGGCGCCGAAGTCCAGGTGCGCGGCGCCGACGGGGGCGAGCTGCCCGAGCGCCGCGTGGGACGCATCTTCGTCCGCGGCGGCTCCGTGATGACCGCCTACTTCGGCCGGCCCGACGCCACGGCGGCCGTCCTCGCGGACGGCTTCCTCGACACCGGCGACCTCGGGTTCGTCGCGGGAGGGGAGCTGTACGTCTGCGCCCGCGCCAAGGACCTCATCGTCATCCGCGGCGCCAACCACGCGCCGCAGGAGTTCGAGGAGTGCCTGGCCGGCATTCCGGGCGTGCGCGCCGGCTGCGCCGTCGCGCTCGGGTTCGTCCCGAACAGCGAGGACGGCGAGCAACTCCTCGTGCTCGTGGAGCGCGCCCGCGACGCCGGGCGCGACAACGGCACCGCCGGGCGGATCCGGAGCGCGGTCCTGGAGCGCACCGGCATCCGGCCGCACACCGTGCGCCTGCTCGAACCGGGGACGCTGCCCCGCACGTCGAGCGGCAAGATGCGCCGGGGCGAGGCGCTGCGCCGGTTCCTCGCCGGCGAGCTGACGCCGCCGCGCGCAACGGGCCCGGTCCGTCTCGCGGCCGAGGCCGCGCGCTCCGTGCTGGCGTTCGCGCGGGCGAGGCTCGGCCGTGGGCGATAGGACCGACGTCGCCGTCGTCGGCGCCGGGCCCGGCGGCCTCGCGACCGCGATCGCCGCCGCTCGCGCGGGGCTCGCGACCGTCGTCTGCGAACGCGCCGGCGCCCCGCCCGACAAGGCGTGCGGCGAGGGGTTGATGCCCGCCGGGGTCCGAGTCCTCGAAGCCCTCGGGGCGCGCGACCTCATCGCTCCCGAGGAGTGCGCGCCGATCGACGGCATCTGCTACGTCCAGGAGGACGGTTCCCGCGCCGGCGGCGCCCTCCCCGCCCCAGGCGGCCTCGGCATCCGGCGCACCGCCCTCGCCGCGGCGCTGGCGCGGCGCGCCGCCGCGTGCGGCGTCGAGCTGCGCTGGGGGTGCGCCGCCGCGGGGTTCACGACCGGCCGCGACGCGGTCACCCTGCACACGGCCGCGGGCGAGCTGAGCGCCGGCGTGCTGGTGGCGGCGGACGGCCTGCACTCGCGCCTCCGGCGCGCGGCGGGTCTGGAGGGCCGGGCGGGCGCGGCGCAGCGCTTCGGCTTGCGCCAGCACTTCCGCGTGCCGCCGTGGAGCCGCCGCGTCGAGGTCCACCTCGCCCGCGGCGCCGAGGCGTTCGTGACGCCGGCGGGCGCCGGGCGCGTCGGGATCGCGTTCCTGTGGGAGAAGGGGCAAATCGAAGGCCCGGTCTCGTTCGCGCGCCTTCTCGAGCGCTTCCCCGCCGTCGCCGAGCGCATCGCCGGCGCCGAGGCCGACTCGCAGCCGCGCGGCGCGGGCCCGCTGGCGCAGGCCGTCCGCGCGCGCGTCGCCGACCGCTTCGCCCTCGTCGGCGACGCGGCGGGGTACGTGGACGCGATCACCGGCGAGGGGCTGTCGCTCGCGCTGGCGTCCGGCCAGGCGCTCGGCTCGGGTCTGCCGGCGGCGCTCGCGCGCGGCGCCACCCGCGCGGCGCTCGCGCCGTACGAGCTCTTCGCCGCGCACGAGTTCCGGCGCTACGCGCTCGTCTGCCGTACGGTGCTCGCCGTGGCGCGGCGGCCGCTTCTCCGTCGCGGCGCGTTGCACATCCTGAGCCGCCACCCGCGCCTCTTCGACCGTCTCATCGCCCTCGGCCTCGCGTAGGGGTGGCCCTTGCGGCCGCCCGCCCACCTGTCATTGCGAGGTTCCTGAGCGCAGCGAGGGAACCGCGGCAATCTCGAGGGCGACAGGTTTGGCCGGCCCAAGAAGGAAAATCGGGATTGCTTCGTCGTCCTCGCTCCGCTCGTCCTCCTCGCAATGACCGCTGATGCTGGAATCGAAAACTGGAACGCGGCCGCAGGACCGGCGAGTCGCCCGCCCCACGGGATCCCCAATGTGGGGCGCGACCGCCGGGCGCGCTGTCGTTCGTTTTCAATGTAGGGGCGGCCAGAGAAACGGCCCCACCCGCCCCGCGGGCTGAAGCCCGCGCCTATCCGCCGCCCACCCCGGCGCCGTTTCCGACCGGGACGACGTTCGCGCCGCCGGCCCGGGCGGTCGACAAGCCCCGCCCCTACACCCAATGACGCAACGCGGTGCTTCCTCGGCGGAACACGGGCCACTGACCACGGACCACGCTTCTTCTCTTGCGGACCACGGGCCACGTCTCTTCTGTGTCGGTTTCTACCGCTTCGCCGCGCTCTGCTGGCCGGCGCCGGGGAACGACACGAACCGCACCGGCCGGAGCGGCCGCAGCCCGGCCTCGCGCTGCCACGCCGCGATCTCGTCCACCGAAAGGGTGCCGGACTCGCTCGTCATCGCGAAGTAGAGGTCGGCGAGCGCCGCGGCTTGCCCCGCCCGCCGGGCCGAGGCGGGGGCGAACAACTCCTGGACCACGAGGACGCCGCCGGGCCGGAGCGCGCGGGCGGCGCGCCGGACGAGGTCCCGACTCTGCCCGGTTGCGAAGTGGTGCAGCAGGTTCGAGACGAGAACGAGGTCGAACGCCTCGGCGCCGAAGTCGTCCGCGAGCGCGTCGCCGGCGCGGTGCACGATGCGGCCCGCGAGCCCCTCGTGCTCCAGCATGCCCGCGGCTGGCCCGACCGCCGCGGGCAGGTCGAGGACCACCGCCTCGAGCCCGGGGTGGCGCCGGCAGAGCGCGGCCGAGTAGAGGCCGTGCGAGCCGCCGACGTCGAGCATCGCGCGCGCTCCCCGCGGCACCTTCGTCCGCCACGCCACCTCCCGCGCGAGCGTGGCGGCGAGCGAGCGCATCCCGCGCTGGTAGGCGCCCCACTGGTCGGGCGACATCTCGGCGTGGATGTCGAGCGGCCGGCCGGAGAGCAGGAAGGCGTCGAGCCGCCCGATCCACTCCCACTCCACGAACCTGAACAGGACGTTGTCACGCAGCGAGCGGGGGCTGCCTCCGAGCAGCCAGCGCCGGGCGTCCGGCGTGAGGGCGTAGCGCCCGCGCGCCCTCCGCACGTACCCGGTCGCCTCGAGGACGCCGAGCAGCTTGGCGGTGGCGCGCTCGTCGCTGCCGCAGCGCGCGGCCGTCTCCCCCGGGGTCAGCGGCGCGCCTGCGAGCGCTTCGATCACGCCAGCCTTCGTCGCCACCATCAGCGCCTGCGCGAGCAGGAGCGTGGCGTGCGTCTCGAGCAGCGGCCGGGGCCCGAGCCGCAGCCGCACGGCCAGGCGCTCCAGCAGGTTCTCCCCGACCGCACCGATCCTCATCGCCTCCCCCTGCGCCCGCCGGGTCCCCGGCCGGCGCCTCCGGCGGCGCTAGTGCACGAGGGTGAACGAGCGCGACCAGCGGGTGCGGGTGAAGAAGTGGACGCCCACCGACGCGAGCTGCCGGATGCGGTCGCCCCAACCACGCCACTCCTGCGAGTTCGGCTTGGCCTCGTACGACCAGTAGATGAAGAGCGCCCGCCCCTTGAAGTAGTCGCGCGGGACCGGGCCCCAGTACCGCGAGTCGTACGAGTTGTCGCGGTTGTCCCCCATGCAGAAGACGAACCCCGGCGGCACCGTGACCGGACCCCACTGGTCGCGCCGGCGCGCCTGCTCGGGGACGAACGGGCTGTCCGGGTAGGTGATCGGGTCCTTGTGGATGAGGTACGGGTTGACCTCCTGCTTGCCGTTCACGAACAGGATCTTGTCGTGCATCTCGAGGGTGTCGCCGGGGATCCCCACCGCGCGCTTGATGAAGTCGCGCTCGGGGTCCTGCGGGTACTTGAACACGACCACGTCGCCGCGGCGAACGTTGCGGTACGGCATGAGGCGGTGGAGCGGGGTGTCCCAGTGCGGCGCGTAGATGAACTTGTTGACGAACAGGTGGTCGCCGATGAGGAGGTTGTCCTCCATCGAGCCGCTGGGGATCTTGAACGCCTGCGCCACGAAGGTGCGCGCGAACAGCGTGAAGATCACCGCCACCAGGATCGCCTCGTAGTACTCGCGGACCACGTGTTGTTTGCTCATGTCTCCACCTTGAGGACGGCGAGGAACGCCTCTTGCGGGATCTCGACCTTGCCGAGCCGCTTGAGGCGCTTCTTCCCTTCCTTCTGCTTCTCCAGGAGCTTGCGCTTGCGGCTGATGTCGCCGCCGTAGCACTTGGCGAGCACGTTCTTGCGCAGCGCCTTGACCGCTTCGCGGGCGATCACCCGGTTGTCGATCGCGGCCTGGATCGTCACCTCGAAGAGCTGGCGCGGGATCATCTCCTTGAGCTTGGAGGCGAACGCCCGCGCCTTCGCGTACGCGCTCGCGCGGTGGACGATCAGCGCCAGGGCGTCCACCGGCTCGCCGTTGACCAGCAGGTCGAGCTTGACCAGGTCACCCTCGCGGTAGCCGGCGAAGTGGTAGTCGAGGGAGGCGTAGCCGCGCGACACGGACTTCAACTTATCATAAAAGTCGAGAACGACTTCCGCGAGCGGCAAGCGGTACTCGAGCAGCACGCGGCCGCGCGCGAGGTATTCGAGTTTGACCTGCTCGCCGCGCCGGTCCTGGACCAGCTTGAGGATGCCGCCCAGGTAGTCGTCCGGCGTCAGGATGGTCGCGAGGATCAGCGGCTCCTCGATCGTCTCGATCGTGCCGGGGTTGGGGAGTTGCGCCGGGTTGGTGACCTCGACGACGTTGCCGGCGGTGGTGAGCACCCGGTACGCCACGCCGGGGGCGGTGGTGATCAGCTCGAGGTTGAACTCGCGCTCGAGGCGCTCCTGCACGATCTCCATGTGTAAGAGGCCGAGGAAGCCGCAGCGGAAGCCGAAGCCGAGCGCCTGCGAGGAGTCGGGCTGGAAGGTGAACGCGGAGTCGTTGAGCGACAGCTTTTCGAGCGCCTCGCGCAGCTCCCCGAACGCCGAGGAGTCCAGCGGGTAGAGGCCGGCGAACACCATCGGCTTGGCGTCGACGAACCCGGGCAGCGGCTCGGCCGCGGGGCGGCCGTTGTCGGTGACGGTGTCGCCCACCCGCACCAGGCGGAGGTCCTTCAGGCTCGCGAACACGTACCCCACCTCGCCGGCGGCGAGCTCGGCGGACGGCTCGGCGCGCGGCGTGAACGTGCCCAGCTCCTCGACGGTGGCCTCGCGGTCCACCCTCATGAAGCGGATCGGCTGCCCGGCCGCCAGCCGCCCGTCCACGACCCGGACCAGGCAGCGCACCCCCCGGTAGGCGTCGTAGGAGGCGTCGAAGACGAGCGCGCGCAGCGGGGCGTCGGGGTCCCCGCGCGGCGGCGGCACGCGCTCGACGAGCGCTTCCAGGACGTCGGGGACGCCCGCGCCGGTCTTGGCGGAGATCGTCAACGCGGCGGCCGCGTCGAGCCCGATCACCTGCTCGATCTGCTCCCGCACCCGGTCGGGCTCGGCCGAGGGGAGGTCCACCTTGTTGAGCACCGGCACCAGCTCGAGACCCTGGTCCACCGCGAGGTAGGCGTTGGCGAGGGTCTGCGCCTCCACCCCCTGCGAGGCGTCCACCACCAGGAGCGCCCCCTCGCACGCCGCCAGCGAGCGCGACACCTCGTAGGAGAAGTCCACGTGGCCGGGGGTGTCGATCAGGTTGAGGACGTAGTCCTGCCCGTCCCGGGCGTGGTACTGCAGCGTGACGGTGTGCGCCTTGATCGTGATCCCGCGCTCGCGCTCGAGGTCCATCGAGTCGAGGACCTGCGCCATCATCTCCCGCGCCGACAGCGCCCCGGTCAGCTCGAGCAGGCGGTCCGCCAGCGTCGACTTGCCGTGGTCGATGTGGGCGATGATGCAGAAGTTGCGGATGCGCTGCTGGTCCACCTGGCTCCCCGCGTCGCGAACGCCGACTGCGAACCCGTGATTCTACACCAAGATGGACGCCGCGTCAGAGCTTGGGGAACACGGGCTTGCCGCCGGGGCCGCTCGCCGACTTCCACGCGGCGCGCGGGTAGGCGGCCATGGCGCGCGGGTCGTCGAGGAGCCCGCGGGCGGCCCGGAGCTGGCCGGCGCGGGCGATCATCGCGGCGTTGTCGGTGGTGAGCGCCACGGCGGGCAGCAGCACCTCGATCCCCCGCCGCTGCCCCCACCCCGCGAGCCGCGCGCGCAGCTCGCGGTTGCCGGCCACGCCGCCCGAGGCGGCCACGACCCGCGGCTGGTGGCGCGCGACCAGCTCGTCGAGCGGCGCCAGCAGCCAGTCCACGACGGTGCGGCGGAACGAGGCGAGGAGGTCGAGCACCGCCTGCGGCGGGTGCGCCGGGTCGGGCAACGGCAGCGAGGCCAACCCCTGGGCGGTCCGGATCGCCGTGGTCTTGAGCCCCGAGAACGAGAAGTCGAGCGCCCCGGCGGGGTCCTTGATGCGCGGGCGCGCTGAAGGCGAACGCCCCGGGGTCGCCCGCGTCCGCCAGGCGGTCCACGACCGGGCCTCCCGGATAGCCCAGGCCGAGCGCCGCGGCGATCTTGTCGAACACCTCGCCGGCGGCGTCGTCGCGGGTGCGGTTGAGCGGCCGGGCGTCCCCTCCGGCGAGCAGGAAGTACGACGAGTGCCCGCCCGAGATCACGAGGGTGAGCGCCGGGTCCGGCGCCTCGCGGGCGGGGGCGCCGTCCAGGCTCAGGAACGGGGAGACCAGGTGCCCTTCGAGGTGGTCCACCCCGGCGAGCGGCAGCGACCGCGCCCAGGCGTACGCGGCCGCGAAGCAGGTGCCGACCAGCAGCGAGCCGATCAGCCCCGGGCCGCGCGTCACCGCCACCAGCTCGATCCCGGCGAGGCCGGCCTCCCGTTCCGCCGCGACGAGCAGGCGGGGGAGGGTCTCGAGGTGGTGGCGGGCGGCCAGCTCGGGCACGACGCCGAGGTACGGCGCGTGCGCCGCGACCTGCGAGGAGACCAGGTTGCAGCGGACGCTGCCGTCGCCGTCGAGCACCGCGACCGCGGTCTCGTCGCACGAGCTCTCGATCGCAAGCGTGCGGAAGAACCGGGGCTCGGGGTTCGAGGCTCGGGGTCTCGGGCGGGCGGACGCTGGCCCGACATCAGGCGATCTCCCGCACGGCGGCCGCCGTGACGGGTCGCGCCACCCCGCGCTCGCTCACGATCGCGGTGACGAGCTCCGGGGGGGTGACGTCGAACGCCGGGTTGTAGACGTCGACGCCGGCCGGCGCGACCAGGGTGTGTCGCACCCGCCGCACCTCGTCGCCGCCGCGCTGCTCGATCGGGATCGCCCGCCCGCTCGGACAGGCGAGGTCGAACGTCGTGGTCGGCGCCGCCACCACGAACGGCACCCCGTGGCGGGCGGCGGCGAGCGCCAGCGCGTAGGTCCCGACCTTGTTGGCCACCGAGCCGTCGGCGGCGATGCGGTCGGCCCCGACCACGACGCCGCCCGCCGCGCCGCTCGCCAGCAGCGAAGCTGCGGCGGAGTCCGCCAGCAGGGTCACCTCGATCCCGTCACGCCCGGCCTCCCAGGCCGTCAGGCGGGCGCCCTGCAGCACCGGCCGCGCCTCGCACGCGTACAGCCGCGTCAGGCGTCCCTCGGCGTGGAGCGCGCGCACGATCCCGAGGGCGGTCCCGATCCCCCCGGTGGCGAGCGCCCCGGCGTTGCAGTGGGTGAGCAGCGCCACGGGGCCGCCGGGAAACAGCGCCGCGCCGTGCCTGCCGATCGCGAAGCAGGCGGCGGCGTCGCCGGCGTGCAGCCGCCGGGCCGCGGCCAGCGCGGCCGCGAAGCGCTCGGGCTGGGGGGCGGCCTCGACCGCCGCCATCACCGCCGCGACCGCGTGCGCCAGGTCGGCCGCGGTCGGCCGCGCCGCGGCGAGACAGCGCGCGACCCGGCGCAAGCGCGCCAGGCCGGCGTCACGACGCACCTCGGCGGCGAGGGCGTACGCGGCGGCGAGGCCGATCGCCGGCGCCCCGCGGACGGTCAGGTTGCGGATCGCGCGGGCTGCGGCCGCGGCGCCGGGGACGGCGACCCACCGCTCCCGGCCCGGGAGCGCTCGCTGGTCGAGCAGCTCGAGGCCGTCGTCCCAGCGCAGCGCCGCCACCTTCGTCGTCGGTTCGCCCACCGGCGGATGGTACCTCACGGCCGCGCCCGTTTCGGTATACTCCGGTATCGGCAAGGGAGGGTCTATGCCTCTTCGCGTGGCAATCAACGGGTTCGGCCGCATCGGCCGTTTGATTCTCCGCCAGGCGCTCAACGACGCCGCGCTCGAGTTCGTCGCCGTCAACGACATCACCGACGCCCCGACGCTCGCGCACCTCCTCAAGTACGACTCAGTCCACGGCCGGCTCGACGCGACCGTCGCGGCGACCGCCGACTCGTTCACGGTCGGCGGCCGGACGATCAAGGTGCTGGCCGAGAAGGAACCGGCGAACCTCCCCTGGAAGGCGCTCGGGGTGGACCTGGTGATCGAGGGGACCGGCCTGTTCACCAAGGGCGAGAAGGCCAAGGCGCACCTCGACGCGGGCGCCAAGTGGGTGCTGATCACCGCGCCCGCCAAGGGCGTGGACGCGACGGTCGTCTACGGCGTCAACCACACGACCCTCGACCCCGCCACGCACAGGATCGTCTCCAACGGTTCCTGCACCACGAACTGCCTGGCGCCGGTGGTCAAGGTGCTGCTCGAGAACTTCGGCATCGCCCACGGGCTGCTCACCACCGTGCACGCGTACACCAACGACCAGAAGATCCTCGACTTGCCGCACAAGGACCTGCGCCGCGCCCGCGCCGCCGGGCTCTCGATGATCCCCACCTCGACCGGGGCCGCCAAGGCGATGGCCGAGGTCTTCCCGCAGCTCAAGGGCAAGCTGGACGGCCTCGCGGTGCGCGTCCCGACCGCGGACGTCTCCCTGGTGGACTTCACGTTCACGGCGGAAAAGCCGATGACGGTCGACGCCCTCAACCAGGCGTTCCGCGCCGCCGCGGCCGGCGAGCTCAAGGGGGTCCTGGCCGTGAGCGACGAGCTGCTGGTGTCGATCGACTTCCGCGGCACGACCGCGTCCTCGATCGTGGACCTGCCGTCCACCATGGTGATCGGCGGCACGACCGCCAAGGTCCTCTCCTGGTACGACAACGAGTACGCCTACGCGGCGCGCTGCGTGGACGTCGCCAAGCTGTTCGCCAGGTAGGGAGGCTGCCATGGCCCTGCGTTCGATGGACGCCCTCAACGTCGAGGGACGGCGGGTGCTGCTCCGCCTCGACCTCAACGTCCCGCTCAAGGACGGCAAGGTCGGCGACGAGACGCGCATCCGCGAGGCGGCGCCGACCGTGTGCGCCCTCGCGGAGCGCGGCGCCGTCGTCGTCGCCTGCTCCCACCTCGGGCGCGCCAAGGGGAAGCCGGACCCGTCGCTGTCGCTGGCGCCGGTCGCGCCGGTCCTGGCGCGGCTCGCGGGGCGTCCGGTGCGGTTCGTCCCCGACGTCGCGGGCGAGGTCGCGAAGCAGGCGGTTGCGGCGGCCCGGCCCGGCGACGTGCTCCTGCTCGAGAACCTGCGCTTCGAGGCGGGCGAGGAGGCCGACGACCCCGCGTTCTGCGGCCGCCTCGCCGCGCTTGCCGACGTCTACGTCAACGACGCGTTCGGCACCGCGCACCGCGCCCACGCCTCCACCGCCGGCGTCGCCACGCTCTTCGGCGAGCGCGCCGCCGGCCCGTTGATGGCGCGCGAGATCGCGGCGCTCTCCAAGGTCCGCGACCACCCGGAGCACCCGTTCGTGGCGGTGGTCGGCGGCGCCAAGATCTCCGGCAAGCTCGAGACGCTGCGGTCGCTCGCCAGGCGCGCCGACACGGTCGTGCTGGCCGGCGGGATGGCGAACACGTTCCTGCTCGCGCAGGGCGTCGCGGTCGGCCGCTCGCTCGTCGAGGCCGACCTCGCCGCGACGGCGAGGGAGATCCTCGACGGGGCGGCGGCCCGCGGCGTGACGATCGTGCTCCCCACCGACGCGGTCGTGGCGGCCGGGACCGACGCCCCCGGTCGGGTCGTGCCGGTCACCGGCGTCGGCCCCGACGAGATGATCCTCGACATCGGGCCCGCGACGCGGGCGCGCATCGCCGGCATCCTCGCCGCGGCGCGGACGGTGTTCTGGAACGGCCCCGCCGGGGTGTTCGAAAAGCCGGCGTTCGCCGCCGGGACGCTCGCCATCGCGGCGGCGCTCGCCGCGAGCGCCGCGTTCACGGTGGTCGGCGGCGGCGAGAGCGTGGCGGCGGTGCAGCAGGCGGGGGTGGCGGACAAGCTCTCCCACGTCTCGACCGGCGGCGGCGCGGCGCTCGAGTTCCTGGCCGGCGACACCCTGCCCGGGGTCGCCGTCCTCGAGGAGGGCGCATGAGCCGCCGGCCGCTGATCGCCGCCAACTGGAAGATGCACGGCACCGTCGCCTCGGTGCAGGCCTACCTCGAGACCCTGGTGGAGCGGGTGGCCGGGGCCGGCCCCGAGGTCGTCGTCTGCCCGCCGTTCACGCTGCTCCCCGCGGCCGTGCTGATCGCGACCGGCTCCGAGGTCGCGATCGGCGCCCAGAACTGCCACTGGGAGGACAGCGGCGCTTTCACCGGCGAGGTGGCGCCCGCGATGCTCGCCGAGCTCGGCGTGCGCTGGGCGATCGTCGGCCACTCGGAGCGGCGGCAGTACTTCGGCGAGAGCGACGCCACCGCCGGCGCCCGCGCCAAGGCGGCCCAACGCGCCGGCCTCGACGTGATCTTCTGCGTCGGGGAGACGCTCGAGCAGCGCGAGGCCGGCGAGACGCTCGCCGTGCTGGAGCGCCATAGCACCGCGATCGACGGGCTCGACCCGGCGCACCTCGCGCTCGCGTACGAGCCGATCTGGGCGATCGGGACGGGGAAGACCGCCACCGCACACCAGGCGCAGGAGGCGCACGCCGCGCTGCGCCGCCGCGCCGGGGAGATGCTCGGGGAGTCCGCGGCGGCCGGCCTGCGGATCCTCTACGGCGGCAGCGTCAAGCCCGACAACGCCGCCGCGCTCCTCGCGGAAAAGGACGTGGACGGCGCCCTGGTCGGCGGGGCAAGCCTTGACGCGGAAGGATTTTGGGCTATCATCCACGCTGCTCCCGGCGAGCGCCGCGGGGCGGAGGAGTGAGCGTCTCGTGTATACCCTCTTGGTCATCCTCTTCATCGTCGTCTGCTTCTTCCTGATCATGGTCGTGCTGCTGCAACAGGGCAAGGGAGCGGACGTGGCGGCGGCGTTCGGCGGCTCCAGCTCGCAGGCTTCCTTCGGGCCGCGCGGCACCTCCACGTTGATGCACAAGCTGACCACGGGCTCGTTCGTGCTCTTCGTCGTGCTGTGCCTCGGCCTCTCGGTGCTCACCGCCCGGCGCGGCCGCTCGGTGACGGCGGGGGTCAAGAACAAGGCGGCGGCGAGCGCCCCGGCCCCGGCGAAACCGGCGGCACCGGCGCCCGCGACGAACCCGCAGCCGGCCTCCCCGGCCCCGGCGCCGACCGGCAAGTGAACAGTCTGGAGTGAAACGAATGGACCGTGCCGAAGTGGCGGAATTGGTAGACGCGCACGTTTGAGGGGCGTGTGGCGCAAGCCATGCCGGTTCGAGTCCGGCCTTCGGCACCATTTGAATACATCGGGGGGGCGAGCGGCCCCCCCGAGCTCTTCTAGAGCCGTTCCTCCGTCGCGGCTCGCGCCCCCCCGGCGCTTTCCCGCCCCACGCACCCCGGCGCGGTCCCCGGTCGCGAGCCTGGCCGTGCCCACACCACCACTCCCGTGTGATCCAGGTCAACGTTTTAGCCGGTGACCGGTCTGTAGAATCAACGCCAGGTGACAGAGCCGGCGGGCCTTGGTTCGTCTGGTAGACTGGCAAAAGTCAGGAGGACGCGATGAAGAAAGTGCTCATGAACTTGTGCTTCGCCATCGTCGCCGGGTCGGCGTTCGCGGTCGTGCCCGCGACGGATCAGTATGTGCCTGCAGTCGCGCACAGCGGCGGGTTCGGCGGCGCCCAGTGGCGCGCCGACCTCTGGATCTACAACCCCTCCGCGACCCAGACGGCGAACGTGACCGTCTTCCTGCTCCTTCGCCAGGCAAACCCCAACCCGGCTTCCCAGCCAATTGCCGTCCAACCCGGCGACACCCTGTACTTCAAGGACGTGATCGGCGCCGGCTTGTTCAACCAGAGCGACGCCGCCGGGGGGTTGCACATCCTCTCGAGCATCCCCGTCCTGGTGACCGCCGAGAGCTACAACGCCAACGTCACAACCTCCAAGGGAACAGGGACATCCGGCGGCTTCTTCGGCGGCGTCCCGGCCAGCCTCGGGGTCGGCGCCGGCGAATCGACGAGCGTCATCGGCCTCGATCAGGACGCCTCGGCCGACACCGGGCAGTTCCGTTCGAACCTCGCCCTGGTCGAGACCACGGGCGGCAGCAACACCGTCAATTTCGTCCTCGACCGCTACGACTCCAGTGGAAACCTGGTCGGGAGTTGGGCGTGCGACGGCAGCAATCCAAGTTGTCCACCGCTCGGGCCGTGGGAGGTCCGCCAGTTCGACCTCGTCCTGCAGAACTTCTCGCCCCCGGTCGGCGGCAACCAGCGCGTCAACGTTCGCGTGACCGGCGGCAGCGGCGCCCTCATCGCCGCCGGCTCCCGCATCGACAACACCACCGGCGACCCCTCGACGATCGACATGTGGGCGTTCCCCCGGGCCGGCCGGTTCGAGGGGATCGTGCTCGACGTCGCCACCGGCACCGCCGTCGACGGCGGCCTCCAGCTCGTCATCGGCGGCGGCGCCCTGACCAACTTCCAGGGCGTGGCCGGAATCCCGTGCGGCACCGACAGCTTCACGTTGGACTTCTCGCCCAACGCCGGGATCAACGTCCCGATCGCTGCCGGCGGGACGTTCACCACCTCGGTCAGCATCGGCTACACCGACGGCGTCAACCCCTTGTTCACCACGAACTGGACGCTCGCCGGCGCCCGCGGCGCCGACGGCACCTGGAGCGGCACGCTCAAGAGCGACACCACCGGAGGCGTGACCGTCGGCGGGTACAACTACGGCACCTGCAACGCCCTCGGCATCACCCGCCAGTGGCGCGCCGCCTGGACGGGCGGCAACTCGTAGGGCGCGGCGCACCGGACCCGCTCGTCCGGGCCCGGAGGAGACGAGCTTGACGCGCCCGCCGGCCGAACTCGCCGGCGGGCGCCGTCGCATCGGGGCGGACCACCGCTCCGAAAGGGAGGCAGCGTGAAGACCTTTGGCCTGACGCTCTGCGCTCTACTGACGGCCGCGACCGCGGTGGCGGTGATGCCGGGCACCGATTTGTACGTGCCGGCAGTCGCGCACAGCGACGGGTTCGGCGGCGCCCAGTGGCGCGCCGATCTCTGGATCTACAACCCCTCCGCGACCCAGACGGCGAACGTGACCGTCTTCCTGCTCCTTCGCCAACCAAACCCGACCCCGGCGTCCCAACCCGTCACCGTCAACCCCGGCGACACCCTGTATTTCAAGGACGTGATCGGCGCCGGTCTGTTCAACCAGAGCAACGCCGCCGGGGGGTTGCGCATCGTCTCGAGCACCCCCGTCCTGGTGACCGCCGAGAGCTACGACGCCAACGTCACAACATTAAAGGGCACTGGGACATCCGGGGGCTTCTTCGGCGGGACCCTGGCCAGCGTTGGGGTCGGCGCCGGCGACTCCACCGACGTCATCGGCCTCGACCAAGACGCCGCGGCCGACACCGGCAACTGGCGCTCCAACCTCGCCCTCGTCGAGACCACCGGCAACCCGGTCAACTTCGTGCTCGATCGCTACGACTCGGATGGGACCCTGCTCGGCAGTTGGGCCTGCGACGGCACCAACGCCGGTTGCGCGCCGCTCGGACCGCGGGAGGTCCGCCAGTTCGACCTCGTCCTGCAGAACTTCTCGCCCCCGGTCGGCGCCAACCAGCGCATCCACGTCCGCGTGACCGGCGGCAGCGGCGCCCTCATCGCTGCCGGCTCCCGCATCGACAACACCACCGGCGACCCCTCGACCATCGAGATGTCCGGCGGCGGCCGCGCCGGCACCTACCTGTGCAAGCTCGAGCGCACCGACTACGAGAGCCCGCTCACGCTGACCGTGGCCCAGGGTGCGGTGACGGCCCTCGACGCCACCATCCTGTTCACCGACGCCGACGTGGCGAACTGCTCGAACTTCCAGGTGCTGCGGCTCAACGGGCCCTTGACGACGCCGGTGGACTACGACGACGGCGGCACCTTCAACTTCACCGCCAGCAACCCGAGCCTCGGCGTGTCGCTGCAGGTCAACGGCACGATCACCGTGAGCGGCACGATCTCCGGCAACGCCACCGTCACCATCACCGGCGTGCAGGGGTGCAGCGGGAGCAAGAGCTGGCCGCTGGTCGGGGCGCGCCTGCCGTAGCGCTCCCGCCCAGGCCGACCGGCGACGGCGGCTCCGCGGCGCGGCATCCGGGGCGAGCCGGGGTCGCGGAGGTCCGCGCGGACGGGAGGGTGGCGGCCGGTGCGAAACAATCTCAGTCCCGGAGCGTAGAAACGGCGAGGGACGAGGAGGTCGGCATGGCTACGGTGTCGAGCGAGGTGGTCGGGCGGGAGTTGCGCGAGCGCCGGTCGAAGCTCGAACTCGCCCGCGAAACGTCGCCGGCCGGGGGTGACCTGGACCGGCTTCTCGCGGAGGTCGACGCCGCGCTCGCCCGCGTCGAGGCGGGGACGTACGGCCTGTGCGAGGTGTGCCACGACCCGGTCGAGCCTGAGCGCTTGCTCGCGGACCCGCTGCTGCGCTTCTGCATCGACCACCTCAGCGCGCCGGAGCAGCGGGCGCTCGAGCAGGACCTGCAGACCGCCGGGCGCATCCAGCGCGGCCTGCTGCCGGATCGGGAGATCGCGGCGCCCGGCTGGGAGATCAGCTACCACTGGGAGCCGGCCGGCCTCGTGAGCGGCGACTGGTGCGACGTCGTCCGCCAGGACGGCAACCTCTACTTCATGTTCGGCGACGTCTCCGGGAAGGGGGTCGCGGCGGCGATCCTGATGTCGCACCTGCATGCGACGTTCCGCACGCTGGTGCTGGGGAACCCGACGGTCGGCCACCTCGTCGAGCGCGCCAACCGCGTCTTCCGCGAGAGCACCCCGTCGCCCTATTTCGCGACGCTCGTGTGCGGGCGGGCCTCGGCCTCGGGCGATGTCGAGGTCTGCAACGCCGGCCACTGCCCGCCGTTCGTGCTCTCCTCGCGCGGCGTCGAGACCGTGGCGCCGACCGGGCTCCCGGTCGGCACGTTCTTCTCGGCGACCTACGGCTCGAGCGGCGTGAAGCTGGACGCCGGCGACGCCCTCGTCCTCTACACCGACGGTTTGACCGAGGCGCGCGACCTCGCCGACGCAGAGTACGGCGCCGACCGGCTCGCCCGCACCCTGGCCACGACGCGCGGGTTGGCGGCCGGGGCGGTCGTGGCCGTCTGCCTCGAGGACCTCGCCGCGCACCTCGCCGGCGCCCCCAAGCGGGACGACCTCACCATCATGGCGATCCGCAGGACCGCCTGACACCGACGCGGGTTGGGACGCCCGGCCGTTGCCGTGACGACCCCGCGGAGCGCAGCGGGGACGACGAAGGGATTCCGCAGATCGCAAGGCGACCCCGGTGGACTAGACTGCCCCTGCCTCCACCCCGCCGGATCGCCGGCCGGAGGCCGAACGTCCGATGGCCAGCCGATACCGCCTGTCGAAGTCCCGGTTCACCGCCGGGCTCCAGTGCCACAAGCAGCTGTGGTGGAAGGCGCACGAGCCGGACGCGCCGGAGCTGGTCCCCAGCCCCGCGCAGCGGGCGGTCTTCGACCAGGGCACGCGCGTCGGCGAGGTGGCGCGGACCTACGTGCCGGGCGGCGAGCTGGTGGACGCGCCGCATAACGCCTTCGCCCAGCGGCTGGCGACGACGAAGCGCCTGGTCGAGCGGCGCGTCCCGGCGGTCTACGAGGCGTCGTTCAACGCCGGCAACGTCTACGCCGCGGTGGACATCCTCGAGCGCGACGGCAATGGGTATCGCCTGATCGAGGTGAAGTCCTCCACCAGAGCTCAAGGACGAGCACCTCCCGGACGTCGCGGTCCAGCTCCACGTGCTGCGCGCGAGCGGGCTCGACGTCGCGCGCGCCGAGCTGATGCACCTCAACCGCGAGTGCGCCTACCCGGACCTTGCGGACCTCTTCGTCCGCGAGGACGTCACGGACGCGGCCGAGGCGCTGCAGCCCGCCCTGCCGGAGCTGATCGCCGGCCAGCTGCGCATGCTCGCGGGCGACCTCCCGGACGTGCCGATCGGCGAGCACTGCACCAAGCCGTACGAGTGCCCGTTCATGAGCCGCTGCTGGGCGGCCGTCCCGGAGCACCACGTCAGCACCCTCTACCGCGCGCCGCACGGCGCCGCCGCCCTGATCGCCCAGGGGTTCGAGACGATCGCGGAGCTGCCCGCCGACGGCCTCAACGCCATCCAGGCGCGCCAGCGCGAGGCGGTGCTGACCGGCCGGCTGATCGTCGAGCCCGGGCTCGCTCGATGCCCTGCGCGTCTTCGAGCCGCCGCTCGCGTTCCTCGACTTCGAGACCGTGGGACTCGCCATCCCGGTGTGGGACGGCTGCCACCCCTACGAGGCAGGTGCCGGTGCAGTTCAGCTGCCACCGCCCGGCGCCGGACGGCACGATCGCGCACCACGAGTGGCTCGCGGACGGCTCCGGCGACCCGCGCCCCGAGCTGGCGCGGGCGCTCGTCGCGGCGTGCCGCGGCGCCCGCACCGTCGTCGCGTACAACGCCGGCTTCGAGCGCGGCTGCATCGAGCGGTTGGCCGACGCCGTGCCCGAGCTGGCGGACGACCTCCTCGCCATCGCGGCGCGCCTGGCCGACCCGCTGCCGGTCGTCCGCGCGCACGTCTACCACCCCGACTTCCACGGCAGCTTCAGCCTCAAGTCCGTCCTCCCCGCCCTCGTCCAAGGCCCCGCTTCAGAAATCAACGACAGCGCGCCCGGCGGTCGCGCCCCACATCTGGCTTCCGTGGGGCGGGCGCCCCGCCCGCCCTGCGACGGCGTCCCACACGATCCCGCCCCGCATCTGGCTTCCGTGGGGCGGGCGCCCCGCCCGCCCTGCGATGGCGTTCCACATGATCGCGCCCCACATCTGGCTTCCGTGGGGCGGGCGCCCCGCCCGCCCTGCGACGGCGCTCCACATCGATCCGAATGTCGGGGCGGGCCCCCGACATCGCCTACCCTCCGCCGTCCGATGTAGGGGCGGGGCTTGCCCCCGCCCGTGCTGGCAACGGCGACGCCCCATCAGACTCGCGGGCGGCCGCAAGGGCCGCCCCTACGGAAATCGACGACAACGCGCCCGGCGGTCGCGCCCCACATCTGGCTTCCGTGGGGCGGGCGCCCCGCCCGCCCTGCGACGGCGTTCCACCTGATCCCGCCCCGCATCTGGCTTCCGTGGGGCGGGCGCCCCGCCCGCCCTGCGATGGCGTTCCACATGATCGCGCCCCACATCTGGCTTCCGTGGGGCGGGCGCCCCGCCCGCCCTGCGACGGCGCTCCACATGATCCGAATGTCGGGGCGGGGCCTGCCCCCGACATCGCCTACCCTCCGCCGTCCGATGTAGGGGCGGGGCTTGCCCCCGCCCGTGCTGGCAACGGCGACGCCCCATCAGACTCGCGGGCGGCCGCAAGGGCCGCCCCTACGGAAATCGACGACAACGCGCCCGGCGGTCGCGCCCCACATCTGGCTTCCGTGGGGCGGGCGCCCCGCCCGCCCTGCGACGGCGTTCCACCTGATCCCGCCCCGCATCTGGCTTCCGTGGGGCGGGCGCCCCGCCCGCCCTGCGATGGCGTTCCACATGATCGCGCCCCACATCTGGCTTCCGTGGGGCGGGCGCCCCGCCCGCCCTGCGACGGCGCTCCACATGATCCGAATGTCGGGGCGGGGCCTGCCCCCGACATCGCCTACCCTCCGCCGTCCGATGTAGGGGCGGGGCTTGCCCCCGCCCGTGCCGGCATGGCGAGCGCCGCCGACACTGGGACGACCAACCAACCCTGCTCCAACTCCCCCTATGCCGGCCTCGAAATCGCCGAAGGCGCCACCGCCGCCGTCGAGCTCGAGCGCCTGCTGTTCCGCGGCGACACGATGACCGCCGCCGACAAGCAGCACCTGCGCAACGCCCTGCTCCATTACTGCGCCGTCGACACCATGAGCATGGTCAGGCTGCTGGATCGGCTTCGCGAGCTGGCTTAGGCCGCGGCGGTTTGCAAAGAGTCTCGCCACCGGTGTGGCTTGAAAATCCGGAGGCGGTCTCCGAGTTTTCATGCGCGGGGTGCTTGCCAACCGGCCATCACACCTTCCCGCTGCACGAGCGCGTCACTGCGGTTGCGGCCACGCGCCTGCTGACCGACCTCTCCCGCCTCTCATCCGCTCCAGCGCCGTCTCAAGCGCCCCGAGCCTGTGCGCCTGATCCGGGAGACTTTCAGGACAATGACAGAGGTTCGGAGCGTGTCGCACGACGCAGGTGCGGCTCGGCGGTCGGGCACGCGAGGACTGGGCGTCGTCAGGGGACCGGGATCCGATACAGGTTGCGTTGAACCGTCTGGAGCGCGAACGCGTACGTCTCGATGGTCGGGCCGGGCGCCATGTCGAACGTATCGACCACCCGCGCGCCGGGGAGTTTGGCGATCTCGTTTCCCGAGTGAAACCCTCCGAGCGGCACCGGCGGCAGTCCCCGACCGGACGGCAAGGGCAAGGCAATCGTCCGTCCGCTCGTCAACATGGCCGAAGTCGGCAGGCAAAATGAAAATCCACTTCCCGTCCGGCGACCACTTCAGGCGGCCCTCGCCGCCAAGACCGGTTAAGAATGGAGCCGGAGGCCCGCCGCCGAGCGGAATCGCCGTCATGGTGGACCCCTCCGGTCCGGGAAGCTTGACGACCAACCATTGCCCACCCGGCGAGACTCCAACAACCCCAGCAACGGGTTGCTCGATCACCTTGCGCAGCCCCGGTTCCGTCGGGCTTCCGACGCGGTACACGAAGGCGGAGGGCCCTTGAAAGGCGCGGAAGAAGATCTCACCGTTCGGCCCGAACCGCCGGCTGCTGTCCTTCCACGTTGGGGATCTCGTGGGGCGGGGTCCGCCGGTCGAGCGGCGCCACCCAGAGACGGTGCTTGCCCTCGTGGTTGAGCGCGGTCACCACCACCTGCCAGGCCGTCCGCCGAGATGTCGTAACCCGCCGACGGCATCCCGGTGACGGCGAACCCGGGAGCACGGACTCGTTCCGCCCGGATTCCAGGTCGACGACCCGCAGTTCGCTCGGGTCGGATATCGGCAGGGCGCCCTTCAGGATCCGGTAGCACAGCTTCTTCCCGTCCGGCGTGAACTTCGGGTCGAAGCTGTAACCCTCCAGCGAGACCCGGCGCTCGCCCCCGGAGTCGTGCAGCCAAACCGAGCTTTGCCTCCGCCCGACCGCCGTAATGAACGACCGGCCGTCCGGCGCCAACGCGATGCCTTCCTCTTCGGTCGGTCCTGAGGTCACCTGCTCCGGCCGGCCGTCGGGGAACTGCTGCCGCCAGATGTGGAAGACTCCGCCGGCGGAAGAATTCAGGTACATGAACCTGCCATCGGGGGACCATGCCGCAGAGGTGCAGCCGCCGTTCGACGGTCCAACCTGTCGGCCCGGCGAGCCGCCATCCATCGGAACCAGGCGGCAGGGAAGCCACTGCGCCCGGTCCATCTCCACCACCAGTACCCACTTTCCGTCGGGCGAGGGGTACGAGCGATGCGCCATGCCCCGGTCACTCGCCGGCACGTACACGTCCCGCGCTCCGGCCCGGCTCTCTTCGGCGGCCACGATCGCCATGTGAATGTCGTGGTCCTTGATCTCGGAGAAGAGAATCTTGCCCTTCCCCAACCACACCAAACCCGACGCGTTCGGCAGCCAGTCGTGGGGCTGTCCGTTGATGACCGGCACCACCCAGGTGTCCCAGTCCCAGTACGTGCCCATGCCCACGGTGGTGTAGGCGACCTCGGTTCCGTCGGCGAGAAAACAGGACTCATCTTCGGCACGTTGTCGCGGGTGAGCTGCACCGAATCGCCGCTGGGCAGCATCTTGACGTAGACCTCGCCGGGGCCGACGAACGTGCTGGGGCCGCGGATGAACGTCAGCATGCGCCCGTCACGGGAAAGGGCGGGCTGGCTGACCGAATCGGGCAGGTCGGTGACCTGCACCCAGGCGGAACCCCCGGCCGCATGCCTCGGGCCGCGCAGCCACAGCAGCGCCCCGACGGCGAGGCCCAATACGACCAACCCGATGGCTGCGGACATCCAGACCCGACGCCGAGGCGGGGACGGCGGGGGAGCCTCTTTCGAGTCGGGCTCCTCCCCCAGCTCGACCAGAGCCAGCCTCACGTCCGCCATGTTCTGAGCACGGCGATCCGGGTCCTTGCGCAGGCAGCGCGCGATCAGCTTGTCCAACTCGGGTGGGATGCCGGCTCGAGTTCGCCCGATCAGCTTGGGGTCCTCGTTCAGGATTGCGGAGAACGTGTCCGCCGTGGTCTGTCTGCGAAACGGCGGATGGCCGGACAGCATCTCGAACAGCACGCAACCGAACGAGAAGATGTCGCTGCGCGCGTCGACATCCAGCCCTCGCACCTGCTCCGGCGACATGTACCCGGCGGTGCCGAGCACGGTCCCGGCCTGCGTCGCGTCCACGACCGTCGTGGCGCTGAGACCACTCGGCGCCGCGAGCTTGGCGAGGCCGAAATCGAGGATCTTGACGTGGTTCTGCCTGGCGACGATCACGTTCTCCGGCTTAAGGTCGCGGTGGATGACACCTTGCCCGTGGGCCGCGGCGAGTCCGGAGGCGATCTCCACCGCCAGTTCCACCGCCTGCCGCACCGGCATTGCACCCGAGTCGAGGAGCTGCCGGAGGTTCTTCCCCTCGACCAGCTCCGTCACGATGTAGTGCACGGGTTCGCCGGCGCCTTCGGCCTCCCGCATTTCCCGGTCATCGACTCGAAGAAGCGGCCGCGCCGAACCGACATCATGGATGGCCAGAATGTTGGGATGGTTGAGGGCGGCGACCGCGCGGGCTTCCCGTCCGAACCGGCGCAGTCGCTCAGGGTCGGAGGCGAACTCGGCCGGCAGCACCTTGACGGCGACGTCCCTCCCGAGTCGCGTGTCCCTCGCGCGGTACACCTCGCCCATGCTGCCAGCGCCCAGCAGGCCGATGATCTCGTACGGGCCGAGCAACGTCCCAGATGGAAAGGACATCGTTGAGTTTTGAGGATCCCCTTGCTGATTCTACTCCCGTCCTCAGAACACCGGCGACGGCGGGCGAGGGCGCCCGCCCCACGGTTGCGGAGCAACCCGTGGCCTCCGTGTGCGACGCGACCGCCGGGCGCGCTGCCGTTGTCGTTGTCGTTGTCGTCGTCTCTGTAGCGGCGTTTGCTTGCAAACGCCGGCCTTGTCCGCAGGCCGCAACTCGTCGGCCGATGCGGCATCGGCCGCTGCAGAGACCGCTTTGAGGCGCGACCGCAGGGCGGGCGAGGGCGCCCGCCCCACGGTTGCGGGGCAACCCGTCGCCTCCGTGTGCGACGCGACCGCCGGGCGCGCTGCCGTTGTCTGTCGTTGTCGTCGTTGTCGTCTCTGTAGCGGCGTTTGCTTGCAAACGCCGGCCTTGTCCGTGCCGTTGGTGTGCCATGTAGGGGCGGCCCTTGCGGCCGCCCGCGCGCTGGGGGAGACGCGGCGTTGCCATCCCGGGCGGGGGCAAGCCCCGCCCCTACAAGTGAACCGTGTGCGACGCGACCGCCGGGCGCGCTGTCGTTGTCTCTCTGTAGCGGCGTTTGCTTGCAAACGCCGGCCTTCGCAGGTCGCGGCTCGTCGGCCGATGCGAGCATCGGCCGCTACAGAGACCGATGTGAGGCGCGACCGCAGGGCGGGCGAGGGCGCCCGCCCCACGGTTGCGGAGCAACCGGTCGCTTCCGTGTGGGGCGCGACCGCCGGGCGCGCTGCGGGCTTGTAAATGTGGGGCGCGACCGCCGGGCGCGCTGTCGTTGCTTCTGTAGCGGCGTTTGCTTGCAAACGCCGGCCTTGTCCTTGCCGTTGGTGTCCATGTAGGGGCGGCCCTTGCGGCCGCCCGCCGCTGGGGGAGACGCGGCTTTTGCCATACCGGGCGGGGGCAAGCCCCGCCCCTACAGGACGGCGTCATACAAGCAAGCGCACCTTCTGCGACAGGGGTTCGAACGCGCCGGCCATGCCCAGCGACGCGAGAGCGGCCTCCACCCAGCGTGTCGCCTTGGCCGCGAGCGACGACCACTCGTCCCTGTGCGCCGAGGCGTGCGCCTCGAGGAAGGCGACGGCCGCGAGCGTGGCGACGATCGCCTCGCCTTGCGCCCCGCCGCCGACGGTGGCCGCCAACCGACCAGTCTGTCGCGCTCGACGCCGAGCACGTCGAGAAGCCGCCGGTCCAGCTGCCACGAGCCGTCGGCCCGCTGCAACCGCACCAGCGCGTCGTGCCGGCGCGTGGCGGGAGGCGCCGACATCGGCGAGCTCGCGTCCAGCCTCCCCCGCCCGGCGTCGCGCGTCGTGCGGCCGCCCGGCCGGCGGCGCGGGGTGGCCTGCCGGCGGCGCCGGTGCCTCTGCGGGCGGCGCCGGGTGGCCTGCCGTCGGCCCCGACCGCCGGGAAAGCTCCGGCGGAGCGCTCTCCTGCGACGCCACGCGCCTGGAGAACTTGGCGCCCGCTTCCCTGCGGGACGCCTGGCCCCGTCTGCCCCGGCATCGACCGACGACACCTGCATGGTTCGATCGAGAGACGTCGCACAACTCGAAGCTCGCCAGGGTCGCGACCTGTGGCCGGCACCATGGTCAGGACACATCGGCGGAGAGGAGTCTGCCGCGTCGCCTCCACCCCGCCCCACCCGTGCGCGAGCGCCACGGGGATGCGGCGCAGCTCCGCCGCGGGGCGGTCCTCGCCGGCCTCGCGCTCCTCGACCGCCACGAACGACGTCTCGCGCGACGCCAGGCCGTAGCGCACCGCCAGGCGCACGATCGCCTCGCGCACCCGCGCGTCCGCCCGCTCGCGCTGGTTCGAGCCGCGCCGCGCCTCGGCCGTCCCCTCCTCGAGGTCGCGGATCGCGGCCCGCGCGGCGAGCGTCCCGAGCAGCGAGCCGTCCGCGACCTTCTCCGGGTCCAGCTCCACCTCCCACGACACCGCCTTCCCCGCGCTCGTCGCCGAGAGCAGCGCCGCACCCGGCGCCCCGTCGAGCCACGCGTAGACGGCGAGCGGCTCGCCGTCGAACAGCTGCGCCACGGTCGCGGGCGCCTGCAGCTGCGCTCTTCGCCCCGCTCCACGCCACCCGCACGTCCTCGAGCGCCGCCGCGCGCAGCCGGCCGAACTGCCGCACCACCGTCGCCTCGAGCGCCCGGCCGGGCAGGATCATCTCCGCGGCCCCGCCGCTGGCGCGGGCCACCGCGCGGACGAGGTGCTCCGACGCCGCGTGCCCGATGCCGAACGCGAACACCCGCGTCGTCGCCGCGTGCTCGCGGGCGAGCGCCACCACCGCGTCGTCGTTCGAGACCTCGCCGTCGGTGAGCAGCACCACCTCGCGGCGGAGGCCGGAGGCGGAGGGCCGCTCCAGCACCGAGCGCAGCGCGGGCAGGATCTCCGTCCCCCCGAGGTCGGCCTGGAGGCGCTCCACGTGCGCCGAGGCCTCCTCCAGGCTCGCCTGCGCGTACGGCCGCGGCGCGCCGAACAGCGTCTGGAACGTCGAGCCGAACCCCACGACGTCGAACGCGTCGCCCTCCTCGAGCGAGCGCAGGCACAGCTGCAGCGCCCGCCGCACCGCCTCGATCGAGTCGCCGTTCATCGAGCCGGAGCGGTCCACCAGGAACACCACCTCGCGCGGCCCGCCGGAGCGCGCAAGATGCGGCACGAAGCTCACCGCCGCCACGACCGAGCCGTCGGCCTGGCGCTCCAGGAGCCCGCAGGGCTTCGCGGCCGCGACCGGGGTGAGCAGCAGCACCAGGTCGCGGTCCATCGCCGCGGCCTCCTGCGCCAGCTCGACGCGGGCCTTGCCGTCCGCGAGGCGGACGCGGATCGGGTGCGTCGGCGACTCGACCCCGGCGACGCCGCCCGGCAGCTCGACCTCGGCCGCGAACGAGAACCCGTACGGCACCGCGAGCTCGACCGGCGGGCTCACCCGCTCGCCGGGGGTCGGGCTGACGCCGCGGGCGTCCTCGTCCGGCACGTAGCGCGGGGCGACCACCGTCGGCAGCGCGAAGCGGATCGCGTCGCCCTCCCGCGCCAGCGCCTCGACCCACGTCAGCTCGACCGTCAGCTCCTGCCCGGGGAGGAGGTTCCCGACGCTCGCCGTGAACACGTTCGGCCGCTCCTCGTCGAGCAGCGCCGCGCCGTGCCCGGCCGCGAGGGCGTCGTCGTAGGCGGCGAACGCCTCCTCGCGCTCGAGCACGCGCCCGTTGATCCTGCGGCCGCCGGTCTCGATCACCAGGCCGCACAGCGCCGCGCCTTCGGGCAGCGGGAAGACGTAGACGGCCTCCACCGGCACGGCCTCGGCGTTGCGGTAGCGCTGGGCCATCACGACCCGGCTCGCGGCGCCCGAGATCTCGGCCGTGACGCGCACCCCCTCGAGCGGCAGCGGGCGGCCCTCCGGCGCGGCGTACGCGCCCGAGCGCGGTTCGGCGACGGCGGTCTGGGTTCTCACTCGGTGTCTCCTTTCTCGACGATGTCGCGCAGCGCCCGCGCCAGGGCGGCGAGCTGCGCGGCGGACAGCGGCGATCGGTTGCCGGCGACGTGGAGCTCGTAGTCGGCGAGCAGCGGCTGCCGCATCCACGCCCGGCCGGGCACGGCGGCGCCCGGTGTCACGTTCAGGGCGGGGGAAGCCGCGGCATCGGCCCGGCGCTGCTCCCGCCGGCCGGCGCCGCGCGCCGGCAAGGTCGGGGCCGCCAGCCGCGCGCGGATCGCCTCGAGCGGCACCCCCTGCTCCTGCCAGGACTTGATCTGCATCAGGCGCGCGAGGTGCGCCTCGGTGTAGTGCGCGCCGCGGCCGAGGCCCACGGGCGGCTCGAGCAGCTCGCCCTGGACGTAGAAGCGGACGGTCCGGCGGGACACCCCCGCCGCATCCGCCAGCGACCCGATCGAGAACGTCCGTGCGCCATCCATGCCGCTAAGATAGCACTCACTGTCGCATTGTCAAGTGTCGGATTAAACGGCGGGCGACGCAGATCACCCCGGCCTCGCTGCGGTCGCGAGGAGTCCTGCCCCCTCCTGTCATTGTGAGCACAGGTACGGCCCGGCGAGCCGATGCAACAGGAGGAAACTGTGAGTTTCTTGGAAGGACCGGGGCTCCGCCGCAGAACCTGGCCCGGGTACTACAAACACGTCGCTAACGTGACGTCGGGTCACGCCCTAGCCAGCCACGGGATCGTGCGGCTGAAAGGGAACCGGTACTAACACAAGCCATTTACTTTGGATGCAAGTTTGGGGGGATTTCGATCATGACCGATTTGTCCATCTCAATCGCCTCGACGCGCCGGTTGTATGTTTCGAGTAGGTCATGGAACCGCTGGTGCAGTTCGCCTTGGCAGAAGATGGCCATTTCCTCGACATTCTGCCCCACAAACGACTCAATGGATTCCACGGCAACGCGCCCGGGGACACGTTCTTTGGCAATGGAACGGGCCGAGCCAACGTGCTCCTCCGGGACGAGTAGGTAAGCCCGTAACCCCTTTTCTGCATTCTCGCGGCAGCGCTCGTAGACGCTGTCCGTCGGCGTCATCGTCACGTGGAAGGCCGTGTCACCGACCAGGAAATCGCCTGCACGTCCGAGTTGCAGGTCTGCCGTCGAATACTTCTCATTCTGTACGACAATGTCGGGGAAGCGCAGGGCGAGCTTTGCACCGACCAAGTACTGAGCCACCTGGCCCGACTGACCGCGCTCCTTCCCCTTTTCGAGGATCTGCCGGATCAATTCCCGCGTGCTCTCGGCCGGATCAAACACAATCTTGATTCGCTGCCGGTTGTGAAACTCCCGCACCTGCTCCACGATGAACGCCTGGCAAGCTTCCAGGACACTGATCTGCCTGGGCGCGGTCGCCTTCTGCAATCGCAGCCTGGAGAGCGCGGCGAGCATGGCCTCGATGTCGCCGCGCAGACCTCGGTTCGTCCGCCCACCCTCGGCAACAAAACGACGTGTCTCGCCAAAGCGCTCGAGGATCTTCCTCACCGCGGTCCCACTCGCACCTTTGATTTGTGAACCGCCCGCGGCCGTGTGGGCATCAATATCGAAGACGAGGCCATCCTTGAGGCGTTCCAACACGACCAGCGCCCCAGCCATCGTTCCTTTCGCGGGGAGATCGCCGGCGTAGTGCTCAAGTCTTGTGTACCAATCAACGAACGCCTTGGGGGCTTCTTCCATTGTCCTTCCTTCAGTCGCCGTCAGGCTTTCCAGTTGGCTGACCCCGTCAGCTCGGCGAGCGCCGGCGTTAGGTACGAGTGTGCTATCCATTCGACTACGTTGACGCACACGGCGTCGCCGAAACCAAAGAGAGCTTGATTAAGCGGTACTGCAATAGGGAAGTCGCCGGCACCCATCAGTCGTGCGCACTCCCGTGCATTCAGGAGACGTGCCCGGACTTTCCCCTGCTCGGCCACGATCAGAATTTGGCGCGCGCTGCCACCCTTGGGCGTCCGGAGACAGCCGGCGATCCCGTCGGTGCGCACTTCGGCCATTGACTTCCCGTTGCGGATGCGGCGAAACGCTGTGGCCACCTCCCGGTTGCCATTTCCTGCCATGATCGCGACCGCCTGGCGGTGACGTTGGCTCATCTGACTCAGCAGGTACTGCACTCGCGAATCCGACCACCACGCAGCAGAGTTGGCAGGGAGATCTTCAAGCACGTCGGCCAACCGGCGCGCCTGCGTTCGGCAACCGAGGCAGCGCCCGAAGCGACCAGTGAATCTCCTTGTGCGCCCTAATGAAGTCAGACACGCTCTTCGGCCGTGCCTCGTCGTCGCCAAACAGATAACCTTCTCGCGCCGGCTCGCCGGCCTGTAGCCGTGGCCGCAAGCCCACCACGAACAGCCGCTGCCTCGACTGCGGCACGAACGACACCGCGTCGATGATAAATGGGTCGACCGCGTAGCCGAGTCGGTTGAGCGCCAGCATCGCATCGGTGAAATCCTTGCCGCTGTGCGAGGTCAGGAACCCCGTCACATTTTCAAGCAGTACCAGCGGGGGCCGGCGTTCGCCCATGATCTCCAGCGCACGGATGAAGCCCCAAAAGGCTGATGAATGCTTGCCGCGAAGGCCCTCGCGAGCACCGGCCAACGAGAGGTCGGTGCAGGGAAACGAGGCAGTCGCAAGGTCCACTGTGGGCAGCTCTTCGGCTGTGAGCTTATGCACGTCCTTGAGGAGGTAGTGTCCGTCGGCATCGGGGAAAGCAACGCGGTACATCTCAAGCTTCTTCGGATCGATGTCGTTGGCGAACGCAGTCCGCCAGCCAGCCCGCTGGAGCCCCAGGCGCATAAGCCCGATGCCGGCGAAGAACTCCGCGAACCTTGGCGCTCCGTCCGCCGCGGGTCTATAGGAAACTCCAGTTGCCACGCCCTGTTGCTTCAGCGTTGCCATCAAGTGCATATTACCTTGTTAGGGGTGCCTCGTGACTGAGCAGGGCAAACCGCACCGCGGCAAGGTCTACGGTCTGGACCGTCTCCGGGACACGTTTGAGGTTTCTGAGGGAACGGCCAAGGCCATGCGTGGCAATCGGGCGACCGGCAGATCCTGCGCCGTACGGGTTCGAACCGGCCGCCCACACATCGCGTCCGGACGTCGCCGCGACCGCCGAGACGCCCTGGAGGCCCGCGACGGTGACCTGCGTCCACCCGAGACCGTCCCAGTGCTCGACGAGCGCGCTCGTTCGTCCGTAGCTCAACACGGGGCTGCGAGCCGCCCACCGCCCACGCATCGTTGCGGCCGGCGATCGCCACGTCTTCGAGCACGCCCACCACCTGTGGGCTCGGGACGACCGTCCATCGCGTCCCGTCCCAATGCTCCGTCAGCGCCGTCGGTCGTGGCGTGACCCACCACGAGCGAGAGGACCACCGACGGCCCAGGCGTCATCGGGCGCAGCCGCCGCGACCCGGCGCAGCTCGCCGCCGGGAACAGCAGGGCTCGGGACGACGCTCCACGAGAGCGCGCAATTCGCCACGCCTGCGGCCGCGTTCGACTCTCGGCTGCCGCCGAACGTGAGCAGCGCCGCCAGAGCGCAGACTCCGAGCACGACCCTTCCTGCCATGCGCGGACGGTAGCGGTGCGTGCTCACGACCTGCTCACGAGACTCTCGAAGGAGGGGCGCCGGTCCCGGGAGGGGATTGCCGGCGCCCCTTCTGCACCGCCCTACGGGAGGACGGTGGTGCGGTTCCGCCGGAGCTGCGAGAGCGAGACGGCGATGAGGCCCGCTCCGAGCACGCCGACGAGAGCCCGATCCCGGCGTCGCGCCAGGCGAAGCCGCTGCCGGGGCTCGCTTCCCCCGGAGCCGCGGCGTGGTAGGTGAGGATCTGGTGCAGCTGCGCGTAGCCGGACTTGAGTCCGTCGTACTGCGGCGTCGCCGCATAGGCGGCGGGAACGACAAGCGCAGCGACCGCGGCGACCACCGCGACGCGAATGAGCACGCGGCGCCTCACGGGTTGTCGCCGTTCTGGTCGTCGTCGCCCGGACCGAAGCTGTAGGTCCCGTCCCAGGCCCAGCTCGTGCCGCCCAGGGACGAGACGGCCGCCTTCGCATGGAAGGAGGTGAACTGCCCGGTTCCGCCCGAGAAGCTGACCGTTCCGGTACCGGTCGCGAAGTCGAGCGTGACGTGGCCGAGCGCGATGTTGCCGGGCCCGACCACGAGGACGATGTCGCTGTCGAGCGAGGAGGCGCCGGCCGCCTGGAGATAGACCACCCTCGAGCCGGCCGTGATCGCCTTGAGGTTCGAGGACGTGATCGTGCAGTGGCCGTCGACCTCGCCCTGGTAGCCCGTGCAGTCCTTCGTCACGTGGAGAGCGCCGTGTCGCGGATTCGGCGAGCCTCCGCCGCCACGCGCGCCGGCCGCGGCGGCGATGCTGCCGGCCAGGACGATTGCGAGAATCAGTCCGACGATACGCATTGCGAGACCTCCAGTTGGTGGGAATGCGTCCCGCAAACCTGGGGGAGAGCGGTCTCGGATCGCTCACCGCGGGCTCATCGCCGGGTATCGCCCCCTCGTTGACAGTGGTACCGTCACGCAGGGGAACACACATGCAGTACCGCATCCTGGGGCCATCGCCGTCGCCAAGGACGGCTCTGACGTCGTCATTGGGAGCGGCAAGCAGCGCGCGCTCCTCGCTCTGCTGCTCCTCAACGCGAACGAAGCGGTCTCCACCGATCGACTGATCGACCAGCTCTGGGGCGACTCGCGCTCGACGAGTGCGACGAAGGTCCTCCAGAACTACGTCTCGAAGCTCCGGCGGCTGCTCGGCGACGGCGTTCTGATCACGCGCGCGTACGGCTACGAGCTCCGCGTCGAGCCCGGAGAGCTCGACGTCGACCGTTTCGACGACCTGGTCGCAGACGGGCGCCGCGCGCTCGCTGCCGGCGATCCCGCGCGCGCAGCTGCGGTTCTGGCGGAAGCGCTCGCCCTCTGGCGCGGGCCGCCGCTCGCCGATTTCGCCTACGAGCCGTTCGCGTCGGCAGACATCGACCGGCTCGACGGGCTGCGAGTGGCGGCGCTCATCGAGCGGATCGACGCCGATCTCCAGCTCGGTCGCCACGATGCCCTGATCGGCGAGCTGGAGACCCTCGTCGCGCGGTACCCGCTCCAGGAGCGGCTCCGTGGCCAGCTCATGCTCGCGCTCTACCGTTCCGGACGCCAGGCCGATGCGCTCCGGGTCTACAAGGAGACGCGGCGGGTGCTCGTCGACGAGCTCGGGATCGAGCCAAGCCAGGAGCTGCAGCAGCTCGAGCGCGCGATCCTCGTCCACGATCCGTCCCTTGAGCCGCCGCCGATCGCGAGGAGCGCCGGCGGCCGGAAGCGGTCGAGGACTCGTCTCCTGGCCGTGGCGCCCGTCCTGGCAGCCGTCATCGCGGTCGCGGGGATCCTGGTCATCCACGGACGCGGCGGCAAGGGGATCGCCGCCGGTCCCTCCAACGCGGCCGTCGGTGTCATCGATCCGAGGACGGACAGGCTCGTCGGCGGGGTCCCGGTCCCCAACACCCCCACGAGGATCGCCGCAGGCATGGGCCAGGTGTGGGCGTTGAGCTCCGGCACCCACGGGGGGACGATGTCGGAGATCGACCCGAAATCGCTGATGGTGACGGACACGCTTCCCGTGAGCGCCGTCGCCGGTGTTCTCAGCTCGATCGCCTTCGCCGGCGACCAGGGGTGGGTCGTCACGTACAACGGCATCCTGGCCGTGATGGCGCGGTCGGGCGGCGTTACACCGATCACGTTCGAGCGCAACGGCTACGGAGATCTCTGGGATGTCGCAGTGACCGGACGCTCGATCTGGGTGGCGAGCCAGCGTCAGCGTGCGGTGTTCAAGATCGACCGGATCACTCTTCGCCTCGTCGCGAGGGTTCCCGTTTCCGCTGTTCCGCTCGCGGTCGCTGTCGACGGTGAGGGGGTCTGGGTCGCCGGCTTCGACAGGTCGTCGAAGGCCGGTGTCTTGATGCGCATCGACCCCGCGCACGACTCGATCGCCGCGACGATTCCCCTTCCGGGGATTCCCACCGACCTCGCGGCCGGCTACGGAGCAGCCTGGGTGACCGTCGACTCCCGGAACGCGGTATGGCGGATCGATCCGGCGACGAACTCCGTCGCGCGGACGATCACGGTCGGGAGCAGTCCGGTGGCCGTCGCGGTCGGTGAAGGCTCCGTGTGGGTCGTCAACACGAAGGACGGGACCGTCTCCCGGATCGACCCGCGGACGAACGACGTCGCCGCGTCGATCCGGGTCG
>CAVVEO010000036.1:0-33354 GCA_963747245.1 uncultured Acidobacteriota bacterium
AGCGAGTTCAGGCCGGCGGCCCGGTCGAACGGCTCGTCCGGCAGCGAGTAGAGCACGTCGAACCCCGACCCAGGCCGTCACGGCGACCGCGAGCACGAGCGGCGGCGCGGCGAACGAGCCGCGCACGGCGAGCCACGCCCCGACCGGCGCGATCCCGAGGCCGAGGCCGAGCCAGAGGTGCGACAGCCTCGTGAACCGCTTGCTGTAGGAGTAGGCGAGCACCCAGGCGAGCGCGACGGGGGCGAGCGCGAGGCAGACGGGGTTGAGCCGCCACGCCCAACCCCAGCGCGGCCGCGCCCAGCCCACCAGGGCCCAGGCGAACGGGCGCCCGACGCGCCCGACCGGGAGGGCGCGCTGCGCGGTGCGCGGGTTGGCGGCATCGAGGCGCTGGTCGGCGAGGCGGTTGAACGCCATCGCCGCGGTGCGCGCCCCCGCCATCGCGAGCAGGATCCACCCCAGGACCGGCCAGGGCGGGAGGCCGTTCGCCGCGGCGACCGCGGCGATCAGCGCGAACGGCAGCGCGAAGGCGGTGTGGGGGAACTTGACGGCTTCGCGGCCTCCCGCACGGCGGCGAGAGGCCTCACGGCGCGCCCCGCCAGCCAGGTCGGGGCGGTCGGTCGGCAAGCCGAGGAGGTCGAGGAGGCGCATGCAGTAGTGGCTGACGAAGCGCTCCATCTCGTCGCCGCCCAGGTAGAACGCGGGGATCGGCGGCACCACGATCGCGCCGGCGCGGGTGAGCGTGAGCAGCGCTTCGAGGTGGATCGCCGAGATCGGGCTCTCGCGGAAGCCGAGGAGGAGCGGCCAGCGCTGCTTGAGCGCGATGTCGCCGAGGCGCTGGCCGAGGCCGCGCGAGACGCCCGCGGCGAGCGAGCACGCGGTGGCGGCCGAGCACGGCAGCACGACGACGCCGCGCAGCAGGTGCGAGCCGGACGCGACCGGGGCCGCCATGTCGGCCTCCGCCCAGGTCCTGACCTTCTCCCGGGCCGCGGGGCTCAACGCCAGACCGTCGGCGAAGCCGTGCGGGGTCGCGCGTTCCTTGCCCAGCTCCTGGGCGAGGACGAGCCGGCCCCGTCGGAAAGGACGAAGTGGAGCGCGCCGACGTCGGGGCGCTCGGCGGCCTGCTCGGCGAACGCCGCCGCGAGGCGCGAACCGCTGGCGCCGGTGACCACGAGTCCAAGCTGACACCCCACGCGCACCTCCGAGGCGGCGAGCATCTCCTGCCGCCAGCGACCGTCTTCCCAGAAACGCCGCGAGACGGCGAAACCTCCCGTCGGTACAGCTCGACCGCGCCGCGGTTCGCGCTGTCCACCTCGAGCGCGAGCCATCGTGCCGATGCCGCGCGTGCGCGGGCCGCCGCCCGGCGCAGCAGCGCCCGCCCGAGTCCCCGCCGGCGCCAGTCGGGAGCGACGGCGATCGACGCGAGGGAGGCCCGTGGCACCTCGGGGATCAGCACGCTGGCGGCGACGATCGCCCCGTCGCGCTCGATGACGGTGGTGAGCCACTCCGGCGCCCCACCGCCTCCCGCCACGCCCGCGCGCGACCACGCCCGGCGCCCGAAAAGCAGGCCCGGTCGAGCTCGACCAGCGCCGCCAGGTCCGAGGGCCGGGCACGGCGCCCGCCCGCGTCCGTCCGGGCGCCGGGGTTATCGGCAGGTGTGAGGAAGTTCTGACATGCCACGGTGCAGCGCTCCACTGAGGTTCCGTCCGACTGACAGCAAAGCTTACCATCCGGGGTTTCCATCCGGCCCTTCTCCTGACTGTACAAATCATTACATTTTAACATCTTACATATCAACAACGAACCTGGCACGGGGTTCGCGTCGGGCGCGGCCGGAGGTGACCGATGAGCCACGGACCTTAGCGGACGGCCGGCAACGCAACGGCGAGCACGCACGAGAAATCGCGAACGACCAACAACCGGCAGCACGAACGAGAAGGGAGATCGACGATGACGTCCAGGACCCTGATGTGCATGACGCTGGCGGCCGCACTGGCCACCGGCGTGCTGGCGGCGACCCCGGCTGCGGGGCCGCAGGTGAACATCAACACGGCCACGGTGCAGGAGCTCCAACTCCTCCCGCGGGTAGGGCCGGCGCTGGCGCACCGGATCGTGGAGTTCCGCACCGCCAACGGCCCGTTCAAGGCCCCGGAGGAACTCGCCCGCGTGAAGGGGATCGGCGAGAAGAGCTTCGCCCGCCTGCAGCCGTACGTCACCACCACCGGCGCCACGACGCTCACCGAGAAGGTGCGCTCGCCGCGGGCCGACGAAGCCGGCGGCCAAGGCGCAGAGCTGAAGCGGGGACACGAGGTGAAGACCAACTGATACGCACGAACAGAGATGGCGTGGACGGTCGGGGCGGCCGCGAGCCGCCCCCGGTTCATGGAGGGGCGATGACGACACGGCGGGGGTTCTCGCTGGTCGAGGCGCTGGTGGCGCTCGCGCTGGTGGCGCTGGTGGCCGCGCTGGTGCTGCCGGACTTCACCCAGGTTCGCCGCAGCACCGATCTGGTGCGCCTGGCGCGGCAGATCGCGGCCGACGCCCTGCGCTGCCGCATCGAGGCGCTCACGAGCGGGCGCAACGTGGGCCTCGTGTTCTGCGAGCTCGACGGGCTGGCGTACTACGTGATGGTCGCGGACGGCGACAACGACGGCGTCTCGCGCGCGGACTTCGTGCGCGGTGTCGACAAGCCGCTCGGGCCGAAGGTGTGGGTGCACTTCATGAGCGGCGGCACGCACCTGGGGGTGCCGTCCCGTTGGGGGGTGCCCGACCCCAGCGGCGGCGGCACGCTCGACGAGCGCGGCGTGCGGGTCGGCGCCAGCAACATCATGAGCTTCGCGCACACCGGCGGCGCCACGCCGTCGAGCGTGTACTTCAACGACGGCCGCGACCGCGTCCTCGCGGTGCGCGTGCACGGCGGGCTCGGCCGCGTGCGGGCGCTGGTGTGGCGCCAGGGCGGGAGCGAGTGGCGGGAGATCCCGCTCTGACGGGACGCCGGGCCGTCACAGCAGCGGGACGCGCGCGTCCGCCAGCGCGAGGGTGTCGGCGATCGCCTCCCCGGCGACCGTCACCGCTCCGGCGAGCACGCACCCGCGCAAGGTGCAGCCCGGCCCTGCGACCGCCCCGGCGGTGAGCACGCAACCGGCAACGTGCGCCCCGGCATCGACCCGGCACCCGGCGCCGATCGCACTGCGCTCGATCCGGCTTCCGTCCGCGACCGCGGCGCCCGGGTGCACCCAGGGACGCTCGCCGAGCAGCCCGAGGACCAGATCGCGATAGGCGGCAGGAGAGCCGGCCTCGCGCCAGGTCCCGGTCACGACGACGCCGCGCAGCCGGCCGCCCCGCCGGAGCGGTTCCCAGACCGCCGCCATCTCGGCGGGCGGCCCCGGCAGCGAGGCGAGCACGCGCTCGCCGAGGCGCTGGAAGCCGGTGAACAGGAACCGCTCGCCGCGACCTGAAGCGCCGGCCGGGACGAACGCGGCGACGGTCCCGCTGCGCTCGAGCACGACCGAGGCCCAGCGCGCCGGATCGGGGTGAGGGACGAGGGCGAGCACCACCGTGGCTTCGTCGGGTGCGGCCACGAGCGGCGCGAGGTCGAGGTCGCCCCAGGTGTCGGCGTTGCCCACGAGGAGCGGCCCAGGGCCGAGCAGCGGCCGGGCGGCGGCGACGCCGCCGGCGCCGCCGAGCAACTCAGGTTCCCAGGAGAACAGGACCTCCGCCGCGCCGGCCCCGCGCGCCGCCGCGGCCACCCGCTCCGGATGGCGGTGGAGGTTGACCACGGTCCGGGCGCACCCCGCCCGGCCGAGGTTGGCAAGGGCGCTCGCCAGGAGCGGGCGCCCCAGGACCTCGAGCGCGGGCTTCGGGATCGTGCCGCTCAGGGGCTCCATCCGGCGGGCCCGGCCGGCCGCGAGGAGCATGCCGTTCATGGCCGCCATCATACCGGCTGGGGGAACGGCTAGCCCTCGAAGACCATGTCCTCGGGGGCCCCAGGGTGAGCGGCGCGGAACGCGGCCCACAGGTCCAGGTAGGTGCCGCGCACGGCCGCGCGCGGGTCGAGGCCAAGCTCGACCGCGGCGGGCTCGAGGAGCGGGCTCTCGCCCTCGAGCTCCACGAACGCCCCCATCGGGGTCTCGTCGAGGGCGACCGTCACCCCGCGCAGCGCCCAGCTCTCGCGCCGCTTCTGGTAGCGGCGGACGGGCCCGAAGCCGAGCGCGGCGAGGATCGCGAGCGTCCGCCCGGCGCTCGCCACCGCGGTCTCGAGCTCGACCCTGCTCTTGATCCCGCCGGCGAACACGCCCGGTTCCTTGACGGTGAGCGCGGCGCCGTCGCCCGCCTGCCGCACCCGCAGCAGCCGTCCGGCGGCGGCGAGCGTGCGCGCGCGGTCGTCCAGGACCCAGTTGTCCTCGCGGACCTCGGGGTGGACACGTTGGCCGCCGACTTCGGCAAGGCGTTGGCGGACCGGCGCCAACGAGGCAACCGGGATCTTCATTTCCTGCTCGAGCACGCCCACCTCCGCCCGGGTAGTATAGGGGCGTGCGCGCCGTCGCCTTCGGCACCGCGGGTCACATCGACCACGGCAAGACTTCGCTGGTCAAAGCCCTGACCGGGGTCGACTGCGACCGCCTGCCGGAGGAGAAGCGTCGAGGGATCACGCTCGTCCTCGGGTTCGCGCCGCTCGCGGACCCCACGGGGGAGGTCGAGCTCTCGTTCATCGACGTCCCCGGGCACGAACGGCTCGTGCACACCATGATCGCCGGCGCGGCGGGGATCGACCGCGCCCTGCTGGTCGTCGCCGCCGACGAGGGGGTGATGCCGCAGACGCGCGAGCACCTGAGCGTGCTCGAGGTGCTCGGGGTGCGGGGCGGGGTGGTCGCCCTCACGAAGTCCGACCTCGTGGAGCCGGAGCTGGTCGAGGCGCGCCGGCGGGAGGTCGAGCGGTACCTCGACGGGGGGCCGCTCGCGGGCGCCCCGGTCATCCCGTGCTCGGCGCTTTCCGGGCGCGGGGTCGAGGCCGTGCGCGACGCGGTGCTGGCGTGCGCCCGCGGCGTCGAGCGGACGGAGGACCCGCACCGCCCGTTCCGGGTCGCGGTGGACCGGGTGTTCACGATCCCGGGAGCCGGGACCGTCGCGACGGGCACGGCGCACTGGGGGCAGGTGCGCGCCGGGGACGAGCTGATGGCGCTCCCGAGCGGGGCGGCCGTCCGGGTGCGGGGGGTGCAGGTGCACGGCCAGGCGCGCGACGGCGCCGGCGCCGGCGAGCGGGTGGCGCTCAGCCTGGCGGGCGTGCGCGTGGACGAGTTGCCGCGGGGGGAGCAGCTGCTCGCCGGGGCGCAGTGGTCCGCGAGCCGGCGGCTGGCCGTCGAGGTGCGGCTGTTGGGCGAGGGCGGCCTCGCCGAAGGCGACCGCGTCTGGGTCCACATCCTCGCGGCGCGGGCGCTCGCCCGCGTCGAGCGGACGCACCCTGCGACGCTCGGGTCGGGGGAGTCCGGCCGTGTCGTCGTGCACCTCGCCCGTCCGGTGTTCGCGGCGCCCGGCGACCGGATCGTGATCCGGCGCGTCTCCCCGACGGTCACGCTGGGCGGCGGCGAGGTCCTGGACTCCCAGCCGGTGCGCCTGCGGCGGCGGCAGGCGGGGCAGCTCGCTCTGCTCCCCCGCCCGTGGCGGGATCTTTCCGCGACGCTCGACGGTTGGATCCGGCTCGCGGGGGCCCGCGGAGCCACCGCCGGCGAGCTCGCGGCCCGGCTCGGCCTCCGCGAGGCCGGCCTCGAGTCGGCGCTGGGACGGCTCGTGGCGTCGGGTTCGGCCGTGGTGGCGCGGACCCGCCCGCCGCTGCTCGTGCACGCCGGCGCGGTGGCCGCGGCGCGCGAGCGGGCGGCCGAGGTCCTTGGCGCGGGCGGCGGCACCGGGGTGCCGCTGGCGGAGTTCGCGGCGCGGGCGCTCCCCGACGCCGGCGAGCGGTTGCGCGACTTCTTCCTCGCCGACTTCAGGCGCGCGGGCGTGGTGCGGGAGGTGGCCGGAAGGGTTTTCGCGGCGGGCGCGGCCCCGCTCGAGGACGCCCTGGCCGCCCAAGTGGCGGAGTCCTACCGCCGGGCCGGACTGGCGGCGCCGTCGCCGGGTGAGACGGCGGCGGCGCTCGGCGCCGACCCGAAGGTCGTCGAGGGGGTCGTGCGGTTTCTGGTGGACGGCAGGCGGCTCGCCCGGGTGGGCGGCAAGTGGGTCGTGCACCGCGAGGTCCTCGACGAAATCGTCGCCTCGCTGCGCGGGTGGGGGGTCGAGAGCTTCGACGTCGCGGCGTTCAAGGAGCGTTTCGGCCTGACGCGCAAGCTCGCGATCCCGATCCTGGAGTGGCTGGACTCCGAGCGCGTCACGCGCCGGGAGGGGGACCGGCGGCGGTTGGCGCGGCCGCGCCCGGGGCCCACCCCTGGCGCATGACCTTCAGGGCGTCCGACGCCAGGTCGCCCATCTCGACCTCGATCTCGCCGTCGAGTTGCGCCCAGGCGGCGACGGGTCCGCCCGCGCCGGCGGCCGGGCGGAACGTCCACGAAGCCATCGAGGCGAGCACCCACCCGCGCAGCCCGTCCGGGCACGAGAGGAAGACGACGCGGCGGCAGTGGCCGTCGGGCCCGACCTCGGCGAGCAGGCGGAACGGCTGCCGCCAGGAGCGGCCGTCGATCCGCACCCGGAACCGCTTCGGGCTCGGGAGCTGCTCGACGCGGTCCACCGGTGAGGCTGGCAGCTCGGCGTCGCGCGCGTCCGTCTCGGGGCCCGGCTCCGGCTCCACGGCTGGAGGCGCGGCAGGCTCCGGCGCGCTCCCCTGCACGCGCGCAACCCGTCCCTCGTCGATCCGCCCCTTGAGGTCGATGCCGAGCGGCAGCCAGACCGGGACCGGGGCGCCGGAGGCGCGGGCGGGTGTGAAGCTGGTCGCGGTGATGATCGGGCGCAGGGCGTCGGCCAGACCAGGCCACGGGAGCCGCGTGAACACCACCCGGCGGCACGCGCCCTGAGCGTCGATGTAGGCCGAGGCGAGCACGCCGAAGGTGCCGGGGAACTTCGCCAGGAGCGGTGTCGCTACCGGCACGGGAGCGCTCACGACCGGGGCCGCGAACGGGTTGGTGGGCGGCACGGCGGGGAGTTCGACCGGCACGGGCACCGGGAGGTCCACCCGCAGCTCCCACGGTTTCTGGGCGAGCGCGCTCGCGCTCGCCAGCACCATCACCACCGGCAGGAGGCGGCGCATCACGTCATCTTACCCTTTTGCCGCGGCCCACGAAGGCCCGATTCCGACGTCCGCTTTGAGCGGCACCACGAGCGTCGCGACGCCCTCCATCACCTCGCGAGCGAGCGCCGCGACGCTTTGCGCCGAGCTCTCGGCCGCCTCGAGGATGAGCTCGTCGTGCACCTGCAGGAGGAGGCGGCCCGCCGCCCCGCGCTCGCGGAGCGCCGCGTGCACCCGGATCATCGAGAGCTTCATCAGGTCCGCCGCGGTCCCCTGCACCGGCGCGTTGATCGCCTGGCGTTCCGCGTTCCCCCTGATCTGGGCGTTCTTCGAGTCGAGACCCGCAATCCAGCGGACGCGCCCGAACATGGTGCTCACCTTGCCGGTGCTCCGGGCCTGCTCCTTGGTGGCGTCGAGGTAGGCGCGCACCCGCGGCAGGCGCGCGAAGTAGGCGTCGATGAAGCGCTGCGCCTCGGCGTTCCCCACCCCGAGCTCGCGCGCCAGGGCATAGGCTCCCATGCCGTAGATGAGGCCGAAGTTGATCGTCTTCGCGGCGCGCCGCTGCTCCGGGATCACGAGCTCGGGGGCCACGCCGAAGACGAGGGCGGCGGTCGCGCGGTGGATGTCCTCGCCGCGGGCGAACGCGTCCGCCAACGCGGGGTCCCCCGAGAGGTGCGCGAGGATGCGCAGCTCGATCTGGGAGTAGTCCACCGCGATCAGGAGCTGCCCGGGCTCGGCGACGAACGCCCGCCGCACCTCCCGGCCGATCTCGGTGCGGGCCGGGATGTTCTGCAGGTTCGGGTCGGAGGAGGAGAGGCGGCCGGTGGCCGCGACGGCCTGGTTGAAGCGGGTGTGGATGCGGCCGTCCGGTCCGACCTGCTTCGGGAGCGCGTCGACATAGGTGGACTTCAGCTTGGCCTGCTCTCGGTACTCGAGCAGCAGCGCCGGCAGGCGGTGGCCTCGCGCGGCGAGCTCGGTGAGGACGTCGGCGTCGGTCGAGGGCACTCTCGTCTTCGCGGTGCGCCGCAGCACCGGCAGGCCGCGCCTCCCGAACAGCACCTCGGCGAGCTGCTGCGGCGAGTTGACGTTGAACGGCCCGCCCGCGTCGGCGTGGATCTCGCGCTCGAGCTCGGCGAGCGACGCCCCGAGGCGTTGGGAGAGCTCGACGAGGGCGTCCGGGTCCAGGCGGATGCCGTGCCTCTCCATCGCCTCGAGCACCGGCACGAGCGGCAGCTCGAGGGTGGTGAAGACGCGTTCGAGCTGCTCCTCGCGCAGCCGGCGCTCGAGGACGGGCGCGAGCCTGGCCAGCGCGCGCGCCTCCTCTTCCGGGCCGGCGAGCGCGGGCGGCTCGACGCCGAGCCGGCGGCAGATGCCGGGAAGGTCGGTGCTCTCCCCGGGGGCGAGCAGGTACGCCGCGAGCATCGCGTCGCGCGGCACCGGCGGCTCGGCGACGCCGGCGTCGCGCAGCGCCGCGAGCAACGCCTTGGCGTCGTGACACCACGCCTGGGCCAGCCCCGGCGCCGCCGCCGCGGCGAGCTCCCTCTCCTCCGCCTCGACCACGGCCGTCTCGGTGGCCGTCGCCACCGCGAGCCGCCCGTCGGCGAGCGCGAGCGCCGCTCCCGGCTGGGCGAGCAGTGCCGCGAGCTCGTCGAGGCCGGCGGCGCGGGCCGCCACCGGCGCCGCGGCCGGCGCTGCGGGTGGCGCTTCGGTTTCGGCGAGCAGCGAGGTGAAGCCGAGGCGGCGGTACAGCTCGGCCAGGTGCGGCACGTCGGCCGGCCGTCGCTCGAGGGCCGCGAGGTCCGAGCCGAGCACGAGGTCGGTGCGGATGCGAACCAGCTCGCGCGACAGGTCGACCTCGCCGCGGTGCTCGGCGAGCGCCTTGCGCGCCCGCGGCGGCGTCACCTCGTCGAGGTGGGCGTAGACGGCGTCGACGGACCCCCAGGCGGCGATCAGCTCCTTCGCCGTCTTCTCGCCGATACCCTTGCACCCAGGGATGTTGTCCGAGGCGTCGCCCATCAGGGCGAGGACCTCGCCCACCCGTGCCGGCGGCACGCCGAAGACCTCTTCGACGCCGCGCTCGTCGAGGAGCCGCTCCAGGCGCGTATGCCACATCTTGACCAGCGGGTCGGCCACGAGCTGCATCAGGTCCTTGTCGCTCGACGCGATCACCACCTCGAAGCCGGAACGGGCTGCCAGTGCGGCCAGCGTGCCGATCACGTCGTCGGCCTCGACGTCGGGTTGGGCCAGCACGGCGAGGCCCAGCAACGCGACGGCTTCCTGCGTGATCGGCACCTGGACCCGGAGGTCGTCGGGCATCGGCGGCCGGTGCGCCTTGTAGCGCTCGTCGAGCCGCGTCCGGAACGTCTCGCCGCCGGTGTCGAACGCCACCGCGACGTGGCTGGGCTCGAGCTCCCGCAGCATCTTGTGCTGCATCCGGAGGAAGCCGTACGCCGCGTTGGTGGGCGTGCCGTCGGGCGCGGCGAGGCCGGCGCGGATGGCGAAGAAGGCGCGGTACAGGTTGGAGTGTCCGTCCACCAGGAGCAGGCGATGCATGGCAAAACGGTACCACGGCGGCAGCCGCCGCGGCGCCGCCGGCCGCCGGCCGCGAGCCGATTGCATTACCCTGGCCGGGTGGTGCGCAACGCCGAGCTCGCCGAGGCCCTCTTCCAGCTCGCCGAGAGCCATCCCGCAGGCGAGCTTCGCCTGGGGTTCCTGCGGGCGGCGTACGCGGTGTTCGACCACCCGCGGGAGCTCGACGGCGCGCGCAGGCTGCCCGACGCCGTGCCGCTCGAGGCGCTCCCGACCGTTTCAATGCTGCGCTCCTGCCGGGCCTCGGACGCCCTCGCCGCCGCCGCGCAGCGTCTCGCCGGCCCCCACCGGCTGCGCGAGAGCCCGGCCCGGGAAGGTTTCCTGAGCGCGGCCGAGGTCGAGGCCGGCCTCGCGTCCGCCGGCGCCCCCGACGTCGGGCGGTTGCGGGGGGCCGTGCACTGGCACACGCGCGCCTCCGACGGCGCGGCGGGGCTCGAGGCGATGGCGCGGGCGTGCCAGCACCGCGGCGCCGCCTGGGCGGTGGTCGCCGACCACACGCGCGGCCTCGCCTGCGTGAACGGCCTCGACGCCGAAGGGATCGAGCTGCAGCGCCGCGCCGTGGCCGCCTGGAACCGCCGCCACGGCGACGAACTCCGGGTCGTGCAGGGGCTGGAGGCCGAGATCCTCGACGACGGGCGCCTCGACGTCCCGCGCTCCGCCCGGGACGGTGTGCTGCTGCTCGCGGCGGTGCACACGGGGCTCGCCGAGCGCCGCGACCAGACCGGCCGGCTCGTGCGCGCGATCGAGGAGCCCGGCGTCTGGGCGCTCGCCCACCCGCAGGGGCGTCTGTTCGCGCGGCGCCCGGGGATCCGCGCCAACTGGGAGGTCGTGTTCGCGGCGGCAGCCGCCGCGGGGGTGCTCGTCGAGATCAACGGTTTTCCCCGCCGGCAGGACCTCGACCCGACGCTGGTGGGCCTCGCGCGCGCCGCCGGGTGCCGGTTCGTGCTGGCCTCGGACGCGCACCACCCGCGCCATCTCGCGTTCGACGCCACCGCGCTGGCGCTCGCCGCCCGCGGCGGTGCGGCCGAGGCGGCGATCGTCAACTTCGAGCCGCTCGACCACCTCGCCGCGGGGCGGCCCGACCTCGGCCTGGCGTGAGCCGGTCCGCGCGCGGGACGGTTCAGTCGAGGCCGGCGAACAGCTCGGTCGAGATGTAGCGCTCGGAGGTCGAGGGCACGACGAACACCACGAGCTTGCCGGCGTTCTCCGGCCGGCGCGCCACCTCGAGCGCGGCGTACGCGGCGGCGCCGGACGAGATGCCGGCGAGGATCCCCTCCTCGCGCGCGAGCCGGCGCGCCATCGCGAACGACTCGTCGTTGCCGACCTTGACGACTTCGTCGATGACCCGCGTGTCGAGGTTGGCCGGGATGAAGCCGGCACCGAGCCCCTGGATCTTGTGCGAGCCCGGGGCCCCGCCGGAGATGACCGGGGAGCCGGCCGGCTCGACGGCCACGATCCGGACGGCGGGCTTGCGCGCCTTCCAGACCCTCCCGACGCCGGTGATGGTGCCGCCGGTCCCGACCCCGGCCACGAAGATGTCCATCGCGCCGTCGGTGTCGCGCCACAGCTCCTCGGCGGTGGTGGTGGCGTGGATCTCGGGGTTGGCGGGGTTTTCGAACTGCTGCGGCATCGCCGCGCCGGGGATCTCCTCCAGCAGCTCGAGCGCCTTGCGGATGGCGCCCTTCATCCCCTCCGACGCCGGCGTGAGGATGAGCTCGGCGCCGAGCAGCTTGAGCACCTTCCGGCGCTCGAGCGAGACGCTCTCCGGCATCGCGATGACGCACCGGTACCCCCTGGCGGCGGCGACCATCGCGAGCGCGATCCCGGTGTTGCCCGAAGTCGGCTCGACGATGACCGAGGTGCCGGGCACCAGCGTGCCGGCCCGCTCCATCGCCTCGACCATCGCGATGCCGATCCGGTCCTTGACCGAGTGGGCGGGGTTGAAGAACTCGAGCTTCGCCGCCACGGTGGCGACGCACCCCGAGGTGACGCGGTTGAGCCGCACGAGCGGCGTGTTGCCGATGAGCTTGGTGATGTCCGACGCGATTCTCATGGTCCCCCCATTTCTAGATGGCGAAGTCGGCGGTGGCGTTGGCCTCGTCCTCGACGCGCAGCAGCTCGGCCAGGCTGAGCCCCGCGAGCGCGCGCACCTGCGCCTCGCCTATGCGCCGGAAGAGCCAGCGCACCGCGGGTCCCCCCGCTTCAGGTTGAAGTTGGCCGCGCAGGAGCCGGGCCAAAGGCACGTCGCCGGGCGCCGCCGCGAGGCGGACCCCGCCGCGCGCCCCCCTGGCCGTCACCACCAGCTCCTCCCGCGCGAGCTCGCCGAGCAGGCGGGCGAGGAACTTGGCCGGGACGTTGCGGCGACGGGCGATCTCGGCGGCGGTCAACGACCCCGGCCACGCCCGGCCCAACTCCACGAGCGCTTCCAGCCGGTACGCTTCGGTTTCATTCACGATATTAATGATGGTGTATGTCGTAATACTTGTCAAGGGCCCGAGAGACAACTTGGGCTCCCGATGCCGGGAGCCCAAAACGGCGACGCGGAACGAGTGGCCGGCGGTCTAGTTGTGCCAGCGCAGGAAGACGCCGTAGATCTTGGCGTCGAAGTTGTCGATCGGCAGCGCGATCTCGCGGTACAGCTGCTTGTCGAAGCGCAGCGACGCAGCGAGCGTCGGGGTGAGGTCGAAGTCGCAGCCGACCATGGTGCGGTCGAGCTTGAGGGCGAGGTCGCCGCTGTTCTCGAACTGCGAGTACCCGGCGTCGAAGCTGAAGCGTCCGGCCTTGTAGGTCACCGACGCGTCCTTGGAGGTGCCGTCCTCCGTGTAGAGCGAAGGCTCGAGGCTGAAGTCCTGGGGGACGCGGATCGTGATCGCGCTGTCCACCTTGTAGACGCCGTAGCCGAGCCGGAGGAGAGCGGGGTCACAGGGGTGAGGACGAGGTCGCCCTCCCAGTGCTTGGTGGTGGCGGCCTGGTCGATCCCCGGCGTCGGGTTTTCCGCCTTGATGCGCTCGGCGGTGCCGACGAGCTGGAGGAACTTGCCCGCGGTCCAGGTGGCGCGCCCGCGCCAGCGCTCGAGGTTCAGGTAGTCGGTGCGGATGACGGCGTTGTCGGCGTCGTCCTTCTTCCAGTCCACGGCGAGCTTGACGTCCGCGAGCGCGAGCGTCGCGCCGGCCGAGGTGCGCTTGACGACGCGGTCGAACCGGCCGCTCTGCCCGCCGGGCACCACGATCTCGGCCGCCGCCGGCGAGACGTCCAGGTTCTGGTCGGCCCTGGCCCACCCTGCCCACAGGTTCAGCGGCCCCAGGTTGCTCGACGAGACGCGGGCCTCGACGACCTTCTCGTCGCGCTGGATGGCGTCCTGAGCGTTGATCAACGTGGAGACGGTCTTGGGATCGGCGCCGCTGAAGTTGACGGTGTTGGCGTACAGGTCGGCGATCGTCGCCAGCCCGTCGAGGTCTTGGTGCCGCTGGGTGTAGCCGACGGTGACGTCGAGGCCATCCAGAACCGTCGCCTCGACGCGGGCGTTGCCCTGCCAGTTGAGGCTCTCGGCGTGCGCCTGGACCGCCTCGGACAGGCCGGAGTAGAAGCGGGAGAGCTTGAACGACGCCAAAGTGCCCCACGCGGCCTCGTTGTCGCTCGTATCGGTCGAGAAATCCGCGCGGGTGAACGAGGCCACGAGACGAACGCCGTCCGCCAGGCGGCCGGTCAGGTAGCCGGTGGTGACCGGCGTCGTCCCGGTAGTATGGGTGCGGTCCAGGTAGCTCGCGAGCGTGATCGGCTGGCCGAGCACGGGCTGGGGGTAGTTACCGGCGCCGGCGCCGGGGAGGAGTTGGTCGGCCTGGGTGGAGTTGAAGTACCTCCAGCCCTGGAGGATCCGGCCGGAGAAACCGCCGACCGAGAAGCCGATCCCGCCGCGTACCTCCTGGGTCGTCTCCCCGAGGTTGGAGAGGAGCTGGAACTCGTTCTGGCCGACAGCCGCCGTGGAGCGAGCCGAACCCGAATACCGTACCCACTCGTAGCCGAACAGGGGCGTCACGGCGCTGCCGGGGAGCACGGTCACGTCGAGGTTGACGGAGTCGAGCGCGCGGTTGATCGTCTGCTCCCCCGGGGCAAACCCCGACGCGAGGAGCGGGTTGGCGAAGCCGGGCAGGGCGTTGTAGAACTCCGAGTGCCGGTACGAGAAGCGCAGGTCGTACACATGCGCGAGCCCGGCCGAGAGGCGGAAGCTCGCCTGCGGGTCGGCGCCGATCCCGGCCGCGTCGATGCGCAGCCGGTCGAAGAGCTTGGGGCCGTCGGAGTTGTCCACGGTCGTCAGGGAGAACGAGCGCAGCAAGAACCCTGGCCCTCGTTGACCTGGCTCCGGTAGACGTCGTTGTTGCCGCTCACGTCCGTCCACTGGTGGCCGAGGTCGAGGGAGAACTGGGTCGATTGCGCACGTGCGGTGGCGCCCCAGGAGGCGACCACGAGCAGACCCACGAAGTACGCGAAACGCTCGGCCATCGCTCGTCTCCTATTTCAAGAGCATCGGGGAGCTGTTGGATCCGTGGACCGCGACGTGGCAGACGGTGCAGTTCTGGTAGCGCGGGCTGCGGAGGTCGTGGAACGACGGCGGCTGCGAGCCGAGCATCCCCGCCGGAAGGGTCGTGTGGCACTCGAGGCAGAGCTGGTCCACGCGGGCGCGGATGAGCATCTTGGGGTTGTTGGAGCCGTGGGGCTCGTGGCAGGTGAGGCAGTTGCCCTCGAAGCCGGACACGTGCGAGAAGACGAACGGGCCCTGCTTCTCGGTGTGGCAGGAAAGGCAGGGGAGCTCGCCCGCGGACGTGGTCTTGAGGCTGTGTTCGCCGCGGCCGCCGTGCGGGTTGTGGCAGGAGACGCACTCCATGCCGCCGCGCCCGAGGTGATGGGCGTACGGCTTGCCGAACAGGTTCTGCTGGGCCGGGTGGCAGCTCTCGCACAGCTGCGTCGATGGGGTGGTCCGCAGCAGCGCCGGCGCGGTGGCCGGGCTGTGGTGGACCGAGTGGCAGTCGGTGCAGTTGACCGAGGCCGACGCGTGGAAGCCCTTGGCGGCGCGGTCGAACTCCGGCGACTTCTGGTGGCAGCTGAGGCAGGTCTTGGCGCCCGCGGCGCCCGCCGGCACCTTGATCAGCGACTTGTCCCCCTCCTCCGCGTGTTTGGTCGCGTCGCCGTGGCAGCCCTCGCACACGGCCTTGCCCGTGGCGGCTTCGCGGACGTGGGGGTTCGAGGCGAACGGCGTGGTGATCTCCTCATGGCAGGTGCTGCACGGCGCAAACGCATCGTCGGAGCCCTTCGCCGGGGCCGTGGCCGCCAGGGCGGCGCCGGCCAGTAGCGAGGGCACGCTCACGGCGCAGAAAACGCGAAACCAGGTGCTCATCCCGTCCACCTTTCGTGCTGCGCTGCGGCCGCCGGCGACAAACCGGCGGCCCGCAGCACGACCTCTAACTAGCGAGCGTGAACCTTGGCAACTGCGTAGTCGGCGTCGGTCCCGTGGCAGACCTCGCACGCCTCGCCGAACGAAGCCGTCATCGTGACCGCGTGCGCGGCCGCATCGGCTTGTCGTCGTGGCAGGAGAGGCACGCCGCGGCGGTGGGCTGCATCAGCTGGATGTACGGGTTGCGCAGCGTCGGAGTCGGCAGCACGCCGTCGGGCAGCGGGACCTCGAACGTCTGCTGCTGGCCGGCCGGACGTCGGCGTGGCACTTCAGGCAGTCGCGCCGGTCGCCGGGGAAAAGCACGTCGTTGAAGCTGTTGACGCTGCCGCCGTAGCCGTAGATCGTGAAGGGGAGCGTCATGTTCTCGCCGGTGTGGATGCGGTGGATCAGGTACTTGAAGTGGATCGTCTCGTTGGGCGCCTGGGCCGCGGGCCGGTAGGCGCTGTCGGTGTTGTTCGGGTTGTGGCAGATCACGCACTCCTGCACCTTGAAGCGCTGGCCGCCGTGGAGGGCGAGCTGGTTGTGGCAGACGTTGCACTTGTTGAGGTCCACCACGGTGCGGCGCGCCATCGGCTGGGCGTCGGTGATGGCGACGTTGTAGATCGGGTTCTGCCCCGCTTCGCGCACCGTCGCCTCGCTCGCGGTCTCGGGCGCCGGGTTGAGCGTGACCGTGCGGTAGAAGTCGGCCGAAAGCGTCCAGGTGCCGGTGGCGGTGGCCGGGATCGCGTCCGGGAAGGTGTAGGTCGAGGTCGTGCCGCTCGAGACGGCGTTCTTGCCGACCCGCTCGGTCAGTAACTGGCGTACTCGGTGGTCGGGCCGCCGAAGAAGAAGCTGAAGCTGCCGAGCGTGGAGGGGTTGACGAACGACCCGTCGTTGTTGGTCACCGCGAACGTGACGACCGGCTTGGTGCCCGGCGCCGCGTTCGTCACGTTGAAGACCTGGATGTTGAGGCCCTTGAGCTGGGCCGACTCGGTCGGGATGACGTGCGCGGTGACGATGCCGGCGTCGAACTCGTTCACGCCCTGCGGCTGGTGGCAGGAGGCGCACGCCGAGTCGTCGGTCTGGGGGCCGCCCTTGTGGTTGGCGCCGGTGGCCCAGTTGATCGTGTCGTGGCAGGAGCCGCACGCGGCCTGCGACGGGTAGCTGTACCAGACGAACCCCTGCGGCGAGCTGGGCTGGTGGCAGGTGGTGCAGTTGCGGATGTCCTGCGGGAAGACGATGGTCGAGAAGTCGACGACCGACCCGCCGTGGCCGATGATCTGGTAGGGGTGTCCGGCCTTGACGGACGGAAGACTGCTCCCCATGTGGAGCTTGTGGAACAGCACCTTGGCGTCCACGCTGTTGCCGGTGTCGGGGTCGATCGTCTGGGGGTTGTGGCAGAGCACGCAGAGCTTGATGTCCTGACGGCCGGTCGAGCCGTGGGCCGAGAGCGGGTCGTGGCACTGGTTGCACGTCGCGTCGGTCATCTTGTTCCACGTGTTGGTGACCGCCTGGCCGTCGGGGCGGAAGTCGTACTCGACGTTCGCCACGTACGTCTTGCTGATCATGATCGGGTCGGTGAGGTTGATGACCCGCGTGGCGTAGATGCCGAGCGTGTGCGTCTTCGTCACGTCGTACCCGGTCGGCAGCGCCTTGGTGAAGTGGAAGCGGCCGTGGCCGACGCCGAGGTCCTCCCAGGTGCCGGACGCGGTCGCCGCCTGCTGCACCGTGAGGTGGGTGACCGTGCTCGACGCCGTCGACGTGTAGTAGTCGGTGTAGTAGCGCCCCGCCGGGTCGTACAGGCGAGGATGAACGACAGCGAGAGCGGCCCCGGTCAGGACCCCGGCGCGGTCGAGGGGCTGGCCGCCGTCGTCGGTGAAGGTGACGTCCACGATCGGCTTGTTGTCGGCGCCGATCGTCACGCTCCCGACGGCGATGTTCAGGCCGGGCCGGATGTAGGCGATCTGTTGCGCGGTCAGGTAGTGCTCGGCCTGCGCCGAGGTGTAGACCGCCGCGGTCGCCGGCGTGTGCACTCGCCGTGTCACGTTGCCGGTGGTGATGTGTGACGGCACAACCACGTTGTTCGCCGCCAGCAGCGCCATGCCGAGATGAAGTAGCATCATTAGCCTCGTCCCCCTTCCGCTTGCGGCGCGGCGATTTGCCGCCTGACCGCTACGGTGACGGAGGTCAAGTTAAAGTGATTCACACGACTTGTCAAGAGGTTTGTAAAAGTCAGCTATTTGTCATGGAAGATCTCAATAACTCCGCGATAAGCTGAGATAGCGATGGATCCGCCTGCGCGCCCGCGAACCTGGAGCAAGACGGCCCTCCAGGTACGACCGCCCCGGCACGACCGCCGTGCGACCCTGAAATGGCCGGCGCCGGGCTCCTGCGGCGTGCCGGCGTCCGGTGGAAAGCGCAGGCGCGCGAGCGCTCGTGGAAGACGGCGACAATGGCCGCGGAGCTCGGCATGGGCTCTCTCGAGGACTCGCCGGGGCGCTCCCGCGCGGTAGGCGGGCATGTCGTGCTGGTCGAGGAGGATGATCCCCGCATCGTCGAGGCGCGGCGAGCTGTGCCGCGAGCGCATCGCGCGGGTCACGGTTCCGTGTCCGTCGGCGGCGCAAGGGGCGGGGCAGGAGCGCCTGCGCGCCGAAGGAGCGACGGTCACGGACCCGGCGACGAACCGAGGCGGAGGCGCTGTTCGACCGCTGCACGCCGGCGGGCGCCGAAGGGGTGGACGCGGTAGCAGACCGACGCGGCGCTCGCGGACCCGCTCTACTTCGCCTCTCTGCTGGTGGCGGCCGGCGAGTGCGACGCCTCGGTGGGCGGCGCGGTCCGCACGACGGCGGACACGGTGCGCGCGGCGCTGCACGCGATCGGCGCCGCGCCCGGGATGAAGACCGTCTCCTCGGCGTTCGTGATGGCGCAGCCGGACGCGCGCTGGGGGAGCGACGGCCTGATGGTGTTCGCCGACTGCGCGGTGCTCCCCGACCCCGACCCCGAGCAGCTCGCCGACATCGCCGTGGGCGCCGCCGGCACCTTCAGGGCGATCGTCGGCGGGGAGCCGCGCGTGGCGCTGCTGTCGTTCTCGACCAAGGGCTCGGCCGAGCACCCGCTGGTGGACAAGGTGCGCGCCGCGGGGCCGCGCTCGCGGCCCGCGGCGTGGATTTCGAGTTCGACTTCGAGCTGCAGCTCGACGCGGCCCTGCTGGCGTCGGTCGGGGGCCGCAAGGCCCCGGGCTCCCGCGTCGCCGGCCGCGCCAACGTGCTCGTCTTCCCCGATCTCAACGCCGGGAACATCGGCTACAAGCTCACCGAGCGCCTGGGCGGCGCGGGGGCGGTCGGGCCGCTGCTGCAGGGCCTCGCCCGCCCGGCGAACGACCTCTCCCGCGGCTGTTCGGCACGCGACGTGGTCGAGACCGCCTGCCTGTCGCTGCTGCAGGCTTCGCTCGTGGCCGGGAGCCGGCGTTGAGGGCGTTGGTCGTCGGCGGCGGCGCCCGTGAGCACGCGCTCGCGTGGAAGCTCTCCCAAGCGTCCGGGATCGACGAGATCTACGCCGCCCCCGGGAACCCGGGATGGCCGGCATCGCCACCTGCGTCCCGATCGAGAGCGGACGCCACGGTCGAGCTGGCCGAATTCGCGTCCTCGCTCAAGATCGACCTCACCGTTCGTCGGGCCGGAACTGCCGCTCGTCCTCGGCATCGCCGACGAGTTCGCCCGCCGCGGCCTGTTGCTCGTCGGACCGTCGCGCGCCGCGGCGGAACTCGAGGGTACAAGGTGTTCACCAAGGAGTTCTGCCTGCGGCATGGGATCCCGATGCCGCGCGCGCGCACCGCCTCCGACCGCGACGAGGCGGCGGCGGCGGTGAAGGAGATCGGCATCCCCGTCGTGTTCAAGGCCGACGGGCTGGCGGCCGGCAAGGGCGTCCAGGTCTGCCGCAACCGCGACGAGGTCGAGGCCGCGATGGTCCGCTGCTTCGAGGAGCGCGCGTTCGGCGCCGCCGGGGAGCGCGTCCTCGTCGAGGAGTGTCTGGAGGGCGAGGAGGTCTCCTTCATGGTGCTCGCCGACGGCGCGAGCGTGCTGCTGCTCGCCTCGGCACGCGACTACAAGCGCGTCGGGGACGGCGACGAAGGGCCGAACACCGGCGGGATGGGCGCGGTCTCGCCCGTCCCACTCGAGCCCGCCCTCGCGACCGCGATCCTGCGCGAGATCGTCTACCGCACCGTGACCGGGATGGCCTCGGAGGGCCGGCCCTACCGGGGGGTGCTGTACGCGGGCGTGATGGTGTCGCCGGCCGGCCCGCAGTTGCTCGAGTTCAACTGCCGGCTGGGCGACCCCGAGACCCAGGCCGTGATCCCCCGGCTCGAGGACGACCTGGCGCAGCTGCTGCGGGCCGCGGCGATGGGGGAGCTCGGCTCGCAGAGGGCGGGGTGGAAGCGGGAAGCGGCGGCGTGCGTGGTGCTGGCGGCGGCCGGGTACCCGGGGCCGTCCCGCCGCGGCGACCCGATAAGCGGGCTGGGCGATACCCTGGCGCAGCCCGGCGTGCTGGTTTTCAACGGCGGCACGGCGCTCGAGGACGGGCGCCTCGTCACCACAGGAGGCCGGGTACTCTCGGTCGTGGGCCGCGGTGCGACCATGGCCGAGGCCGTGGCCGCCGCCTACGAGGGCGCCGCCAAGGTGCGGTTCGAAGGCGTGCACTACCGCCGTGACATCGGCAGGGGGCTCGCGTGACCGAACCTGTAATGATCCTGATGGGGTCGAAGAACGACTGGGAGGTGCTGCGCGAGACCGGGGCCGAGCTCGACCGCCTGAGCGTGCGCTGGCGCGCACACGTGGCGTCGGCCCACCGCTCCCTCGCCCGGACGCTCGAGCTGGTGAGTCGCGGCGAGGCGGACGGGGTGCGGGTCTTCATCTGCGGCGCCGGCATGGCGGCCCACCTCGCGGGGGTGGCCGCGGGCGTCACGGTGCGCCCGGTGATCGGCGTGCCGCTGCCAGGCGGGGTCGCTGGCGGGCTCGACGCGCTGCTTGCCACCGTCCAGATGCCGGGTGGGGTCCCGGTCGCCACCGTGGCGGTGGGGAAGGCGGGCGCCCGCAACGCCGCGGTGCTCGCCGCCCAGATTCTGGCGCTGTCCGACCCGGAACTCGAGGCTCGCGTGCGTCGGGCCAGGGCCGCCCAGGCGGCCGCGGTCGCCACGGCCGACGCGGAACTGGCCGGCGGGGGGAGTCAACCATGAGCTGCTCGGAGCGCTGCGGCGACGTCCGTCCGCGGCGGGAGTTCGTCCGCATCACCTTTTCGCCCGACCTTCCGGGTCAGGCGTGCACGTTGAGGGAAGGCGTCGAGCTGGAGCTCGGCGCGTCATATGTCATCGCGAGCGCCGACGGCGAGCGGGTGGGCCGCTTCGTCGCGCATGAGATCCCGGTTCTGCGCGCGTGCGGCGAGCGGACCGCGGGCAGTATCGTCCGCAAGGCCGCCCCGGGGGAGGTCGCGCGCGGCGAGGAGCTCGCGCTGGTGGCGCGCGACGCGCTCCGCTTCTGCCGCGAACGGGCGCGCGAGCTGAACCTGCCGATGCGGCCGGTGGCCGCGCTGGTGCCGCTCGACCGCGACACCGTAGTGATCACGTTCGCCGCCGAGGAGCGGGTGGACTTCCGGGAGTTGCTGCGCGATCTCGGCCGCCGCACCCGGCGGCGCGTCGAGCTGCGGCAGATCGGCGTCCGCGACCAGGCCAAGTCGAGCGGCGGGTGGGGGCCGTGCGGGCGCACGCTGTGCTGCACGACGTTCATGGCCCGCTTCAACTCGGTGACGATCCGGATGGCCAAGGCGCAGAGGCTGTCGCTCAACCCCAGCCGGATCTCGGGGATGTGCGGGCGCCTGATGTGCTGCCTCGCCCACGAGGCGGGCGAGAGCGGGCCGGGGAAGCGGCCCGGACCCGCCTCCTAAACCTTCCGAACCGGCGGTCCGTATCCTTTCCAGCAGGCTCACGGAGTGCTATACTGCGTATCAGTCGGAACGACGGGGATGAAATGAAGGAATTCGAGCGCACGGGGGACGAGGCCCTGACTAGCCGTCGGCTCATTCGGCCATCCATTTCGGAGGTGGGTGATCGTACGCCGATGCGGGGCATGGTCCACCGCAAGCAAGCGCCGCCGGATCAGACCAACGCCGAGAACTACTACTTCATCAAGCAGATGCAGAACAAGACGGCGATGGTCGTGATGCTGGACGACGGCACCGAGCTGCACGGCTGGGTGGAGTGGTACGACCGCAACTGCATCAAGCTCAACCGGACCGAGGGGCCCAACCTGATGATCTACAAGCACGCGATCCGGTACATGTTCAAGGAAGAGGAGCTCCGCCAGCGCCGCCGCCGGCCGCGCGAGTGACCGGCCCCGTCAGAACGGTTCACGCTGGCTGCAGAAGGGCTTCCACCCGGGAGCAGACGACGTCGAGGGCGACCGAGTTGAAGCCGCCCTCCGGGATGATCAGATCGGCCCAGCGCTTGGAGGCCTCGACGAACTCGAGGTGCATCGGGCGGACGGTCTCGAGGTACTGGGCGATCACCATCTCCACCGTGCGCCCGCGCTCGATCAGGTCCCGGCGCAACCGGCGGATGAAGCGCAAGTCCGCGTCGGTGTCGACGAAGATCTTGACGTCGAACAGCTTGCGAAGCACCGGTTCGGTGAAGATCAGGATCCCCTCGACCAGCACCACGCCGCGCGGCTCCACCGTGCGGGTCTCGCCCGTGCGCACGTGGCGGGTGAAGTCGTAAATCGGCACCGCCACGGGGCGGTGGTCCTTGAGCAGGCGAACGTGCTCGGCGAGGAGTTCGGTCTCGAGCGCGTCGGGGTGGTCGAAGTTGTGGTGGAGGAGCACCGCGCGGTCGGCGCCGGAGAGGTCTCGGTAGTAGCTGTCGTGCTGGAGGTAGGCGATACGGTTCGCGCCGATGCGGGCGACGATCGCCTCCGCCACCGTGGTCTTGCCCGAGCCCGTACCGCCGGCCACGCCGATCACCACCACGTCGCTCATGTCACCACCCCGCTCCGCACGCCGGCGCCGCGCTGGAACCCCGCCAACCGGGCGTCATCATACCCCGGCGCGGGGCGTCGCCGAAACGGATGGATCCGGGCCTCCCGGCGCCGCGAGCTCGTTCAGCGGGCCGCGCTTGGGTTCGCGGGCCGGACCGCGGTCTTCGTGGTCGTGGCGTACCGGCTGCTGCCGAGGTAGAGCAGAGGGCTCGTCGCCTCGACGCGGAGCACACCGTCGGCGTCGAACGCGCCGGCGGCGACGTGCAGGCGCTGGACCTCGCCGACGACGAGCGTCTGGTCGCCGAGGTGGTGGCGCTCGACGAGCAGGCACTCCGCGGCAACGTAGGCGATCGCCAGGCTCGGTGTTGCGATGGCTTCGCCCGCCTCGATCTCGAGCGCGAGCGCCTTGACCTTGTCCGTCTCGCGCCCCGACAGCTTGCCGAGGGTCTCGGCGAGCCCGGCATGCTCCTCGGTGAGGAAGTTGATCGTGAACTCGCCGGACTTGAGGACGAGCTGATGGCTGTAGGTGGCCGGGGACAGGCAGATCCCGAACAGCGGCGGATCCGAGGAAAGGGGCGTGGCCCAAGTGACCGGCGCGAAGTTGGTGGTTCCCTTCGCGTCGTCGCGGATGCCGACGACGCAGACCAGCCGCGGGTAGTAGAAGTAGCAAGAACCCGGATCCGAGGACACGCGCACCATGGCTTCCTCCCGGCGTCCGGCCAATCATACCCTGGACCCGCCGGGAGATCGGCCGGGCGGGTCTTCGCCGCGCCATGACACGGCCTTGACACCTGGCGGGAGCTTCGCGTAGCGTGCTTCGGCCCTAGCAGGGGCGGAGACCTCTCGTGGCGCGTCTTGCAGAGTTCCAGGGAAAACAGGTGTTGCGGGGTGCGGGGATCGCGGTTCCCCGCGGCGAACTCGCGAGGAGCGCGGCCGAGGCCGCCGCCGCGGCCGGTCGCCTCGGCGCCGGCGTGGTGGTGAAGGCGCAGGCCTGGACCACCAGCCGCAAGGCCCAGGGCCTCGTCCGGTTCGCGGACTCCGCTGCGGCCGCCGGCGACGCAGCCGCGGCGATCCTCGCGGCTCGTGCCGGCGGGTTCGCGGTGACCGAGGTGCTGGTCGAGGAGCGCGTGGCGGTCGCTTCGGAGCGCTACGCCGGGATCATCCTCGACGACCGCCGGCGGCGGCCGGTGCTGCTGGTCTCCGCCCGGGGAGGTTCCGGGATCGAGGAAACCGCACGCGAGCACCCGGAGGCCGTCGCCGAGCTCCCACTCGACGCCGTCGAGGCTCTCCCCGCGCACGCCGCCCGCGAGCTGTGGCGGCGTGTGGGCGTGCACGGGGAGGAGCAGCGTCACCTCGCCGAGGCGTGCGTGCGCCTGGCGGCGGTGGCGCGGGCGGTGGAGGCGCGGGCCGCAGAGGTCAACCCCCTCGTGTTCACCCTCGACGGGCGCGCCGTCGCCCTCGACTGCAGGATCACGGTGGACGACGCCGCGGTGTTCCGCCACCCGGAACTCGGGATCGACGTCGCGCGCGAGCTCGGGCACCCGCCAACGCCGCTCGAGCGCATCGCGTGGGAGGTGGAGAAGGACGACTACCGCGGGACGTTCTACTTCCTCCAGATGCGCGAGGCCTGCGAGCGCGGGGAGCGGGTGGTCGCGTTTCACGGAGCCGGCGGCGGCGGTTCGATGATGGGGATGGACGCGCTCGCCCGCCACGGCTTCGCCGTCGCCAACTTCTGCGACACCTCGGGGAACCCGCCGGCCTCGAAGGTCTACCGGGCGGCGCGCATCCTGCTCTCACAGCCCGGCGTGGACGGCTACTTCGGCACCGGCTCCGGGGTCGCTTCGCAGGAGCAGTTCCACTCCGCGCGCGGCCTGGTCAAGGCTTTCCTCGAGGAGCCGCTGGCGGTGCCCGCGGTCGTGCGCCTGGGCGGCAACGGCGAGGAGAGGGCGATCGAGATCCTGACCGGCTACACGAGAGGCCTCGGGGTGCCGGTGGAGTGTTTCGGCAAGGACACGCCGGTCGACGCGTGCGCCGCCCGGCTGGCCGCGCTCGTCGCGGCGTTCACGCCGCCGCCGCGGCAGGCACCGCGGCGCGGCTCCGGCCAGGTCGAGCGGCCGTACACCTTCGCGACCCCCACCGGCTCCATCACGTACGACCATGCGGTGTGCGCCCGCTGCCAGAGCAAAGCGTGCGTCGCGGCGTGCGTGCCGCAGATCCTCGCGCTCTCCGGGGAGGGCGTCCCGGTCCTCAAGGTGACGCGCGAGGAGGCCGCGCGCGGCCGCTGCACCGAGTGCCTCGCCTGCGAGGTGGACTGCCTTGCGTTGGGGGCCGGGGGCGGGCACGTCGCCCTCGAGATCGCCGGGCTCGACGAGTACCGCCGGGCGCGGGGGCTGGAGTAAGCGATGGCAATCCTCGTGGACGAACGCACGCGGGTCCTGGTGCAGGGGATCACCGGGCGGGAGGGCCGAGCGCGCGCCAGGCTGATGCGCGAGTACGGCACCCGGGTCGTCGCCGGATGCACCCCGGGGCGCGGCGGCGAGAGCGTTGACGGGACGCCGGTCTTCGACACGGTCCTCGAGGCGGTCGAGGCGAGCGGCGGGATCGACGCGAGCGTGGTCTTCGTGCCGGCGCCCCTGGTCAGGGACGCGGCGCTGGAGTCGATCGCGGCCGGCATCGCGCTCACCGTGCTGGTCGGCGACCGGGTGCCGGTCTGGGACGTCCTCGAGATCGCGCGGGCGGCCGAGCGTTCCGGCGTCGACTACCTCGGCCCCAACACCCTGGGCGTGCTGTCGGTCGGCCGCGGGGTGCTGGGTATGATCGGCGGCCGCGCCGAGTCGGCCCGCGCCTGGTTCAAGCCTGGAGGGGTGGGCGTCGCCTCGCGCTCCGGCGGGATGACCTCCTCGACCGGCTACTACCTGAGCCGCTCCGGGATCGGGCTCTCCACCTTGGTGCACGTAGGCGGCGACGGGATCGTGGGCCTGGCGCTGCCGGCGGTCGTGCGCCTCTTCGAGGCCGACCCGGACACCCGTTGCATCGCGATCTTCGGCGAGATCGGGGGCTCGCAGGAGGAGCGCATCGCCGAGATGATGGCGAGCGGCGAGGTGACGAAGCCCGTGGTGGCGTTCATCGGCGGCCGCGCCGCGACCCAGGGCGTGCGCTTCTCGCACGCCGGCGCGATCGTCGAGGGCGGCCGCGGCACCCACGCGGGGAAAGTCGCGGCGCTGCGGGAGGCCGGAGCGACGGTCGTGGACGCGTTCGACGACCTGCCGGGCGCGGTGGCGAAGGTCCTGGAGGGATGAGCATGGCTGACACCACGTGGGCGACGGCAGTCACCTCGATCCGGCCGAACGAGATCCGGGTGCGGGGCTACCGCCTCGACGAGCTCATGGGCCGCATCTCGTTCGGGGAGGCGGTCTACCTGGTGCTGCGCGGCGAGCTGCCGGGCGCCTCGGTCGGGCGGCTCGTAGAGGCGATGCTGGTGGCTTCGATCGACCACGGCGTGACGCCGCCCTCGACGCTGGCGGTGCGCAACGCCGCGACCACCGGCGCGCCTCTCAACGCCTGCATCGCGTCGGGAGCTCTGGCCGTCAACAAGCACCACGGGGGGGCGGTCGAGGACTGCATGCACCTGCTCGCGCGCGGCGCCCGGACGGCGCAGGCGGGGGAGAGCACGGTGGCGGCGGCGCGGGCCCTGATCGCCGAGGAAAAGGCGGCCGGCCGGCGGTTGCCGGGGTTCGGGCACCGCGTTCACACCGACGACCCCCGTTCCCACCGGCTGCTGCAGCTGGCCGGCGAGGCCGACGCGGCTGGGCCGCACGTCGCGATCGCCGAGGCCATCGTGCGGGAACTCGCGTCCGGCGGCAAGGCGCTGCCGCTCAACGTCGACGGCGCCATCGCCGCGCTGCTCGCCGACCTCGGCTTTTCCCCCGACCTCGCCAACGGCTTCTTCATCCTGGCGCGGACCGCGGGGTGGATGGCGCAGGTGCTGGAGGAGCGCCAGCGCGAGAAGCCGATGCGCCGGATCGATCAGGGCGCGGCCGCCTACGACGGGGCCGCCCCGAGAGAGCTGCCGAAGAGTCGGTGAGGAAGGCCGCGGAGTGAGGCGGCGCCCCGTCCGGGCGGCCGCCGCGCACGCGACGGCCCTGGAGGAGGTTCGAGGATGGCCACGTACCGCATCGCCTGGTTGCCCGGAGACGGGATCGGCAACGACGTCATGGAGGCGGCGCGCCTGGTGCTCGACGCCGCGGCATTCGACGCCGAGTACGTCCACGGAGACATCGGCTGGGAGTTCTGGTGCGCCGAGGGCGACGCGTTCCCCCAGCGCACGGTGGACCTGCTCGGTCGCGTGGACGCGGCCCTGTTCGGCGCCATCACCTCGAAGCCGGTGAAGGCCGCCGAGGCCGAGCTGGCCCCCGCGCTCCGGGGGACCGGCCTCGTCTACCGCTCGCCGATCGTGCGCATGCGCCAGATGTTCGACCTGTACACCTGCCTCCGCCCGTGCAAGGCGTACGCCGGCAACCCGCTCAACTTCAAGGAGACGATCGACCTCGTGATGTTCCGGGAGAACACCGAGGGCCTCTACTCCGGAGTCGAGTTCGCGCCGGTGCCCGCCGCGCTCCGCGACGTGCTGGCGCAGCTCTCGAAGCCGTTCGCCCACTTCGCCGCGGTCGCACCGGAGGAGTACGCCATCACCTGCAAGATCAACACGAGGAAGGGCTCCGAGCGCATCATCAGGGCCGCGTTCGAGTACGCGAAGGCGCACGGCTACCCGAAGGTCACGGTGATCCACAAGGCCAACGTGGTGCGGGCCACGGAAGGGTTGTTCCTCGAGACCGCGAAGGAGGTCGCCAGGGAGTTCCCCGGCGTGGCGATGGACGACGCGAACGTGGACGCCATCTGCATGTGGCTGCTCAAGGACCCCGAGAAGTACGGCGTGCTGGTCGCGACCAACCTGTTCGGCGACATCATCTCCGATCTCTGCGCCCAGATGGTGGGCGGCCTCGGTTTCGGCTGCTCCGGCAACATCGGCGAGAAGCTGGCGGTGTTCGAGCCGACGCACGGCTCCGCCCCGAAGTACGCGGGCCAGTACAAGGTCAACCCGATCGCCACGATCCTCGCGGCGAAGATGATGTTGGAGTGGCTGGGGGAGACGGCGATGGCCGCCAGGATCGAGGGCGCCGTCGCGGCGGTGATCGCCGAGGGGAAGGTCCGCACCTACGACATGGGCGGCGCCTTCTCGACGCTCGACATGGCGAGGGCGGTCGCCGCGAAGCTGTAGAGGCAGGGCGCCGGCTAAGGAAGGCGTGGTCCGTGGTTCGACGCCGGCGGCCACGGGCCGCGCAGCCCGCCTTCGTCGTCGTTCCCGCGCAAGCGGGAACCCAGCCATCGCCTCACAGAGGCCACAACCCGGATGCCCGCGTTCGCGGGCATGACGATGTGCAGGACGGTCCCGCCGCTGGTCCGTGGTCCGAAAGGGGCGGGGCGCAGGCCGCAGTGGAGTGCGGCCGCTCGGCCGCGGCGCCCGCCGGCGTAAGATCCCGCGGTGAAGTCAGACTCCAGTCCGCCGCCCGGTCGCTGGTTCGGAGTCGTCGCGGCGATGCTCGCCGTCTACGTCCTCTGGGGCTCGACGTACCTCGCCATCCGCATCGCTCTCGAGGGCCTCCCCCCCTTTCTCATGGCCGGCGCGCGCTTCCTGGCGGCGGGGGGCGTCCTGTTCGTCGCGCTCTGGGTGCGCGGCGCCCCGGCGCCGAGCGCGCGGCAGTGGAGGAACGCCGCGCTGGTGGGAGGGCTGCTGCTCCTGGGCGGGAACGGCGGCGTGGTCGTCGCCGAGCAATGGGTCGCTTCGGGCCTTGCAGCGCTCGGCGTGGCCACCGTGGCGCTGTGGTCCGCGCTCTTCGCCGGGTTGTGGGGGCAGTGGCCGCGGCGGATGGAGTGGGTCGGGCTCGCGGTCGGGTTCGGCGGGGTGGCGCTGCTCAGCCTCGAGGGCGGCCTGCGGGCCAGCCCCGCCGGCGCGGCCGCGCTGCTCGTCGGCACGATGAGTTGGGCGCTCGGCTCGATGTGGAGCCGGCGCCTGGACCTTCCGAGCGGGCTGATGGCGGCGGCCGCCGAGATGCTGGCCGGAGGCGCCATGCTGGCGGCTGTCGGCGCCGCCCTCCGCGAGAAGGTCCCATCTGCCCTGGCCCCACGCCCGCTGTTCGCGCTCGCCTACCTGATCGTCTTCGGCTCGTGGATCGGCTTCTCTGCGTACCTGTTCCTGTTGCGGCGGGTGCGCCCGGCGGCGGCCACCAGTTACGCGTACGTGAACCCGGTGATCGCGATGTTCCTCGGAGTCGCGCTGGGCGGCGAGACGATCACCGCAGTCGAGTGGGCGGCGACGCCGGTGATCCTGGCGGGAGTCGCCATCGTCCTGGTCGCCCACAGCCGGGCGGCCCCTGGCGGCGCAGCCGGACGTCACGGCAGCGTCAGGTCTTGACCGCGGTCAAGGCGGGCCGCGGGCGGGCGGCCTAACTTCGACGGTGGGAGCGATGGTGCGCCGACGCAAGACCTCCGGGGTGATCCAGGCCCGCCGCCTGAGCCAGGTGGCGTGGCTGGTGTTGGTGGCGGTGATCGGCGTCCAGTTCGCGCTCTGGGCGCTCCCCCAGACCGCCGGGCGGACGCCGGACGCGACCCGCCCGCCGGGGGTCGAGGGCTTCCTGCCGATCTCGGCGCTGATGTCGCTGCGGCTCTGGCTCGCCGGGGAAGGGGTGCATCCGGTCCACCCGGCCGGCCTGGCGATCCTCGTGGGCGTGCTGGCGATGAGCGCGCTCGTGGCGAAGTCGTTCTGCTCCCACATCTGTCCGGTCGGCACGGCATCGGAGGCGCTCGGGCGGGTGGGCGCGAGGCTCCTCGGCCGCACCTGGGCGCCGCCGCGCTGGCTCGACGTCCCCCTGCGGTCGCTCAAGTACGTCCTGCTGGCCCTGTTCCTCTGGGTGACCTGGGTGGCGCTCGACCTGCCCGGCGTGCGCGCTTTCCTCGACAGCCCCTATAACCGCGTGGCGGACACCAAGATGCTGCTCTTCTTCGCGCGCCCTTCGCGCGTCACGGTGGCGGTCCTGGGGGTGCTGGCGGTCGGTTCCGTCTTCGTGCGCGACCTCTGGTGCCGCTACCTGTGCCCGTACGGCGCGCTGCTCGGCATCATCGGCCGGTTCGCACCGTTCAAGGTGACCCGCGACCCGGCCACGTGCACCGACTGCGGCAAGTGCACGAAGGTCTGCCCCGCGCGCCTGCGCGTGCACGCCTTGACGCGCGTCGCCTCGGTCGAGTGCACGTCGTGCCAGGACTGCGTCGCGGCGTGCCCGGTCAAGGGGTGCCTCGCCGTGTGCCCGCCGCGAGTCGAGCCGGGGCGCTGGCGGCTGCGGCCGGCGCTCGCGGTCGCCCTGGCCGTGGTCGTGTATCTCGGGATCGTGGCGGCGTTCCGGGTGACCGGGCACTGGCGCGGCGGCGTGAGCGGCGCGGAGTACGCGCGCCGCCTGCCCGAGATCGACTCGCCCCTGTACACCCACGTCGGAGGCATGGCCGCGGCGGACGCCGGCCCCCGCCGGGCGCCGCTGGCGGCGTCCCATGACGCCAGGTGACGCCGGCTGAGCGCCGCCTACCGCTCCATGCTCCTGATCTTGAAGATCAGGGTGACCATCGCGACGGCGATGACGACGAGCGAGACGAACAGGCCGGTGCGGCGGAAGCGGATCTCCGCCTCGGCGGCGGCGGCGTCCTTGTCGGCGACGGCGGTGTCGGCGAGCACCCCTTGCGTCTGCTTCTCCACCCGGGCGACGGTGACGGTGTGGATCTCCACCTCGGCCATGACGTACGACTGGTGCGCCTCCTCGAGCTTGATGTCGGCCGCGTCCATCAGCATCCCCGCGCGCTTGACCCGCCCGACGCGTTCACGGACGGAAGCCTCGGACGCAGCGGCCTTGGAGAGCGCGCCGGAGATCGTGGCCGCCGCGACGGCGCCGGCGTCGCCCGCACTGTGGCAGGCGCCACACACCTGCTTGTCGGCGACGCCGATCCAGGAGTCCTGCGGGTGCCCGATCGCGTGGTTGCTGTGGCAGGCCTCGCAGGCGGGTTGCTCCATGGCGGCGAAGGCGTCCTTGTGCGGCGACTGGTCGAAGCGCTCGAGCTGGGAGACGTGGCAGGTGCCGCAGACGTTGGCCACCGAGTCAACCCCTGGAGGTGTGGCGCCGTGCGCCCCGTGGCACGACTTGCAAGTCGGCGCGGAGAGGTCGTTCTTCTCCATCAGCGCCGCGTAGTGAACGGACTTCTTGTACTCCTCGACCTCGTTGCCCTTGATGCCGTACCGGTTCATGAGCGCGACGTCCGCGTGACACCGCGCGCACGTCTCTACGACCCGCGTCGGGTAGACGGGCGAACGCGCGTCGGACGGCGGTCGCACACCGTGGGCGCCGTGGCACGAGGAGCAGACGGCGACGTCGGTGGCGCCCTTGGCGAGCGCCAGGCCGTGCTTGGATGTGCGGTACTGCGAAAGCTGGTCGGTCGGGATGTTGGGCGCGTAACGCAGCATGTATGCGGCGTTCGAGTGGCAGGAGCCGCACATCTCGGGGATCGCCTTCGGGGCGAACTTGCCGACGAACCCCTTGCGCGGGTCCATCGCGACAGCGGGGTCGCCCGAGGTCGGGTCGCCGCCGTGGCAGCCCGCGCAGGAGATCCCCTGCGCGTGGTGGATGTCGGCGGCCGCCAACTCGGCCGGCGTGCGCAGGCGCGCATCGTCGAGCTTGGCGTGACAGCCGATGCACGAGTCCTCGGCGTGCTTGCCGGGCGCGCCGGCGGGGGCCGGCGGCGCCGCGGCCCGCGCGCCGGCCGCGAGCAGGATCGCAAGGGTGGCGTTGGCGAGCTGGCGTGTCATTTGAACACCCCCGCGAACGAGGCGAACGTGAAGCCGACGATATAGGCGAGGACGACCCAGCCGAGGGCAAGGAACGCGCGGCTGCGGCGACCGACCCGGCTGGCGCGGTCGAGGACGGGGACGAGAAACCAGACCAGGCCGCCGAACGCGAACGCGCCAAGCCCCAGCAGCTCGCCCTCGATCCCGAGCATGTGCGCCGGGAGGAGCTTGAGCGTCTCGAACATGAACAGGAAGTACCACTCCGGTTTGATGCCGGCCGGCGCGCTCGAGAAAGGGTCGGCCTTGGTGCCGAGCTCCCACGGGAAGAACGCGGCGAGAGCGGCGAGCGCCGCCAGGCCCAGAAGCCATACGACGCCCTCCCGCAGCATGAAGTTGGGCACGAACCGGATCGGCTTGCGCTTCTTCGCCTCCTCTTCGAGGGAAGCGGGGACGTGCATCCCCTGGCGCTGGATGAACGCGAGGTGGCCGGCGAGCACGAGGGCGGTGATCATCGGCAGCACCGCGACGTGGAAGCCGAAGAAGCGCGTGAGCGTCGCGCCGGTCACCTCGGTGCCCCCGCGCAGGAACTTGAGCAGCCACGCCCCGGCGAACGGGACCTTGCTCACCATGTCGGTCCCCACCTGGGTGGCGAAGAACGACAGCTGGTTCCAGGGGAGCAGGTAGCCGGAGAACCCGAACCCCATGGCGAGGCCGAGCAGCGCGAACCCGCTCCACCACGTCAGCTCCCGCGGCTTGGCGTACGAGCCCATGAAGTAGACCGAGAACATGTGGGCGAACGCGGACAGGATCATGAGGTTCGCAGACCACGAATGGACGGAGCGCACGAGCCAGCCGAACGGGACCCGCGTCACGATGAACTGGACGCTCTCGAACGCCGCCTCGGCGGTCGGACGGTAGTAGAGCAAGAGCAGGATCCCGGTCGCGATCTGGATGAAGAAGAAGAACATCGTGAGCCCGCCGAAGTAGTAGGCCCAGGAGTGACGGTGGCGCGGCACCACCTTGTGCGCCACGAACTCGACGATTGGGTCGAGCTCGAGGCGCTCGTCGAGGGCTTGCCAGAGCTTGTCGAGCGCGCGCATCACTCACGCTCCCTTGGTGACGTACACGTCGTCCCCGGCGATGTCCACCTTGTAGGCCTCCAGCGGACGCGGCGGGGGCCCGGCGATGTTCTTCCCCTGCAGGTCGTACTGGCCGTTGTGGCAGGCACACCAGATGTGCTGGAGGTCGGGGCGGTACTGCACGGTGCAGTTCAGGTGGGTGCACACCGCCGAGAAGGCGCGCACCTCGCCGGTCGGCGTCCGGATGAGGATCCCGGGCTTCGACCCGAAGCGGAAGATCTTCCCGGAATTGTCGGGCAGATCGGAGAGCTTGCCGGCGAGCACGCGGTTGACCGGCGCCTCGGCGACACGGGGCGGGATCACGAAGCGGAAGACCGGGTACAGCGCGGCGACGAGAGTCGCGCCCAGCGAGGTCCCGAGCAACCAGTTCAAAGCGGTCCGGCGGGAAACCGCCGGTGTTTCGTCGGCAACTCGCATTGCACCCCCCCTGCGTGAACGCGCGCGCCATTGTCAAAGGTCGGAGGGCGCGCGTCAAGAGCGGTATCTGGCAAAATGGCGATCGTGGCGACCGACCTCCCGGCGGGGTTGCGGCGGATCCCGATGTTTGCGGCGCTGCCGCCGGCGCTGCTCGAGGACGTGGCGCGCCTGTGCGGCGTGCGCCGGGTGGCCAGCGGCGAGCTGCTGTTCTCCGAGGGCGATCCGGCGGAGTTCCTGCCGTTGCTCCTCTCGGGGCGGGTGAAGCTGATCCGCAGCGGGCCCGACGGCCGCGAGCAGGTGCTCCACCTGGTGCGCGCCCCCGCCTCGTTCGCGGAGGCGGCGGTGTTCGGCCCCGGCGTCTTCCCCGCCACCGGGGTGGTGATCGACGCCGGGGAACTCGGCGTGGTGGCGCGTCCAGCCCTGCTCGACTTGCTCAACCGCCGGCCCGACGTGGCGCTCGCGCTGCTCGCGTCGATGTCGGTGTGGCTGCGGCGCCTCGCGGACCTGGTCGAGGGGCTCGCGCTCCACTCCGTCGAGGAACGGGTGGCGGCGTACCTCCTGTCGGCGTTCTTGCGTTCCGGCCGCGCGCTCGCCCGTGGCGCCCAGATCCGCCTCGGTGAGCCCAAGCGGTTGATCGCCGCGCTGTGCGGGACCGGACCCGAGGT
>CAVVEO010000037.1:0-9559 GCA_963747245.1 uncultured Acidobacteriota bacterium
GGTCGGGGGGCCCGGCGGCCCCCCGACCGACCCCCGCCGCCTCTAGCCCCCCGAACCCCCAGCGAGTCGCGGCCAAGCCGCTCCTCGCTCTCGTTGGTCGGGGGACACGGCGGCCCCCCGACCGACCCCCGCCGCCTGCAGCCCGGCCAGCGAACAGACGTGGTCAGTGGTCAGTGGCCCGAAAGAGCCATTACCGCGAACCCTCGCGGCGACCCTGGACCTGCACCCGTGTGGCCGCGCCGGCCGCAGGCCGCGCAGCCTCCGCTTGTCGTCGTTCCCACGCAAGCGGGAACCCAGCCGCGGGCTCACAAAGGCCACACCCTGGATCCCCGCGTTCGCGGGGATGACAGCTGGGAAATCGAGCGCTCCAACGGTAGGCAGGGCGTCGCAGCTTGGGGCGTGCAGCCGCGCCGCCGAGAGTGGGCCAGCCGCAAGGCGCCCGAGGCGGACGCTGCGGAGCGTAGCCGGAGGCTACGTGAGCACGCGAGCCGCCGAAGGGCAACGCCAGGCGAGACGCGGCTCCGCCGCGGTTCGCGGGGGGCTCGGGGGGTCGAGAGCGGCCGGGCGGGCGGTGGAGCGGCCGCGGGACCCCCCGTCAGAATCGACACGCGGCTTTGCCGCGGCTCGCGGAGGGGCTCGGGGGGTCGAGAGCGGCCGGGCGGGCGGTGGAGCGGCCGCGGGACCCCCCGTCAGAATCGACACGCGGCTCCGCCGCGGTTCGCGGGGGGCTCGGGGGGTCGAGAGCGGCCGGGCGGGCAGTGGAGCGGCCGCGGGACCCCCCGTCAGAATCGACACGCGGCTTTGCCGCGGCTCGCGGAGGGGCTCGGGGGGTCTAGAGCGGCCGGGTGGGCGGTGGAGCGGCCGCGGGACCCCCCGCCCGGATAGTGGTCCGCTATCGGCGGCGCCCCGTTAGGGCTTGGGGAAGTGCTCGACGGTGACGTCCAGGTGCCCCGCCATCGCTCCCGCCTCCCGGGTCAGCGACCGGCCGATGACGACCCGCTGGATCTGGTTCGTCCCCTCGTAGATCTGCGTGATCTTGGCGTCCCGCATGTACTTCTCGATCGGGTAGTCCTGGCAATACCCGTAGCCGCCGAACAGCTGCACCGCGTCGGTCGTGACCCGCATCGCGGTGTCGGTGGCGAAGACCTTGCTCATCGCCGCGAGGCGGGAGACGTTGGGCAGCCCGGCGTCGATGGCGCGGGCCGCGGTGTAGACGAGCTGGCGCGCCGCCTCCACCTGGATCGCCATGTCCGCGAGCATGAACTGGATCGCCTGGAACGACATCACGCTCTGCCCGAACTGTTGCCGCTCCGAGGTGTAGCGGATCGCCCACTCCATCGCGCCTTGGGCGAGGCCGACGGCCTGCGCGGCGACCCCGGGGCGGGCACGGTCGAGGGTCATCATCGCGTTGGCGAAGCCGGCCCCCTCCTTGTCGCCGAGCAGCGCCGAGGCGGGAACCCGGCAGTGGTTGAAGTGCAGCTCGTGCACCGGCACGCAGCGGATCCCCATGAGCTGTTCGCGCTTGCCGATCTCGAACCCGGGCGTGCCCTTCTCGACGATGAACGCCGAGGCGCCGCGCGTGCCGCGATCGGGGTTGGTCGAGGCGTAGACCGTGTAGATGCTCGCGGCGTTGGCGTTGGTGGTCCACTTCTTGTCGCCGTCGACGACGTAGCCGTCGCCGTCCTTGACCGCCCGCGCCCGCAACGAGCCGGCGTCGGACCCGGAGGCCTTCTCCGACAGCCCGAACGCGATCAGCTTCTCGCCCGTCGTGATGGCGGGCAGGTAGCGGCGTTTCTGCTCCTCGGTCCCGCCGAGCACGATCGGGAAGCTGCCGAGCGCGTTGACCGCGTACGCCACGCCCACGCCGCCGCACGCGCGTGAGAGCTGCTCCACCACGACGCACATGTCGAGCACGCCGGCGCCGTGCCCGCCGTACTCCTTGGGGACCCAGATCCCCATCAGGTCGTACTCCTTCAGCGCCGCGATCACGCTCCACGGATACTCGCCGGTGCGGTCGAGCTCGGCGGCCACCGGCCGCACGTACTTCTCCGCGACCTCGCGGGCCTTCGCCTGGTACTCCTGGGTGTTCGCGCCAAGCAGCTCTTTCATGTGTGCCCCCTCGTGCCGGGCGGATTTTACACCGGGCCGGGCGTGCGCCGGCCACCGGGGCGTGCGAGAATCCGGGCGGAGCCACCGTGTTCTCCCGCCGCGTCCCGTCCGACCTCGCCCCCAACCGCATCGCCGCCGCGCGGGCGGCGGCGGCGCCGGCGCTCGACCTCACGGCGTCGAACCCCACGGCGTGCGGCATCCCCTACCCCGACGGCCTTCTCGACGCCCTCGCCGGCGCCGCCGGCCTGACGTACCGTCCGGACCCGCGCGGCCTGGAGCCGGCGCGGCGCGCTGCCGCCGCGGAGTACCGGCGGTTCGGAGTCGAGGTGGACCCGGAGCGCGTCGTGCTCACCACCTCGACCAGCGAGGCGTACGCATTCCTGTTCAAGCTCCTCGCCGAGCCGGGCGACGCAGTGCTCGTCCCCTCGCCGTCGTACCCGCTGTTCGAGCACCTCGCCCGGGTGGAGGGGGTGGAGGCGCTGCCGTACCACCTCAACGCGGAGCTCGGCTGGCGCCCCGACCTCGACGCCCTCGCCGCCACCCCCGCGACCGTGCGCGCCGTCGTCGTCGTCCACCCCAACAACCCGACCGGGTCGTTCGTGCACCCCGACGACGCCGCGGCGATCGAGCGCCTTGCCGCCGCCCGCGGCTGGGCCGTGATCGCGGACGAGGTCTTCCTCGACTATCCGCTCGCGGGCGGCGCCGGCAGCGGGCGGAGCTTCGCCGCCTCGGAGCAGGCGCTCACGTTCGCCCTGGGCGGCCTCTCCAAGAGCGTCGGCCTGCCGCAGCTCAAGCTTGCCTGGATCGCGGCCAGCGGACCCGAACCGCTGGTCGAGGAGGCGCTCACGCGTCTCGAGTTCATCGCCGACACCTTCCTTTCGGTGGGCACGCCGGTGCAGCTCGCGCTCCCCGCCCTGCTGCGCGAGGGGGCCCCGGTGCGCGCCGCGATCCTCGAGCGCTGCCGCGCCAACCTCGCCGAGCTGCGGCGCGCGGCGGCCGCCGTCCCCGAGGTCAGCGTGCCGCCGCCAGGCGGCGGTTGGAGCGCCGTGCTGCGCGTCCCGGCCGTGGTCGGCGAGGAGGAGCTGGCGCTCGAGCTGCTCGAGAGGGACGGCGTCGCGGTCCACCCCGGCTACTTCTTCGACTTCCCGAGCGCCGGCACGCTCGTGCTCAGCCTCCTGCCCGACCCGGCCGCGTTCGCCGAGGGGGTGCGGCGCCTGCTCGCCCGGGTGCGGGCGCACCTCGGCCGCTGAGCGCCCTCTACGGCCGGACCTCCTCGAGCAGCTGCAGGAAGCGCTCGTACGGCAGCGCCTGCCAGCTCTCGGCGCTCACCGCCCCTTCGCTGCGCGAGATCAGGGAGACCTTGTGCGCGGTCTCGACGTCGGGCGCCTCGTAGATGTCCATGAAGTCGTAGGGGCCGAGGATCGCGTAGTGCGCGATCCACCTCACCTCCGGACAGAGCGCCTGGACCTTCTTCAGCCACCCCTTGCCGGTCTCGCGCCGGCCGTGGGCGTCGTGCACGCTCTCGGGACGCAAGCGGGTCATCAGGACGAACGTCGGCATCGGCCACCTCCCCGGGTCTCGCCCACAATTTCGGGCGGGACGGGGGACGGCGCAACCCTGCATGGGGCCCTGTAGGTTCCGTCCGGCTGGTAAGCTGGCCGCGAGCGAACGAGCATGGCGACGACCGCACGACCCGGCCCGGCCGATGGCGACACGACGCGAGCCGCCAGCATCCATGTGGCGCTGGTGACGCCCGAGATCGCCTGGAACACCGGCAACGCCGGCCGCACCTGCCTTGCCGCCGGCGCGCAGCTCCACCTCGTGCGCCCGCTCGGGTTCTCCCTCGACGAGCGCGAGGTGCGCCGGGCGGGCGTGGACTACTGGCCGCGGGTCGACCCGGTGGTCTGGGACGATCTGGCCGCGTTCGAGGCCGCCCTTCCGGCGCTCGGCGAGCCGTTCTTCTTCTCCGCGGAGGCGCCGCGGGAGCTGTGGGACGTCTCGTTTCCGCCGGAGGTGGTGTTGGTCTTCGGGCGTGAGAGCGGCGGCCTCCCGGACGAGCTGCGCGCGCGCCACGCCGACCGGATGGTCTGCATCCCGATGGCGGACACCAGGATGCGCTCGCTCAACGTGTCCACCGCGGTGGCCATCGCGTTATACGAGGTGCTGCGCCAGCACCGGCGCGCGCCGTGACCGGCCGAGGAAACTCCGGCCGCCGCACGACGTACCAGCTCTGGTGCGCCCGGAGCCGGCGCCGCGCAGGGCCGTCGCGTCCGGCCGCCGCGGTATCGGCCAGGGGATGAGGGGAGGCGGCGATGAGCGGGATGTACAGGTCGATGTCCAGCTCCTTCGACATGAGCCGGCGGGAGTTCGTCCGAGCGGTGGGGGGAGCCTCCGCCGTTGCCGGCGGCCTCGTCCTCGGCGTTCCGGCGTTCGGCGAGGAGAAGACCAAGCCCGCCGCGGTCGAGACCAACATCGGCGAGTTCATGAAGGTGCCGAAGGGGAAGTTCGCGCTCCCCGGCCCGTTCCCGGGGCGGGTGGTCAAGGTGACGGACCCGAGGTCGCTGGCCGGCGACGCGGTCGACGCCAAGGTGGTCCGCGCCATGTTCGAGCGCGGCATCCGCACGCTGACGGGCGCCGGCATGAAGGAGAGCTTCGCGCGGCTTTTCACTCCCGACGACGTCGTCGGGCTCAAGGTGAACCCGGTCGGGGCGCCGCTCATCTGCACCAAGCCCGAGCTCGTCGACGCCGTGGTCGGATGGCTCGTCGAGGGCGGCCTCCCCAAGGGCAACATCGTGATCTGGGACCGCTTCGACTTCATGCTCAAGGACGCCGGGTTCACCGCCGGCCGCTTTCCCGGCGTGCGCATCGAGGGTTTGCAGACCATGGACGAGCAGGGCAACGCCTGGCGCGACGCCGGCGGCCGCCACGTCTCGGCCGCCAACTTCGACACCGGGGCGTACTACTTCGCCAAGGGCGTCATCGGCAAGGGCGTCGGCGGCTACAAGGACGACGAGTCCTACATGAACCAGCACGTCTTCGCCGGCGAGTATTCGTACTTCGGCACGCTCGTGTCGCGCAGGCTCACCAAGATCGTCAACCTCGCCGCCTACAAGAACACCGGCAACGGGATTTCGATGGCGACGAAGAACCTCGGGTTCGGGTCGATCTGCAACACCGGCCGCCTGCACGCGCCGCTGTTCTTCCGGGTCAACACCGAGGTGCTCGCGGCGCCGTGGGTGCGCGACAAGCTGGTGCTGAACATCACGGACGGGCTGCGCGGCCAGTACGAGGGGGGCCCCGACAAGAACGAGAAGTTCGTCTATCCGAACCATGCGCTCTACGTCGCGACCGACCCGTTCGCCCTCGACATGGTCTGCCACCGCGAGCTCGTCGCCAAGCGCAAGGCGATGGGGATCGCCGTCAACGAGCACCCGAAATACACCGAGTACCTCCTCTACGGTGAGCGGCTCGGCCTCGGCGTCGCCACGCCGGACAGGATTCGGCTGGTGCGCGCGTGAGAGCCATGGCCGCGGCCGTCCTCGCTCTGCTCGCGGCCGCGGCGGCGGCCGCGGCGGGCGACGACGCCTTGCTGCCGCCCTCCGGTTTCGCCGGCGGTTGGAAGAGGGAGGGCGCGGCGAAGGTGTTCGACGGCAGCTCCCTGTACAACCACATCGACGGCGGCGCCGAGATCTTCCTCGAGCTCGGCTTCGAGCGGGCCACCGTGCAGCGCTACGCGCGCGCGGCCGACGAAATCGTGGTCGAGTGCTACCGGATGCGCGACGCGGAAGCCGCCCTGGCGATCTACCTCGACAAGTGCGGCGCCGAGACCCCCTCGCCCGGTCTGGCGGCGCGCCACACCGCCGGCCGCTACCAGCTCCTGCTCGTGCGCGACCGTTTCTTCGTCATCGTCAACAACCCTCCCGGGACGCCCGCGCTCGCGCCCGCCCTGGTCGAGTTCGCGCGGGCGATCGCCGGACGGCTCCCGCCCGGCGCCGCGGTGCGGGCGCTCGACGTGCTGCCGCGCGAGGGTCTCGTCCCGGGCTCGCAGAGGCTGATCCGCGGCCCCGTCGGCCTGCAGGAGATCGCGACCCTGGGCGAGGGCGACGTCCTGCGCCTCGGCGGCACGCTCACGGCGGCCGCGGCCCGCTACGCGGGCGGCGCCACGGGGAATCGCACGCTCGTCGTGGTCGTCTACCCGAGCGAGGCCGAGGCGGCCGTCGCGTTCCGCCACCTCGTCGACCACCTGGACCCGGAGATCCGGCCCCTGACCGCCGGCGAGCGGCGCCTGGTGTTCGCGAGCTACGACGGCACGTTCGGCGTCGCCGCGCGCGCCGGGGCGCGCCTCGAGCTCACCCTCCTTCTCAAGTCACGGCCGTCGCCGGAGTAGGCGGGGCGCCGTCGCTCACGCCGGCGCGCGGGCCACCGCCGGACGCGCCAGGAAGGCGTTGGCCGCGACCCGGCCGGCGAGCACGCCGGCGGCGCCGGCCACCGCTCCGACCAGGCCGAACGTCCCGACCCCGAGCGCCATGACCGCGACGATCCCCGTGACCTCGACCGCGGTGGCCCAGGTGATCAGCGCGGTCCTGCGGGCGTGGACGAGCAGCGCGCGCTGGAACGAGAGCAGCACCTCGAGCGCCGGCATCAGACAGAGGATGCGCAACGGCACGAGGCCGAACCGCACCAACTCGGGCGGCAGCCCCGAAACCGTACCGAACCAGACCCGCGCGAGCGGCGAGAACGCCACGACGGCGAGCCCTCCGGCCGTGACCGCCGCGAGGATCCCGGCGAACCGGCCGAGTGCGCCGACGTGGCGGCGGTCGTCGCCAAGCAACGCGATCCCGACCTCCTGATAGGCAAAACCGGGGCTGCGGAAGGCGAACACCAGGGCGGTCACCACCGGCCACACCGCCAGCGAGTCGAGGGCCGCGCGGCTGCGCCCGAGCAGGAAGGTGACCATCGGGTTGACGCCGAGCGTCAGGACAGACGTGAGAGCCAGTGGAGCGTAGAAGCGCGCGACCGCCCGCGTGGTCAGAGGCGGACCCGGCAAGGCAGGGGCGTCGGCGCCCAGCAGCATCCGGACGGCGCCTCGGGCCATGAACCGGCTCGCGACGGCCTCGGCCGTCACCCCGGCCGAGAGCGCCGCGGCGCCGACGAACGCACCTGGCAGGGTGGTGAGGAGGTACAGCGCGAGGGCGACCAGCGCCATGCCGAGCACGCGCACGACGGTGCCGTACGCGACCCGCCTGGTGAGATGGCTCCGGATCAGGACCCCTTGGAAGAAGCGCCGGTAGCCGATCGCCGCCGGCCACGGCAGCAGGATCGCGGTCGCGGCGTGCGTGAGCTGCGCGACCTCGTGCGGGAGGCCGATCAGCCCCTCGGCGACGAAGCGGAACACCGGCGGCAGCAGCAGCACGATCATCACCAGCGTGATCGCCGCGTTGAGCGCGTACGCGAAGCGCCGCAGGAGGAGGAACGAGTGCCGGTCGCCGACCAGCGCCACGGCGGCGCTCATCATCATGATGATCGGCGACTCCATGAGCATGGCGAACGAGAACGCCACCCCGAACGCGGCGAGGTTGAACGTGGCCTCGCCCAGCCGCGCGATCACCGCGGCCAAGAAAGGCCCCTCGACCGACATCATCAGCCAGGTGGCCGCGAGCGGCGCCCAGAACCGCGCGATCCGGCGCAGCGTCAACGTCTCGCCCGTCTCCACGGCCTCCCCCCGGAACGCACCCGTTCCTCGTTTCGATCTTCCGCCGCCGAAGGATACCCGGTGCGCTGGTAGGATGCTCGGCGAGGAGGTTCACCGATGCCGAAGCACGCGTTCCGATGGCTCCTTGCGGCGTTCGCAGCCCAGGCGACCGTTGCGGTCGCGCTCGCCGCCCCGCCGCCGCAGGCGGATCGGCTCTCGTTCCTGGTCGCCGCCGACATGCGCGAGTACGCCGGGGGCAAGTACTCGGGGCCCGACTACTTCAAGGGCGCCGCCGAGGCGATGCGCGCGACCGGACCGGCGGCGTTCCTCCTGATCCCCGGCGACCTCGAGCCCCCGGAGCCGGTCGCCGAGGTCATCCGGACCGTGTTCGGCGCCGGCTTTCCGTTCTACCCAGCGGTCGGCAACCACGACACCGGCGCCAACGAGTACATGGCGTACCTGCGCGGGCTCAACACCGGCGGGACCTCCCTCCCCCACGTCGTCCGCAAGGGCCCTCCCGGCGCGGTGGAGACGATGTACGCCTTCGAGTTCGGCGACGTGCACGTGGCGGTCATCAACGAGTACTACGACGGCGCGTCCGACACGGGGAGCGACGGCGACGTGGGCGCGGCGACCTACGCCTGGCTTGCCGCGGACCTTGCCGCCACCGCCAAGCCGTACGTGTTCGTCGTCGGCCACGAGCCGGCGTTCCCGCTGCCCGACATGACGACCGGGCGGATGCGCCACGAGAAGACCTCGCTCAACAAGCACGCGGCCGACCGCGACCGCTTCTGGAACCTGTTGCGGCAGCGCAAGGTCACCGCGTACCTCTGCGGCCACACCCACGACGCCTCCGCCAAGAGGATCGACGGCGTATGGCAGCTCGACTGCGGCCACGCCCGCGGGAAGGGCGACACCGGCGCGCCGAGCACGTTCCTGCGGATCACGGCCGGCGGCGGGGACTGCCGGTACGAGGTCTACCGCGCCGATTCCGACGGGCGCAACTACACGGTCCGCCTCGCCGGCTCCCTGCTCGGCAAGTGACCCGCCGCCTCGGCGGTAGCCGCAGGCTTTGGCCTGCGGTCGTTCCTCGTTCCGATCGCGCGCCGCCCACCCGCCCCGCGGGCTGAAGCCCGCGCCTACAAAGACGCCGGTAAAGCCACTGAGCTGGGATGGTTGACACGTTTGCCCGCCCGATCCCGTTGTTGTAGACACAGGCTTCAGCCTGCGGTCGTTCCTCGTCCCGATCGCGCGCCGCCCACCCGCCCCGCGGGCTGAAGCCCGCGCCTACAAAGAAACGGCCACGACCACGGGAATGCCGGCCTTCATAGTCGGCAGCGCGGGACACGTCCCCCAGGCCGGATCCCGTCTCTGTAGGCGCAGGCTTCAGCCTGCGGTCGTTTCCCGTCCCGATCGCGCGCCGCCCACCCGCCCCGCGGGCTGAAGCCCGCGCCTACAAAGGAACGAACGGAACCAAGGAAAGGGCCACGACCAGGGAAGTGTCGTTCTCTGTCCCCGGCGGCGGCAGGGCGAGCCGCGACGGGCGACTCACTTGTACCGGATCGCGACGGCGACGATCTTGCGGCCGTACACCGGGTAGGCGCTGCGCGACCACCACGGCCCCTGCACCACCGTCCCGATCCGCCGGAACTTGTCGAACACGAGCACCGCGGCGTTGGCGCCGAGCTTGGCGGCCTCGACCCGGAGCGCCTCCTCCATCGCGGCGACCGAGGGGCTCCCCGTCGGTTCGAGGAAAAC
>CAVVEO010000038.1:0-218998 GCA_963747245.1 uncultured Acidobacteriota bacterium
CACGACCGTGCCGTCCTGGACGTGGATGACCCGGCGGCTGCGGCGGGCGATCGCCGGGTCGTGCGTGATCAGCACGAGGGTGTGGCCCTTGCCCCAGAGATCCGCGAACTTGGCGATGATGTCGCCGCCGGCGGCGGAGTCGAGGTTTCCCGTGGGCTCGTCGGCGAGGATGATGTCGGGCTCGCAGGCCAGGGCGCGGGCGATCGCCACCCGCTGCATCTGACCCCCGGACAGCTCGACCGGGCGGTGCTGCATCCGGTCGGCGAGACCCACCTCGCCGAGCAGGGTTTCGACGCGCTCGCGGCGCTCCTTCGCGGGCGTGCCTTTGAACAGCAGCGGCATCTCGACGTTCTCGAACGCGGTGAGCTGGGGGAGCAGGTTGAAGTTCTGGAAGACGAAGCCGATGCGCCGGTTGCGGATGTCCGCGAGGCGGTCGATCGACATCCCCGCCACCTCCTCGCCGCGCAGGCAGTAGGAGCCCTCGGTGGCGGTGTCCAGACACCCGATGATGTTCATCAGGGTGGACTTGCCTGAACCCGACGGCCCCACGATCGCGACGAACTCGTTACGCTGGATCGCCAGGTCCACCTTGCGCAGCGCCTCGACCTTCACGGCCCCGGTGTCGTAGACCTTGCGGACCCCCGCCAGGGCGATGATGGCGTCGTCGGAGCCGCCGTCGGGCTTTCCCCTGCCGTTCCTGCCGTTGCCGAACATCGCCACCCCCTCACTCGAAGCGCAGCGCCTCGGCGGGCTGAATCGACACCGCGCGGCGCGCCGGGAAGTACCCTGCCAGCAGGCCGATCAGGCCCAGGAGCGTGACCGTCGTGACCGCGATCGGGATCGAGATCGTCGGCGTGCCGAGGAACTCCATCGCCTCGCTCTTGGCGTGTGCCTGCACCGCGGCCAGGACCTGCACGATGGTCACCCCCAGGCCGATCCCGGCGACGCCGCCGGCGAACGTCAAGGCGAGCGACTCGAGGACGATCGAGCCGGTGATATAGAGACGGCGGGCGCCGAGCGCCATCTGGACGCCGATCTCGCGCGTCCGGTGCGTGACGGTCGCGAACATGATGTTGGCCACGCCGACGCCGCCGATGATCAGGGTGAGTCCTCCGATCACGCCAAGGAACGCCTCGAGGCCGATCATGATGGCGTTCGTCATCTTGGCGTCCGCGATCGTGTCCCAGAAGGAGAGCGCCCTGGTGTCGGCCGGGTCGAACCGGTACTTGGCGCCGAGGACCTCCATGAGGTGGCGTTTCGCCACTGGGGCGAGCGCGTTCCTGGTGGGCTGGTAGACGAGGTTCGAGAGGTACCGGCGCCCGAACATCGCCTCGAACGTCGCCAGCGGGATCGTCGCGCGATCGGCGTCGGGGCCGCCGTACATCCCCATCTGCCTCTTCTTCTGCAGCACGCCGATCACGGTGAACGGCGTGTCGGCGACGAGCAGCGTCTTCCCCACCGGGTCTTCGGCGCCGAACAGATCCTTGGCGAGCTGGTCGCCGAGGAACACCACGCGCCGCTTCAGCTTCTGGTCCAGCTCGTCGATGTAGCGGCCGCCCGCCTGCGGGTAGCTGGTGCGCAGCTCTTCGTACGCCGGGTGCACGCCGACCACCCGCTTGTTCAGGGCGGTGCGCCCGTTGACGAGCTGCACGTTCCAGTTGTGCATCTCCCCTGCGGCCGACGCGATCTCCGGGACGCCCGCGAGGACGAGGTCGACGTCCTCCGGCACGAGGCGGATCGGGCGGCCGGCGGGCAGCCCCGCGTAGGCCTTCTCGGTCTCCCCCATCCAGATGATCACGATGTTCTCGCCGAGGCCGCGGCTGCCGGCCTGCAAGCTGCGCTTGAGCCCTTCCCCGAACGAGAGCAGGAGGATGATCGCGACGGTGCCCCAGGCGATCGCGGTCACCGTCAGGATCATGCGCTTACGCTGGATCTTGGCGGCGCCGCGGAAGAGGCGGACGATGAGAGCGAGGGCGCGCATCGCTACAGCCTCAACGCCTCGACCGGGTTGAGGCGCGCCGCGGAGCGCGCCGGGAAGTACCCCGCGAGGAAGCCGATCAGCCCGAGGAGCGCGGCCGTGACCGCCCCCACCTGGAGGGAGATCACCGGGGTCCCGACGAACTCGTCGAACTTGGCCGGGAAGACCGCGCAGATCGCCCAGGAGATCGCGAAGCCGATGGCGCCGCCGATCACGGTCAGCAGAAGCGTCTCGAACACGAACTGGGTGACGATCATCCGCTGCCTGGCGCCGAGCGCCATCTTGACCCCGATCTCCTTGGTGCGCTCCTCGACGACGACGTTCATGATGTTCGACACGCCGATGCCGCCGACCACCAACGTCAGCATCCCCATCACGCCGAGGAAGATGCGAAAACCGAGCATGAACGAGTGCATGAACTTCTCGTTCTCGGTGACGTCCCACATCCGCACCGCCTCGGCGTCGGTCGGGTCGAAGCGGTGGAGCTTGGCCAGGGTGGCGACCACCTTGTCCTTCGCGGCCTCCACCTTGCCGGCGTCGGCCACCTGGAAGACGAAGTCGCCGTACTCCTGCTGGCCGTACATCGCGCGGAACGTGGTCGCCGGGATCGACGCGCGGTCCTTGTCGCGCCCCTGGTAGGAGGAATCCTGCTCCTTGGGCTGCATGACGCCGACGACCAGGAACGGCGTGCCGTTGACGTTCACGTACTTGCCCACCGCGTCGGCGTCGCCGAAGAGGTCCTGCTTGAGGCCGTCGCCGAGGAAGACGACCCGCCGGCGCTCGTCCATGTCGAGGTCGTCGACGTAGCGCCCGCCCTGCTGCGGGATCAGGTTGCGCATCGCAGCGAACACCGGGTTGGCGCCCGTCAACCCCGGGACGATCACCTTGTGGCCGACCTTGAACTTCTTGTTGCCCGCGTTGTACTCGCCGGAGATCGCCGTCATCCCCGGGACCTCGCGCCTGAGCGCCGCGATGTCGTCGTCCTTGATGGTGATCTTGCGGTTGCGCGGCAGTCCTTCCCACGGCTTCGAGGTCTGCGACGGCCAGCAGATCACGATGTTCTCGCCGAGACCCCTGATGTTCTTGATCATCCGTCCCTGCAGCCCCTCCCCGAACGCGAGCAGCAGCGTCACCGCCGTCGTGCCCCACACGAGGCCGAACAGCGTGAGCGCGGCGCGCAACTTCTGGCTTCTGACGTCGCGCAGGAACTGGCGGAGGTAGTTCTTCCAGCCCATCGCTCACGCCCTCGCGGCGCCACGGGATCCCTCGCTGCGCTCGGGACGACCTTTCGGCGCGGATGCGCGCCGAAGGGTCACTTGATCTCCTTCGGAGGCCGCTGGACCACCTGCTCGCCCTCGGCGAGGCCGGCGACGACCTCGAGCTTGATGCCGTCCGACAGACCCGTCTTGATCTCGCGCTTCACTGGCGGCGCGTCCGGCTTGGCGCCGGGAAGCTCCACGAACGCCTTCTCCTTCTCGAAGCTCACGAGGCGCTCGGGGAGGAGCAGGACGTTCGCCTTCTCCTGGACGATCACGTCGGCGTTCGCCGAGTATCCGGCCCGCAGGGTGACCCCCTCGGCGTTTTCGATCGCCGCCTCGACGTCGAACAGGGTGGTGCCCTCCTTCTCGGTCGCCTTCGGGGCGATGCGCGTCAGGCGGCCGGTGACGCGGGCGTCGGGCAGGGCGCCGATCTTGATCCGCACCGGCATCCCCTCGCGGAGCTTGCCGACGTCGATCTCGTCCACCGTCCCCTTGAACATCAGGGTCCCCATGTCCGCCATCGTCATCAGCGGCGTGCCGGCCTGGTACGAGGTCAGCGGGACCACCGGGTCGCCGGGGTTGACCTGGCGCTGCAGCACCGTGCCCGACGCCGGGGCCCGGATCACCGAGTCCATGCCCCCCTTGGCGCGCTGGATCTTCCCCTCCTTGGTCAGGGCGAGGCGCTCGCGCGCGAGGTCGAGCTGGATCCGGGCCTGGTCGAACGACTGCTTGGAGGCGTCGAACGTCTCCTTCGAGAGGATCCCGTCCTTGGCGAGGGCGCTGTTGCGCTGGAAGTCGGCCGCCGCCCTGGCGTAGGCGACCTCGGCGAGCTGGACGCCGCGCTCGACCTCGTTGAGCTCGAGCGGCGTCGGGTCCGGGATGATCGCGAACAGCGGCTGGCCGGCGGTCACCCTGTCGCCGACCTCGGCGAAGCACTCCTTGACGATGCCGGAGATCTGGGACTTCACCTGGATCTCCTGCTCGGGCACGATCTGCCCGGTCGCGAGCGCCTTGTCCGTGATCGTCCCGCGCTCGACCTTGACCAGGGTGAGGCCGTCCTTCCCCGCCTTGCCGGTGTTTGTCGCCTGCACGGCGCCGTAGCCCACGGCCCCCACGATTACCGTCGGCACCAGTACCTTGAGCCACGTCTTCATGCGCGCCCCCATCCCCGGCCGCCTCCACACCGGTGACACCGGGTTCGTACCCCTACCTACGCGGGCGGAGGGTTCCGGGTTCTCCGGAGCGCGACGGTCGCCGCTCACCCTTCGACCCCGGATCCCGCCTCAGCGTGCAGACGAGGACCCTCCCGGCCACCGCGTGACACTTGCTTAGATGCCTGGAACGGGAAAAGGGTTGTACTCCCCGGCTCCCGGCCGGCGCGAGGGGCAGCGCTACTTGGTCAGCACTTCCTCGATGCTGATGCCGGTCTTGCGGCGAGCATCGGCTGCCTTGAGAAGAAGTGAGAACACAAAACCGACCAGCCCAAGCGATGCGAACATCAGCATGGTCGACGTGTAGTCGATGACGGGCTGGCCGTTGACCAGGGTGGTGTGGGCGTCCGCGATCTTTCCCGCCAGCAGCGGGAAAGCGAACAAGCCAATGTTCTGCACGTAGCCGACCACGCCGAACGCGGTGCCCAGGCGCGACTCCGGCACCATCATCGGGATCGCCGCCCACAGCGCCGCCGGGACGAGCGAGAGCGCGATGCCGACGAAGAAGATCGGCACGACCGGCGGGAAGTGCGTGTAGCCGATCAGGAGGTGACAGGGAATGAGCAGTAACGACCCCAAGACCATCATCGTCGCGCGCTTTCCGTGGCGGTCGACGAACCACCCGAAGATCGGCGTGAAGATCATGGTGCCGACGGTAAGCGCCGAGACGTACCGTGAAGCCGTCTCCAGCGCGAATCCGAACTTCTGGACCAAGATGTCGGTCGCGTACGACTGGAACGGGAACACCGCCGAGTAGAACGTCACGCACAGCAGGGTGATGAACCAGAACGAGGCGTCGAACGAGAACGCCTCCTTGAGCACGAATTTCTCCTCCGGCGCCACCCCGCCTCCGGCGATCACCCCCGGCGCCCCCAGCCTTCCCTGGGCGGCCTTTTCCATCGCCAGATAGATGAAGTACGTGGCGAAGCCGCCGCCCATGATCGCCGCGGCGAACCAGAGCGACGCGTTCAGGCCCCACTTCTGCGCCACCGGCGGTTGTAGCCAATAGGCGAGGAAGGTGCCGAGCCGCATGATGGTCAGGTTCATGCCGTAGGCGAACGCCAGTTCCTTACCTTTGAACCAGCGCGCCAACACCTTGTTGTTGACGACCAGGATCACCTCGGCGCCGACGCCGTAGATCATGCGGCCCAGCAGCATGATCTTCAGCTCCGGGCTCCACGACGGAAGGAACGCCGTGTGCAGCCACCCGTAGCCGCCGCCGAGCAGCCCCGGCAGCCCCTTCCACGCCCCCAGCGCGGTCAGGGCGGCGCCCAGGAAGCAGAGGAAGCCGTATAGGATCCCCGACACCTTGAGGCCGAGCTTGTCCACCAGCACGCCGCCAACCAGGAGCATGAACAGAAAAACGTTGGCCACCGAGTAGAACGAAAACAGCAGCCCGTATTCGGCGCCGGAGAAACCGAGCTGCCCCTTGATGAGCGTGCCCAACGGGCTGATCGAGTCGTAGATGTAGTACTGCGAGAAGCAGATCAGGCTCATGATCGCGAGCACGATCCAGCGGTACGAGCGGGCAAGAGGCTTCAGGGTGGCGCTGCCTTCCATCGCGTCTCCTTGCTCTCCGGCGCCGGGCGTCATGCCCGCGGGAGTCGTGACGCGGATCATGCACGCCGCGCCCCCCTGGGTCAAACGCGGCGCTGCGACGCTTTTCGCGCCGCGCGCATCTATGCGGGTGTGACGCACGAAACCACGGTCGCCCGGGCGCAAGCGGTAAACTTCTTCAAGCCCGCGACCGTATTGCAGCCCGGAGCCTCAGTGACGGCGGTGACCCCGACTTCGTTCTCCGTTTCCGTGGACGAGATCACGATCGCCCGCGCCCGCGCCGGGGACGAGGCGGCCCTGGAGGCGCTCTTCCGCCGCTTCGAGGCTCCGGTCTACACCCTCGCGCGGCGCCTCACCGGGTCCGTGCACGACGCCGAGGACGTGCTGCAGGAGACGTTCTTCGAGGTCGTGCGCAGCATCGGCCGGTTCCGCGGCGACGGCTCGCTCGCCGGCTGGATCCGCAGGGTGGCGGCGAGCAAGGCGTTCATGAGGTTGCGCACCAGGAGCGCGCACGGCGAGGAGCAGCTTCCCGACGACCTCGCGGACCCCGGATGGGCGAGCCCGGTCGGGGCGGCCGCGGCCGACAGGGTGGACCTCGAGGCCGCGCTGGCGCTCCTCTCCGACGCGGCCCGCGCCGTCGTCTGGCTCCATGACGTCGAGGGCTACAGCCACGACGAGATCGGCGCGCTGGCCGGCAGGACCGCCAGTTTCTCCAAGTCGCAGCTGGCGCGCGCCCACGCCCGCCTGCGCGGCCTGCTCGCGCAGGAGGTTCGGGAGGGACCATGCACCTGAGCCTGGAAGAGTTGCTTGCCGTGCGGGACGGCGTGGCCGGCGCTTCCTCGGTTGGGCACGTCGCGGCCTGCGCCGCGTGCGCCGCCGAGGTCGAGCGCCTGACGGCGGTGCGCGCGGCGCTCGCGGCGCTGCCAGAAGAACGGCCGTCCCGCGACCTCTGGCCGGCGGTGGCGGCGCGGGCGGCGGGCGAGCGCGAGCGGCGGAGGTGGAAGCGCGCCGGGTGGATCGCCGCCGGGCTCGCCGCGACGTTCACGATCGCCATCGGCGTGCGGGGCGCCCTCGAGACCTACGCCGAGGCCAAGCTCGCGCGCCAGACCGAGTCGCTGGTGGCGGAGTCACAGCGCCTCGAGCAGGCGCTCCGCTCCTCCGAGAGGCAGGGGAAGGTCATGAGCGGCCGCACCGCCGGCACGGTGGTGCAGATCGAGGACCGCATCGCGGTCATCGACACCCAACTCGCCCGCGCGGGGGGCGACCGCTACCCGTCGCGGGAGCGCATCGGCCTGTGGCAGGAGCGGGTGCGGCTGCTCGACGCGCTGGTGAGCGTGGAGAGGTCCGGAACGACGTACCTGGGACTATAAGGGAAAGCGAGGGACATCATGAAGGCACAAGGCATCGCCGGCGTCGGGTTCATGCTGCTGGCCACGGCGCTTCCACTGGGCGCGCAGGCGCCCGCGGCGCCGCTCGACGCACAGCAGGTGGAAAAGCAGAGGCAGGAAGCGGACAAGCAACGGCGGGAGGCGGAAGCGCAGCTGCGAAAGGCGGAGCAGCAGATGCGCGAGGCCGAGCAGGCGATGCGCGAAGCGGCGCGCAAGCTCGCGGATTCGAGCGTCAAGATGAACATGGGGAGGCTCGAGCGCAAGGTCGTGGTGTTTTCCGATCACGCCCGTCTCGGCGTCGTGCTCCGCCAGGAGAAGAACCCGGCGACCGACCAGATCGGCGCCGCGATCGAGGCGCTCACCCCCGGCAGCCCGGCGGAAGAGGCGGGGCTCCGCCCCGGCGACATCATCACCAAGTTCAACGGCCGGTCGCTGACCACCGGGGAGGCGGACAGCGACGAGGAAGAGTCGGCCCCGACCGCGCGCCTGATGGACTTCGCCGGGTCGCTGAAGGACGGCGACGTGGTCAAACTCGAGTACCGGCGGGGCGGCGCGACGGCCACCGCGACGCTCACGGCCAGGAGGCCGGTCGGCCCGCATGTGCGGATGGTCATGGTGCCTCACGGTCCGGGCATGAACGAAGGCGCGTCGGTCGACGTCCCGGACATCCCGGACATGCCCGACATCGACATCGACCTCGGCTCCATGGCGGGCCGCCCCTGGCGCGACGTCGACCTCGTCGCACTCAACCCCGAGCTCGGAGCGTACTTCGGCAGCAGCGACGGCGTTCTCGTCGTGCGCGCCCCGAAAGAGGACTCGCTAAAGCTCCAGAGCGGCGACGTGATCCTCAAGATCGGGGACCGGACGCCCGACACCCCGTCGCAGGCGATGCGGATCCTGCGCTCGTACGGGCCCGGTGAGACCTTGACCCTCCAGGTGCTGCGCAAGCACGAGAAGCTCGCGCTCGCGGTCCAGGTGCCGGAGCGTCGCCACCGCGATTGGGGGCGCGCACCGCAACCCGCGGCCCCGGCGCCGCCGGCTCCTCCGGCAGCTCCGGCAGCTCCGGCACCTCCGGCCGCGCCGCCCCCCGCCCCGCCAGCTCCCGGACTCTGATACCGATTGGCCGTCCGTCGTAAACAATTGCTGTCACTGCTTCGCCCCGCGCCCGGCGGGGCGAAGCAGTGTTGTCTTCCCTCCAAATCACGGTCATTGGCCTGAGACTCCCTCGGCGTGGCCGGGCGGAGGCAGACCCGGCGCCGACGAGGCGGCCGTGCCCGGCCGAAGTGATGTAGGGGCGGCCCTCGTGGCCGCCCGCGAGTCGGGGGACGTTCGCGCTGGCAACGCGGGCGGGGACAAGCCCCGCCCCTACATTCACGTGGGGCATGCGCGCAGGGCGGGCGAGGCGCCCGCCCCACGCGGTTCTTGACGCGGGGCGCGCCGTTGTCGCTTCCTTGTGTAGGGGCGGCCCTCGTGGCCGCCCGCGCACCTGTCATGGCGAGGTTCCCGAGCGCAGCGAGGGGCCCGCGGAAATCTCGAGGGCGACAGGTTTGTCGCTCCGTGCGGTCGGCACGAGATTGCTTCGCCCCGCCACCGGCGGGGCTCGCAATGACAACAGGAACGCGATGTCCGACCGCACCCGGGCAGGCGCCCAGGCGCGGGGGACCGGCGATCAGACCTCGACCGGGAGCTCCCGGTCGGTGGCGTAGCGGTCCCATTCCTCCTCGAACATCAGCGACGCCATCCCCGGCATGCGGTCGAGGAACATGATCCCGTCGAGGTGGTCGTACTCGTGCTGGATCACGCGGGCGTGGAAGCCAGCGGCCTCGAACAGGAGCGGCGTGCCGTCGACGTCGAACGCCGCGACCTTGACGCCGGGGTGGCGCGGCACCAGCCCGCGCAGGCCGGGGACGGAAAGGCACCCCTCCCACCCGAGTTCGGTCGGGTCGCCGAGCAGGGTGAGCACGGGGTTGACGAGCACCCGCGGCGGCACCTCGTCGATTTCCCCTTCGCCCGGGACGAAGTAGGCGAACACCCGCACGCCGGCTGCGATCTGGGGCGCTGCGAGCCCGACGCCGCTGTCCTCGAACATCGTGCGCAGGAGGTCGCGTTCGAGGTCGCGCAGGAAGCGGGTGCCGAAACGCTCGGCGCCCACCGGCTCGGCGACCTGCCTGAGGGCCGGATGCCCGAGCCGCACGATCGCGCGGTGGCGGCCATCGAGGGGGCGGCTGCTCACGCGAGACCTCCGCTCACTCCGTCGAGAACGAGTGGCCGCAACCGCACGAGCGGACCGCGTTGGGGTTCTCCACCACGAACCCCGAGCCGCGCAGGTCCTCGACGAAGTCCACGGTCGCGCCGCCGAGGTACTGCGCCGACATCGGGTCGACGAGCACTCGCACGCCGGCGGACTCGACGACGGTGTCGCCCTCCTGCACCTCGTCGAAGGTGAACCCGTATTCGAAGCCGGAGCAGCCGCCGCCCTGGACGAAGATGCGCAGCTCCTTGCCCTTCGCCTCCGGCATCTCGCCGGCGTAGAAGCGGACCTTGTCGGCCGCCTTGTCGGTCATCGTCAGCATCGTCCTATCCTCCGGGGGCAGAGATGCCCCTGCTGGCAAAAACTCCTCACCCTGCGGCCGGTATTCCAGCCCTCACGCCCCCTGCTCGGCAAGCCAGCGTTCGGCCTCGATCGCGGCCATGCACCCGCTGCCGGCGGCGGTCACGGCCTGACGGTACACGTGGTCCTGGACGTCGCCGCACGCGAACACCCCTTCGACCGAAGTGCATGTGGAGTCGGGCTTCGTGACGACGTACCCCGCCGCGTCCACTTCGAGCTGGCCGTGCAGCAGTTCCGTGTTCGGGTTGTGCCCGATCGCCATGAACACGCCCTGCGCCGCCAGGGTGCGGCGCTCGCGCGTGCGCGTGTCCTCGAGCACGACCGCCGATACGCCGTGCTCGCGCGACCCGACGATCTCCACCACCGCCGCGTTCCACTCGAACGCGATCTTGGCGTTGCCGCGGGCGCGCTCCTGCATGATCCGCGACGCCCGCAACTCCCCGCGCCGGTGCACCACCGTGACCTTGGAAGCGAAGCGCGTCAGGAATGTCGCCTCCTCCATCGCGGTGTCGCCCCCGCCCACCACGACGATCGCCTTGTCCTTGAAGAAGAAGCCGTCGCAGGTCGCGCACGCCGAGACGCCGTACCCCATCAGCTCCTTCTCGGCGGGGAGCCCGAGCAGGCGGGCCGACGCTCCGGTCGCGATGATGAGCGCGTCGGCGGTCACGACGCCGTGCTCGCCGGTCGTGATCGGGAACGGCCGCGCCGAAAGGTCCACGCCGCTGACGGCGTCGAAGATCGTGGTGACGCCGAACCGCTCGGCCTGGGCGCGCATCCGGGTCATCAGCTCGGGACCGAGGATCCCCTCCGGGAAACCGGGGTAGTTCTCCACCTCGGTCGTGATCGTGAGCTGCCCCCCGGGCTGCATGCCGTCGATGACGAGCGGGGCGAGCTCGGCGCGGGCGGCGTAGAGCGCCGCCGTGAGCCCGGCCGGGCCCGACCCGATGACCACCACGGGGTAGTTCCGCTTGTCCATTGCGCATCTCCTCTTCCGCCAGACGACGAACGACCCGCCTGAACGCGGGCTGCGACGATTCTAGCAACCGTGTCAAAGCGCGAGGGCGTTGACGCCTACGGCGCGCAGATCTCGGCGAGGATCGCCTCGGCGGCCGCCGCCGGGTCGCCCGCTCCGGTGATCGGGCGCCCGACGACGAGGATGTCGGCGCCCGCCTCCACCGCGGCCCGGGGCGTCGCGACGCGGCGCTGGTCCGCGCCGACGGCCCCGGCCGGGCGGACTCCAGGCGTCACCAGGAGGAACCCCGCCCCGAGGGCGGCCCGCAGCGCCGCGGCCTCGTGCGGCGAGCACACGACGCCGCCGCACCCGGCGCGCCGCGCCATCTCGGCCCACGCCCGCACCCGGCCCGCGGCGCCTCCCGGGATCCCGAGGCCGTCGAGCGCGGCGTCGTCCAGGCTGGTGAGGACCGTGACCGCGAGCACCGCCGGGGGCCTCTCGGCTTCCGCCGCGCCCGCCACCGCAGCGCGCAGCATCGCCTCGCCCCCGGAGGCGTGCACGGTGAGCATCGCGGCCCCGAGCCGGGCGGCGTTGCGCGCCGCGCGCTCCACGGTGTTCGGGATGTCGTGCAGCTTGAGGTCGAGGAACACCGGCGCGCCGAGAGCGCGCACCTCGCGCACCATCTCCGGGCCGTGCGCCGTGAACGCCTCGAGGCCGACTTTGACCGTGCCGACCCGTCCCGCGAGCACGCGTGCCAGGCGGAAGATCTCGTCGCGCTCGGAGGTGTCGAGCGCGACCGCCAAGTGAGCGACGGCTTCCGCGCGTGTCAGCGCCATTGCAGCCCTCCGATCAACTCGCGCACGTCGGCGATCCCCTGGGCCGCGCAGAAGCGCTCGAGCTCGGCCACGATCCGCAGCGGTGCCGCCGGGTCGCGGAAGATCGCGGTCCCCACCTGCACCGCGCTCGCCCCCGCGAGGAGGAACTCGGCGGCGTCGCGGCCGGTCTCCACCCCGCCGATCCCGACGAGCGGAACATCCGGGAGCGCCCGGTGCACCTCCCACACCATGCGCAGCGCGATCGGCTTGACCGCCGGCCCCGAGAGCCCGCCGCAGCCGTTGGCGAGCACCGGGCGACGGCCGACGGCGTCGATCGCCATCGCGCGCACCGTGTTGATGAGGGTCAGGGCGTCGGCGCCGCCCGCCACCGCCGCACGCGCGGTCGCGACCAGGTCGGGGGCGTTGGGCGAGAGCTTCACCCAGAGCGGCCGGCGCGTCGCGTCCCGGCAGCGCTTCGTCAGGGTCTCGAGCAGCGCCGGGTCGTGGCCGAACTCCATGCCGCCGGCCATCACGTTCGGGCAGGAGACGTTGAGCTCGTAGGCGGCGATGCCGGCCTCGCGCTCGCAGCGCGCGACGACCTCGAGGTACTCCTCCATCCGCGCGCCGAAGACGTTGACGGCCACCACCGCCCCGCGTTCGCGCAGCAGGGGCAGCGCGTCGCGGCAGAACGCCTCGACGCCGATGTTCTGCAGACCGATCGCGTTGATCATGCCGGCCGCGGTCTCGACGATGCGCGGCATCGGGTTGCCGGGGCGTGGTTGCGGCGAGAGCCCCTTGGAGACCACCGCCCCCAGCCGCTCCGGGGGGCAGAAGTCGATCAGGTCGAGCCCGTACCCGAACGTCCCGGACGCCGCCATGATCGGGTTGGCGAGGGGCACCGCGCCGACCGAGGTCGCCATGCGCACGCTCACGCCGACCACCTCGCCGCCAGGCGCGACGCCGGAAACACCGGCCCCTCCTTGCACGACGGCACCATCCGGCCGTCCGCCAGCTCGACGACGCAGCCGAGGCAGACCCCGACGCCGCACCCCATCGGCTCCTCGAGCGACAGCTCGGCTTCGAGCTCGCGCTCGCGGGCGAGCCGCGCCAGCGCGCGCAGCATCGGGTTCGGGCCGCAGGCGAGGGCGCGCGCGTACCGCCGCCCCGCGGCGAGGCGGCGTTCGAGCGCCGCGGTGACGAAGCCGGCCTCGCCGGCGCTGCCGTCGTCGGTGGCGCACACGAGCTTGCCGCCGGCGGCCGTGGTGGCCTCCCGGCAGCGCTCCAACTCCAACAGCTCGGCCGCCGTCGCGGCGCCGAGGTAGAGGTCGAACGCCACCCCCCGCGCGGCGAGCATTTCCGCGGCGAAGAGCACCGGCGGCAGCCCGATCCCTCCCGCCACGAGCGCCAGCGGCCCGCCCTCGCCGGGGTCGAGCGTGAAACCGTTGCCGAGCGGGGCGAGGAGGCGAAGCTCGGCGCCCAGGGGGGCGCGGCGCAGCAGCGCGCTGCCCCGCCCGACCTCCTTGACCATCAGCTCCACGACCGTGACGCCTTCGCGCCGGGCCACGCCGGCGATCGAGAACGCCCGCCGCAGCAGCGGGTCGAACCCCCCGCCGCACGCGACCATCCCGAACTGGCCGGGGGCCGCGGCCAGCGGCTCCGGCGTCGCGAGGGTGATGCGAAAGCAAGTCGGGGAGAGGTCGGTGCGCGCAGCCACGCGTACGGCCAGGTCGCGACGGGCTATCATGCGACCGCCATTATGCGTCACCTCCGCCGCCTTGGCCACAGCCTGGCGGCCGGCGCGTTCGCCGGCGCCGCGCTGGCGCCGCTCCAGCTCCTGCTCTGGCCCGACGTGGCGCTGCCGCCGCTGAAAATCGCCCTCGCGTTCCTGGCGTGGACGAGCTGGGGGGCGATCTGGATCGGCGGGGCGCTGTTCGCGCTCGCCGAGGTGGCGGGGGTCTTCATGCCCTACCTCGGCACCGGCCGGGGGTTTGCCATCGGCCTCTGGCGCTGGTTGATGACCGTCGTGGCGTTCGTGGTCGCGGCGGCCGCCTGGTGGAACCGCGAGGAGACCCGCGACCTCCTGCTCAAGGACAACCGCCACGCCCTGGCGTGGGCCGGCTCGGTCGCCACCCTGTTCTGGATCGCGTTCCTGGTGCAGGCGATTCGCCGGCGCCCGCGCCATCACGCGCTGGGGCGCGCGGCGGCTTCCGCAGTCGTGCTGGTGGGGTGGCTGTGGGGGATCTGGGCCGTCGCGCCGCGCCCCACCTCCGAGGCCGCAACCGTCGAACCGCCCCGCTTCGCGCCCGCGCACCGGCTGCTCTTCGTCTCGTGGGAGGGTACGGACCTTACCTGGCTCCTCCCCGCGATGGAGCGCGGCGACATGCCGTTCCTGCACGCGTGCTGGGAGGGGGGCGCCTGGGGTCAGCTCCGCACCGTGCACCCCTACACCCGTTCCGCGACCCTCGCGACGCTGGTCACCGGCTGCGCCCCGGCGGTGCACGGCATCCTCGGCCGCAGCTCGTACCGCATCCCCTGGCTGACGCCCGGCCCCGTCACCCTTCTGCTCGTCGGCCCGTGGCCGTCGCCGCACCAGCTGCCCTGGTGGGGGTGGAGGCGCACGCCCGAACTCGCGCCGCAGCGGGCCACGCTCTGGCAGATCCTGATCGCCACCGGCCGTACGGTCGGCCTGGTGGGGTGGCCGAGCTACGCGCGCGGTACTTGGACGTTGCCGCGCCCGTCGACGGCCCAGGCCGTTCGCATCGCGGCGCTCGACCCCGACCTCAAGGCCTCGCTCGAGCCCGCGCTGCGCGCCGACCCGCGGCTCGCGGCGGACGCCCGCGGTTCGTTCGCCGTCGCGGCCGCGATCGTGGCGGCCGCGCAGCAGCGGGCTCGCGCGCACCCGGTGGACGCCCTCGCTGTGGACTTCGAACTCGCCGCCCACCTGCGCCCGCGCTGGACCGCCGAGGAGCCCGGCAGCCCGGAGGACGTGCTGCACCTCGCGGCGCGCCTGCTCGACGAACAGCTGCGCGCGCTCTGGCTGCTGATGGGCGAGGACACGCTGCTCGTCGTGGTCTCGCCGTACGGTCTGGCGCCGCCGTCGCCGTGGCAGCGCCTCATCCACTTCGGCGCGCCTCCACGCCGCTGGCACGTGACCCCGACCGACTCCCCGGACGGCTTCGTCTTCTTCTACGGCCCCGGCGTGCGCCCCGGCACCCGCCTGCGCGGCGGGCGTCTCGCCGACGTCACGGCGACGATTCTGTACTTCCTCGAGCTGCCGGTCGCCCGCGACATGGCCGGACGCGTCATGCTCGAGGCGGTCACGGACGAGCGGGCCGCCGCGGTGCCGTTGCGCCTCGTCCCGAGCTACCCGGCGCCCGCCGGCGGCGCCGGCCGGCCCGCTGTCACGGCGCCGTGACCGGCGAGGGGCTGCCTACTTCGAGCTCTCGAACACCTGGTTGCGCAGGAACTTCTCCGGGTCCCACGGCGCCGGTCCGCCGCCCAGGTAGCGGTGGAACCAGTCGAGGTGGAGGTCGTAGTAGAACGCCATCTCGTACCACGACGGCCAGTGCCCGGACTTCGCGAGCACGACGAGGCGCGACGGCACCTTCATCTCCTGCAGGTCGGTGAAGAACTCCAGCGATTGCGTGAAGGGGACGCGGAAGTCGCGCTCGCCGGTGACCACGAGGCACGGCGTCTTGAACGCAGGCACGGACTCCGACGGCGACCACGTGCGGTACTCCTGGCTCGTCCACGGCTCGCCGCCGAGGTCGTGCTCGGGGAACCACAGCTCCTCGGTGGCCGAGTGCATGGCGCGCAGGTCGTACACACCCATCATCGCGGCGATCGCCTTGAACCGGTCGGTGTGCCCTTCGAGCCACATCATCATGGTGCCGCCGTACGACCATCCCATCGCGCCGATCCGCGAGGCGTCCACGTACGGCAGCTTCGCCAGCGCGTCGGTCACCGCGATGACGTCCTCGTAGACCTTCCCGCCCCAGTCGTGCGAGATCCCGTCGGTGAACGCCTGGCCGTAGCCGGTGGAGCCGATCGGGTTTGGGAACGCCACGACGTAACCTGCCCCCGGGTAGACCTGCCAGTCGCCGCGGTAGGCGTCGGCCCACTGCGACTGCGGCCCGCCGTGCACGTTGAGGATGAGCGGGTATTTCTTGGCCGGGTCGAACCCGTGCGGCTTGACGATGAACACCTGGATGCGACGGCCCGCGGGTCCGTCCACCCAGATCGCCTCGGCGGGGCGGACGTCCACGTCGGCGAGGAGCGCGTCGTTCGCGTGCGTCAGCTTGACCCGCTGCGCCCCGTCGAGGGCGCTGCGGTAGATCTCGGGAGGATCGCCGACCGAGCGGCGGGCGTAGACGACACCGCCGGGGACGAACTGCCAGCCGTCGATCGTGGCGTCGGCGAGCAGCGGGCGGACGGCGCCGGACGCGACGTCGAGCTCGAACAGCGGCGTTCGCCCCTCGACCTCGGCCTGGAAGACGATGCGCTTCCCGTCGGGGAGCCAGCGGAAGTCGTCGATCCAGTTGCGGAACGCCTCGGTGAGCACTCGGTGCGTCTTCGTCGCGCGGTCGTAGACCGCGAGCCGGAACAGGTCGGACTCGTAGCCGGGGACGAGCTGCGTGCGGTAGGCGATGAGACGACCGTCCGGGGAGTATGCGGGCGAGCCGTCCCACGCCGGGTTCGCCGCGGTGAGGTCCGTGGCCGGTCCCGGTTTGCCGTTTTCGTCGATCGGCACGGCCCAGAGATCGGCGTTGGTGGAGCGTGCGGGGACCGCGTCGTGGTTGGAGACGACCACGAGCTCGCGGGAGTCGGGCGCGAACGCGTAGCCGGTCTCGCCGCCGAGGCTGAACGTCGGGGCGTCGAACGCGCCCGGCGTCAGGTCGGTGAGCGCGCCGTCGGCGAGGCGCAGCAGCAGGAGGTGGCTGTAGGTCCCGTCGCGCCACGACGTCCAGTGCCGGTACAGCAGCGCGTCCGCCATGTGGGCGTGCAGCGGGCCGTCGTTCCATGCCTTGGAGATCTTCTCGTTGCACGCCGCGTCGGCGTCGCACTCCGGGTAGACCTGCGAGGCGACCGCGATGAAGCGGCCGTCGGGGGACCACACCGGGTCGCCCACGCCCATCGGGAAAGTCGTCAGCTGGCGGGCGTCGCCGCCGTCGAGGGGGAGGAGGAAGAGCTGGGTCTCGTCCCCGCTGCGGTCGGAGATGAATGCGATGCTGGCGCCGTCCGGGGACCAGCGCGGTGAGGTGTCCTTGTGCTTTCCCTGGGTGAGCGGGCGGTCGCCGCTGCCGTCGGCGGCCATGATGCGCAGCTCAGACCACTGCTTCGCCGCGGCGAGGTCGGTGTGGCCCGCCACGTAGACCACGCGGCGCCCGTCGGGGCTGACCTGCGGGTCGGACACGCCGACCACGCGGTAGTGGTCCGCGATGGTGAACGCCTTCTTCTCGGCGCGCGCGACGGCGCCCGACACGAGAAGCCCGAGAACCGCGACCAGGACGACCCTTCCGTGTCTCATCGTTCCTCCTCGAAGCGCGGACCGCATCGCACCGGAGCAGGCGCCGTCGGCCGCACGCAGCCGGAATGCTAGTCCACCTGCCCCCGCCCACGCGACCCGGCGCCGTGCGGCCTCGCGGCTGGATGCACCGCCACAATTCGGCTATTCTTGCGACATCGTCAGAATCGGATCGCAAGGGAGGCGGAGATGCTCAAAGAGTTCAAAGAGTTCGCCATGCGCGGCAACGTCATGGACATGGCCGTCGGCATCATCGTCGGCGCGGCGTTCGGCCGCATCATCACGTCGCTCGTCAACGACGTGCTGATGCCGCCGATCGGCCTGATCCTCGGAAAGGTCGACTTCTCGAGCCTGTTCATCAACCTCTCGGGGACCTCGTACCCTAGCCTTGCGGAGGCCAAGAAAGCCGGCGCGGCGGTGATGGCGTACGGCGCCTTCTTGAACACCATCCTGGACTTCGTCATCGTGGCGTTCGTCATCTTCCTGCTCATCAAGCAGGTCAACCGCCTGAAGAAGCCCGCACCGGCGGCGGCGCCCGCGACCAAGGACTGCCCGTTCTGTCTTTCGGCGATCCCGGTCAAGGCGACGCGTTGCCCTCACTGCACCTCGCAGCTCTCGGCCGCTTGACGCGGGACGCCGGCCAGCCTGGGTGGGCAGCGGAAACGGAGGGTGCCATGCGTTCGAGAACCGTGATCGCCGCGTTGGCCGTGGCGTCGCTCTGCGTCTCTCTCGCTGCGGCCGAGGACAACCCCGACAAGCTCTCGCTGGGGTTCTCGTACCTGGCCACGACGGGGAACTCGAGCAGCCAGACCGGCGGTCTTGACCTACTGTACAAGCACTCGTTCGACCCGTGGGGACTCGAGGTCGCCGCCAACTACCTGCGCGCCGAACAGGACGGCGCCGTCACGGCGAAGAAGCTGTTCGCCGGCGTGCGTGGGACTCGCATGCTCAACCAGGATTTCAGCCTGTTCGCCAGCGCCAGCGTCCTGCAGGACACCTTCGCCGGTCTCGACCCGAGGATCCTCGCGGCGGCTGGCGTGACCTATGCGTTCCTCAAGGGGCCCGAGCACGAGCTGGCGTTCGACGTGGGCCTGACCTGGACCAGGGACAAGCTTGTCGGCGACGGCTCGACCAGCTACGTGGGCGGGATCGCCGCGGCGCGCTACGGCTGGAACATCACCAAGACCTCGAAGTTCACCGAGAACCTCGCCTTCTACCCGAGCTTCCAACAGGGGAGCAACTGGCGCATCGAGTCCACGGCGGGGCTGCAGGCGGCCGTGTCGAGCACGGTCGCGCTGAAGCTCGCGTACGCCTTCCGCTACGCCAACCGCCCGGTGGCGGGGTTCGGCAGGACCGACACGCAAACCACCGCCACGCTCGTGGTCAACTTGCTGAAGTGAAACACTGAGGTACCAATGAGGTGCCAGGTGCCTGTATGACACGACACAACGTCCCGCTCGGCAGGGTCATCGGAATCCCGATAGGCCTCGACTATTCGTGGTTCCTCGTCTTCGGCCTGCTCACCTGGTCGCTGGCGGCCAGCTACTACCCGGCGGAGTTTCACGGCTGGGCGCCCGCGCTGTACTGGGTCACGGGCGCGGCAACCGCGATTCTGCTCTTCGCCAGCGTGCTCCTGCACGAGCTCGGACACTCGGTGGTGGCGCTGCGCTACAAGATCCCGGTCCGCAGCATCAACCTTTACATCTTCGGCGGCGTTGCCGAGATCGGCAGCGAGCCGCCGTCCGCAGCGGCCGAGCTGGCCATCGCGATCGCCGGACCGATCGTGAGCCTGGCCCTGGCGGTGTTCTTCTCGCTGGCGAAGCCGTTCGCGGCCGCCAGCGCGCCCCTGTTTGGCATAGCCAAGTACCTTGCCTACATGAATATGGCTCTGTTCGTGTTCAACCTCATCCCGGGCTATCCGCTCGACGGCGGGCGCGTCTTCCGCGCCGCCGTGTGGGGGTACACGCACAACCTCCGCCGCGCCACGCTGATCGCCGCCAGCGTCGGCCGCTTCTTCGGGTTCGTCTTCATCTTCGTCGGCGTCTGGCAGGTGTTCACCGGGAACCTCGGCGGCCTCTGGATGGCGTTCATCGGCTGGTTCCTCGACAACGCGGCGTCGGCCCAGGTCCACCAGCTGGCGTTCCAGGGCGCCCTGGCCGGCCACACCGTGGCGCAAGCCATGGGCGGGCGCTGCACCGCCGTGCCGGCGGACATGACGCTACAGCAGCTGGTGGACGAGCACATCCTGGCGGGCGGCCAGCGCTGCTTCCTCGTCACCCGTGGCGACGACGTGGTCGGCCTCATGACCCTGCACCGGATCAAAGAGGTGCCGCGCGCCCAGTGGGCGACCACGCGCACCGCGCAGGTCATGCTCCCGATGGAGAACCTCAAGCGCATCAGCCCCGACACCGACCTATGGAGCGCGCTGCAGGAAATGGACCGCGACGGCGTCAACCAGCTCCCGGTGACGACCGGCGCCGAGGTCGTCGGCATGCTCAGCCGCGAGGACGTCGTGACCTACCTGCGCACGCTTCGCGAGCTCGGCGGTTAGGCAACGCCGGCCCGTCCGCCGTTCAGGAGGGAGGACCCCCGGGCGCCGAGGAGGGCCCCCAGGTCCAGTAGAGACCGAGGTAGGCGACGGTGTGGCGCTCGCCGCGAACGGTGTGGCCCGCGCTGAAGAGAAGGCTGAATCCGGGAGTGAAGTTGAGGGAGCCCCCCAGGTCGGCGATGGTGGAACTGCGTCCGCCCTCTGTGCCCGCGCCCTGGGTGAAGACCTCGCCGCCGAGCGTCAGCGTCGTGCCGAGGTCCCGCTGCAGCAGCCAGCCGGCGAACGTGTGGCTCCTCTGCCCGGGAGCGCGGTTGATCGTCCAGCCGCCGCCGCCGTACGTGGTCCACGGTCCCCAGCTCTTCTGGATCCAGAGCGGGATCCGGAACCACGCGCGGCCGTTGCCGAGGCCTTTCGCGGCGTTCCCGGCCGGCAGCTCGACCATCGGGAAGATCCCGATCTGGGGTCCGTGCTCCGTCTCTTGCAGGAAGCGGTACTTGAAACCCAGCTCCACGTCACCCCACCCGGATTGCGTCCGGCCTCCGAACGGCTGGTTCCACGCCCACGGCACGACCAGGTGGAGCTGGAGGTTCGGGGCGGCTCCGAGGTTGAACTCCAGGGCGGGACCTTGGGTCGCGATGGTTTCGGAGGAACGGTCGTAGGTGGAGAAGAGGTACGCCTCCCAGTGCCGGTAGTCCACCGGCTCGGGGTCGTCCGTCAGGAACGGCGGGCCGGCGGACGCCGGCCGCGCCAGGGCGAGGGCGAGCAACCCCAGCACACGCAGGACCGACACGAAGCGGCACTTCACACCGGCTCGAGCCGTGCGGCGCCCGCGCTCCCACCCGCTCATCGGTGGAGGTCCCGCGGCGACCGCCGGTCGAGGGACCACGGCCCCGGGCCCGAGAGCAGCAGGAAGGCGAGCGAGCAGAGCATGGCGAAATCGGCCCGCGCGTCGCTCACCATGAACCAGAAGCCCTGCCCCGCGCGGAACAGTTCCGGCACCTTGGTCGTGGCGATCGCCGTCAGGATGACCGCGAGGAGCGGAACCGCCGCCAGCCGGGTCGCGAGGCCGAGGACGATCAGGAAGCCGCAGACGATCTCGAACGTCCCGACGAAGTGCGCGGTGAACCCCGGCCACGGGAACCCGATCCGCGCAAAGCGCACCACGCCCATCTTCGGGTCGGTGAACTTGAGGATCCCCTGGGTGAAGAAAATGAGGCCCACGGCGAGGCGGACGAAGAGGGTGCTGCGCGCCCCGGCGGTGGGCGGCCGGAGGAGGAAGGACCGGGTCTCGATCATGCCAGACGCTCCCTTGCCCCTTGTCCAGGCCGACGCCCGCTGCCGCTCGGCTGAGACACCGCGCGGAGACGGAGGGGCTCGCGGTTGACGGGGTCCATGCCCGGACTCCTACAACGATACGCAGCAACGATTTCCTTGACGCCTCAATTCCGTCCCCAAAACGGCGATCCGAGACCTACGAAGGTGGCGCGGCCGCGGGCCCGCGCTCGTAGACCCGGAGGCGGTAGCCGCTCGCGGGAAAGAGCTGCTGCGAGCGCAGCCGCCAGCGCGGGTCCGTCTCCATCGCGCGGCGCGCCGGCTCGAGCCAACCGGTCTCCTGCCCCCACCCCCCGCGCCACGCCGCACCGCCAGGCTCGAGGTCGAGAACCAGGACGGCGCTCACCTCGCTGTGGTGCGTCGCGACCTCCGGAAGGCGCTCCGGGTCCGCGTCCCGCAGCACCTGATCCGCCGGGCGCGGCACGTCGCTCGCTTCGAACCCGCGCATCGACTGCCAGGCATCCCACTCGACGAGGCCCGGGCTGAAGTCGTTCCAGTAGCCGGCCAGAACGGAGCCGCGGGCGCTCGCCGCCACCGCCGCAACCGCCGCCGCGACCGGGCGCACGGCGGCCGGCACGCTGTTCTCCGAGAGACCGGCGCCAAGGCGCCCGCGATCGATCGGAACGAGGCCCGCGAGGAGGAGAACGAGCGCGGCGACGCCCGGGGCCAGCACGGTTCGGAGGCGAGGCGTGACCAGCCGGCTGACCACCGATGCGAGTGTGGCCGCCGCCGCCAGCCAGAGCAGCGGCACCAGCGGGAAGAGGAAGCGCGTGAGCTTGTAGGGGTGGACCAGCGTTCCGATCGTGCCGAGGGCGAGCGCCATGACGACGATGCGGTGGGGTGGCGAGAGACGAGGCCAAAGCAAGACCGCGAGCGCGGCCAGGGCGAGGCACGCCGCACCCGCTGCGACCGACGGCGAGAACTCATTGAGAAACGCGCGCGGGTAGAACAGGGCGCCCGAGGACGTCCACAGCGAGGGGCCGGCGTCGCGGTTCTCCAGGACGCGCACGAAGCCGCGCGCGTGGGAAGGTGCGAGCATCCAAACCGCGATCGGCAGGAGGACGAGCAGCGCGATCGCCCGCGGCCGCGAACCGGCCGCCGCATACCAGGCCTTGAGGAGCCCCCAACTCCGCCGGGGCCGGATGAGCGCGCGGGCGAGCACCAGGACGTAGAGGACGTAGAGCGGCGTGCCGAGCGAGATCGAACGGCTGGCCTGGCCGCCGAGGTCGTTCACCCGCCCGCCGAAGACGGCGAGCGCCACGATGCCGGCGGCGTACGCGAGCAGGAAGATCGGCCACGGGCGCCGCCACTCGACCGACCGCAAATGCGTCACCGCCTGAGCGCGCAGGTCCGCCAGCGATCCGGCTGCGAGCCAGATCTCGGCGAGCACGAACGGCACCAGCCACGCCAGACCGTAGTTGAACTTGAGGAAGAACAGCAGCGCCGCGGCGAGGCACGCGAGCGTGAAGTCGCGCGGCGCGCCGCTGCGCAGCGAGCGCGCGTAGCTCCCCACGGCGAGGAACAGCAGCAGCGCACCCGGGACCTCGAGCATCACGAGCGTCCCGTAGAGCTGGAACGCGGGGCTCACCGCCACCGCAGCCGCGACGAGCGCGCCGGCGAGATCTCCGCCAACGCCCGCGACCTGCCGCCCGACCCAGAAACCGGCTAGGACCGTGACGACGAACAGCACGACCATCTCGGCCTGCGCCGTCCGATACGTCGACCCGAACGGGAGGAACGCCGCCGTTTCGACCAGAGGGAAGACCGGCCCCCACAAGTCGAGCCCCCAGATGGTCCTCGCAAGGTCGAGAGGGTCCAGTGCCTTCACGGCGTGCGTCAGGTGCGCCCCCGCCGCGCCGTACTTGGCCATGTCCCATTTCGGCAGGGCATCCGACGCGGCGGCCACCCGCCACAGCCCGGCGCCGGCGCGGGCCGCGAGGGCGCCCACGAGGAGCCAGGCCAGCAGCGCGAGTGCTCGCGGCAGCCGCATCACAGGAAATGGACGTCCACGTTGAATCCCCAACGATGGTACCTCGGCCGCGGCCCCGGCGAGAGGTATCCTGGACTGGAACCGAATCTCGACGGCACGGCCGGGATGGGAAGGAGCAGCGCATGCATTTGGCGGAGCTGGTCCGACGTCCGAAGGTGAGGCGGCGGCTCGCCATCGCGGCCGTCGTCGTGGCCGCGTACGGCGTGATCGGCTTCTTCGCGGTCCCTCCGCTGCTGCGCTCGATCCTCACCAGCAAGCTCACCCAGGCGTTGCACCGGCGCACCACGGTAGCGGCCGTGTCGCTCAACCCGTTCACCCTGTCCGTCCGCGTGCGCGGCCTGGTGGTGCGCGAGCCGGCGTCCGAGAAGGTCTTCGTCTCGCTCGGCGAGCTCGACGCGAACGTCAAGCTGAGCTCGATCCTCCACCTGGCGCCGGTGCTCAAGGAGCTGCGCCTGGCCGACCTGCGCGTCCGCCTCGTGCGCGAAGCCGGCTCCACCTACAACTTCTCCGACCTCATCGCCCCGGCCTCGCCGCCGCCGGCCGTACCCTCGAAACCGCTGCGGTACGCCCTCAACAACATCCAGCTCACCGGCGGCAGCATCGAGTTCGACGACCGGCCGGTCGGCAAGGTGCACACCGTCAAGAACCTCTACCTCGCGATCCCGTTCATCTCCGACCTCCCCGACGAGACCGAAGTGTTCGTGCAGCCGGCGCTGCGCGCGGTGGTCAACGGCACGCCGGTGGCGCTCACCGGGCGGACCAAGCCGTTCGCCAGCTCGCGCGAGACGTCGCTCGACTTTTCGTTCAAGGACCTCGACGTCCCCGCCTACCTGGCCTATCTGCCCGTGCCGCTGCGGGTCAAGGTCGTCTCGGCGCGGCTCTCGGGGCAACTGACGCTCACCTTCCGGCAGGAGAAAGGGAAGCCCTCGACGCTCGATCTCTCCGGCCGCACGGCGCTCCGCGACCTGCGCATCGCGGACGCGCGCGGAACCGAGCTGCTCGCGTTGCCGCTGCTCGAGGCGCGCATCGCCGCCGCCGAGCTGCTGACCGGCCGCACCAGCCTGGAGAGCGTGCTGCTGCAGCAGCCGCGCCTGCGGGTCGCGCGCGACGCCGCCGGCCTGTGGAACCTCGCCGCGCTCGCGCCGCCCGCCGCCGGCCGCGGGGGCACCACGGAAGGCAAGACCGCGATGACGCTCGCCATCGCCAAGCTGAGCGTGACGGACGGGACCGTGCTCCTCTCCGACGCGACGGTCAAGCCCCCGTTCGCGGCCACGCTGCATGCGATCGCGATCGACGTGCGCTCGTTCAGCACCGCGCCCAAGGCAGCCGCGAAGGTCGAGCTGTCGGCCGCGTCGGACGCGGGCGAGACGCTGCGCGAGAACGGCCAGCTGACGTTTTCGCCGCTCGCGGCGCACGGAACGATCGAGGTCGCGGGCGTGCCGCTGCCCCGCTATGCGGCGTACTACCGCGACGCGATCGCGTTCGACGTGGCCGACGGCGTGCTCGGCCTCTCCACCGGCTACGCCTGGTCCGGCAGCGGCAACGGCTGGACGCTCTCTGACCTGGCGGCCACGCTGCGCTCGCTGCGCCTGCACCGCCCCGGGGAGAGCGGCGACTTCCTCGCCGTTCCCGAGACGACGCTGACAGGGTCGTCCCTCGACCTCGCCGCCCGTTCGCTCGGGGTCGGCGACCTGTCGCTGACGCGCGCCCGCCTGGCGGTGGCCCGCGGCGCCGACGGCGTCTGGAACCTCGCCACCCTGCTCCCGCCCTCGCCATCCCCATCGTCCACACCGGCGCCGGCCGCGACGCCGGCAGCGGCCGCGCCGCCCGCGTGGACGGTCGCCGTCAAGCGGCTCGCACTCGAGCGCGCGACCGTCGACGTCGACGACGCGGTGCCCGTTCCGCCGGTGCGCCTGGTCCTGGCGCCGCTCGCGCTCACGGCGACGGACCTGTCCACCACGCCGGGCACCCGCGGGCGTCTGGAGGCGCGGACCGGAGTCAACGGGTCGGGGCGGGTGTCGCTCGCGGGCGATGTCGGCCTGGCGCCGCTGGCGGCGAGGCTCAAGGCCGAGGTCGCGAACCTGCCGCTGGTCCCGCTGCAGGGGTACGTCACCGACCGCCTTCACCTCGTCGTCAACGACGGCGCCGCCTCGGCTTCCGGCGAGCTGACCGTCGCCGCCGGCGGCCCGATGCCGAGCGTCGGCTTCACCGGCCGCGCCTCGGTCGACCACCTCGCCACCGTGGACGCGCACGCCGCAGAGGACCTCGTGCGCTGGAGCTCGCTCGTCTTTGACGGCGTCTCGTTCGCCAGCGCGCCGTTCCACCTGGTGATCGCCGACGTCGGGCTGGCCGGCCTCGTCACCCGCGTCGTCGTCGCCGCCGACCGCACGATCAACCTCTCCCGCGTGTTCGGCGCCGCGCCTCCCCTGCCGGCCGCCGGGACCGAGGAGGAGGGGGAGCCTGCCGCGGCCGCGCCGGTCCAGGCCGTCGCCACCGCCTCTGCGACCCCGGCGGTCGTTGCGGCCCCCGCGGCGCCGGCGCCCGGGGCCACCCCGGCTGCCGGCGCGTCCACCGCCCAGGCGGGGGCCTCCGACGCGGTCAAGATCGCGAAGGTCACGTTGCAGGACGGCGCGATCGTGTTCATCGACCGCTCGGTGAGCCCGGAGTTCCGGATGGACGTGACCGGCCTGGCGGGATCGGTTTCGGGGCTGTCCTCTTTGGCCTCGACCGCCGCCGAAGTCGACCTCCGCGCCACCCTCAACGGCCAGGCGCCGCTGTCGCTCACCGGCAAGGTGAACCCGCTCGCCGGGAACCTGTTCCTCGACGTCAAGCTGGTCGGCCGCGACTTCGACCTCCCGCCGGTCTCCCCCTACTCCGGCGCCTACGCCGGCTACACGATCCAGCGCGGCAAGCTCAACCTGGACCTCGCGTACAAGGTCGCCCAGCGCCGACTCGAGGCCGAAAACAAGGTGGACCTCGACCAGTTCGACTTCGGCGAGAAGGTGGCGAGCCCCAAGGCGACCCACCTGCCGGTGCGGCTCGCCGTCTCGCTGCTCAAGGACCGGCAGGGGCGCATCACTCTGAACCTGCCGGTGTCCGGCTCGCTCGACGACCCCAAGTTCCGCGTCGGGCGGATCATCCTGAAGATGATCGTCAACCTGCTCGCCAAGGTCGCGACCTCGCCGTTCTCGCTGCTGGGCTCGCTGTTCGGCGGCAGCAGCGCCGAACTCGACACCGTCGCGTTCGCGCCCGGCGCCGCCACCCTCGACGTGACCGCTCGCGCCCACCTCGACACCCTCGCGAAGGCGCTCTACGACCGGCCCGGCCTCCGGCTCGAGATCGCCGGCCGAACCGACGAGACCGCCGACCGCGACGGGCTGCGCCGGATCGGCCTCGAGCGCGCCGTCAAGCGCGAGAAACTCGACGAGATCGTGAGGAAGGGCGGCACCGCACCCTCCCTCGACGCCGTCACCGTCGAACCTGCCGAGTACGACGAGTACCTGGCGCGCGCCTACAAGCACGGCAAGTTCGCCAAGCCGCGGACCTGGCTCGGCATCGCCAAGAAGGAGCCGGCGCCCGAGATGGAGCGCCTCCTGCTCGCCAGCTTCGACCCGAGCCCCGACGCCCTGCGTCACCTCGCCGCCGCCCGCGCCGAGGCCGTCCAGGGCTACCTGCTGCAGACCGGCAAGGTCAAGGCCGACCAGCTCTTCATCGTCGGTTCGTCGGGCGCCGCGCCCGCCGCCAAGGGGAAGGGTCCCGCCACCCACGTCGACCTCTCGTTGAAGTGACGGCCCCCCCGGCGCCACCATCTCGGGTGGGCCAGGCACCACATGTGACCGCAGTCACACGAGCCAACCACGGCTGACGGAATCGGCCTAAGCAACTGCGCTGCAGCGGAATTGCGCGGGGTGCGGCCCGGTTGATCGGAACGGTCCCCGCCGCCGGCCGCGCTCGTTGCGTCCCGTGCGTCAGGGAGTCGTGATACGCACGCTGGGGGCCAGAAGGAGGTGCACATGCTTCGCAACGCGTCTCGCCTGCTGGTCGTCGCGGCCTTGCTCGCCTTCGCGGCCGGACCGGCTGGCGCCGCCGAGTCGGCGCTCCCGACGTGCCGCATGACGTTCACGCTCAAGGGCTGGTCCGCCGTCTACAAGACCGCGCACGGGAGGGGCTTGGTCACCTGCACGAACGGGCAGAAGATGCCCGTCACGCTCACCGTCCAAGGTGGCGGCCTGACGTTCGGCAAGATGGACGTGCTCAAGGGCAAGGGCGATTTCTCCGCGGTGAAGTCGATCGACGAGGTGCTCGGCAGCTACGTCGCCGCCGAGGCCGCAGCCGGCGCCGTCAAGTCGGGGCAGGCCGCGGTGTACACCAAGGGTGAGGTCTCGCTCGCCCTGGCCGGCACCGGCCGCGGCGTCGTCATCGGCTTCGACTTCGGGAAGCTCGACATCGACCGCGCCCACAAGTAGCCGCCAGCCGCCGCAGGGCGGCCGGACCCGTTCTTCGCCGGGGGTGGAGCCGCGCGGACGCCCGGGTCTCACCGTGGACCGGAATCGTGCGTAAACTGTTGCACGATGAGACTGAACCGGCCCCCCCCGCGGCTGTGGCTGAAGTGCGTGACGCTCCTCTGCCTGGCGGCCGGGGTCGCGACCGCGGCGGAGCCCCGCATCGACTTCGACCGTCTCTCGATCGACGAGGGCCTCTCGCAGAGCATCGTCGAGCAGATCGTCCAGGACCACCAGGGCTTCATGTGGTTCGTCACCGAGGACGGCCTGAACCGGTTCGACGGCTACGCCTTCACCGTCTACCGCAACCTCGCCGGCGACCCGACGAGCTTGAGCCACAACGAGCTCAAGAGCATCTTCGAAGACCGATCGGGCATCCTCTGGGTGGGGGCGTTCGAGGGTGGCCTCAACCGCTTCGACCCGGTCACCGAGAAGGTCACCCGCTACCGCCATGACCCGTCCGACCCCGCCGGCCTGGCCGCCGACACGGTCCGGTGCATCACCGAGGACCGGTCCGGACGCCTCTGGGTCGGCACGCAGGGGGGTGGCCTCGACCTCTTCGACCGCGCCGCCGGGACGTTCCGCCACCACCGAGCGAGCCCGGGCACGCCCGGCGCCTTGAGCCACGACGACGTCCGGGCGGTCTACGAGGACCGCGCCGGGATCGTATGGGTCGGCACCAACGGCGGCGGCCTCAACCGTCTGGATCCGGCGGGGTCGTTCACCTCCTACCGTCACCGTCCGGATGATCGGTCGAGCCTCTCGAGCGACGCCGTGTTCGCGATCTTCGAGGACCAGAGGGGGACGCTGTGGATCGGCACGTACGGCGGCGGTCTCGAGGCGCTGGACCGTGCCACGGGGAGGTTTACGCACCACCGGGCCGACCGTTCCGTTCCGGGTTCGCTGAGCAGCGACCTGGTCAAGGCCGTGTGCGAGGACCCCGAGGGGACCCTCTGGGTCGGCACCGACGGCGGCGGGCTGAACCGGTTCGATCGCGAGACCGGCACGTTCACCGCGTTCAGGCACGACCGCGTCAACCCCGTGAGCCTCAGCGCCGATCGCATCTACTCGCTCTCCATGGACCGGTCGCGGGTCCTCTGGGTGGGGACCTACGGAGGCGGCCTCAGCAAGTTCGACATCGGCCGCAAGCGGTTCCGCCGCTACGCGAACGACCCGAACGATCCCAACTCCCTGAGCCACGACATCGTCTGGTGCTTCCGCGAGGACGCCGGCGGCGTGCTGTGGATCGGCACGGACAGTGGGGGCCTCAACCGCTTCGACCGGCGCGCCGGACGGTGGCAGTCGTTCCGGCACCGCGCCGACGACCCGTCCGGTCTCGGCCACGACACGGTGCGCGACCTCTTCGAAGGCCGCGACGGCGCCCTGTGGGTCGCGACGAACGGCGGCGGCCTCGACCGCCTCGACCGCGCGACGGGACGGTTCACGCACTACCGCCACGCCGCCTCCGACCCCGGCTCGCTGGCCCATGACGAGCTGCGTTCCGTCTACCAGGACCGTTCAGGGGCCGTCTGGGTCGGCACCTTCGGCGGCGGGCTCGACCTCCTCGACCCGCAAACGGGGCGGTTCACGCACCACCGGCACGACCCCGGCGACCCGTCCAGCATCAGCAGCGATTTCATCCGCATGATGCTCGAGGACCGGAGCGGCGCGCTCTGGATCGGCACCCAGGGCGGCGGAGTCAACCGCCTCGACCCCGAACGCCACACGTTCAAGAGCTTCCGGAACGACCCCGCCGACCCGTCGAGCCTGAGCAACGACCACGTCTTCGCGATCCACGAGACGAGCGACGGGACGCTGTGGTTCGGCACGTTCGGAGGCGGCCTCAACCGGCTGGACACGGCGACCGGTGGTTTCAAGCGGTACACCGCCCGCGAAGGGCTCGCCAGCGACTCCGTCTACGCGATGCTCGAGGACGGGTCCGGCCGGCTCTGGATCAGCACCACCCGGGGGCTTTCGCGGTTCGACCCGCGCTCGGGCGAGTTCCGCAACTACGACGTGCGCGACGGCCTCCAGAGCAACGAGTTCAACGGCGGCTCGGCGTACCGCAGCCCGAGCGGGGAGATGTTCTTCGGCGGGATCCACGGCTTCAACGCCTTCTTCCCAGACGAGATCGGCTTCAACCCCGTGGTCCCCGACGTGGTGCTCACCGACCTCCGGCTGTTCAACCGCTCCGTTCGGGTGGGGGAGCGCGTGCAGGGGCGCGTCGTCCTCCGGCAGCCGATCAACCGCACCGACGCCATCGAGCTGTCATACCGGGACAACCTCTTCTCGCTCGAGTTCGCGGCCCTCCATTACTCCGCCCCGGGCAAGAACCGGTACGCCTACGCGATGGAGGGCTTTTCCGACGCGTGGATCCCGGTCACCGCCGATCGCCGCTTCGCCACCTTCACCGGCCTCGCGCCCGGCGAGTACGTCTTCCGCGTCCGCGGCGCCAACGGCGACGGCGTCTGGAACGAGCGGCCGGCCTCGGTCCGGATCACCATCACGCCGCCGTTCTGGGGTACGTGGTGGTTCCGGCTGTCGGCCGGGGTCCTCGCTCTGGCTCTCGGGGCCGTGGGGCTCCGCACCCGCGTCCACGGCGTCCGCATGCGGACCGAGCTTCAGGCCGCCCGCGACGCCCAGATGGCGATCATGCCGCAGGCGGAGCCCGAGGTGGAGGGGTACGAGGTGTGCGGGGTGTGCATTCCCGCCCACGAGGTGGGGGGCGACTTCTTCGACTACTTCTGGCTGGAGGGCGAGAGGCGCCTCCTCTGCATCATCGTCGGGGACGTGGCCGGCAAGGCCATGCGCGCCGCCATGACGGCGCTGATGTCCGACGGGATGGTCTTCTCCCGGGCGCGGCAGGGGGGGACATCGAAGAGATCATGGGCAGCCTGAACCGGTCGATGCACGAGAAGATCGGGAAGCGCATCTTCACCGCCCTGTGCGCGATGGTCCTCGACCCCGCGACCGGCGAGGTGACGTTCGTCAACGCCGGCCTGTGCGAGCCGCTCATGAAGTCCGGAGCGGGCGTGGAGTACCTGACCTCCCCCGGGGCCACTCTGCCCCTGGGCGCCCGTGCCGCCACCCCGTACCAGCGCCGGACGGTGCGCCTGGCCGGCGGCGACGCGATCGTGGTGTTCTCCGACGGGGTCCCCGAGGCCCAAAGCCGCGCCGGCGGCCAGTACGGCTACGACCGACCCCGCGACCTCCTCGCTCGACTGGACGTTCCGGCCCTTTCGGCGGAGAGCATCAGGGACACGCTCATCCAGGACGCGCGCCGCTTTTCCGGCGGCTCGCACCCGAGCGACGACATGACCCTGGTGGTGATCAGGTCGAAGCCGGGCGCCCAGGGGTCGTGACCTCACTGAACGCCGCGAGGAGGGTGAACCGGCGTCAGCCGGACCCGGCCTCGATCGGGTGCCGGTCCCGGTTGCCGAGCGAACCGGGGCTCCGCTGGGGCCACCGCTTCCGGCACACGCCGACGACGACCTCCGCGAGCTCCTCGATCGGGTACCGGGACGAGTTGACGACCAGGTCGTAGTACAGCGGGTCCTCCACGTCGCAGTCGAACGCGTGCGACACGGCGTGCGCCCTCGCGCTGTCGGCTTCTTTGATCTCCTCGTGCGCACCGTCCCTGTCGAGGCCGCTCCGGGAACGGACGCGGGCGATGCGGTCCTCGATGTTCGCCACCACCCGGACCGAGAGGCCCCGTTCGTGCGGCAGGAAGAAGTTCGCGTCGCGCCCGAGGAAGATCACCTCCCCGTGCACGGCGAGGAGCTGAAGGACGCGTCGCAACTCGTGGGTGTAGGTGTCGCGCGTGACCATGGCGTGCGGCATGAGGTCGCCGAGGACGTCGGTCACCCAGTTCGCGGCGTCCTTGTCGAGAAGGTTCATCATCGACGGGTTGACGTGCAGGTGCGCCGCCACCAGGTCCACCACCTCGCGGTCCAGGACCGGCCAGGAGAGCGCCGCGCCGACCCGCCGGGCGAGCTCGATCCCGCCCGCCCCGCGCTGCCTGGCCACGGCGACGTACGGACCCATGTGGCATTCGGGTTCTTGCTCCGGCCTCTCGCTCGCGAGGGCCGCGCCGATGCGCTGCCGCATCCGGTTCCAGCTGATGCTCCGCGCCGCCAACTCGGTGACGATCGCATCCACGGAGGGGGTGGTCATGACGTTAGCCTCCGAATCCGGTGTCCTCGAACCCAATCTCGTCGCATCCGACGACCGCGTCAACCCTGGCCGCTCGCGACCGGCCGACCCGACCGCGAGACCCGCGCCCGTCGCGGTCACCGGGGCTGGAGGTCTCGATTCTGGAAGGCGGCGACACCCTCGAGGTGGAGTTGCGCCGCTGACGGTTCGGTGTGGCCCTCCCTCCCGTACATCTCCTCCACAAGGGCGGCGAACTCCCTCTCCACGACGCGCCGGCGCACCTTGAGCGTGGGGGTGAGTTGCCCCCCCTCGATGCTGAGAGTCAGGGGCAGCACCCGAAACAGGCGGATCTGCTCGTAGTGGGCCAGCTCGGCGTTGGCACCCTCCACCGCCTCGCGGAACAGGGCCTGCACCCGGGGGTGGGCGGCCAGGGCGCCGGGCTCCTCCTCCGCGATGCCCTGCCCCGCGGCCCAGCCTCGAAGGGCGGCGAAGTCGGGGGAGAGGAGGGCCACGATGAACGGCCTGCTGTCGCCGATGAGCACCGCGGCGTCCACGAACCGGGACCGCTTGAGCAGCTCCTCGATCGGCTGCGGGGCGACGTTCTTGCCGCCGGCCGTCACGATGAGGTCCTTCTTGCGGTCCGTGATGTAGAGGAACCCGTCGCCGTCGATGCGGCCGATGTCGCCGGTGTGGAAGAAGCCGTCGGGGGAGAACGCCTCGCGGGTCGCGTCCGGCCGGTGCCAATAGCCGGGCGTGACGCTGGGGCCGCGCACCAGGACCTCGCCGTCGTCCGCGATGCGGACCTCCACGTTGTCGAGGGGGCGCCCCACCGCGCCCAGGCGGTTCTCCCCGGGGAGGCAGCCGTTCACCGCGATCCCTGGCGACGTCTCGGTGAGGCCGTAGCCCTCCTGGAGGGGGATCCCCAGGGCGTGGAAGAACTCGTTGACTCGGACCGGCAGCGGGGCGCCGCCGGAGAGGGCGTAGGCCACCCGTCCGCCGAGCGCGGCGCGCACCTTGGAGAGCACGAGCCGGTCGGCGACGGCGTGGGCGAGCGCGGTGCCCGCGCCAGGACGCCTCCCCTCCAGGCGGGCCGCGCCAACCCGCGTGCCCGTGGCCAGGGCCCAGCGGAACAGCCGGCGGCGCGCCGGCGACGCCGCGTCCACCTTGGTGAGCACCGCGTCCCGGACCTTCTCGAACACGCGGGGGACGCTGCAGAAGTACACCGGCCTGATGACCGGCAGCAGCTCCGCCACGTGCCGTGCGGAGCAGTACGCACGCGGGCACGACAGCCGCATGTAGGCGTACCCCGCGCAGCGCTCGAGGACGTGGCACAGCGGCAGGAACTCGAGGACCAGCTCGCGACCGGTCACCGGCGTGCGCGCCGACACCGCCGCCGAGTTCTCGATGAAGTTGCGGTGGGTCAGCTTCACGCCCTTGGGCTCGCCGGTGGTGCCTGAGGTGTAGATGACGGTGGCCAGGTCGTCGGGAGCGATCCCTTTCGCGCGCTCCCAAAAACGCGACACGGCGTCTTCGGAGGCGCCGGAAGCGACGACCTCCTCGAGCGACACGGCACCTGTCGCCGGCGTCCCCTCGATCTGCACCACGTGCTCGAGACATGGGCTGTCGCGGCGCACGCCGACCAGCATGGCGGCGTGCTCCGGGGTGTCCGCCACGGCGACGCGGCTGCCGGAGTCGTGCACCTGGAAGGCGATCTGGGCGGCGGTGAGGGTGGTGTACACGGGCACGTCCACGGCGCCCAGGTCGAGCACCGCGAGGTCCACCATGTGCCACTCCGGACGGTTCTCCGAGATCAGCATCACCCGGTCGCCCGACGCCACGCCGAGCCGGGCGAGGCCCTGGGCCAGCGCCGCGGTGCGCTCGAGCATCTCGCTGGTCGAGAACCACCGCACCTCGCCGGGGCGGTAGAGGGCGCAGTGGCGGTCCTTCTCCACCGCCACGTCGCGCTGGAAGATCTCAAGGATGGACCGCTCGCTCATGGCCACCTCGCCTCGCTGCCGGAATCCGCTCGCCGGGAGTGTCGGGTCGCGACGTTCCTCGGTACGGTTGCCGCTCGCGGAATGGCGGCCGCGACGCGGGCGCGCTTCGTGAAAGCAATCGTTCTCTCAAGATTCTAGCGTCTCCGAGGCCCAGCGCAACCGGAAGATCCTGCGCCACCCGACGCTTCTGGTTCAGCCTCTCCAGGTGGCGGCCCGGCGCCAGGCGGCCGCCTTCATGTCCCCGGATGGGTTGCCCACGCTTCGGGCCGGGGTACCATCGAGACCGTGCCAAGGGAAGTTCCAATCCGTGCGCTCGTTTCCGCTCTGGTCCCAGCGGTGGCGCTCGTGGCCGGCCTGCCGTTCGCGAACCGCCTCGAGCCCGTCGTCCTCGGCCTGCCGTTCCTGCTGTTCTGGATCCTGGGCTGGGTCCTGCTCACGCCGGTCTTCCTGGGGGTCGCCTACCTCCTCGCCGCCGGGGCGGCCGGCCGCGCGGCGGGCGGAGCCGGACGGTGACGACACCCCTGCTCGTCATCGCGGGTTTCGTCCTCCTCTCGGCGGCGGTCGGCGTCATCGGCCGCGGCCGGGGGGCGATGGACATCGAGCGCTGGGCCGTCGGCGGCCGCCGGTTCGGCGTGGTCCTCGTCTGGCTGCTGACGGCCGGCGAGATCTACACCACGTTCACGTTCCTGGGCGCCAGCGGTTGGGCGTACTCGCGCGGCGCGCCGGCGTTCTACATCCTCGCCTACGGCACGATCGGCTACATCGTCTCGTTCTTCCTGCTCCCGCCGGTGTGGCGCATGGCCAAGCGCCTCGGCCTGCACACGCAGCCGGACTTCTTCCTGGCGCGGTACGACTCCCCGGTGCTCGCCGCGCTGGTCGTGCTGATCGGCGTCGTGTCGATCGTGCCCTACCTACAGCTCCAGCTCGCCGGCCTCGGCATGATCGTCGAGATCGCGAGTGCGGGCGCGGTCTCCTCCCGCCTCGCCATCGTCGTCTCCTTCGCGGTCACGTGCGTGTTCGTCTACACCAGCGGGATCAAGGGGATCGCGTGGGTGGCGATCATCAAGGACGTCGCCATGATCGTCGCCGTCGTCGTCATCGGGATCGGGCTGCCGGCGATGTACTTCGGCGGCGTGGGCAAGATGCTCGCCGAGCTGATACGCCAGCACCCCACCCACCTCACGTTCCCGGGTGCGACCACGACGATGGGCGCCGGGTGGGTGGTCAGCACCGTTCTGCTCACGGGCATGGGCTTCTACTGCTGGCCGCACACGTTCGCGTCGGCGTTCTCCGCGAAGGACGATCGCACGCTCCGGCGCAACGCGGTCATCATGCCGCTCTACCAGCTGCCGGTCCTGCTCGTCTTCTTCGTCGGCTTCACCGCGCTGCTCGTGATGCCGGGGTTGGCCAACCCGGACACCGCGCTGCTGACGCTCGTCAACCGCAGCTACCCGGGCTGGTTCGCCGGTTTCGTCGGAGGCGCCGGCGCGGTCACGGCGATGGTGCCGGCGGCGATGCTCCTGCTCGGGGCGTCGGCGCTGGTGGCGAAGAACCTCTACCGGCCGTTGCGGCGCGCCGCCGTCAGCGAGCAGCACCTGATGCGCGCGTCGCGCGGCTTCATGCTGGCGATCGCCGTCACCGCGCTGGCGCTCGCGCTCTGGTCGCCGCACGAGCTGGTCAGGTTGTTGATCTTCGGCTACGACGGCATCGCGCAGCTCTTCCCCGGCATCGTGCTCGGCGTGTTCGCCCGCCGCGCCACGGCCCGTCCGGTCATCCTCGGCCTCGTGGCCGGGGTCGCGGTCGTCGTCGCCCTCGTCTGGAGCGGCCACGACCCGTTCCTGGGGCTGAACGCCGGGTTCGTCGGCCTCGTGGTCAACGCGGCGGTCACCCTCACATCGATGGCGATCGTCAACGCCGGGGAGCCGGCCGGCGCGCACGTTCCTGGAACGCAGTGCTGAGCACACCGTTGCGGGAGGAGCGAACGATGGGCAACCTCGCAGCAGAAATCGATCCGATGGCCGCAACGCTGGTGGAGTGGCGGCGCGACTTCCACCGCCACCCCGAGCTGGCGTTCGAGGAGCGACGCACCTCGGCCGTAGTCCGGGCGTTCCTCGAGTCGCTGGGGATCGAGGTCCGGACCTGCGGCCGCACCGGGCTGCGCGGCGTCCTCCGCGGCGGGCGGCCGGGCCGGACCGTGGCGCTCCGGGCCGACATGGACGCGCTGCCGGTGGCCGAGATCGCCGACCACGGCTACAGGTCCGAAAACCCCGGCGTCATGCACGCGTGCGGCCACGACGGCCACATGGCGATCCTGATGGGGGCCGCCAAGGTGCTGGCCGCCCGCCGGGACGCGCTTTCGGGGACCGTCGTCTTCCTCTTCCAGCCGGCCGAGGAGGACCCCCCGGGCGGCGCGGCGCTGATGATCGAAGAGGGCGCCCTCGAGGGCGTCGAGCGCATCTTCGGGCTCCACCTCTGGCAGCCGCTGCCGAGCGGCGCCGTCGGCCTGCGCGCCGGCGCGGCGATGGCCCAAGCCGACGAGTTCGAGGTGGTCGTCCAGGGGCGCGGCGGCCACGCCTCGCAGCCCGACCTGACCGTGGACCCCGTCGTGGTCGCGTCGCACGTCGTCGTCGCCGCCCAGACGATCGTCAGCCGGTTCACGAGCCCGCTCGAACCCGTCGTCGTCTCGTTCACGACGGTGCACGGCGGCCGGATCCACAACATCATCCCGGACGAGGTGACGCTGACCGGCACGGTGCGGACGTTCGACCCGGCGACGCAGCTCGCAGTCAAGCGCCGGCTCGGCGAGGTCTGCGAGGCGACGTGCCGGCTGTTCGGCGCGACCGCCGCGTTCACCTACCAGGAAGGCTACCCGCCGGTCGTCAACGACGCCGCGTCGGTGGATCTCGTGCGTCGCGTCGCCGCGCTGGAGCTGGGCGGCGACGCCGTCAAGACCGTGGCTCCGGTGATGGGCGGGGAGGACTTCGCCTACTACCTGCAGCGCGTTCCGGGTGCGTTCGCGCTGCTGGGGATGGGCGACGGCAGGCCCCACCCTCACCACAGCGCCCGGTTCGACATCGACGAGAGGGTGCTGCCGCTCGGCGTGCGGCTGATGACGGCCGTAGCGCTGGAGATGCTGCAGCCGGCGTGAGCGCCGGCCGGCGATCGCGCACGTCCGGCCACCCTGGGCCCGACGACCTCACCGCGCACGCCTGAGTCGGGGACCGGCCCCGGGGCGCACGCGCGGCGGTCGTCGCGGATCCGCCCGGGGTCCCGGACATCGGATCGGACGAGATCCGTGGCATATTGAGACCGTGGCGACTTCGACGGAGCCTCTGCCGGCGTGGGCGCGGGACCGGGTGGCCGAACTGACGGGCCGTTTGTTGCCTGGGTCGTCCCGCGTCATTCGGGACACCTCCGAGTTCATGGCCATCGACCGCGATTCCGTCGTCGAGCTCGGCGGGGAGCTGTTCCTGGTCACGGGCACCGAGCGGGAGCGGCGCTTCGGCCTCGCAGGCGAGCCCAAGTTCTGGGTCAAGCGCGCCCTCGCTCTGGGGAGCGGGTCCCGGCACATCCTCAAGATGGTGTTCCACGAGCGTTTCCGGGCCTGTATCGGCCAGCTCGAGGTCGTTTGCGTGCGGAGCGCCGAGAAGGAGGCTGCCGTTCTCGATCTGGTGCGGGGCGACCCCCGGTACATGAACGGCCGCTCGGTGCGCGACGAGCGGGGAAACCTGGTCCGTGTCATCGACGTCATCGAAGGGGAAACCTTCCTCTCGCGGATCTTGGGCCTACCCCTCACCCACGAGGCGTATATCGAGTCGGTGTTCCCGGGAGTGCTCGCGGCGACGGCCGACAGCCTGCTCGCGATCGAACGGCTCCACCGGAGCGGCCTGACCCACGGCGACATCCGCAACGACCACATCTTCGTCGAGGCCGGCAGCGCACGGCTCCGGTGGATCGACTTCGACCTCGACCAGGACACGCCCGCGTACGACGTCTGGAGCGTCGGCAACCTGCTGCACTGCGTCGTGGCCAAGGGGTTCATCACCTTCCAGGACGCGTTCGAGCAGCGACCCGAACTCGCCACGGCCCTGCAGGAGGGCGATGCGAGCGTGTTCTTCCCCTTCCGGGTGATGAACCTGGGCAAGGTGTTCCCCTACATTCCGGTTGCGCTCTCCCGGGTCCTCGAGCGCTTCGCCGTCTCTGGGACGGTTCGTTACGATCGTGTCGACCAGGTGGCGGAGGACCTCGGCGCGTGCGCGTCGTCCCTCCGGCGGCCCGGGGACACGACGTTGTTTCGGGTGTGAAGGCAGCGCCCCTCCCGGCTGCGCAGCGGAACACGCTCGGCCGGGCCGGCGCGGTTCGGCTCGGGACGAAGGCGAACCGGCTGGTTGCGCAAGGCGAGCCCGCGGCAGGTGACTACCGTAGGCCCGTGCCTCAGGCGAATGGCTGGAATTCCGGACTGGGCCTGACCACGTCGGCTCGTCTGGGAGCGTGAAGGCTCCGGGGCGAGCCGATCGCGGAACGCGTGGCCCCGACGGGGGCCGGAGGGAGGGCCTCCCGAGCCTCGGCCGGCGAGCCCGTCGCGGCTAGCGAACCCGCAACCCGGCGATCTTGACGGCGCCACGGTGGTAGCCGTCGGGGAAGAGCTTCTCGAGTTCCTCGATGCCGATGCCGGTGGCCTCGCACGCGTCGTAGACGGTGGGGACCAGGTTCTTCTCCGCAAAGGTGTTGCGCAGGAAGTGGAGGATCCTCCAGTGCTGCTCCGTGAGCTTGGGCATCTTCATTTCCCAGGCCTTGTAGCGGGCGAATCGCTCGTCCCACGCGTAGGGGTTGACGAGAAAGCCGCGCACGTTGACCTCATAGACCTTCTCCTGGCTTTCGGTCGTGACGTGTTCGGCGAGCTCCTCGGCCCACGCCTGGTCGAGGTACCCCTCCGCGTACGTGACGCCGGCCAGCTTGCACGCTCCCCGCAGGTACCCCGCCGGGAACAGGGTCTTGAGTTCCTGCAGGTGCAGCCGGTTGGTCCGGCACGTCTCGTACACCAACGGGCACCTGCCTTTCGTCACGAAGCTCTCGCGAATGAAACGGATGACCCGCCAATGGTCTTCGCTCAGGCCGGCGATGACGCCGACCTTGGGGGCCATTCCCCGCGCGAAGTTCTCGTCCCAGTCGTTGAAGTTCGCGAGGAAGTCCTGGGTGTCCACCGCGTACGTCCTGCTTCCAAAGGTGAAGCTGCTCATCGTTCCCTCCCTTCGGATAGCGGCTTCTCAGCCCGGCTCACCTGGCAAACGATTCGCCTCGCCGGCATCGGTGCCGCCAGAACCTGCCGACCTCGGCAGACACATTTCCCTCCCTGACTTGAGATCATCCTAGCAGCGCCGGGCACCCCGTCAAGTAAACACCGGAGTAAGGCTGGCGTGGTTGCGGGGCGGGCCGCCAACCGGCCGCCCATTCTGCGGTCCTCGACTTCGGCGGAGCCGCGGGCGGCCATCCCGACTCCCCAAGCGGTTGCAACGAAAGGCGCCGGGCGAGCTCGCACCCGTCCGGCGCCCCCACCACGCACCCAACTTCTCAAGCGCCGAGCGCGGCTATCTCTCCCTGCGCCGGCGGACGCTGACGTCCACGATCCTTCCCTCCGGCCTGACGTCCACCCGATGGAGCGAAACCACGTGGTCCTTCAGGACGTCGTACTCGAGATCCGGCAGGACCTCGAGTTCCGACACCTCGACGCCCATCCCCGGCAGCAGCGCCGCGATCGCCTCGTTCACGGTCACCGAGTAGAGACGATAGGGGTCGAGGCGCTGCCCGTGCACGCGGACCGACTGCAACTGAACGCGGGACCCGACGTCGGCCCTCGGGTCGTACGCGAAGCTCATGCCGGAGACCTGGAGGAAGAAGTCCTCGTTGACCCCGAGATAGGCAAGGCCGGTCTCGAGGCTCTTGACCAGCTCGGCGCCCGCGATGCGGAACGTCGCGACCTTGAGGCCGAGGCCGGTCGCCTGGTCGTAGCCGTAGGACACCGGCCGGAAGAGGTCGATCCCGACGATGGGCCCCTTGAAGATCCCTTCCGAGATGAGGCCGTTCGCGGTGATCGCGATGTCGGTGCCGGTCCTGGCGCGCAGCGCGTCGGTGATGAGGTCGCCCATCGCGCTGTCGCGCTCCGGCCGCTCGGACTCGGTGACCGTCTCGAGGTCGCTGACGGCGGTGGCGAGTCGGAGCTCATAGACGTCGCCGTACCTGGCGACGATGCCCTGTTTGAGATCGTCCACCACGCCCTGGACCTGCGGCAGCGGCTGCACCCGCTCGTCCACGGGCAGCAGCTTGTAGCTGGCGACCTTGACCGCCCCCGCGTCGAGCGTGAAGCGCAGCCGCCCGACGTACTCGTAGTGCGACCCCGCCTGGAGGATCAGGGTCGGCTTCCCCTCCGGGTTGGTCACGACCTCAGGCCGCTCGAACGCGTAGTGGTCATGGCCGCCGACGATGATGTCGATGCCGGGGACGCCGGCAGCCATCGCCCGGTCGTAGAGCACCCCGAGGTGGGACAGGCAGATCACCACCTCGGCACCGCGGGTCCGCAGGTCCGCGACCTGTTGCGCCGCAATTTCCATCAGCAGCTCGGGGTGGCCGGCGCCAAGGATCACCACCGGCGCGGGCGAGTTCATCACGTCGTCCGGGACGGTCATCCCGAAGATGCCGATCGACACGCCCCCGACCTGCTTGATCATGCTGCGCCGGATCCAGGTCTCAAGCGCCGGGTAGCTGCTTAGGTCGAGGTTCGCCGACAGCAGCGGCAACGTGCCGTCGCCGAACGCCGCCGCGAGCGAGCCGGCGAGCACGTCAGGCCCGAAGTCGAACTCGTGGTTGCCAACCGCCATGGCGTCGAACCCGAGTTGCTTCATCAGCTGCAGCTCGGGGACCCCGAAGTACTGGTTGAAGAAGAGGTCGCCGTGGAAGACGTCGCCCGCGTGCAGGAGGAGCACGTTGGGCTCCGACGCGCGCACCGCGGCGATCACGCTCGCGGCCTTGGCCATCCCGCCGACGGTTCCTTCGAGGTGCCGGTCCTTCGGCCCCCAGGCGTCGAGGTGCGAGTGGGTGTCGTTGACGTGGAGCAGGGTGATCGTGGCCGGGCGAGCTTCGAGCGCCGGGCAGGTTCCGAGACACGCCACCGCCGCGACGGCCACCGCCAGGCAGGTGACGACGCGCCGCAGCCGACCGGCTGGCCATCCGCCCATCCCTCTCGCATCGGTACGGTTGATTCTGCTGTTGCGCTGCCTTGTCATTGTCCGCATCCTCCTTGTCTCGGTACACAGCGCGTCTGGACCGTTACTCCCCTTCGCCGGCGGATCCCCGCACCGGCCTCCATCCGGTTGCGGAAGAGGTGAAGAATGTCTCTCGTCTCACGCCCCCTCTCGGCGCTCATGCCCTCGTCCGCGGGCTCGCCACCCCGGCGGGATCAGAGCCATGACCAGCACGACGATCGCCACCGTGAGGACCACCAGTACGGCCGTTGCGTTCATCGCGTCCTCCCTCCTCGACCACGCTCGGAACCACTCGCACGCTGGTTGGTGCCGGCCCGCGATCAGTGGGACGAAACGCCCCCGATTGGATGCCAGTCCCTCATCGCCTCGTGGCCCAGCCAAAACCCCAAACCGACCACGACCACGACCCCGACCGCCACCTTGACCCACACCTTGCGGGAGTCGTTCAGCACCACGTCGGCCATCGCCGTCTCGTTGGCGCGGACCACGAACGCGTCTTTGTGGGTTGAGGGGAGCGCCTGGGGGTTGCCGCGGTCGTCGATTTGACTGTTGACCTGCAGCACATAGTCGCCGGGCGGGAGGTCGGAGATCGACCAGCGGGCCTCGCTGTCCTGGTGCACGAGGGTGTTGGACTTGCCTTCGACCCGGTAGAGCTCGGTCACGACCCGCCGGCGGGTGCTGATCTCATGCCTCCTCGCCGACGCGTTTTCGAACACCCGCACCACCAACCGCCCGTTTCCGGCCCCCACGACGGCCACGCCGGACCGCTGGAGGTGGACCTCGGTCGCGCAGCCGAGGCACCACGGTGTCAGCGCGACGAGCAACGCCACACTCACGAGCCTGCTCGGATTCCGACCTCGCATCGCCGACCTCCCTTTCGCCCCGGTCCCACGCACCGGGGTGGACCGCTTGCCACACACGCTCGGCTCCGGCCGCTGCACCGTCCTGATGAGGGCCTCACGCGCAGGTCAAGGTTCGGCAACGTTGCGGCAACATCGGCGCGACATCCTGAGAACGTGATTCTGTCTAGAACGCGTTTGTTTGGTTGAAAATGGACACGAGCGGCGGTACTCTGACCAGAGAATCAACATGAACGAACGTGCTGGCCACGAGGTGTATCGGGTCGGCGACCTCACGCTCGACGTCGAGGCCAGCCTGTTGACGCGTGCCGGCACGCTCGTGCCGCTCCCACCCAAGACTTTCGAGCTCTTCGTCGAGCTCGTCCGCCGCGCGCCCGGCATGGTCCGCCGCCAGGAGCTCCTCGACACCGTGTGGGCGCACGAGCTGGTCAACGACGAGGCGCTCACGCAGAGGGTGATGCTGTTGCGGCGCGCGCTCGGCGACGACCCCAAGGAGCCGAGGTTCATCGCCTCGGCCCCCAGGTGGGGGTACAGGCTTGTGGCTCCAACCCAACGGATCGAAGCCGCGAAGCCGGAACCCGCCGCCCCGGCGCAATCCGCCGCGCCGCCGCAACCAGTCGCTTTGCCGCGACCCGCGGGAGGCTCGGGCAGCAGCGATCGCCTGCGGTCGCAGCTGGCAGCGACGCGCGTGCGCTACCGTTGGCTTGTCTGGCTCCTCTCCGGCGCCCTGTTGGTCGCCGTCGCCGTGTTGGTCGCGCCGCTCGTTCTCGAGGGCCACCGGCGCACCATCGACTCGCTCGCGATCGCCCCGTTTCACGACGCCGAGGCCGCCGGGAAGGGGACCGACTACCTGTGCGACGGCATCCCCGCGACGCTCAACAGGACTCTGCGGTCGGCGCTGCCCGACCTCCGGATCATCGCCGAGAGCGCAATGGCACGCTACAAGGGCACACAGGTCGACCCGCAGAGGGTCCACCGCGATTTCGGCGTTCGCGCCGTGCTCACCGGGACGCTGCTGCGGCGCGGCGACACCCTGGTCATCGACGCCGTGCTGGCGGACGCCGAGGACGGGACGCAGCTGTGGGATGCGCACATCGAGCGCCCCATCGCCGACATCCTCTCCGTCCAGGACGAGATCTCGCGTGAGATCGTGAAGGGCCTGCGCATCCGGCTCTCCGGGAAGGAGCGCACCCAACTTGCCAGGCGTTCGACGGCGAACGCCGAGGCCTACACCCTCTACCTCAAGGGCCGGTACTTCTGGGGCAAGCGGAACGAGAAGGGGTTCGAGGACGCGATCGCGTGCTTCAAGGCCGCGATCGACCAGGACCCAACCTACGCCCTCGCCTACGCCGGGCTCGCGGACTGCTACGCCATCGAGAGCACGAACGAGTACGGCGCCGCCCCGGCCAACGAAGCGATGCCGAGGGCACGGGCCCTCGCGAGGAAGGCGCTCCTGATCGACGCGGATCTCGCCGAAGCGCACGCGTCGCTCGGCCTCGTGCTCTGGTTGTACGACTGGGACAGGGCCGCCGCCGAGCGCGAGTTGCGCCGTGCCCTCGAGTTGGACCGCAACTACGCCGCCGCCTACCAGTGGCTGGCCGAGATGCTCGCGGAGCAGGGCAAGACAGAAGAAGCGGACCGGGAAATCCGGCTCGCCCTCGAGATCGACCCCCTCTCCCTCGTTGCCAACGGGGACCGGGGATGGTTCTCCTACTACCGGCGCGACTACGAGCAGGCGGTCCGGTACTACCGTCAGACGCTCGCGATGGACCCCGAGTTCTCCCAGGCGTGGCTCGGCCTCGGCCTCGCGTACGCGCAGCAGGGCAGGTACGCGGAGGCGGTCGAAGCCCTGGAGCGGGTCAACCGCCTCGGTCCGATACCGCCCGCGATGGCCGCGCTCGGCTACACCTATGGCCTGGCCGGCAGGAAGGGTAACGCCCGAGCGCTGCTGGACGGCCTGCTGGCGCTCGGGCGTCGGCGCTACGTTTCGAGCTACTACGTTGCTGGAGTGTCTATCGGACTCGGGGATCGTGACCGCGCCTTCGAGTGGCTCGGCCGCGCCTGCGACGAGCGCGCGAGCATGTTGGGGACCCTCAAGGTCGACCCCGCGTTCGACCCGCTGCGGAGCGACCCGCGCTTCGCGGCGCTGCTCGCGCGCACCGGCCTCGCCAAGTGAGCGCGTCTGCGACCGCGGCCCGGCGGGAAGCTCCTCCGGGCCGGGCCGGCCCCCTTCACCCGTTTCCCGCGCTCGACCGGACACCGATTGCCACTACCATTGCGCTGGGACGGGGATGACGTCGCCCCCGGGATGCAAGCGGATCACGGTCGAGGGCCGGGAGGCTCTCGGGGCGCAAACGGACCCCGGCGGAAGCCGGAAGCGGGGACGCGGGAGGGATCGATGGAGGCTCCATCAGGGTTGTTCGAAGCGTCGAAGGGCAAGGAGGTCGAGGTGGTCTTGACCGGACGGCAGGATCCGATCGTAGGCATCCTCGCGTCGATCGGCCCGACCTCCCTCGAACTCCGGGACGGGCTCGACGACGTCTGGGTGAACCTGGCGGCGGTCGCCTCCGTCAGGGTCCACGCGCGCACGGCGCCGGCAAGGGGCGGCGATGCGAACCCCCCGGTGACGACAAAGCCCAAGACGCGAGAGGTCGCGCTGTTCTGCCGGGAGTGCGGGTACGAGCGGGTCGGTCGAGAGCCGGTCTCCGAGGCGGAAGGGCGGGAGGCGGGGCCGGGAGCGGACCGGGGGATCGACACGTGTCCCGCCTGCGGTTGTACGAGCTGGACACGCCAGAAGCCGCAGCCCTGAGGACCTCGGGCGGAAACCGTCCACCGCGCGCTGGTGGACTTCGGCGTCGCTGGGGGTGCCCACCCGTCCCCGGAACCAGGAACCCCCGCGCGTGGGCGAACGCCTCTGACACCCAGGCGCACGGTCCGCGGCTCGGCCCGGTCAGGCCTCCGACTCACGGCCAGAGGAAGCGCTTGAGGATCGAGAACGCTCGGTCCACATCGTCCTTGGCGAGCACGATGGTCAGCTCGCCGTACGTCGAGACCACCTCGACCACGTTGAGGCCGGCCAGCGCCAGCTGCTTGAGCAGGGTGTAGTGGACCCCCGGCGTCTGCACGCTCTTCGGCGGCAGCGGGATGACGATCGCCGACAGGTCGTCGAGGCGGCTCACCAGCTGCTCGGAGCCGAACGCGGTCTCGATACGGCCCGCCAGGCGCGCGCTCGCGATCAGCGTCGCCTCGAACACCCCCTGCGTGTAGGTCAGGAACGCGTCCCGCTCCTCCCCAATACTCGACAGCAGGTTGCGATGGCGCTCGAGCAGCGTCGGCGAGCTGCGGAAGGTGAACTCGACCAGGCTCGAGCGCACGGTGAGGTCGCGCATCTGGCGCAGCAGCTTCACGATCGAGCGGTCGTGCGCGGCGATCCGCGGGGCGAGGCGCTTCAAGGCCATCATCACGGCCGCATCCGACACGCCCCTCCCCACGGCGGCGTCCACCTGCGGCCGCAGGCGGCGCGCCAGCGCGGAGAGGTTGAGGACGCCAGCGGCGAGCCCCTCTTCGAGCATTGGCGACTCTCGAACCAGCTCCTCCACCACGGCGGCCGTCGTCCGCATCGTACAAAAATTAACAGATAGAACCATTTCCGTCAATCCTTTGGAGAAATTTGACAACACCCCACGACCCGGCCGATTCTGGCGCCGTCACTTGGAGGAAGAATGAGTCCACTTCACAGCAGCTGCCCGATCTGCGACGCAACCGTCGAGCTGCCGGGGGACGTGCGCGCGTCGGAAGTGGTGCGCTGCGGCGACTGCGGCGCCGACCTCGAGGTCCAGGCACTCGACCCGCCGGTGCTCGTCGAAGCCCCGACCGAGGAAGAGGACTGGGGGCAGTGATGCTGCGCATCCTCGACAGCACCTTGCGCGAGGGCGAGCAGACGCCCGGCGTCTGCTTCGACCTCCACGTCAAGCTGGCGATCGCCGAGTTGCTCGCCGAGATCGGCGTGGACGTCATCGAGGCCGGCCACCCGGCGGTGACCGAGGGGGTCCACCGGGCGGTGCGGGCCATCGCCGGGCGCGGGCTTCGACCGCTCGTCGGCGCGCACGCCCGTTCGCTGGAGGGCGACGTCGAGACGGCGCTCGAGTGCGGCGTCGGCTTCCTCGGCGTTTTCTATTGCGTCTCGGAGACGCGTCTGGCCGATCGCGCGACCGACCTCGACGAGGCGGTCGCGCGGATCGCCGCGGTGATCCGCCTCGCCAAGGCGCGAAGGCCGGACCTCGTCGTCCGTTACACGCCCGAGGACGCGGTCCGCTCGCCGTGGGGGAACGTCGTGACCGCGGCGGTGGCCGCCTGCGCCGCCGGTGCCGACGTGATCAGCATCGCCGACACCACCGGCTACATGATCCCCGGCACCGACCGCAGCATGTTCGAGTACGTCACGCGCCTCAGGGCGGAGCTTGCGCTGCGGGGGTTCCAGCCGCAGATCGCGGTCCACTGCCACAACGACCGCGGTCTCGCCCTCGCCAACGCCCTCGACGCCATGCGCGCCGGCGCCGGCATCATCGACGCGTCCGTCCTCGGCCTCGGCGAACGAGCCGGGATCGTGGACCTCGGCACGCTGCTCGCCGTGCTCGCGTCCGACTTCGGCATGGCCGGCCGCTGGGACCTGACTCGGTTGCCCGCGCTGTACGACCTCGTCAGCCGGTACGCCAGGGTGAGCGTCCCCGTCAACCTGCCGGTGACGGGCAGGAACGCGTTCACCCACTGCGCCGGCGTCCACACCCAGGCGGCCGTCCGCAACCCGCTGCACTACCAGAGCCTCGACCCGGCGATCGTGGGCCGAGCGCCGGAGATCGCGCTCGACCACATGGCGGGGATGGCGTCGCTCCGGTTCTCGCTCGAGCGGATCGGCTACGGCGACCTCCCGGACGAGCTGGCCCGTCCCCTCCTCAAGCGCGTCAAGGAGGTCGGCGAGAGCGGCCGCACGGTTGAGCTCGACGAGCTGCTCCTCATCGTGCGCGCCGCGCTGGAGCGGTACACCCCCCCTGAGCGCGCCGAAAGGCTCGCGTCATGAGGGTCGGGTTCCTCCACTCGCTGATCCGCAAGGACGAGAAGCTCCTGCTCGAGGAGCTTGGGAAGCGGCCGGGCGTCGAGGTGGTGATGATCGACGACCGCGAGATCACCTTCACGCTCGGCCAGACCCGGCACGATCTCGACGTGGTGGTGGAGCGCTGCATCAACCACTCGCGCGCCCTCCACGCGCTGCGCCTCCTCGAGAGCCAGGGCGTCGCCTGCGTCAACACCTCGGCGGTGGCGGCGACGTGCGGCGACAAGCTGCTCACCTCGATCGCGCTCGCCGAGCACGGCGTGCCGCAGCCCGAGGTGCGCGTCGCGTTCACGCCGGAAGCGGCGATCGGGGCGATCGAGGCGATGGGCTACCCGGTCGTGCTCAAGCCCGCGGTCGGCTCCTGGGGGAGGCTGCTCGCCAAGGTCAACGACCGCGACGCCGCCGAGGCGCTGCTCGAGCACAAGACCACGCTCGGCTCCTACCACCACTCGGTGTTCTACATCCAGAAGTACGTCGCCAAGCCCGGCCGCGACATCCGCGCCTTCGTCGTCGGCGACGAGTGCGTGGCGGCGATCTACCGCAGCTCCGAGCACTGGATCACCAACACGGCCCGGGGCGGCTCCGCGACGAACTGCCCGATCACGCCTGAGCTGGCGGCGATCTCGCTCGCCGGCGCCAAGGCGGTCGGGGGCGGCGTGGTCGCGCTCGACATCTTCGAGTCCGACGGCGGCTTTCTCGTCAACGAGGTGAACTACACGATGGAGTACAAGAACTCGATCGCGCCGACGGGCGTCGACATCCCGGCCAGGATCGTGGACTTCGCGCTGGCGCGCGCCCGGGTGCCGGCGTGAGCGCGGTCCCGGTGGCGATCGTCGGCGCCTCGGGCTACGCGGGCGGCGAGCTCCTCCGCCTGCTCCTCGCCCACCCCGGCGTCGAGGTGCGCCAGGTCACCTCGGAGAGCCGCGCCGGCGAGCCTGCCGCCGCGGTGCACCCCAACTTGCGCAAGCGCACGGCGCTCAAGTTCTCCCGGATGGAGAGACCTGCAGCCCTGCGACACGGCGTTCCTCTGCCTCCCGCACGGCCGCACGGTCGAGGTCATCGACGCCGTGCTGGCAAGGTCGGAACGGGTCATCGACCTCTCCGCCGACTTCCGCCTCCGCCGCGCCGAGGACTACGCGCGCTGGTACGGCTTTGTCCACCCGCGGCCCGACCTGCTCGGCGCGTTCGTCTACGGCATCCCGGAGCTGCACCGGGACGCGATGCGCGGCGCGCGCCTGGTCTCCAGCGCCGGCTGCAACGCGACCGCGGTGATCCTGGCGCTGCACCCGCTGTTCAAGCACGGGGTGGCCGACCCCCGCTGCACCGTGGTCGAGGCCAAGGTCGGCTCGAGCGAGGGCGGCGCATCCGCGTCGCCCGCCTCGCACCACCCGGTGCGCGCCAACTGCGTGCGCTCGTACAAGCCCACCGGCCACCGCCACACCGCCGAGATGCTGCAGGAGTTGGGGCTTTCCGGCGACTCCCGAATCCACTTCTCGGCGACCGCGGTCGACCTCGTGCGCGGCATCCTCGCCACCTGCCACGTGTTCCTCCGCGACGGCGTCGACGAGAAGCAGATCTGGAAGCTCTACCGCCAGGAGTACGGCGCCGAGCCGTTCGTGCGCATCGTCAAGGAGCGCGACGGGGCGTTTCGCTACCCGGAACCGAAGCTGCTCGCCGGCACGAACTTCTGCGACATCGGCTTCGAGCTGGACGGGGACGGCAACCGGCTGGTGGTGATGAGCGCGCTCGACAACCTGGGCAAGGGCGCGGCGGGCCAGGCCGTGCAGGCGTTCAACCTCATGCACGGCCTCGACGAGACGGCGGGCCTGGAGTTCGCCGGCCTCCATCCGGTGTGAGCGATGTGCCGCCTGCTCGCCGTCAAGGACCGCCAGCCGTTCGCCATCGCGCCGCTGCTCGACGCGTTCGCCGCGATGGCGAAGAGCAGCCCCGAGTACCAGGGCGACGGGTGGGGGTGCGCCTGGCGCGACGGGACCGGCTGGAGGGTCTACCACAGCCTCGCCCCGGTCTGGGACGACGACCTCCGGGGGTTCGGCGAGACCTCCCTGCTCGTGGCCCACGCCCGCTCGGCGTTCCGCAACGAGGGGATCGTGGTCGAGAACAACATGCCGTTTGCCGCCGACGGGCTCGCGTTCGCGTTCAACGGCGAGCTGCACGGGGTGCGGATTCGCGAGACCGGCCGGATCGGCGCCGAGAAGGTGTTCAACACGATCCGCCGACTGACGAGCGGCGACCTCCGGGCGGGCGTTGCCCGGGCAGCGGCGGTGATCCGCGCCCGCAGCCGCTACGTCAGGGCGATGAACGTCGTGCTCTGCGACGGCGAGCGGATCGTCGCCCACTCGTCGTTCGCCGAGCGCCACGAGTATTTCACCGTGCACGTGGCGGCCCGCGACGGGCGGGTCGCCCTGTGCTCCGAGCCGTTGCCCGGCGAGGACGGCTGGCGCCCCATGGACAACGGCGCCACGGAGGTGTTCGCGTGATCATCGTCAAGATCGGCGGCGGAGGGACGATCAACGTCCCGGGCATCGCCCGGGACCTGGCCGGCATCGACGAGGAGGTCGTCGTCGTGCACGGCGCCAACGCGGTCCGCGACGAGCTGGCAGGCGCCCTCGGCCGGGCCCCGCGGGTGGTGACCTCGGCCTCCGGCGTCGCGAGCGTGTTCTCCGATCGGGCGGCGATCGACCTCCTGTTGATGGCCTACGCCGGCGCGCGCAACAAGCGGATCGTCGAGGCGATGCAGCAGGCCGGGGTCGATGCGGTCGGCCTCTGCGGGATCGACGGACGGGTCGTGCAGGGGAGGCGCAACCGCGGCATCCGCGTCGAGGCCGGCGGCAGGACCAGCGTCCTCCACGACCTCTCGGGCAAGCCGCAATCCGTCAACGCCGCACTGCTCGGCGCGCTCCTGGCGCTCGGCCACACGCCCGTGCTCACGGTGCCGATCGCCGACGAGACCGGTGCGGCGATCAACGCCGAGAACGACGACATCGTCGGCGTGCTGGCGCGCGACCTCCGAGCCGACACCGTGATCCAGCTCATCGAGGCGCCGGGGATGCTGCGCGACCCTGCGGACCCCGCGTCGGTGATCGCCTCGCTCGAGCTCGAGGAGCTGGCGCGCTGGGAGGCGACCGCCGGCGGCAGGTTCAAACGCAAGCTCATGGCCCTGCGCCGCCTCCTCGAAGACCGCGCGCCGCGCGTCGTGATCGCGGACGGTCGCGCCGAGCACCCGCTTGCCGACGCGCTCGCCGGGTCCGGGACTGAGGTCCTGCCGTCCGGGCTCGCGCGGGCTGGAGGTGAGCGTGGCTAGCCGGCCCGCCTTCGACGCCGCGGCCACGCAGCGGGAGTTCATGGCGAACCTCTACGTCCGGCGGGGGCTGACCCTCACGCGGGGGGAGGGCGTCGAGCTCGTCAGCGACGCCGGCGCACGCTACCTCGACCTCGCGAGCAACTACGGCGTCAACATCCTCGGCTACGGGCACCCCGGGCTGGAAGCGGCGCTCATCGCGCAGCTGCGGGCCTTGCCGACTCTCCACTGCAGCTTCGCCAGCGACGTGCGGGCGCAAGCGTCGGCGGCGCTCGCGCGGCGGGTGAACCCGGCCGACCCCGGCCTCGTGTACTGGTCCAACTCCGGCGCCGAGGCGGTCGAGGCCGCGCTCAAGTTCGCGGCGATGGCGACCGGGAAGCGGCGCTTCGTCGCCTGCCGCGGCGCCTACCACGGCAAGACCCTCGGCGCCCTCTCCGCCACCTGGGGGGCGAAGTACCGGGAGCCGTTCGAGCCGCTGCTCTGGGAGTTCACCCACGTCGAGTACGGGGACCCGGCGGCGCTGAAAGCCGCTCTCGAGGAGGGCGTTGCCGCGTTCATCGTCGAGCCGATCCAGGGCGAGAGCGGCGTCGTCGTGCCGCCGGAGGGATATCTGCGCTCGGCGCGGCAGCTGTGCACCGACCGCGGGGTCCTGCTGATCACGGACGAGGTGCAGAGCGGCGTCGGCCGCACCGGCCGCTTCCTCGCCGCGGAGCACGAGGGCGTCGCGGCCGACATCGTCTGCCTGGGCAAGGGGCTCGCGGGCGGCATCCCGGTCGGCGCGACGGTCGTGACGCGGGCCGTCGGCGAGCGCCTCGAGCGCGGCGCCCACTCCTCCACGTTCGGCGGCAACCCCCTCGCCCTCGCGGGCGTCCGCTTCGTCCTCGCAACGCTCGACGCCGCCATGCTGCAGCACGTCTCCCTCACCGGCGAGGCCTTCCTCGCCGCGCTGCGGGCGGTGGCCCACGACCTGGTGACCGGGGCCCGAGGCCGCGGGCTGATGCTCGGCCTGGTGGTGAACGACCGCCGCGACGACATCCTGCGCGGTTTGCAGCAACAGAAGGTGCTCGCCGTCCCCGCCGGCAGCCACGTCGTGCGCTTTCTGCCGCCGTACCCGATCGGCCCGCCTCACATCGACCGGGCGGTCACGGCGCTCCGCGACGCCATGCGCGGCATGTAGGTGGGTAGCGTCGGCGAGCGTAGAATCTCGAGCGTTGTGGCAAGCTCCGGCCCGACTGCGAAGGTTCGCGCGCTGCGCCGCTGCGCCGCGCTTGTCACCCTTCTGACGCTGCCGGTCGTTGCCGCGGGCACCCCCGCCCCCGAGATCGTCAAGACGCCCGGCGAACTGGAACGTTGGGTCGAGCTCAAGGCCGACGAGTTCGTCATCGTCTCGAACGCCGGGAAGGGCAAGACCGAGGAGATCGCCGAGCACCTCCTGCGGTTCCGAGCCGTCCTCGCGAAGGCTTCGAAGCTGCCGATCCACTCGCCGCTGCCGATCTCGGTGTACGCCTTCAAGAGCACGTCGGCGTTCGCCCCCTACCGCGACATCATCCTCGAGCGCCGGGCCAAGAAGGTCGCGGGCTTCTTCATCCACGCCTGGGACGGGCCGCTCATCGTCTTCGACGCGAGCGGGCGGTGGAACGCCGAGCACGTCATCTACCACGAGCTGACGCATGCGTTCATGGGCAACCAGCAAAGGCCCCTGCCGCTCTGGCTCAGGGAGGGCGCCGCCGACTTCTACGCCGCGTTCTCCATCCAGGACGGATCGGCGAGGATCGGCCTTCCCACCGGGCAGATCGCGCTCCTCAGAAAGCGCGAGTGGGTGCCGCTCGCGGAGGTCCTCGCCGCGGACAGTACGTCGCCGCTGTACACCGACGCCAAGCGGGCGCCGCTCTTCTACGCCGAGTCCTGGGCGATGGTGCATTACCTGTACGCCGATTGCCCGAGGCGCCGCGGCCAGCTTGGCCGCTACCTCGAACAGCTGGCGGCGGGCCGCACGGTCGAACAGGCGTTTGCCTCCGCGTTCGGCGCCGGCGTTCCCGAGTTCGAGAAGGAGCTGAAGGCGTACGTCAACGGCCCCACCATGCAGTACCTCGTGCTCCGCGGCGATCACCTCGACCCGATCAGCGTCGGCACGCCCGCCGCCATCCCTCATGACGAGGTCCTCGCCCGGCTCGGGTACCTGCTGCTCGAGGGTTCGCAGGCGAGCTTTCCCTCGGCGGAGGCGTTCCTCACGCAGGCGTTCAGGTTCAACCCGCACAACGTCACCGCCCTCACTGGGCTCGCGATCGCGCGCGAGCGGGAGGGCCGACCCGAGGAGGGCTGGACGCTGTACCAGCGGGCGCTCGAGTTCGCCCCCGACGACCTCCGAACGGACCTCCACGCCGTCGAGGCGCTGCTCGATCGGCTCGAGAAAGGGAACCCTCCCTCTCACGCCGACGCCGAGCTCGCCCGCGACCTGCTGCGGCGGGCGCTCAAACATTGCCCGAGCCTCGCCCTTGGATGGGCGGAGCTGGGCCGCACGTACGTCCTTGTTGGAGACAATGACGCCGCCGGCGTCGACGCCCTCGAACGGTGCCTCGCCCTGGATGCGCAGGACTACCCCGCCGCGCGCGATCTGATCGTGCTCTGCGTGCGCCAGGACCGGCTCGAGTACGCCGCCGAGGTCAACGCCCGGTTCCTCTCCACGTGTGGCGACGCCGCGCTCGTGCGCAGCGCCCACGAGGCCCTGGTCCGCGGCGAGCTGGAACGCGCGGAGCGGCTTCTCGCCGAGAACCGGCTGGACGATGCTCTCAAGACGGCGGAGCAGGCCGACCGCGGCGCCCGCGCCTGGCAGGCCGGCGGCGCCTTCGTGGTGAAGGCGGCGGCGCTGCGGGACAGGATCCTGGCGGCGCGGCAGCACGTCGCCGCCGGCCGGAAACCGGAAAAGACGAATTGGAGGTGACCCGATGAAGGCACGGTTGCTGTTCGTCCCGATGGCGGTCGTGGTGTGCCTGGCGGCGGCTGCCGGGCTGGCGCGGGCGGCCGACCGCCCGGAGACCCCCGCGGTCTACCCGGTCCAGGAGCAGTTCGTGGACGCGGGCGGCGTCCTGATCTACACGCTCTCGGTCGGCCGCGGCGCGCCTCTCGTCGTCCTCCACGGCGGTCCCGGGGCCTCGCACGACTACTTCCTCCCCTACCTGTTGCCGCTCGCGCGCCACAACCGCCTGGTGTTCATCGACGAGCGCGGCTCGGGCCGCTCGGAGAAGCTCGAGGACGCCTCGCGCTACACCGTCGACGCGATGGTCGGGGACGTCGAGGCGGTGCGGGTCGCGCTCGGGCTCGGAAAGATCAACGTTCTGGGGCACTCGTTCGGCGGCGTGCTGGCACAGGCCTACGCGTTCGCGCATCAGGGAAACATCTCGCACCTCGTCCTGTGCAGCACGTTCCACAGCACCAAGGCGCTCAACGAGGTGTTCCTCCGCATGAAGGCGGCGATGTCCGAGGAGCTGCGGAACCGCATCGACCGGATGGAGGCCGCCGGACTGTACGGGCACGGCAAGGCCTACGAGAGGAACCGCTACACCAACGAGTACATGATCGCCGCCTGGGGCGAGGGCTACTTCCCGTACCTCTACCAGCGGCGGCCCGATCCGAACTACGACCCGGTCGCCAACGGCAACACGGCGTGGGACGTCTACCGCGAGATGTGGGGCTCGCACGGGGAGTTCGTCGTGGACGGCAACCTCGCCTCGGTCGAGTACGCCGGCCGGCTGCCGGGGATCAAGGTGCCGACGCTGATCACGGTGGGCGACCACGACGAGAGCGACCCGTCGATCGCGCGGGCGATGCACGCCCTCATCCCGGGCTCGAAGCTCGTGGTCCTGCCGGAGAGCGGTCACATGACGTTCGTGGATCAGCCCGACATGTTCGTGCAGTGTGGTGGACGAGTTCCTCCACCCGCCCGCGAAGTGAGCCCCTGCGGGTTCCGCTGCCGTCTTCCGCTCACTCCGCCAGCGCCTCTCGAATCTCGCGGGCGAGATGGGCGATGTCGAACGGCTTCTGGAGGAACCTGATGTTGCCCTCGCTCGTCCCTTTCCGCACGGCCTCGTCCTCCGTGTACCCCGACATCAGGATCGTCCTCAGCGACGGCCAGCGCTCTTGCAGGCCGGCCGCCAGCTGGGTCCCGCCGATGCCTGGCAGCATGAGATCGGTGAGCAGCACGTCGAACGGCTCCTCCACCGGCAATGTCCCCGCCTCCTCGCCGCTCGCCGCCGCGATGACCTCGTAGCCGAGGCTCCGCAAGATGTCGCGCAGCGCCTCCCGGGCCGCGTCTTCGTCCTCCACCACCAGGATCCGCTCCCCTCGGCCCACCGGCGGCTCTGCGGTCACCTGCGGGACTCCCTCCGCCGCGGCCAACCCTTCCGCGCGGGCAGCCGGCAGGATCACCCGGAAGACGGCTCCCTGGCCCTCTACGCTCTCGACCTCGACCCGCCCGCCGTGCCGCGTCACGATGCCGTGCACCACCGAGAGTCCCAGCCCGGTGCCTTTGGCCGCTCCCTTGGTCGTGAAGAACGGCTCGAAAATGCGCTCGCGGATCGCCTCGGGAATCCCGGTCCCGGTGTCCTCCACGCTCAGCCACACGCGCTTCTCGTCGAGTACGCCGGTCCGGATGATCAGCGTCCCGCCCTCGGGCATGGCGTCGGCCGCGTTCACCGTCAGGTTCACGAGCACCTGCTCCAACTGGCCGCGGTCGGCGGTCACGGGCAAGGTCTCGGAAGCCAGCTTGATCTCCACGGCGATATTCGCGCGCACCAGGCGCCGCAGCATGGTCGTCGCGTCCCTCACCGAGTCGTTGAGGTCCACGAACTCCGGCCTGGCGGTCTCGCGCCTCGAGAACAGCAGGAGCTGCCGCGTCAACGAGGCCCCGTGGCTGATCTGCTGGCCGAGTTCGAGGCTGAGTGCCTTGACCCGTTCCGGATCGTGAGCGTAGATGCGCAGGAGCTGCGCCTGGCTGAGAAGCGCTTGCAGGACGTTGTTGAAGTCGTGGGCGACGCCTCCCGCGAGCCGCCCCACGGCCTCCATCTTCTGGGCCTGCAGGAGCTGGGCGCGGCTGTGCTCCAGAGCCTCCTCGGCTGCCTTCCTCTCGGAGATGTCTTCCACGAGCACGACGAGAAAGTCCACACTGCCGTCGGGCCTCCGCACGCACCCGGCCGCCAGGTTGGTCCAGACCGCCTCCCCGTTCTTTCGGATGAACCGCTTCTCGAGCTCGTACTGTTCGATCTCGCCGCCGAGCAGGCGTTCGAACTGCCGGACGTTGGACCCCATATCGTCGGGGTGGGTGATCTCGGGCCAGGTCATCGTGGTGAGTTCGTCCTTGGAATAGCCCAGGATCGCGCACAGCCGGTCGTTGACCTGGAGCCATTTCTTCTCCGCCGAGCTGATGGCGATGCCGTAGAGCGGCAACTCGAAGTAGCTCCGAAACCTGGCCTCGCTGCTCCGCAACTCGTTCTCCACCCGCTTGCGCTCGATCGCTTGCGCGACCTGACCGGAGACGTAGACGAGGATTCCCTTTTCGGCCTCGGTATAGGGGACCTGACCGGTGTAGCTCTGGACCGCCAGGACACCGATCACCCTGTCCTGCACCTTGAGCGGGACGCCGAGCCAGTCCACCGAAGCCGCACCCAGCCGCTCGACCTCGTTCTGTTCCTCGAGGTCCCGCAGGACCTCCGGAGTCGCCAGCAGCGGCTTCCCGGTGCGCACGACGTAGCTCGTCATTCCCCTCTCGGCCGGGAACGGCTCCGGGCGTTCATCCATCTCATCGACGAAGTAGGGGAACGAGATCAGATTCGTGGCCGCGTCATACAGGGCGATGTAGAGGTTCCGCGCCTCCATCAGCCGGCCGACGATGCGGTGCACCGCGGCGAACAGGTCGTCGAGACTGATCGCTCGCTGCGCCGCTTCGGAGATCTCGTAGATCGCGGCCTTCAGGTCGTCGGCCCGCTTGCGCTCGGTGATGTCGCGAAAAACGCCGATCCTGCCGATGACCTCTCCGCTCGCCGCGGTGAGGCTCGACATGTTGACCTCGACCACCCGGCGCGCGCCGCCGGATTCAAGGAGCTCGACTTCATACGGGGGGATGTCCTCGCCCCGCAACGCAAGGGCGAACCTCTCCTCCGCAACGGCACGGGACGCCTCCGGCAGGAAGTCGGTCATCCGGCGCCCGATGACCTCCGCCTCGGTGTAGCCTCCCCTTTCGACCCAGTGCGGGCTGGCGAAGGTGATGCGCCCTTCGAGATCCAGGCTGAAGATCCCGTCCGAGGTGTTGGTGACGATGAGTCTGTACCGTTCCTCGCTCTCTTTGAGCGCCTCCTCGGCCCGCTTGCGCTCGGTGATGTCGACGACGGTCCCCAGGAGCCGTTCCGGCTTCCCTTCGGCGTTTCGGGTCAGTTGCGCCTGGGCATGGACCCAGCGAACCGTGCCGTCGGGCCAGACGATTCGGTGATCGATGTCGTACTCCCTCACCCCCTCGAGGGCATCCTTCAGTGCCTCGGCGACGAACTCCACATCGTCCCGGTGAACGACTTTTGCCACGAACTCGGGTGTGACGAACCTCTCCTGTCGCTCGAGGCCGTGGATGCGATAGGCGTCGTCCGACAGAAGGATCTCGCCGGTCCTCAAATCCCAATCCAGGAACCCCATCTGTGCGACGCTCTGGACCTGCCGCAGCCTTGCTTCCCCCTCCTTGAGCGCCTCCTCCGCCCGCGTGCGCTCGGTGATGTCAGCCACGAAAGCGACCAAGGCCGGCCCGTCCGCCAGGACGACGCGCGCCACACTCACATGCATCGGGAATTGGTCGCCGCTGGCGCGCAACCCGACGGAGTCGAACTCGGCGGCCACAGGAACGCCAAGGGTGCGCCGACGGCTGCGCTCTTTGCTCTCATCCCGAAATTCAGGCGCGAGCCAGTCGGTGGCTGGCCGCCCCACCGCGTCTTCGTTCCGCCCGAGGCCGAACATCTCCGACATCTTCGCGTTGACATCCAGGGTCATGCCGTCGCGCGTCAGGATGATGGCGACCGGCGCGTCTTCGATGAGCGTCCTGAACCTGCGCTCGCTCTCGTGCAGCCCGCGCTCTGCGGCTTCCCGGCGGGCCGCCAGGTCGATCACCTCGAGCGCGAACGCAATGTCGCGGGCAAGCTCGGCGAGGAGGGCCGTCACCTCGGCGTCGAAGGCGCCCGCCTCGCCCATGTAGACCGTGAGCGCACCGGTGAGCCGGTCGCCGACGGAGAGCGGAAACGAGGCCGAGGCACGGTAGCCGCGCTGGCGCGCGGCCTCCCGCCACGGTGCGAGCCGCTCGTCCGCCTCCCAGTCGTTGACGACGACACCGTGGCCTTCGCGAATCGCCGTGCCGGTCGGACCACGCCCGAACGGCGTGTCGTCGAACCGGATGGTGACCGAGCCGAGGTACCCGTCCTCGACTCCCCCCCACGCCGCCGGCTTGACGGTCCCGCTCGCTTCGTCGGTGAAGCCGATCCACGCCATCCGGAAGCCGCCGTGCTCGCCCAGGACCCTGCACGCCTCGTGCAGCAGTCGATCCCAGTCGCGCTCGCGAACGATCAGCTGGTTGACTTCGGAGATCGTGTGCAGCAGACGGTTGAGAAAGCGGATGCGGGCCTCGGCGGCTTTCTGCGGCCCGATGTCACGGACCACCTCGAGCAGGAACCGCTCGCCCCGGACGTCGGCGTGGTGGATGCTGACCTCGACCGGGAACGTCGAGCCGTCGCGGCGGCGGTGCACGGTCTCGAGAACCAACGGACCGCCGCGGGCGGCGTGCTCCAGCGCCGCCAGGGCGCCCTCCCTGGCCTCGGGGGCGCGAAGGCCAACCGTCGTCATCTCGCGCCACTCGTCCGCCGAGTACCCGTAGAGCTCCTCGGCTCGCCGGTTCGCCTGCAGCACGACGCCATCGACCGACAGCACGAGCACCGCGTGACCCGCCTCGTTGACCAACTCGGCGAGGCGGCGCTCGCTCGCCGCGGCGGTCTCGCGCACGCGGAGCCGGTTGCGGTGCCACAGGCCGTAACCAAACCCCGCCGCGGCGATGGACAGGCCCGAGAGGGCCGTGAGCACTTCCCGCAGCGAGTGCCGGAACCCGGCGAGCGCCTCGTCGCGGTCCACCTTGACGACCAGCCCCCAGTCGGTGCCCGGAATCCGGCGCCCGACGCCGAGCACCGGCACACGCCGGTAGTCCCGATACTCGTGGAGCTCTCCGTCCCCCCGAACGGCCTCGGCCGCGACCAATGACGCGGCGGCGGTCCGCGCGTGGAACGCCGGCGGTCGGGTCAACCCATGGCGGAGCGGGCTCAGGTACTCGACCTTGTCGCCCGCCTGGCGGGTGAGCAACGACTCCCCGGTCACCGACGGCGCGGGCTCCGAGCGCAGCAGCGGGTAGAGCCAGCGTTCCGGGTCGAGAGACAGAAGGACCGTTCCGACGGTCCGCTGCCCCACCCGCACCGGGGTGACAACGGCGACCATGGGCACGCCGTTCGCGTTGTCGTGGAGGTCGAGCTTCGCACGACCGGACTGCAGCGCCTCGCTGCTCATCTGCCGGCACGCCGCGCCGAGCGCAGGGCTCCCAGTGCTGCAGGCTGCCACCCGACCGGTTGAGTCGATGACGTAGATACCGCTGTAGCCGTACGCCGCTTGCACGGAGTCGAGCACTTCCCGGAGGTGCCGTTGCGCCACCTCCAACGGCGGCGGCGGGGAGGCCACAGCCTGTCGGCCGGCGAGCAGGGCGTCGATCGTGGGGTACTCGGCAACGACCCGCGCGTCGGCGTACCGCTCCTTCACCCAGGCAGAGATCGCCGCGGCGCGGTCGTCGGCCGTGACGGAAAGGCGCCCGCGCCACTCCTCGAGCGCCGCAGTCCGCTCGTGCGGGATGAACACCGCCACGAGGAACCAGACCGCGGCGGCAACGATGGAAAGGAGCACGAGCCACGCGACGACCGGCCGACGGCGGGCGGCGCGCGATGGATCGCGTTGAGAAACGGGCATAATGGTCACGACCTCGTGCCCTTCCCCGGTGCCGCCCACACCGCGTCCGTTGCGGCCAACGACTCTCCTGCTGCGGTTCAACTTCTTCTATTCTAAGTCCTTCGTCAACAGAGGACGCCGAGACCCGGACCCCATGAACGGCCGAATAGGGAGGTCGAACCGAACGCGTCCGTGCCGATCGAGCGCGGGAGTGTCACGGCTCGTCGCGGTAGAGGCTGATCTGCGGCGCGCCGCCCTCCTTCAACTTCGCGCGGAACATCCCGGGAGTGTTGAAGCTCCACGCCAGCTGGCCGTCGGGAGTGAGGGCGATGACGCCGCCGTCGCCGTGAATCGCGCCGAGCTCCTTCTGCACGACCTCGTCGGCGGCCGCCTGTAACCCCATGCCCTTGTACTGCACGAGGGCGCAGATGGTGCGCGCAACGGTGTACCGGATGAAGTACTCCCCGGTGCCCGTCGCCGAGACGCCGCACGACCCGTTCGAGGCGTACGTCCCGGCGCCGATGATCGGGGAGTCGCCGACCCGGTCCCAGCGCTTGGCCGTGGTGCCGCCGGTGGAGGTGCCGGCCGCGATGTCGCCACGACGGTCGAGGGCGACGACGCCGACCGTCCCGTAGCGGTGCGGGTCACCCTCGACGGCGGCGACGGGCTTCGCCGGAGGCGCCGGCGCACCCTCCGGGCGCGGGGGGGTCGGCAAGCCCTCCTTTTCGAGCTGGCGGAGGAGGCCCTGCCACCGGCGCTCGGTGAAGAAGAAGCTCGGCGGCACCTGCTCGAGGTGCGCGTGCGCGGCGAAGTCGTCCGCCCCGGACCCGATCAGCATGACGTACGGCGACGTCTCCATGACGGCGCGGGCGAGCGAGATGGGGTGGCGCGTGCGGCGCACGTCGGCGACCGCGCCGGCTCGCATCGTCGCGCCGTCCATGATCGCCGCGTCGAGCTGGTTGGTCCCGTCCGCCGCGAAGACGGCGCCGCGTCCGGCGTTGAAGAGCGGGTTGTCCTCGAAAAGCTTGATGGCCGCCTCGACGGCGTCGAGCGAGGAGCCGCCCCGGTCCAGCACGCCCGCGGCAGCGGTGAGCGCCTCCCGGAGGCCATTGCGGTACGCGGCGTCGGCCTCGGGCGTCATGGAGGCGCGCGTGATCGCTCCGGCGCCGCCGTGCAGAACCAGAGCCCACGCGTGCTGTCCGGAGGCAGGCTGCAAAGCGGGAGCGGGAGCGTCTTGCGCCAGGGCTGTGGACGAGAAGGCGCAGACGAGAGCCAGAGAGACGGACGAAAGCGGACGCGCGCGCACGTTCATGCTGCTCCCCTTCCCGGCATCCGGCTCCCGCGGCGCTACCTCCGGTACACGATGCCGTTCTTCATGACGAAGCCGACGCGCTCGAGCACGGAGATGTCCTGCAGCGGGTCGCCGGGAACCGCGATCACATCGGCGTAGAAGCCGGGCTTGAGCCGGCCGATGACGTCCTGCCAGCCGAGGAGGCGCGCACCGTTCAGCAGGCTGGCCCGGAGCACATCGGCGGCCGGCATGCCGTACGCCACCATCAACCCGAACTCGCGCGCCTGGGTGCCGTGCGGAAAGGGGCCGACATCGGAGCCCACCGCCATGGGGACGCCTGCCGCCAGTTGCGTGCGGAACTCGGCGGCATGGAAGGCCAACATGGCGCGCTGACGCGCGGCGGCCGCGGGCGAGTCGGCATGGGCCGCGAAGTACTCGGAGATGGCGAAGGTGGGTACGGCGTAGATCTGCTTCTCGCGCATGATGCGCATCGTCTCGGGGCTGAGTTGGTACGCGTGGTCGATGGAGGCGACGCCGGCCCGGGCGGCGTAGAGAGCGCCGGGCTCGCCCGTGCAGTGGACGCCGACGCGCGTGCCCACGCGCGCCGTCTCCCGGACGGCCGCTTCGAGCTGGGCCTCGGTGTACTGGTACGGCGTGGTGAACGTGCCGCCGGCGAGCCGGTCGGCGCCGGTTTGATAGATCTTGATGAAGTCCGCGCCTTCCTTGAGCTGCTGCCGTATCACCGAGACCAGCTCGTCGGCGTTGTTGGCGTAGGTGGCGTTGGACGAGATGTGCTCGGCGGGGTTGAAATGGATGGCGTCTTCGTGGCCCCCGAGAACGCTGATGGCGTTGCCGCTCACCTTCATGCGCGGGCCGGGGATCAGACCGGAGTCGATGGCGTTGCGCACGGCCGAGTCGGCCGAGCCCGCGCCCTCGGTGCCCATGTCGCGCTCGGCGGTGAAGCCCGCCATCAGGTCCTCGCGGGCGGCGATCTCGGCGAGGATCGTGCGCTCGGGGACGGATTCGACGACGGTCTGGAGGTCCTCGGCGCCCGGGTGGAGGAAGAGGTGCACGTGGACGTCGATGAGTCCGGGCATCAGGGTTGCCGGCCCCAGGTCGATCACGGCGGCGCCGCCGGGATGGGTGACCGAGGAACCGGCTTCAACGATGCGATCCCCGCGCACGAGCACCTCGCCGGGGCTGACGAGCGCGCCACGCTCCACATCGAGCATGTGGGCGGCATGGAGCACGACGGCGTCGCCGGCGGGAACGGCGGGAGGTTGAGCCTGGAGTGTGTGCGCGGCGGCGAGAGCCAGGACAGAGACAAGCGCAGGGGCAGGGAGGCGCAAGGACCGGAACACGGCCGAAAGCCTAGCACGCGGGACGGGGATGCGCAGGGCTTGCCAATCGATCCGCAAGATGTCTCGCCGCGGTGATCTGGAGGCCCCGAGATGAGGCGCCGGCGCCCGTCAGCGCAGCCCTTCGGGTAGGGCGCACAACCGACTTCAAGCCAGGCGCGAGCGGTTCTCGACGACCTCCAGGTCATTTCTTCTGATTGGTGCGCCCGCGCGGTTCGAACCCGCAATTTTCGCTTCCGATGCGAGCTTCGCGCTAAATGTATATAGCTGCAATAAAATGAGTTGTGATATCTCGGCAGGTTGAATGGCGGCAGGCGCCCTCGTGTGGTCCGCTGCGGGCTTGACCCGCCGACCGAGAATGCATCGGCGGACGAGGGCGCGTGCGGCCGTCGGGTTGATGCTGCGTCCGAGGAAGAATGACAAGGCATTCCCATGGAACTGTTTACGCCGTGTCTGGCGGGGATCCGCGCGCGCCGGCGGAGTCCCCGGACGAAACTGGACCGGTCCTGATTCTTGACAGAGTCTAAAATGAGACCTAGACTATATCTATGGATGACGACCCGGCCGATCTCCTCCGCCGCCACGGTGTTCAGGTCACGGCGCAGCGCCTGGCCGTTCTGGCGGCGGTGTCGGAGCGACCGCACGGCACGGCGAGCGACATCGCCACGCTCGTACGGGCCGAGATCGGCGTCATCTCCCGCCAGGCGGTCTACGACGCCCTCGGCGTCCTGACCGACGAGGGTCTCATCCGGCGCATCCAGCCCGCCGGCTCGCCGGCGCGCTACGAGGGTCGCACCGGCGACAACCACCACCACTTGATCTGCCGCACGTGCGGCCGGATGGTCGATGTCGACTGCGCCGTCGGTGCCGTGCCGTGCCTGACCCCCGCCGACGACGCGGGCTACGAGATCGACGAGGCCGAGGTGATCTATTGGGGCCGCTGCCCCGAGTGCCTCGCCCAAACCCCGGTCCGACCCGGGAACGAAGAGAAGACCGTCCCCGTCCTGCGCGTCTTGCACACGGGCGGGGACAGCGGCACCGACGGAACGACAACTCACGACCAGACCGACCAACCATAAGGAGAACCAACATGTCAGACGATGCCAGCAAGTGCCCGATGTCGGGCGGAGGTCACGCGAAAGCCAGGAGCAACCAGGACTGGTGGCCGAACCAGCTGAACCTGAAGTTGCTCCACCAGAACTCGCCCCTGTCCAACCCGATGGGCGAGGAATTCAACTACGCCGAGGAGTTCAAGAAGCTTGATCTGGGCGCCGTGAAGAAGGACCTGGTCGCGCTGATGACCGATTCGCAGGAGTGGTGGCCCGCGGACTTCGGCCACTACGGGCCGCTCTTCATCCGGATGGCGTGGCACAGCGCGGGCACGTACCGCATCGGCGACGGCCGGGGCGGCGCGGGCCGAGGCAATCAGCGCTTCGCGCCGCTCAACAGCTGGCCGGACAACGTGAACCTCGACAAGGCGCGCCGGCTGCTGTGGCCGATCAAGCAGAAGTACGGCCGTAGAATCTCGTGGGCCGACTTGATGATCCTCGCCGGCAACTGCGCCCTCGAGTCGATGGGGTTCAAGACGTTCGGCTTCGGCGGCGGGCGCGTGGACATCTGGGAGCCGGAGGAAGGCGTCTACTGGGGTAACGAGGAAACCTGGCTCGCCGACAAGCGCTACAGCGGCGACCGGGAGCTGGAGAACCCCCTCGCCGCCGTGCAGATGGGCCTGATCTACGTCAACCCGGAAGGGCCCAACGGCAAGCCGGATCCGGTCGCCGCGGCCAGGGACATCCGCGAGACGTTCGCGCGCATGGCGATGAACGACGAGGAGACGGTCGCCCTCATCGCCGGGGGCCACACCTTCGGCAAGACCCACGGCGCCGGCGACCCGGCGCTGGTGGGGCCCGAGCCGGAAGCGGCCGGCATCGAGGAGCAGGGCCTCGGCTGGAAGAGCCGCTTCGGCAGCGGCAAGGGCGATGACACCATCGGCGGTGGTCCGGAGGTGACCTGGACCACGACGCCGACGAAGTGGAGCAACAACTTCTTCGAGAACCTGTTCGGCTACGAATGGGAGCTGACCAAGAGCCCGGCCGGCGCGCAGCAGTGGACCCCGAAGGGTGGGGCAGGCGCCGGCACGGTGCCGTACGCGCACGACCCGGCCAAGCGTCGCGCGCCGGCGATGCTGACCACCGACCTCGCGTTGCGGTTCGACCCGGCCTACGAGAAGATCTCGAGGCGCTTCTACGAGCATCCGGACCAGTTCGCGGACGCCTTCGCCCGGGCGTGGTTCAAGCTGACGCACCGCGACATGGGCCCGCGCTCGCGCTACCTCGGTCCGGAGGTCCCCGCGGAGGAGCTGATCTGGCAGGACCCGGTCCCCGCGGTCGATCACGAGCTGATCGACGCGAAGGACATCGCCTCGCTCAAGGCCAAGATCCTCGCCTCGGGCCTCTCGGTCTCCGAGCTCGTCTCCACCGCCTGGGCGTCGGCGGCCACCTTCCGCGGCTCCGACAAGCGCGGCGGGGCGAACGGGGCGCGCATCCGCCTCGCGCCGCAAAAGGATTGGGCGGTCAACCAGCCGGCCCAACTGGCGAAGGTGCTCAAGACCCTCGAGGGGATCCAGAAGGCGTTCAACGCCGCGCAGTCCGGCGGCAAGAGGGTCTCCCTCGCCGACGTGATCGTCCTCGGCGGCTGCGCCGCCGTCGAGCAGGCCGCGAAGAACGCCGGCCACGATGTGCAGGTCCCGTTCGCTCCGGGGCGCACGGACGCGTCGCAGGAGCAGACCGATGTGGACTCCTTCGCGGTGCTCGAGCCGGTCGCGGACGGGTTCCGCAACTACCTCAAGGCCGAGCTCGGCGTGCCGGCGGAGGAGCTGCTGCTCGACAAGGCGCAACTCCTGACGTTGACCGCACCGGAGATGACGGTCCTCCTCGGCGGCATGCGCGTTCTGGGCGCGAACTTCGGAGGCTCCCCGCACGGCGTGTTCACGACGCGTCCGGGGACGCTCACCAACGACTTCTTCACGAACCTGCTCGACATGGGCACCGAGTGGCGAGAGTCCAAGACCGCGGACGTGTTCGAGGGGCGCGATCGCGCGACGGGGAAGCTCAAGTGGAGCGGCACCCGCGTCGACCTCGTCTTCGGTTCGAACTCCCAGCTCCGGGCCCTCGCCGAGGCCTACGCGTGCGACGACTCGCGGGAGGCGTTCGTGCGCGACTTCGTGGCTGCGTGGGATAAGGTCATGAACCTCGATCGCTTCGACCTTGCCTGATTACGAGAGATGGGATTCCGGTAGGCCCCGGCGGTGACCCGCCGGGGCCGAGCGAGGAGGTCGAGCCGATCGCTCGCGGTCCAGAGGGAGTGTCCGCTTCAGCCCGATCGGCGCACGCCCTCCGTGTCAGCCAGGTGTGACCGGATGCCCCGCGGCACGGCAAATCCACACCAGTTGGTGTGCACAACGTTCTAGAGCTCTTGGGTTTGGGGTGGTGCGCCCGGGGCGATTCGAACGCCCGGCCTTCAGATCCGGAGTCTGACGCTCTATCCAGCTGAGCTACGGGCGCACAAGGTGGGGTGAGCGAGGGGATTTGAACCCCCGACCACCGGAGCCACAGTCCGGTGCTCTGACCAGCTGAGCTACGCTCACCACAAGGCTGGCCTGCCTGAGAGGATTCGAACCTCCGACCCGCGGATTAGAAGTCCGCTGCTCTATCCAGCTGAGCTACAGGCAGCTGTGTGCGGGGACGGGTGATGGTCGGGGCGAGAGGATTTGAACCTCCGACCACCTGCGCCCAAGGCAGGTGCGCTACCAGGCTGCGCCACGCCCCGTCCCATGTTGAAACTACACGCTCCCAAAGAGCTATCCCCAGTCCCGGGGAACCCTCACAGTACCAACCGGGGTCTGCTTCGTCAAGGTAGGAACGCCTTCCGCAGCACGACGGCGACGCGGTGCGCGGCCGTCGTCTTTCCTGCGTAGGGGCGGCCCTTGCGGCCGCCCGCGGGCGGGTGGGGCCGCACCAGGCCCACAACGGGCGGGGACAAGCCCCGCCCATACATCCGAACCGTGGGAGATGTGGCCGCCGGGCGCGCGACCTTTGCCGTTGGATTCGCCGCCGGCGGAAGAGCGCTACTTCTTCTCGGCGACGAGGCTCCTGACGCCGGCCTTCTCGAGCCGGTGGTCGAGGACGGCGCGCTGCGCCGCAAACGCGCGCTCGAGGCCGCTCTCGGCGAGGTCGAGCAGCGACTCCAGCTCCCGGCGCGAGTACGGCTCGCGCTCGGCGGTGCCCTGGACCTCGACGATCCCCTTGCGCGCGGTGCCGACGAGGTTGAGGTCCACGGTGGCACGGGAGTCCTCGTCGTAGGCGAGGTCGAGCAGCGGCCGGCCGGCGACGATCCCGACCGAGACGGCCGCGAGCTGGTCGCGCACCGGCCACTCCTTGAGCGCCTTCCGCTCCTTGAGGTGGAGCAGGGCGAGGACGACCGCCACGAACGCGCCGGTGATCGCGGTGGTGCGGGTGCCGCCGTCGGCCTGGAGGACGTCGCAGTCCACCATCAGCGTGCGCTCGCCGAGCAACCCCATGTCGAGCGAGGCGCGCAGCGAGCGCCCGATCAGGCGCTGGATCTCGGCCGAGCGGCCGGAGATCGAGCCGCGGGTGGACTCGCGCGGGCTGCGCTCCTCGGTGGCGCGGGGCAGCATCGCGTACTCCGAGGTCAGCCACCCCTCGCCGGTGTCGCGCAAAAACGGCGGCACGCGCCCCTCCACCGTCACGTTGCACACGACGACGGTGTCGCCGGCACGCGCCAGGACGCTCCCCTCCGGGTACTTCACGAAGTCGAGGGTGAGCTGCATCGGACGGGGCTCGTCGTCGCGCCGCCCGTCACGGCGTTCGAAGCTCGCTGCGTTGACCACGTGACCTCCGCTCGCAGGCAGGGTAGCCGCCCGCGGAGCTTTCGACAACCTCGCCCGCGGCGACCGCTGGAGATTCCTCAAATGTGGGGCGCGACCACCGGGCGCGCTTCTGTTGTCGTCGTTCTCGGAGGGCAAGAAGAAGCCGGCGCGGCGCGCCGGCCCCACATAGGTAAGACAGGTCCTTGTCTCGATGTGGGGCGCGCTCGCCGGGCGCGCTGTCGTTGTCTTCGTAGCGGCGTTTGCTCGCAAACGCCGGCCTCCTGCCGATGGACGACGGGGCGTGGGCCGATCGTGCGCCTCGTCGGCCGATGCGAGCATCGGCCGCTACGAAGACAGGGCCAACTCGGGGTGCGCCGGCGGGATCAGTCGGGGAGGTCGACGAGCTCGAGGTGAACGGCGGTCCCCGGCAGGATCAGACCGGCGATGCGGTCGATTCGGGCGGCGGCGTCGGTGACGAGAAGGCGCACGCCCCCGCCGCGGTTCCCTGCCATGTCGCGGTGCGCCACCAGCGTCTCGACCTCCGCCGCCACGGCCTCCGCCGAGTCCACGAGGCGCACGCCATCGCCGAGCGCAGCCGCGATCGCCGGCCGCAGCAGCGGGTAGTGCGTGCACCCGAGGATCAACGTGTCCACCCGGCCGCCGGTGAACGGCTCGAGGTAGAGGGCGGCGACCTCGCGGGTGACCGGGTGGTCCCACCACCCCTCCTCGGCGAGCGGCACGAACAGCGGGCACGCCCGCGCCACGACCTCGACCTCGGGCCTGAGCGCGCGCAGCGCGCGCCCGTAGGCGCCGGAGGCGACCGTGGACTCCGTGCCGATGACGCCCACCCGGCCACGGGTCGCGGCGAGCGCGGTGCGGGCGCCCGGCGCGACGACCCCGATCACCGGGACCTCCATCGCCTCCTCGAGCGCCGGCAGCGCCGACGCGGAGACCGTGTTGCAGGCGACCACCAGCAGCTTGGCGTCGTGCCCGGCGAGGAAGCCGGCCGCTCGCACCGCGTAGCGGACCACGGTCTCGGCCGATTTCGTGCCGTACGGGAGGCGCGCGGTGTCGCCGAGGTAGACGAAGCGCTCGGCCGGCAGCCGCCGCTGCAGGGCGGCGAGCACCGTCAGGCCGCCGATCCCCGAGTCGAAAATCGCGATCGGCCGCGCGTCGGTCACGGCGCCACCAGCTCGGGGTTCGGCGCGAGCGGGCGGGAGAGGTCGAGGTGGCCAAGCGTCGCCACCTGCTGGCCGCCGAACAGCAGTTGGACGCGGCGGACCGCGGGGCAGTTCGCGACGACGCTGTTCACGGTCGCGTACGCGAGGGCGAGCTCGCCGTCCGTGCCGGAAACCGCATCGGCGGGCGGCGGCGAGAGGTCCACCCAGGCGTCCCCTTCGCGGTCGAGGAACACGGCCTGCACCGTGGCGGCCCACGGCAAGGCGGGCGCGAAGCCCTGGCGCGAGCCCGCGACCAATTCTTCGACGACCAGCTTGATGCGCGCCGGGGTCCCCGGCGGAAGCTCGGGAACCTCGCGCGCCTCGCGGTGCAGCATCGTGTCGTCGCCCGGGAAGAACAGGACGAGCGACGCGGGCACCGGCGTGGGGGCGGAGGCCGCCGCCTCCGCCGCGGGCGCCGGCGCGGCCGCCCGGTGCCGCCGGCTCAGCAGCACGACGGCCGCGAGGACGCCGAGCACGATCAGGGTCGCGGCGATCGGGCGCAGCGCTTTCATGGCGTCGGCGTGCCGGCCGGCGCCGTCGCCGGGGTCGGCGTCGGCTCGTGCAAGAAGTCGACGATCGCGGCGGCGAGGGCGGCGGCGATTTGCTGCTGGGTGTCGGGCAAGGCGAGGCGCGCGGCCTCGTCGGCGTTGGAAAGAAAGCCGACCTCGACGAGCGCCGCCGGCATCGTCGCTCCGGTCAGCACGACGAACGGCGCCTGGCGGATGCCGCGGTCCTTGATCCCCTGCAGGGCGTTGAGCCTCTCCTGGATCGTGCGGGCCAGCCGGGCCGAGTTGTTGAGGTTGGCGACGTGCGCGAGGTCCCAGAGGATGAGCTGCACGGTGTCCGGGCTGGCGGAGGCGTTCTCGCGCGCCGCGGATTGCGCCGCCTGCGCGTCGGAGGCGTCGGCGCTCATGTAGTAGGTCTCGGCGCCGTGCGCGCCGCGGGCGAGCGAGGCGTTGGCGTGGATCGAGACGAACACGGTGGCCTGCAGGCGGTTCGCGAGCGCGGTCCGGTCGGTGAGCGACACGGTGTCGTCGCCGTCGCGGGTGAGGCGGGCGGTGACGCCGGCGGCCTGGAGTTGTGCGGCCGTGGCGCGCGCGACCGCCAGCGTGATGTCCTTCTCCAGCTCGCTGCCGGGTCCCTTGGCGCCCTGGTCCCCGCCACCGTGGCCGGGGTCGAGGACGACGAGCGGCCCGGCGCGCGGCGTGGCGACCGCCGCAACCGGCGCGGCGGTCCCCAGCCGGACCACGAAGCGCGGCGGGTCGTCGAGCGGGTAGGTGTTCGCCACCTCGGCGCCGGGAGCGAGACGCAGCGTGAGCGTCGTGCCGCGGAGGTCGCCCCCGAGCAGCTCCGCCTCCGGGGCGATCGGTCTGACCAACGTCACCGGGGTGACGAACTGCAGCGCGACCGCGCCGCGCGTCGCGACGACCTGCGGCCGCTGCTTCGTGCCGCGCACCACCAGCGTCGTCCCTGTCGGAGCGCGCACCACCGAAACCTCGATCTGCTCGCCCGCCGAGGCGAGGGCCAGCTCGAGGCTCGCGCCGTTGCCGTTCAGCGTCCAGCCGAACGGCGCCAGCAGCACCGCGGCCGTAGCCTGCGCGCACACGACGTGGCCGTCGAGCTGCCGCAGCGGGCCCGGCAGCCGCGTCAGGCGGCCGTCCACGACCGCGAGCGATCCCCCGGGCGTGAACTGCACCTGATGGTCGCCGGCGGAGGCACTGTAGCTGCCGGCAGCGGGGGCGAACTGGACGTCGACCCCCGCCAGCCGCAGCACCGCGAGCGCGTCGAGGAGGTCGCCGCGGGCGAACACATCCTGCGCACCCTGGGGGGTCGTGACGGTGACGGCCGCTGCCGCCATCGGCAGCAGGAGGAGAACGGCAAGGGCGATCGCTATGGTCGTGCGCATGTCCGTCTGGGGCGGATTCTTCCGCACCCCGAGCTTGCGAGGTTACACGTTCGCAGCTAGTTGAGGCAAGGCCCGCGGCCGCTTCAGCGCGCCCGGGTCTCGTTCTGAAGACGCTCGTCAAGGGCGGCGACGACATCTCCGGCCGCGGCGGAGAATCCGGCCGCGCGCAATGAGGTGACGAACTCGCGGTGGCTGCGGCCGGCGCGGTACCCCGGCTCGCGCGAGGGGTGGCGCAGGTAGCGGTCGAGCAGGCCGAGGTCGGGGTCCACGAGGACCGAGACCTGGAACAGGACGCGGCCGCCGGCGAGGCGCAGCGAGCTGCCCGCGACCTTGCGGTCGCCGAGGCAGAGGTCCGAGGTCCCGCGCATCTCGACGTCGGGCATGCCGAGCGCGGCGAGCGCGGCGGCAACCGCCCCGCAGCAGCGCCGGAAGTACGGCTCCGGGAAGCGCACCGCGGGGTCGGCGGCGAGCACCGCGGACGCCGCCACGACGCCGGGGGCGAGCACCACCGCTCCGCCCCCGGAGGGCCGCACGACGACCGGGACGCCGTCGGCGGCGCAGCGCTCGAGGAAGATCTCGCGCTCGGGGGAGCGCGACCGGCTCACCACCACGACGACCTCGCGCGCCGCCTCCACCCGCACGACCGGCGGCCGCGCCCCCGCGAGGTCGAGGCCGGCGAGCGAGCGGGCGTGATCGGACGGCGGCAGCGAAGGGAAAGGCGCGGCGATCACGGCCCGGATTGTACCGGCCCCGGACCGCGGCGGACCGCCTGAGGCAGACACTTGCGCCCGCTTGTGTCCTATACTTTCGCGATGGAATGGCATGTCCTGGGGAGCTTCGGCGGGTCGAGCCCGACGTGCCGGATGACCTCGTTCCTGATCAACGGCGAGCTCGCCCTCGACGCCGGCTCGATCACCCAGGCGCTGCCGCTCGACGCGCAGCGGCGCATCCGCCAGATCGTGCTCACCCACTCGCACCTCGACCACACCGCCTCGATCCCGTTTCTGGTCGAGAACACCTTCGGCGAGCAGCGCGAGGCGCTCGAGATCCTCGTCACCCCGCAGGTCCTGCACACGGTCAAGATGCACCTGTTCAACAACGACACCTGGCCGGACTTCACGCGCATCCCCAACGACATGCTGCCGGCGCTGCGTCTCGTCCAGGTCGAGCCGCGCACGACGTTCTCCGCCGGTGGCTTGCGCCTGACCTCGGTGCCGGTACGGCACACGGTGCCCACACACGGTTACCTGGTGGAGGACGAGGGCGGCGCGGTGCTCTTCACCTCCGACACCGGGCCGACGCAGGAGGTCTGGGATCTCGCCAACCGGACGCCCAAGCTCAAGGCGGTGATCGTCGAGGTCTCGTTCCCGAGCCGGATGCAGGCGGTCGCCGACGTGTCGCTGCACCTCACCCCGACGACCCTGGCCACGGAGCTTGCAAAGCTCAGACGCGACGTCGCCGTGCACCTCTACCACCTCAAGCCGGCGTACGTGGACGAGTTGCGGCAGGAGCTGGCCGCGACCCGCTTCCCCCACCCGGTCGAAGAACTCCGCCAGGGCGACACGTACACGTTCTGACGTCGTCACCGGGGGCAAGGAAGCCGGCGCGGCTCGCCGGCCCCACACAGGCAAACCATGTCCTTGTCTCGATGTGGGGCGCGCCCGCCGGGCGCGCTTCCGTTGCCGTGGTGCTCGGAGGATAAGAAGAAGCCGGCGCGGCGCGCCGGCCCCACATAGACAAGACGGGACCCTGTCTCGATGTGGGGCGCGCCCGCCGGGCGCGCTATCCGGCGGCGCAGACGAGGCGCGCGAACAGGTCCACGACCGGCGAGCCCGCCGTCAGTTCGGGGTGGAACGTCGCCGCGAGGATCGTCCCTTGCCGCAGCAGCACGGGGTCCTCCCCGCGCGTGGCGAGCACCGCGACGCCTTCGCCAACCGAGGTCACGCGCGGCGCGCGGATGAACACCCCCTCGAGCGCGTCCGTTCCGAGCCCGTCCCGATCGCGCACCGTCAGCGCGACGACGGCCGAGTCGAGCTGCCGCCCGTACGCGTTGCGCTCGACGACCACGTCGAGCACCCCGAGCGAGCGCTGCGGCGGGCGGCGCACCTCGCGCGCGAGCAGGATCACGCCGGCGCAGGTCGCGAGCACCGGCAGCCCGTCCGCGATCGCCGCCACCAGCCGCGCGGCGAGGTCGCTCCCCTCCATGAGGGTGAGCATCGTCGTGGACTCCCCGCCCGGGAGGACGAGGCCGGCGAGGCCCGCGAGGTCGGACGAGGTGCGCACCTCGCGGGTGGCGGCGCCGCGGGCGGCGAGCGCCCGGGCGTGGGCCGCGTAGTCACCCTGCAGCGCGAGCAGCCCGATCGGCGCGGAGCGGCCAGGCACTCACCACCCCCGGCGCGAGAGCATCTCCTCGGGCGTGAGCTTGGCGATGTCGAGGCCCGGCATCGCGCCCTCGAGGCCGCGCGAGGCTTCCAGCACCACCGCCGGGTCCTGCCAGTGGGTGACCGCCTTGACGATCGCCGCGGCGCGCCGCGACGGGTCCTCCGACTTGAAGATCCCGGAGCCGACGAACACCGACTCGGCGCCGAGCATCATGCACAGCGCCGCGTCGGCCGGGGTGGCGACGCCGCCGGCCGCGAAGTTCGGCACCGGCAGCTTGCCCTCGCGCGCCACGTACTCGACCAGCTCGAGCGGCGCCTGCAGCTCCTTCGACGCCGGCACCAGTTCGGCGGGGTCGAGCGTGCCGAGGCGGCGCATCTCGCGGCGCACGGCGCGCAGGTGGCGGACCGCCTCGACGATGTTCCCCGAGCCGGCCTCGCCCTTGGTGCGGATCATCGCGGCGCCCTCGCCGATCCGGCGCAGCGCCTCGCCGAGGTTGCGGCAGCCGCACACGAACGGGACCTTGAAGTCGCGCTTCCAGACGTGGTTCTCCTCGTCGGCCGGAGTCAGTACCTCGGACTCGTCGATGAAATCCACGCCGAGCGCTTCGAGCACCCGCGCCTCGGCCATGTGCCCGATCCGGCACTTGGCCATCACCGGGATCGACACGAGTTTCATGATCTCCTCGATCTTGCCGATCGCGGCCATGCGGGCCACGCCGCCCTCGGCGCGGATGTCGGCCGGCACGCGCTCGAGCGCCATGACGGCGGCGGCGCCGGCGTCCTCGGCGACCTTGGCCTGCGCCGCATCGGTGACGTCCATGATCACGCCGCCCTTGAGCATCTCGGCGAGGCCGACCTTGACTCGGAACTGTTCTGACTGGAACTCCATCTCGTCCTCCCGGACCCCGGAGCCGACGCCCCGGAACCCCTCTCGTCTCACACCAGCGGCAGCGGCCCGCGTCCGGGCTCCAGCGCCGCGCAGAAACCCCGCATCCCTTCCTCGAGCCGCTCGCCCCCGACCGCGGCGTAGGCGAGCCGCACCACGTCGTCGCGCCCGGACACCGACATCGCCGGGCCCGGCAGCACCCACACCCCGCGCTCCCCCGCCCGCGTCGCGACCGCGCGCGAACTCCACCCCGGCGGTAGCGTCACCAGCAGCGAGAAGCCGCCGCGCGGCACGCTCCACGCCACGCCCTTCGGCGCGTGCGCAAGCGCGCCGAGCACGATCTCGAGCCGGGCGCGCGCGGCGCCGCGCAGGCGCGCGAGCTGGTCGTCGAACACCCCGCGGCGGCACAGCGTCCACGCCGCCGCCTCCAGGAACGGGCTGCCGCCGAGGTCGGCCGAGCTCTTCACCGCGGCGACGCGTTCGAGCAGCTCGGCCGGACCCGCGACCCACCCCACGCGCAGCCCGGGGAACAGCGCCTTCGAGAACGAGCCGACCGCCACCACGGCGGGGTCGAGCGCCGCCAGCGGCGGCGGCACCTCGCCGTCGCTCACCAGCGCGGGATCGAACAGCTCCTCCACCACCTGCACGCCGCGCTCGCGCAGCAGCCCGAGCAGCTCGCGCCGGGCCTCCTCGCCGAGCACCAGCCCGGAGGGGTTGTGCAGCGTGGGGGTGAGGATCGCGAGAAGCGGCCGCTCCCGCCCGAGCAGGGCGGCGACCTCGCCGGGATGAACTCCGTCGCGGTGCACCGGGATCCCGAGTACGCGCAGGCGGTGCAGCGCCAGCAGCGGCGGCAGTCCCGGGTACGTCGGGTCCTCGACCAGCACCGCGTCCCCGGGGCGGGCGAGGGCACGCAGCAGCAGGTCGAGCGCGTGCTGCACGCCGCCGGTCAGCAGCACCCGGTCGGCCGCGGCCGGCACGCCGAAGCTCGCCAGGCGCGCCGCCAGCCACCCGCGCAGCGGCTGGTACCCCCAGGCGCTTCCGTACTGGGCGACGCCTTCGCCCTCGCCCTCGCCGACGCCGAGCCAGCGGAACACCTGCCCGGCCGGCAGCAACTCGCGGTCGGGCGCGTAGCGCGCGAGGTCGATCCCGCCCGCCGGCAATTCGAACCCGGATGGCCCCGCTTCGGCGCGTGGCGCCGGCCTCCGACCGGGACGGCCCGGGCGCAGCGCCAGCAGGCCGCGGCGCGCCAGCTCGCGGTACGCTGCGGTCACCGTCGCGCGGTTCAGGCCGATCTCGACCGCCAGCGCGCGCGCCGAGGGAAGAGAGCCGGCCCCGTCCTCCGCGAGCGTGGGAGCCAGCGCCTCGGCCAGCCGCAGGTAGAGCGGGTGCGGGGCCGAGGCCGACACGGCGCGGCGGGCGCGGTCGAGGAGCTGTTCCACCCCGTCACGCTAGGCCGGCCTAGGCCATTTGTCAAAATGGCCGAGCCATTCAAATTCTCGGCCCATTAGGATCTCGATGTGGGGCGCGACCGCCGGGCGCGCGGTCGTTGTCTCCGTAGCGGCGTTTGCTTGCAAACGCCGGCCTTGTCCACGTGGATGGTGGCTCGTCGGCCGATGCGAGCATCGGCCGCTACAGAGACGCGCCGGCGCGGCGCGCCGGCCCCACACAACAAGACAGGGCAGGAGTCCACCTCGATGCGGGGTGCAAACCGGCCGCAGGTGACGGGGGCCACAGCCGCGCGGCCAACGGCGGGCGTATACGAGACGCGATCGCAGTCTTGGTGTCAACCTGCTGCCGGGCGGATCGTCAGCAGAGCCATTGGGGGGTTCACGATGCGAGAGGGCCGCGCGACGTCGTCGTCCCCACGGCCGACCGGGTTCCGGCCAGGTGGCCGGACGGCAGCTGCGGCGTTTGCCGTCCTCGCCCTCCTGCCGACCGGGGCCCCGGCCGCGAGTCCGCTCCACACCCCGCGCCGCCACCTGGAGGCGGCCGCCGCGGCGGTCTCGGCCGCGGACGCAGTCCGCTTCCTCGAGCAGGCCACGCTCGGGCCGACCGCCGCGCTGATCGCTCAGGTGCAGCAGGTGGGGTTCGCGGGGTACCTCGACGAGCAGTTCGACGCAGCGACGTCGTCGTACCCGAACCTGGCCCCGATGCCGGCGGACTCCAAGCTCGGCTGCCCGGTCGGCAGCGCGGCCACCTGTTACCGCGACAACTACACGATGTACCCGCTGCAGGTGCGGTTCTTCAAGAACGCCCTCGACAACGACGATCAGCTCCGCCAGCGCGTCGCACTCGCGCTGCACGAGATCCTCGTCGTCTCCGGCGAGAAGGTCCAGCAGCCGAGCCAGATGGCGCCGTACCTCGACCTGCTGCTCGCGGACGCGTTCGCCAACTACCGCACGATCCTCTACGACGTCACGCTCAACCCCGCGATGGGCCACTACCTCGACATGGTGAACAACGACGCCCCGGCGCCGCCCTCGAACATCGCGCCGAACGAGAACTACGCCCGCGAGGTCATGCAGCTGTTCTCGATCGGGGTGAACATGCTCAACCCCGACGGCTCGCTCGTGCTCGACGGCGGCGGCAACCCGGTCCCCACCTACACCCAGGATACGATCGAGGACTTCGCCCACGTGTTCACCGGCTGGACGTACGCGCCGCTGCCGGGCGTGCCCGGGGTCAAGCACGACCCGCCCAACTTCCTCGCGCCGATGTGGCTGTACCGCAACGCGGCGGGGTTTGACGCCAACCACGACCACGGCGAGAAGCTGCTCCTGTCCTACCCCGGCTCGGTGCACTCCACGCTGCCCCCCGGCCAGGACGGCAACACGGACCTCACCCAGGCGCTCGACAACATCTTCTACCACCCCAACGTCGGGCCGTTCATCGGCAAGCAGCTCATCCAGCACCTCGTCACCTCGAACCCGAGCCCCGACTACGTTCGGCGGGTGGCGCAGGCGTTCGACGACAACGGCTCCGGCGTGCGCGGCGACATGCGCGCCGTGATCACCGCGATCCTGCTCGACCCGGAGGCTCGCGGCGACGTCAAGACCGACCCCGCCTACGGCCGCCTGCGCGAGCCCGTCCTGTTCATCACGAACGTCTGCCGGGCGGTCGGGGCGACAAGCGACGGCATCCTGGCGGGGCAGGCGAACGCCATGGGTCAGAACCTTTTCAACTCGTCCTCGGTGTTCAGCTACTACCCGCACGAGTACGAGGTCCCCGGGACGCCGCTGCAGGGGCCGGAGTTCGGCATCCAGTCGTCGCTGGCGGCCTCCTCCCGCGTCAATTTCGTCAACGCCCTGGCGTTCTCGCGGATCAACTCCCCCGCGCCGGATCCGGGGACCGCGGCGGACTTCTCCGCCCTCGCGGAGCTCGCCGGCGATCCGAGCGGCTTGGTCGCGGCGCTCGATCGGCTGTACCTGCACGACACGATGTCCAACCCCGCCGTGACCGCCGTGGTCGGCGCGGTTGCGGCGATCCCTCCCGCCAACGCGCTGCTGCGCGTACAGACCGCGTTCTACCTGGTGGCGAGCTCCTCGCAGTACCAGGTGGCGCGCTGAGGAGAAGGTGAAGCGATGAAGACCCGTCGCGACCTGTTCCGCGAGATCGGCTGGGGGCTCGGGGCGTTCGCGTTCCTGTCCCGGCTGGGGTGGCTGCCGCGCCTCGAGGCGGCGGTGCCGGCCGCGCCCTCCGACTACCGCGCCCTCGTCTGCCTGTTCCTGTTCGGCGGCAACGATGGCAACAACACCGTCATCCCGTACGACGACTACGCCGCCTACCAGCAGGTGCGCGGCTCGCAGATCAACATCCCCAAGGACACGATCCTGAAGATCGACGCCCCGAGCCAGGGGGCGGCGTTCGGCCTCCACCCCGCGCTCGCCGAGCTGCAGCCGCTGTACAGGCAAGGCAACCTCGCCGTCCTCGCCAACGTCGGCACGCTGCTGCAGCCGATCACCCGCGCCGACTACCTCGCCGGCGCGCCGCGGCCGGACAGCCTGTTCTCGCACTTCGACCAGCAGGACCAGTGGCAGTCCTCGATCGCCCGCGCCCTCGACCCGCGCGCCCAGACCGGCTGGGGCGGGCGCATCGCCGACGCCGCGGCGGCGCTCGCCGGTAGCAGCTTCCCGATGATCATTTCGGTCGCCGGCATCCCGCTCTTCACGACCGGCGTCAGCTCGCGCCCTCTGGTGCCGGGCGCCAACCTGGCGGGGTTCCAGGCGACGGCGGTCTCGCAGGCGCGCTACGCCGCGCTGCGCACGCTGCTCGCCCTCGACACCGGCCCCGTCCTCACCGGCGCGGCGAGCGCGATCACCTCGGCGGCGATCGACGACAACGCGACGCTCAACGCCGCGCTCGCCTCGGCTCCGGCGCTCGCCACCGCGTTCCCGACCACCTCGCTCGGCAAGCAGTTCAAGTCGATCGCGAACATCATCTCGGTGCGCGGGGCGCTCAAGATGAGCCGGCAGATCTTTTTCGCGTCGCTCTCCGGCTTCGACACCCACACCGACGAGCTCAACACGCAGCAGACGTTGCTCACGCAGGTGAGCCAGGCGCTCGCGGCGTTCTACGCGTCGACCGTGGAGCTCGGAGTCGCCGAGGCGGTCACCACCTTCACGCTCTCGGACTTCGGGCGGACGTTCCAGCCCGCGTCCGGTGGCGGCACCGACCACGCGTGGGGGAACCACCACTTCGTCATGGGCGGCTCGGTCAAGGGCGGCGACTTCTATGGCTCGTTCCCGGCGCTCGCGCTCGCCGGGCCCGACGACTCCTCCAACGAGGGGCGCTGGATCCCAACGACCGCCGTGGACGAGTACGGCGCGACGCTGGCCCAGTGGTTCGGCGTGGGCGCCTCGGCGCTGGCGACGGTGTTCCCGAACATCGGCCAGTTCTCGAACACCGACATGGGGTTCCTGCGCTGACCAACGCCCCGTCCCCGCGCAACGGTTCGATGTGTGGCGCGACCGCCAGGTGCGCCGTCGTTGTCTCCGTAGCGGCGTTTGCTTGCAAACGCCGGATCGCGGCCTCTGGGCGTGCAGCGTAGGGGCGGCCCTTGCGGCCGCCCGCGAGTGGGGGACCGGCGCCAGGACCAGCGCGGGCGGGGACAAGCCCCGCCCTTACATTCCAAATCATGTGGGGCACGACCGCCCCATGCGAGCAAGACAGGTTCTTGTCTCGATGTGGGGCGCGACCGCCGGGCGCGCTTCTGTTGTCTCTATCCTCGGAGGACAAGAAACCGCCGGCGCGGCGAGGTCCGGTGGAATCGCGGCCCGCGGGTGGCGGTACGATAGGGGCGACGGCGCTCGCCCCTGACGAGGACTGCCACCGGACGGCGCTGCCAGAGGAGGCGGTCATGGCCGGACCGACGACGATCGTCCTTGCGATCTCCAGGCAGTTCGCGAGCGGGGGGGCGTTCATCGGCCAGGCGGTGGCGCAGCGTCTCGGGCTGCGCTACACCGATCGGGAAATCCTCGAGCAGGCGGCGCGCGTCAGCGGTGTCAACGTGGCCGATCTGGAGAGCGACGAGGAACGGGCTGCCGGAATGTTGAAACTCGCTCTGCGTCAGTACTCCCTGGGGCCGCCCGAAGCGCCGTTCGTCGCACCGCCGCTGCCGCCGATGCACGAGCGCGATCTCTTCGCGTTGGAGAGCCGGATCATCCGCGAGATCGCGAGCCGCTACGATGCGGTCATCGTCGGCCGCGGGGGGTTTCACGTCCTCGCGGATCACCCCGGCCTGGTCTCCGTCCGCGTGCATGCCCCGATCGAGTGGCGTGTGCGCCGGGCCATGGAGGCGTACGGCTTCGCGAACGAGGCGAGCGCAGCGGAGGCGATCCGGCGCTCGGACAAACAACGGGGCAAGTTCGTCCGCACGTTCACGGGCCACGACTGGGACGATGCCTGCACCCATCACCTCTGCTTGAACACCGGGGCGATCGGCCTCGAACTGGCTGCCGAGTTGGTGACGATGCTGGTCGCCAGCCGCATCAAGGCCCGCCTGAGCGCGATTGCGGCGGCCGACGTCTGAACGGCGGAGCGGCGTGACCACAACCTCACGCCGGGGAGGGCTCCCTCTCCAGCTATCGCACGAGGCTGGCCACCCGCGCCGTCGCGCGATCCTCGCCGTGGTCATGCTCGGCACGATCCTCGGGCCGATCGATGCGAGCATCGTCAACGTCATCCTGCCGACGATCACGCGTTCGTTCTCGGCCAGCATGGCCGCCGCGCAATGGGTCCCCATGGCGTACCTGCTGACCATCGGCAGCCTGGTGCTGATGTTCGGGCGCCTCGGCGACATCTGGGGTTACCGGAGGATCTTCCTCACGGGGATGGCGGGCTTCGTGGCGGCCTCTGGCCTGTGCGCCATCGCGCCGGGGATGCGCTGGCTCGTGGGGTTCCGGGTGCTGCAGGGCCTCGCCGCCGGCATGACGATGGCGGTGCCGCTCGCCATCCTGACGAGGACTTTCCCGGCCTCGCAGCGCGGCCGGGTCCTCGGCACGTACGCGATCAGCATCTCGGTCGGCCTGGCGATCGGCCCGAGCCTGGGCGGCTTTCTCGCGGCGGCGTTCGGGTGGCGATCGGCGTTCCTCATCAACCTGCCGATCGGCCTGACGGCGCTGGCGCTCGCCTCGCGGGTCCTGCCCGAGATGGCGGGACGGCCAGGGCGGCTCGACGTTGCCGGGTCCGCCGCCGCGCTCGGCGCCCTCTCGAGTTTTCTCCTCTTCGTCAATCGAGCCCAGCAGGCGGGATTCACCGCCGTCACGGCCGCCATCCTCACGGTCGCGGTGGCGCTGGGCGCCCTCTTCGTTCGCATCGAGTCCCGGACGCCCGAGCCGATGCTGCGGCTCGACCTGTTCCGCGTCCGCACGCTGAGTTTCGGCAGCCTCGCGGCGCTCTTCAATTTCATGTCCCAGTACGTCGTCGTCTTCTTGACGCCGTTCTTCCTCCAGCGCGTGCTCGCGGCGGGCCCCGGGCGCGTCGGCCTGATCATGACCGCGTTCCCGCTCTCAGTTCTCTGCGTCGCCCCGTTCGCCGGCGCCCTCTCCGACCGGATCGGCACCGCGGGCCTCGCGTTCGTCGGAACGAGCGTGTGCGCGGCGGGGTGCGCGCTCCTTGCCGGCGCGCCCGCAGGCGCCGGCGCGCACGAGGTGGCGTGGCGCCTTGTCGTCTTCGGCGTCGGCACCGGCGTCTTCCAGTCGCCGAACAACAGTGCCGTCATGGGCAGCTCTCCGCGCGAGCACCTCGGTGTCGTCTCCAGCCTCCTCGGCACCACCAGGACGGTCGGCATGACGCTGGGGGTGGCGGCAGCCGGCGCCGTGCTCTACGCCTTCGTCCCCGCCGGCGTCCTGCGCAGCGCCGTGCTCGCGCCCGCACAGGCCGCGGCCTTCGTTGCCGGAGTGCGCCATGCGTACGCCGCGGGCGCCGCCTTCGCCGCCCTCTCGGCGTTCTGCTGTCTGGTCCGGGCCGGACGAGACGGCGTTCCGACGCCGTCGCTCGCCAGCCCCGTTTCGCGGCCTTGAGCCGCCGGCAGCGACCCGCAGCCGTCGTGACGCCTCCGGTTTGCTCCGCCGCGCCGGCGGCGGGGCCCCCGCGATGACAGAAGGTGCGACGCGGCAGCGGGGCCGACGGCCTGCCGCAACGACACGCGGTGCAGTTTCAGCCGCGGGTCACGCCTGGGCTTGGAAGAGGACGTGCGACGAGAGCCAGGCGAGGGATTCCGGGTCCAACTCGCCGAACTCGAGGCCGGCCCGGTACAGCATCACGGGTTCGTCGTTCTCATCGGCGCCCAGATCCACCGCGCTGCAGCGGCGGATCGTGGCGTGGACGGCAAACTCCCCTTCGTCGAACTGGATGCGCAGGTCGCACGGCCCCGAAGGCGGCAGGGCGCACGCCACCTCGATCTGCGCTCCGCGCGAGGAGATGTTGAGGACGCGCACCGGCTGGACCATCATGACGTTCGCCTCGAGCGCCTGCTTCGGCACGATCCTCCGCACCGCCCGCCGCTCGTGGATGATCGTTCCCTCGGCGGTCGCCGTTTCAACGCCTCTTGGTGACACGTGGCCTCCTGGTCAGTAAAGAGCAAGCTCTGTACCATGCTTGCCGATGTCTCGGCGCTTCAGTCTGTTACTGCTATCGTGCGATCGGGTCGCGTCAACCTCCAACATTCACATGGCAGAAAGTGTGACACCAGGGAACATGGGGTGACTGCCGGATTCCTGCAGCTTTCGACGCTGAACGACCGCGGGCTGAAGCCCGCGCCGACAAGGCATGCGGCTGCAACAAGCGGGAAGGATGCGGTCGGGGGGATCGCCTCACCCCTCGCCGTTCATCGACCTGAGCGCACATCCATCGCCATGAACGTCGGGGGGTGGAGGGCGGCGACCCCCAATTCGGGAGGTCTTCGGGAAGATCACTGCCAAGACGCGAGGTCTGAACGCAGAGCGGCCTCAGTGCTGCGGGACCGCGTCGGCGAGCAGGAACTCGAGCACGTTGGCCGCCGAGTAGTTCTCGCCCCAGCGCTGCACCAGCTCGCGGAGCTGGTTGAAGCACGCGCCGACGGTCACCAGCGGCTTCTCGAGGTCGCCGCCCGTCAGCGTGCGACCCACGCCGACGTTGGCGAGGAGGGCGTTGCACAGGCACTTCCGGCCCTCGCTCTCGGCGGGGTCGCCTCCCTTGGCGCGCCAGGCCGTCTCGGGCTCGGCCGGGCAACGGTAGCCGATCTGGCCATCCTCGCGCTTGTAGATGTGGCGGAGGAACCCGAGGTTGCAGACCCGCGGCCGCCTGAGGTACTCCGTCACCTCGGAAAGCGTGCCTTCGAGGTTGAGGACCTTGAACGGGAACCCCGTCGGCGAGGCGAGGGCGTCGGTGACGACCCGGCCGATCCCCTCCACGGCCTTGCGCAGCGCCGCGAGCTTGAGCGACAGCACCAGACCGGATTCGCGGCAGAACGCGAACGCGGTTCCCACCTGGATGCCGGCCGCTCCCCGCGCGAGCGCGTCGCGCAAACGGCCGGCTTCCCCGAACCCTCCCGCCAGGTAGAACGGCAACCCGAGGTCGGCGATCTTCGCCAGGTCGACCTCGTCCCTGGGGCCGTACACCGGCTCCTGGCCGCGTTCGAGCGCGGCACCGCCGCGCGGGGGGGCGTTGTGCCCGCCCGCCACCGGGCCCTCGACGACGAGCCCGTCGATCCTCCCGGACGCCTTCCTCGTCATCGTGGTCGCGAGAACGTTGGAGGCGACGATGGGGAAGAAGGCGGGGCGCCGCAGCTCTCGGGGCGCGCCGGACAGGATACGGGCGGGCGACAGGTGGGCGCGGAAGTCGTCCAACGGGCCCGCCCCCTCGACGGCGAGCGTCATCGCGACGTCCTCGCCACGGCTCAGCCGATCGAGGATGGCGGGGACCTCGCGCGGAATCCCCGCCCCCATGATCACGAGGTCGATGCCGGCCAGCATCGCGCCGTAGAGGCTCGCCAGCACCGGGATCTGGATCTTGGTCAGCAGGTTGATGCCGACCGGCCTGTCATGCCCCTCCTTGGCGAGGAACACCTCGACGAACGTCGCGGCGATGGTCTCCTGGACGAGCTCGGCCGGATCGTCGAGGCGGTGCTGCTTGGGAAACCTCGCGCGGTCGCCGGCGCCGCGCGCCTCCGAGAAGTAGGTGGCGACGATGCGTTCCGCGACCCGCTGGTCGGGGAACGCCGCGAGGGCGCGGCGCACGTGAGCGCCCTCGTCGCCCGCGCGCAGGCGGCCCGCCATGATCGCCTCGATCCCCGTGCCCGACACGACCCCCAGTTGGCCGCCCTGCGACACCGCCCTGGCCAGCACCCAGTTGGAGACGCCCGCGCCCATGCCTCCCTGGATGATCAATGGTCTCTGCACCGTGCACCTCCGTCCAACCCGGCGGGGGCCCGCGGGGCGAATGATCACGGGGCCGGATCGACCTGACGGGGCGCTCGGCGCAACAACGAGCGTGCGCCGCACGTGCGTCAGGACGGCCCCTCCCCCCGGCGGGCCGCCAGTCGGGCGGTCGTCCACGGTCGTGCCAGGCCCACCGCACCCATTACCATCGCCCGTGGCACGTCCGCGGCAACTCGGAGCGTCCGGCCCCATCGCAACGCCGACCCCGGCGACCACCCAGGCCAGCGGGGGAACGCGAAGGGATGTGGCCCTGAACTCCCGCCCGCGATTGTAGCAGGGGGCGCGAAGCGGAGCCCGGCGCCCCCGCCCGGGCGCACGCGCCGACGCGTCGGACGCCCGGCACGTTTATGCCAGGGGCGGCCCGGTTCGGCCGCCCCTGGGATCTCGGCCCGTGGAGCCGACGCTCAGCTCGCGACCTCGATGACCTTGGTGCCGGCCATCTTGTCCCCCCAGCGCCGGCCCTCGGCGTCGGTGAGCACCAGGATCGCCTCCATGAGGTTGATCAGCCCGCCGATGACGAAGATCGGGATCGAGACCAGGTGTCCGAGCACCGGGACGATCCAGAGGAAGTAGCCGATTGCGTAGATGGCGAGCGGGAAATTGCGCTTCATCGAGGTGTTCTGGTCCATCGGCTGGCCGTCCAAACGCACCGGCCGCAGCTTCATGACCTTCTTGCCGATCGACCGCTTGTCGGCGAAGTCGAGGTCGAGGCCATCGCGCATCAGCCAGTAGCCGCCGACCAGGATGCCCGCGATCGGCCCGCCGATGAACGGGATGAATCCGATGATCATGCCGGCCACGCCGACGATGATGCCGTCGATGAAGATGCCGATGAATCTCTTGGCCAGATCGGCCTTGGCCGCGCCCGGGGCGGGCGCAGGCGCAGGGGGAACCGCACTGGGTGGTACCGCCATCGTCGTTCTCCTTTTCTCCGCCACGGCGGAAAGTCTCAATTTCTTTGTCTAGAGCGTAACGGAGGCCGGCAAATATTTCAAGGCGGCCGCGCCGGGGCCGGCTCAGCAGCCGAGGAGCCGCCGGTAGAGCGCCTCGTAGCGGTCCACCACCTTGGCGGTGCTGAAGTTGTTGGCCGCGTGTGCGCGCGCGAGAGTGCGCTGCCGGGCCAGTTCGCCGGCGTCCGAGAGCAGCGCGACCACGCAGCGGGCCATCGCCGCGGTGTCGCCGACCGGAAAGGTGAAGCCGCCGTTGCCGCTCTGGACCACCTCGGGGATGCCGCCGGCGTCGGAGGCCACGACCGGCACCCCGCACGCCATCGCCTCGAGCGCGGCGAGTCCGAACGACTCCTCGGACGACGGCAGCAGGAAGACGTCCCCGGCCCCCATCACCCCCTCGATCGGGGAGACGTTGCCGAGGAACTCGACCCGGTGCGCGATCCCGGCGTCGCGGACGAAGCGCTCCGCCAACGGCCGCTCGGGGCCGTCCCCCACCATCGCGAGGTGCGCCGGGACGCGCTCGTTCACCTGCCGGAAGATCTCGAGCACGTCGAGGATGCGCTTGACGGGGCGGAAGTTGGACGCGTGCACGAGGAGCGGCGCCCCGTCGGGCGAGAGGCGGCGCCGGTGCGCGGCGGCGAAGTCGGCGTCGCAGCGGTCGGGGTCGACGAAGTTCGGGATCACCTCGACCTCGCGGGTGACGCCGAGCAACTCGTGCGTCTCGTCCGCGAGCGACCGCGAGACGGCGGTCACCGCGTCGGCGCGCTCGATGCCGAGGCGGACGATGGGCAAGAACGAGGGGTCGGCGCCGACCACGGTGATGTCGGTGCCGTGCAGCGTGACGATCAGCTTCGGACCGCCACCCAGGATCTCGCGCGCCAGGTATGCCGAGATCGCGTGCGGGATCGCGTAGTGCACGTGGAGGAGCTCGATTTCGTGGGTGCGGACCGCGTCCGCCATCTGCGAGGCGAGCGCCAGCGAGTACGGCGGGTAGGAGAACAGGGGGTAGTTCGGGACCGTCACCTCGTGGAACGTCACGCCGGGCGGCACGCGCCCCAGCCGGTAGGGGAGCGCGTAGCAGATGAAGTGCACCTCGTGGCCGCGGCGCGCGATCTCGAGGCCGAGCTCGGTGGCCACGGTGCCGGAGCCGCCCACCGTCGGGTAGCAGGTCACGCCGATCTTCATCGATCCCTCCCGCCCGGACCGGGGTCCGGGGTCCGGGGTCCGGGGTCCGGAACCCGCAACGCCAGCAGCCAGGCGATCTCATCGGCGGCGAGCGGGCCGGGGGCGGCGAACCCCTCGCCGAACTCGGCGCCGATGAGGTTGCCGCAGGCGCGGTCCCGCCCCTCGATCGCGGCGAGGAAATGTCCGGAGGCGAGGTGCGTCGCGGCTCCGGCGCCGGGGTCGAACTGCGAGGCGTGCGCCGCGAGCGCGGCGCGCTTGGCCGGGTACGCGGCGCTCACGTCCACCGCCAGCGCGGGGGCGAGGAGCTGGCGCGGGCCGGGGTACGCGAGCAGGAGAGAGGGCCGCCACGGCGAGCCGCGCTCCGGGCGATACTTCGCGACCCCGGCGAGGAACGCCGCGCGACGGGTCAGGGCGGCGGCGGCCGCATGGTCGGGATGGGGGTCGCGGTCGTCGGGCACGAGCACGACGCGGGGGGCCGCGGCGCGCAGCGCCGCCACCACGGCCGCCAGTTGCCCGTCGTCGTCGCCGTCCAGCCCGCCGTCCGGCAGAGAGAGGCAGTGCCTCCAAACCACACCCAGCGCAGCGGCCGCGGCGCCCGCCTCGCCCGCCCGCGTCTCCACGTCGCCTCGGGTGCCGAGCTCGCCGGCGGTGAGGTCGAGGATCGCGACCCGGCGCCCCGCCGCCGCAAGGCGCGCCACCGTCGCGCCGCACCCGAGCTCGACGTCGTCCGGGTGGGCGCCAACCGCGAGCACGTCGCAGCGCGCTACCATTCCCCGCCTTCGTCCCAGTGCAGCAGGTGCATGCCGGGGTCGCCCGGGTCCAGCGCTGAGACGAGGAGGCGCGGCCACTCGAGGCCGAGCCGCAACAGCGGCGCCAGCACCGAGAGGTGCCGTTCCTGCGGCTGACCGCCGGGCCGCACGAACGCCCGCAGCCGGCGCCAACGTCCCAACCCGACCTCGGCGTCGCGGGTGGCCGCGCTCTCGATCCGGCCACCGAGCCACGCCAGCGCCGCGTCGAGCTTCTTCGCGGTCGCCTCGACGTCCCCCCCGAGCCCGGGGAGTTCCTCCTGTGCGCCGGCTGCCAGCGCGCCGACCCGCCCGGCGACGGTTTCGCGCAGGCGGCCGAGCCGGCGCCGCGTCACCCGGCCGGGGAGCGCCGTCTCCGGCGGCTGCGGCCGCAGCACGTGCTCCGGCCCGACCCGGAGCTGCTTGGCGAGGCGCCGCTCGGCCGCCGTCGCGACGGTCACGTGCGGCCGCAGCCGCCACTCCGGGCGTCCGACCCCGGCGACCGTGCGGACGTCCTCGGTCTGGAGGTGGTACGCGAGCTCCGCCCCGCCCAGGAACGACACCGACGTGCCGAGCGCCGCGTCGGCGACGAGGGGCCGCAGCCAGGCGTTCGGGAGGAAGCGCTCGGGGTGGGCCGCGTGCTCGGCGAGGACCGCCGCGGGACAAGCCCCCTGGCTCGTCGGCACCGCTTCCCGCCGGTCGCCGGCGCGGCGGAACACCGGTAGCTTGTGCGGGGAGATCCGCAGCGGGAGCGTCCAGCCGCGCTCGCGCATGCGCTCGCCTCCGGCCTCGAGCGCGCCCCAGCAGCCGCGAAGGTCCTCGAGGACGCGGGCGGTGAGAGGCGCCGCCGCGCGCGCGAGCTCGGGCTCGAGGGCGTCGACGAGCACGACGCCACAGCCGGCGAGGAGGCGCGCGAGGAATCGGGCCGTCGCTTCGCCGAGCGGCGTCCCCGCCGCGTAGCAGCTCGAGGCGAGGTCGAGCGCCTCGCGGGCGTTCTCGCCTGGAAGGCGCGGCCGGAGCGTCTCGAGGTACGCCGCCGAAGCGCCGGAGAGCGGCGCCGGCCCGCCGAGCATCGCGCCGCGCGCCCACCCCGGCTCGCGCAGCTCCGCCAGCTCCTCGGCGACCGCGACCCGCCCCCACCCCATCTCGGGGAGGTCGTCGTCGGCGGTCGCGAGCCAGAGGAAGCCGACGGCGTCCCGGCCCGCCGCACGCCGTCTGGCGACCTCCGCCGCCACCGCCGCCGCCTTGACGAGGGTGAGGAGGGGACCTCCGAACAGGCCGGGTTGCTGCCCGGTGACGACCGCCTCGGCGCCGCCGAGCCAGCGTGCGAGTTCGCCCTCCGCCCGGTTACCCCAACGCTCGTTGGCCTGCGCGAGCGCGCCGGCCAGGGCCTGCGAGCGCGGCGCGGCGGGAGGACGAGCCGGCGGGAGGACGAGCGCGCCGGCGGCGAACGCCGCGGCGGCGGGGTGCACACTTTCCCAGGCCTGCAGCGGCAGGCGCGCGCCGGATGGGTTCGTCTGAGTCGCCATCTCGGAGAGCTTACCTTGCCCCAGCGACCGACGCCAGCGCGGGCGCAACCGGCGCGGCGGCGGTCAGTACATCTCGGAGAACAGCGACGCGGCCACCTCGCGCAGCCGGTCCCAGATCCCGCGCTTGGCCCACGCCCGCTTGGTGAGCTCCTCGGAGCGGGCGAGGTCCTTCTCAACCACCGCGGCCACGGCGGCAGCGAAACCTCGGTCGTAGACCACGACGTTGGCCTCCGCGTTCTTCTTCATCGAGCGGGCGTCGAAGTTGATCGACCCCACCGTCGCCCAGATCCCGTCGACCACCATGGCCTTGGTGTGGAGCATGGTGGGCCGGAACTCGTAGATCTTGACGCCGTCGTCGAGCAGCTCGCCGTAGTGGTAGCGCGAGGCGCGCCGGATCGCGGGGATGTCCATGTCCGGCCCAGGGACGACGATGCGCACGTCGACGCCGCGCGACGCGGCGCGTACGAGCGCGCGGCGGATCTGGGCGTCGGGGACGAAGTACGCGTTCTCGATCCAGATGGCGCGGCGCGCCGCCTGGATCGCCATGTACAGCATCAGCTTCGACATCGAGCTCTGGTCCGTGCGCGAGCTGGAGACCACCTGGACCAGGACGTCGCCCGCGCGCGGGATCGCCCCGAACTGTGCGTCGCCGTGCAGGACCTCGCCCGTGGTGTGGACCCAGTCCTCCATGAACACGCGCTGCAGCTGGCGGACGGCCGGGCCCTCGACCCGCACGGCGAGGTCGCGCCATTCGTGCTCGTCGCGGGCGTCGCCGCGCCAGCGGTCGTCGAAACCGAACCCGCCGCAGTAGCCGGTGCGGCCGTCGATCGTGACGAGCTTGCGGTGGGTGCGGTGGCCGATGTGGCCGAGGGAGTAGATCCGGATCGGCTTGTAGACGCGGAACCTGACGCCGGCCGCCCGCATCTCGTCGGCGAGGCCGCCGAGCCGCGCGCCGAAGTCGTCGACAAGGACCCTGACCGCGACGCCGGCGCGCGCCCGCTCGCACAGGGCGGCGGCGACGGAGCGGCCGACCTCCCCGTCGCTGAAGATGTAGATCTCGACGTTGACGCTCCCCTTGGCGCCCGCGATCGCCCGCAGCAGGTCGGGGAAGAGACCGTCGCCGTTCTCCAGCAGGGTGACGGCGTTGCCCGCCACCATCCCGTTCCTGAGCCCCGCCAGCGAGCGGAGGAATTCGGGGCTTTCGACGCCGTGGTCCGGGTCGTACGCGTAGTCCGTCCGGGTGCCGCTGCTGATGCACCCCGCCAGCGCCGCGACCGCCAGCAGGCCGGCTGCGAGCCGAGGCAACGACCGATGCCGCGCCGCGGCGATCCAGCGGACGCTCATCTCGACCGCCCCCCGCTCCCCGCGAACTCGCGGCGCGACGAGTCCGTCACGCAGTGCTCGGTCCGCGGCACGTCTCAGCGACGCGAGGCGACGGCGATGCGGGTGGTGGCGGTCTCGAGGCGGGCCAGTTGGCGGTCGAGCTCCCTGCCGCCCGCGGTCTTGAGCGCGGCCTCGGCCGCGGCCTTGTCCGAGCGTGCCGCCTCGAGGTCGATCTCGGACGGCAGCTCCGCGACGTCGGCGAGCACGGTCACGACGTCGGCCGCCACCTCGGCGAACCCGTTCTGGACCGCCAGGACGTGCTCGCGACCGCCGGAGCGGTACGCGAGCTCGCCGGTCCTCATCGTCGTCAGCAGCGCCTCGTGGCCCGGGAGGATGCCGAGCTCGCCGAGCGCGCCGGGGAACGTCACCGTGTCGGCCTCGGCCTCGACCACGACCCTGGTCGGTGTGATCACCCGCAGGCGCAGCCGTCCCTCGCTCACGCGGCGCCCTCGCCCTTGAGCTTCTCGCCCTTCTCGATCGCCTCGTCGATGGTGCCGACCATGTAGAACGCCTGCTCGGGCAACTCGTCGAGCTCGCCCTCGGCGATCATGCGGAAGCCGCGGATCGTCTCCGCGATCTGAACGTACCGTCCCTTGAGGCCGGTGAACTGTTCCGCGACGTGGAACGGCTGCGACAGGAAGCGCTCGATCCGGCGCGCCCGCGCCACGACGAGCTTGTCGTCCTCGGACAGCTCGTCGATCCCGAGGATCGCGATGATGTCCTGGAGGTCCTTGTACTTCTGCAGGATCTTCTGGATGCTGCGGGCGACCGCGTAGTGCTCCTCGCCGACGATCTTGGGGTCGAGGATGCGCGAGGTCGATGCGAGCGGGTCCACCGCAGGGTAGATGCCCTTGTCCACGATCTGGCGCGAGAGCACGGAGGTGGCGTCGAGGTGGGCGAACGCGGTCGCCGGCGCCGGGTCGGTGAGGTCGTCGGCGGGCACGTAGATCGCCTGCACCGAGGTGATCGAGCCGCGCTTGGTCGAGGTGATGCGTTCCTGCAGCTCGCCCATCTCGGTGGCGAGGTTGGGCTGGTAGCCGACCGCCGAAGGCATGCGGCCGAGCAGCGCCGACACCTCGGAGCCCGCCTGGGTGAAGCGGAAGATGTTGTCGATGAACAGCAGCACGTCCTGCTCCTCGACGTCGCGGAAGTACTCCGCCACGGTGAGGCCGGACAGCGCCACGCGCAGGCGCGCCCCCGGCGGCTCGGTCATCTGGCCGTAGATCAGCGCCGCCTTCGACTTGGTCCAGTCGTTGGGGTCGATCACCCCCGACTCCTGCATCTCGAGCCAGAGGTCGTTGCCCTCGCGGGTGCGCTCGCCCACGCCGGAGAACACCGAGAAGCCGCCGTGCTGCATCGCGACGTTGTTGATGAGTTCCTGGATGATGACGGTTTTGCCGACGCCGGCGCCGCCGAACAGGCCGGTCTTGCCGCCCTTGGTGTAGGGCTCGAGCAGGTCCACGACCTTGATCCCGGTCTCGAACATCTCGACCCGGGTGGACTGGTCCTCGAACGACGGCGGCTCGCGGTGGATCGGCCAGCGCTCCTTGGTCTCGCACGGGCCCTTCTCGTCGACCGGGCGGCCGATCACCGAGAGCACGCGCCCGAGCGTCTCGCGCCCGACCGGCACCGTGATCGGGCCGCCGGTGTCGAGCGCTTTCATCCCGCGGACCATGCCGTCGGTGGCTTCCATCGCGATACAGCGCACCCGGTTCTCGCCCAAGTGCTGGGCCACCTCGAGGACGACGTCGAGCTTGCCCATCTCGCTGCTGTCGTGCACCTCGACGGCGTTGTGGATCGTCGGCAGGTGGCCCTCGGGGAACTCCACGTCCACCGCCGGCCCGATGATCTGTACGACGTGCCCCTCGACCCCTTGCGGATTTGCCGCCATGTCGTGCCCTACCTCTCGGCCAGCGCCTGGGCGCCGGATACGATCTCGATGAGTTCCTTGGTGATCGAGGCCTGGCGCGCCCGGTTGTACGTCAGGGTGAGCCGGTCGATCATCTCCGCGGCGTTCTTGGACGCCGAGTCCATCGCCGTCATGCGCGACGCATGCTCCGCGGCCTGGGAGTCGAGGAGCGAGCGCAGCACCTGAAACTCCACGTACCGGGGGAGGATCGCCCCTACGAGCGCCTGCGGGCTCGGCTCGAGGAGAGGGCCCGCGCAGGCGCCCTCGGCGGGCCGTGTCCGCTCGACGGGGAGCAGGCGCTGGAGCGTCACCTCCTGCCGCATGATCGACCTGAAGCGGTTGTAGAGCAGGTAGACGGCGTCGGTCTTGCCGCTCTCGAACCGCCCGGCGAGCAGGCTCGCCACCTCGTGCGCGCCCGCGACGGTCACGCCTTTCATCAGCTCGGCGAAGACCGCCACGGCGGCGAGCCCGCGCCGGCGGAAGAAATCGATCCCCCGCCGCCCCACGAGCACGAGTTCCACCTTCTCCCAGCGGCCGCCCCAGAGCAGCGAGCCCGCCTCGCGCAGGATGTTGCTGTTGAACGCGCCGCACAGCCCCTTGTCGCCGGCGACCACGACGAGCGTCACGGACTTCTCGGGGCGTTCGACCAGCAGCGGGTGGCGGCCGGCGCCCGGTTGACCGGCCAGCGAGCGCATCACCCCGTCGAGAGCGTCGGCGTACGGGCGCGCTTCGAGGACGGCCGCCTGCGAACGCCGCAGCTTGGCCGCGTAGACCATCTTCATCGCCCGCGTGAGCTGCTGCGTCGAGCGGACCGAGCGGATGCGCCGCCGGAGGTCCTGCTGGCTAGGCAACCGCCGCCTCCGGGTGCTCGCGCAGGAAGGCGTCGAGGGCGGCCTGGCAACCGGCCCTGAGGTCGGCTTCGGTGGCCCCGTCGAGCTTGCCGGTCGAGGTGACCGCGGCCAGCGTTCCGGCGGCGTGGGTCTTGAGGTGCTCGTGCAGGTACGTCTCGAACGGCAGCACCGTCTCGACCTTGAGCTTGTCGAGGAACCCCTGCGTCCCGGCGAACACCGACGCGACCTGGAGGTCGACCGGCATCGGCGCGTACTGCCCCTGCTTGAGGATCTCGACCAGGCGCTCGCCGCGCGCGAGCTGCCGCTGGGTCGCCTTGTCGAGGTCGGAGCCGAACTGGGCGAACGCCGCCAGCTCGCGGTACTGCGCGAGGTCGATGCGCAGCGTGCCGGCGACCTTCTTCATCGCCTTGATCTGGGCGTTGCCGCCGACGCGCGACACCGAGATGCCGACGTTGACGGCCGGGCGGACCCCGGAGAAGAAGAGGCCCGACTCGAGGAAGATCTGCCCGTCCGTGATCGAGATGACGTTCGTCGGGATGTACCCGGACACGTCGCCGGCCTGGGTCTCGATCACCGGGATCGCGGTGAGCGAGCCGCCGCCCAGGTCCTCGCGCATCTTCGCGGCGCGTTCCAACAGGCGAGAGTGCAGGTAGAACACGTCGCCGGGGTACGCCTCGCGGCCCGGCGGGCGGCGCAACAGCAGCGAGATCTCGCGGTAGGCCGCCGCGTGCTTGGAGAGGTCGTCGTAGAACACCACCGCGGCGCCGCCGTTGTACAGGTAGTACTCGCCCATCGCGCAGCCGGCGTACGGCGCCAGGTACTGCAGCGGGGCGGGCTCCGAGGCGGTGGCGGCGACCACGATCGTGTGCTCCATCGCGCCGTAGTTCTCGAGGGTCTTGACGACCTGCGCGACGGTCGAGCGCTTCTGCCCGATCGCCACGTAGATGCAGATCATCCCGTTCCCCTTCTGGTTGATGATCGTGTCGGTGATGAGCGCGGTCTTGCCGGTCTGGCGGTCGGAGATGATGAGCTCGCGCTGTCCGCGCCCGATCGGGATCATCGAGTCGATCGCCTTGATGCCGGTCTGCATCGGCTCCTTCACCGGCTGCCGCCGCACCACGCCCGGCGCGAGACGCTCCATCGGGTAGGTGTCGGACGCCGCGATCGGACCCTTGCCGTCGATCGGCTGGCCGAGCGCGTTCACCACGCGGCCGACGAGCGCGGGGCCGACGGGGACCTGCAGGATGCGGCCGGTGCGCCGCACTTCGTCGCCTTCGCGGATCAGGTCCGACTCGCCCATGAGCACGCAGCCGACGCCGTCCTCCTCGAGGTTGAGCGCGAGGCCGAAGACGTCGTGCGGGAACGCCACCATCTCGCCGGCCATCACCCGGTCGAGGCCGAACACGCGGGCGATCCCGTCGCCGACCGACACCACCGTACCGACCTCGGCCATCTCGACGGAGGTGTCCAGCCCCTGGATCTGCCGCCGCAGGATGTCCGTGATCTCGTCCACCTTGATCTGCATGCCCATCCCCCTATCGCGCCACCGCGGCGGCGAAACGGCGCACCTGCGCGGCCAGCGAACCGTCGAACACCTGGCTTCCCACCTGGACCACGAAACCGGCGAGGAGCTCGGGCCTGACCTTCGTGTCGAGCTCGACCCGCGACGCGAACAGGCGTGCGAGCGCCTGCCGCAGCGCCTCGACCTGCTCGGGGCGCGGCGCCACCGGCAGCTCGGCGCGAGCGCGCACGATCCCCTCGGCGCGGTCCACCAGCTCGCGGAACACCTGCACGACCTCCGGCAGGAAGCGCAACCGGACGTGGGTTTCGAGCGCGATCAGCAGGCGGTGCGCCTCCGGTCGCAGGGCGAGGGCGCGGGCGATCGTCGCGACGAGCTCGCGCTTGACGGCCGGCGCCACCGAGGGCACCTCGAAGACGCGCACCAGCCCGCTCTCGCGCTCGAACAGCTCCGACACCGCCGCGAGCTGCCTCTGGATCTCCCGCAACGCCGGGACGCCTTCCCGGTGCGTCACTTCGTACAGCGCCACCGCGTACGGCCTCGCCACCCGCCGGCTCATCGCGCGCCTCCCGCCGGCCGCTCGTCGAGGCGCTCGAGCGTGGTCCGGAAGATCCGCTCGCGGTCCTCGGCGGTGAGCTCGCGGTGCAGCAGCTCGATCGCGAGTTCGGCGGCCACCGAGGCCGCCTCGGCCGCCAGCTGGCGGCGGGCATCCGCCACGCGCCGCGCGGCCTCCTGCTCGATCTGCGCGGTCAGGCGCGCCGCCTCGGCGTCGCCCTGCCGTTCGAGCGCCTCGCGCTCCCGCTCGCCCTCGCGGTGGAGCCGCTCCTGCAGGGCCTTGATCTCGCCCGAGAGCGCCGCCAGCCGCCCGTTCATCTCCGAGCGCAACTGCTCGGCCTCGCGTTGCGCGCGCTCGGCCTCGGAGAGCTGGGTCGCGATCTGCTCGCGGCGCGACCGGAAGAACTTCGCCGCCGGTCGCGCCAGCAGGAAGAAGAGCAAGCCGAAGAAGAAGGCGAAATTCGCCATCTTCCAGAAGATCGTCGGGAGCCCGAGGAACCCCGCGCCGCCTTCTTCCGCCGCCCACGCCGGCAGCGCGGCGAGGAACGCCGCAGCCGCCATCGCCAGGCGGCGCGTCAAGCGAGCCTCCGCCCGGCCAGCCGGCTCGCCAGCTCGCGGGCCATCTCCGCGCCGCGTTCCCGCAGGACGGTGCGGGCGGCGCGCGAGGCCTCGTCGAGCTCGGCGCCGAGCGTGGCGAGTCGCGTCTGGACCTGGGCGCGCGTCTCGTCGAGGCGCGCCCGCCGAGCCGCTTCGCCCGCCGCGCGGAGCGCCGCACGGTCCTTCTGCGCCTCGGCGGCGGCGCTCGCCACCTCGCGGTCGCAGCGCGCCATCGCCTCGGTCAGCTCGGCGCGGGCGCGCTCGTGCCCCACGCGCGCGGCGTCGATGCGTCCCTCCCGCTCCTGCAGCAGCCGGCCGAGAGGCCGCACGAGCTGGGTCGACACCAGCAGGAAGACCAGCCAGAAGCAGGCCATGACGAGTAGCAGAGAGTAATTTGGCAGCGCCAGCACGCTGTCCTCCTCCGCCTTGCAACGAACGAGGGGACGAAAAACCCCCGACAGCGAGCGTTCAAGTTAGCAAAGCCTGTCACCGCGGTCAACGGGTCGGTCGCGACAACGCCACGCCTGAACCCATAGTGCCGGCGACCGCTCAGCGCAGCGACGCCTCCAGGCCCACGATCAGGCGCCGGCCCGGGGCCGGGTACCCGCGTACCTCCTCGTAGCGGCGGTCCGCCGCGTTCTCGACCCTCAGCCGCGCCGCGAGCCTCGGCGCCAGCGGCACCGTCAGGGCGAGGTCGGCGGTCACGAACCCCGCTTGGGGTACGGGGGCCAACGTGACCGGGTCCAGGTCCGTGCGCCGGCCCACCCAGACCAGCGAGGCGGCGCCTTCGATGCCGGCCGTGACCGGCCCGGCCAGCATGACCGATCCCGACCACGCCGGCCGGCGCAGTAGCGGCGCCCCGGTGCCGTCACGGGCGTCGAGCCAGGTGAGCGCGGCGCTGGCGCGGCCGTGCGCCCCCACCATCGCGGTCCACGACGCCTCGACCCCGTCCTCCATGGCGCGAGCGACGTTGACGTAGCGGAACGACACGAAGTCGAAGTCGATGAGGTCGCGCTGGCGGTTGGAGAACGCCACCAGCTGGACGACCGAGCGGCCGGCCGCGACGGGCGCGGCCACGCCCGCTTCCACCGAGCGCGAGCGTTCCGGGGCCAGCGCCGGGTTCCCGGAAAACGGGTAGTACAGCTCGCCGAGGCTTGGGGCGCGGAACGCCTGCCCAAACGAGACCCAGCTCCGCGCGATCCTTCCCTGCCAGCTTACGCTCACCCGTGGCGACAGCTCGCTGCCCCACGGCGACGCGCTGTCCCAGCGCACGCCGGCGAGCACGGCGACCCGACCCGCCGACCAGTCGTCCTGCACGAACACGGCCCGGGTCGTCTGACGCTGGCCGGCGAGGTTCACGCCGAAGTTCGAGCCGTCGGTCACTCGGTCCGCCCGCCACTCGCCGCCGGCCACCAGACGGTGGCCGCCCCACCGCTCGTGCAGTGTCGCCCGGGCGCCGTCGGAGTCGGCGACCGTGTCGGAGCGCACGAAGCCGGAGGGGTCGTCGGGGTCCGTGTAGCGCTGGTCGCGTTCCACCCTCGATACCGTGACCTCGAGCTCGCCGCTCGCGCCCAGGCGCAGGTGGAGCGGCAGTGCGGCGATGGTCTCCGCCGCCGAGGTGGAACGGTGCGGGGTGGCGAGCGCACCCGAGAACGGGATCTCGGTGAAGCTCGTCGTGCGGTGCACGACCACGCCGATACGGCTGCCGTCGGCAAACGTGTTCGTCAGGCCGGCCAACCCCGCCCGCGACGAGAAGTCGTCGTTGGCGAGCGGCCCGCTGCCGTCCCGGCTCCCCCCGGCCACCACCGCCTCCCAGCGGCCTGCGACGGCGGTGGCCTGGAACTCGGCGCGCCGCCACCCGGAGCCGCCCCCCTCGACCAGGGCCGACGCGCGGTCGCCGGCGGCGAGCGTCGGGACGAGCTGCACGACGCCACCGATCGCATCGGCGCCGTAGAGCGCGGAGTACGGGCCGCGCACGACCTCGACCCGGTCGAGCCCGGCCGTGAGCGGCAGGCTCCAGTCGTAGCCGCCGAAGAACGGGGAGTTGAGGCGGACCCCGTCCCACATCACGAGCGTCTGCGTCGAGGCGGTGCCGCGCGTGAACAGCGACGTGACGCCGCCCTCGCCCCCCGAGCGCAGCACGACCACGCCCGGAACCCAGCGTAGCGCGTCCGCGACCGAGGTGATGCCGAGCGAGCGCATCTCCGCCGCCGAGATCACCGTGCACGCGGCGGCGACGCCGTCGACCGGCTGCTCGTCCCCGGTCGCCGTCACCACGATCTGGTCTTGAAACGACGGGAGCTGCTGCGCCCCCGACACGCCGGACACGACGAGAAAAAGCGCGAGCAGCCGGACCGTCCGATCGGCCATGGAACCCTCCCGTTCCCCTGCGGGGCGGCAGGTCTCCTGGCTCCCGGATCAACCGAGATCGCCCGCCTTCCCAAGCGCCGCGTCGCGAACGACCCGTGCGCCCAGTGGCATGTCTGGGCAACCCGTCCCCGGTTACAGTGGCGGGGGCCGCGCCGGATTCGCACCGGCTTCCCTCGACACCGCCCCGATGAACTTCGCCCGCCAACCTACCGCTGGAGTGGGGCAAACACAAGCGTCGCCCATGGCGGCTCGCCGCCGCCACCGGGGATAGAAATCGGCGCGTCCGAGTTGGCGGCGGTCTGCTTGGTTGCGGCCGTTCACATGCAGGCGCGGGCTGCAGCCCGCGGGGTGGGCGGGTGGCGAACGATCGACACGAGAGGCGACCGGTGAGCGACTTACATCCGGGAGCCTCTCGCCACAAAGAACGCGGCGCGCCAGGAACCCCTGGCGCGCCGTGGATTGCAGTCCGGTGCGGACCGACTACTGGACGACGGCGTTGATCGGGATCTCGATCGACTTGCGCAGCGGGTCGTTGGTGGCGATCGTGAGGGTCGCCTTCTCCGGCCCCTTGGGCATCCCGGCCTTCATGCTCACCGCCACCTGGTAGCGCTGGCCGGCCTGGAGCGGGATCACCTCGGTCGTGAAGTTGGGGTTGTCGACCTTGACGTCGGAGAGCTGCAGCTCGGCCCCCTGGCGGTTGTTGATGATCAGCACGTTGTGGCCGATCAGGGCATCGCCCGCGACGGTGCCGAAATCGATCGTGCCCGGAATGACTTGGACGACCGGGCGCACCGCGCCGGTCACGTTGATCGTCACCTCGGGCGCCTTGGGCGACGTGGTCTTGACGACGATCTTCTGGTTGAGCATCCCCTCCGGCGCGTTCGCCGGCACGGTCACGGTGAGCTCCCACTGCGAGCCCTTGCGGTCGGGGATGCGCTCCTTGGCGGGAAGCTCGCGGTAGCTGAGCTGGTAGGGACCGCTGGTGGCGGCGGCGCCCTCGATTTTGAAGTCGGAGCCGTCGGCGGACGCCAGCACCAGCTTCTGCGTCGCGGCCTCGCCTTGGAGCACGTTGGTGAAGATCACGAGCGGCCGCGGCAGCACTTCGACGAACGCCCGCACGTCGGCCTTGATCACCAGGTTGACCTGGGGGGCCGTCGGGTCGTTGGAGAACACGAGGACAGCCTTGGAGATCGGCCCGGTGAACCCGGTCGTGTCCACGTCGGCGACGACCTTGCCGGTGCCCCCCGGGGCCACCGTGTGGTCGAAGCTCGCGACGGTGCAGCCGCACGTCGGCCGCACCTGGCTGATTTCCAGCGGCGCCTTGCCGGTGTTGCGCACCTCGAACGTGGCCTTGATCTTCTCCCCCTTGGGGACGGTGCCGAAGTCCTGGATCTTGTTGACGATGTCGATCGCGGGCTGCGGTGTTTCGGCGGCCTTCGCGGCGGCCGCGGTGGCCGGCTGGGTGGCGGGCGCGGCCTGGGGCTGGGCGAACGCCGCCGTCGCGACCAACACCGCTGCGAGCGAACTCAGGATCGTACGGTTCATCGGGTGATCTCCTCTCGTCTGCGACTGATTCCGGGTTCCCCGGAGGTGGTATCGTACACCCCCGCGCCCGAGTGCGCCAAACGTCATGCAGAAACCTTGCCACTACTATCTGCTACCTATCGGAGGCACGGCCACGTCGGCGCTCGCGGGCCTCCTGCACGAAGCCGGGGAGAGGGTCTCCGGGGTGGACGTGGCGCTCTACCCCCCCGCCTCGGAGCTGCTGGCCGCGCTCGGGATCCCGGTCCGCGTCGGCTTCGACCCCGCCGGGATCCCGGCCGACCTCGACCAGGTCGTCATCGGGAACGCCATCCCGCGCACCAACGTCGAGGTCCAGGCCGTGCTCGCGCGCGGGCTTCCGTACGCCTCCCAGGCGGCGGCGTTCGGCGACCGGTTCTGTCGCCCGGCGCGCGCGGTCGTGGTGGCCGGGACCCACGGCAAGACGACGACCACGGCTCTCACCACCCACCTGCTCACCGTTGGGGGTCTCGATCCCACCGCGCTGATCGGCGGGGTCCCGGTCGGCGGCAAGCCGTGGCGGCTGGGGCGCGGCGGGTGGACGGTCGTCGAGGGGGACGAGTACAACACCGCGTTCTTCGACAAGGGGCCGAAGTTCCTCCACTACGCCCCGCACCTGTTCGTGGTCGGCAACGTCGAGTTCGACCACGGCGACATCTACCCGGACCTCGATGCCATCCTGGCAGCGTTCCGTGCCGGAACGGCACTGGTCGGCCGCGACGGCGCCGTGGTGGCCAACGCCGGGGACGAGGGCGCCCGGGCGGTGGCCGCCGGGCACCCCCGCGCCGTATGGTACGGGCTCGGACCCGAGGCCGCCCTCGCCTGCACCTCGTGGGGGCACGACGACGGCCGGCTGCGCGCGACCTTGACCTGGGAAGGGCGCGCTTTCGACGTCGCGGCCCCGCTCGTGGGCCGTCACAACCTGGACAACCTGATGGCCGCCGCCGCCTGCGCGCTGCTCGCGGGGATGGCGCCGGAGGCGATCGCGGCGGCGGCCGCGACGTTCCCGGGCGTCCGGCGCCGGCTCGAGCTCCTCGGCGAAGCCGGGGGGATCGCGGTGGTGGACGATTTCGCCCACCACCCGACCGCCGTCGCCACCACCCTCGCGGGCGCCAGGCATCGTTTCCCGGGCCGGCGCCTGGTGGCGGCGTTCGAGCCGCGCTCGCTCACCGCGGGAGGCACGACGTTCGCGGCCGCCTACGAGGGGGCGCTGGCGCACGCCGATGTCGCCCTGGTGGCGCCGGTCTTCCACCGGGTCCGCCTCGGCGAGCGCGCCCTCGACCGCGGCGCCCTCGTCGCCGCGCTGCGCCGCCGCGGCACCGAGGCCGCCGAGCTTCCCGAGGGCGGCGACCTCACGGAGGCCACCCGCCGTCACCTGCGGCCCGGCGACGTGGTGCTGTGCATGTCCTCCGGGGACTTCGGCGGCTTGCCGCGCCGGCTGCTCGCCCTGCTGCGGGAGGAGCGGTGAGGGCCGCCGTCGCCCGCGCCCTCGCCACCGTCGGCGGGCTCGGAGACCGGCTCCCGGCGCCCGGCACGACGGTCGGCTCGGTGGCGGGAGCCGCTCTGTTCTGGGGCGCTTCGGCGCTCTGGCCGTCCGCCGTGGCCGGGATCGCGCTCGCGGGTCTCGCCGTGCTCCTGCCGGTGGCGGTCTGGGCGTGCGGCGCGGAGGCTCGCCGGCGCGGCGTCGTCGATCCCCACCCGGTCGTCCTCGACGAGGTCGCCGGTCAGTGGGCGGCGCTCGCCGTGGTCGCGGTCGTACAGCGGCGACCGCCGGGGCCGGTCGAGTTGGCGGCGGCGTTCCTCCTCTTCCGGGCGTTCGACGTGGTCAAGCCGTGGCCGATCCGGCGCCTCGAGGCGCTCCCCGGCGGCTGGGGGATCGTGGCCGACGACCTCGCCGCCGGCCTCGCGGCCGGCGCCGCCGCGGCGCTGGCGCTCCCGCTGCTGGCCCGTTAGCCTCCGCCCGCCGTCTTCCGGCGCTCGACGACCATGATCGTGAGGTCGTCGGCGAGCGGCGTGCCGGCCAGGTGGCGGTCGAGCGCGGCGGTGAGGGCGGCGACCAGCTCGCCCGGCGGCGCGTCCCGGTGCGCGGCCAGCACCGCGTGCAGCGCCTCGTAGCCGAACGGCTCCCCGGCGGCGTTGCGTCCCTCCACGAGCCCGTCGGAGTAGAGCACGAGCCGGCTCCCCGGGACGAACGCGAGGGTCCGGCTGGGGGGCGGGTCGGGCCAGTGGTGGCCGAGCGGGAGCGAGCCCAGGAGGATCTCCTCGACGGTCCCGTCGGAGGCGAGCAGCACGCCGGGGGGGTGGCCGGCGCTCGTGATCTCGAGCCGGCCGGCATCGCTGTCGATCTCGGCGAGGGCGAGCGACACCATGCGTTGCTGCAACGGCTGGCCGAGGAGCAGGCGGTTGAGGCGCTCGAGCAGGTCGCGCCCGCGACGCCCCTCGCCGGCGAGGGCGGCCACCGCGGATTTGACCATCGCCATCAGCAGGCCCGTCGGCAGCCCATGCCCCGCGACGTCGCCGATCGCCGCCACGATCCGGCCCGGGGCGACCTCCAGGACGTCGAAGTAGTCCCCGCCCACCTCGGCGGCCGGCCGGAAGTGCGCGACCACGACGAGCGGTCCGCTCGTGAGCTCGCGCGGCGGCAACAGGCTCTCCTGGATCTCGCGCGCGAGGACCATCTCGCGCGCCAGGCGCTCCTTCTCGGCCACCGCCCCGAGCATGCCGCGGACCGACTCGGTCATGGCGTTGAAGGAAACCGCGAGGTCGCCCAGTTGGTCGCGGCGCTTGACCGGAATCCGGTGGTCGAGGTCGCCCGCGGCGACCGCGCGAGCCCCGCGGGTCAGGCGCCCCGCCGCCCTCGCGACGCGGAGGATCATCGCGGCGGCGAAGCCGACGGCGACCAGGTAGAGCGCGCCGAAGATGATGCCCAGGATGCGCAGCGCGCCCTTGAACTCGCGGCCGACCCCTTCCTGCGGGGCGAACAGTTCCGCGAGCGCGCCCCTCGGGGCCAGCTTGATCACGGTCAGGACGACCGCGTCCTTGAGCTCGGCGCCGCTTCCGAACGCCGTCGGGTCCTGGAAGGGCCACGCCCAGAAGAGCCGCGCCCGCTGCCACCTCGTCGTGCCCGCGGCTGATCTTGCCGAAAGCCATGCGGGCTCGACCTCGGCCGCGGACGCGGGTCGGCCGTTGACGGTGACCGCCGCCGAGCCGTTCGGCGCGCCCGCGATCGTGACCGTGTTGGCCTTCGCTCCGCCCGCGCGCACCCGGGTCACGAACCGGACCTCGTACCACCGGCCGCGCCCGAACGCGCGGGCGTTGGCGAGGTCGAGGGGCAGCAGTACGGCGGCGACCGCGCCGCCCTGCCGTGCCAGCGCGGCGAGGTAAGCCGACCGGCCGTCGACGACCACGCCCTGCCACCCCGCCGCGGTGGCCCATCGTGGGACCGGCAGGGACTCGGCGCCCGGGCTGCTCGATTGGCCGGAGGGCGCGTCGAGCACCCACTCCAGGCGCATCCCGTCGGGGAGCGCCTTGCCGCCCCGCTCGGCGGTTTCGCGCGCGACCTCAGGCCTTCCGGCCGCCAGCTCGGCGACGACGGCGCGGGCGACGCCGGCCAGAGAGGAGCCCAGCCCGTCCATCTCGCCGCGGACCCGCGTCGCGGCGTACTGGCCGACGAGCGCGTAGCCGACGACGAGCGCCAGGCAGGCGGCCAGAGCGATCGGCGTCAATCCAACCAGGAGGTACGAGATGAAGAGCCGCACGCCGACCCGGTAGGTGAGCGCGCGCCAGAGCCACCGCACGCCCAGGAACGCCCCCGGCAGCGCCCACAGCGAGGCCACGACGGCCGCCATCGAGGCCGGGGCGCCGCCCGGCGCCGCCAGCCGCGTGCCGACGGCCGCCAGCACCAACGCCGCCAGCACCGCGAGGTACGCGGTGCGCAGCCGCCGCGCTCTCGTTCGCCCCGTTTCGCCGTGCGCCGTCATTTTGCCCTTCCTACGCCAACGATAGTCCAAAGGTTGTCCGGGTGGGGACGCCGCAGCCGCCCGCGATGGCGCTCCTAACGCACGCGTTTGCGGCGGTTGGCGACGTAGTCGGCGAGGATGAACCCGCCGAGGTCGTAGGGGTTCGAGAAGTACGCGCGGCCGCGGTTGACCTTGGTGAGCTTCTCCACGAACTGCTGCAGCGTCGGGTCGCTGGCGATCATGAACGTCGTGATCACGACCCTCTGCCGCCGGCAGCGGTCGGCCTCTTCGAGGGTGCGGTTGACGATCTTGAGGTCGAGGCCGTACGGGTTCTTGTAGACCGCGTGCCCCTCGGTGACCGCCGAGGGCTTGCCGTCGGTGATCAGGAAGATCTGCTTGTTCGGGTGCCTGCGGCTCGCGAGCATCCCCCGGGCGACCTCGAGCGCCTCGCAGGTGTTGGTGTGGAACGGGCCTGCCTGGATCCCCGGGATGTCCGCGAGGTCGATGCGCTGGGCGCGGTCCCCGAACACGAGGACGCCGAGCCAGTCGTTCGGGTACTTGGAGGTGATCAGCTCGGTCATGGCCAGGGCCACGGTCTTGGCGGGGGTGATGCGGTCCTCGCCGTAGAGGACCATCGAGTGCGAGATGTCGATCGCCACGACGGTGGCGCACGACGTGAGGTGCTCCCTCTCGCTGACCTCGAGGTCCTCCTCGAGGAGGTTGAGATCGCCCTTCGTGCGCCTGAGGGCGTTCTGGGTCGAGCGGACCGCGTCGATGGCGGAGAGCTCGTCGCCGAACGCGTACGGCCGGGTTTCCGGCAGGCTCTCCACGCCCTCGCCGGCCGCGTGGATCGAGTGGTAGCCGGGACCCGCCTTGCCCAGGCTCGAGAACACCTCCTCGAACGCGCTCCGGCGCAGCTGGCGCGCGCCCGCTGCCGTGAGCCCGCCGCCATCCGCGCCGCCGGTGCGGATCAGCCCCTGGTCCTCGAGTCGCGCGAAGAACGCGTCGAGGTCGACGCCGTCGTCGAGGTAGCCGCGCCCCTGCAACTCCCGCAGCCACTCGCGCGCCCGCGCGGCGTCGCCGGCCGCGGCAAGCAGGAGCTGGTTGAACAGGCGCAGCAGGTCGATCACCGCCTGGAGGTTCCGGACCAGCTCCGGGTCAAGGTACGCGTAGCGGTGTCGCATGACGTTGCGCCCCTTACGTCGCGATGCCGGGGGATCCTTCGTCCCGCCGCCCCGCGGTGCGGCGGAACTCGGGATGATGCTTCGCGTCAGTTCGCATCGGAGTGGCCCTCCGACCGGGCGGTGCGGCGCATGAGCTGGAACTTCAGCGCTTCCTTGTAGCTCACGGTGCTGTCCACGTCCTCGCGCGTGAGCTTGGTGTGCTGGTGGAGCCCCTCGAGGACCATCTCGGCGGCGAAAGCGCGCTCCTCGCGGGTCGCGCCGTGGGTTTCGACAAGCGCGGACAGCCCGGGCACGCGCGCGAGCTCGCGCTCGTACTCGGCGAACGGCTGCTCGTCGGAGAGGGTCACCGCGTTGCCGGCGGCGAACCACGCCACGATCGGCGCGTACGGTCCCTTGGCCTCGCCCTCGGCGTCGCGCCCGAGCCCCGGGAAACGCGCCGCGAAGCGTTTCTTCACCGCGGTGCCGACGAGCGCCCGGGCGACGATCTCAGCGCCTTTCTGCTCGCCCTCGTACACCATCTCGACCTTGCCGGTGATCGCCGGCAGCAGCATGTGCACGTCGACCAGGCGCGGCCACACCGGTTCTTCCCCGGTCGCCAGCGCCCGGCGTTCGAGGTTGGAGACGAGCAGCTCCATCGCGGCGATCGCGACCCGTGCGCTCACCCCCGAGCTCTGGTCCACGAGGTCGGACTCGCGGGCCGCGAATGCGATCTCTTCCACGAGCAGCTCGACCTCCTCGGGAATGTTGACCCGCGGCCCTTGCCGCGCGCGCCACGCCTCCTGGCGCGTGATCGCGAGCGCGGTGGCGGCGTCCTTCGGGTAGTGGGTGAGGATCTGCGAGGAGATGCGGTCCTTCAGCGGCGTGATGATCGTGCCGCGGCTGGTGTAATCCTCCGGGTTCGCCGAGAACACCATCACGATGTCGAGGGGGATGCGGACGGGGAACCCCCTGACCTGGATATCGCGCTCCTCGAGGATGTTGAGCAGACCGACCTGGATACGGGGCGCGAGATCGGGGAGCTCGTTGATGGCGAAGATCCCCCGGTTGGTGCGGGGCACGATGCCGAAGTGGATCACCTCGGGGTCGGCGTAGGTGAGGCGCCTGGTCGCCGCCTTGATCGGGTCCACGTCGCCGATCAAGTCGGCGATGGTGACGTCCGGCGTGGCGAGCTTCTCGTTGTAGCGGGCCTCGCGCGGCAGCCATTCGACCTGTGTCTCGTCGCCGACCTCCTCCACGAGCCGGCGGGCGCGCGCCGACGTCGGGCGGAACGGGTCGTCGTTGAGCTCGCTCCCGGCGATCACTGGGATCTCGTCGTCGAGCAGCGTCACCAGGGCGCGCAGGAGACGGGTCTTGGCCTGCCCCCGCAGGCCGAGCAGGATGAAGTCGTGGTGCGCGAGGAGCGCGTTGACGATCCCCGGGATCACGGTGCGCTCGTACCCGACGACGCCGGGGAACAGCGTCCCGCCGGCGCGCAGCCGGGCGACGAGGTTCTCGCGCAGCTCCTGCTTGACCGGGCGGGAAACGTAGCCGGACGACCTGAGCGCCCCGAGCGTGGCGGGCTTGCCGGCGCTCATGCGGCCACCCTGCCCCACCTCCCGGCACCTCCAGTTGCGGGTCCGGGCCCAGCCGCCCGAGCGGAAATGGGATCGTGTCTCATCAGATCGTACAACACGCGCAACGATGGTTTGTTTCCTCGCGGGATGGACACTGTGGCGCCCCGATGGTAGGCTTGTGTTCGCAAGGGAGTCGCACAATCACCACGAACCGGCCGCCGGTACGCCGGCGGCGACGAAGGGAGATACCGAATGATCAGCAACGCCATGGAGAAGTCGATCAACGAGCAGATCAACGCCGAGCTCTTCTCCTTCTACCTCTACCTCGCGATGTCCACCCACTTCCAGCAGGAGAACTTCTCCGGGTTCGCGAAGTGGATGCGGGTGCAGGCCCAGGAGGAGATGTCGCACGCGCTGAAGTTCGTCGATTACGTGCACGACCGGGCCGGGGCCGTCACGCTGGCGGCGATCGAGCAGCCCAAGGGTGAGTGGCCGTCGGTCCTGGCGGCGTTCGAGGCCGCGCTCGCACACGAAAAGTCGATCACCAAGAGGATCAACACCCTGATGGACAAGGCGATCGCCGCGAAAGACCACGCCACCGCCACCTTTCTCCAGTGGTTCGTCAAGGAGCAGGTCGAGGAGGAGGCCACCCTCGATCCGATCGTCACGCGCCTGAAGGCGATCGGCGAGAGCCAGGGCGGTCTCTACTTCCTCGACCACGAGCTCGGCAAGCGGGGTGCCTGAGACGCCAGTCCACACCCCGCCGCGCCGCGGCCACCACAGGGGGGCCGCGGCGCCCCCGCCTGTAACCGCTCTCCTCGCGCGGCCGTCTCAACGGTAGGGCGCAGACCCCTGGGAGCACGGCGGTGCGGGTCGAACTTGACGGTACGGTTGCAGGCGTATTTGCGGGAGGCGGGCAGCCGGTCGTGGATGACGTGACGGACCACCTTGCGCACGATCGGCGGACCGCCTCCCGCATCCTCTCGGGTGACGAGGACGCGTTCGCGGAGCTGGTGCGCGCCCACCATGGCCAGGTGGTGCGCATTGCCGGACGGTTCTTCCGCCATGCCGACGCGATCGAAGAGATCGCCCAGGAGGTGTTCGTGAAGGCGTACAGCGGGATGGCGCGGTACCGCGGCCAGGTTCCGCTCGCCCACTGGCTGTCCCGCATCACGGTCAATGCCTGCTACGACCAGCTCCGGCGCCAGCGCGCCCGCCCTGAGGTCGCATTCTCCCAGCTCGGCAGCGACCCCGAGGCCTTCATCGCCAGCTACGTCGGGCCCGACGGCGACGGCGTCATGGCCCGTTGGGAGCGTGAGGAGGCGCGTCTGGCCGCGGAGCAGATCCTGGCCCGGCTGCCGGCGGCGGACCGCCTCGTGCTCACGCTGACCGTGCTCGAGGGCATGGCGACCGCCGAGGTGGCCGCCCTCACCGGGTGGTCGATCGCGAACGTCAAGGTGCGCGCGTTCCGCGCCCGCAACCGCTTGCGCGCACTGGTCGCAGGAACGGGACGGAGGTGACTCTCATGTGGAACTCTCACGATCCAGGCTCCCCGGGCGCCATCCGCACGGCGCGGGAGGACCTCGCGGTCCGGCGCCTGCTCGAAGCGGCTTCGGCCCGCCCCGACGAGCTCCCCTCGCTCTCGCCGTTCTTCGCGGCGCGGGTCAGGGCCGCCGCGGTCCGGGTCCGGCCGGCGCCGCACCCCCTCGCATTGGTGGCCCTGCACACGCTTCCTGCGTTGGCGGTGCTCCTGGCGGTGCTGTCGGCGTGGGCGGCGTTCGAGACGGTCCGGGCCGCCGACGCGCAGGACGACCCGGCGATGGTCGTGCTCGCCAGCCACGAGAACGGCTCCGACGCGACGCTCGCCGCGCTGCTCCTCACGGAGAGCGGCGACAGCAAGGCCTCCGGAGGTGACAGGTGAACCCCTGGCGGGCCCGCCTCGCCGTGCTGGCGGTGTTCGTCGCCGGCGTCCTCTGCGGGGCGGCGGCGATGCACGTCTGGCGGGTGCGGCTCGAAAGGAAGGTGATGAACTCCCCCGAGGGGTTGGCCCGCATCGTCGTGCACCGTCTCGACCGGGAGCTCAACCTCTCCGAGGCGCAGCGGCGCCAGGTCTACGCGGCCGCGGCGAAAGCCCGCGAGGAGTCGGCGCAGGTGATGAAGCCTCTGATGCCCCAGATGAGCGAGATCTTCGAGCGTCTCAGCGCCGAGGTCCGCAGCGTGCTGACCGACGAGCAGCGCGTCCGCTTCGACCGCATGGTGAAGGAGCGGGGCGGCCGGATGCCGAGGCTCTGGATGCCGCCCCCCCACGGCCCGGACGGGATGCCGCCGGACCGCCACGGCCGTCCGCCGCAGCCTGAGGCCGCCCCGCCCCCACCGCCCGGCCCGGCTTCGCCATAGCCCCCGGCCCCACCGATGTGACCCGGGTGGCCGGAGCGCGACCGCCCCAACCAGAACCCTCCACGCGCGGGCTGCGGCCGGCCGCTCGGGCGGCGCCCGCGGGGGTGAGCGAGGCCCGAACGCCGCTTCACCCGAGGGGTCAACCGGAAGGGCTCCACGGAGTGGCGCCGTACCCGTCCCCAGCCCGATCCCGTCGTTGTCGCCGCAGGCTTTAACCTGCGGTCGTTTCTTCTTCCAATCTGTTCGCCACCCGCCCACCCCGCGGGCTGAAGCCCGCGCCTACAGGGGTGCGGCGACGCCCACGGAGATGTCGATGTTCATCGCCGGTGGCTGCAAAGCCCCGCCATCGGCGACTCCTCACGCCGCGCTGGGTTGCACCTGGTGGACGGCCCCGCAGTGCGGGCATGCGATCTCGCGCCCGGCATACGCGGGCGGCACCTTGAGCGTCGTGCCGCAGGGGCAGGGGATGAAGACGAACTGGTTGAGCCGCCACAACATGTCGGTGGTCTGGCGGACCCGCTCGAGGCGGCCGGCGGCGGGGGTCGCGGCTGGCGTCGGCGCCGGCGCGATCGCCGGCGCCTGGCTCTCGCCGGCCAGGGCCGAGGGAGGAACCACCCCGCCACCCTTGCCGGTCACCTGCCGGAACGCCTCGTTGTAGTGGACGAGGCCGGCGCCGCCGCCCATCGAGCGCAGGATGCGGATGCGCTCCGAGGTCGGGGGGTGCGTGCTCGTGAGATCCGCGAGCCCGCGCGCGCTCGCCCCCAGCGGGTTGACGATGTACATCGGGGCGGTGGCCCGTGTGGCCGTGGTGAGCGGCGTCGTGGTGTGGGCGATCTTCTCGAGGGCGCTGGCCAGGCCCTCGGGGTAGCGCGTGTACAGCGCCGACGACGCGTCCGCCAGGTACTCGCGGCGGCGCGAGAGCGCGAGGTAGATGAGCTGCGCGACGATCGGGGCGAGGATCATGAGCACGACCGCCGCGATCACGATGATGAGCTGCCCTTGCCCGTCGGAACGCGACGACGTCCTCCGCCGCCCGCCGCCGAACAGGAACGCGCGGCCCCCGACGTCGGCGAGCAGCACGATCGCCCCCATCATGATCCCGACCATCATCATGTACAGCACGTCGCGGTTCTTGACGTGGCCGAGCTCGTGGGCGATGACGCCCTGCAACTCGTTGCGGTCGAGCGTCTCGAGCAGCCCCGCGGTGACGGCCACGGCGGCGTGCTGGGCGTCGCGCCCGGTGGCGAACGCGTTCGGCGCCGCCTGGTCCATGACGTAGATGTCGGGCACCTTCGGCAACCCGGCCGCGATCGTCATCTCCTCGACGACGTTGTACAGCTGCGGGTTATCCGCCTTGGCGATGCGGCGGGCGCCGGCGAGGGAAAGGAAGATCGCGTCGCCCTGGAAGTAGCCCACGAGCGACAGCGCCACCCACACCAGGAAGGCGACGACGAGCCCGCCGGCGCCGCCGCCCGGCGCCAGCGCCTCGCCGAGCACGTAACCGAGCAGGAACAGCAGCGCCGCCATCGCCACCACCAGGGTGGCGGCGCGGCGTTGGTTCGCGCGGACGAGCTCCCACATGGCGGGCGTTCCGTCCTAGAACTTCACCTGCGGCACCTGCCGGTCCTCCGCCGCCTCCACCTCGAAGAACTTCTCCTGCGAGAAGTTGAACATGCCCGCAATGACGCTCGACGGGAACATCTGGATGCGGTTGTTGAGGCGCAGCACGGCGTCGTTGTAGTACTGCCGGGCGAACGAGATCTTGTTCTCGGTCGAGGTCAGCTCTTCCTGGAGCGCCAGGAAGTTCTGGTTCGCCTTGAGGTCGGGGTACGCCTCGGCCACGGCGAACAGCGAGCGCAGCGTCTGCGAGAGCGCGTTCTCCGCCTTGGCGCGATCCTCCACGCCGCCGGTCACGTCGACCGCCTGCTGGCGCGCCTTGGTCACCGCCTCCAGCGTCCCGCGCTCGTGCCCCATGTACCCCTTGACGGTCTCGACCAGGTTGGGGATCAGGTCGTGCCGCCGCTTGAGCTGCACGTCGATCTGGCTCCAGGAGTTCTTCACCTCGTTGCGGGCGCCGACCAGGCCGTTGTACATGCCCAGCACCCAAGCCACCGCCACCACGACCACGATCAGGACCACGAATCCGAAGATCATCGCTTGACCTCCCCTGCGGGGCTCCCCGCGTCGTCGGGCGGCGACGCTGCGCCGGAGGCGCCGATCGTCTCGCCCATGAACCTCATCACCGCTTCCGGGTGCGAGCCCGGCGCCGCCGCCAACTGGCCGATCAACGACCCCATCTCCCCGTGGTCGAACCACAGCCCGTGCCTCGGGCAGCGGTCGAGCAGGACCTTCGGCGCGCCGCCCAGCCACACCTTCTCCATCGCCTTGTCGCAACGCGGGCAGAGCCGCGGCTTCTCCGGGGTTGCGGCGGCCTCGAGTGGGGCGCCTTCCGGCACGGCGAGCGTGCGCCCGAGCTTCTCCGCCAGCAGGGCGAGCTCGCCGGCGTCGAACCACAGGCCGTGGCACGACAGGCAGACGTCGAGCTCTATCCCCTCGCGCTCGGCGACGACGAGCGGCTCACGGCAGACCGGGCAGTCCACGCGCCCTCCTCCCCCGGCGCCGCGCCCCCCTAGGGCAGGACGCCAGTGCTACAGGGGTGCAATGGATTATATCCCTCGCCCGGGGGCGCTCAGGCCAGCGGTTCGACGGTTTCCCGGAACGCGACGCCGCGCGCGGCGAGATCCGCCATCATGAACTCGTAGCAGGCGCGCTCGCGCCCGAGGAACTCGGGGGGCGAAACGCCCTTGCGGCCCCACAACCCGCGGACGACGAGGCGCACGCCGGCGGCGCAGGTGTAGCCGGTGGTGCGCGCCATCGAGCTGGTCCCGGTGGTGCGGTCGTAGCGGTCCAGCATCTCGAACGTGCGGCGCACCCGGCGTCCTGCGCTCGTGCCTTCGACGACCACCCGCATCGCCGTGATGTCCTCCTCCCCCGGCCCGAACTGCCAGAGGGGGAAGAGGAGCCGCGAGGCGAGGTCGAGCGGCCGCACCGCGACGCCCGCGACCTGCACCGGTTCCGTGGCGAAGAAGCCGCTCTCGCGCAGGACCCGGATCTTGTCGATGTGGCCCGGGTAGCGCATCGTCTTCTCGACCATGAACGGCGCCTTGACCGTCGCGATCAGCGAGCGCAGGCCGTCGGTGTTGAAGGCTTCGAGCGTCCCCACGCCCGGAAACTCCACGAGTTCCGGCTCGGAAAGCGCCGGCATCGTCACGAGCGCGCCGTTCGCGACGTAGCGGGCGGGCCGGGTGTACTCCTCGATCACGTCGGCGGGGGAGAACGGCGCCTTGTACTCCCAGGGCCAGGTGCGCTCCACGGGGAGGCCGCCGACGTAGCAGGCGAAGCGCTCGACCGGCTCGAGCTCGCTCTCCATCCGCCCGAGGATCAGGTTGGAGCACCCCGGCGCGACGCCGCAGTCCACCACGGCGCACACCCCGCGCTCGCGGGCGAGGGCGTCGAGCGCGAGCGCGTCCTCGGGGAAGAACGAGATGTCCACCACCGGTTTGCCCGATCCGATCACCTCGCGCAGCGTCGCGAACCCCATGTGCCCAGGGACCGCGCCGACGACGAGGTCGTGTCCCGCGACGACCCGGCGGATTACCGCCGCGTCCGCGAGGTCGGCGCGCACCGGCGTGATCCCCGGCGTGCCGCTCAAGCGCGCCAGCGTGGCCTCGGAGACGTCGGCCACCGTGACAGAGAACTCGTTTCCGCGCACCAGGTCGCGCGCGATCACCCCCCCGACCAACCCGCCCCCGAGGACCGCAACCTTCATGACCGCCCCTCCCTTCACCGCCCGGAGTGTACCTCGGCCAAACCCCTTCCCGGCGCCGGTGCTACCATCCCGGCATGGTCAAACACACAGCTGCCGCCTGTGTTTTCGTCGCCGGCTCACTGCCGCTGGCGGCGGCCGAGCAACCGGCCGCGTTCGACGCCGCGGCGGCGCAGCGCTTCGCGGACCTCGCCCTGGCATGCGTGCACAAGGAGTACCCGAACAAGATCGCGCACGTGCTCGCGGGCGACGCCGACGTCAAGCCGCCGCGCGAGCTCACCCCTGCGTTCTGCGGCTGCTTCGACTGGCACTCCGCGGTGCACGGCCACTGGCTCCTCGTCCGCCTGGCGCGCACCTTCCCGGACGCGCCGTTCGTGCCGAAGGCGCGGGCCGCGCTCGCGGCGAGCCTGACGCCGGCGCACATCGCCGCCGAGGTCGCCTACGTGGGCGGCGCGGGGCGCGCCGACTTCGAGCGCCCGTACGGCCTCGCCTGGCTGCTCCAACTCGCGGCCGAGCTCCGGGAGTGGGACGACCCCCAGGCCCGGGAGTGGGCGCGGGCGCTCGCGCCGCTCGAGCGCTCGGCGGCGGCGCGCTTGGCCGCCTGGCTGCCGCAGCTGTCGCACCCGATCCGCGCCGGCGAGCACAGCCAGACGGCGTTCGCCCTCGGCCTCGTCCTCGACTGGGCGCGGGCGACCGGGGACGGACCGATGGCCACCCTCGTCGAGCGGCGCAGCCGCGACTACTACCTCGGCGACCGCGACTGCCCGATGGCGTACGAGCCTTCCGGGCAGGACTTCCTCTCGCCGTGCCTCGCCGAGGCGGACCTGATGCGCCGCGTGCTGCCGCCGCGCGATTTCTCCGCCTGGTTGGGCGCTTTCCTGCCGCGGCTTCCGGGCGACGGCTCCGTCGCCTGGCTCGAACCGGAGGCGGTCACCGACCCCACGGACGGCAAGCTCGCCCACCTCGACGGCCTCAACCTCTCGCGCGCCTGGATGCTGGAGGGGATCGCGTCCGGCCTGCCCGCGCCCGACCCCCGGACCGCCGCGCTGCGCGCCGCGGCGGCGAGCCACCGCCGGGCCGGCCTCGCTGCCGTGACCGGCGAGCATTACGAGGGCGGGCACTGGCTCGGGAGCTTCGCCGTCTACCTGGTCACCGGACGGGGGCTGCCCTCGCCCCGCTGACGGTGTTCGGTCCGGCCGGGCGCATGGCCGGACCTCACTGCCACCGGAACAGCTTCAGCGCCAGAGCGAAACTCACCGCGGCCCACGCCGCCATCACCAGCAGCTCGCGCGCGGTCGCGGCGAGCGGGGCGCCGTCGTTGATGACGGCGCGCAGCGCGTCGTTGAGCGCCGTCAGCGGCAGGGCGCGGATCAGCGGCCGCGCCGCCGCGGGGAAGCGCTCGTAGGAGAAGAAGCTGCCCGAGGCGAGCCACATCGGGAGCTGCACCAGGTTCATCCAGCCCGAGACCCCCTCGACCGTCCGCGGACGCGCCGCCACCAGCAGGCCGATCCCCGCGAACGTCAGCGACCCGACGAGCGCCACCGCGGCCAGCGCCGGGATCGAGCCGCGCACCGCGACCCCGAACAGGAGCCAGCCGAACCCCACGACGACGGCCACCTCGAGCACCAGGCCGACGAGGCGCGAGAGGATGAACGACAGCAGGTAGTGGGAGCGGCGCATCGGCGTCGCGGCGAAGCGCTTGAGCAGCTTGCGGGTGCGCGCCTGGACGACGGCGAACCCGAGGCCCCACATCCCGCTCCCCATGAGGTTGAGGCCGACGAGCCCCGGGATCAGGAAGTCGATGTACCGGGTGCCGGGCGCCGTCACCGGCTCCTCGCGCGCGGCCAGGCGGTCGCGGCGCCCGAGGCCGCGCTCGAGCGCGTCGTCGACCGCGAGCCGGGCCGCTCGCCCCTCCGCGCGGGTGCGGTCGTAGCGGTAGGTGACGGCGAGGGGGGCGTCCTGCGCGTCCGGGCCGGTCTCCACGACGACGTCCGCCCGGCCTGCGCGCAACGCCCGGGCGGCCGCGACGGCGTCGAGGACGGTCACGTCGAGGTCCGGCGCATCGGCGAGCAGCGCCGCGACCCGCGCCGCCGCCGGCGTCCCGCGCACGACCACGGCGCGCAGCCGCTCCGGCGGCTTGGTCCTGAAGGCGACGCCCAGCGCCAACGCAAGCAGCACCGGGAACACGAACACCCAGAACACCGCCTCGGGCTCGCGCACGAACTCCAGCAGGCGCGCGCGGGTGAGCTCGACCAGCGGATGGGGGCGGGGCGCGCGGCGCTCACGCATCGCGCAGCGCCCTTCCCGTCAAGCCGACGAAGACGTCCTCGAGCGTCGCCTGGTGGGTGGCGAGGCTCTCCAGCGCCACGCCTGAGCGCTCGAGCTCCCCGAGCAACGCGGGCAGCGCCTCGTCGATCCGGCGCACGCTGAGCTGCCAGGCGCCGTCGGTGCGAACGGCCCCGCGCACCCCGGGCAGAGCGGCGAGCCGCTCGGCGGGGATCTCCCCCCGCGCGCGGAACTCGACGATTTGATCGGCGCCCAGCGCCGCCACCAGCGCGGCGGGCCGGCCCAGCGTCAGGATCCTGCCGCGGTCCATGATCGCCACCCGGTCGCACAGGCGCGAGGCCTCCTCCATCGCGTGCGTGGTGAGCAGCACCGTGCCGCCGCGGGCGCGGAACCGCTCGACCACGTCCCACACCCGCAGGCGCGCCTGCGGGTCGAGGCCGGTGGTGGGTTCGTCCAGGAACAGCATGTCGGGATCGCTGACCAGGGCGCAGGCGAGCGCCAGGCGCTGCTTCTGACCGCCGGAGAGCTTGCCGACGCGGGCGCGCCGCTTCTCCTCGAGCTGGACCGTCGCGATGACCTCGCCGACCGGCCTCGAGCGCGCGAAAAAGCTGGCGAACAGCCGCACCGTTTCCTCGACGGTGAGCTTCTCTCCGAGCTGGGTCTCCTGCAGCTGGACGCCCAGGCGCTCGCGCAGCTCGTGGTCGCGTCCCGATCCCCACCTGTAACCGAGCACCTCGACCACACCCTCGTCGGGCCGGGTCAGCCCTTCGAGGACCTCCACCGTCGTCGTCTTGCCCGCCCCGTTGGGCCCCAGCAGGCCGAAGCACTCACCCTGCGCGACCTCGAGGTCGAGCCCCGCCACCGCCGTGACGTCCTCGTAGCGCTTCACGAGGCCGGCGCACCTCGCCGCGACCCCCTTCGAAAGGGCCGGCAGGCGACCGCCGTCGGTGTCTGACATCGCTCGCGCCTCCCTTGCCGCCGCCCCGCCGCGGGGCTCGTCCACCGCCAGTCGGAGAGATCCGGGGGGCTCCCCGGGCGGCCCCGCAAGGATACCGGAGCCGGGGCGCAAGGCCGCCTCAGCGGGCGGGCAGCGGAACGGCCGTGAGGCCGAGAGAGTCGATGAACTTGGCGTTGACGGCGCGCGCCTCGGCGAGCACTGTCGCCGCGTCGTCGCGCGCCCCCGAGGCCTGCAGCGCCTGGGCGAGGGCGAAGCGGTTGAGGAGCTTGAACAGCCCCGGGCCGAGCTCGCGGTACGACATCGCCTGATCGGCGAAGCGGAAGCGCTCGGCCGCCTTCGCCGGCTCGCCCTCCGCGAGCAAACGGGCGCCCTCGAGGTGCGCCACCTCGGCCTCGAGGTAGCGCCGGTCGGGCGCCGCCGCCGGCAACTTTGCAAGCCGCTCGCGCGCCTTCGCGATCAGCGCGTCCGCCTCGGACGGGCGGCCGGTCCGCAGCGACGCCCAGACCATGAACACGTTGTCGCCGTCATCCTGGTCGGCGCACGTGCCCTGCCCGGCCTGCCAGACGCCATTCCAGTCGCCGGCCAAAAACGGGACCCAGATGGCGATTTGGCACTTCATCCCCTGGTCTGCGAAGGCGCTGCAACCGCCGGCGCTCTCGGCCTGGGCGAGCGCCCGCCGCGCCTCGTCCGGCTTCCTCTCGATCAGCGCGAGGCTCACGAGGTGCCCGCTGGACGCGCAGAAGTCCGGCTTGATGCGCAGCGCCTCGTCGAGTTCCTTCTTCGCGCTGGCGTACCGGCCGGTCAGGATGTCGAGCTCGCCGAGCGAGTCGTGGGGGTTGGCCTGGTCGGGCGCGATGTACCGGTATGTCTCGAACATCTTCTCGGCTTCGGCGAACTGCCCCTGCCCCATCGCCAGGTAGCCGAGCTGGTTGTAGGCCGAGACGCGGTTCGGGGCGACCTCGATCAGGCGGGTGAGCAGCTGGCGGGCCTGGGTCCAGTCCTGGCGGGCGGTGGCAACCGTCGCCAGGGCGTCGAGCGCGTAGGGGTCATCGGGCCTTTCCTTCGCGTACGCTTGCAGGATCTGCTCCGACTTGGCCACGTCCTTGTCGTGCGCCGCCAGGGCGTAGCGGATGAGGAAGCGCTCCCGCTCGGTGAGCTTCGCGAGGTCTGCGGCCTTGAGCTCGGCCAGCAGCTTCGCCGCCTCGGGATCGGTGCTCGGAGCCTCTATCGATTTGAGGAGAAAGAACTTCGCCGCCACGAAGCCGGGGTCGAGCGCGATCGCCCCGGCGAAGTGGGCGCGCGCCTCGGCGCGGTAGACCTTTTCGAGGGCGTCGAGGCCTTTGGTGAACTCGGCCAGCGCGGCGGGCGAGGAGGTCGTCCACTCCGGCCGCTTGCCGGTCATGGCCACCACGGCGACGACGGCGAAGAGGATCACCAGCCCAGCGAGACCCATCAGTCGCTTCCGCCTCATGTCGCCTCCTCGGCACCCGTCCGGGCCCGACCCGCCGGCGCGGCTCGCCACCACCCGCCCGTTCCCGTGCCGGACACACCCGTTCCTGGTCGTTGTACGGGCGGGGCGCTCAAGGGTTTCGCCCTCCGCTGGGCGCCGCCCCTCTCTGCCCTGCCAGCAGCTGCCGCCGCGGAAACGCGGACGCGCGGAGGACCGGCAGCTCCAGGCGCGACGGGGTGTCGGGTCCGAGGAGCAGGACGGGCCGGGCCACGATTCCTGCCGAGGGATGGTTGAGGTCGCCGCCGTCGTTGGGGTTGACCTCGAACCGCGGGGCGTTGGACCCGGCGACGTCGATCCGGATCCGGTGTCCGGCGTTGAAGACGATGGCGGTGGACCACATGTCGACGAGGATTTCGGTGGGCACACCGGGAGTCAGGAAACACTCCTCGCTGTCCCCGCAGCGCATGCGGGCGCGTTGGATTCCGTCGGTCACCAGCATCGAGCGCCCGTCCGGGTAGACGTCGGTGAGGCGCACGGTAAGGTCGAGGTCGGGGGTGTCGGGACGGATCCAGAGCCGGCACCGCACCCGCCCGACCACGGTCAGCGCCTTCCCGAGGACCGCCGTGGTGAAGCTCGCCACGTCGGGCCTCCCCTCGAGCGGCCGCTGATCGTAGGGGCCCGCCTCGCTCGACAGCTCCTGGCCGCCCAGCGTCGGTACGGGGTTGGCGGGGTCCATGACCATCCCGACCTCGGCCGGTGCGGGCGCGGAGGAGGCCAGGCCGTGAGCGCCGTCGAGGAAATAGGGAACAACCGTCGCCAGCGGCGGCCAATCGGGCAGGTCCAGCCACTGGTTGCCCGGGGCTCCGCGCTCTCCGACGGCGCCCATGAGGTAAACCTGCGCCGCCGGCCAGCTCGCCACCCCGGCCTTCCCGCCCTTGAGCCAGTGGTCGAACCAGTCGCGGGCGATCGGGACGAAGTCGTCGACGAAGATCGCGTTCGTCGGGAACGTGAACTCGCCCTCGGTCTGCTGGAACGTGCCGTAGTGCGTCCACGGGCCGATGATCACCTTCTGGTTGCCGAGGGCCCGGGGTCCGCCGAGGCGCTGGAAGCTCGTAAAGGCGTCGAGGGTCCCCTGCTGGAAGATGTCGAACCAGCCGCCAACGTGCAGGGTGGGGACGTTGACCGTCGCCACGTTCGGCAGCACGGCGTAGCTCGCCCACCATGCGTCCCACAGCCGGTGCGCCTTGAGCTGGTCGAAGACGTCGAGGGCGTTCTGGTCGGCGAGCCAGCCGTGGTCGAGGGCGTAGCGCAGCGCCCCGCCCTGGTACGTCGCGTCGTGGTAGAAATCCGGGGTCGCCACCACCGCGACCATGCACTTGAGCGCCGGGTTGGCACCCGGCGAGAAGGCGTACTGCGTCATCCCCAGCGCCGAGCCGCCGAACGTGCCGATGTTGCCGTCGCACCACGGCTGGCCGGCGATCCAGTCGAGCGTCGCGCGCCCGTCGCCGCCCTCGTTGACGTAGCCCGTGTAGACCCCTCCGGAGTCGTGACAGCCGCGCTCGTCCTGGCCGACGCAGGCGTACCCCCAGAGGTTGAAGAGCTGGCAGGCTCTCTGGACCGTGTAGGCCTGCTTCCCGTACGGGGTGCGCTGCAGGATCACCGGCCACGGGCCCCACCCCGCGCCGATCGGAAAGTACACGTCGGTGGCCAGGAGCGTGCCGTCCGGCGCCGCCACCCGGGTGGTGAACGTCTGCGCCTCCGCGGCCCCGGCCGCAAGCGCGAGAAGCGCGGCCGCAAGGCAAAGGTGACGCGTCGGGATCGAACGCACGGTAGTCCCCTTCTGCAGTGTACCGGAAAGCTTCTCCGGCCCACCCCGAGCGCCCCATTCCAAGCCGTGGTACTTTCGCATCCCGGGAGGGCGCCGCGATGCGCGATGCCGTCAAGAAGCTCTGGCCCGAGCTCGAGTGGATCTCCGACGCCGGCCTGCGCGAGAAGGTCACCGACGCCTGGGTCAAGGCGTTCGCGCTGTCGTCGCTGACTCCCGAGGATCTCGACGAGATCCCGTTCACCCTGCTGGTCCCCGACTGCTCCGTGACGTTCATGCAGCACAAGCGCTGCGTGGTGCACATCGCGCGCCGGGCGGCCGAGTCGATGACGGAGTTCATGGGGCACGCGCTCAGAGTCGACATGGACACCGTGGTCGCCGGCGCGATCCTCGCCGACGTCGGCAAGCTCCTCGAGTACGAGAAGGCGGACGGCGAGGTGCGGCAGAGCCGGCGCGGGTCGTACCTGCGGCACCCTTTCAGCGGCGTGGCGCTGGCGGTCGAGGCCGGCGTGCCCGATCGGGTCTGCCACATCATCGCCGCGCACGCGGACGAGGGGGACCTGATCCGGCGCTCCACCGAGGCGACCATCGTGCACCACGCCGACTTCATGAGCTTTCTGTCGTTCAAGAACATGGCGAAGTGACCGGGGTCCGGGATCCGGGGCCCGGGGTCCGCTCCCCCGCCCCCTTGGGACACGCGTGGGCCGCGGGGAAATGAGGATGATGACGACGACGACGAAGGAGACGATCACCGCGACGATGGCGCGCTGGGCCGCCGGCGTGCGCTTCGAGGATCTTTCGGCTGAGGCGGTGCGGGAGGCCAAACGCTTCCTGCTCGACTCGCTGGGCTGCGCCCTCGGGGGCTACCTCCAGCACGACGTGAAGATCGCGCTCGCCGTGAGCGACGAAACCGCCGGCGCGGGCCCCGCGACCGTGATCGGGAGCGGCAAGAGGCTCGACGTCGTCTCCGCCGCGTTCCTGAACGCGCTCATGGTCCGGGTGATGGACTACAACGACATCTACTGGAAGCAGGACCCGGCGCACCCGTCGGACATCATCCCTGCGGCGCTCGCGGGCTGCGAGCGCGCCGGGAGCGGCGGCCGCGAGCTCGCGGTCGGCGTCTGCATCGGCCACGAGTTCGAGCAGCGCATGTGCGAGGCGGCGTTCCCCGGGATCCGGGAGCGCGGCTGGCACCACGCCACGCTCACGGCGTTCGTGTCGCCGATCGTGGCCGGGCGGGCGCTCGGCCTCCCCTGGGAGAAGATCCAGCACGCGATCGGCATCGCGGCATCGGGCCGCTGCACCCTCGGCGCGGTCACGGCCGGCAAGCTCACCATGATGAAGAACACCGTCGACGCGATGGCGACCCAGTCGGGCGTTTTCGCGGCGCTGCTCGCGGAGCGCGGCTACACCGGCCCCGAGCACGTCATCGACGGCAAGGAAGGCCTCGCGCACTGCTTCGGCCCCGAGTGGCGTTTGGGAGTGCTCACCGAGGGCCTGGGCGAGTCGTGGCGCATCACCGGGTGCGGGATGAAGGCGTTCCCCACCGAGGCGCTCACCCACGCGCCGATCTCGGCGGTCCTCGAGATCGTCAGGGGTCACGACCTCAGACCCGAGGAGATCGCCACGGTGCACGTCCGCTCCCTGCACCGCGCCGCCGACATCCTCGCGGACCCCTCCAAGTACGACCCGCGCAGCAAGGAGACCGCCGACCACTCGCTGCCGTACGTGATCGCGGCGGCGATCGTGGACCGCAACGTCACGCCGGCGCAGTTCACCGACGCGAAGATCATGGACCCGGCCATCCGCGCGCAGCTGCGCAAGGTCAAGGTGACCGCCGACCCCGAGATCGAGGCGTTGTTCCCGGCGCTGCAGCGCGTGATCGTCACGATCACCACGACCGACGGCCGGACGTTCGACACCCGGCTCGACTTCCCCAAGGGCGACCCGCGCAACCCGCTCTCCGACCGCGAGGTGGAGGAGAAGTTCGACGCCCTCGCGGAGCCGGTGCTCTCGAGCGCCTCCCGCGCGCGCGTCAAGGACGCGGTCTGGAACCTCGAAAGGGTCGGGTCCGTGACCGAATTGATGGGGATGTTGAGGGCGGAAGCGACGACGTAGCGGCGCCCGCGGCGGCCGTCCGCCGCGGGCGGGGGCCCGGCCCCGGCACGATGACCGGGCGGAGGTGGGTATGGGACAGACCGTCGTCGAGAAGATCGCGCAGGCGCACATGGCGGAGGGTCCGAGCCGCCCGCTCGCGGCCGGGGACTTCCTCTCCGTCCGCCCCCACCACGTGATGACGCACGACAACACCTCGGCGGTGATGGGGAAGTTCGCCGGGATCGGCGCGACGCGCATCGCCGACCCCGCCCAGCCGGTGTTCACTCTCGACCACGACATCCAGAACGTCTCCGAGGAGAACCTCGGCAAGTACCGGAAGATCGAGGCGTTCGCCAGGGCCCACGGGGTCGACTTCCACCCCGCCGGCGCCGGGATCGGCCACCAGATCATGTGCGAGCAGGGGTACGTCGTCCCGGGCTCGTTCGTGGTCGCCTCGGACTCGCACTCGAACATGTACGGCGCCCTCGGCGCCGTCGGCACGCCGGTCGTGCGCACCGACGCGGCCGCGATCTGGGCCACGGGGACGTTCTGGTGGTCGATCCCGCGCACCGTCCAGGTGGTGCTCGGAGGCCGCCTGCGCCCCGGCGTCACCGGCAAGGACGTCATCATCACGCTGTGCGGCCTCTACGGCCACGAGGAGGTGCTCAACGCCGCCCTCGAGTTCGCCGGCGACGGCGTCGCCACGCTCTCGATGGACGCCCGCATGTCGATCGCCAACATGTCGACCGAGTGGGGCGCCCTCGTCGGCTGGTTCCCGGCGGACGAGGTCACGCTCACCTGGCTGAACGCCCGCCGGCAGCACCTCGCCGCCCGGGGCATCGAGCGCATCGCGGCGGAGGACCTCACGCGGTGGGCGGCGCATCCGCCCGCGCCCGATCCGGACGCGGCGTACGCCGCGCGCATCGAGCTCGACCTCGACGAGGTCGCGCCGCGCGTCGCCGGCCCCGACACCGTCTTCGCGACGCGCTCGCTCGCCGAGATCGCGCCCGAGAAGGTCAGGATCGACAGGGCGTACCTGCTCTCCTGCGTGAACTCGCGCCGCGAGGACCTCGCCGCCGCGGCCGCGGCGCTCCGCGGCAGGAAGGTCGCGCCCACGGTCAAGCTCTACCTCGCGGCCGCCAGCCGCGAGATCCAGGAGGACGCGCAGGCGTCCGGCGCCTGGCAGACGCTCCTCGACGCCGGGGCGATCGCCCTTCCCCCGGGGTGCGGCGCCTGCATCGGCCTCGGCGCGGGCTTGCTCGAGCCCGGCGAGGTCGGGATCTCCGCCACCAACCGCAACTTCAAGGGGCGGATGGGCTCCCGCGACGCCACCTGCTACCTCGCCAGCCCGGCGGTGGTCGCGGCCTCGGCGGCCGCCGGGTACATCACCGCCCCGCAGCCGTGGCAGCCCACGGCCCCGACCAGGCGGTGGACCGAGCTCGCCGCCCCGGCGCCCCGCGCCGAGTCGGTCGAGATCCTCCCGGGGTTCCCCGCCCGGCTCGCCGGACGTCTCGCCTTTCTGCCGCAGGACAACCTCAACACCGACGGGATCTACGGCAAGGACTACACCTACCGCGAGGACGTGACGCGGGAGACGATGGCCAGGGTCGTCATGGAGAACTACGACCCCACCTTCGCCGCGCGTGCCGCCTCCGGCGACATCGTGGCCGGGGGTTGGAACTTCGGCACCGGCTCGTCGCGCGAGCAGGCCGTCACGGCGCTCCAGGCCAAGGGGATCCCGCTCGTCGTCGCGGGTTCGTTCTCCCAGACCTACCTGCGCAACGCGTTCAACAACGGCTTCCTGTGCATCGAGGCGCCGGCGTTCGTGCGGCGCCTGCGGGAGCTGTTCGCGGCCGAGATCGCCGCCGGGGAGAGGACGGTCCTGCCGGGCGACGAGGTGACGATCGACTTCGCCGCCTCGACGCTGGCCTACCGGGGGGAGAGGTTCGCCTTTCCGGCGCTCGGGTCGGTGCCGCAGTCGCTCGTCATCGCCGGCGGCGTCGAGAATCTGGTGCGCGCGCGCATCGGAGCGCCGTAGAGCCGCGGCGGCCCGGTCTTTCTCTTCACCGCCCGAGGGTGTTCTGTTCTTGCTCGCGGGGACGGGCCGCCATGACGCTGCCCACCTTAATCGGAGGGCGGGGGTGAGGCGCCCCCGCCGGCTCACGTCGTGAGCGCCTCCTGCACCACTTTCGAGGGGTGCTCCTTGCCGAACTCCCCCTCCCATCGCGCGACCACGACCGTGGCCAGACAGTTGCCGAGCACGTTCGTGGAGGTGCGCGCCATGTCCATCAGCTCGTCGATGCCGAGGATGATGAAGATCGGTTCCACCGGGAGGTTGAACGAGGCCGCGGTGCCGAGCAGGATCACGAGCGAGGCGCGCGGCACGCCGGCGACGCCCTTGCTCGTCAGCATGAGCGTGAAGACCATCAGAAGCTGGTGCCCGAAGCTCATGTGGATCCCGGCCGCCTGCGCGACGAACACCGAGGCGAGCGAGAGGTAGAGGGTGGTGCCGTCGAGGTTGAAGCTGTACCCGGTCGGGATCACGAACGCCACGATCTTGCGCGGCACCCCGATCGCCTCCATCGCCTCCATGGCGCGGGGGAGGGCCGCTTCCGAGGACGTGGTCGCGAACGCGATCGACACCGGCTCCGCGACGGCGGCCAGGAACTTCCTGATCGGCACCCGGGCGATCAACGCCACCGGCAGCAGGACGACCAGGATGAAGACGATGAGCGCGGCGTAGAGCGTTGCCAGCAGCTCGAAGAGGTGGAAGAGGATGCCGAGGCCCATGTGGCCGACGGTGTAGGCGATCGCGCAGCCGACGCCGACAGGGGCGAACATCATGACGATGTTGGTGAACTTGAACATCGTCTCGGAGAGGCTCTCGGCGATCGCCAGCATCGGCCGGCGCTTCGCCTCCGGCAGCATCGCGAGCGCGACGCCGAAGAGCAGCGAGAACACCACGACCTGGAGCACCTGCCCCTCGGCGATCGACTTGGCGATGTTCTCCGGGAAGATGTTCTGGATGATCTCGGAGGGCGTCTCGGGCTTCGCCTCGAGCTTCTCGTGGGCCGGCACCGGCGGCAGCTTGATCCCCCTGCCGGCCTGCGAGATGTTGATCGCGGCGAGGCCGATGAAGAGCGCGACCGTGGTGACGATCTCGAAGTAGAGCAGTGCCTTCACGCCCATCCGTCCGACCTGCTTGAGGTCGGCGTGGCCGGCGACCCCGACCACGAGCGTCGCGAACAGCAGCGGCGCGATGATCGTCTTGATCATGCGCAGGAACACGAGCGAAAACGTGCGCAGGTTCACGGCCACCGCGGGCAAGTCGTGGCCGATCTCCGCCCCGATGACCATGCTCACCAGGATCCACGCCGTGAGCGAGCGGCGCTTGATGCCGTAGCCGACGAGGCCCGCGATCACCAGCCAGCGCGAGGCGAGCAAGACCTCGGACGGGATCGCGACCAGCCCGCTGAACTTCAACGCCGCAGCCAGCGCCGCGACGGTGAGCGTCGCCAGCAGGAACAGCGCGGTCCTGGCCTTCAGTGCCTGCATGACGCCCCCGTCCGTCGCATTCCGCCTCCGCGCCGCGACAGTCTAGCCGGAACTTGGACCCGGACCGCCGCCGACGCGTCCTTCCGCGACCCACTCGGCGGGGCCGGAGAGGCGCAGCGGCGACGCCAGCGGCGGGCCGTCGGGTTCCACGGTCAGGACCCGCCCCGAGGCGGTGCGCACGGCGACCGGCGCCGCAACCCACCCCTCGGCCGCCGCCACCAGGGCGGCGGCGACATCGCCGGAGCCGCAGGAGAGCGTCTCGCCCTCGACGCCGCGTTCCCAGGAGCGCACGCCCAGGGCGTGTTCGCCCTCGACCTGCAGGAAGCTGACGTTGGCGCCGCCGTCCGGCAGGTCGGGGTGGCGTCGCAGCGCGGGCGCCAGCGGCGCCAGCTCGCGCCGCCAGAAATCCGGCCACTCCACGGGCACGATCAGGTGCGGGACGCCGACCGCCAGGTAGCGGCCGCGGACCACGGCGCCGGCGACGGCGAGCTCCCGCCACGGCCGAACCTCGCCCGGGGCCGGGAGGCGCAGGGCGACCTCGCCGCCGTCCACCGCCGCCGGGACGGCGGCGTAGCCGGTCTCGAGGACCATCGCCCGCCACCCCCAGCGCGCCGCGATGAAGCTCGCCGCGCAGCGCGTGCCGTTGGCACAGAACGCGGCCTCGGAGCCGTCGCTGTTCCAGTACGCGACCCGGGCGGACGCGGGGCCGGTCGGGATCACGAGCAGGACCCCGTCCGCGCCGAGCCCAAAGCGCCGGTGGCAGAGGTCGGGCACGAGCGGCGGCAGTTCGTCCGCGAGCGCCGGCGCCTCGCCCCCGTCGAAGAGGAGGAAATCGTTGCCGGCGCCGTGCAGCTTGGCGAAGTTCACGGGCCGGTCCGCGCCGTGCAGTAGACCGGATCCGACTGGTTCCCCGCCTCGTCGACGGCCTTCACCGCGTATTCGAGCTCCCCGGCCGGCGGTTTGTTGTCGGTGTACTCGGTGAGCTTGAAATCCTCCTGCAGGTGGTCCCAGGACCCCTTGCCCTGCCGCCGGAAGATCTTGTAGATGACCCCGGCTTCCGGCGAGGGGTCCCAGCGCAGACGCACGAGTCCGGGCTCGGGGAGGCAGAGGAACGACGTCACCGCCGCCGGCGGGTAGATGTCCGGGTAGGGGACTTCGAGCCCGGGGCTCGGCGGGCTCGCGGCACGGTTGAGGAACGACCGCACCCGGTACCACCACGTCTGGCCCTGCTGCGCCGTGGCGTCCATGAACGACGGCTTGTCGATGCCGATCGGCGAGACCGCGATCCAGGGCGCCGCCGTGGACGCGCGCCGCTCGAGGACGTAGGTGAACCCGGCCACCGGCTCCCACGTCAGGGCGATGCCGTTGGCTTCGGGTTTGGCGGTCAGGCCGGTCGGCGTCGGCGGCACCGGCCGCGGCTGCCACGTCACGATGTTCGACAGCGCCGACGGCGTCCCGTCCTTGCGCCGCGAACGCACCGCATACCACAGCGACGGGGGCGAGGTGCCGGCGGGGAAGCTCGGGAGCGTCTCGCGATAGGTCAGGGCGTTGCCGTGCGTCGCCGCCTGCAGCGATTCGCCTTCGAGGCGGGCGGCCAGCTTGCCGCGGCCCAACATCAGCTGCTGCCGCAGCGCCTCCCCCGCCGGGCTGCTGCTCGCCTGTTCCTGGCCCGGCGTCGCCTCCAGCCGCCACACCTCCACGCGCGCGAGGTCGGTCAGCGGGGTTCCACTCCGGGTGAGCTGCGGGTACGCCCAGTTGAGCACGATCTCGTTTCCGTCCTGGTACGCCCCCAGGTTGGTCGTCGTCTCCGGCACCTCGAGGATCGGGGGCAGCGGCGCCGCCTTGCGCCCGCACCCGGCCGTCATCGCCAGGGCCAGGGCCACCGCAGCGCGCACCATCAAGCGAGGGCTCATCCCCGCAACTGTAGCAAACGAGCCGGCCGCTACAGCACGTAGCGGGCGAGGTCCTCATGCGCGAGCAGCGGCGCCAGCGCTTCCCGCACCTTGCCCGCGTCGACCACGACGTGGCTGCCGTGCCGCTCGGGCGCGGTGAACGAGACCTCCTCGAGGACGCGCTCGAGCACCGTGGTGAGACGGCGGGCGCCGATGTTCTCGCCGCTGCGGTTGAGCTCCGCGGCGATCCGGGCGAGCTCGGCGACGGCGTCCGCCGTCACCTCCAGTTCGACTCCTTCGGCGCCGAGGAGCGCCTGGTGCTGCTTGAGGAGGGCGTGCCTGGGCTCGGTGAGGATGCGGCTGAGATCATCCTCGGACAGCGGGTCGAGCTGCACCCGCACCGGAAAGCGACCCTGCAGCTCCGGGATGAGGTCCGACGGCTTGGCGACGTGGAACGCGCCCGCCGCGATGAACAGCACGTGGTCGGTCGCCACCGGGCCGTAGCGGGTGTTGACCGTGGTCCCCTCCACGAACGGGAGGAGGTCCCGCTGCACCCCTTCGCGCGACACGTCGGGGCCGGCGCCGGCCGCCCCGCGGACCGCGATCTTGTCGATCTCGTCCAGGAACACGATCCCGCTCTCCTGGGCGCGCTCGACCGCCTCCCGCTCCACCGTCTCGCGGTCCACCAGGCGCTCGATCTCCTCGGCCTCGAGCAGCTTGCGCGCCTCCCGCACGGTCAGCTTGCGCTGCTCCCGCTTCGTGAACATCCCCCCGAGGGCGTCGCGCAGGTTCATCTCGATGGTCTCCATCCCCTGACCGCCGAAGAGGTTGAGCATCGGCGCGCGGGTCTGCGCCACCTCCATCTCGACCTCGCGCTCCTCCATCGAACCCTCCCGCAGCAGGCGGCGCAGCGCGCGCCGCGACTCCTCGCGGTCCTCGCCGGGGGCGGTGGGCAGGAGCAGGTCGACGAGGCGGTCCTCGGCGGCCCGCTTGGCCGCCACCTCGACCGAGACCGCCCGCTCGGAGCGCACGGTCGCGACCGCGGCCTCGACGAGGTCGCGCACGATCGAATCGACGTCCCGCCCCACGTACCCCACCTCGGTGAACTTGGACGCCTCCACCTTCACGAAAGGCGCGTTGGCCAGGCGCGCGAGCCGGCGGGCGATCTCGGTCTTGCCCACGCCGGTCGGGCCGATCAGGATGATGTTGGCGGGGGTCACCTCGCGGCGCAGCTCCTCCGGGAGCTGGCGCCGACGCCAGCGGTTGCGCAGCGCGACCGCGACCGCGCGCTTGGCGGCGGCCTGGCCGACGATGTAGCGGTCGAGCTCGGTCACGATCTCGCGCGGCGTGTAAACGGTCGCGCTCACGGCACCACCTCCACGGTGATGTGGTCGTTGGTGTAGAGGTCGATCGCCGAGGCGATCAGCAGCGCCTCGCGGACGATGTCGGCGGCCCCGAGCTCCGAGTGCGCGACGAGGGCGCGCGCCGCCGCGAGCGCCGCGGGTCCGCCCGAACCGATGGCCATGACCCCGTCGTCCGGGACCACCACCTCGCCGGAGCCGGAGAGCAACAGGAGGTGCTCCCGGTCGGCCACGATCATCATCGCTTCGAGGTGGCGCAGGGCGCGGTCGGTGCGCCAGTCGCGCGCCAGCTCGACCGCCGCCCGCTCGAGGTTTCCGGCGAACTCCTCGATCTTGGCTTCGAACCTCGTGAACAGCGCGAGGGCGTCCGCCACCGAGCCCGCGAACCCCGCCACCACCCGACCGCCGCCCAGGCGCCGCAGCTTGGTGGCGCCGTGTTTGAGCACCGTGTTCCCCAGGGTCACCTGGCCGTCGCTCGCCATCGCCGTCACCCCGTCGCGGCGCACCGCGCAGATCGTGGTGTGGTGCCAAACGGCGGCGGGACGCTGCCGCGCCCGGCCGCGGGGACCGGGGTCCGGGGTCCGGGGTCCGTGCCGCTGGCCCGCCTGGGAACGGGAGAGAGAATCGTCCATGACTGCCTCCCGTTCGAGGGTAACACCGTCAAGGCAGAGGATGGCGAACGGCGAAACCCGAGAGGAGAGGCAAGCGTATGCTGGGCGGCCGGCAGCCGCCGGCGCCTATGCCGATCGGAGAGCTCGCCGCCCTCGCCACCGCCCTGTTCTGGGCGTTCACCGGCCTCTTCTTCGCCGAGGCCGCGCGCCGCCTCGGGGCGTTGCGCGTCAACCTGCTGCGCCTGCCGCTGGCTCTGGCCTTCCTCACCCTTACGATGCTGGCGAGCGGGCCCGATTTCGCCGCCCTCGACGCCCGCCGGACCGCGTACCTCGCCGCCAGCGGCGTCGTCGGCCTGGTGATCGGGGACCTGGCGTTGTTCGAGGCGCTGCGCCGCATCGGCGCGCGCCTGGCGTTGCTGGTGATGGCGCTGGCGCCGGTGTTCGCCGCGGCGGCCGGTCTCGCGCTGCTGCACGAGCGCCCCGGCCCGCGGGCCGCACTGGGAATCGTGGTGACGCTGGTGGGGGTCGCTTGGGTGGTGGGAGAGCGCCGGGCCGAGACCGGGGGCGCAAGCCGCGACGCGCGCGGCGTCGCGCTGGCGCTCGTCGGCGCCGCCTGCCAGGGCATCGGCCTGGTGCTCGCCAAGGTCGGGATGGCGGGCGAGGTGCCGGCCCTCACCGGCACCTGGGTGCGCATGGGCGCGGCCACCGCGCTGATCTGGGCGCTCACCGGCCTGAGCGGCCGCGCCCGCGGCCTCGAGGTGGCGGCCGCGGTGCGCACGGCCTGGCCGTACGTGCTGGGCGGGGCGATCTTCGGGCCGTTCCTCGGGGTGTGGATGTCGCTGGTCGCTGCCCGCCTCACCGACGTCGGCGTCGCGGCGACCCTGATGGCGACCACGCCGGTGCTCGTGATCCCACTCCTGATGGCCACCGAGCGCTATCGCCCGACCGCGCGGGCGCTCGCCGGCACCGCCGTCACCGTCGCCGGCGTCGCCCTCCTCTTCGCCAGCTGAGAAGACCGTGGTCCGTGGTCAGTGGCCCGTGGTCAGTGGTCCGAGGCGGCCGCGCCGGCCGCAGGCCGCGCGGCCCCGAGCGCCCCCCTAGAAGACGAAGAAGCGCGCCCGGCGGGCGCGCCCCACATTGGAAACAACCACGCCAACAGGCAGGGCCTCCGAGCTTGGGGCGTGTAGCCGCGCCGCCGCCGTTGGGCCAGCTGCAAGGCGCGCAAGCCGGTCGCAGCGGAGCGTAGCCGGAGGCTACGTGAGCATGCGAACCGGCGCAGCGCAACGCAGCAGATGGTCCGACGCCGGCGGCGCCCCGAGCGAGGGCGTCATGCCTTGGGGTGAGCTTTGTTGTACGTCTCCATCAGGTGGGCCAGGTCAAGGTGGGTGTATCTCTGCGTCGTGGACAGCGACGCGTGCCCGAGCAGCTCCTGGATCGCCCGCAGGTCCATGCCCGGCCTCGAGCAGGTGGGTCGCGAACGCGTGCCGCAGCGTGTGCGGGTGGATGTGCCCGGCCATCGCGACCCGGAACACGGCGGCGTCGAGGATGCGCCGCAGCGAGCGGTCGGAGAGCCGGCCGCCGCGCTGGTTCACGAACAGCGGCTCCCCCTCCGTCGGCGCGCCGGCGCGCGATCGCCACGCGGCGCGGTCCGGCAGGTAGGCGCGCAGAGCCCGCTCGGCCTCGCGCCCGAACGGGATGATGCGCTCCTTGCCCCCCTTGCCGAGCACGCGCGCCAGGCGCCGGTTGAGGTCCACGTCGTCGAGGTCGAGCCCGACCAGCTCGCTCGCCCGCACGCCGGCCGCGTACAGGAGTTCGAGGGCGGCGCGGTCGCGGCGGCCGGCGGGGTCGGCGGGCAGCGACTCCAGCAGGTCGGCCAGCTGCGGCGCGGTCACCATCTCGGGGAGCCTCTTCGGGGCGCGCGGCGTCGGCACCACCTTGGCGGGGTTGGTGGCCACCTCGCCCTCGCGGGCGAGGAAGCGGAAGTAGGTCCGCAGCGCCGCAAGCGCCCTTTGCGCCGAGACCTTCGCCAGCTTCTTCCCGTGCAGGTGGGCGAGGTACGCGCGCACGACGTTGGGGCTCACCCCGCGCGCGTCCGCGCACCCCATCTCGGCGGCGGCGAACTCCACGAACTGCGCCACCTCGCGCTCGTACGCCCGCAGCGTGTTGGGCGACAGGTTGCGCTCGTCGCGGACGTAGGCGGTGAACTCTTCGAGATGCCAGGCCACGTCGGATTGTACCGTCTCAGGCGGCAGGGACGGGGACCGAGCGGCGCGCTTGGACCGGTCGGCTCACTCCGCGGCGGCGGCGATGTTCTCGGCGCGCAGGCGCGGCCGCCGCATCAGGAGTACGAGCGGGGTGATGACCAGGAAGACGAAGCCGAGCAGGTGGAACGCGTCGACGAACGAGAGCATCTCCGCCTGGCGCTCGACGAGGCCGAACATCGCGCCCAGCGCCCGGCTGTGCGCGGTGGCGGCATCGGAGCCGGTGGCGACCATCCGGCCGGCGAGCCCGTGCAGCAGCGTGCGGGTCTGCAGGTTGTAGGCGTCGACGTGGGCGCCGAGCACGTTGGTGTGGACCTGCTGCAGCCGGGTCAGCATCGTTTCGACCGTCGCGATCCCGAAGCTGCCGCCGAGGTTGCGCAACAGGTTGAACAGGCTGGTGGCGTTGCCCATCCGCTCCTTCGGGATCGGGTCCATCGTCACGGTCGTCAGCGGCACGAAGAGCAGTCCGAAGCCGATCCCCTGCACGAACTGCGGCCAGACGACGTTGGCGAAGCCGGCGTCGAGGCTCAGGTGGCCGAACCAGAACAGGCTCCCCGCGCCGATCAGCAGGCCAGCCGCGAGCAACCCGCGCGGATCCATCCGGGAGATCAGCACGCCGACGAGCGGCATCATGAGCACGGTTCCGATCCCGCGCGGCGCCATCGCGATGCCGGCCTGCAGCGGCGGGTAGCCCAGGAGCGTTTGCAGGAGCACGGGGTGGAGCACCAGGGTTCCGTACATCACGAACCCCATCAGCGAGATCAGCAGCACGCCCGCGGAGTAGGTGCGCAAGCGGAAGACGCGCAGGTCCACCACCGGGTCGCGGATGACGAGCTCGCGCGCCACGAAGGCGGCGAGGCCGACGGCCGCCACCACGAGCAGCGTGGTGATCCAGTCCGACGCGAACCAGTCCTCCTCCTGCCCCTTGTCGAGTGCGATCTGCAGCGCGCCGATCCCGACCGCGAGCAGGCCGATCCCCCAGGCATCGATCCTGGCGGAGGCGCGCTTGATGTAGTGCGGGTCGTGGATGAACGCCCGGATCATCACCACCGAGAGCACGCCGATCGGGATGTTGATGTAGAAGATCCAGCGCCAGCTGTAGCTGTCCGTCAGCCAGCCGCCGAGCACCGGCCCGAAGATCGGGGCGGCGACGATCCCCATCCCCCAGAGCGCCATCGCCTGGCCGCGCTCGTGCGGTGGGAACGCCTCGAGCATGATCGCCTGCGAGAGCGGCTGCATGACGCCGCCGGTGGCGCCCTGGATGATGCGGAAGAAGATCAGGATCGGGAGCGACGGCGCCAGGCCGCACATGAACGACGCAACCGTGAAGCTGATCACGGCGACGAGCAGGAGGCGGCGGCGCCCGAAGAAGTTGGCGAGCCAACCCGTGATCGGCAGCACGATGGCGTTGGCCGCGAGGTACGAGGTGAGCGCCCAGGTCGACTCCTCGATGCTGGCGGAGAGGCTGCCGGCGATGTGGGGGAGCGAGACGTTCACCACGGTGGTGTCGAGCACCACCATGAACGTCCCGGCCATGACCGCCAGCGTGATCAGCCACGGGTTCTCGGCCCGGCCGGCGTCGCGGGGAACGGCCGCCATCCGCTACCTCGTGAACACGGTGGGGACGACCGACATCCCGGGGCGCAGCAGGTGCTTGGGATCCTGGCCGACATCGAGCACGATCTTGACCGGCACCCGTTGGACGACCTTGACGTAGTTGCCGGTCGCGTTCTCCGGCGGCAGCAGCGAGAAGCGCGCGCCGGTGGCGGCCGCGATGCTGTCCACCCGCCCCGTGTAGCGGCGCCCGTAGGTGTCAACCTCGATGACGGCGCGCTGGCCGGGGCGAATGTGGCGGAGCTGTGTCTCCTTGAAGTTCGCCGTCACCCAAACGTCGGCGAGCGGGACCAGCGCCAACAGCGGCTGGCCCGCCTCTACCGTCTGGCCAAGCTCGACCGTCTTGCGGCTGATGATGCCGTCGGTGGGAGCGGTCACGGTCGTGTAGCTGAGCGCGAGGCGGGCATGGAGGGCGGCGGCCTGCGCCTGCTGCACCCGCGCCTCGGCCGACGCCTGGCGGGCGCGCATCACCGCCACCTGGTTGGGCGCGGTGTGCGCGGTGCGCAGCTCCGCCCGGGCTTGAAGGAGAGCGTCTTGCGCCTGGGCGCGGGCGTGCTCGGCCTCGACCACCGTCGCCCGGGCCGCGTCCACCCCGGCCCGCGCCGAGGCGGCGGCCGCCACCGCGGCGTCGTACTGCTGGCGGGAGATCTCGTCCTTCTCGACCAGCGTTCGCGCGCGCTCGAGATCGCGCTGCACCCGCGTGTCGTTGGCGGTCGCTTCGCGCAGGCGGGCCTCGGCCGCGTCCAGGCGCGCCTGCGACGCCGCGACGCCGGCCTCGGCGCGCGTCACTCCCGCCGCCGCGGAGCTCACCCCGCTCGCCGTGGTCGTGGTCGTGATCGGCACCCCCTCGCGCGCCGCCCGCAGCACCGCCAGCGCCTCGGCGAGATCGGCCTCGGCGCGCTGCATCGCCAGCTTGTAGTCGGTGTCGTCGAGGCGGACGAGGACCGTGCCGGCCTTCACCTCCTGGTTGTCGTCGACGTTGACCGCCACCACGGTGCCGCCGACGCGCGCCGCGATCGGCGCGATGTGGCCGTCGATCTGCGCGTCGTCCGTGCTCTCGCGCACCGCGAAGTAGCGCCAGGCAAGGATCGCGCCCACCACGATCACGACCGCGGCCACCGCGAGGCCCCTCGCGGTGCGCGGCCGCCGGCGCAGGAACCCTACGACGCCGTTGCCGGGGCGGGGCCCGGCGCCGCCGGTTTCGTTCCCACCGCTCGTGGCTTCGTCCGATGGTGTCACTTGGTCCCCTCCAGGAACTCGCCGGCGCGCTCCTCGGCGACCCCGATGGCGCGGGCGAGCGCGAGCTTCGCGACGTTGCACGCGTACAGGCTCGACAGATAGTTCTCGTTCGCCGTCGCGACCGCACCCTGCGCCTGAACCACCTCGAGGTTGTCGCTGACGCCAGCCGAGAAGCGGTCCTGCGCCTGGGCGAGCTGGTCGTTCGCGAGCTCGACCGCGTCGCGGTTGACCCGCACGCGCTCCCCGGCGGCGCGTAGGTCGAGGAACGCCGCCCGCACGTCGTACTCGACCTGGCGCCGCAGGTCGGCGAGGCGCGCCCGCAGCGCTTCCAGGCGCGCATCGGCCTGGATGAGCGCGCCTTTGATGCGGCCGCCCTCGAACAGCGGCAGCCGCAGCGTCGCGGTCAGGGTGAACGTCGACTTCGCCGAGGCAAACGAAGGGCCGATGCGGCCGACGTCGGCGCCCGCCCACAGCGAGGGCAACGCCTCGTCGCGCGCCGACGCGCGCTCGGCTTCGGCCGCCTCGACCTCGAGGTTGAGCGCCTTGAGGTCGTGACGGTCCTCGAACGCCTGCGCGAGCGCGTCCGCCTGCGTCACGTCCGGGAGCGCACCCTGCGGCATCGCGTCGGCGAGCTCGAGCGGCACCTCGAGCGACAGGCCGATCGCCCGGGCGAGCGCGAGCTCCTCCTTGGCCAGGTCGTTCTCGTCCGCGATCAACAGCTGCTGCTCGTCGGCGAGCTCGACCTGCGCGCGCAGCACCTCGATCCCGGGCGCCGTCCCGGCCTTCTTCATGTCGGCGGCGCGGTCGTAGAGCGCCTGCGCGGTGCGGAGTTGCGCCTGCGCCGCCGCGATCCGGCTTCTGGCGGTCACCGCCCGCAGGTAGAGCTCCGCCACGCCGTACACCACCGCCTCGCGGGTGTCGGCGAACGTGCTCTGGGATGCCGTGCGGCGGCGCGCGGCGGCGCGGGCCGAGCTGGCCGCGCTCAGGTCGAGGAGCGGCTGGGCGAGGTAGACGCGGGCATCCGCCACGTCGAACGGGCCCACGATCGGCGACGTCCCCGGCGCCACCGGCAGGCCGTACGCCTCGTAGCTGATCTCCTCGCGCGCCTGCATCGCGCCGAACGAGAGCTGCGGCAGGAGGGCGGCGCGCGCCACACGCCTGGCGCCTTCCGCCTCGCGGACGCGCTGCGCGCCGGCCACGACGCCGAGGTTGTACTCGAGGCCGCGGGCGATGGCGTCGGCGAGCGTCAGGCGGACGACCTGGACGCTGCCCGCCGAAGGCGGCGACGGCGACGACGCGCCGGCGCCGGTGGCGATCATTCCCGCCGCGAGCGCGATCCCGGCGAGCCTCGTCGTTGTCCTGCTCATCACCCTGCGATCCCCTTCCAGATGAAGTCGAACGCGAACGCGACATCGGCCTCGAGGGCAGCGCTCGACCAGCCGAGAGTGCGCTGGCGGAGGAGGCCGCGGGTGAGGTCGAAGATCGCGAACGCCGCCGCGTCCGGGCGGAGCTTGCGGCACTCGCCGCGCCTGACCCCAGACCGGAGCGCGGCTTCCAGCATCCGCACCTGCTCCCGGTAGAGCGCGTCGAACTCGGCTTGCAAGCCGGGGCCGACCGCCTGAGCACTGCCGAACGCCTCGAAGTAGAGGCGGAAGAAATCCCGGTGTTCGTCGAAGTACGCCAGCTTGGTCGTCACGAACGCCCGGATCTTGCCCGCCAGGCCGGGGGTCGCCTGCACCCGCTCGGTCGTCGCCCGGTGCAGCGCCAGCATCCCCTCGCGGAACACCGCGCCGTAGAGCTCCCGCTTGGAGCGGTAGTAGATGTAGACGGTCCCCTTCGCCACCCCCGCGGCGGCCGCGACGTCCTCGATCGTGGCGCCGTCGAACCCCTTCTCGGCGAACACCGCGCGCGCCGCGGCGAGCAGCTCGCCGGTGCGGAACTCGGTGATCACCTCGCGTTTGGTCCTTCCCATCGCCCCCTCAAGACCACTCGGTCAGTCAACTGACCGAGCGGTCATTCTAACCCTCCTGAGCCGGAACGCAACCCCCGCGCGAGGAGCGCCGCGCCTCTGGGCGCCCGCGACGACCGTGTTAGCCGCGGCCAAACCCTTGACCGGCCAGAAGGATCCCCGATAATGCGACGATCCCGCGCCGGTCGGACGGGGTCGCCACGGCCATGTGCGGAATCGCCGCGATCGTCGCTCTCGACCCCCGGGCACCCAATGTGGACCCCGGGGAGCTCGAGCGCGTCCGCGACGCGATGGCGTCCCGCGGTCCCGACGGCCACGGCTCCTGGGTCTCCCCGGACCGACGCGTCGGTCTGGCGCACCGGCGCCTCGCGATCATCGACCTGTCGGACGCGGCGGCGCAGCCGATGGCCAGCGCCGACGGACGCCGCGTCATCACGTTCAACGGCGAGATCTACAACTACCGCGAGCTGCGCGCGTTGCTCCCCGACGGCGGCGCCTCCTTGCGCACCACCTCCGACACCGAGGTGCTGCTCGAGCTGTACGCGGCGATGGGGACCGAGATGCTGCCGCGCCTGCGCGGGATGTTCGCGTTCGCGCTCTACGACGCCCCGGCGCGGCGCGTGCTGCTGGCGCGCGACCTCTACGGCGTCAAACCGCTGTACGTCGCCGCGGACGGCGGCACGGTGCGGGTCGCCTCGCAGGTGAAGGCGCTCCTCGCCGGCGGCCGCGTCGCCCGCCGTCAGGACCCCGCGGGCGTGGTCGGGTTCTTCCTGCGCGGCTCGGTGCCGGAGCCGTTCACCCTGTACGAGGCGGTCCGCGCGCTCCCGGCGGGGAGCTTCGCCTGGGCGGACGAGGGCGGCCTGTCGGAGCCGCGCGCCTACGCGTCGATCGCGGCGATCCTCGCCGACGCGGTCCGCCATCCCGCCGCCGTCACGGAAGTGGAACGGGTCGAGGGGATGCGGCGCGCGTTCCTCGACTCGGTCCGCTACCACCTGGTCGCCGACGTGCGGGTCGGGGCGTTCCTCTCCTCGGGGCGCGACTCGACCGCGATCATCGGCCTCGCCCGCGACGCCGGAGCGGCCGACCTCAAGACCGTGACGCTCGCGTTCACCGAGTACCAGGGCACGAGCCGGGACGAGGCGCCGCTCGCGGAGGAGGTCGCGCGCTACTACGGCACCGACCACACCACCCGCGTGATCTCCAAGGAGGAGTTCCAGCGCGAGTTCCCCAAGGTCATCGCTGCGATGGACCAGCCGACGGTGGACGCGGTCAACTCGTACTTCGTCTCCCGCGCGGTGGCCGAGGTCGGGATCAAGGTGGCGCTCTCGGGCACCGGCGGCGACGAGCTGCTCGGCGGCTACTTCACCTACTGGAAGGTGCCGCTCGCGGTGCGGGCGTGGGGCATCCCGGCGCGCGTCCCTGGGCTCGGCGACGCGGTGCTGGCGGCGTACCGGGCGCTCACCCCGAAGCGCAGCGTGCGCGTGAGCCCGAAGAGCGGCGCGGTGATCAAGTACGCCCGCGACTACCCGAGCGCGTACTTCGTGCTGCGGGCGATGTTCATGCCGTGGGAGCTGCCCGAGATCGTGGGCGAGGAGGTCGCCCGCGAGGGGATGCGACGCCTCGACCCTATCGGGCTGTTCGCGTCCGGGCTCGACCCCGATCCCGGACGGGCGTTCGAGCGGGTCGTGGCGCTCGACTCCCGCTTCTACATGAAGGACCAGCTGCTGCGCGACATCGACTGGGCGAGCATGGCGCACTCCCTCGAGGTCCGGGTGCCGCTCGTCGAGGCGCACCTGCTGCGCGCGGCGGCGCCGCTGCTCGTGCGCGCCCGCGGCGACCGCAAGCGCTACCTGCCCGCGAGCCCCTCGCAGCCGCTGCCGAAGGCCGTGTTCACGCGCAAGAAGACCGGCTTCTCGGTGCCGCTGCGGCAGTGGGTGCTCGGGGAGAAGCCCGGCTCCAGGGGGAGCGACTTCGGGATGCGCGGCTGGGCGCGCCGCCTCTACGACATGGCGTTCCGCCCCGATGGGGGGATCTGAGCGTGGTGCGGATCTTCGCGCTGCACAAGCCGCGCACGTTCGTGGTCTCGAGGGTGCGCGAAGGCGGGGCGCGTACGGTGTTCGAGCTCCTCCCCGACGCCTACCGCGACTTCTTCGCCGTTGGCCGCCTGGACAAGGACTCGGAAGGGCTGCTCCTTTTCTGCGACGACTCGCGCCTCGCCCAGCGTCTCATGGACCCGGGCGCGGTCGCCAAGCGCTACCTCGTCACCGTCGCCGGCTTCCCGCGCGAGGAGGACCTCGAGCCGATGCGACGGGGGGGCCTCGTGATCGACGGCCAGCCCACGCTCGCCGCCGAGGTGCGCCGCCTCGGCAAGGCGCCCCGCGGCGGCACCAGGCTCGAGGTCGTCCTCCACGAGGGCCGCAACCGCGAGATCCGGCGCCTCTTCCTCGCCGCCGGCTTCAAGGTCCGCCGCCTGGCGCGGACCGCGGTCGGTCCGGTCGAGCTCGGGGACCTCCCCGAGGGCGAGGGACGCGAGCTCGCCGCCGCCGAGGTCGCGTCCCTGCGCGCGCTGGTCGGTCTCTGACCACAGACCAGGGTTCTCTTGTCGAACCCCGAAATCCAAGCCCCGGACCCTTGTTTCTCCGCGCCCTACGCCCTGTGCCCAGGGAGGGCGGGGGCGGGGATCGGCCACGGGAGTGCGGCGCGCCAGGCGCGGATGGCGTCGAGCGCGACGGCGGCCGCGGCGGCGCGGCGGGCGTCCTTCTCGCGCGGCAGCTCGACCGGCGGGTCGGTCATCAGGCCCCACGCGGCGTTGGCGGGCTGGAAGCGGCGCGCCGGGCGCTCGGTGAGGTGGCGCACGAGGCCGCCGTGCGCCGTCCAAGGCGGCGGCGGCGGCAGCTCGAGCCCGCCGAGCTCGGCCGCCAGCGACAGCCCGGCCAGCAGGCCGGTCGCGGCGGACTCGACGTACCCCTCGACGCCGGTGAGCTGGCCGGCGAGGCGCAGCGACGGCCTGGCGTTGAGGCGGAGCTGCCGGTCGAGGTGCTTCGGGGCGCAGATGAACGTGTTGCGGTGGATCATCCCGAGTCGCACGAAGCGCGCCTGTTCGAGGCCGGGGATCAGGCGCAGCACCCGCTGCTGCGCGCCGAACGTCATCCGCGTCTGGAAGCCGACCAGGTTCCAGTGGGCGGCCGCCAGGTCGTCGCGGCGCAGCTGCACCACCGCGTACGGGACCGCCCCGGTGCGCGGGTCGCGCAGGCCGACCGGCTTCATCGGGCCGAAGCGCAACGTGTCGGCGCCCCGCTCGGCCATCACCTCGACCGGAAGGCAGCCCTCGAAATACGGGACATCGCGCTCGAACTCCTTCTCCGGCACCTTCTCGGCGGCGAGCAGCGCCGCCACGAACGCCAGGTACCGCTCGCGGTCGAGCGGCGCGTTGAGGTAGTCGTCGCCCCCGCCCTTGCCGTAGCGCGAGGCGGCGAACAGTATCCCCATGTCGAGGGAGTCGGCCGCCACGACCGGGGCGATCGCGTCGAAGAACGACAGCGAGCCCTCGCCGAGCAACGCAACCAGCGCCCCGTGCAACGCCTCCGAGGTGAGCGGGCCGGTCGCCACGACCGCGGGCCCGCCCGGCAACGCGCGGACCTCCTCGCGCGCCAGCTCGATCCTGGGCTGCCCGGCGATCGCGTCGCGCACGGCGGCCGCGAACAGCTCGCGGTCGACGGCGAGCGCGTCCCCGGCCGGGAGCGCGGCCGCGCGCGCGGCGGCGATGACCAGCGATCCCATCGCCTCCATCTCGCGCTTGAGCAGGCCGACGGCGTTGACGGGGTTGTCCGAGCGCAGCGAGTTCGAGCACACCAGCTCGGCGAGGTCGCCGGTGCGGTGGGCCGGCGTCGGGACGGCGGGGCGCATCTCGACGAGGCGCACCGCCACGCCCGCCGAGGCGAGCTGCCAGGCCGCCTCGCACCCGGCGAGCCCGCCGCCGACGACCGTCACGGTTCGATCGCTCATCGCCTCATCCCTGCGCGATCCGGCCTGGCGCCGTTCGCTCCGCCCCGGCGTCCCGGTCGGGCCCTCCGGCGGAAGACCGCGGCCGCCCGGCGTTACTTGCCGCGCTTCGCCGTCTTTTGCTTCGCGCGCGCCGCTGGTTTGGCCGCGCGCGAGGCGGGCTTCGCCGTGCGCGAGGTCGCTTTCGCGGCGCGGGCCGCGGGCTTCGCCGCCTTCGCGGGCTTGGCCGCGCGGGCTGGGGCCTTTGCCGGCCGGTTCCTGGTCTTCGCGGCTTTGGCCGGGGGCGGGGCCGTGCGGGCGGCAGGCTTCGCCTCCCGGACCTTGAGCTGTTCCGGCGACCGGTCCCCGGTCCCCGGTGCCCCTTCTCCCGCCGGGCCGCGGAAACCGCACGCTTCCTTCGCGCACACCCACTCGACGCCGCGCCGCACCGTCGTCTTCTCCATCACGAACGGCGCGCCGCACTCGGGGCAGGGGTGCGGCACGGGCTTGGCCGGGAGGGTGAACGAGCACTTGGGGTAGCGGTTGCACCCCCAGAAGCTCCGCCCCTTGCGCGAGCGCTTCTCGACGATCTCGCCCTCGCCGCACTCCGGGCAGCGTACGCCGGTCGGGGTGTTGGGGCTGGTCTTGCCGGTGACGAGCTTGCGGATCCCCTTGCACTCGGGGTAGCGCGAGCATGCCCAGAACTGCCCGAAGCGCGAGCGCTTGAGCACCATCGGCGCGTTGCAGTCGGGGCAGAGCGGCGCCTCGTCCGTCACGCCCGGCGCCCCGGGCTCGCGCGTCGTCTTGCACGTCGGGTAGTTGGAGCAGGCGAGGTACTCGCCGTAGCGCCCGAAGCGCAGCAGCATCGGGGCGCCGCAGGTCGGGCAGACCTCCTTGGTCGCCACGCCCTGGCGCTTGACCGAGGTCATCTCGGCCTTGGCGCGCTCGAGGTCGGCGGCGAACGTCCGCCAGAAGCCGGCGAGAGCCGCGCGCCAGTCGAGCTTCCCCTCGGCGATGGCGTCGAGCTCCTCCTCCATGCGGGCGGTGTACGACTCGTTGATGAGGTCGCCGAACGAGCCCTGCAGCAGCCGGCTCACCAGCTTGCCGAGCTCGGTGGGGAAGAACGTCCCCTTCTGGCGCTCGACGTACGAGCGGTCGGAGAGCGTCGCGATGATCTGGGCGTACGTCGATGGGCGGCCGATGCCGTTCTCTTCCAACGCCTTGACCAAAGTGGACTCGGTGAAGCGCGGCGGCGGCTGGGTGAACTTCTGCGCCGAGAGGAACTCCTCGAGCGCGAGCGTCTCGCCCTCGGTGAGGACCGGCAGGCGCTTCGAGGTGGCCTCCTCGGCCTCCTGCTCGACCGCCGGCTTGTCTCCCGCCTGCTCCTCTTCGTCCTCGCGGTAGACGCGCAGGAAACCGGCCTCGACCTCGACCTCGCCCTTCGCCTTGAAGCCGTACCGCCCGGCCTCGACCAGCACGTCGGTGACGTCGAACTGGGCGGGGTTCATCTGCGACGCCACGAACCGCTGCCAGATCAGGGTGTAGAGCTTGAGCTCGTCGGCGGACAGGTACTTGGCCATTGCCTCGGGGGTGCGCGCCGGGTCGGTGGGCCGGATCGCCTCGTGGGCGTCCTGCGCCTCGGAGCGGTTCTTGAAGAAGTTCGGCTTCTCGGGGAGGACCCCCGGCCCGTACTGCGCGGCGATTAGGTCGCGGACCGCGGCGAGCGCCTCGGCGGCCACCCGCATCGAGTCGGTGCGCATGTAGGTGATCAGGCCGACCCGCTCGCCGCCGCCCAGGTCCACGCCCTCGTACAGCTTCTGCGCCAGCTGCATCGTCCGCCGCACCGGGTAGTGGTGGCGCTTGTACGCCGCCTGCTGCAGCTTGGCGGTCACGAACGGCGGGGCGGCCTTCTGCTGCCGGCGGCGTTTGGCGACCTTGGCGACGAGAAAGCGCGCGCCCTCGACATCGGCCTTCACGGCGGCGGCGGTCTCGCCGTCGTGGACGGTGAATTTCTTGCCGTCGCAGCAGCGCCAGGCGCGCGACGAACGCCGGCGGCTGCGACCCGGCCAGGCGCGCGTCGAGGTGCCAGTACTCCTCGGGGAGGAACGCCTCGATCTCCCCCTCGCGGTCGCAGATCATCTTGAGCGCCACCGACTGCACCCGCCCGGCGGAGAGCCCGCGCTTGACCTTGTCCCAGAGCAACGGCGAGAGCTTGTACCCCATCAGCCGGTCGAGGACGCGGCGGGCCTGCTGGGAATCGACGAGGTGCTGGTCGAGCGGGCGGGGGTGGGTGATCGCCTCCTGCACCGCGCGCTTGGTGATCTCGTGGAAGAGGACGCGCTCGACCGGCTTGTCGAGCCCGGTCAGCAGCTCGGCCAGGTGCCAGCCGATCGCCTCGCCCTCGCGGTCGGGGTCGGTGGCCAGCAGCACGCGGTCGGCGCCGCGGGCGGCCGCCTGGATCTCGGCGATCACCTTGCGCTTGGCGGGGAGCGCCTCGTAGACCGGCTCGAACCCGTTCGCGACATCGATGCCGAGGTCGTTCTTGGGCAGGTCACGGACATGACCCACCGAGGCCACGACCGTGTACCCCTTGCCGAGGTACCGGCCCAGCGTCCGCGCTTTGGCGGGTGATTCCACGATGACGAGCGACTCGGCCACGTTTCCTCCGGGGGTGCACTCTAGCAGCGATGTCAAGGGGGCGCGGCGCGACCGTCCCCTCCGGAGGACGGACCTTAGCGTTCCCTGCTCCGCCGGCAGCCGGCGCGGCGAGTGGCCCAGCCGGTGGCATACTGTTGAGCAGCTGTCGGGCAAGGCGCGGCCGCCCCGGCGGCGGCAAGGAGGCACCATGAGACGGACGATCCTCGTTGCGGGGCTCCCCCTCGCCGCGGTCCTGCTGGCCGTCGTGACGGTCTCGTGCAGCACCGCGACGCCCACCTCGACTCCAGGCGTCGAGCGGATGGGCAGCACCATCCTGCACTACCGGGGCCCGGAGCTCGACGCCGTCGTGAGCTACCGGTTCGCGAGCCTGAACGAGGGCGCGGACTGGCTCCTCCTCGACGTCGCCCTCTCGGGGAACACGCGGACCTCCGTCGAGGTCAAGCGGGAGAAGATCTTCGTCCGCATCCCGAGCGGCGAGGTCGTGCCGCTCGCCACCCAGACGGAGTTCGGCCAAGCCTACACGCAGCTCGCAGCCACCCTAGCCCGCGCCGACGTCACCAGCGAGCCGCTCGACTACTACCCGGCCCGCCGGCCGAAGGGACTCGACTTCCTCGTGGCTCCCGGGTCGGGGATCTCGCTCGAATCGGCGTGGGTCAACGACCTCGACGTGGCCGTGGGGCGGCTCGCCTTCTTCCTCCCCGGCGGCGTGCAGAAGGGCCCGTACGAGCTCGGGATCGACCTCCCAGAGAGCAAGGTGCGCATCCCGTTCCGGCTCGGCGAGCCTAGCCGGTGACGCGGCTGCGGCGGTAGCGGCCGTCGGCCTCCCGCACCACCCGCCCGGCCAGCTCGAGCGCCAGCAGTCCTTCCAGCACCCGGGCGATCGGCTGCCCGCTGACCGCCGCCAGGCGGTCGACGGTCACCGCCTCGCCGGGGGGGACGAGCGCGAGCAGCGCCGGCTCGGCGCCGGCTGGACCGGCCGCGCGCGGCGGCAGCCCGATCGCGGCGAGCACATCGTCGGCCGAGAGCACCGGCGCGGCGCCCGCGCGCAGCAGGCCGTTCGGCCCGGCCGAAAGGCGCGAGAACACGGAACCTGGCACCGCCAGCACCTCGCGGCCCTCGTCGAGGGCGAGGCGGGCGGTGATCAGCGCGCCCGAGCGCTCGTCCGCCTCGACCACGACGACGGCGTCGGCGAGCCCGGCGATCAGGCGGTTGCGCTCGGGGAAGTGATAGGGGAGCGGCGGCGCCCCGGGCGGGTACTCGGTGAGCAGGCAGCCGGACGCCGCGATCTCCTCGGCGAGCCCAGCGTGCTCGGGCGGATACACGCGGTCGGGCCCGGCGCCCCACACCGCCACCGTCGGGCCGCCGCCGGCGAGTGCGCCGCGGTGCGCCGCGGCGTCCACCCCCCTCGCCATGCCGGAGACCACCGCCACGCCGGCGGCGGCCAGCTCTCGTCCGAGGTACTCGGCGACCTCGCGGCCGTACGCCGTCGCCCGCCGGGCGCCCACGAGCGCCGCCACGCGAGCGTCGGGAAGATCGCCGCGCAGGAACACCCCGAGCGGCGGGTCCGTGGTCACGGCGAGCCGAGCCGGAAAGCCGGCCTCGCCGGCCGCGACCCAACGCCACCCCAGCCGCGCGAGCGCCGCCTCCGCCGCCGGCACACCGGCCTCGAGCGCGGCCCGCACGGCGTGGTCACCCTCGGCGCCCCCGCCCGCGAGCAGCGCCCGCGCCGAAACGCGCGCGGGGCGGCCGCCGTCCGGACGTGCGACGACGCAGGCCAGCGCAAGGCGTGAATTGAGGATTTTGGCCTCCAACTGGGCCTATAATACTTGCACCAACCTCGGGGGCGCCATGCGGTGGGGACCAGGGATCCTGGCGATAGCGGCAATCGGATGTGCTGCGTGCGCGTCCGGCGGCCCGGCGGCGCAGGCCCACGCCGAGCTGAGCGAGGGCGTACGCGCGGCGCAGCGCGGCTACTGGCAGGAGGCGCTGTTCCGGTTCGAGAAGGTGCGGGCGGCTGAACCGTCGGACCCGGAGGTGCTGAACAACGTCGCGGTCGCGCTCGAGGCGCTGGGCCGCTACGACGACGCGCTCGCCGCCTACAAGAAGGCGCTCGAGGGGGCTTCGAAACCGTCCGCGCTGCGGCGCAACTACGCCCGCTTCGCCGAGTTCTACGCGAGCTACGCCAAGGGGGCGAAGCCGAAGGAGAGCGGCGATGCGACCCATTAGCCTGGCCGCCGCCGTCCTCGCGCTCGCGACCGCGGCGTCGGCGGGGGTGCGGGAGGTGGAGCTCTCGCTCCCGCTGCGCTCGAAGCTCGCGCTGACGGGCCACGAGCGGCTCTACGTCGGGCCGTTCGTGCGCGAGCGCAAGGGGGACGAGAAGGCGCCGGACCTCAGCTTCGACGTGGCGGCCGAGTTCGAGCGCTACATCCGAAAGCTGTTGCGCAAGGAGAGCAAGTTCGTCCTGCTCCCGGCGATCGAGGGGGTGCGGCCGCCGACCACGGACACCCTGAGACTCGCGAAGGCCGCCCAGTTCTGGCGTGAGCTCGGCGAGCGGTCCGGCGCCGACTACATCGTGGCCGGGTCGATCGACTTCGAGGTCAAGGACCGGTCCACCTACAAGATGGAGTCGTACGAGTCGCCGATCGACGGGCGGACGTTCTACCGCCAGGTGGTGGTGGAGCAGACCGGGTTCACCTACGACATCCTCCTCGACGTCTACGACGCGCGCACCGGCGCCCTGGTCTTCGAGCAGCCGCTCAAGGACTTCCAGGAGAAGCCGGAGCGCAACTACGACGAGTTCAAGGGCATGTTCTCCAACTTGTTCGCGCTCGAGAACCAGCTCATCGGCGTGTTCGTTCCGCGCACCGTGAAGACCAAGAGGCTGCTCTTCACACCGTAGGGGAGGACTCGATGAGGCCTCGCGCCGCCGTCTTCGTCCTGGCGTTGCTGCTCGCCGCGCCGGCCCTGGCCCAGGACTACACCAACTTCGGCAAGAACAAGATCCGCTACGACGCGTTCGCCTGGAAGGTCTACCCGACCCCGCACTTCCGCATCTCGTTCTACGACCGGGTCGAGCCCTCGCTGCCCAGGCTGGCCTCGTTCGCCGAGAGCGCCTACGACGAGCTGGCGCGCCGGCTCAACTTCCAGATCGCCGAGCCGATCCCGATCATCGCCTACGCGACCCACGCCGAGTTCGAGCAGACCAACGTCCTGGTGGAGTTCATCCCGGAAGGGGTCGGGGCGTTCGCGGTGCCGGCGCGCAACCGGATGGTGCTCCCGGTCGACCTCCCCGACGAGGCGCTGCAGAAGCTCATCCAGCACGAGCTGACGCACGTCTTCCAGTTCGAGATCCTGTTCCAGGGGAAGCTGGCCAAGGCCCTCTCGAGCAACCCGCCGCAGTGGTTCAGCGAGGGGATGGCCTCGTACCTGGGCAACGACGAGGACGCCAGGGCGCGGGCGTTCATGCGGGACGCCGTCGCCTCCGACCGCGTCCCCTCCGTGACCGCCGACGTCCAGGGCTACTTCGCGTACCGTTTCGGGCACATGGTCTTCCAGTTCGTCGAGGCGGAGTGGGGCGCGGAAGGGCTGCGCGACTTCGTCTACGAGTTCCGCAACACCCTGGGCAGCGGCGTCTCCAGGTCGATCAAGCGCGCGTTCGACCTCGACGCCGAGGAGTTCGACGCCCGCTTCCGCGCCTGGCTCCGGAAGTACTACCAAGGCGTCATCGCGGACCGCAGCGACCCGCGCGAGTTCGGGCCCGCGTTCCGCGTGGAGGAGGAGCGGCGCTCGTACGAGACCTCGCCCGCGCCGTCGCCCTCGGGCGACCTCATCGCCGCGTTCTCGACCTACAAGGAGAACGCCGACGTCGTGTTGCTCGGCGTCCCCAACCGCAAGCTCTTCCGCCGCTTGACGCCGGGCGAGACCACGGCCTACCAGTACCTCGTCGCCCAGATGCTCACGGTCGGTCCCGACCGCGGCGGCGACCTCGCCTTTTCGCCCGACGGCAACCGCGTCGCGGTGTTCGCCCGGCACGAGCGCGGGCGCATGCTCGTGCTCCTCGACGCGCTCAACGGCGGGATCGAGCGGACGATCCCCATGCCGGGCCTCGACCAGGCGATGGAGCCGGCGTTCTCCCCCGACGGGCGGACGATCGCGTTCCACGCGTTCGCCGGCGGCCACGCCGACATCTACCTGCTCGACCTGGGGTCGGGGAAGGCCACCAACCTCACCAGCGACGACGCCTACGACGCCGCGCCGGTGTTCACCCCGGACGGGAAGCGGGCATCGTGTACAGCTCGGAGAGCGCCGAGGACGCCAAGCTCTTCGAGATTTCCCTCGCCCGGCCCGCCGAGCGCCGCCAGATCACGTTTGGGGCCGGCAGCGACGAGGGCGCCTGCTTCTCGCGCGACGGCACGAAGCTCTACTTCGCTTCGGACCGCGACCAGGGGGTGTTCGACATCTACGCCCTCGACCTCGCCACCCACACCCTCACGCGGCTCACCAAGGTGATCGGCGCCGCCCTCAGCCCGGCGGTGGTGTCGACGCGGGACGGCGAGCGTGTGGTCTACCAGGCGTTCACGAAAGGCCGCTACCTGCTGTACGAGACCGACCCTGCGCAGGGGACGCCGGCCGGGAAGGAGGAACCGCAGCAGGCGGTGAAGGAGAGGCAGCCGTTCGTGCCGGCCGTCACCGTCGCCGTCAGCAAGGACAAGATCGAGCCGGTCAAGCGGCACAAGCTCTTCGTCGACAACGCCCAGGTCCTTGTCGGAGTCAGCAGCGACAACACGCTGATCTCGCAGACGCACATCTCGTTCGCCGACAACTACGGCGACCGGCGCTTCGACGTGCTGTTCGAATCGGTGAGCGGTTTCTCGAACTTCCAGTTCGCCTACCTGGACCTCGCCAAGCGCCTGCAGTGGGGCGTCACCCTGTTCGACAACCGCAGCTACTACGTCTACGCCACGTCGGCCGAGGACAACGTGAAGCGGCAACGGATTTTCCGCCAGACCGGGCTGGCGCTGTTCGCGCAGTACCCGCTCTCGGTCTACCACCGCGTCGAGGCGGCGGTCGGCTACATCGATCAGGAAGCCGACTACCCGTTCCTCACCTCCGAGGGTCAGCTCGTGTTCCTGGGCCTCAGCAACAAGGTCCCGTTCGCCCAGGTCGCCTTCACCGGCGACACGACGTTCTGGCAGAGTTACGGCCCGCACGGCGGGCACCGGTACCAGCTCGGCTACCAGTACGCGATGAACGGGGGCGGGGGCGTCCTCTCCAAGGACGTCACCTTCGACGGCCGGCAGTACGTGCCGATCTCGCGCCGCAACGAGTTCGCCTTCCGGCTCTACGCCGTGTCCGCGTCCGGCCAGCAACCGGACATCTATTACTTCGGCGGCCTCGACACCCTGCGCGGCGTCGACTTCCGTTCGCTGGCGGGCAACCACGGCGGGTACCTCAACACCGAATGGCGGTTCCCGCTCATCGACCACCTCGTGCTGCCGTGGCTGCACCTCGCCGACGTGCGCGGCCGCTTCTTCCTCGATGTCGGCGGCGCCTGGTTCGACGTCCCCGGCTTCAAACAGCCGTTCCGCTGCGTCAACGACGGCCGGCTCCAGGACTGCGTCTCCTCGTACGGGTTCGGCATGTCGCTCGACCTGTTCGGCCTGCCGGTGAACTGGGACTTCTCGAAGCGTTGGGACTTCAAGCACACCATCGACAAGGGCGCGCAGACCTCGTTCTGGGTCGGGTTCCAGTATTAGAGATCGGGGTTCGGGGTTCGGACAAGGCAAGAACGTGGTCCGTGGTCCGTGGTCCGAGCCGGCGGCGCCGGCCGCAGGCCGCGCAGCCTCGAGCGCCCCCTTCGAAGACGAATAGATCAACGAGAGGCAGAGCCTCGCCACTTGGGGCGTGTCGCCGCGCCGCCGCCGTTGGGCCTATCGCAAGGCGCGCGAGCCGGTCGCACCGGAGGCGTACCCGGAGGGTACGCTGAGGATGCGAACCGGCGAGCGCAACGCAGCGAGAGGTCCGACGCCGGCGGCGCCCCGGCGCTACTTGGCGCGGCGGGCGTCGAGGACGATGCCCGCCCCCAGCAGCATGAACACCGCGAGCCCGAGCCAGTTCCCGGCCCACCCCGTGTTTCCGAGCTGCGGGATGAAGGTGTGGTGGAAGCGCTCCTGCAGCGCGTCGACCGCGCCCTTGAACACCCCGGCGAGCGCGCCGCCGGCGATCAGGCCGGAGGCGACCAGCGTGCCGCGGTCGCCGCGCGCCTTCTCGAGCCCGGCGTCGCCGGCCGCGGAGCGCTTGACGAGCCACGCCACGATCGCGCCGACCAGCAGCGGCGTGTTCAGGTCCATCGGCAGGTACATGCCGAGCGCGAAGGCGAGCCCGGAGACGCCGACCAGCTCGACCACCACCGCGATCACCGCGCCGAGACCGTAGAGGAACCACGGCGCCTCGGCCGAACCCATCATCGAGCGCGCCACCGCCGCCATGGCGTTCGCCTGCGGCGCCGGCAGCGGCCGCGGGTGCGCGGCGGAGAGGACGTACCCGTCCGTGTGGGCGAACAGGAGCATCACGGCCGTCACCGTGATCGAGGCGAGCGCCGCGCCGCCGATCAGCGACCACTGGATCCGGCGCGGCGTGCCGCCCACCCAGTAGCCGATCTTCATCAGCGTCACCATCGAACCGGTCATCGACAGGGCGGTGCACACCACCCCGCCGATCAGCAGCGTGGCGAGCATCCCCTGGCCGCCCGACAGCCCGAGGCGCGCCAGGATCACCGCCGCCACGATCAGCGTCGTGAGCGTCATCCCGGAGACCGGCGTGATCGAGATCATCGCCACCGCCCACGCCGAGACCGCCGCGAACAGGAACGAGATCAGCAGCGTCAGCGCGAGCGCGATGAGCGACTTGGAGGTCGCGCCCGGCACCCCGGCGAGCACGACGAAGCGGAAGTAGAGCCCGATCGCCACCGCGGTGACCGCGGTCAGCACCGCGACGGTGGCCATCGGAACGTCCTGGTCGGTGCGCGGCAGCGACGCGGCGGCGCCGCCCGTCTTCAGGCGCGTCAGCTCCTTGAGGACCGTGCGCAGCGCCTGCACGATCACCGGGCTCATCTTGGCGATCGAGATCAGCCCGGCGGCGAAGATGCCGCCGATGCCGATCAGGCGCACGTAATTGCCGAACACCGCCTCGGCGTCGAGACCCGCGACCGGCGGCATCCCGGGGAAGAGGCCGCCCGGCACCTGCGCGCCGATGCGGGCGACCAGCGGCACCAGCACCCAGTACGAGAGGAACGACCCGGCGCAGATGATCGCGGCGTAGCGGACGCCGATGATGTAGCCGAGGCCCATCACCGCCGCCGACGTGTTGAGCGTGAAGATCGCCTTGAGCTTGTTGGTGGCGGCGTCGAACGCCGGCACCAGCGCGGTCGAGAACGTGTCGCGCCACGCCTCGAAAGCCCGCCGCCAGGTAGTCGAGCACGAAGCCGATCCCCATCGACCCCAACAGCACGCCGGCGGCCTTGCCGCCCTTCTCGCCGGTGACCAGGATCTCCGTCGTCGCCGTCGCCTCGGGGAACGGCAGCTTGCCGTGCATCTCGGCCACGAAGTAGCGCCGGAACGGGATCAGGAAGAGCACGCCGAGCACCGCGCCGAGGAACGGCACGAGGAAGATCTGCATGAACCCCGAGCGCCCCTCCAGGCCGAGCACGAAGATCGCGGGCATCACGAACACCGAGCCCCCGACCACGATCCCGGCGGTGGCGCCGAGCGTCGCCACCTGCAGGTTCTCGAGCATCGTCGAGGTGCGCCGCCCGGCCGCGCCCAGCATGGCGGAGTAGCCGACCGCGAGGATCGCGATCGGGATCGCCGTCTCGATCCCCTGCCCGAGCTTGAGCGCGATGTACGCCGCCGCCGCGGAGAACAGCACCGTCATGGCGAGGCCGAGCGCGACCGAGCGGCCGGTCACCTCGGGGACGATCGCGCGCCGGCGCGATCAGCGGCTCGTACGTCTCGCCGGGCTTCAAGGGGCGGTACGCGTTTTCGGGGAGACCGGGGATGACCTGCGGCGCCTCGGGGGTGTCCATGGCCGGCGATTGTAGCGCCCGTCGGCGCCGGAGTCCGGGCGCGGTCAGGATTGCGGCGGCGCGGTTGGTCTATTCGGGGCCCTGCCGCGGATCAAGGCGCGCGCCGGCCGCCGCAACGCGCTCGGGACCGCGGGTTTCGCCTGCCACCCCTCCACCTGGTCGAAGGCGAGGAAGACGGCCACCGCATACCGCCCGGAGGTGGGCAGCGGGGCGTCCGGGTCGCTCGGGATCGCCTTCTCGGGCATCTCGCCCAGGAACAGGACCGCATCGGCGCCCAGCTTGTCCGCGAGCGCCGCCAGGCGGTCGAGCTCCGCCGGCTCGGCCTTCTTGAGCGGCGTCGGGAGCGGCTGGACGGCGATGATCGAGTAGTCGTCGTCGGGCTCCACCAGGTAGAAATCGATGCCGTGCACGGTGGCGGCCGCGGCGCCGGTCTCGGCCGGCCAGACGCCGAGCGGGAGCGACGCGGCGACCGCGAGCAAGGTGGCTGCGAGCATTTCCCCCTCCTCCTTCAGCGTTCCGGGACCAGCCGCTCGAGCCCGCCGAGGTACGGCCGCAACGCCTGCGGCACCGTCACCGTGCCGTCGGGCTGCTGGTAGTTCTCCAGGACCGCGATCAGCGTGCGCCCGATGGCGAGGCCGGAGCCGTTAAGGGTGTGCAGGAACCGCGTCTTGCCCCCTCCGGCGGGCCGGAACTTGAGGTCGGCGCGGCGCGCCTGGAACTCCTCGCAGTTGGAGCACGACGAGATCTCGCGGTAGCTCTGCTGGCCGGGGAGCCAGACCTCGATGTCGTGCGTCTTCGCGGCGGAGAACCCCATGTCGCCGGTGGACAGCGTCACCACCCGGTACGGCAGCTCGAGCCGCTGCAGCACCAGCTCCGCCGAGGCCGTCAGCGCGTCCAGCTCGGCGTAGCTCGTCTCCGGCTTCGCCAGGTGCACCAGCTCCACCTTGTCGAACTGGTGCTGGCGGATGAGGCCGCGGACGTCGCGCCCGTACGAGCCGGCCTCGGCGCGGAAGCACGGGGTGTAGGCGCAGTAGCGGCGGGGGAGCGTCTCTTCCTCGAGGACCTCGCCGCGGTGCAGGTTGGTGACCGGGACCTCCGCGGTCGGCACCAGGAAGTAGTCGGTCCCCTCGACGTGGAAGAGGTCCGCCTCGAACTTGGGGAGCTGGCCGGTGCCGATCAGCGCCTGCCGGTTCACCATGAACGGCACGTACACCTCGCGGTAGCCGCGGCCGCGGTGCAGGTCGAGCATGAACGTGACGAGGGCGCGCTCGAGCGCGGCCCCGGCCCCCCACAGCACCGCGAAGCGCGCGCCAGCGATCTTGGCCGCGCGCTCGAAGTCGATGATCCCGAGCGCCGGGCCGAGGTCCCAGTGCGCCTGCGGCGGAAACGCGAACACCGGCTGCTCACCCCACGTGCGCTCCACCCGGTTGGCGGTCTCGTCCGGGCCTTCGGGCACGCTCGCGTGCGGCAGGTTGGGGATGGCGAGCTCGAGATCGGCGACCTCGGCCGCCAGCGCCGCGGCTCCCTGCTCGGCGGCGGCGACGCGCGACCCGAGGTCGGCCATGGCGGCGCGCAGCGCCTCCGCCTCGGCCTTGCGCCCGGACGCGAACAGCGCGCCGACCTCCTTGGAGCCGCGGTTGCGTTCCGCCTTGAGCGCCTCCAGCTCGGACTGGGCCTCGCGCCAGCGGGCGTCCGCCGCCAGCAGCCGCTCGAACGGGGCGTCGCTGCGCCGCGCCGCCAGGGCGGCCCGGATGCGGTCGGGTGAGGTGCGCACCAGCTCTCGCGCCAGCATTGATGACCTCCAGGCCGTGGATTGTTGGGCTTTCCCCCCCGGGAGTCAACCGCCGCGCGGCTCGAAACCGTATACTCGCCGCGATGGTTCCGGGGCGATTTCTGGCGTGTCTTCCCGCCGCGTCGTTCGCCGCTCTCGCGGCGGTGATGGCGGGCGTCGGCGCCCTGCCTCCGGGCGAGGCCGCCCTGGCCGCGCTGGCGGCCGCCGCCGCGCTCGTCCCCTCGGGGTGGTTCGCCCCCGGCGGCTGGCGCCGGCGCGCCGCGGAGGCGGCGATCCTGCCGGCGGCGTTCGCGCTCGTCATGGCGGCCGACCCGACGCTGCGGCGCATGATGCTGCCGCCGCTGCTGGCGGCGGCGGCTCTCGCGGCGGCCGCCGCGGCGCTGCCGCGAACTTCGGGCCGCGGCCGGATCGTCGTGTCCGTCGCCCTCGGGCTCGCGGTGCGGGCCGCGACCGGCCTCGGCCTCGCCGGCGAGCCGGTCTGGCAGGCGACCCTGGTGGTCCTCACCGTGGCCGCCGTCGCCGCGGCCGCCGCCCATGTGCTCGATCGGCGCGCCACACTGCTGGTCGCTCTGCTGGCCGGCGCCGCCCCGCTCGAGCGCGCGCCTGCAGGCGTGCTCATCGCCGCGGCGCTCGTCGCCGTCGCGGTCGCCATCCGCGCGCCGAGCGCCGAACTCGGCGGACGCCTCGCCGGCGGCTGGGGCGCCGCGGCGCTCGCCCTCGGGCTGCTCCTGGCGAGCCTCGCGCCGTGGGGGGGGTTCGCCCCCGGGCGGCCGTTCCCCGGGGCGGGGCGGCTCGCGGCCGCGGCCGGCGGCCTCGCCCTCGTCGTCACGCCGCTGTTCCCCCCGGCGCTGGCGGGCGCCGCGTGGCTCGGCGCGGCCGCGCTCCTCGGCCCGCCGCAGCCTCCGCCCCCCGACCGAGGGGGCCTCGAGCTGACGGCCGCCAACCCCGAGGCGCGACTCCCGGTCTCGGAGGGCGGCCTTTACGTCGTCGAGCTCTCGCTCGCCAACGCCGCCGGCCTTCCCCAAGGCACCGTGGTGGCCACCGTGCGTGGCGCCGGGCGCGACGTCCCCGTCCGCGCAGGAATCGAGACCTCCGAGTGGGCGCACGAGCGCGCCGACGTGCGGCGGGTGGTGGCGCACTCGCTGCCGGCGGTTGCGGTGTGGCGGCCGTCCGGGTTCGGGCGCGACACCCTCTGGGGAGTCGCGGGGCGGATCTCCGGCGAACTGCCCGCCGGGGCGCAGCCGCTCCTTGTCCGCGCCCCCGGACTGCCGCCGGCGGTGGTCGTGAGCGTCGCGACGGCCGGAACGTCGCGCCCGACGCCGCCGCGGGACTGGCCGCTGCCGGCGTGGGTCCTGGCGGCCGCGGCCGCCGTGGCGCTGCTCCAACTCGCGGCCCGGACGTGGCGCTCGCCGTTCGCGCCGCTGCCGTGGGCGCTGCTCGCGGTCCTTGCCCTCGCGGACCGACTCCCGATCGCGCCGCTGCGACTGCTCGCCGAGCGACACTCGATCGATTTGGCCCTCGCCGCTCTCCTCGCCGCCTGGCTTCCGGCGGCGCGTATCTCGTTGCGCCGCGGCCGCGTCTTCCTGGCGGCCGCCGCGCTCCTGTTGCCGTTGGCGGTGGCGACCTGCCACCTCGGCCCGACCTGGGGAGACGGCAGGTACCACCTGCTGCTGCTCCGCTCGCTGGCGCAGGATCACGACCTCGATCTCTCGAACAACTACGACCTGCAGCACCACCCTGAAGACTCGATGTACGTTACGACAAAACTCCTCCACTCGCCCGCGTTCGCGTTCCTCGTGCTCCCGGGGTACCTGGTTGCGAAGCGGCTCGGCGTTTTGCTCTTGCTCGGAGTTGCCGGCGCCGCAACCGCCGCGCTCCTGGTGCGGCGAGCCGGCGACCTCGGCGTGCCGCGCTCCCGTCTCGCACTCTTCCTTTCCGCGCTCTTGTTCAGTTATCCCTTGGCAACCTTCTCGACTCAGATCTGGGTGGAGGTCGTCGGGGCGCTCGCAGCAGCGGCGGTGCTGGTCCTCGTCGCGGCGGCACCCCGCGGCCGCCTCGCCAGTGCGGCGTTCGCGGTCGTAGCCACTGCGGTCAAGGCGCGCCTGGGCCTCGTGCTTTTCCCCCTCCTCGCCGCATCCTGGTGGCCGCGGCGCTGGGGCGGCCGCGAGATCCGGCGCTTGGTGATTGCCGTGACGGCCACGGCAGCGCTGACGTTCGGCGTCGTCTGGCTCTTCATCGGCGACCCGTGGGGGTATCGCTCCAAGCTCGTCTATTTTGTCCCGACCAGCGTGCGTCAAGCGTTGATCTCCGCGGGCGGTCTCGCGTTCGATCCCGCCGGCGGGCTTGCGTTCATCGCACCGCTCCTGCTCGTCGCGTTGTTGGGCGTGGCCACCCTCTGGCGCCGCGGCGGTCGGGGTGAGAAGGCGGCTTTGGTCGGGCTCGTCGCCACGGTCTACGGGCTGTTGGGTTCGGTGGAGTGGTACGGCGGCGGCGCCCCACCCGCTCGCTACCTGGTGCCGTCGCTGCCCCTGTTCGCGCTCGGCGGGGCGATGCTGCTGACCGGCCCGGCCCGAGGCCGTTCCTCCTTGTGGCTGCTGGCGCCTCCGACCGTGCTCTCCTGGTGGGTGCTGATCTCCAGGCCACACCTCGGCTTCAACTCGGGCGACGGCGGCTGGTGGCTCGCCGATGCCCTGGCCCGCCGCTTTTCCGCCGACGCGCGTGATCTTTTCCCTTCGTTCCTGCGGCCGTCGCCGGCAACGGTGGTGGTGCCCGTCGTGCTGGTCGCCGTTGCAACGACGGTCACCGTGCTCGGCCGCCGCCGGCCCGCGCTGGCCCGCGCTCTGGGCCGGGCGACCGTGACATTTTGGGTCGCGGCGGCGGCGGCAATCGTCCTCGGGTTGATGCTTCGCACCGATCGGGTCGTCGAGCTGGAGGGCCCGCAGGTGACCCACATCGGCGGCTCGTTGCAGCCCCCCCCGGGGACGTATTCGCGGTTCCTCTATCCCAACGGCTGGCGGGTGGCGGACGGCGAAGGAGTCGCGGTGCCGCTCAACCTTCCCGCCCACGCCCGGGTGCGCCTCCAAGGGTGGCTCGAGGGGGCGGCGCAGCGCGGCGCCGATCTCGCCGTGAGCTGGGACGGCGCCGCGCCCGTGGACATGCGCGTGGCCGCCGTCGCGCCGGGCGCGATCGCGCTCCCTGGCGTCCCCGCGGCCGGCCGCCACCGCCTGCGCATCGTCTTCACCGCGCCGGACGGCGGCGAGGCGGTGCTGCGACGTCTGGTGGTGGCGCCGTGAGCGACGTCGCCGCGTTCATCGTGCTCCACAACCACGCCCATACCTTGCGGGCGACGGTCGCGGCGCTCGCGGCCCAGACCGTCCCGCCCGAGCGGATCGTCGTGGTGGACAACGGCTCGGCCGACAACTCGCTCGCGCTCGCCCAGGAGCTCACGCGGACGCTCCCCGCCGAGGTCGTTGGCTGGCAGGAGAACCGCGGCTTCGCGGCCGCCGCCAACGAGGCGATCCGGCGCACGACCGCCCCGTGGGTCCTCGCCCTCAACCCCGACTGCCGCCTCGCTCCCGACTACCTCGAGGCGCTCCTCGCGGCGGCCGCCCGCGACGGGCGAGCCGGCGCGGCCACCGGCCTCCTGCTGCGGGCGCACGGCGGCGAGCTGGACGCGAGCGAGACGGTGGACTCGGCCGGGATGGTGGTGACGGCGGCGGGCCGGCACCTCGACCGCGGCTCCGGCCGCGCCCTCCGCGCGAGCTGGCAGCGCCCCGCGCGGGTGTTCGGCGCCTCGGGCGCGGCCGCGCTCTACCGCCGCGCGGCGCTGGAGGACGTGGCCTACCCCGCCGGCGAGGTCTTCGACGAGGCGTTCTTCGCCTACCGCGAAGACGCGGACCTGGCGTGGCGGCTGCAGCGGCGCGGCTGGGACTGCGTGTACTGGCCCGGGGCGCGCGCCTGGCACGCGCGCGGGCTCAAACCGGAGTTGGCGCGGAGCGGGACGCCGGAGATCAACCGCCACTCGGTGCGCAACCGCTTCCTCCTGCGCTGGGCGAACGCGGACTGGCGCTGGCGGTTCGCCTGCTTCCCCTGGTGGCTGGTGCGCGACGCGGCCGTGGTCGCGGCGTGCCTCACCGTCGAGCGCTCGTCGCGGCCCGGACTGGCCGAGGCGTGGGCGCTGCGCCGCCGCCAACGGGCGCGCGGCGAGGCCAACGCATCGCGGGCGCTGGTCTCGGGGTGGGCCGTCGCGCGCTGGTTCCTCCCCGGCGGGCGGACGCGGCGGGCGGAGGGGTGATGCGGCTCGCGATCCTCGGCACCCGCGGCATCCCGGCGCGTTACGGCGGCTTCGAGACGTTCGCCGAGGAGCTCGCCGCGCGCCTGGCGGCGGGGGGTCACGAGGTCACGGTCTACACCCGGGCCCACACCGCCGTCGCCGGGGTGGCGGCGCACCGCGGCGCCCGCGTCCGCACGTTGCCGGCGCTGCGGGCGAAGGCGCTGGAGACGCTCTCCCACACGCTGCTGTCGTGCCTCGATGTCAGTCGGCGTCGGTTCGACGTCGTGCTGTTGTGCAACGCCGCCAACGCGCCGTTCATCCCGCTGCTCCACGCCCGCGGCCTGCCGGTCGCGCTCAACGTCGACGGCCTGGAGCGCAAGCGCCGCAAGTGGGGCCCGTTCGGGCGGGCGTACTATCGCGCCTGTGAGCGGTGGTCGGCGCGCTGGGCGGACGAGGTGGTGACCGACGCCGCCGTGATCCAGCGCTACTACCGCAGGGCGTGGCGGCGCGCCTCCGCGATGATCCCGTACGGCGGGGACCTGCCGCGCCCCGGGGGCGATTCGGCGCTGCGCCGGCTCGGGCTCGCCCCGGAGGGCTACCTGCTCTACGTCTCGCGCTTCGAGCCCGAGAACAACCCCGACCGCGTCGCGGCCGCCTACCGCGCCGTCCCCGGCGGCGTCCCGCTCGTGCTGGTCGGAGGCGCCCCGTACGCCCACGGCCTCGTCCGCCGCGTCCGCCAACTCGCGTCCGAGGACCCCAGGGTGGCGCTCGCCGGCGCTGTCTACGGCGACGAGTACCGGCAGCTCCTGTTCCACGCCCGCGCGTACATCCACGCCACCGAGGTGGGCGGAACCCACCCGGCGCTCGTAGAAGCGATGGGAGCCGGTCGCGTGGTGTTCTTCCTCGACAACATGCCGAACCGCGAGGTCGCGGGCGGTGCCGGCGTGCCGTTCGACTTCGCGGGCGGCGGCCTGACCGCGGCGCTGTCCGAGTTCCTCGCCGCGCCCGGGCGGTACGAGGGCCTCGGCGCGGCGGCTCAGGCGCGCGTCGCCGAGCGTTACCGCTGGGACGACGTGGCGGCCGCCTACGAAAGAGTGCTGGAGGGGTTGTGCTCCGCGAGCCCGCGCGCCTGATCGCCTACCGCCGCCTGCTCCTCGACGTCGCCCTCACGGCCGGCAGCTTCCTCCTCGCCCACCAGCTGCGCTCGGGCCTGCTGCCGCGCGTCGCCCCCTCGCTGTTCCCCGGCGGCCTCTACCCGATCTCCGACTACCTCCCCCTGCTCGCGGTCGTGCTCCCCCTCTGGATGCTCCTGCTCGCCGCGCACCGCCTCACCGCGCCCGGCGAGGTGCTCTCGCTGCGCCGCGAGGCGTTCAAGGAGATGCGGGTCGCCCTCATCGGCGTGCTCGTCCTCGCCGCGGCCAGCTACCTGTTGCGCCTGGATTTCATCTCCCGTCCGTTCCTCCTCCTCTTCGGCCTCATCAACGGCGTCGTGCTCGCCGCGGCGCGGGTCGCGGAGCGGCGCACCGCGGTCGGCCGCAAGCTCGCGGAGGCGCCGGAACGGGTCGTGGTCGTCGTGGGGTGCGGTGAGGAAGCGGTGGCGGTGGCGCGCCAGGTCGCCGCGCACCGTGTCTGGGGGTTGCGCCTGCTCGGCCTGGTGGACGCCGACGGGTGCGGCCGCGCCCGGGTCGCGGAGTTCGCGGTCGTGGGCGACGTCCGCTCCCTCTTCGACCTGCTCACCCACGAGGTCGTGGACGAGGTCGTGCTCGCGGTCCCGACCCGCGAGCTGGGAGAGCTCGAGCCTGCCCTGGTCCGCTGCCAGGAGTTGGGGGTCCGGGTGCGCGTGGCGCTGCGTCCGTTCCCGCACCTCCGGCCCCACGTCGAGGTCGAGGCGCTCAACGGCATCCCCCTCCTCACCTTCGCCACCTCGCCGATCGCCCCGTTCGCGCTGTTCGTCAAGCGCGTCATCGACGTCGCCGCCGCCGCGGCGGCGCTGCTGCTGCTCTCGCCGCTGTGGCTGTTGATCGTCGCCGCCGTCCGCCTCACCTCGCGCGGCCCGGTGCTCTACCGGCAGGTGCGCTGCGGCCTGCACGGCCGCCGCTTCACCCTGCTCAAGTTCCGCACCATGGTCGAGAACGCCGACCGGATGCGCGGCGAGGTGGAGCACCTCAACGTCATGGACGGCCCGGTGTTCAAGGCGCCCGGGGACCCCAGGGTCACGACGCTCGGCCGCCTGCTGCGGCGCTCCTCGCTCGACGAGTTGCCGCAGTTCCTCAACGTCCTGGTGGGCGACATGGCGCTGGTCGGGCCGCGGCCGCCGATCCCCGAAGAGGTCGAGCAGTACGAGCCGTGGCAGCGCCGGCGCCTGGCGATGAAGCCGGGGATCACCTGCCTGTGGCAGATCTCCGGGCGCTCCAACCTCGACTTCGCGACCTGGATGGAGCTCGACCTCGCCTACATCGACCACTGGTCGCTGTGGCTCGACGCCAAGATCATGGCGCTGACCGTGCCGGCAGTCTTTTCGGGGCGGGGAGCGGCGTGAGCCGGATCACGGCCATCCCGGTGCGCACGTTGTTCGTCATCCCCGGGACCCCCCACACCAGCGCCGTGCCGTGACCGAGGCGCGGCGCCCCCGCCCAGAGCGCGGCGCCGAAAACGACCACCGCCACCACCCACACCGCCACCACTCGCCCGATCGTCAGCTCGGGGCGGGGCCGCAACGATGAGTGCGGCATCCAGTGCCACGCCCCGAACACGGCGCCCGCCAGCACCGCTCCGCCGCCGAGCAGGGCGCCCGGCGGCAGCGCCCACCCGAGCGCCAGCACGGCCGCGGCCCAGCAGACGGCCGGCGGAAAGACGTGCACGACGGCGGCCAGCAGGCGGCGCGAGCGCCTCGGGCCGTTCGGCTCGCTCCAGAGGTGGCCGGCGAAGCGGGCGACCGCCAGCTGGACGACGATCACGCCGAGCAGCGCCGACACCACTTGGAAGACCGGCACCGGCACGCCCCAGAACAACGCGAGGCCCGCCGCCGGCCCGTCCGCGGCCCCCAACCGGGCGGCCGCCCCGAGGCCGAGCACCGAGCTCGCGACCGCGATCTGGAAGACGCCGACCTCCGCGAGCCACCCGGGCGGGACCGGCAGCAGCGTCGGACCCACGAAGGCGACGGCGAGCGCCAGGAGCGGAGGGGCCAGCCAGTACAGCACGAGGGCGGCGCGCGAGCCCGCGAACGCGACGTTCGGCTCGTTGACGATGCCCCACGGGTGGGCGCCGAGCGGGACCGCCACGCCGATCCAGCCGCCCCCGGCGATCGCCGTGCCGGCGCCCTGCGCCACCGCGAGCAGCAGCCACGCGAGCGGCCAGAGGATCAGCGCCGTCCCCCAGGAGAGCGCGACGACTCGGGGCGAGAGGGGAGAGAGTCGCATGAAAGCTATGATAGGGCCATGGGCAAGCGCATGTTGGCGCTCGCTGTGACGCTCGCCGCCGCGCTCCCGGCGGGCGCCCAGGTCACGAGCGAGTGGCGGACGAGTCGCGACGTGCCGGTCGCGGTGGTCGAGGTGGTCGGCGGCGACGTCGAGCACGTCGCCGCCGTGGTGCCCGCCGATGCCGTCGCCCCGGCGGCGATCGCCGGGTTTCCCGTCGAGGTGCGGCCGCGCCGCGGCGCCCAGCTGTGGAGCGTGACGGTGCCCGCGCTCCTGGCGGCGCAGGCCGTCGCCGACCTCTCAGGCCAGCTCACGGCGAGCGGCGCCGGCGCCTTCGTCGCGCTCGGAGCGGTCCCGGCGCGGGAGCTGCAGGATGCGCTGGCCGCCCTGGACGCGGTCCCGGCGCGGCCGTTGCCCCGCAGCCGCTGCGTGCTGGCGGATGGCGGCGTGGCGGTGCAGCTCGGCAGCCCGGAACGCGTCGAGATCGTCTTCGCGCTGCCTCCCCCCGACGACCCGCGCGCCGATCTCGCGTTGGCGCTCGTCGCCTGGGTCCAGACGCGCCTCGCCGCCGAGTTCCCGGACGTCAGGGTGGAGAACGAGCTGCAGGACGACTGCGCCCGCATGGCGATCCGTCTGGCGGCCGACGACGAGCACCCGCGCGCGCTCGTCCGGCGCCTCCGCCAGCGGCTCGCCGCGCTCCCGTCCACGCCGGCCACGGCCGAGGAGGTGGCGCGTGCCCTGGCCGCCTGCCAGGCGCGGGCGGTGCAGACCGCCGTCCGCGGCGGCACGGTGGCGCGCGATCTGGCGGAACGCCTCGCCCTCGGCGGGCGGGTCGCCTCGGTGCTCGCCACGCCGGTGGTCGATGCCGGCACGCTCGCCGAGCTCGCGCGGGAGGTCCTCGGCGGGCACGCCGGTTTCGCGACGGTCGTGGAGCAGGAGCGGCGGGCGCGGGACGAGGCGCGGCAGACGCTCGACAACGGGGCGGTCGTCCAGCTGCGTTGGATTCCCGGCGAGATCGGCGTCGTCGCCGTCGCTCTCGGCAACGTCGCTCCGCGCGCCGGCCACGAGGTCGTGGCGGCCGCGGCCACCGCCGCGGCGCGCAAGGGTTGGGTCACCACGGTGCGGGAGCTGGCCGGGGTCCCGGCGGTCGCGGTCGCCGCGCCCGCCGCCTCGCTCACCGATGTCATCGAGCAGGTGAGCGACGGCGTCACCTCGGTGCGGCCGGCGCCCCACGACGACCTCGAGGCGGTCGTGATGCGCTCGCTCGGCCTGGAGGACGTTCCGGCGGGGGAGGCGTTCTCGATCGCGCTGGCGCTGCCGGCCGACCTCGAGGTCGGCGGCGAGGCCGCCGGCAAGTTCTTCGGCGGCATCCCTCCGGGGCAGGTGACCGCCGGCGCCGCGGCCGGCGGGCCGGGGCTGAACTGGACCGTCGGCGCGGGCGCCCCCGAGGTCGTGGGAGTGGTCGAGCTGCCGCCGACCGCCGTCGGCATGGTCGCGGGTCAGCTGCTGCGCGACCGTCTCGCGCCGGAGGCCGGGATCACGACGATGCTGCTGGCGCCGGCCGGAAGGTTGGTCCTGACCGTCGCGGCCGCGGGCGGCCCCCACGTGCCCGCGCTCGACGCCAGACTCGCCGGCGTGTGGAGGAAGGCCGCCGCGCCGAAGGCCTCGGCCGGCGAGGTCGCCGCCGCTGCGCGCGAGGTGCTGAGCGCGTTCTACGGCGATGCCGGGGCGGCCACGGCGCGCGTCGCGGCCGCCGCGTTCCTCCCCGTCGTGCCGACCGAGGCCGACCTCCTCGGGGCCGACCCGGCCGAGGTCGGCAAGGCGGTCGCCGCCCTCCCGGCGTGGGAGAAGCTGGCCCGCTACGCCCGCGGCCAGGCGCCCCCGATGGCGCCGCCGCGGCCCGCCAGGCCCGCTGTGCGAAAATCCAACCCGCCCAGGAGCTAGAGCGCCGGGGGTGCCGGGAGGCGTCATGGTTGAGGGAAGGCCTGCGATCAAGGAGCAGATGGAGCTCCTGCTCAAGGGGTGCGTGGACGTCGTGCGCCCCGAGGACCTCGAGGCCCGCCTCCTCGCCGCCCAGCGCGAGAGGCGCCCGCTGACGGTCAAGGTCGGCTTCGACCCCTCCGCTCCCGACCTCCACCTCGGCCACGCGGTCGTGATCCGCAAGATGAGGCACTTCCAGCAGCTCGGCCACCGCGTGGTGTTCCTGATCGGGGACTTCACCGGCATGATCGGCGACCCCACCGGCAAGAAGGCGACCCGGCCGCAGCTCACCCGCGAGCAGGTCGCGGCCAACGCCGAGACGTACAAGCGCCAGATCTTCAAGCTCCTCGACCCGCGCGCGACGGTGATCGACTTCAACGCGCGCTGGCTCGGCGCGCTCACGAGCGAGGAGTGGATCCGCCTGACCGCCAGGGTGACCCTGGCGCAGATGCTCGAGCGCGACGACTTCGCGAAGCGGCTGGCGGCCGGCGAGGCGATCTCGCTGCACGAGCTGCTCTACCCGGTGGCGCAGGCGTACGACTCGGTGGCGCTCAAGGCCGACGTCGAGCTCGGCGGCACCGACCAGCTCTTCAACCTGCTGGTCGGGCGCGACCTGATGGGCAAGCTCGGCCTGCCGCCGCAGATCGTCATGACCCTGCCGCTGCTCGAGGGACTCGACGGCGTCGAGAAGATGTCGAAGTCGCTCGGCAACTACATCGCGGTCGAGGACCCGCCGGAGGAGATGTTCGGCAAGCTCATGTCGGTGTCCGACGGCCTCATGTGGCGCTACTGGACGCTGTGCACGGACCTCGCCCCGGCCGAGATCGCGGCGCTCAAGAAGGCCGCCGCGAGCGGCGAGCGCCACCCGATGGACGTGAAGTTCGAGCTCGCCCGCGCGATCACGGCCGACTTCCACGGCGCCCCCGCCGCCGTCGCGGCCGAGGCGCACTTCCGCACCGTCCACCAGAAGCGCGAGGTCCCCGACGAGGTCGCCGAGGTCGTCCTCCCCGCCTCGCCCGAGCCCCTTGCGGTCGTGAAGGTGCTGGTGATGGCGGCGCTCGCGCCCAGCAACGCGGAGGCGCGCCGCCTGCTCCAGCAGGGCGGGGTGAAGCTCGCCGGCGAGACCGTGCGCGACCCGTTCGCGACGCTCGACGCGCGCCCCGGCGCCGAGCACCTCGCCCAGGTCGGCAAACGGCGCTTCGCCCGCATCCGGTTCAGCTAGGAGCGCCCCACCGGCCTTCAGCCAGAGGGCCTCCCCGCCGATGAGCCCGCAACGCGCCGGGCGCCGGCCTTGACCGCGCCTTGGCCGTGGTTAGAATCGGTCAAGGCCGAAAGAACTCCTCTCGATCGTGGAGTGGGGCGCGAGGTGCGGCGATGGCGACGGTGCGAGGATGCGGCGCGTGGCTCCTGGCGGCTCTGGCGCTGAGCGGAGCGGCGGGCGTCGCCGTCGCGCAGGAGGGTCCCCCCGCGGGTCCGGCGCCTCGGCTGGTGGTGTTCGAGGACTTCACGCGCTTTACCTGACCGACGTGCCAGGTCGCCGGTCCGGCGATCGACGCGCTCGCCCTCCAGTACGCGGGCCGCGCCGTCTTCATCGAGCAGAACGTGGACGCGCCGCTCGGCGACCGGATCAGCCGGTTCTGGGCTGCCTTCAGCCCACCCGCGTACCTGCCGCTCGTGATCGTGGACTCCGGGCACCGGATCTCGGAAGGAGACCAGGGGAACTTCACGACGGTGTTTGGGAGGTTCGTCGACGCCGAGTTGGTCCGCCCGCCTCAGGCGGAGATCGAGGCGTACGCGCGCCAGGTCGGGACGCGGATGCGGGTGTACGCGCGGCTGCACAACACCTCCGGCACGACGCTCTCAGCCTCGACGAACCAGGCGGCGCTGCACGCCCTCGTCTACGAGGACAAGCACGTGGGCGTGACGGGACGGATCATCCGCGCCGTCCCGTGGCTCGACCTCGCCTCCCCGCTCGCGCCGGACGGCGTCTTCTGCGCCACGCTCGACACGGACGCCCTGTCCGGCGTCGCGTGGAGCGCGCTCCACACGGTCGTGGTCGCGGACTACACACCCGTTTCCGGGGGCGCGTTCGACATGCTGCAGGGGGCGGTGGCGCGGCCCGCGGGCCTGACCGTCACGCCGTCTGCGCTCCGCGTCGGCGTGGACTCGGGCCATCCCGCCGACCGCACGGTCCCCGCCACGCTCGCCGGTCCCTACAACTTGAGCTGGACCGCGGTCCCCGATGTGCCGTGGCTCGTTCTCTCGCCCGACCAGGCGGCGATCGCGACAGAGCCGGTCGTCACCGTGGCGGCGGGCGCCCTGGCCCTCGGCTCGCAGGAGGGACACGTCACGTTCTCCGCGAACAGCCAGGACGGGATGGCCTTCACCCAGTTCCTCACCGTGACGGCGGTCCTCGGGCCGCGCCGGCTGCGCGCCGTCGCTGCGTCGGTGACCCCAGGGGCTCCGATCGCCGTTGGGGTCGTGATGTCGGCGCTCGGGGACGAGCGCGAGGTGAGCTTTTCCCTCGCGTTCGATCCCGCCGTGCTGAGCGCACCCTCCGTTGCGCCCGGCGGCGGCGCCTCGGCGGCCGCGATGACGGTGGACGGTTCGGCCGCCGCTTCCGGCCGCCTCGGGATCACGCTCACCCTCCCCGCGGGCGAGACGTTCCCGGAGGGCGACGGCCAGATCGCCGTCGTGACGTTCGCGACCGCCGCGACGGTCCCCACGCCGAGCACCGCGGTGGCGTTCTCCGATCAGCCCGTGCCGCGGTCGATCAGCGACGAGCTCGGAAGTGCGCTCACGGCAGCGTTCGAGAACGCCGTGCTGGCCTTCCCGGACGCGAGCGTGCGGCGCGTCGCTCGCCGCCACCTCCAGCGCCCGGGAGGTTGACGGGACACGGCCGGCGATGGGAATAGCGCGCACCGCCGACCGTTTCCGGAGTGCGGGATGATGCTCGTATCTGGTTTGGGGGAACGTCACCGATGAGGATCGTGGTGCCGCTGGAGATCCGGTCCGGGGAGCGGCGCGTCGCGCTGGTCCCGGAATCCGTACGCAAGCTCGTCAAGGCGGGGATCGCCGTGTCCGTCGAACGCGGCGCCGGCGAGCACGCGTTCTTCGCCGACTCCGAGTTCGCCGAGGCGGGCGCCGCGCTGGAAGCGGACGCGGCGGCGCTGTACGCCGGCGCCGACCTCGTGGTCAAGGTGCAGGCGCCGGCCGTCAACGAGAAGCTGGGGGTGCACGAGACCGACCTCATGCGCGAGGGCGCGATGCTGCTCGGCACCCTGGTGCCCTCGCGGCATCCGGACGTGGTGGAGAGGCTGGCCGCGCGCAGGATCACCGCGTTCGCCGTCAACCTGATCCCCCGCATCACCAGGGCCCAGTCGATGGACACGCTCTCCTCGATGGCCAACATCGCGGGGTACAAGGCGGTGCTGCTCGCGGCCGACACGCTACCGCGCTACTTCCCGATGCTGATGACGGCCGCGGGCACGGTGCTTCCGGCCAAGGTGTTCGTGATCGGCGCCGGGGTGGCCGGGCTGCAGGCGATCGCCACCGCGCGCCGCCTCGGCGCGGCGGTGGAGGCGACCGACACCCGGCCGGCGGTCAGGGAACAGGTGGAGAGCATCGGCGCCAAGTTCGTCGGGGTCGTCGCCGAGGAAGCGCAGGACGCCTCCGGCTACGCCAAGGAGCTCTCCGCCGAGTTCTACCGCAAGCAGGCCGAATTGATCGCCGACCGCTGCGCCGCGTCCGACGTGGTGATCACGACCGCGCTCATCGGCGGGGTGACCGCCCCGCGCCTGATCACGGCCGCCATGGTCGGGGCGATGAGGCCCGGGTCGGTGATCGTGGACCTCGCGGCGGAGGCGGGCGGCAACTGCGAGCTGACCGTGCCCGGGCAGACCGTCGTGGCGCACGGCGTGACGATCTGCGGGCCGGAGAACCCGCCCTCCGAGGTCCCCTGGCACGGCAGCACGCTCTACTCGCGCAACCTCACGGCGTTCGTGCTCGCCTTTTGGAAGGACGGGGCGTTCGCCCTCGACCTCGAGGACGAGATCATCAAGGGCTGCCTGGTGACCCACGCGGGCGAGGTCCGCGCCGGCAAGGGAGCGCCGAAGCCACCGGCGGAGGGGACGACCGCATGAGCTCCGACTTCGAGGTCTCGCTGTTCGTGTTCATGCTCGCGACGTTCCTCGGCCTCGAGATCATCCGCCGGGTCTCGCCGCTGCTGCACACGCCGCTGATGTCGCTGACCAACGCGATCTCGGCGATCGCGGTCGTGGGCTCGATCCTGGTGGCGGGAAAGCAGGAGAGCCCGCTGTCCACCGTGCTCGGCACCGTGGCGGTGACGTGCTCGATGATCAACATCGTCGGCGGGTACCTGATCACGTACCGGATGCTCAAGATGTTCAAGAAGAGCGGGGCGGGCAAGCGATGATCGACAAGGTCATCCCGCTCGTCTACCTCGCGGCCGCGGCGTCGTTCATCCTCGCGCTCAAGTGGCTCTCCGCGGTCCACACCGCCCGGCGCGGCGTCATCGTCGGCGTGGTCGGCATGGCGCTCGCGGTCGGCGGGACGCTGCTGCGGCCCGAGATCGTCAGCTACCGCTGGATCGCGGTCGCGTTCGTGCTGGGCACGGTGATCGGCGTGCCGATGGCGATGATGCCGATGACCGCGGTGCCGCAACGGACCGCCCTGTCGCACGCCTTCGGCGCGCTCGCCGCCGCGCTCGTCGGCACCTCCGAGTTCTACCTGCGCACGCCGAAGCTCGACGCGTTCACGATGTCGGCGCTGACGCTCGAGGTGCTGCTCGGCTTTCTGACGTTCACGGCGTCGCTGATGGCGTTCGGCAAGCTGCAGGAGATCCTGCCGACCCGCCCGATCACGTACCGCGGCCAGAACGTCGTCAACCTGGCGCTGCTCTCCCTCGCGGTCGCCGCCGGCGTCGCGCTGGTCGCGAGCCCCGCGCGCACTTGGCTGTTCCCCGCGTTCGGCGCGTTCGCGCTCGTCTTCGGCGTCTTGCTGATCATCCCGATCGGGGGCGCCGACATGCCCACCGTGATCTCGCTGCTGAACTCGTACGCCGGGACTCTCCGCCTGCGCGATGGGGTTCGTGCTCGACAACCGCCTGCTGATCGTCGCCGGCGCCCTCGACGGCTCGTCCGGGCTGATCCTCTCGATCATCATGTGCCGCGCGATGAACCGGTCGTTCGCCAACGTGCTGTTCGGGGCGTTCGGCCAGGTCCAGGCCTCGGCGGCGGCGGCCGAGGAGAGGATCGTCCGCAGCGCCACGGCGGAGGAAGCCGCGCCGATCCTCGCGAACGCCGGACTCGTGATCGTGGTCCCCGGCTACGGCATGGCGGTCGCGCAGGCGCAGCACAAGGTGCGCGAGCTGTTCGACGTCCTGACCAAGCTCGGCGTCGACGTGAAGTTCGCGATCCACCCGGTGGCCGGGCGCATGCCGGGGCACATGAACGTGCTGCTCGCGGAGGCCGACATCCCCTACGACCACCTGGTCGAGATGGACGAGGTGAACTCCGACTTCGCGCAGGCCGACGTCGCCCTGGTGATCGGGGCCAACGACGTCACCAACCCCGCGGCGCGCCACGACAAGTCGAGCCCGATCTACGGCATGCCGATCCTCGACGTGGACAAGGCGCGCACCGTGATGGTCATCAAGCGTCAGCATGAGCCCTGGGTTCGCCGGCATCGACAACGAGCTGTACTACATGGACCGCACCCTGATGGTGTTCGGGGACGCCAAGGCGGTCGTGGGCAACCTCGTCAAGGAGCTCGCCGCGGGCGCGGCGGCGCGTTAGGCCGGAGCGCGGCGCTCGGCGCGGCGCGGGTCGGCGGCGAGCAGGCACGCCTCGGCGCACACGTCGCAGTGCGCGCCCGGCGGGCAGCTCGCCGTCGTCTTCCGGAACGCGGCGAGGAAGTCGCGCGCCTGCGGCTGGCCGGAGCGCAGGAAGCGCACGAGCCGCACCATCGCGGCGCCGGTTTCCTCCGAGAGGAGGTGCTCGACCTTGCAGGCGTCGAGCTCGGCGGTCGCGGCGCCGACGCCCATCACCTCGCGCAGGAACACGAGCAGGACCTCGCGCTTGCTCGCCACCCGCGACACCAGGTTCGAGCCCGCCCGCGTGAGGCGCAGGCGCTGCTCGGAGTCGAGCCGGACGAGGCCGTGCTCCTGCAGCGCGCGCAGCTGCAGCGAGGCCGCGGCGCGGGTGACGCCGAGGGCGCGGGCCACGTCGGCGCCGCGCGGCGCGCGGCCGAGCTTCGCGGACGCCGCGATCGCCAGCAGGTAGTGGGCCCCGGAGTGGGTGATCTCGTTGTCCTCGAACGCGCGCCAGACGGACGCCGTCCCGCCCGGGGGGCGTTCGCCCGCGCCGGCCGGCTTCGCCCGGCGCCCGCCCGCGGCCACGCTCACCCCTCCACCAGGGGACGCAGGTAGATCCCCTGGGCGATCTCGTCCTCGAGCGCGAGCGTCGTGCGGTCCACCTCGACCACCAGCGAGGGCTGGCGCTGGCGCAGCGTCAAGGTGGCGCCCGGACTCACCCCGAGGTCGGCGAGCTGGTCGAGGCGCTCGCGGTGGCGCGGCGCCACCAGGACCACCCGCCCCCGCTCGCCGGCCTTCAGGTCGATGAGGCGGCAGATGAGCGAGGGCACGCGGCGGGAGAGCGCCCCGCAGCACGCCCCCGGCGGGATCGGCCGGCCGTGCGGGCACACCGGGGGGTGGCCGAGGAACGAGCACACCGCCTCGGTGACCTCCGGGGAGAGCTCGTGCTCCAGGCGGCACGCTTCGGCTTCGGTCGTTTCCATCGTCAGCTCGAGCACCTGGTGGAAGAGTACCTCAGCGAGGCGGTGGCGGCGAACCGCCTCCCGCGCCTGCGCCTCGCCCGCCGGCGTGAGGCGCAGGAGCTCCCCGTCGATCGCGACCAGCCGTCGCTCGACGAGTTCCCTGGCCACGCCGCCCCAGCCGTCGCCGGGGCCCGCGTGGATCGTGCGCGCCAGCTCCGGCAGCGACAGCGAGACGCCCGCCTCCGTGGCGGTCCACAGCTCCTCCAGCACCTCCTCGCGCGCCGCCTCCGGCGACCGAGGCGCGAGTGGGGCCGGCGCGCTCACGGCCGCCTCCCGGGGAGCAGGCGCCGCACCCAGCGCGCCACCGTCGAGTCCTCGACGAAGCGGTAGTGGCAGTGCGGGCAGCACAGCGTCTTGCAGTTGGCCGAGAGCGGGCACCCGCTCGGGCACGACTCCTTCCCCTGGAAGCGGCCGCCGCACAGCGGGCACTGCACCGACCGCGCCGCGCCGGGCTCGACGGCGGCCGCGCTCACAGCCGCACCGCGAGCGCGCGCAGCGCCCAGTTGAGCGCCGCCCCGACGGCGAACGCGAACGGCACGATGAACGCGACCATCGCGGTCGCGGTCTTGACGCCGCGCTCCTTGACCATGACGAAGAAGTTGGCGATGCAAGGGCACGAACAGCGTGATCACGACCAGGGCCACCAGCGACTGAACGCCGTCGAGCTGGCCGTTCTTGCGCATGAGGAAGAAGCCGGCGGCGCCGTAGTCGCGGCGCAGGAACCCGACGAGGAAGGCGTCCGCGGCCTTCGGGGGCAGGCCGAGCGCCCCGACCACCAGCGGGCGCGAGAACGCCTCGAGATGGGGGAGCGCGCCCGTGGCGTTGAGCGCGAAGAGGATGAGCGTGCCGAGCACGAACAGCGGCACCGCTTCCTTCAGGTACCACTCGGTGCGGGCGGCGGTCTTGATCAGGATGTTGGCGATGCCCGGGACCCGGATCGGGGGCACCTCGAGCAGGAAGTCGGAGCCGCGGCCCGGCATCAGCCGCGCCGCGGCCCAGCCGACGCCGAGCATCGTCCCGGCCACCACCCCGGCCCAGACGAACGTCCCGAGCGGCGCCATCGAGCCGAGCATCGCGAGGACGACGCCGAGCTGCGCCGAGCAGGGGACGCCGAGAGCGAGGAGGAGGGTCACGAGCGCGCGCTCCTTGCGCGTCGGCAGGATCCGCGTCGTCAGCGTCGCCATCGTGTCGCAGCCGAGACCGAGGATCATCGGCAGCACGGCCTTCCCGTTCAGGCCCATGACGCGGAAGACGCGGTTGACCATGACCGCGAGGCGGGGGAGGTAGCCGGAGTCCTCGAGGACGCCGAAGAAGACGAAGAACGTCCCGACGACCGGCAGGACGATCGCGATCGAGTACGTCAGCGCCATCGTCACCACCCCGTACGGCCCGACGAGCAGGTCGCGCAGCCACCCCCACGGGACGGCCCAGTTCACCGCGGCGGTCGCGGCCGGGTTGATGAGCTTGCCGAACAGGACGCCCTCGGTCCAGTTCACGAGCGTGCCGGCGCCGAACACCCCGACGAACTCGTACGCCGCGAACAGCACCACGGCGAGGAACGGGATCCCCCAGAGCGGGTGCATCGAGAGGGCGCCGAGGCGGTCGCGCAGCGACCCCGAGTGGGTGCGGTCGACATGGAAGACCGCGCGCAGCAGCTCGGCGACCGCCCGGTGGCGGGCGCGCGCGATCGCGGTCGCCGCGCTGCATCCGAGCGCCCGCTCGAGGTCGGCGCGCTGGCTCTGCACCAGGTCGAGGCCCGCCGCGTCGAGGTGCTCGGCGGCCCAGCCCGCGAGAGTGCGGTCGCCGGCAAGGAGCATGAGCGCCACTCCCCGGCGCGCGACGCCGAGCTCGGCCGGGAGCACGGAGGCGACCTCGAGCTCGGCGCGCTCGACGGCGGCCGGGTAGGGGCTCTCGAGCCGGGCGCGCGCCGCGCGCGGCAGGCCCCGGCCGATCTCGCCGAGGCCGGCGCCGGTGGTCGCGGTGGCAGGCAGCACCGGGATCCCGAGCCGCCGCTCGAGCTCAGCGGCCTCGACCCGGACACCGAGGTCGCGGGCCTCGTCCTGCAGGTTGAGGACGAGCACCTGGGCGCGCCCGAGCTCGGCGAGCTGCGCGGTGAGGTAGAGCACGCGGCGGAGGTTCTTCGTGTCCCCGACCTGGACGACGACCGCGTCCGGCTCGGCGAGCATGATGTCGCGCGTCACCTGCTCGTCCTCGGACTGCGGCGTCAGGGAGTTCGTCCCGGGCGTGTCGATGATCTCGGGCACGCCGGGGAGAGCGCGCGCCCGGCCGCGGGTGATCTCGACGGTGGTTCCGGGGTAGTTCGAGACGGTGACGTACGTCCGGGTGAGCGCGCCGAAGATCACGCTCTTCCCGACGTTGGGGTTGCCCACCAGCAGCAGCGGCGGCTGCTCGGGGCTCGCGGCGAGGCCTGCGACCTGGCTCATGCTCGGCGACGGGAGCGCGGACGGCGGCGCGCCCATCGCCGCGGATGCTACGGGCCGCGGCGCAGGATGTCAAGCATGCTTAACATGTGCGTCGCGCGGCCGAGGCGGACCGCGGCCAGGCGAGGAGGCTCACTCGCTCTTCTGGCACTCGGCGCACAGCCCCTGGATCTGCAGGCTGTAGAAGCTGGGCCGGAAACCGTGCTCGAGGCACACCTCGCGCTGGCGCTCGTCGAGGTCGGCGTCGTAGAACTCGATGATGCGTCCGCAGCTGGTGCACACCATGTGGTCGTGGCGCTTCCCCGGGGTGACGCGCTCGTACACGTAGTGCTCGCGCCCCAGGCGCGACTTGCGCGCGAGGCCGCACTGGACCAGCAGGTCGAGGGTGCGGTAGATCGTCGCGCGCGAGACTCGTTTGCCCTGGTTGCGCAGCTGGAAGAGCAACGAGTCGGCGTCGAGGTGGCCCGTGGACTCGAACAGCTCGTCGAGGAGCATCAGGCGCTCTTTGGTCACCTTGAGGTTGTTGTCACGCAGGTACTGGACGAAGAACTTTTCGGCTCGCTTCATCGTGCCCTCCCGATACGCGTCTCAATTTCACCAGGAAGTCACGCTAATCGCTTCTGAGTCTGATGTCAAGTGGGTGGCTCGGAAGGGTTGTCGCATCGCGTCATGTGGACCTCACCCTCGAGCACCCCGCCCTCGTCGACGATGAGCTTGGGGGCGAACACCTCGGCCTGCACCCGGCCGGTCCCGTGGATCATCAGGCTCTCCTTGACGCGGACTGTGCCCTTCACGGTTCCCGCGACGACCAGGCGCCCGACCGCGATCTCCCCCTCGACGACGCCGCCCTCCCCGACGAGGAGCTCGTGCTCGCTCCTGACCGTGCCGCTGACCTGGCCGTGCACGCGCAGCAGGTCGGAGAACACCACGTCGCCCTTGATCGCGCACCCCTGATCCAAGAAGCCGTTGAGCGTTCCCTGACTCTTCTTCATCGCTTCTCCCCGGCGAGCAGCCGGAAGAGCCGGATGAGCTCCTCCTCGCTCGCGAAGCGCAGGCGGATCTCGCCGCCGCGCCGACGCCGGTTGATCTCGACCTGGACGCCGAGCGCCAGCGCCAGCCGTTCGGCGGCCGCCGCCGTCTCGGGATCGGCGCTCCGCTTCGTCCGTTGCGGCGGCGGCTGCAACCGCCGCTCGAGCTCGCGCACGCTCCACCCCTCGCGGGCGCACCGCCGCCCCAGCTCCTCCTGGCGCTCGGCCCCGCTCACGCCGGCGAGGGCGCGGGCGTGGCCGGCCGACAGCTCGCCGGCGTCCACCATCTCCTGCACAGATAGTGGCAACTGCAGCAGACGCAACGCGTTGGCAACCGTCGAGCGGTCCTTCCCGACCCTGGCCGCGATCGCCTCCTGCGCGAGGCCGAGCTCGGCGCGCAGGTGGTGGTAGGCGCGCGCCTCCTCGATCGGGGTGAGGTCCTCGCGCTGCAGGTTCTCGATCAGGGCGAGGGCCAACTGGTCGGCGTCCGCGACCGCGTCGCGCAGCACGACGGGGATCCGCTCGAGGCCCGCCAGGCGCGAGGCGCGCCAGCGGCGCTCCCCCGCGATCAGCTCGTAGCCGCCGGAGGCCGAGCGGCTCACCACCACCGGCTGCAACAGGCCGTGCTCGCGGATCGAGGCCGCCAGCTCCTCGAGGCTCGCCGCGGCGAACTGCCTCCTCGGCTGCAACGGGTTGGGGCGGATCTCGCCGACCGCCACCTCGGTCACCGTGCCGGGACGCATGCCGGCGCCCTCCGGGATCAGCGCCGCAATGCCCTTACCCAACGCGGACCGCTTCATGCGCCCTCCGCCTCCGCAGCATCTCCTCGGCCAGGGCGAGGTACGCCTGCGCCCCGCGGCTGCGAATGTCGTACTCCAGGATCGTCCGCCCGAACGACGGCGCCTCCGCGAGGCGCACGTTCCGCGGAATGACCGTGGCGAACGCCGCCTCGCCGAAGAACCGGCGCACCTCGTCGACGACCTGGTGCGACAGGCTGACGCGCTCGTCGTACAGCGTCAGCACCGCGCCGTCCACCGCGAGCTCGGGGTTCCACGCCGCCCGGACGCGGTCGAGCGTCCGCATCAGCTCGCTCACCCCCTCGAGCGCGAAGTACTCGCACTGGATCGGGATCAACACGGCGTCGGCGGCGACGAGCGCGTTGAGCGTGAGCAGGCCGAGCGACGGCGGGCAGTCGATGAGGACCCACTGGTGATCGGTCGGTGAGGCGGCGAGCGCCTGGCGCAGCCGCTCCGCCCGCTTTGGGTCGGCGAGCAGCTCCACTTCGGCGCCGACCAGGTCGCGGCGCGCCGGCAGCAGGTCGAGGCCGGGAAAACGCGTGCAGACCGCGGCCTCCCGCAACGGCCGCAAACCCTCCAGCACCTCGTACGAGGTCGGGCCTTCGCCTTCCCACCCCAGCCCCGACGAGCAGTTGGACTGGGGGTCGAGATCGAGCGCCAGGACCGTCTGCTCGCAGGCGGCCAGCGCCGCCCCGAGGTTCATGACGGTCGTGGTCTTGCCGACCCCGCCCTTCTGGTTCGCGATGGCCACAACCCTTTGATTCTTCACATGTTCTCCTGAATGTTTCACGTGGAACATCGGCTCCAGACCGCCAACACGCCGTGCGCCGGAGCCGACAGCGGCAAGGGTAACACACGCCCTTCCGGCACCCTGGCGGCCAGCGCCGCCGCGTTCGCCGCGCTCGTCCACCAGAGGACGCGGCCGCTCGCCGTCACCAGGCGCGGCGCCTCCGGCAGCCACGCCTCGAGGGCGACGCCGCGGACCGTCGCCACGTCGTAGCCCCCGCCCGCGTGGTCGGCCACGCGCTCGCGGCGGACCTCCGCCGCCAGGCCGAGCTCGCGGACCGCTTCCTTCAGGAACGCCCACCGCCGCTCGCGCGGCTCCAGCAACACGCCGCGCACGCCAGGTCGCGCCAGCAGCAGCGGCACCGCGGGAAATCCGTTCCCGCTCCCGATGTCGAGGAGGGTGTCCGTCTCGCCGAGGTGCGGCAGGCCGGCCAGCGCGTCGCGGACCAGAGCCGTCAGCACCCTCTCGGGGTCCGCGCCGCCGAACAGGTCCACCGCGCCGCCCCACCGCGCCAGGAGATCGAGGAAGCTCGCCAGGCGATCCGCGAGTTCCGCCGGCAGCCCCTCCGCGGCCAGCCGAGCCGCCCAGCCCGCCCGGTCCGATCCACGTCCCGGCTTCACTTCGGCTGGGCCGCGGTGCGCGCCATGATCCGCTCGGTCAGGAGCTGCTGGCCCATCGTGAACACGTTGTTGACCAGCCAGTACAGCACCAGCCCCGCCGGGAAGCTCATGAACATGAAGCCGAAGATGAACGGCATGAACATGAACATCCGCCTCTGCGCGGGGTCCGCCGTTTGCGGCGCCATTCGCTGCTGCAGCACCATCGAGGCGGTCATCAGGATCGGGGTGATGTAGGTCGGATCCTTCGCCGCCAGGTCGTGGATCCAGAACACGAACGGCGCCTGCCGCAGCTCGATCGCATAGGCGAACAACGAGTAGAGCGCCCACAGGATCGGCAGCTGCACCAGCATCGGCAGGCAGCCGCCCATCGGGTTGACGCCCTGCTCCTTGTACAGCTGCATCACTTCCTGGTTCATCCGGGTGCGGACGTTGGGGTCCTTCTTCGCCCGGTCCTTGTACCGGTCTTGGATCGCCTTCATCTTCGGCTGCAGCGCCTGCATCCGCTTCATCGACACGACGCTCTTGTGGCTGAGCGGGAAGAGGAGGATGCGGATCCCGGCCGTGAGGATGATGATGGCAACCCCCCAGTTTCCGACCCAGCCGTAGATCCAACGCAGCGCCGCGAGGAAGCCGACCGAGAGGAAGCCGAAGATGCCGAACGAGAGCGTCTCCGCGAGGCCGCGCCCGTACCCGAGCATGATGCCGCGCTCCTTGGCGCCGGCGTACACCGTCCCACCCACCGCGCCGTTGATGCCGACCACGACCACTTGCGGCAGCGCCGTCGGCCCGGTACCGGAGCGCGAAATCCGCACCTCGGCGACCGGGTCGTTCGGCAGCAGCGCGAGGAGGAAGTACTGGTCCTCGACCCCGGCGAAGTCGATCGCGCCCCGCACCGAGTGCACGGTGTCCAGCTTTGCCGCCGGCAACTGCTCCACCTTGCCGTCCACCCTCACGACCGCGCCCTCGCCGCCGAACCTTCCCTGCTGGTCGATCTTGAGCGTCTTCTCGATCCCGGTCGCGATCACCACTCCGGCCTGGGCCGGGACCCCGCCCCCCCGCACCTCGACCTCGACCGCGAACTTCCCTTTCCCGGCCGTGATCCTCTTCTCCACCCAGTTGCCGGCGCCGTCGCTCCAGCGCAGCCGGACGCCGCCGTCCCGACGCTCAACTTTATACAGCGCCTCATTCCAGGCTCCGGGAGCGGCGACCGACAGCGGCGGCGCGCCGCCGCCGCGGACCAGCTCCAGCGGCGCCCCGGCGGCGTCGCGGTACCCGTCGACCACCAGCGACGAGATCACCCCGCCGTGCGGGTCCACGGTGGCGTGCCAGCCGTCGCCCGCGAGCGCGATCGGGGTCGCGTCCTCGCCGACCTCGGCCGGCACCACCGGTCCCGACGCGATCGGCGGCGTGGCGGCCTCCTGGGTTGCAGCCTCGGGAGCGCTCGCGGGCGCGCCCGCCGTACCCGCCGCGGCCGGGGCGGCAGGTGCCGGGCCGGTTGGAGCGTTCGGTGGCTTCGGCGCGAACAGCGAAAACCAGACAATGACCACGATCCCGGAGAGCACCGCCGCCAGCAGCACGCGCTTTTCCATCGACTAGCCCCTTTCGCGCGGCGGCACCGGATCGTAGCCGCCGGGGTTCCACGGGTGGCAGCGCCCCAGCCTGCGCACCCCGAGCCAGAGGCCGCGCCTCAGCCCATGCACACCGATCGCCTGTTGCATGTACTCGGAACACGTGGGTTCGAACCGGCACGCCGGCGGCAGCAACGGCGAAACCCACCGCTTGTACCCGGCCAGCGTGGCCATCACGACGCGGGCGGCCGCGGAGCGGTCGTTGCCCTCTTCATGCACCGCTCGAAGTCCTCCGCCAGCGCGCTCCACGCCACCTCGGCGCACCCGCGCCGGACGTTCACCACGATCTCACCGCCCCACCCGCCGAGCAGCTCCTCGCGTGTCCGCGCCAGCTCCCGGATGCGGCGCCGCGCCCGGTTGCGCACGACCGCCCCGCCGGTCTTGCGGGTTGCCGTGATCCCGAGACGGCGCACCTCGCCCTCCCCCGCAACTGCGAAGACGACGAGGTACCTTCCGACGACCTTGACCCCACCGGCGTAGACGCGCTTGAAGTCCGAGCGGCGCAGCAGCTTGTCCAGAACGCCCCCGGCCGGCTCAGGGAGTCAGGCGCTTCCGCCCCTTCCGGCGGCGCGCCGCGAGCACGCGCCGTCCCGCGGGCGTGCTCATCCTCGCCCGAAACCCGTGGGTCTTCTTCCGGCGCCGGTTGTTCGGCTGGAATGTCCGCTTCATGGTCTCACCCCTTGCCACCCCCGGCGCCAGGCGACGGGGAATGGTGAGTTTACGCTCGCTTGGTCGCGCGGTCAACCCGAGAAGAGATACGTGGTCCGTGGTCCGTGGTCAGAGGCGACCGCGGCCGCAACGCCGGATGCATATGGCCTGCCCGCTCCCGGGCGGCCGCAAGGGCCGCCCCTACATTAGAGACACCAAGAATCGAATAGGAAGGGAGACGTGCTCGGTCGTTAATCGTTAGAGGTCAGCAGTTTGGTTGCGTGGTGTGGTTGCTGATCCGAGCTGGGTGCGCCGGCCGCAGGCCGCGCAGCCTCTCGCCCCTCCCTCGAAGACAAAGAAGCGCGCCCGGCGGGCGCGCCCCACATTAGGAACAGTTAAGCCGACCGCAGGGCATCGGAGCTTGGGGCGTGTAGCCGCGCCGCCGCCGTTGGGCCTATCGCAAGGCGCGCAAGCCGGTCGCACCGGAGGCGTACCCGGAGGGTACGCTGAGGATGCGAACCGGCGCAGCGCAACGCAGCGAGAGGTCCGACGCCGGCGGCGCCCCCGTGATATTCTCTTCGGGCCCGTCGGGCTCCAAGATGCCAACCTCCACCCTCTGGCCCGCCGTCAAGGATCTCCTCCGCAGCCGCCTCACCGCGGAGGAGTTCGAGGTCTGGCTGGCGCCGCTTTCGGCCCGCGCCGGCAGCGGCCGTCTCACCGTCGTCGCGCCGTCGCGCGTCTACGCCGACTACGTCCGCGACCATTACCTGACGCTCCTGCAGGAGCTCGCCGTGCAGGTGGCCGGCGCCGCGGTGACCGTCGCGTTCGAGCTCGCGAGCGAGAGCGCTCCCGTCGCCCCGCCCGCCCACGGCGGCACGCCGCTCAACCCTCGCTACACCTTCGCCACCTTCGTCCCCGGACCGTCGAACCAGTTCGCGCGCGCGGCCGCGCAGTCCGTCGCGGAGAACCCCGGACGCGCCTACAACCCGCTGTTCCTGTACGGCGGTTCGGGCCTCGGCAAGACCCATCTCCTGCACGCGATCGGCAACGAGATCCTGGCCCGCACCCCGCGCGCCCGGATCCGCTACGTCCCCACCGAACACTTCGTCAACGAGCTGATCAACTCGATCCGCCTGCAACGCATGGCGGCGTTCCGCGACGCCTACCGCTCGATCCACGTCCTCCTCCTCGACGACGTGCACATCCTCGCCGGCAAGGAGCGCACTCAGGAAGAGTTCTTCCACACCTTCAACACGCTGCACGAGGCCGGCCACCAGATCGTCCTCACCTCCGACACCTCACCGGCCCTGATCCAGGGGCTCGAGGACAGGCTGCGCACGCGCTTCGTCTGGGGCCTCGTCGCCGACATCCAACCGCCCGACCTCGAGACGAAGTGCGCCATCATCCGCGAGAAGGCCCACGGCGAGGGGTTCGACCTCCCCGACGACGTCGTCCTGTTCGTCGCCCGCCGCGTCCGGGAGAACGTGCGCGAGCTCGAGGGGTACCTGAACCGCGTCATCGTCTACTGCACCCTGACGAGCCAGCCGGCGAACCTCGAGACCGCCCGCAACGCTCTTTCCCCGCTTCTTCCACAGGAACGCCACATCGCCGCGCCCGACATCATCCGCTTCATCGCCCACCACTATGGGGTCAAGGTCGCCGACCTCAAGGGACGCGACAACCGCCGTTCGGTGGCGTTCCCCCGTCAGGTCGCGATGTACCTCATCCGCGAGATCTTGTCGCTCTCCTACCCGGAGATCGGCAAGCTCTTCGCCAAGCACCACTCCACCGTGATGTATTCGGTCGAGACCATCACCGAGGAGCGCCGCACCAACCCCTCGCTCGACGCGACCCTCACGACGTTCGCGGAACACTTCCGCTGAGCTGCGGAAAACTCGCGCGTCCGCCGCGTTCCACCACCGCTCGCGCCCTCGACCGCCGGATTCTCCACACCGCCTTTCCACACCCGCCGGCCGCTCAACCCCTGCCGCAGCAGACGTCTTCCTCGCCGGCCCGGGTTCTCCACACGCTCGACTGCTACTACGAACCTCTGTACAATCGTTTCTGCTTCGTAGAAGTAGTCGGGAGAACGCGCCAATGGACGTGACGCTCAATCGCACCGTTCTGCTCGAAGAACTCCAGCTCATCCAGGGAGTCGTCGAGCGCCGCACCACGATCCCGATCCTCTCGAACATCCTGCTCAGCGCGGAGGGGGACCGGCTGCACCTGGCCGCAACCGACCTGGACGTCACCGTCTACACCCAGTGCTCGGCGGTGGTGCGGCGGGAGGGACGGACGACAGTCCAGGGGAAGGTGTTCTTCGACCTCGTCCGCTCGCTGCCCACCGACACCCTCGACCTCAGCTTCGATGAATCCCGCGTCGAGGTCCGCTCCGGCACCTTCAGTTCTCAACTCGCGAGCCTCGACCCCGCCGACTTTCCGACACTCCCGGAAGCACCGGAAGGACAAGGTTTTGCGGTGGACCTCGCGACGCTTCGCCGCCTGATCGACCGATCGGTGTTCGCCGTGTCGAGCGAGGAAGGGCACTTCCAGTACAACGCGGCGCTCCTGCTGGTGTCGGCCAAGGCGCTGGAAATGGTCGCCACGGACGGCCACCGGCTGGCGTGGGCCAAGGCCGCGCACACCGCCGGGACCCCCCCGTTCGAGCAGCAGTTGCTGCCGAGGAAGGTCCTCAACCAACTGCGCCACCTCACAGCGGACGCCGAAACGCCGCTGTATATCGCCCGGGGCGAGAACCACCTCGCCTTCCGGCTCGGCGACCGGGTGCTGCTGTCCCGGGTGCTCGAGGCCCGCTTCCCGCAGTACGAGCGCGTCCTCGTGCGCGACAACCCGCACCGCGCCCGCGTCCAGCGTCAGGAACTCACCGCCGCGCTGCGCCGCGTCGCGCTGCTCGCGAGCGAGCGCACCCACGGTGTCCAGATGCAGTTCGACCACGACTCGATCGCCCTCGCCTCGGTCGGGTTCGACCTCGGACAGGCGGCCGAGGTGGTCCCCTGCACGTTCTCGGCTCAGCCCTTGAAGGTCTTCGTCAACGCGAGCTACATCCTCGACTTCCTGGGCGCGGTGGACACCGCCGAGGTCGAGTTCCAGCTGCGGGACGCGGACGGTCCGGTCGTGATGACACCTACCGGGGAAGACGGGGCGGCGGGCGAGTGTCTCTACGTGATCATGCCGATCCGTTTGTAGCCTGGACATTCATGGGGGTTCTGCTGCGAACGCGGATCTGGCCGGTCTGGCGGGCGGACTCGGGGCTCGGAGCCTGCGGCGTATCGCAGCGGATACGCCTCGGCTCCTCGCCCCTACATGCGCCCACCATCCCAGCCAGCTGCGCGTTCTCGCGACGAACCCCCACGAACGATCCAGGCTGACTTCGTGTCCATCCTCCGCCTCACCGTCTCCGGCTTTCGCAACCTGGCCCCGCAGCAACTGAACGTCGGCCCCGGCCTCACGGCCGTCGTCGGCGCGAACGGCTCGGGCAAGACGAACCTCCTCGAGGCCGTGGCCGTGCTCGGCAACCTGGCGTCGTTCCGCCCGGGAGCGTCGGCGGCGTGGATCCGGCACGGCGCCAACGCCTTCGCCCTCTCGGGGGTCCTCGACCGCGGCGGCACCGAGGTGGAGATCCGCCAGGACGTCCGCCACGCCGGAACCCTCGCCCGCGCCCTCTTCCGCGGCGCCCGCCGGCTGGGGGCCGCCGAGTACCTCGACCTCTTTCCGGTGGCCACCCTCTCCGGCTACGACCGCGCGCTGGTCTGGGGCGCCCCGGAGGACCGCCGCCGCTTTCTCGACCGCCTCTGCTTCCAGATCCGACCGGAAGCGCTGCCCACCCTGCAGCGCTACCGCCGGGCGCTGCGGCACCGCAACGCGCTCCTGACGCGCTGGGGCCCGGCCGAGGAGTTCGACGCGTTCGAGCACGACCTGGCCGTCCTCGGCGCCGAGATCGTGCGCCTGCGCCTCGCGGCGCTCGCCGGCCTCGAGCGCCACCTCGGCGAGGAGCTCGGCGCCCTCGGATGGTCGCTCGCGCACCCGGTTCTGAGCTATACTGCGTCGGATGGCGTCGCGGTCGCAGAACCCGCGACCCTGGTGGCCCGGTTGCGCGCTGCGCTGGCAGCTTCGCGCCGCCTGGAGCGCGGACGGGGGCACACCGCTGTCGGACCGCACCGCCACGACCTCCAGTTCAGCGTGCAGGGCGTTCCGGCGCGGGACACGCTGTCCGCGGGGCAGGGCAAGCTGCTGGCGACCGGGCTCAAGCTCGCCGCCATGGCGGTCGTGGGGCGCGAACGGGGGCGGCGCCCGCTGGTGGTCTTTGACGATGTCGACGCCGAGCTGGACGCGGCGGTGTTGCAGCGGGTGCTCGAACGTCTGCGCGACGGGGGGCAGGCGCTGCTCTCCTCCGCGCACGAGGAGATGATGCTCCCCCGTCTCACCGGGGGCGCGGTGTGGCGCATGAACGCCGGCGTCGTTGACGTGGTGGTGCCGGGAGGGATGGAAGCTTGACCGGAAAAGCGTACAACGCTGAGAGCATCAAGGTTCTCAAAGGTCCCGACGCGGTGCGCAAGCGCCCCGGGATGTACATCGGCGATACGGACGACCTCTCCGGCCTGCACCACATGGTGTGGGAGGTCGTGGACAACGCGGTGGACGAGGTGCAGGCGGGGTTCGCCACCAAGGTCTCGCTCCGCATCCACACCGACAACTCGGCCACGGTCGAGGACAACGGCCGCGGCATCCCCGTGGACACGCACAAGGAGAGCGGGCGCTCGGCGGCCGAAGTGATCATGTGCGAGCTGCACGCCGGCGGCAAGTTCGACAACAACGCCTACAAGGTCTCGGGCGGCCTGCACGGCGTCGGCGTCTCGGTGGTGAACTTCCTCTCCGAGTGGCTGCGCCTCGAGATCCGGCGCGACGGCGGCGTCTGGGAGCAGGAGTACCGCCGCGGCGTCCCGGTGGCGGCGCTCAAGCGCGTGGGCAACTCGACGAAGAACGGCACCGTCGTCACCTTCAAGCCCGACGCCGAGATCTTCTCGATCCTCGAGTTCCACCACGACCTCCTGGTCCAACGCCTGCGCGAGCTGGCGTTTTTGAACCCCGGCCTGCTGATCAAGTTCCACGACGAGCGCAACGGGGCGGAGCAGGAGTTCCAGTTCAAGGGCGGCATCGCCGCGTTCGTGGAGTACCTGAACCGCGCCAAGACCAACCTGCACTCGAAGCCGATCCAGCTCGTCGAGGACACCGCGGACGGCGAGCAGATCGCGATCGCGATGCAGTGGCACGACGGCTACAACGAGAACGTGCTGCCGTTCACCAACACGGTCTACAACGCCGACGGCGGCACCCACCTCTCCGGCTTCCGCGCGGCGCTCACCCGCACGATCAACAACTACGGCCAGGCCAACGGCCTGCTCAAGAACCTCAACGAAGGGCTCTCGGGCGAGGACGTGCGCGAGGGGCTCACCGCGATCGTCTCGGTCAAGATCCACGACCCGAAGTTCTCCTCCCAGACGAAGGACAAGCTGGTCTCCTCCCAGATCAAGGGGTGGGTCGAGTCGGTCGTCGCGACGCGCCTGGCCGAGTTCTTCGAGGAGAACCCGCCGATCGCGCGCCGCATCGTCACCAAGTGCGTCGAGGCGGCGCGCGCCCGCGAGGCGGCGCGCAAGGCGCGCGAGCTCACGAGGCGCAAGGGCGCGCTCGAGTCCTCCTCGCTGCCGGGCAAGCTGGCCGACTGCCAGGAGAAGGACCCGGCGGGCGCGGAGCTCTTCATGGTCGAGGGCGACTCCGCGGGAGGTTCCGCCAAGCAGGGCCGCGACCGCCGCTTCCAGGCGATCCTGCCGCTGCGCGGCAAGATCCTCAACGTGGAGAAGGCGCGCTTCGACAAGATGCTGTCGAGCGAGGCGATCCGCACCATCATCCAGTGCCTCGGCACGGGCATCGGCGCCGAGGACTTCGACATCGCCAAGGTGCGCTACCACAAGGTCATCATCATGACCGACGCCGACGTCGACGGCGCGCACATCCGCACCCTGCTCCTGACGTTCTTCTTCCGCCACTTCAGGGCGGTGATCGAGCGCGGCTACCTGTACATCGCGCAGCCGCCGCTGTACAAGGTCGCGCACAAGAAGGACGAGCGCTACCTGAAGGACGACGGGGAACTCTCCGCGTTCCTCCTCGACAGGCTCTCGGACGGCGCCACGCTGACGCTCGCGGGGAGCGGCCGCACGCTGCAGGGCAAGGAGCTCAAGGACGCGATCCGCCGCATCGAGCGCTCGCTCGAGCACCTCGAGCGTCTCGACCAGCGCGGCTGGCCGAAGGACCTGGTGATGGCGCTGCTGCGTCTCGGCGTCGCTCGCCGCGAGCAGCTCGCCGACGCCGCGCTCATGGAGGGGTTTGCCGGGGAGCTGCGTGCCGAGGAGTTCGGCGACGCGGCGACCGCGGCCGACGAGGAGCACGGCGGCCTGCTCGTGCGCGTCACCCACAGCAGGAACGGCCGCCACCGGTCGGTCGAGCTCGGCTACGACCTCATCCGCACCTACGAGTACACGCAGCTGCTCGACCTCCACAAGCACCTCAAGGACTTCGACGTCCCGCCGTTCCACCTCGAGCTCGAGTCGGTGAAGGAGACGTTCGAGTCGATGCACGACCTCGTCAGCCGGGTGTACGAGAGCGCCCGCCACGGGCTCTCGATCCAGCGCTACAAGGGCCTCGGCGAGATGAACGCCGAGCAGCTCTGGGCGACGACGATGAACCCGGAGAGCCGCCGCCTCCTCCAGGTCCGGGTCGAGGACGCGGCCGAGGCCGACGAGCTCTTCACCGTGCTGATGGGGGACGCCGTCGAGCCGCGGCGCGCGTTCATCGAAAAGTACGCCCTCGAGGTCGTGAACCTCGATGTCTAGCCTGCGGGTGACCGCGCGCCCTCACCCGGCGCACCGCGCCACGCGCGGGTCCGACGCGCCGCGTCCGGCGCGCCGTTCGCTCGTGAGCCTTGACATCGAGCCAGGGCCCGTTCTCGCGATGACAACCGAAACCCTATGTTCGAACATCACAAGGCACGAACCGTCGATTCTGGAACGCCTCTATGACTGACATCCTCTTCAACCGGGAGGAACGGATCCCGATCGCCATCGAGAAGGAGCTCAAGCGCTCGTACCTCGACTACGCGATGAGCGTCATCATCGGCCGCGCCCTTCCCGACGTGCGCGATGGCTTGAAACCGGTGCACCGCCGGATCCTCTACGGGATGTGGGAGCAGGGCTGCACCGCCGGCAAGCCGTACAGGAAGTCGGCGCGCATCGTCGGCGACGTCATGGGCAAGTACCACCCCCATGGCGACGCGGCCATCTACGACACCCTGGTGCGGATGGCGCAGCCGTTCTCGATGCGCCACATGCTCGTCGACGGTCAGGGCAACTTCGGCTCGGTGGACGGCGACAGCGCCGCCGCGATGCGGTACACCGAGGTGCGCCTGGCGCGGCTCACGGAGGAGATGCTCGGCGACGACCTCGGCAAGGAGACCGTCGAGTGGATCCCGAACTACGACGGCTCCCTCAAGGAACCCGTCGTCCTGCCGGCAAAGTTCCCCAACCTGCTCGTCAACGGCTCGTCCGGGATCGCGGTCGGGATGGCGACGAACATCCCGCCGCACAACCTCGGCGAGGTGGTGGACGCCTGCGTGGCGCTCGCCCGCAACCCCCGCATCACCCTCGACGAGCTGATCAAGCTGATGCCCGGCCCGGACTTCCCGACCGGCGGCATCATCCGCGGCATCGCCGGGATCCGCGAGGCGTACTCGACCGGCCACGGCTCGGTGCAGATGCAGGCGCGCGCCCGCATCGAGCACCAGAAGAAGGGCGAGCGCGTCGCCATCATCGTCAGCGAGCTGCCGTACCAGGTGAACAAGGCGCGCCTGGTCGAGCGCATCGCCGAGTTGGTGCAGGGCAAGGAGATCGACGGGATCGCGGACCTGCGCGACGAGTCCGACCGCGACGGCATCCGGGTCATGGTCGAGCTCAAGCGCGACGCGGTGCCGCAGGTCGTGTTGAACCAGCTCTTCAAGATGACCCCGATGCAGTCGAGCTTCGGGATCACCTTCCTCGCCATCGTGGACAACCAGCCGCGGGTGCTGACGCTGCCGCAGATGCTCGGCTACTTCATCGAGCACCGCAAGGAAGTGGTCACGCGGCGGACGCGCTACGAGCTGGCGCGCGCCCAGGAGCGGGCCCACATCCTGGAAGGGCTCGTCATCGCCCTCGACCACCTCGACGCCGTCATCAAGACGATCCGCGCCGCGGCCGACCCGCCGTCGGCGAGGACCGCGCTGATGGGCAACTTCGGCCTCTCCGAGCTGCAGGCGCAGGCGATCCTCGACATGCGGCTGCAGCGCCTGACCGCCCTCGAGCGCGACAAGATCGTCGCCGAGTACAAGGACGTCATGGCGCTCATCGAGCGGCTGAAGGCGATCCTCGCCGACGAGCGCCTCGTGCTCGAGATCATCATCGGCGAGCTCGAGGAGACGAAGCGCCGCTTCGCGGACCCCAGGCGCACCGAGCTCCTCCCCGAGGAGGCCGAGTTCTCGATCGAGGACCTCATCGTCGAGGAGGACGTCGTCGTCACCGTGACGCGCTCGGGGTACATCAAGCGGGCGCCGGTCTCGACGTACCGCGCCCAGCGGCGCGGCGGGCGCGGGCGGCGCGGCGCGGCGGTGCGCGACGAGGACCCGGTCGAGCACCTGTTCGTCGCCTCGACGCACGACTTCCTGCTCATCTTCACCTCGGTGGGCAAGGTGTACGGCATCAAGGTCCACGAGGTCCCGGAGGCGAGCCCGTCGGCGCGCGGCAAGGCGATCGTCAACCTCCTCCCGGTCGCTCAGCAGGAGAACGTCGCCGCCCTCGTCGCGGTCAAAGAGTTCGACGCCGAGCACTTCCTCCTGTTCGCGACGAAGAAGGGCAAGGTCAAGAAGACCGAGCTGGCCGCCTACGCCAACCCGCGCTCCTCGGGGATCATCGCGATCGCGCTCGAGGACGGCGACGACCTGCTCGACGTCCGCCTCACCGACGGCGCCAGCCACGTCTTCCTCGGCACCCACAACGGCATGGGGATCCGCTTCCCGGAGAGCGACGTGCGCTCGATGGGCCGCGTCGCCGCCGGCGTGCGCGGCGTGTCGCTGCGCGGCGAGGACTTCGTCGAGACCATGGCGGCGTTCCCGGCGGACGACACCGGCGACATCCTGGTCGTCGCCGAGCGCGGCTTCGGCAAGCGCACCCCGGTCGCCGATTTCCGCGAGCAGGGGCGCGGCGGCAAGGGGATCATGCTGATGCGGGTGACGTCGCGGACCGGCAGCGTCGCCGGGATGCGCCACGTCAGCGGCGACGAGGACATCATGCTCGTCACCGCGCAGGGGATGATGATCCGCACCTCGACGGCCGGTGTGCGCCGCATCGGCCGCGCCACCCAGGGGGTCAAGATCATCGACATCGGGCCTGAGGACAAGGTCGTCGGCGTGGCCCGCCTCGCCGAGCGCGAAGAGGGCGAGGACGAAACCGAGCAGGAGACGATGTTCTAGAAAGCGGGAGGGGACGAATGAAGCTCTTCATCGATACCGCGAACGTTGCCGAAATCACCGAGGCCGCCTCGTGGGGGATCCTCGACGGTGTGACCACCAACCCCTCCCTCGTCGCCAAGGAAGGGCGCAGCTACCACGAGCTCGTCGCCGAGATCTGCCGGATCGTGCCCGGCCCGGTCTCCGCCGAGGTGCTCGCCACCGACGCCGAGGGGATGGAGCGCGAGGGCCGCGAGCTCGCCGGCATCGCCGAGAACGTCATCGTCAAGCTCCCGATCACCCAGGACGGGATCAGGGTCTGCTCCCGCTTCTCGGAGGAGGGGATCGCGACGAACCTGACGCTGTGCTTCTCGCCGGCGCAGGCGCTGCTCGTGGCCAAGGCGGGCGCGACCTACGTCAGCCCGTTCGTCGGGCGGATCGACGACGTCGGCCAGGACGGGATGCAGCTCGTGCGCGAGATCGTGCAGATCTACGACGCGTACGAGTTCCCGACGCAGGTCCTCGTGGCCTCGGTGCGCCACCCGCAGCACGTCGTCGAGGGCGCGCTCGCCGGCGCCGACGTCGCCACCGTGCCATTCAAGGTCCTGCAGCTGCTGTTCCGCCACCCGCTCACCGACATCGGCCTGCAGCGCTTCCTCTCCGACTTCCGCGAAGCCAAGGACGTCCACTAGCCCCGAGCCGATCCCGCCGCCTCGCCGTCGTGCGGTGGCCCCGAGATTGCCGCGGTTCCGTCGCTGCGCTCGGGAACCTTGCAATGACACCGGGACCCAGGGTCCCTGCCTCGAAGTCACTGTCATTGCGAGGAGTTCCGCCGGACGCGGGACGACGAAGCAATCCCGTGCCGGCCGCGCCGCCGCACCGTCGTGCAGTGGCCTCGGGATCGCTTCGCCGCGCCTGCGGCGCGGCTCGCAATGACACGGAAGCCCACGCTCGCTCGAGGCTCGCGACGACCCTCGAGCGCGCCGGGTCGACGGGGGCGCCGCCGCTGCCGGTGTCGATCGCGATCCCCACGTTGCCTTCACCGCAGCGGTCGCCGACGGTATTGTGGCGGTCCTTGACGCGGTGGCGTCACCACCCACCGGCGATGGAACTCCGAACCACCTTCCCGCCGCACCCGCTGTGCCGGGTCGCACGCGCGGTCAATCGCGTGTACCATGGACTCGTCGATCAAGGTGAGAAGAACACGCCGTTCCAAGGATCGTGGTCGCGGATGATGAAGGAGGAGGAGATGAGAAAGCACGTCTCTCGACCCACAGGCGGTCGTACCGCCGCCGCACTGGCCGCTCCCGTTCTGCTTCTCGCGCTCGCCGCGCTCGCGTTCCCTGCCCGGGACGCGCTGGCGGGGTACGCGTTCACGGGCGGTGGCACGAGTACCGGGACGGCTACGGGCGACTCGGCCGTGACCAACCTCTACCTCGTCGAGTTTAGCGGGCTCGTCTACCACAGCACCGACGGGATCGTCTTCAGTCCGGACTGGGGCGCTGGACTCACGATCGCCGCGGCGGGGGCGACGACGATCAACGTGTCTGTCTCCACCGGCGACGGGTCAGTGGTGCAGCTGGGCTTTGTGGTGCTCTCGAATGCGAGCGACCTGCAGGCGGCCGTCAACGTCACCAGCGTCGCCAACACCGCGAACCGGATCGTGATCGACGATTCGGGCCGCTCGGCTGCCGTGACCTACACGATCGACACCGGGCCGGGCACTATCACGGCCCCCGGGATCAACTTCAACCAGGGGGCCTCGGCGGCGTTTCAGGGTGGCGTCACGCTCAAGGGAGGGACCGGGGGCGACACGTTCAACGTGACGAGCCTGTGCTGCTCTTCCGCCAACCACGAGCCGGTGACCCTCGTCGGAGGCGCCGGGAACGACACCTTCTTCGTCAGCCACAGCGGCACCCTTGTCATCCCCAGCGACCTGTTCGTCAGCGACGCCGGCGGGGGCGGCAGCCTGATCGTGGACGACTCGGCGGACGCCACCGCGCGCACGGTCACCATCGGCGGCTCCCAAATCACCGGTGCGTCGGTGGGCGCGATCAACTTCGGAACCGGCATCACCAGCATCACATTCAACGGTGGGACGGCAGCCGACACGTTTCTCGTGACCCCGAACCCGACAGCGCCCATCACCGTTGCCGGCGGTCTTCCCTCGACCTGCCCAGGCGACGCCCTGACGGTGGACCTGAGCGGAGTCACGGCCCCCATCGTCAACACCCCCGGGGCGGTCGGCGCGGGCCAGATCACGTTCGGCAACCGGAGCCCCGTCATATACACCGGCATCGAGTCGCTCACCCCCACGACCGCGAGCGTCGGCGGCACGCAGGCGATCTGCGCCGCGGGCACCACAACCGGGCTGGGGGGCAACACCCCCATCATCGGCACCGGCATGTGGTCGATCGTCTCGGGCGGAACCGGGACGTTCAACCCGGACGCTTTGACACCCGACGCGACGTTCACCCAGACGAGCGGTGCCGGGCCGATCACGCTGCGCTGGACGATCGCGAGCCCGCCGTGCGCCGCCTCGTCGGCCGATGTGGCGATCACGATCAACCCGAGCCCGGCAACCCCGATCGCGGGCAACACGGGCCCTTACGTCGTCGGCCAGACGATCACCCTCACCGCCTCAACCGTCCCCGGCGCGACGTACTCGTGGACCGGCCCGCTAGGCTTCGCCTCGACGCAACAGAACCCAACAATCGCGAACGCCACGACCGCGATGTCGGGAACGTACAGCGTCATTGCGATCATCGGTACCTGCACCTCGGCGGCCGCAACGACGGCTGTGTCGGTCGCGGTCCCCATCCCGGCACTCTCCGGGCTCGGCCTACTCGCCCTGGCCCTTGTGCTCGCTGCCTGCGGCGTGCTGCTGCTGGGGAGGAGGGCGTTGAGCTGAGCCGGCCGGCGATGCCGCGAGGAGCCTAGCCGACGGGGCGGAGGCGCCGGTCGAACCACGCCGCCGCGCGCCATGCGCGACGGTGCCGTTCAAGGTGCTGCAGCTGCTGTTCCGCCACCCGCTCACCGACATCGGCCTGCGGCGCTTCATCTCCGACTTCCGCGGAGCCAAGGACGTCCTCTGACCTCGCGCGGCGTTCGCACCGCGAATCGACGCGGCCTGTGTAGCGGCCAATCCTCGCATCGGCCGACGAGCTGCGGTCGCACGGGGCCGGCGTTTGCGAGCAAACGCCGCTAGGGAGACGACGGCAGCGCACCCGGCGGTCGCGCCCCACATTTGGCTCGATGAAGGGCGGCGCGCAACCCGACATCGGTAACCTCCGCGCGCCCCGCGCTACCTCGCCGGCTGGTCTTCGGGCGCGCCGAAGGCGAGGTCGGCGGCCGGCACCACGACGTTGATCTCCGGCGCGTACGTCGTCGTGCTCTCCGAGCGGTAGGTTTCGAACGTCCTGTTCTCCTCGACCTTGCGCAGCAGCGAGGTGGTGCGGTCGATCCAGAGCGTGACGCTCTCGTCGAGCACCGTCACGCTCCTGGCCGGTCCCGTCGGCAGGGCGTACGGGGTCCTGCGGCCCTTGCCCTTGATCCGGATGCACTCCACGCCCCGTTCCACACCGTCCTCGATCCGTTCCGGCGCGAGCAGCAGCGACCCCTCGCCGATCTCCTCGGGCAGCAGCAGACCGGGGACGCGAACCGAGGACCCGCCGGAGATCCCCGCGGCCGGCACGAGCGCTTCCTGCAGCGACCCCGGGTGCCGGACGCCGGGTTGGGCGTCCCACCACGAGCGCACCTCGTTGCCGTCCGACCACACGATGTACTTGGAGGAGCGGTCCCCGAGCCCGGTGTCGATGAACTGGAAGCGGAAGCGGCCGGGCCGCACGAACGCCGTCGCGAACGGCCGCTCGCTGGTGGCGCGCCCGCCGTCGGTGACGATCGTGGACACCACGTTGCCGCTGTCGCGGTAGCTCCTGCAGCCGGCGTAGACCTTCTGCATCGCCAGCAGGATCTTGACCGGAGAAGCCCCAGAGGTCTCGCCGCCGCCCTTTGCGGTCTCCTGCGCGCGTGCCGTGGCCGCGAGCGCGAGCAGCCAAGGCGCAAGCGCGACCGCCGCCCAAACTCTTCTTGCCCCTGCCATCGCCAGGCCCTCCCTTGGGGGACCCCGCCCGCGGGGCGGAGCCGCCGGCGACCGTTGTACCACCGCCGGCCGGAAGCGGCACTGACGGTCTCACCCCGAGGGGTCCCCGCATTCCGGTCATTGCGAGGAGATCGAGCGCAGCGAGAGCGACGAAGCAATCCCGTGCCGACCGCCACGCCGCGCCGCCGTGCGATGGCCCCGAGGTTGCTTCGCCGCGCCTGCGGCGCGGCTCGCAATGACCGTAGCTTGCGAAGACCGCCTAACGCGCCGGGTCGACGGAGGCGCTGCCGCTGCCGGTGTCGATCGCGATCCGCACCTTGCCGTCGCCGCGGCGGTAGCCCACGACCTTGTGGTCGCTCTTGACCGCGGTGGCGTCGGCGAAGCCGCAGTGGAGCCCGCCGCTGCCCTGGTCGGCGAACACCTCGAACGAACTATCGGCGGGCAGCCGCAGGCTGACGTGGCCGCTGCCGGTGTCGGCCTTGACGCGGTGCAGCCTCGCTCCGACGAACTCGGCGTCGATCCCGCCGGAGCCGGTGTCGCCGCGGAACTCGCCGGCGTCGGCCTGCTCGACGATGACGCGGCCGGAGCCCGTGTCCGCGACGATGAGGTCCGCCTTGACACGCCGGATGCGCACCTCGCCCGAACCCGTGTCGCACGACAGCTCCTTGCCCTCGAAGCCGGTGACGTCGCACTCTCCGCTGCCGGTGTCGCACGTGAACGAGCCCGCGATGTCCTCGGCCAGGACCTCGCCGGAGCCGGTGTCGGCCTTGATCTCGCCCTTCATGCGTCGCGCCGTGACGCCGCCGCGCCCGGTGTCGAGGAGGATGCGCCCCTGGATTCCGTCGGCAAAGAGGGCGCCCACGTGGTTCTTGAACGTCGCCGAGAGCACTCGCCGCGGCACCGTGACCTCGACATCGGCCCACAGCCGCGCGCCGCTGCTCGAGCTGACGCGCACCCGGCGGCCGTCGTACCTGACCTCCGACCCGTCCCACCCGAGCCCGAACAGCCACCCGAGCCCGTGCTCCCCGTGCCCGTGGTGACGGTCGCCGCCCTCCGCCTCGTAGCGGATCGTCCGCTCGCGGTCGAGCGGGTAGATCACCCGCAGCACGCTGACGCCGTTCTCGTCGCGCACCTGCTCGAACCGCATCGCGTCGGCGAGCGCCGCGTCGTCCGCGTGGACGGTGGCCACCGCCACGACCTTGTCGCCGTCGCCGGCGGTCACAGTCATCGCCCCCGCCAGGTTTTCCACCACGAACGGCGCCGCCGGGTCGCCCGAGAGCTCGGCGCGCAGCGTCCGCGTCGTCTCGGCCGCCGCCACGCCGGCCGCCATCGCAACCGCACACGCAAGCAAGACTGCCCGTCGCAGCATGACCGCCTCCCTCGTCTCCAACACCCCATTCAACGAACCCGGAGCCGCAAAGGTTCTTCTGAGATGTCCACGCGCTCCAGCGTCCAGCCTTCATCCTGTCTTGTCGATGTGGGGCTCGCGCGCCGCGCGAGCTTCTACCTGCCTTCCCACGCCAACGCCGGCGCGCCCGGCGGGCGCGCCCCACACGGAAGCGAGGGGATTGCTCCGCACCAGTGGGGCGGGCGACGACGCCCGCGCTTCGTCGTTCTTCGGCAGCATCGCCCACCGGTTGCTCATGTGATATGATATTGGAATTGCAGCACTTTCGTTTGCATGAAAGGGGCACGACCGGATGGCAACAGCACGACAGATCTTACAGGCAGGGGAAGCGCTCGTGGTTTCCTCCCTCCGCAGTAAGGGCTTCACCGTGTTCCGCTGGGACGAGGACGCGCCCGGTGCGAGCGCGATCGAGATGCAGGGCCGCAAGAAGCGCCTCTTCCTCCACGTCAAGGCGGCGGTGGCGCCAGAGAAGCCCAAGGGCCTCACGCTCGACGAGAAGGTGCGGATCAAGACGCGCGCCGACGCCGTCAAGGGCGAAGCCTGGGCCGCCAAGGTCACCCTCGACGCCACCCTGGCCGCGGCCGCCAGCACCACCTGGCGCCGCATCGTCTAGGCCGGCCGCCGGAACCCGCCGGACCGGCCGCCACCGCGCGCCGCCGGAACACGCCCCCTCGCGTTCGCCTTCCCCGTTGAGGCGGCGTCGTGTCGTGCAGGTGTGGGGCTCGCGCCGCGCGAACTTCCTCTTTCCTTCCCACCCGAACGCCCGCGCGCCCGGCGGTCGCGTCCCACATAAGAAATCCCGTGGGACGGGCGCCCTCGCCCGCCCGGCGGCCGCGACCGGCACCGCGTCTTGCGTAGCGCCCGATGCTCGCATCGGCCGACGAGCCGCGACCCACATCGAGCCGTCCGGCGTTCGCCGTGTCGAAGTAGGGGCGGGGCTTGCCCCCGCCCGTGCTGGTCCCCGAGACGTTTCCCGCCATGTGCGGGCGGCCGCAAGGGCCGCCCCTACATGAAAGCCAACGGCACGGACAAGGCCGGCGTTTGCAAGCAAGCGCCGCTACGGAAGCGACGACCGCCCGTCCGGCGCCCGCACCCCAATTCGGCAGTGCCCGTGTAGCGGCCGCCCGCCGGGCGGCCGGCCTTCATGTGACCGCAGCGATGCACGACCGCGCCCGGCGGTCGCGTCCCACATTGAAACAAGGTCCCATCCTGCAGATGTGAGGGCCGGCGCGAGCCGGTTGGCCGAGCGCACCCGAGTAGAATGGCAGTTGTTCCAGAGGGGAGGTCGACATGAGGATCATCGCAGCCGCGGCGTTGTCGCTGGCGGTCGTCTCGCCCGCATTCGCCGGGGAGATCTACGGAACCATCAAGGACGAGGGGAAGACCGTCGGCGAGGGGGTCAAGGTCGAGGTCGTGTGCGGCGAGAAGACGTACGCCGCCGAGACCAACAAGTTCGGCGCCTACCGTCTGGTCGCGCAGGAGCAGGGGAAGTGCACGCTGACGGTGGCGATCGGGGCGGAGAAGCCGTCGCTTGCGATCCACTCGTTCGAGGACTCGGTGCGGTACAACCTCCTGCTCGAGAAGAAGGACGGCAAGTACACCGTGCGGAGCGAGTAGCGATGGCCGACTCCGAGAAGGACTGGTGGGACAAGGCGGCGGTGATCCTCCACCCGCTCGGCGGCCTGCTCGCCGCCCTGGCGGTCGCCGGCCTCGGCTTTTTCGGCTCGCAGTTTCTCGAGAAGCGGCAGGCGGAGGAAACACGGGCGCGCTTCTACTCCGAGCTGGTCAGCAAGCGCGAGGAGGCCGACAGCGCCCTGCGCAAGGACATGTTCATGTCCATCATCCAGTCGTTCCTCGCGCCGGGCTCCACCTCGATCGAGGACCGCACCGTCAAGCTCGAGCTGCTGGCCTACAACTTCCACGAGTCGCTCAACCTCAAGCCGCTGTTCAGCCAGCTCGAGGAGGACATCTCGAGGTCCCACTCGCCGGCCAGGGCCGAGCAACTGGCGCACCTGGAGCGGGTCGCCAAGGAGGTGACGCGCAAGGAGATGGTGATCCTCGAGGGGGTCGGGAGCTCGTTCGAGCGCACGGTGGACTTCGCCGACGTGACCAACACCCCCGGCGGCATCCCCCTCGAGCCCGCCCGCCTGACACTCGAAGGGATCACGCGCGACCTCTCCGTCGTGGTCAAGAAGATCGACCCGGCCGCGAAGGGGATGCAGGTCCGCCTCGAGGTCAAGACCCCGCGGCCGGGCTCGACCGACTTCGACACCGACGACGCCGAGTTCTGGACCGGGCTCTTCGACTTCCCGATGATCGACCACACCCGCCTCTCCCACGACCAGCGCTGCGCCGTCGTCATCAAGAACTTCGGCCAAACCAGCGCGCGCATCTCCATCATCGTCTTCCCCGGCGTCTACGCCAGCCTCAAGGAGAAGCCCTACGTCCAGGAGATGATCCAGGACATGCTCGGCGCCAAGAAGCCCGCCGACCAGCCCTCGCGCTGAGCCGCGGACCCGCTGACCTGCCGGCCCGCGGGGACCTCGAGGTTGCGTCGCCCCGCCCGCGTCGGCCGCGGTTCATACTTGCGTCGTGGATGTGGTCTCCGGCATCGTCCTCCCGCTCGCGGCCGGCCTGGTGCTGGCGGCCGTCGCCGGCCTGCGAGCGTTCCTCCCCCTGGCCGTCCTCGGCCTCGCCGGCCGCCTGGGGTGGGTCGAGCTGGGACCGAGCTTCTCGTGGCTTGCGTCGGCGCCGGCCCTGGTCGCGTTCTGGAGCGCCTGCCTGCTCGAGCTGCTCGGCGACAAGCTCCCGGTCGTGGACCACGCGCTCGACGCCGTGGGCACCTTCCTCCGGCCGGTCGCCGGCGCGCTCGCCCTGGCGGCAGTCACGCCGCGGCTCGGCCCGCTGTGGACGACCGTCCTCGCCGTCGTCGTAGGAGGAGGCGCGGCAGGGCTCGTGCACCTCGGCAAGGCCCACGCCAGGCTCGGCTCCTCGCTGCTTTCGTTCGGGCTCGCCAACCCGCTCCTCAGCGTCGCCGAGGACGTGCTCTCGTTCGCCCTCGCCGCCCTCGCGGTGCTCGTGCCGCTGCTGGCGCTGGCGCTGCTCGTCCTCGTCGCCATCGTCGCCGTGCGCCTGCTCAGGCGGCTGGCCAGGGCGACCATCCGGCCAGGCGGCAAGCCGGCACCACGACCCGCGAAGTGATCCGGCCCAGGCGTCCTACTGCCGCACCATGTTCCAGACCAGCAGCACGACCACCGCGCCGATGATCGACAGGAAGAAACCGGCGGGGTGGAACCTGGAACCTTCTTTGGGCCTGGATACGAGTCCGCCGATGAAGCCGCCGACGAGCGACCCGCCGATGCCGAGCAGGGACGTCAGGATGAACCCCATCTGGTCGGCGCCCGGGACGACCGCCCGAGCGATGAGACCGACGACGAACCCGACGATGAGCGACCACAGGACGTGAAAGCACCCCATGTTGACCTCCTGTCACCAATCTTTCCTCGATGATACCCGACCTCCCGTCCGTGAAGCGGCCGACGCTCGCATCGGCCGACGAACCGCGACCCACATCGAGCCGTCCGGCGTTCGCCGTGTCGAAGTAGGGGCGGGGCTTGCCCCCGCCCGTGTTGGTTCCCGAGACGTTTCCCGCCACTCGCGGGCGGCCGCAAGGGCCGCCCCTCCATGGAAACCAACGGAACGGACAAGGCCGGCGTTTGCGAGCAAACGCCGCTACAGAAACAACAGAAGCGCGCCCGGCGGTCGCGCCCCACATCGACAATCCCGTGGGGCGGGCGCCCTCGCCCTCCCGGCGGTCGCGCCCCACATAGAAACAGAATGCTGTCTTGCAGGTGTGGGGCTCGCGCGCCGCGCGAGCTTCTTCTTGCCCTCCCACCGGAACGGCCGCGCGCCAGGCGTTCGCATCCCGAAGGTGGTAGCGTGGCCGCAGTTCGGGTGGGGTCGTCCACGATCGTGGCGCGGCGGCGCGCACGGGGCGCGTCGGCCCGCACGGGTGCCTATGGATCCGATAGACCTCAGGAGCCTGGAAGGCGCGGTCGGGGCGCTCGAGAGCCCCACCTTCGCGGCGCGCCTCGTCAACCTCATCGGCATGCCGATCGAGGCCGCGACGAAGCTGCTCCCGGCCAGGGCCGGCGCGATCGTGTCCCGGGCGACCACCGTCGCCGTCCGCAAGGCCGTCGTCGCCGCGGTCTCGACCATGGGCGCGAAGCACCGCCGCGCCCCCTCCAAGTGGCTGCACCGCGCGGCCGCCGCCGGCAGCGGCGCCGTGGGCGGGTTCTTCGGCCTGCCCGGCCTCGCGTTCGAACTGCCGATCTCCACCGTCATCATGCTGCGCGCGATCGCGGACATCGCCCGCAGCGAGGGCGAGGACATCGGCAGCGTCGAAGGCCAATTGGCGTGCGTCCAGGTCTTCGCCCTCGGCGGGCCGACCCCGGCGGACGACGCCGCGGAGACCGCCTACTACGCCGTCCGGATCGGCCTCGCGAAGGCGCTCGCCGAGGCGGCGGAGTACATCACCTCGAGGGGGGTCGCCGACGAAGGCGCGCCGGTCCTCCTCCGGCTCATCGCCAGGATCGCGGCGCGCTTCGACGTGGTCGTGGGCGAGAAGGTGGCGGCCGAGGCCGTGCCCGTCATCGGCGCCGCCTCCGGGGCCGCGATCAACCTGCTCTTCGTGAGCAGCTTCCAGAAGGCCGCCGCGGGCCATTTCACCGTCCGCCGGCTGGAGCGGGCGTACGGCCCCGACGCCGTCAAAAGCGAGTACGAGGCGATCGCCAGGCGAACCGGCGTCCGCAGGCGGTAGCCCCGCACCGGCGGTCGCGCCCCACATGAGCAATCCCGTGGGGCGGGCGCCCCCGCCCGCCCTGCGGTCGCGCCCCGAACTCGCCCGGGTTTCTGTAGCGGCCGATGCCCGCATCGGCCGACGAGCCGCGACCCCCACCGAAACGAGGTCTCGTGGTGTCGTGCTCGTTCGACCCCCGAAAGCCGGCTACAATCCCGGCAAGCCAAGGAGGCGTGCTCGATGCTCAAGAACCGTTTCGTCGGGATCGGCCTGTTCGTCATCGTCGCCATCGTCCTGATCGGCGTCGCGTTCGCGGCTGCGCCCAAGACCTACCAGGTCACTGGACCTGTCCTCGAGGTGACCGGCGACATGATCGTGGTCAAGAAGGGCAACGACAGGTGGGAGATCGCCCGCGACGCCGGCACCAAGGTCACCGGCGACCTCAAAGTTGGGGCGAAGGTCACGGTCCAATACCGGATGGTTGCCGCGTCGGTCGACGTCAAGCCGGCGAAGTAACGCGGCGTCGCGAGCCGCCCAGGAGTTTCACCCGCATCACGGGGTCTTTGTAGCGCCCGATGCTCGCATCGGCCGACGAGTCGAGGTTCACCTGGGTAAGGCCGGCGTTTGCTCGCAAACGCCGCTACGAAAGCAACAGAAGTTCGCCCGGCGATAGCGCCCCGCGTCAGGAGTACGCTGCCGCCGCACGCGGTCCTACATCCGCCTGGACGCGAACGGCTCCAGCTCGTCGGGGAAGAGCAGAGCGGCGGCGCCGACCACGGCGACGGCGTCGCGAAATTGGGCCGGCAGCTCCGCTCCGAAGATGACGGCGGGCTTGGAGATGAGGTCGACGGCGGCCACCGGCCGGTCGTTCATCTTGAGCACCAGGCCGAAGAGGCGACCGGGCGACCGCCCCCATTTGGCCATGCGCTCGGTCCCGGTGAGAGCGATCTCGTCGCCGCCGTGGCGTGCCCAGCCGAGGGCGGTTTTCGTGGGCAGGAGACCGGGTTCGAGATCCACGCCCAACTCGAACCTCCACTCGGTCGGATCGTCCGGGGCCTGCAGCACGCAGGCCAACCGCGCCTGGCCGTGGCCCGGCATCCCGATCCCCATGTGCTCGCCGCCGACGAACATCCCCCGCGAGCTCGAGGCGGCGGCGCACGAGCAGCTCCAGCGCCGGTCCTCGGGGCCGACGACGTCGAAGCTGTAGTCGTACGTGTTCTTGTCGGCTGTCCAATGGAACGTCCAGCCGTCCACGAAGACGAGCAACGAGCGCGACGGGACGCCCTTCGACCATCCGCGCCGGAAGTCCACCACCCGGTACGGCTCGAACCGCAGCATCTCCGCCACCGGCTTCTCGGGCCAGATGAAGAGCTTGCGGTAGGTGACTTTCGCCTCGCTCGCCCCGGCCTGCAGCTCGGGCGGAAGCTCCATCCCCTTCCGGGGTTTGGCCTTGGCCTCCGGCCCGCCGGCCAACACGAGCGTCTCCAGCGCCGCGGCGGTGACGACCACGAGCAGGCGAGCGGCCCAATGGACCCCACGAGCCCGCGCCGGAAGCAGTGGGGCGCCCAGGCCAGGCGTGCGGCCGTTCGCGTTCGTCCCCATCTCCGGCCGTGCCGTCTGCAGACGCCGCCGGGCACGATGCACCAGCATCGCAAAGCTCCCTGTCCGACCCTGGTAGACGTTTTGATTGAGCATCGGCGCTCTCCCTTCCCGCGGACCGCTGGCACTCCGGTCCGCCCTCGTCATTCAGGCTGGGGCCCAAGACGCCGTCCTGCATGATGTTTCGCTCACGTCTCGGCAACGGTTCGGTTTGACGCTTCACGACGGCGAGCAAACGCCGCTACGGAAACAGCAGACGCGCGCCCGGCGGTCGCGCCCCACATAGACAACCCCATGGGGCGGGCGCCCCCCAACTCGCCAGGGTCTTTGTGGCGCCCGACGCTCGCATCGGCCGACGCACTGCGACTGCCACCGAAGCGGGGTCTCCTGATGTGGGGCTCGCGCGCCGCGCGAGCTTCCTCTCGCCCTTCCACCGGAACGACCGCGCCGCCCGGCGCTCGCGCCATAGATCATCCCGTCGCGGCGGGCCCCTCGTCCCTCGTCGCCGGCACCAAGTCCTCCAGCCGGTCGATGCGGGCGAGCGCGGGGAACAGCGGCGGCCAGACGGCCGCGAGCGCCGATCGTCAGCGCGCCGCCGGCCACGACCGCCGGCACCGCGCCGAGCAGCGCCGCCGCCGCGCCCGACTCGAACGCGCCGAGCTGGTTGGACGCGCTGATGAACACCATCTCGACCGCGTTCACCCGCCCGCGCAGCGCGTTCGGCGTCGCCAGCGCCCCGATCGTGGCGCGGATGTTCATGCTGATCATGTCCACGAACCCGCTCACCGCGAGGGCGGCCAGCGAGAGCGGGAACGAGCGCGACACGCCGAAGGCGATCATGCTGGCGCCGAACGCCGCCACCACGATGAACAGCACCCGTCCGGCCCGCCGCATCGCCGGCCGGCGCGCCAGCATCACCCCCGCCGCGATCGCGCCGAGGGCGGGCGCGGCCCGCAGCAGCCCCAGGCCGCCGGTCCCGACGTGCAGGATCGAGCGGGCGAACAGCGGGGCGAGCGCCACCTGGCCGCCGAACAGCACCGCGAACAGGTCGAGCGAGATCGCGCCCAGCAGCACCGGCGAGCGGCGCACGAACGCGACGCCGGCGACGACGCTCGTCCAATCCGCCGCGCCGCCGCCCTCGGCGCGACGGCGGGCCGAGGGCGAGCGCAGCGCCAGCACGCAGGCGAGCGCGAGCACCATCAACCCGACCGCCAGCTCGTAGGGGAGGGCGGGGCGCAGGTAGTAGATGAAACCGCCGAGGGCAGGCCCGGCGACGGTCGCGATCTGGATCGCCATCGTGCGCAGCGCCATCGCGCCGGGCAGCAGCTCGGTCGGCACCAGCGTCGGCGGCAGCGCGCGGGCGGCCGGGCTCCCGATCGCGTTGGCGACCCCGGTCGCCGCGGCGAGCGCGACGAACGGCCACAGCTTCCTCGCGCCCGCGACGGTCACCGCCACCAGCGCCGCCATCACCGCCATGTTGAGCAGCAGCGCGAGCGCGAACACCAGCCGGCGCGGGAAGCGGTCCGCGAGGTGCCCGGCGGGGAGCGCGAGCAGCGGCAGCGGCACGAACCCCGCCAGGCCGATCAGCCCGAGGTCGAACGCGCTCTGGCGGATGCCGTACACCTGCCAGCCGATGATCACGGCGGCCATCTGGCTGCCCAGCCCCATCGCCAGCGACGCCGCCCAGACCAGGGCGAAGTCCCGCTGCAACAACGCCGGCGGCACGCGGCGCCTGATCCAGGATATGTTCGTCATGGTCATCAGTGCTGGACGCAACTGCGGACTGTCTGTGATCTGCTAGCGCTCACCGCGCGCGAGTGTACGGTCGCCCGACCCGCTGTCAAGCTCGCGCCTCACATCATTGAAACCAACGGCACGGACGAGGCCGGCGGTTGCGAGCAAATGCCGCTACGGAAACAGCAGAAGCGCGCCCGGCGGTCGCGCCCCACATAGACAAGACCGTGGGGCGGTCGCAACCCGCATCATTCACCGCGTGGGGCGGGCGCCCCCGCCCGCCCTGCGGTCGCGCCCCGAATCAGCCGCGGTTTCTGTAGCGGCCGATGCTCGCATCGGCCGACGAGCCGCGACCGCTACCGTACCGGGGTCGTGTCTCGATGTGGGGCTCGCGCGCCGCGCGAGCTTCTTCTCGCCCTCCCACCGCAGCGAGGCCTCGCGAAGGATCTCCCGCGGCTCCGATCCCTTGCGGTTTGCTCAGATCATTGAGTAAAGCAGTTCACCGTTATGAGTGGAGACGCTAACTCCTTCGTATGCTTATTGTTGTGGCGTCCAGCGAGATTTGGCAGTAGTCGCGAAGGTGATGTGAATGCCTTGAAAATCGAAGGACAGACCTTCACTTTTCATGGTAGAGTGCCTCCATGGTCCAACGTCCCAGGCTTCTGTCGCTCCTGCGCTCGGCGCTGCGCCGCAGTCCGGTGGTCGTCCTGATCGGACCGCGTCAGTGCGGCAAGACCACGGCGGCGCGCTGGATCGTCGAACCAACCTCCCCGAACTACTTCGATCTCGAGAACCCGGCCAGCCTGTCGCGCCTGACCGAACCGATGACGGCGTTGGGTCCGCTGCGGGGCGTTGTCGTCATCGACGAGATCCAGCGGCGGCCGGATCTGTTCCCGCTCCTCCGGGTCCTCGCGGATCGGCGGCCGATCCGGGCGCGGTTTCTGATCCTCGGCAGCGCTTCTCCGGCGCTGCTGCGGCAGTCGTCGGAGACGCTCGCCGGCCGAGTCGAGACGATCTCGCTGGCAGGATTTGGTCTGGACGAGCTGGGAGACCGCGCTCTCGGGCGCCACTGGCGGCGGGGCGGGTTCCCGCCTGCATACCTGGCGCGCAGCGAGGCGGACAGCGTCCGCTGGCGCGACCAGTTCGTGCAGACCTTTCTGGAACGTGACCTTCCCCAGCTCGGCGTGACCATCGCCGCTCCCAAGCTCTACAGATTTTGGAGCATGCTGGCGCACGTTCACGGCAACCTCTGGAACGCCGCCGATTTTGCGCGCTCGCTGGGACTCAGCCAACCCACGGTCCGCCACTACCTCGACCTGCTCACCTCGGTCTTCATGGTGCGACAGCTCCAGCCGTGGCACGAGAACCTGGCGAAGCGGCAGGTCAAGGCACCCAAGGTGTACGTCCGCGATAGCGGCCTGCTGCACGCACTGCTCGGAATTCGAAGCGAGAAGGAGCTCCAGCTCCACCCAAAGCTCGGAGCCTCGTGGGAGGGGTACGCCATCGAAGAAGTCCTGAAACTTGTCGAGCCCCACGACGCCTATTTCTGGGCGACGCACGGAGGGGCGGAGCTTGACCTAATGGTCCTCAAGAACGGCCGCCGGTACGGGATCGAGGTGAAGCATCAGGACGCACCGACGCTCACAGCGTCCATGCGCACCGCGCTCGCCGACTTGCGCCTCGAGCACCTGACCGTCCTCTATCCGGGTTCACATAGGTACAGCCTGAGCGAGCGGGTCACGGCCGTGCCGCTTGTCTCGCTCGCTGCCGGCGACCCCGCGGCCGTGCTCCCTGATGTGCCGGTCTCGCGCCGCAGGGCGCCGGCGCGGCCGCAACGCTAGAACCGCGCTCGCCGGAGTGTGGTGGCCGCCCGCCTGGATCTCTCGACCCCTGGCTTGATCGTGTGGGGCTCGCGCGCCGCGCGAGCTTCTTCTTGTCCTCCCACCCGAACGGCCGCGCGCCCGGCGGTCGCGCCCCACATCGAAGCGAGGCCCTGTCCTGTTTGTGTGGGGCTCGCGCGCCGCGCGAGCTTCTTCTTGTCCTCCCACCCGAACGGCCGCGCGCCCGGCGGTCGCGCCCCACATAGACAATCCCGTGGGGCGGTCGCAACCCGCATCATGCACCGCGTGGGGCGGGCGCCCCCGCCCGCCCTGCGGTCGCGATCGTCACCGCCGCTCTCCGATGTAACACCTCGCGCCCGCGGCTCGTCTTACGAGATGGCCCCGGAGATTGTGGGGCGCCGGCTGGCAACGGAGGTGTCGCATGGATCCACTTCGCGCTGTCGCAGAAAGCTTCGGGTCTACCGCGCTGGGAGCCGCAACCGCCGTGCAGAGCTCATTCCGCGCGCTGGTCGGCTGGACGGTCGGAATCGTCTCCCAGCAGGCGGAGTTGCTCACCATCCTCAGTCAGTCGCTGACGCTCTTCTTCCTGGGCCTCCTCATCGCCCGCTTCAGGAAACCCAAGACCGGCGGCCAGCCCCGCTGCGCGCCCGGCTTGGAAAGGTCATAGAAGGTCATCAGGTGTTGCGGTGATCTGACGACACCGCACGGAAAAGGGAGGTCAACCATGAACACACGCCGCGCAATCCTCGCAACTCTGGGCATCCTCGCCGTGCTGGTCCCGGCGGCGATCTGGGCCGCCGGCCCCTTTGGGCACGATGGCATGGGGGCCGGGCGGTTCGGCATGGGCGGTGCGAACGTCCTGCGTCTCGCCCACAAGCTCGGTCTGTCCAGCGACCAGATCACCCAGATCAAAGGCATCCTCTCGGCGGCGAAGACCGCCAACCAGCCGACCCGCACCCAGCTCAAGACCAACCAGCAGGCGTTTCGGGCGTCGTACAACCCGGCGCAGTTCGACGCGACCGCGGTCAACGCCTACATCGCGCAGCAGACGCCCCTGATGCAGCAACTCGTCGCCAGCGGCTTCCAGACGGAGGCGAACGTCCTCGCGGTGCTCACGCCGAGCCAGCTCGCCCAGTACAACCAACTGAAGGCCGCGATGAAGCAGTGGTGGCAGTCGAACCCCGGCCGGTCCTGACCCTACCGAGCGGACAAGACAGATTGACCACGGGCGGGCGCCGGACGGCGCCCGCTCGCGGTCGATCCTTCTCATCCCATCACGCCGCGCGAGCTTCCTCTTGCCTTCCCACCGGAACGACCGCGCGCCTGGCCGTACGTTTCAGATCTGCGAGAGTCTGACCCGCCCGGGTTGGACGACGGCGAATCGTCCAACAAGCTCCTGGCCGTGTCGAGCAACGAGGTCGACGATGGTCGCCGGAAGCGCGTCCCGACTCGTCGCGGGGAAGCGGATGAACACGACTCCCCCATTGGATCCGGTCGCGGCATGGACCAGCTGCCCGAAATACTTGTCCTAGGTGAGCAGGACGCGGTGCTCCGCAAGCGCCAGCGCGATCACGTCCTCATCGTTGGCGCCGCGGTGTGTCTCGGTGACGGCCCTGACGTCGTGGCCGGTGGCCCGAAGTGCACGGACCACCGCAAAATCGCAGCTCTCATCCGCAAGAAATCGCATCGATCAACCTTCGGCGACCGATGGGTATCGCTTCAACTCGAGGGTTTCTTCGTGCGCGACCGCATCGGCCCCATAGGCAATCGCAGCCTTGATGTCGGCCGCCGTCAGGCCGGGGTAGCCGTCGAGCAGGTCGGTCTCCGTCGCGCCCTCCGCCAGCTTGCGCAGGACGAGCTCCACGCTCACGCGAGTCCCCCGGATGACCGGTTTGCCCAGCATCACCTTCGGGTTGATCTCGATCCGTTCGTGTGCAGCCATCTCCGTGCTTCCTTTCCTATTGATGCTAGCAGACTTGGATCGACCTGGAGCTCACTCCCCGGTGCAATCTGTGTCGCGGCCGATGCTCGCATCGGCCGAGGAGCCGCCCGTCGTGATGTAGGGGCGGGGCTTGCCCCCGCCCGTGCTGGTTCCCGCGACGTTTCCCACCACCCGCGGGCGGCCGCAGGGGCCGCCCCTACATGGAAACCAACGGCACGGGCAGGGCCGGCGTTTGCGAGCAGACGCCGCTACGGAAACAACAGAAGCGCGCCCGGCAGTCGCGCCCCACATCGGAGCGAGGTCCTGTCTCTGTTCTTGATGTGGGGCTCGCGCGCCGCGCGAGCTTCTTCTTGCCCTCCCACCGGAACGACCGCGCCCCCAGCGGTCGCGCCCCACATTAGGGTGAGGTCGTGTCCTGCTTGTGTGGGGCTCGCGCGCCGCGCGAGCTTCTTCTTGCCCTCCCACCGGAACGACCGCGCGCCCGGCGGTCGCGCCCCACATCATTCACCCCGTGGGGCGGGCGCCTCGCCCGCCCTGCGCTCACGTCCAGAATCAGCCCGGTCTGTGTAGCGGCCGATGCTCGCATTGGCCAACAAGCCGCACGTTTCGCCCCTCGTTGTTGCAGATTACTCAGGTCATTGAGCAAAATTACTCAACGCCCTGAGTAATCGGAAGGGGCCTCCATCCGTCTGTCGTCAGCCGTTTCCCGAGGCCGAACAGCAGTCGCGAACGTGATCTGGGAGCCACCAAGATCGAAAGGACGACGGCCGATCTTCAATGCGACGCCCGGCAGGTGGCCGGCCTTCAATACATGTACAAAGTCGTTTGAACTGGTATACTTCGCCTATGAGCATTAAGCTTCCCACGGCCAACCGGTACCTGCGCGCAGCCGCAGCGCGCCGGAAGGCCGTGCTGGTTTCGGTCGCCAGCTCCTCGGCAATCGAAGGCATCCGCTCACCGTTCGCGGCGACGAAGGCGACCCGCCGCAAGGTGGCGGCACCGAGCGGTCAGCGGGTCATCGTTTCGAAGGCCCGGCGTTCTTCCGCCAAGTCCGGGCGATAACCCCTCGGAAGACCGCTTCAACCGGCCCATAGTCCCTGCCCATGGCAGCCTGAATTGCCGCAAAGTAGTGCTGTCGCGCCTGACCGCGTACGCCCGTGAAATCGAGCGGCGGCAACCCGGCTTGCAACGCCATCAGCGTTGCAAGCAACCGGGCGATGCGGCCGTTGCCCTCGCGAAATGGGTGAATGAGCACCAGCTCCGCGTGGACGACGCCGAGGGCGTGCGCGACCGCCTCAGGGGCGTCAAAGCAACAAGGTGTCAACTCCTTGAGCGGTCCGAATTCGAGCTCCGTCATGAGCCGCGGCACCTGCTCGCTGGCAGCAAACATAAACTCGCCCTTGCTGAGGTTGACCCGGCGGTACTCGCCGGCCCAGGAATACAGCTCGCCCAGCCAGGAGCGATGCCAGCCACAAATCTCGTCGGCGGTAAAGCGCTGCTCGACGCCGGTCTCGTCAATCGCACGCTCGGTCGCCTCGAGCAACGCCTCCGATTCGCGCTGTTGCATCTCGCGCACGGAGGACACACCGACAAGGTTGCGCAGGACCCGCCCGCGCGACCCTGGCTCAAACTCGGCCTCGGCTCCGTGCGCGTTGTAGCGGGATCGGCCGTCCATGCCCGCATTCCTCCTCAATCTGGGCTTGTCCTTGCTGGATCGGCTTGTCATCCGTAAACGATAGCATCAGCGAACCATCCGGGCCGCCGAACCACCGTCGATTTCGATTGCCGCCGCCCGCCACAGGCGGGGCAGAGCATGCCGCGAGCGGGCACCCCCGCCCGCCCTGCGGTCGCGTCCCAACTCGCCAGGGTCTGTGTAGCGGCCGATGCTCGCATCGGCCGACGAGCCGCCCGTCGTGATGTAGGGGCGGGGCTTGCCCCCGCCCGCGTTGGCCGCGTCCGAAACTTCGGAGGAACTCACCCCGCCGTCGTCACCGATCCAGCGTGGCGAACTCGGCCTCGAACCGCTCGAGCACGCCCAGCATCTCCGGCGTCAACCGCGCCAGCGTCGCCTCGGCGATCGCGGCCGGCACGCCGCCGTAGAACGCCTCCGCCACGCTGCCGGTGATGCACGCGAGCGTGTCCGAATCGCCGCCCAGGGAAACGGCGAGGCGCACCGCGTGCTCGAAATCCGTCGAGTCGAAGAAGGCGATGAGCGCCTCGGGGACGGTGCGCTGGCAGGTCTCGTCGAAGCGGTAGGAGGGCCGCACCGCGTCCACCGAGCGCCAGACGTCGTAGCCGAACCGCCTGGCGATCTCCTCGCGGATGACCCCTTTCCCAGCGCCGGTGCGGGCGAGGAAGACGGCGAGCGCGGTCGCCTGCGCGCCCTTGATCCCCTCGGGGTGGTCGTGCGTCGGCCGCGCGCTGCGCTCGGCCTCGGCGAGCACCTCCTCGACCGTGTCGCGCGCCCACCCCACGGGCCCGACGCGCATCGCGGAGCCGTTGCCGAAGCTCCCGTACGGGCCGGCCCGGTCGTCGGAGAGCCACTGGCGGAAGCGGCCGCCCCAACTCACGTCGGGGTAGCGGCGCCCCCACCGGCGAAACGCGGCCGCGTAGTCGCCGCCGCCGAGCAGCACCTCCGCGACCGCGCACGTCAGCACCGTGTCGTCCGTGAACGCGCTGCTCGGGCCGAAAAGGGGAAACTCGGTCGTCTTGATCGGCTCGAACTCGTACGGCGAACCGACCACGTCCCCCGCGATCGCGCCCAGCATTGTCCAACGGTAGCACGATAGGCGAGCGCCCGCCGGCGAACGCGACCAGGGGAACGCGGAGATCCGAATCGGCCCGGTCGGAACGGCCACGGTCGCCACAAACGGCGAGCGGCGTTATCCTTATGGACGCGACAACGACATGCAGAGCTGCCTCGGCTGAGGTCGACCTGACCGGCGCCGCGAACGCCGAAGTCCACCGTCAGGCCATCGGGAGAGGGGAGTCACCGCATGGGAGACGCGAGTCGCCTCGTGAAGCGGCGAGGGTTCTGGGGACTCAACTTCGGTGCCGGTTGCTTCGACGAAGGGGATCACTGCCCGACCCTGGTCACCTACGGCCCGCACGGCAGGCCGCTCGACCTGATCACCCTGGGCACCACCAGCCCCGAACCGGCGGCCTCGAAGGCGGCGATCGCCGCCGGCCGCGGGTGGGTGGCGGCCGACGATCAGGTCCATTCCTACGTCCTGTGGTGGGACGCGTTCCTGACCGTCAACGGCAGGCGGACCGACGCCGTCTGCTGCGAAGCCGGCGTGCGCGGGGAGGAGAGCGCGTTCGTGTTCGCGCAGCGCTACGTCGTCGAAGACGGCAAGCTCGTCAAGCTCGGCCGCCCTCGGCTGCTCGGAGCCGGTCGACTCCGCGTTCGAGGCGCCCGTCCTGTTTCCACCCCCGTGGAAGCCGGGGAAGGGTCAGGGCCGCAAGAAGAAGGCCAAGCCTTCGCCCAGCCGGCCGAAGACCCGCCGTGCGTGAGACTGCGGTCGCGATCATCACCGCGTCTTGCGTAGCGGCCGATGCTCGCATCGGCCGACGAGCCGCGGCTCCCATCGAAACGGGGCCGTTTCTGGATCTTTGATGTGGGGCTCGCGCGCCGCGCGAGCTTCTTCTTGCCCTCCCACCGGAACAACCGCGCGCCCGGCGGCCGCGCCCCACATGAGCGCTTCCGTGGGGCGGGCGCCCTCGCCCGCCCTGCGAAAAAGCCCCGCCTCAGGCGGGACGGAGCATTCCCCTGCCCACTCGCGGTCATTGTTCTGAAAGTCTCCCGGATCAGGCGCACGGGCTTGGGGTGCTTGAGACGGCGTCGGGCGGGGACAAGCCCCGCCCCTACAATGCGATGGTGGGTCGAAGCTAATGTAGGGGCGGCCCTTGCGGCCGCCCGCTTTGGGGCCTCGAACACGCCACACCATTGACCATTGGCCCTTCCATTGTCCGGGGTGAGCCCAGGGTTCTTGAAGATTGCGAGGAGTCCCGCCAGCGGCGGGACGACGAAGCAATCCCGACGCCCGTGAGGGAGATCGGACTTCACGCGGCCGGCGGCCGGGGTCGCCTGCCTCCCGGTCGCCCGCCGGCCTCACATCACCGCCTCTCGCCTCGAAGTGCGAACCTCATCGCAGAACTCCTGCACCACTTTGAGGATCTCCGGGTGGTCCTTGGCGAACTCCTCGTTTCGGGCGAGGAGATCCTCGAGGTGACCCAGCGCCCGCAGATCGTCCGGGGCTGCCTTGGCCGCCTTGAGGAAGCAGCGCGCTGCCTCGAACAATCGCGCCTGCCCCTCCAGACTGAGGCCGAGGTTCTTGTGCGCGTTGTAGCGGGCCGCGTCGATCGCGATCGCCGCCCGGCAGTACGCCTCGGCCTCGCCGTGGCGGCCGACCTGGTTGAGGCTGTAGCCGAGGTTGTTGTTGAGGAAGTACCAATCCAGGTCTTGCCGCGCCGGCAGCGCCAACGCCCACGAGTACGCGGCGACCGCCGCCGGGAAGTCGCCTCTTTGCTCGCACAGCTGCCCCATCGTCAGGAAGCATCGAGCCCTGGCGGCCGGGTCCTTCGCGAGCGCGAGGATCTTCTCGACGTATGCGGCGGCGCCTTCGTGTCTCCCGCACTCGTGGCACCGCCCGGCCAGCCGCCACAGCCTGCCCGTGAGCACCTCCGGATCACGCTCCTTCGCGGACAGGGCGGTGAAGATCACCTCCACCTCGTCGACGGCGACGCCCAGGCCGTCGAGCAGGATGACCGTGACTCTCGGCGGGTTCTCGGGCCGCGGGCCGGACGGTGTGGGGTCGTCGGGCCGGGGCGCCGGTTCGACCGCGGGCTTCTTCGGTTTCCGTGCCATCGTGTCCTCCGCTCACTCGATCCTATCGTGGGCCGCGGCAGCTCGCTCGGGCGCGGCCAGGTCCGGGTTTGCTTCCCGGCGCCACTCCTCGAAGGCGTCCTCGTACCAGGCGGAGAGCCTCGGGTAGAAGCACGAGGAAACCTCGATCGAGCCGCGCTGGGTCTCGCGGTCACATTCGCCCCGCATCCAGTCGTCCCAGAACGGGAGCACGAGCCCGCCGCCGTCGAACCACCCGCCCGGAACAGTGGCCGTGTCGATCAGGTTGACCAACTGCCGGAACGTGAGCGGCAGGCGCGAACTCTTCGGTGTGACGGCAAAGGTGTACGGCGTGCTCTCGCAGTACTCGTCCACGACGCGGTAGCGGATGCGGTCGCCGGCGGGACGCGCCCGGACGCTGGTCACCTCCCGGTGGACGGTCTTGGTGAACCAGATCCTCGCGATCTCCACCTCCCGCCGCGCGCAGTCGGGGAGATCCTCGCCGCCGCGCAGGCCGGGCTCGAGCCATTGCAGCGCGCGCTTCTTGTCCTCGCCGATGTCCTGCTCGACCATCCAGGCTTCGAGGGCGATCAGGCCTCCGGCCTCGACCCGCGCCATCGCCTCGCGGCGGCGCGCCTCGCCCTTGACGCGTGACGCCAGCCACCGCAGGCGGTCGGTGACCTCCGGCCAGTAGGTCGTGGGGCGGAACGCCAGGTCGTACCGCGAGGTGGCCTGGGGCGAACCGTCGGGGTTGTCGTTCGGGGTTCCTGCCATGGTGTCCTCCGTCTAACTCGTCGACTTGTCTTTGCGCGCCACCTTGGCGTCGTGGGCGCGAAATGCTTCGGCCAGCTCCGCTGCGTCAACCGTGAGGCGAACCGCTGGAGTGTCGCTGCCTTTGACCCAGCGCGGGTCGGGAAGGTCGGTGGCGCCAAACGAGTGAGCGCGTTGAACAGTGGCGCCCTCGGCCCGCCAACCGTCCCGCCGAACCACCACTGCGACACGAAGTAGGGGGTCGGTTTGAGATACGGTGCGACCGCAAACCCGATGGCCGGCAAGCCGTCCATGTGCCGCGACCAACCCGCCCCGCAGACGCTACAGCAGCCCGAAACCCCGCCGATGTGGAAGAGGCCGCCGAACCCGCAGCCGACCGCAAGGCCCTGACAGTGCTCGCAGGTACCCGTGCAGGCAGGCCACTCATCCCACAAGATGAACAGGCGCCGATGGGAAGCGGCCGGCGGTGCGGGCCGAAATCGAAGCAGCACGAGTTCTGCGGGAAGGGAATCCATGGGTCCAGCTGCAGAAGTTCCTTGCGGAACGTCAGCGTGCTGCGGATGATGGCTGCGAGCCCCGGTCGCTCGGTCGTTGCCTTCCGCGTGTTCGTCTCCAACTCGCTCATGAACGTCTCCCTTCGTCTCGAGTGGCGCCGGCGTCGCGGCGCCGGCTCCTGGTTGTTAGTGGTCTCTTCCCTTCCATGACGGCTCACCGCGCCGCCCACGGGTGCCGGCCGCAGGCCGACCGATCCGGCACCGCCAGCGCCGCCAACTCCGGGATCGGGCGCTCCCACGGCAGGTCCAGCTCGGGCCGGCCGAAGTGGCCCCACGCCGCGACCGGGGAGAAGATCGGCCGGGTCAGCTCCAGGTCGCGGAGCATCGCCGCCGGCGCGAACATCTCCGGCGCCAGCCGCTGGTACGTCTGCATGCAAGCCAGCGTGCCCTCCTCTTTCGCCTGACTCTCGACCTGGGTGCGGAGCGCCTCCGGAGAGCCGATCGCGTAGGTCGCGCAGACCCTCACCCACGCGAAGCGGCCGGTGTCCACGAGCGCGAGCGCCAGGCGGCGCGCGGCGTAGGCGCCGGCGCGGTCCACCTTGGTCCCGTCCTTGCCGGAGAACGCGCCGCCGCCGTGGAAGGCGTTCGGGCCGTAGGCGTCCACCTGCAGCTTGCGTCCCGAAAGGCCGGCGTCCGCGATCGGGCCGCCGCTCGTGAACGAGCCGCCGGGGTTCAGGTGGACGCGGGTGCCGCGGTGGAGCCACTCGGGCGGGACCGCCTTCGCGACGACCTCCTCCATCAGCAGCTCGCGCACCCGCGCGAGGGGCTCCTCCGGCGCGTGCTGCGTCGAGATCACGATCTCCTCGACCCCGACCGGGCGCCCGCGTGGTTCTGCATCACGACGAGCGACTTCGCGTCCGGCCCGAGCCCCGCGCCCGCGGGGGTGCGCCGCACCTCGCGCAGGCGCAGCAACAGGGCGCGCGCGACCGCCCAGTCGGCCGGCACCCGTTCCGGCGTCGCGTCGGTGGCGAACCCCCACACCACGCCCTGGTCGCCGGCCCCGAGGGCCTCGCCGCCGGAAACCGCCGCGTCGATCTCCTCCGACTGCCGCGTGATGTGTTGGTGGACGCGCACCTTGCGCGGGTCCAGGCCCCAGCGGCCGTCGCCGTGGCCGACCCGCTCGAGCACGCGCCGCACGCAGGCGGCGGCGTCCACCTCGGCCCGCGAGGTGATCTCGCCGAGGAGGAAGACGTCGTGGCCCTTGCACGCGGCCTCGACGGCGACGCGGCTGGCGGGGTCCTGCTCGAGGCAGGCGTCGAGGATCGCGTCCCCGAACTGGTCGCACAGCTTGTCCGGGTGGCCGTCCGAGACGAACTCCGCGCTCGTGCGGTCGGTGAACGTCGGTGGCGGGTTGCGGAACTCCATGGCACGTCTCCTTTCGTGCCTGGGAGGACCCCGTGCCGGACCCGTTCGGAAGGGGGGCGCGTCGCGACTGTTCAGACGCAAGAGACCCCGCTCCCTCGGCATCAAGAGAGCGGGGTCTCCGCCGGACATTCGCTTGTCAGGTCCGCTCGCTGCTCCGTCCTGACCGCATCCCTACCTTTCGGCGGGAAGGCACCTTGGGCGTCCGTCCCAGGTTGCCGGGCCCTGCTTCGCAGAGCCACTCTTGATGCAGGCTCGATGCTAGGGCGGCGAGAGGGGAGAGTCAAGGGCTTACCTCCGGATCTGAAGGTCGCGCGTTCGAATCGCGCCGTGCGCACCACACGAGACAGACCACTTGAACAATCCCAGGAGATGGTCGCAGTTGGCCAGAAACTGGATTTGCTCCCTGCTTTCGCCCTTCACGTCTCGGCTGCCCTCGGTGTCTTGTTGGGGCACCGTCCACGTAGCGACGGGGCCCACAATCCGCTCCGCGAGTTGACGGTGATCTCCCCGGCCGGAGTTCGTTCCGACTTTCATGCCCCGATCCCGCCGGGTCCTGTGGAACGCGAGGCTGCGGAGATTGAAAACCGCCCTGACCACTCTTGCACCCGACTCCTCTCAGTGGTAAAGTCGCCCTTGCCCACCGAAACTATCGGGGCACGAAAGGGCAAGATGTCTTGTTGACCTGCTGAGGTTGCGAAGCGGGTAGGCATGGGGGTTCAAGGTTCGAGCCCAAGGTCCTATGGATGGCGATAATGGAAGCGGGGTGGTCAGCAGATGAGCCGGGAGACCGTCACCCCACCCAAGGCCCAGCGGCGTCCCGCTGTGGCGTCGTATCGTGGCCCGTATCTCCACCTCCCACGCCCGGCCACCGCGCCCAATGCCATTGATCTCGCTGGCGTCCCGTCGATGGGTGCGGTCGGTGCGGCGGCCGACAGTGATCGACCTCTTCTGCGGTGCAGGCGGGCTGAGCCTCGGCTTCGAGATGCCGGCTTCACGGTACTTGTCGGGGCTGACATCGACGCTGCCTCGGTGGGGACGCACGTCGCGAACATCGGGGCCTCGGATTCCACGGCGACCTCTCCGACCCGGAGGACTTCCTCGACCACCTGCGGGCATGGGGTATTCGCAAGGTCGACATGGTCGCTGGCGGCGTTCCCTGCCAGCCGTTCTCCCGCGCCGGTCAGGCGAAGATCCGCAGCCTCGTCGACGCCGGCCAGCGCTCGGCGATGATCCGCGCGCGGGGCTGTGGCGCAGCTTCATTCGACGTCGTCGAGGCGATGAACCCAGCGCGGTTCTGTTGGAGAACGTCCCCGATCTCGCCGCCTGGGACGAGGGCGCGGTGCTCGTTGGTTCTGCGAGTCGCTGCGCGACTGGGATACCGCCCGGAGGCGACCATCCTCAACGCATATGAGCACGGCGTTCCCCAGCACCGTAGCCGCCTGTTCATCGTGGCACTGCGCCGCGGCACACCATTCGATTGGCCCATACCGCAGTCCAAGCATCCGACGGTGCGCCAGGCGATCGGCGACCTCGCCGGTCGTCGCCGGCGCGCAGCGTGAGGAGCGCCTGCCGTACGCGGGCCTCGCACGCAGCTGCAGCGGCTCGCTGCGGCACAGGTGCCGACCGAGGACGCCGCGTCGTGTATGACCACATCACGCGCGCCGTGCGCCCCGACGACGCCGAGGCGTTCGCACTGCTGGGCGAGGGGGGCACCTACGAACAGCTCCCCAGCGCCTTCAGCGATACCGCGCCGACATCTTCTCCGACAAGTACAAGCGGCTGGAGTGGAACGGGCTCAGCCGATCGATCACCGCGCACATCGCCAAGGACGGCTACTGGTACATCCATCCCGACCAGCACCGAACGCTGTCGGTCCGCGAGGCCGCGCGAATCCAGACGTTCCCCGACTGGTTCCGCTTCGCGGGCGAGCCGAGCCTGCGATACCGCCAGATCGGCAACGCGGTCCCGCCACTGCTCGCCGAGCGCAATCGGCGGAGCACGGTCACGTCGCGCTGACCTCGCCGGAACGGCGAGGGCGGCGCGCGCAACGGGCGAGAGGTTTTCGCGACGACCTGCTCGACTGGCACCGCGACAACAGCCGAGACTTTCCGTGGCGCAGAAGAGGTCGACCCCTGGCACGTGCTCATGGCCGAGATCTGCCTGCACCGACACGAAGGCCGACCAGGTGCGCCCGGTGTACGAGGCGCTCGCCGAGCTGGCGCCGACACCCGCCGACATGGTCAAGAACGCGGACGAGGCGCGTGCGGCGATGCGGTCCCTCGGCCTTCGCTGGCGGGCGGACAACATGGTCGAAGATCGCCCGAGCCTTGGTTGACGATCATGGCGGCGAGGTCCCCGGCGACAGCCTCGCTCTGCGGCAGCTTCCGGGTGTCGGCGACTACGTCGCCAACGCCGTGCTGACCTTCGGCTTCGGCCGCCGCGCCGTCATCGTCGACACCAACACCGCGCGCATCGCGGCCGAGTCCGCGGCCACGAACGGCGGACGCTGCGGTGGCAGCTCCGGCTCGACCTCTATGGGCTCGCGGGACGTGACGGACCGGACGCCGAGTTCAACTACGCGTTGCTCGATCTCGGGGCAGCAAATCTGTCGCGCCGGGACTCCGCTGTGCGAGGATTGCCCCGTTGGGCGGCACTGTGCAACCCATCCGAGCGGTCCGGGCAGCAGCTGCCTGACACCTTGTCCCTCTGCCAGGCCGGCGGAGCATGAGGGGTGCCCTCGGTCCTGAACGATCATCCCGTCGGCCCGCCGGCTGATGGAGTCCCTGCGGGACATCGGCTACGAGCTACCCGCCGCGGTCGCCGACCTCATCGACAACAGCATCGACGCTGACGCCACGCAGGTCGACGTCGCCGCGACTTCGAGGGGGAGGATTCCTGGATCCGGATTGCCGACAACGGCACGGGGATGGAGACCGCGCGCATGAACGAGGCGATGCGGTACGGCACCGAGCGCGAGTACGAGGAGGCCGAGCTCGGCAAGTTCGGCCTCGGCCTGAAGACAGCGTCGCTGAGCCAGTGCCGGCGGCTGACCGTCGCGACGAGGATCAATCCCGAGCCGGCGAGAGATCGAAATTCGCCGCTGGGACCTCGACCACGTATGGACCAGGACGTCTGGGAGCTGATGCGACTCTCGACCTCGGAGGTCCGCCGCCGAGTTGATCGAGCCGCTCCAGGACGCGCCCGGGACGGTCGTGATGTGGGAGGCGCTCGACCGCATCCTCGACTACAAGCTCCCGTCGGGTCGGGCCGCGGAGACCGGGCTTGGAGCGATCTGCCGGGAGATCGAGGAGCACCTCGCGATGGTGTTCCATCGCTTCCTCACGCAGCAGGCCCGGCGTTCTCTGCCGCTGACGATCACGGTGCAGGGCAACCGATCGATGCCTGGGACCCGTTCGCGCGGGGCGAGCGGGCGACCCAGAAGCTCGGGAAGCAGACGGTGTCGTTCCGTTACGGGGGACGTGCCCAGACCATCCGCGTGCAGCCGTACATCCTCCCCAACCAGGTTCAGTTCTCGACGACGCGCGCGTGGGAGGCGGCGAGCGGCCCGAAGAAGTGGAACCGCCAGCAGGGCTTCTACATCTACCGCGGCGGCCGCATGATCCAGAGCGGCGGCTGGAACCGCCTGCGAACGCCCGACGAGCACACCAAGCTGGCCCGCATCGCCGTCGACATCCCTCGCGCGGCGGACCATGCGTTCGGGATCAACGTGTCAGCAAGATGCGCGTGCTCGTCCCGGCCGAGGTGCGAGCCGAGCTGAAGGCGATCGCGAGCGCGGTCGCCGGTCGCGCGCAGGCCGCCTACCGAAAGAGCGAAGGCTAGCGTGTCCGAGGGAAGCCCGACCCAGGCGGCGTGAAGGGCAGGCGGGACCATTGCGAAACGGGCGGTCGGGGCCTCGGATCACGACCGGGGGAAGCGACCAACACGACGACCTCGTGCCGTGGTCATGGTGGAGGGTGTTCTCGGGAGTGAACTAGCCAGCTCATCCGGGTGTGCTCGGCCGCATCGAGCCGGCCCTAGCCGCCGCGGGGTTTGCCCAAGGGTCCCCGATGCCGGCACAGCCTGACCTCGAGGGCTACCTTCGCCTGTGTAGGGTGATGCGCCTTGTGGGCTCCGCCGCCAGCCCGCGGAGCAGTTGAGACCCAGCATTCCCGTTCCCCTACGGGCGGCGGTCCGCAGGGGTTGGAGGAGGCGGGCATACTCCACATCGGGGACCCGCGGATGATCGAGGATCGCGGTCATCGCACGAAAAGTGGCTGCATCTGGTCGATCGCCAGGGCTGGTAGTACTGGCCCCGCCTCCGGAATCTCCTTATCGGCCATGGGGCCGGCCTGACGTGCAGTCCGAGCACTGGACCATGCGACGGACCGGATCCTCGGCGCGATGGAGGACCGGTCGAGCGCCGCGACCTTCGGACTCAGGGCCTCGTTGTCGGGTATGTCCAGAGTGGCAAGACCGCGAACTACAGCGCCTTGATTGCCAAGGCCGCAGATAGTGGCTACCGGCTCGCCATCGTCCTCACCGGCATCCACAACTCGCTTCGCCAGCAGACCCAGCGACGCTTAACGGCTGAACTGGTCGGCTTCGAGGACGGCAGCCCTGTCGGCGTTGGACAGCCTGACCCTATCGACAGCGGCGCACCTTCACCAGTTCCCGGCTCCAGGGTGATTTCGACCCCGGACAGTCGAACCGGCGGCGCTGCTCGGCGACAGCCGTGTACTAATCGTGGCGAAGAAGTGGGTCAGCATTCCTGCGTCGCCTCAACCAGTGGTTCGACCACGCCGGAGGCTACGCGCTGACATCCCTACGCTGATAATCGATGATGAGGCCGACCAAGCGTCGGTCGACACGCGCGGTGATCGTCCCCCTGACGCCGAGGGCGATGACCCCGAGATGCCCGACGAGAAACTCCCCGAGCCAGACAAATGAGCTGATCCGCGCGCTCCTCCGTGGCTTCGCCACGTTGCGTACGTCGCATACACCGCGACCCCGTTCGCGAACGTGCTCATCGACCATCAGGCGGAGGACCGCGCGGCTGGCGCGGACATATATCCGCGGTCGTTCATTGTCGATCTGCCGCGTCCCCAGGATACTAGGGCCCGGAGCGAATCTTCGGACTTCCGGAGGGGGAGGGGCGTGATAGGAACGTCGAGCCGGAGCTCAACACTATCAGGCGTGTCCCAGATGAGGATGTCCCCCAACTCGTCCCCGAGCGTCGCGCTGATGTCGAGAACTTCGTTGCCGAGATGCCGGGCAGCCTCGCCGAGGCGCTAGACGCATTCGTGCTCGCGGGAGCGGCCCGCATTCAGCGCGGAGACGGTGACAAAGCCGCAAGCATGCTCATCCACACTACCTATCGCCAGGCCATCCAGGCCCAATTGACCGAAGAGGTGCTGGCGAGGGTTGACCATCTCCGGGACGAGTGGCGGTATTTCAGAAAACGTGGGTTGGCGACTCGGCTTGAGCGCCTATGGGAGGACGACTTTCGGCCGCTGGTCCGATCGCTTGACCAGTCGCGGGATGTGCCCTTTCGGACCCTCGCTGAGGGCCCCATAGGTGTTCTTTTCGAGCAGCTTCAGGTACGCCAGATCAACAGTGGGTCACTCGACGAACTTGACTATGAACGCGGGGGATACCGAACATGAAAGTCGTAGTCGTTGGTGGCAACCGTCTATCGCGCGGACTGACTCTGGAGGGATTCTTGGTCAGCTATTACGTCCGGTCGGCGCGGAACTACGACACGCTAATGCAAATGGGCCGCTGGTTCGGGTTCCGAGAGGGCTATGCCGACCTCACGCGGATCTACACCACGGAGCAGCTAGAACAGTGGTTTCGCGACCTCGCAATGGTGGAACTTGAGGTTCGCGACGATATCGCGCGGTATGACCACGAGGGGCTGACGCCACTCGAGTTTGGGGGTCTGCGCATAAGGACCCACCCCGCGATGCTCGTCACCAGCCCGTTGAAGATGCAACATACTAGGACGGAGAACCTCTCCTTCACCAACAAGCTGAGGCAGACGATCAACTTTCCGTTTGACAATGTGGATTGGCTCCGGCGCAACATTCAAATCACGAGCGGCCTCCTGTCGTCGCTCGGGCCGCCGACACGATCGTGGCGCCCTGGTGTGCCGACGTGGGAAGGGGTCCTTCCTGAAGCGCCATCCTCGAGTTTCTCGAGGCATACCAGATGGACGAATCAAACACGCAGGTGCGCGCCCAGCCAATGTGCGACTACATTCGGCGCCAGAATGACAAGGGTGAGCTAATCCGGTGGATCGTCGCCGTCATGGGCCAGCGGCGGCATGAAACGCGACTAGGGGAGCAAATGAACCTGGGCATTGTCGGTCGCAACGGCGCCGCGGTCCTCGTGAATCCCTTGCGAGCGCAGGCGCGTGCGAGACTTCAACACGCTGAAGGCCATCACGTCCCAGGCGGATCAGGAGGTGGGCCTGACGGACGAGCAGATTCGGATAGCGGCGGACCGGCCTGGAAAGTACGGGGAGAACCTCCGCGAGGTGCGTGGCCCCCAAGAGGGCGTGCTGCTCATCTACCCGATCAGCCGCTACTCGGGCCATGGTGAGTCGAGCGAAAAGGCGGAGCCGCGGCGTGTTCCGATTTACGACAACCCAGACCAAGGCGAAGACATCATCGGCATAGCGGTCGTCTCCCTCTTCTCCGAAAGCGCGGCTGCCCGCGAGTACGTCACCGGTACAGTCGTGTCGCCGGAGGACTGATGAGCAATCCGATCACCTGGGCAGCGTGGCGAGAGCTCGAGACTAGGGGCGATTCCGTATGGGAGCTTGAACGCTCGACGGGGTCGATGGGGTCGTTCTGGCTGTTGGTCACGACGGCCAGCGGCACCTGCTCCTGCCGGTTTCATCGCTCGACGCGGGGATTACCGACCTCCGCAGTCGTGGCATGACCGTGATGACCCGTGAGTTGGAAGTCGAAGGCAATCCCCGCCAGCCCCTTCATCGATATAGGCTGCACGGAAGCCAATGGCCACGACGCGTTCGACGTTGTGGCGACAACCCTGGCTGACCAAGTGGAGCAAGGCGTCGGCCCGGTTGAGGCCGTCCGGAAAGTCCGTTGCCCGATGGCGCAGGTTCTGGGGGTCCCCACCGGCCGAGGGTCTGGGACCGGAGGAGGATCCGCGGGCTGTTCGGCGAGCTTTGGTTCCTGCGCGTTTGGCTCCTGCCCCATGGACTCCAGATGGTCGAACACTGGGTCGGGCCCACCGGCGCCAGGGATGACTTCCAATGGCTGGCCGCCTCGATCGAGGCGAAGACCACGACGTCCATCCGAGGACACATTCACCGGATCAACGGACTAGATCAGCTCGAGCCTGTGGAGGGCGGGTCGCTTCAGCTGTTCAGCCTGCGCGTCCGCGACGAGCCGGCCGCCGCAAACTCACTCCTCTCCTTGGTTCAGGGCATCAGCTCGATGTTGCAGGAGGACCCAGACCGACTTGGCCTGTTTGAGGAGAGGCTCACGGCGGCTGGATACTCCCAGGCGCAACTCGCCCAGTACGCCGAGATGCATTTCCGCGTGGTCAGCGAGCGCCTATATCGCGTCGAAGGCGACTTTCCGCGGCTCCTTCCCGAGTCATTCGCTCATGGTTTGCCTGCTGGTGTTGAGCGGGTCGAGTATGAAGTGAACCTCGAGGGTCTCGGTAGCCTGCTCACGGCAACCCGTCCCGCCGACTTCACGCCTCCCAACGTTGACCAAAAACCAGAAGACCGGTCCAGTTGAGAGTTGAGAGTTCGGGGATCTTGGAGTACTACGCACCGCGGCCGGAGAGTTTCCGATAGGGCCTGGCATCAGTGATCCGCCAATGGACCGCCGCGGGCTGGATACCCTCACGGGCCCCCGGAGAGGGGCTCAGTCTTGCCGTTTGGCTGCTTCCGCTGAGGGACTTTGCTCAGCACGAACCCGCTGCTTGAGCCGCCACTCCTTCTCCTGCGCCTCCCAGTACTCGGCCTGCGTCATATAGTCCGAGTCAATGAGGATGCCCCGCCTACCATCGAAGACCCGCAGCTTCCCCTCAAGGTCTGTAACGAACACCCCAGTATCCTAGAAAGCTGTCAGCAGGGATGTTCTGTATGGTCTCGTCAACATCAAGGAGGCTCCGGAAACGACACAAGTGTTCTCGGGGTCTTCGAAGAGGGGAATGTGAATCACAAGTAGGGCCGCTCATCGGTCGGACCCCTCAGGGACTCGAACCTCTTAGCAAGCTCTTGGAAGATCGGTTCCAGCTCGCCGAGAAGGGTGTCTGAGTGGACCGCCTTCACCACGACGTCGGCATCTTGAAAGGAGAACGTGAGCACATCGACGCCGACTCTACGGTCGGCGTTCCTGGCTTGCAGCTTCTTGAAGGCGGCAATGAGCGGCCGTCGACGAAGGAGTTCCCTCCAGCCTTGACCATGTCATATGCAACGCCGCTAAGGATGGCGGTCGGCAGGTCGCGCAGAGAGATGCTCGTAATGAACTCAATCGCGAACCCGTATAGGCCACCCCCGCACCCACCAGAATTACCCCGAACCAACGACGCGTATGCGTTCCCCAGATCTTTCCTGAACTCATCGATCCCATCAGGCTCCTTGCCGGTGGGTCAACCATCGGGGGAGGTCCAATATGTGGCTTTGATAGCGATTCGCTCCATAATTGGCTCCTTGGCACTCGGTACGGTACCACCAATCAGCTAGCTGACCGCTCCTGACCCGACCCCTTGAAACGAGGCCGGGTTCGGACGTGGAGTCTGGGCAGGTGACCCGCCCCGGAAATCGGGGCTTCAGTCACCGCTGGGTGACTGCCGAGTGACTAGGCATTCCTTGGTGGGGGCGATCAGTCTTGTGTGGCCCGGCCAAACAGCGGTAGTGAAGGGCGATGGGCGCTCAACGAGGATGGATGGCGCGCTCGTCCAAGTACCGTCTAAGCAATGCGACCACGTACGATGCGTTCATGGTGATGTCGTGGTAATCGCCTGGTTGAAAGGACCTCAGGCCGGCGAAGCGCTCGGCCACCCTTTCGATGAACC